>JBNPEB010000023.1:0-117067 GCA_051117335.1 Elainellaceae cyanobacterium
CCTCCCAATACACCGGCAGGGCATGGGTGCCCCAGACCAAACTAACCATGAAGACATTGCGTCCCTTCCACTGGGTACGGTCGATCGCCACAATCCAATACCCGTATTTTTGATGCTTGAGTTTTTTGAGTCGTCGTCGATGCGCTCGATTCAATCCCCGTCCGGTTTGCTCTTGCCGAATCCAGTATTTGATTAGCGGAAACCACAGCAGTTTGATGCTCAACTGAGGCAAGACTAAAAACCGCTGTAAGTTCCGTTTTCGACTGCCGTATTGAATCGGTTGAGGAAAGACACTGGCTAAGACCGACACTTTGACCTGACGATGAACCTGTAGCAAACATAACAAGAGTTGCAAGGTTAAATACTGCGGGTCGCTCAGATGAGCTTGGAGGGTGGTTTGGTAAAATGCAGGAAACATATTGAGTTCGGGGAGTCGCTCAAGACTCCCTATTTTTTTGTCCTTGCTATTCTCTCAAAGCTTTGCCTAATATGGCCTTGAACTCGCTTGTCACCCGCTCAGGGCCCAGCGAGGCCATCAAGTTCGGCTCAACACCCTCGATCGCCCGCTCACCCTCTCCTGGTTCTGGCGCACACACGAGGACACCGGCATTCGTCGGCAGCATTTTGTAGTGGCCACAGAAGCCTTGAGCGGAGCCTATCTGGTGCGCTTGGGCAAACGTCGATGGGCCATTGAAGCCTGTTTCAAGGTTCTCAAGCATCAATTCGGTTGGGACGCCTTCGGGCAAGGGACTCGATTAGGCATGTATCGCTGGTGGCTGTTCGCCGTCCTCAGCTATCTGTTGACTCACGACCAGTTCTTGGCCTCCGAGCAGACGACCCTCGATTGGCAACACGCCGCTCATCAAGCTCGTCAGCGGTTATTCCCCCAAGAAGTCTTGAGTTGCTGCCTACAACAGTTGCACGACATTCAGCCGGTCTTAGCGGAACTCGGCATGGTTGTGAGCGTGACTCGCTGCCCTGTCGCAGCATGAGACTTTCTTGAGATACTGCAAGATGTCAGTACTACCGAAATCAGCTTGCTGTTGAACATCCGCAATGGGACGAGTCTGACTTGGATAAAGAAATGACTATATTTGTTGCTGCACCTTCCCTCGATATCATTCCTCCGCATACGACAGGTGGTGCAGTAGATCTGACAGTGGTAGACCAAAACGGTAGTGAACTTGATATGGGAACTTGCTTTGACTATTTTGGACCGGAGGCAGCCTCATTGTATTTTGAGGAGGACGGACGTGACCTTAAGATTCGTGAGAACCGCCGGCTACTTAGGGAAGCTATGACTGCTGAGGATTTCCGTTTTGATGAATTTGAGTGGTGGCATTTTGATTTTGGCAATCAGGTGTGGGCGGCGGCAAAAGGCGATGGCTTTGCAGTTTACGGAGAGGTATCTGTACCACCGGAAAATGCCACATAACAAATCCAATGCACCGGAACGAAGTCAAGTGACCGGTAAGTTGTAAAGAATATTTGTGTCCGGTGATTGGAACCGTTATACTGCGTATTTCGCCTTCATTTCTTCAATGCTGATGCCCTTTCCTTCTTTCAAGCTTTGACGGGCTTGAGCAATTTCTACTTCAAAACGCGGATCACGCAACATCAGTTCTTCCCACCAATCTTCCGCATCCTCTAACCCAATCAAAATTCCTACAGGTTGCCCGTCACGAGTAATGATTACACTTTCCCTCTCGGCAACTTGCAAATAACCTGACAGGTCGTTTTTGATTTCATCAAGCGGGACGTGCTTCATTCTTCTCTCCTGCCAAACTCGGCTAACCACCTCATTGCCTCCGATTTCTCTCGAATCCGAAGGACTTCTACTGTGCCATCTCCTTCATCAGTGTAACTCACATCATAGAAAGCTCTCAGGTCATCAATCCGTAACCGATATTTTGGTCTTTGCATCTCTCGAAGGCGCTTGATCCGACTCTTACTCGTTTTTTCTGGTTCGTATCTCAGAAATGTCTCAATTGCATCCAAAGCTTTTGCGCGATCGCTAGCTTTGAGGGCAACGATATCTTCTTCAGCTTCGGGTGAAAAAATAATCTTGTATCTCACAATGACTCATTGGCTCTATGTGACATATTTTACATACCCTCAAATTCTCCCATTGAACCGAGCCTAATTGTGATTAACTCAACATCCGTCAACGCCTCATGCGGACCCTGTCGCGTTCCTTGAGGTGTACTCCAAAAACATCCTACTTCGCAAACTCGACGGCCCGTTTTGATGCTGCCAGAAATGACGAAGACATATTCATCAGATGGATGGGTATGAGCAGAAATAACAGTTCCTTGTTTCATTTTCAGTCGATGGATAGAACCTTGGGGGACAGGCTCAGCCATCATGACCTAACTCGTTCCTGGAAAAGCTGCCAAATCTGTGTACTCTTGTCCGGACAAATCTTGAAATACTTGAGCCATCGGTTTCATCCTCATTACTAGGAACCATAGTCTACCGTATGGCTACAAACAGACAATCTAATAACACTGTCCCCTCAATAGCTTGAACAGTATAATGCCTGAGTTCAGCGGCGTTTGAGGCAGTGCAACGATTTGTTAGGCGCATATTGCAAACACCTTTCAGCTCGTCGCCTCTTCAGCCTGGATCTTCTTTCAGGAGATACGCTAATCGCACCGTCCGTTTGAGACTCACAGACCAGACGACGGCGGTGTAAAGGCTCACCCTTTCCTGCAGTTGAGTCACAAACTGAAACCGCTGAGGGTTCTGCACATTGACCTTGCCGTTATATTTTCGCCGCGCCCCTCGTCCCTGGTAGGGACCGTCATCGAGAAATTTGAGGTTGGCATCACAGCGCAATTTACCGATGGCCTGAAACCCCAATTGCACCACCCCAGTGACCCACTTGTACTTACTGTAAAAGCCATCGGCGACCACGTAGCGAAGTCCGTCTGGAAAGTAGTTGCTGCAGTCCGCCAGATGCCCTAGATAGAACTCAATGCAATTGTGGGTCTGGTCAGTCGTGGTGGCGCTCTGAGTACTCAGTCCGGCTTCCGTCTGTTGGGCCGAGAGCGCATAGGCGGTGTTTTGCTCGAGATCCACAATCGCCACCACCGACAGTTCTAGACCTCGCTCAGCCCGTTGGGTTTTGCCGTTGTAGAACCAGTCCAGACCATGGGTATGGCGTCCACTCTTCTCCAAAAAGGTGCAATCAACCACGGCAATTTGAACGCTCTCTTGGCATCTCACTTGCTCGATCAGGGCTTGATTCAAACATTCAACGCTAAAGCCCTATTCGAAATGACGACGGTAAGTCCGCTCTGACACGTTGCTATAGCGACTCAGATTAGTGTAGGTCACCTTGCCACAGACCACGAAAATGGTCGTTAGCAGCGTCAGCAGAAATTGCCGTTGGGGTTTGTGAAATGGTCTGCTGGAAACAGCAGACCGGTTAAAATCCAAATGAAGCTGTCCATCGGTGCGACTCGTTAGTTACTTTCGCACTCTATACGGTGGGCGGCTTTCTTCCCAACTCCCAGAAAAATTGTCCGGAGTATTGTTAATCTCTAGTCTGAACAGAAACACTCCGCCCATTTTAGTCACCAGTTCCACATCCTTGGGCAGTCCCCAAGCGGCGTTCCAGCCAGAGCGATAGTCATAGCTGCTGTAGGCCATCTCTAGCTTAAGTTGGCTGGGTTGAAGTTGAAGACCAGATTCCAGTGATATGAGGCGATCGCACAGCATTGCCTCTGAAATCACCATCGTGCGTTGCCAGTGCTCCGTTAAGATGGCATCGGTTGTCAGATCAAGAGAGAAAAAGAGGGGATCTTCTTGAGAACCTTCATTCTCTGTAGATGTAGATTTAGATAGCGTTGACACTCCGAACAGCGCCCATCTTACCCATCGGTCTTTAAGTGCAGCATTGAATTTTTCAACGCGCTTTTCTAGAGATTCTGAGGGTTGAACAGAGTAGTGGAGCTTCAGCTGTAATCGTCAGGTTAATGTATGTCATCCTGCACCTCCGCCTGGGATTCTAAGCAGAGCATCCCAAATTGCTGAATCAGCGGGCTGTAGGTTTTCCAGATTCTCCCAGTGGAGCCAGCCCAAGCCTGTCGATTTGCTCCCTCCTAAGGCATGGATGTGATGTAGACCTGCAAGCAGCAAAGCCTTAGCAAAATCCGTTGTATCTCGCTCTTGCCCCTCTCTATCTACAGTAATCCAGGCGGGTTCGAGATCAAGGGAGCCTATAAATCGCAGAGAGACATTAGCAGGTGAGGTTTCCAAAAAATAAAGCTTTTGGTCTTCAGCAGTGCCCCGACGACGATTAATCGTGACACCCGGACGCAACGTCTCTGGAGTCGTCTCGGCAGACTCGACACAGATCAGGTCATCGCAGGATAACCGAGCCGGTAGCGTTGGGTTGCCAAATATCTGACAAATGATGCAGTGATACTGCCGGAAGTCTGATGAGGCTTCGGGTGATTCAGGATTTGTTGGTGTGCGATTGCCCGTCTGGTTCATGGGTAGACGAATTCGATAGGCGTCCAGTCTAAAGTTTTCGGATAAGCCAACCCGCTGTGGACACATGGTCTGAGGTACGGGTGAACGGCAGGTGGGTAGACCTAGAGCGCGAGTCAGCTTTTCGCACTCGTGGCGCAACCGTCCTTTGAGTTGAGATGCGGGAATAACGAGTCGTCCGTCGGTGTTGCGTAGAATTGGTTTGTCCGATAGGGAGCCTGATGAGTCGCCTGCACCAATACACAGAGCAGAGTCAACAACGGCTGTAAGCGTAATGGATTCTGTGAAAGGTTGGGCTAGTTCGGCAAGATCAATCATGATGACGCCCCCTGCTCTGAACCGATTGGGACGCTTCTACTTGAGATGCCCGTTCGTCTTCTGAAATTTGAATGAAAGCTCTATATCGAATCAGCCCCGGCAGCAATGCCGGGGTTATACCAATTCTCGATTTTAGATTTGCGATCTTGGATTGACGGCCACCAGCCTTGCAAGGGTTCTAGCCTATTCATTTGTAGCCTTACTTTGAAGAATTGGTATTATATGTTTGATAGCGTCCGCAACGCACCACTATAAGGTTATTTTTAACAAGTCCCTAGCATTCATCCTGATGAAAATTCGGCGGTTTCAGTCTTTATCAAGCTTTTAATCCTGATTTATCAGTTCTTCGTCGAATATTGCGTAGGATGCATCTAGTACGAAATCTATTCGAACCCTCTATACAGAAACCGAGCGTAAGTGATTTGAATGTTTTATATCTAAACAGCCCCGGCAGCAATGCCGGGGTTATATGTTTGATAGGCGCACAAGACAGCGCCAGCATTGCGCGCTACCATGAGTGGGGACCTTTTTAACCAGCATTACGCCCTGGAGCGGTGTGCCCAATCGGGATTTCATCCGACGCATGGTGCTTTTGGATAAACTCACCAAGCTGGTCTGCACCGCCGATATACCGACCCCCTAGCCAAATTTGAGGCACAGTAATAGGGGTTTTATGCCCAATCAGCGGCATTGCCCGAGCTAGCATCTCATAGAGCGCCCGCGGGCTGCGAACGACATCGTGATAGGTGTATTGAATGCCTGCCCGTTGCATATAGTCTTTGGCGCGATCGCAGTGAGGGCAGCCTGCTTTACCAAACAAATGGCTACCTTTGATCGCAGACTGTTTTGCATAGGCTGTAATTACTGCTTGAGTCAAAATACCTCGGTTGAGAGCTACCCCTTGGCTAATAACCTTGCCATCAACAATCACAATGGGGGCATGCCATCCCCCTTTGAGGAGCGGCTTCCACCATTCGGTTAGCCACTCGCGAATATCTAATTCAACCGGGACGCCTGCCAGCTCTGCGTTTAGGGTGTCTTGGATTACATCTTTGGTTAACGCGCACTCTCCACACGGAATCTTGACCTTAAATGGCCCCCACGCCCCTGCCCAACGAAATAAAGTAACCTTAACCCCATCACGTGTCATGATTGATCCTCTCTAATCTGAAGCACATGCTTTCGAAGCATCTTTCGAGCTGATAGGGTTATTACATCATTCTCAAATGAGAACGACCTGATAAGAGCATAAAAAGCATCTGAGTCATTAAACGATTGATAGTCACTCGACACTTTTGTTTATATCAGGACTGAGGCGATCGCCCCTAAATTCCCCACATGGGGAACTTTCGACACGTGTTTCAGTGCGTTATGCTGCGCTAATAGCAATCTTACCCTCTTGCACCCTTTTAGACCAATTCTTCGAAGTAAGGCTACAAATGAACAGGCTAGAACCCTTGCAAGGCTGGTGGCCGTCAATCCAAGATCGCAAATCTAAAATCGAGAATTGGTATTAGCTGTGTCACGCTACTAGGTCGTGATTATGACTAGGCTGTAAACAACGCCAGCCAATTTAATGACCCGTCGATGCGACCCATCCGTCTCAAAACTTCCACTGGTAGAGTTGGGCCAGTTCGTCGTCGCGGCCATAGAACCCAGACACATCAGGAGCTTCGCCCCAGTGGGGCGAGATGGCAGTGGAGGGAATCGGCGGGTCTAGATGCTTGAGCTGAAGGGGGCTTACGGTCTGGGAGGTCGGAGCCCCAGCGCTGGGAAAGCAGTAGTCCGATGGTTCCAGGATCAGGTTAAAGGCACAGAAGAACGCTTCCAGGGTTTGCTTATCAACCGATGTAGCGGCGTGCAGGACTTTGGTGATGGTTTTGAGGGAAAGCTGAGTGCGATGGTCGAAGACCGGCCCAGGGGGCCATCGCACAACTCCTCCACGGTGAAACACCGTCCCTCGTTATCATGAAGCTCGGCCTCTCGGCGGGCGCTCATCAACCGATGAAGCCCCGACTCAGTCAGAATACTCTCCGTTTGCGGACTTTTGTTTCAGTCACCATTCAGCAACCTTGCCTGCCTCGACAGACGTGAAATCAGGCTCGAAGACCCAATCTTTCAGATTAGCTGCCAAGGCTTGCAAGAAATCCCTAACCTGAATCCAATAGAATCATGGCACGAAGATTGGTGTTGCACATTCGAAGAATGATTTTGTTAGGGGCATCGCAATGCAATGCCCCTGCAGCAGGTAATCCATAGGTTGAACATTTCCGCATCATTCCATGCTGTGCAACGCCCGAAAATTGAGTATTCGTATCGTCTGGAAACGTCCCGAAGCCTATGACTTTAGATCTTCTTCAGATTTTCCAAACCATAAGATTTGCCGAGCCATAAGATAGAACTAAATCCTCGTAAAACTATTCCTCCTAACATTTCCCCTAACGATGCCTAACAATGCTTGAACCGTTTCCAGTGGGCCTCCAAATTCCACCATTAGAAAATGGCGATCGCCTCAGTCGCCATGAGTTCGAGCGTCGCTACCAATCCATGCCTTATTTGAAGAAGGCAGAACTCATTGAAGGAGTGGTCTACATGCCTGCAGCGCTGCGCTTTCGGAGTCACGGCCAGCCCCACAGTTGGATCGTTGCTTGGCTCGTTACCTACGCTGCGGTCACCCCTCATGTTTCTAGCGGCGATGCTCCTACGGTGCGGTTAGATTTTGACAATGAGCCACAACCTGATGCCGTCTTACGAATCGAGGAAGTTGCCGGGGGGCAGTCCCGATTGAGCGAGGACGATTACATTGAAGGAGCACCAGAACTTATCGTTGAAATCGCTGCGAGCAGTGCCGCGATCGACTTATACGACAAGAAAACGGCTTATCGTCGCAATGGCGTACGCGAATATATTGTGTGGCAAGTGCTGGAGCGCAGACTGGATTGGTTTTATCTGGAGCAGGGGGAGTTCCTATCCCTAACTGCTGGAGATGATGGCATTTTCAGAAGCCAAGTTTTTCCAGGATTGTGGCTCGATAAAACAGCGCTTCTAGCGGGTAACATGGCGCAAGTTCTGAGCTGTCTGCAAGCGGGCTTGCAAACCCAAACTCATGCTAACTTTGTCCAGAATTTAACTAGGAAACAATGAATTAAGATGCTGAAATCTGCTGAGGCGATCGCCAAGTTCTGGCAAGCGTATCAAGCGACTCTGCCCGCCAACACGCCACAATTCCCAGTCCAAGAGAAACCCTATCAGGTGAATCAGTTTGGTGATAATCCAGCCTTAATTCGAGAGCTGACTCAACTAGTGCTGTCGGGCACCAAAACGGCGACCTGTTCTGCCCTCTGCGAGTGGGAAGCCGAAGGTGAAGAACTGCCGACAATAGGCAGCAAAACCATCACTCTCGACGAAAACAATCAGCCCGTCTGCATCTTTGAAACCACCGAAGTTATTCTTCAACCCTTTAATCAGGTAGATGCTCAGTTTGCCTGTGATGAAGGTGAAGACGATCGCACCTTAGAAACCTGGCGGCAAGAACATTGGAAATACTTTTCGCGGGTACTACCCACGATCGGCAAAGAACCCTCACCAACAATGATGCTGGTATGTGAACGCTTTAGAGTAGTCTACCCTCGCTCGGCAAACAAGCCAGGGCAGACCATTTAACCGTTGTGCCTTCTAGGGAAGTCAATGATGTCCTCAGTCTGGACTCCGTCCATTGGAAAAACCGGGGAAGATAATGTCAGTTAGCTAGCAACTTAACACTGACACTCAATGATTTCGCCAAATGAGCCGCTAATTTCGATCTCCAAAAAGCTTGATTTGGAAAGCGATTGAGCAGACAACTACTCTGGAAAACAAGACAACTGTCATAAGTTATCCCGTAAGTTACCTTATCTTCCCTGGAGTCTCAGGGGCGGCGGCGCGATAGTAGGAGCATCATTGAACTCTGGATTGAAAACCGCTTCATGCTAGAGCTGCTCACCGCTGACATGACCTCCGACTACATCCACTTCATGCAGCCCGACGTGTATTCAGCCTTTCTCTCTGAAGTAGCTGCCGCCAGCAATCCTGAGCCGTCCCAGGAAAAATGGGTTGCTATCCCGCAACCCGTCCATTTCTAACGCTGAGGAAGTCCTCAAGCTGCTTCAGGATTGGGCGATTTCTCTGGGCTTAACGTCCCTTATACCAATTCTCTTGGCTACGGCTACAGATTCTGCAATCATGAAGGAGCAGCGTTTGGCATATATCCATGGCAGGGGTCTACCGATTGTCGTACAAGCGCTACAAACGCAGACCACTTGGGATGCAATGCTTGCGACATCTTCCAGACATGACCCTAGCCTCTGCCGAGAACCATAGCCTCGTCACAGGTAATAAGTTTACCTGAGCCTTAGCGATCGCATCCTCCAAAGTCACTCCATTTCTAATGGGGCAGGCGTTCCTCTATTTGCTCAGACCATTCAACAGACGGCATTGCACCTAATCGACAGCAACACTTAGTAAGGGAGAGCCGCTCCGTCGCATTATCGAATGAAAAATCTGTGAGATTTCGGAAACCATGCAAAGTCTTACATGAAGGTTGCTATGAATGATTTTTACGATCGCCTTGCTGCTTTTTATCCATTGATTTACAGCGATTGGGAAGCGGCGATCGCCCAGCAATCTTCCCAACTCTCTAATCTGATGCGCCAAAACTGGGGAACCGACGTGAAAACGATACTGGATGTCTCCTGCGGCATCGGGACTCAGGCATTAGGATTGGCTGCTTTGGGGTATCAGGTGACAGCATCTGATTTGTCGAACGGAGAAATCCAGATGGCTCGGCAAAACGCTCAAGAACGCGGGCTCAAGATTTCATTTTCTGTGTGTGACATGCGGCAGGTTCACCAGCATTATAGTAGTGAGTTTGATGTCGTGATTTCCTGCGATAACTCCATCCCGCATTTACTCACTGATAACGACATTCTTCGGGCGTTGTGGGCATTTAGAGATTGTATTCGCTCCGGTGGAGGGTGCATAATCTCCCTACGCGACTACGATCGCGAACCTAGAGGTCGAGGCATTGTTAAACCCTATGGTGTGCGAGAAGTAGACGGCAAACGGTATCTGGTGTTCCAAGTGTGGGATTTTGAGGAATCACAGTATGACTTAGCATTCTATTTTATCGAGGAAGATCGACAGACTGGGCAGACACACACCCATGTGATGCGATCGCGCTATTACGCAATCAGCCCGAACCATTTAATGGAGCTGATGAAAATCGCCGGTTTTATCGATGTGCAGCGTCTAGATGATGCGTATTTTCAGCCTATTGTTCTTGGCACTCAACCCTAAGAGAAGCAATCAAAAGAAGTAATCACATTTCACTGTGCGATCGCGAGGATTAGCTCATGAACAAACTTGAAGTCAATGCGGGGCTAGCCCCGACCGAAAACTATCAATATGCTCAGCAGGTTGGCAATCAGCTATTCGTTGCAGGTCAAATACCCCATGATAGCGATGCCAATCTGGTCGGTATTGGCAACCCTCACGCTCAAGCTACTCAATGTCTGGACAATCTTCGTACGTTAATCCAACTCTATGAATTTGCCGAGCACGACATTCGACATTTGACTGTTTACGTCGTCGGCAATCATCAAAACCTTACCGAGGCTTGGCAGGCGGTGGCGGAATGGTTTGACTACACCGTACCTCCCGCTACGTTAATGGGAGTTGCGCTCTTGGGATATGAGAATCAACTGGTGGAAATCAACGCGACGATTGTCAAGGAAAAGGTTCATGGCTAAAGCTACAACAACTTACTGGAATCCCTTGCATGCCGACCATGCCGATCAATGGACAGCAATCGAAGGCACAGACGGCATGATTGAGCAACTGACCCTGGCGATCGATGAAAAAACTGGCGACTACACTCGGCTGACGCGCTTCAAAGCAGGAACCGATACCACTTCCTTTGGACCACAGGTACACGACTACCCCGAAGAAATTTTCATCGTCTCCGGTCAGCTCTACGATCAAGCCTTTGACCGCTGGCTAGAAGCTGGCGATTATGCCAGTCGTCCGCCTGGTGAGGTGCATGGCCCCTTCCGGGCAAAAACAGACTGTGTTGTTTTGGAGTGTTCTTACCCCAGTGTAGTCTCTGACTGATCGGGGGCAAAAATTATCGGCATTGCTTTCAAACATTCGCGATCGCCTTCAGCAATATGGAGCAAAATCTCGCCGCCATCAATGGCGAGAATCGCGTTGGCGTTTGGCACATGGGCGGTTTATCAGACCTGCTCCAACGAGGTCGGGCTTGGCTTCAAGCAGAGTGAGGGGTTTATCAATCCGGGGTGTCTGCCCCAACCACTCCCGACCGATCCACGGCGTCTAGAAGTTGGGCGATCGCCAGCCCAGAGATGGGATCAATCCAATCGGGAGCCACATCTGCCAACGGCACTAAGACGAAGGCGCGTTCGCTCATGCGGGGGTGAGGAATTTGCAGATGAGGCAGTCTAACAACCTGATCATCAAATAAGAGCAAATCTAAATCGAGAGAGCGAGGCCCCCATCTTTCTCGACGAATGCGTCCAAATTGGGCTTCGATATCAAGCAGCGCACGCAAAAGCTCTTGAGCCGTTAGGTCTGTTGACACCAGCGCGCACGCATTCAAAAAATTGGGTTGGGGAGGCCCCACCGCCACCGTTTCATAAAAACGAGAATAGGCATCTAACCCTATTCCTGGCGTAGAGGCGATCGCCTCTAATGCTGATTCTAAGGTGGTTTTTGGATGTCCTAAATTGCCACCCAAGGCGATCGCGGCTCGATGACGCAACTCAACTGATCGGGGCGGGTATAAACCGTCTAGATGAATCATCATAGACCAGGAGTGGAAGAACCATTCCCCACATTTACCACGTCGGATTAAATTACCACGTCGGATCGACCGATAGATTAATCGTCATCCGAGGTTGACCCGGTGGAACTGCCGAAATGCACGAGCAAATGACATCGCCATTCTCAAGCTCAACTTCGCACGCATGGCAAGATCCCATCAAACACCCGGTTGGGATGCTAATCCCCGCGCGATCGGCGACCTGAAGAAGCGGTTCTCCCACTTCAGCATCAACCGTTAAATTGTCGGGTAGAAAGTGAATTTGAACGCTCATGAGTCATCGAATGCAGTCTGGACATCGATTTCGCCTAATCTAGAAGTAACTTGATTGGAGAGCTACTTATCTAAGTATGGCAAAATCGGCTTGAGGTCAATGTAGGCATCGACAACATCCGCCACCGAGTCTAGCATTACTTCTCGCTGTTCACGATAGTTGGGAATGCCGGTGGGTAACGAATTGAGCCCTCGTTGTTTGCGAAGTCGATTCAGCCAAGACCGACGCCACGGGCCATTATCAAAAATTCCGTGTAGATACGTTCCCCAAATCGATTGACTCATATCCACAACGCCCAAATTTGCGTCATCAAACATGGCTTTGAAGACCGGCCCCTCTTCGTCTTGAGAATTATCCGAATTGAGCATAATTTGGCTGCGACCCTGATGGATTTCATATCCGCTGACCGGAAGCCCAGGCTGAGGATAATTGGATGTCACCAATCGCTGCCGCGCCACTTTTTGATTGGTAATGACCGTCTTTAAAGGAACCAGATCAAGCCCTCGATATCGTCCCTCGTGCCCCTCTAGCCCCTCCGGATCGGCGAGCATCTTGCCCATAATCTGAAATCCGCCACAGATGCCAAGCACGGTGCCACCCGCCGCCGCATAGCTTTGAATGGCCTCTGCCATGCCCGTACGCTGGAGCGCAATGAGGTCAGCGATGGAGGTTTTAGAACCAGGGAGAATCACGGCATCCGGATATCCAAGATTATCTTTGAGCCCCACATATTTAACCGAAACAGACGACTCGGCTTCGAGGGGGTCAAAATCAGTAAAATTTGAAATCCGGGGCAGACGAATGACTGCAACGGTTACATCTCGTGGATCATGACTGCTCTGTCGATCCATCAACGACAAAGAATCTTCGGCTGGAAATGCCTGATCAAGCCACGGAATCACCCCAAGCACTGGGATACCCGTGCGTTCTTCAAGCCAGGTAATCCCCGATTGCAAGAGCGATCGCTGCCCTCGAAACTTATTGATGATGATGCCTTTGATCAAGTCGCGTTCATCTGGATCAAGCAACTCAAGCGTGCCAACGATGTGGGCAAACGCGCCGCCCCGATCAATATCAACGACGATAATAGTGGGAGCATTCAGAGCCTTCGCCACCCGCATATTTGCCATATCGCGATGTTTTAGGTTGATTTCTGCCGGGCTGCCTGCTCCTTCGCAAATCAGCAAATCAAATTCTTCTCCGAGCCGGCGTAGGCTCTCTTCAATCGCCTGCCATCCCGTGTCAAAAAACTGTTCGTAATAGTCGGCTGCGCCAATTCGCCCGATGGGTCTACCTTTGAGAATGACCTGAGAGGTTTGATCCCCTTGAGGCTTTAAGAGAATCGGATTCATCTCGACGCGAGGCGTGACGCCTGCTGCCCATGCCTGCACGGCTTGCGCATGTCCAATTTCGCCACCATTCGCCGTGACATAGGCGTTGAGCGCCATATTTTGCGCTTTGAACGGCGCGACTCGCCACCCTTGTCGACATAAGATGCGACACAGAGCTGTCGTGATAAACGATTTTCCAGCGTGAGATGTCGTCCCTACCACCATGATGGCTTTCATCCAAACCTCCGAGAAACCCGTAATGTAATAGGCATAATTCGCAATTCACAAACTAGACAACTCGAATACCGAAAATTTATTTGAACCCAAATTGTTAAAGTTTCTAACGCAACCCGGTATTGCAACCCGTTATTGCAACCACATTGGCAATCGCCCCCATCGACTCAAGGCATCATACAAACGATCTAACCAAGAAGGCTCTGACCATCCTCCTTCCTGATTTCGCCACGTCTCGACAATCTGATGCCCCAACGGAGTTAGCCGAAAACTGTCTGTAATTCCTTGTCCGTCAACCTCGCGTCGCAAAAGCCCTGTCTGAATAAGCCAGAGTAAATCGCTTTCAGCCGCTAATTCAGAGAGCGATCGCCCTGTATAGCCATTTTGGACGCCTGACATTCCAGCGATTTGGCTTAGCTCAACACTCTGCCAGCGCATGGTTTCAAATAGTTGAATCGTAAAGGGAGCACATCGAAGCGATCGCTCTGCGCGAACTACGGTTTTAGGAGAATATTGGATAGATGGAGAACGTTTATTAGATGCGGAGGTCATTCAACAATCAGCAAAGTGAAGGATACAGAACTGAATGAACTGACGAGATATCAAAAACTTTGATGCGTCCGTCTGTTCAATGTCCATTCTATGCGCTTCATTTCGTAAGAGCACGCAACAATTTACGGGGCTAAGCACGCTATATCCGAATATGTGGGCATTTTTTTTTGGAATTCATTAAGTGGGAGCGTCCCAGTTTTGCAATTACAGTGTGTTTTGCCTGTTGTACAGTGTGAGCGTCTCGCTCACGAATCGAACCCCGCCTACGCGGGTTGAGAACAGTCGACGCTAGCGAAGCCATGCCGAAGGCTATAGATCGACTTTGGTTGTGTAGGTGCGGTTAACCCTGCGGGACGCTTCGCGTTCGCGTAGTGTCTCCCTTAGGAGAAACAACCGCCAGCTTCTGATCTTTTGTTAGTCAATCAGGGCAATATCTGGTATCGGAACTGGCAATTGCGATCAATTTGGTTATTCTAATGTGTAGGTGTAAATTCGTAGCTCTTATTCTTAATCATTAGACACCGCTATGCTTTCACAAATTGTTCGTCCGATGGTTCGCACGCAGATTCGCCTACTGGCAAATAGTCAGGCGACTCGTTCCACGTTGATTACTACGATCGCCCAATGGCTAGGATTTTTGGGAGTCCATGCAAAAGTCAACCATTTGGATGCAGTGTCTGACCAGATTCAAGTCTCGATCACGGTGGGCAAACCTGAAGCGTGCGACGGACACGATTGGGAGCAGATTCTTAAAAATTTAAAGCACGGAAAAGCGGACGGATTGATTCCCAATGCGCCTAGTCAGGTGACTCAGCAGCAGCAAATAAAGCTGCAACGACTGTTGGCATATGTGATTCAAGTCGGAGATCCTGACTCATCACCCGATTGGGAGGCGCTTCATCCCCAGCTTCAGGCATTAGGGTTTGATGAATCGATGATTTTGGGCATCAAGTCAGCCCTCAAGGTTCCTCAATCGCTCGATCGCCTCATGGAAGACATTGACCCGGATGTAGCAGCGATCGCCCTGTCTAAAGCAGTCAGCATTGCTCTTCTCGATCGGCAGGTTAATTCCTCAGAAGATCATGCGCTGTCTGCGCTGCTGCAGGCGATGAAGGAATCGGGGAGTTAGTCAGAATTCATCACATGAGCGGAAAACTGCTGGCTGAGAGCCGGGAGTAGAGGACAGGGAGCCTTCTCTTCGAGATTGTCGGGTTTGTTCCAGGAGAAGGGAGCTTGGCGAGCGGCTGCCATCCAGAGAAGTCGCTTGGCGCGGGTCATGGCAACGTAGAGCAACCGATACTCTTCAGCGGTGCTCAAATGGTTGGCGCGTTCCCAAGCCGCATCGACAGTCGGCAGTTCAGAGTCTTGGTGAATGCTGGCTCGAATTTGGGCGCGGGCGATCGCCGCAAGACTAAAGTCGCCAATAAATTGCGCCTGAGGCGGCACCCATAATGTGCCGGGAATCGTATGCTCATGAAGAAACGGGATAAACACATAATCCCAGTCGAGTCCCTTTGCTTTGTGCATCGTAATAATCGTGAGCTGACCATTGCGGGTGTAGCGCGACTCGGTATCTTCGGTTTCCACGGGTTCAAATCGCTCTGACCCCACAATGTCTACCAGCACCTCAATGACTGACGGAAGCGACTGGTTCATGGCGGTTTGCTGGGCAATCCGTTCGGCTAGCTTATCGGCGGTGGCAAGTTCGGTTTGGTCATAGTTGAGCGTTAAGGCAAGAAATGGAATGAGCTGATAATGGGGCAGTTCAAGACGGGCTCGCAGCAAACTCGCGCAATATCGCTGCGCCTTCAGCACCGGATCAGATAGGGGCGGATCGAGCGGACTGGGAAACAGAAACCGTTCAGGCAGCCCAGTCAGCACATTTAAGTCTTGACTGGGAATCAGCTTGCGCGTCATCAAAATTTTGAGCACGGCCTTGAGATAGTCGGGCGAGTGGGGGCGATCGAGAAACTGCAAGAACGCCAGAATTTCAGCAGGGATATGAGAATAGCGCTCTTGTTCGCCCACGTCATAGAGGGCAATGCCGAGTTGCCCCAGATTGGTGGACAGATTATATTGCCCCGGATTTCGCAACAGCTCAGAAATAAACTGCCCCTGCTTATTTTCTCTGACCAAAATCGCAGCCGAGCGATCGGGATGGCGCGTTAGCAACTGGGCAACCCGCTGCCCAATTCGTTCAACCGTTTGGAAAATCGTGTTTGGCGCATGAAGTTCTAGCCCACGTCCTTCCGGAAACGGATTAGCGTCGGCTTGAGGATCACCCGGACTTACCGCATGAATCACCTGGGGACGGAAGGGAAGCTCGGTGTTTGATCCTCCGACGTGCCGATTGACCCAGGTCAGCGTAAAATTAGCCGCATCAATGATGGGCTGAGTGCTGCGTCCGGCTTGATTCATTTCTGCAAGGCGCTGGTGGCGATCGCACGCTTCGCAAAACTGCCGAAAGAAAATCGGATCGGCAGGCGTAAACGTCGAGTTAATTGCCTGGTTGGGGTCACCGACCCGAACTAGATTCAACGGCTGCTGAGGATCTAATGGATGGCTAGCCAACAGCTCAAGCAGTCGGGTTTGCAGGGGAGACGAATCTTGCGCTTCGTCTTCAAAGACGCCAAAAATCTGCTCTTGCCAGAGTTGACAAGCACTCTCATTCGACAACACGCGCAGCGCCGCCAAAATCATGTCGTCATAGTCGATGAATGCCCGCTGCTGGAGCAGCCGCTGATAATGGTCATAGAGTCCGGCGGCGATCGCCAGCACATCAAAATCGCTGCCATTGGTGCTGGATTCGTCGTGGCTCATAATCCGGCGAATCGCAGTTTGACTCAGCTCTTGAAGCTGTTGGGGCAGCAGCCCCGAACTTTTGGCTTCACGAATGGTTGAATAGGCCAGATCGGGCAAGACTTCAGTACGCAAAACGGACTGCCGCCGCAGCCGCTCGGTTTCTTCACCGTCAAACTGCCGCCCTTCGAGCAACTGCTGATATAACCCCGGATTGGCATAAATCCATTGTTCGACAGCCGTACGAATCAGGCGATTGCTTTGATTGGGGGACACTAACGTCATTTGGTCGAGCGTCAGCCCGGACAAATCTGGATGGCGTCTGGCAATGTTGAGCGCTAGCCCGTGCAGCGTGTACACCGAGAAGCCCAACGGGGGGAGCAGCAGGTCTTTTAAGTACCCGCGAATTTTGGCTTTTAAGTTGGCGGCTGCCGATCGAGTAAAGGTCACCAAAATCAACTGACGGGTGGGCGCAAGAAGCGAGGTTGCGGTTTGATAGCGCTGAGCAATTAATAGGGCAGCCGCGATCGCCATTCCAGTTGACTTTCCCGAACCGGGGACTGCCGATACCGCCAAGGGACCAGACTGCCAGTCTGCCATGCGCTGCTGACCTGGACGCAGGCGATCGCGCAGGTGGCGCATTTGGCCCTCTCGCTGATCGAAGGCAGTTTGTCCGGTAGTTTGTCTGGCAGTGGGGAACTGAGTCATTCCTACATACAACCTGTGAAAGTGGTGGGGCACTCCTAGCGCCAGGATAGCGCAGACTGAATGAGGTGTTGTACTTTGTGCGATCGCGCTGCGTTGCCGTAGGCACTGTGAATATTCGACATCCCATAAACCTGGGGTCTGTCAAAACCATACGACTTGGGGGCACCCCCAAACCCCCGCTGGAGGACGGGCGCGTCCCCCAGACCCCCTCCGCAAGACGTGATTGGTTAGTGGCTACCATCGCTTCGCATTGCTGTTGAATTTGGCAGTGTTGCACGTGTTTGTCCTTCACCCATAGGGTAGGTTGCAGCATTAGCAAAACCCAACAGGATAAGGATTCTGGAAACGTTGGGTCTCGTACCTCGACGCCAACCTAAGACGGCATGTTGATTCCTGGAAATTTCCTAAGTTGGCACCAATGACATATAACCTCTGTGCAGAGCACCATATTACCCCTGTATAGTCGGTAATAATCGAGCAATTCCAGCCAAGCTATATCATGCGACGCGAGCCATTCGACAAGAATAATTCATCGAGTCCAATCAAGCAGCCCGGTTTGCACTATGCCTTGCTGATTGGCATCTTGCTAATGGGAACCGCGTTGCGATTTTGGCAGCTCGATGCCAAACCGCTGTGGCTCGATGAGGTGATTACGGCTCTGTTTACCCTGGGACATCGTCAGGCAGATGTGCCGGTGAATGTGTTTTTTCCATTATCGGCACTGGATGATGTATTCGCATTTCAGCCAGGAGTTAGCTGCGCTCAAATTGCTCAAACTGTTGCGACTGAATCCGTCCATCCGCCGCTGTTTTTTTGTGTGCTCTATCGCTGGATCGGCTGGCTTCAGCCCGATGCCACCCAATGGATATGGGCAATGCGATCGCTACCGGCATTATTTGGAGTAGGGGCGATCGCGGCTGTGTATGGGCTGAATCGCTATGCGATTTCACCGACTGCTGGGCTTATTGGTGCAGCATTGATGGCAGTTTCACCCTTTGCAGTCTATCTGTCGCAAGAAGCCCGCCACTATACGCTGCCGATGATGTTAGCCACGCTGGGGCTCATCGCGATTATCGGGATTCAACGGGCGATCGCCCAGCATCGGCGCATTTCAATCGGGTTAGCGATCGCCTGGATAGCCGTCAATATCGTCGGGCTGTATGTCCACTACTTTTTTATTCTCGTCGTGATTGCTCAAATCATGGCGCTAGCCCTGTGGATTGGCATCCGCCGGGGCAGTGGGTTCCGGCTTGCGTACCACCACTGGGGCACCTTAGTGCTCAGTCTGAGCGTTATTATCGTGAGCTATCTGCCGTGGTTGCCGATTGTAATTACCCACTTCGATCGCCCTGAAACCGATTGGCTGATTCCCTACAAACCAGACTGGCGCGATCGCATTGCCCCGCTCTATCAAACCGTTATCGGCTGGGTGCTCATGGGAATCGCCCTCCCCGTTGAAAATCAGCCGTGGTTTGTAATTGTGCCATCTGCGCTGATTATGCTGGCGATTGGTGGATGGCTGGCATGGCAGGTAATCAGAGGAATGCGACAGCTTTGGCACACGCCGACATATCGAGCGCCCCTGATTGTGCTGGGCGGCTTTGTGGGCGGGGTCATTCTTCAGTTTTTGGCGATCGCCTATATTCTCGACAAAGATATTACCTCAGTGCCCCGATATAACTTTGTCTACTATCCCGGCATGGGTGCGCTGGTTGCGGCGGGTCTTTCGGTGGGTATTTCAAGGCGGAGTCGGCAAGGTCAACCAATTCAAAAACCGCGCATCAACCGGTCAGCCGTGGCGATCGCCATCCTTGCAGGTCTAGTCAGCAGTAGTCTGGTTGTTCACGGATGGGTGTTTCAAAAGGGCTACTATCCGCACACGGTTGCCGAAGACATTGCCTTTGATCCGTCAACGCCATTAATGCTGGTGGTGAGCTATCAGTCGCTGCAAGAAATCGCCTTGGGTCTTAGTTTTGTGCTTGAGCTTGATTCTATCTATGCAACTACGCCCAATCCGCCTGTGCGGGTGGCGCTCGTGCATCGGGAAAACAACTACAGAGACGTATGGCGTACCCTTGCTCGTATGCGTCACGATCTCTCGTTTCCGCTCAATTTATGGGTGGTTGCATCTCCGGGCATGAAAACCGAAGACTATCCCAACCAGCTCAAAATCCGCAACCTCAATCGGGCAGGCAAAGCTACTTGCGCCATCGACCCAGATCGGTTTAATCGAATTGGGTTTCCTTATCAGTTATTTCGCTGTGGCGAGTGAATATTTTGCTACTCTTCAATCTGCCACGGGTCATAGGTATAGTCTTCGTCTAGAATCTTCTTAGGTCGCAAGATTAAAATCACCTGTCCGAGCAGAGAGAGTGACGGCTCATCCTCAAACCATCGAATTTGAAGCTGATTATCCTGTTCGATGATGAAATACGCATCGTCATTCCACTGGCGTTTGGCGCGATCGATGACGACTAATACATCTTCTTTTTTCCCCTGGAGCGGCATCGGGAACTGGTCACTCTCTGCCAAAATCACCACCGGATCTTCAGCACTCCAGACGACTTGCCAGCCTGGAACGGGAATCCACGCTCCGGCTCCTGCAAATCTCACCATACGAAAGGGGCCCTCATCCTCAATCAGAGGCACTGCTTTAAGGTCGTCGGCGCTAAGCGGCAATTTTCCAACCACTGGCAAAATTCGCGGAAGCTGTTCTTCTGAATCCATCCGATAAAGCGGTAGATACGGCGCTGAGCGGCTGGACTTGACCGACGTATCGGTGAGCAACGCTTCGATCTCGTGGCGGGCAGACTCGGTGCTCGCAAATTTTAACCCTTGGGCAATCAGGCGCGATCGCTCAGATAGGTTGGATTGTTGTCGAGCCAGCCTCCAATAGTGGTAGGCGATCGCATCTCCTGGATGCTCTGAAAATGGCGCAAAGCCAACCGGAGGCGTCGTTCGTCGAGAATATTCTTTGATCGCTTTCGCCACGTCGCGGGCAGCCTCCGAGTCGATACCCTTCTCAAGCACTAAGCACGCCGCCGCGGCGCGTTCCTGCTGGGATAAAATGCGGAACTCATAGAGGGTGTCGCTGCCTCGTTGCTCAAAGTGCGATCGCACCGCGTCAGGAATCCCCGCTGCCAGCATCGAGTCGTAGACCTGAGTCGCCACGACAATTTGGTTTTGTTGAACGGATTCAAATCCAGTGTCTTCAAAAATTTGCTGCGGCGAATAGCCTGCCTTTTGCAGCGCTTGACAGGCTCTCCCCCATGCAACCCAGGTGCCCTCCTTGCGACGGAGCGATCGCAATAGAGTGCCACTATCGATGTCATTGGATTGAGCGTCGTTGGATTGAGAATGATTCGGTTGCTCTGGCGATTCGGCGGTCATGGCGACTAGGTCGGTCTTGTTCAAACATCACTATCAAGACTCTATCGCGATTCAGAACGCTACACTAAGATTTATAAGCTAAAGATCTATAAGCAGACTCGTGAGCGCGCGCTTGACGAATGCTTGTAGCCAGGGCATGATAAGAAATTGCACGGTGGGGCTATAGCTCAGTTGGTAGAGCACCTCAATGGCATTGAGGGGGCCAGCGGTTCGAGTCCGCTTAGCTCCATTTCAAAAGCTGATGTACGAGAAGAGTCATTGACCAGTCTGCAACGGCATCTTGATGAATATCACGTTTATTTGAATCGGGCGATCGCCGCTGTTCAAACCCTAAAGATGACTGACCCTAATTCAGAAGAATTTTCAGACGCAATGGCGGAATTGCACGTTGTTGCAACGGTTCTAGAACCTTATTCAGAAGGTATGGTCGAGGCAATTGATGCCTACACGAAGACTTGCCAGACGACGAAGCCTGACTTCGCCACTGTGCCTTGCACAGAAAAGAGCGATTATTATTGCGTTGATATTGATGACTCCTTCATTTGCGCTTTGCGAGTGCGGCGAAACTGATGAGATAAATCATCCAGGATGTCATCCATGCCCATGTTTTTTCCAGATACCTTTGCCGTGTTATAAGCAAGCCGCGCCGCTGCATAGGCTTCACTGCCTGCGATCGTTTGGGTGTCTTCCAGTAGCTCGCGCATATGATTCACCGTTTGCAAGATTGGGTTCAGCGCTTCAAACAGGGCAATGTCTCGACGGGCTTCTTCAACATTCAAATGACGAGGCATCATGTCGTTATACTGATGCGCCATGTCTAGCGCACGAGTGGTAAAGGTTTGGGCTTTGCGTCCCATTTTGGTGATTTGGCGTCGTTCGTCAGGGGTTAGACCAACGAGAAAGGGGAGGCGCTTAAGGATCGCGTTGAGCGCAACGATGATTTCTTCGATTTCTTGCTGGGTTAGGGTCGCATCGACAGTACGAATAGGCATAGCTAATGACTCACAAACTAGGTGGATGCACCAAACTGATGCAGTAATTTATAAGTGCCCAGTCTGGGAGCGGTTTTATCTTGGTATAGATACTGAACTATTGCTGGAGGGGGCATGGGAGATCCGTAAATTGCAGGATTCAGTCTTCCAAATACGACTTTGAACTGCGTCGTTTCTATAAATGACTGCGTCGTTTCTATAATCGACCCCGTCATTTCCCTAAATGACTGCGTCGTTTCCCTAATTGACTCCACCGACGCCCAAAATTTCTTGCCGTTTCTATAATCGACTGCGTCGTTTCTATAATCGACTGCGTCGTTTCTATAATTAACTCCATCGACGCATATCAGAACCCCGTCAGCGGAGTTCAAAATAGAAACTGGCTTTGGCAGGACTTTAATCCCCAAAGCTGATATCGTCTTGCTTATGTTGAGCAAAAGCATCGCTGCTATTTGGCAGATAGGAGAAGCGACCTCTAGCCGCATGACTGAGAGCCAATTTTTCTGCGTGAGTTAATGATGGCGGATGCTCAGAATCGGGCTGAAGGGTAGCCAAGCTCTGGATTTGATCCTGTTGATGAAGGAATTGAGCAAAGACCAGCACCATATTAGCCTGCTCTTCGGGCAGAGTTTTGACTAACTCATAAATGGCTTCTGCGGTGGTCATTTCAAATTCGTCCATTGAGGAACACCGACCAAACTCAGGATAGTCTGCGTTGGATAGGCGAAGCAACGTGTACTTATCTACCATTGTCTAAAATCCCAAATCTAAAATCTAAAATCTAAAATCTAAAATCCTAAAAAGCTCTGCCAAAATAGAAGCACCGTCAACGGAGATGAAGGCAGTATGAAATGGCGAATTGTACTTGAACCTGATCCTGAAACTGGAGATTGGGCAGTCTGGTGTCCTGAATTACCGGGTTGCACGTCAGCAGGTGAAACCGAAGACGAAGCGCTAGAAAATATTCGTGAAGCGATTCAACTGTATTTAGAACCGAGTGAAATTGAGGTAGAACCAGGAACGATCGTGCGGGAGATCTTGGTTTAGTGAGCCGGATTTGCCGCATGAATGCAGATGAGTTTGAACGAGTTTTGAAACGCTATGGATTTGAACTCGTTTCTCAAGGCAGCCAGTAGGATGGTAAAGAGCTTTGCTCGTGCCCATCATAGCCATTTTTATTACACAATTTATGGGTGGGCACGCGTTGCTTTGCCCACCCTACTTACTACTCCCCTTACGTATTCAACCCCCGAATGCGTTTAGTCAAAATCCGCATCACCTCATTGGGATTCACCGTGGGCAAGGGCTTCGACCAGTCACCCGGTTCGGCGTAGCCCAGTTGAAACATCTGCATGATGTGGTGGTTGACGACGGTGAGCGACCCTACTGCAATGATGCGTAGGGTATGGCGATCGTCATCCGGACGCGATGAACTATCCGCCCCACCGGGCGGGTTTGGTGGATAAACCATGAAGTACGCTCCTTTTTTGTTGGATAAGGAGCGCTCAAACAAACACGCCACCTCGATTTTCTGCATGGCAAAACGGGATGGCGATAGGAGCTAAAATGCCTAAAGCCTCCGATTCTGAGTAGACAGATTCGCGGGGTTAGCTTCCTAGTTGTGTGCTCGCACTTCTAGGGAGCGCTGCGCTGTTTGAGCGCTTAAGGGCAAAGCATAATGTATTCGTGAAAGAAATACAACCGTACTTTGGCTTATTAGAAAGATTTAATGGAATTGTGGGGCGATCGTTGGGTAGATTGAGGGAAGTTTGAAGGGGCGATCGCACTAATAGTGCATTCGCTCATCTTCGCAAAGAATCTGAAAATATGCAGAAAGATTCTGGCTATTCAGCTTGAGCCGCTTATTATGCGGAAATAATCTTCATAAGTAGTAAATTTTGGGTGTTATGCCGAATCATTCTACCTATCTACCCGCTGATAGGATCTTAGGCGGAAAATTTCAGCCTAATAATAGTTAGCTCCCAGAATCGTTAGAATGCCTTCTTTAGAATGCCTTCTTTGCACTTCGAGACTTGTTTCACGAACGGATCTCTAATCTCGATAGCCCGTTTGTGTAGATTTTTCAGCTGTTTTTGTTAGAACAACCACAAGGTAGTACGATAGATCTATTCTCTATACTTAATGCTATAAATAATTTACGGTACGGCAGTACATAGGTATGGCAAACGGCAAAATACTAAGGCAGCTTATAAAGGCGGGCGCTTCAGGCGACGCTGCTGCTTTTCGCCGTGCATCAGAAGCCGTTATTAAGGAAGAGCGTCAGAAGCAACATCATCTTCTGGCAAACGACCTTGAGCAGATCTTATATGGTGAGCAGTTAGCGCTTTCTACTGCTCGCATGAAAAACTTTCCCTTAGATATCCCAGTAGATAAAGAGCGTGGGTTACCTTTATTAGAGATTAGACAACCTCAGAGATCGCTAGAAGAGATAGTTTTACCCAATCTCAGTATTGAGGCTATCGAGGAATTGTTAGAAGAGCACCGACGACAAGATGTGCTTCATACCTACGGAATGCAGCCTTCTGGGAAAGTTATATTTTATGGTCCTCCTGGCTGTGGAAAAACCTTAGCAGCAGAATCAATTGCATTTGAGCTTGATCAATTACTGGCTGTTGTACGTCTAGATACGCTTATCTCCTCATACCTAGGAGAAACAGCAGCAAACTTACGTAAAATTTTTGATTTTATTACCACAAACCGATTAATCATTTTGTTTGATGAATTTGATGCTATTGGTAAGGAAAGAAGTGATAGTGGTGAACATGGTGAATTACGGCGATTAGTGAATGCTGTTTTGCAAATGATGGATACTTACCAAGGGAAAAGCCTTATCCTTGCAGCTACTAATCATGAAAAAATATTGGATTCCGCGATTTGGCGAAGATTTGATGAAACCATTGAGTTCCCTCTACCAAATAGTAGTCAATTAATTAATATTTTGAAGTTAAAGCTTCGAGGCGTTCGCCGACAGTTTGAACTAGATGACAAAGAAATTTTGAATAGTTTTATCGGATTAAGTGGTGCAGATGTTGAGAGGGTTGTTAGACGTGCAGTTAAACGTATGATTTTGAGGAATCAAGAATTTTTAACTACTAAAGACATAAAAAAATCCTTAGAACGTGAAAAACAAAGATTGTTAGAGTAAGAGCCTATCGATGGTTGAAGATTATAAACATCTAATTATTGAAAGAGAATATAGGGTAAATGATCGCCGTACAGATGACCGGCGACCGCAGTTTACTAAACGTGATAACTTACTTCAGCACAGTGAAAGTTTGGCGACTGATCTGTCAAACGCATTACAAAATGCGAAGAACCAACTATCCTCCCGAGAGGGCGACTACGTTCTAAAGCTCAAATATTCAGGTACATTAACATTTAATCAATTAGAAAGGCACGGTGTAGAATTTGTAAGTCATGAAGACAAAGAAGTTTGTATTGTTTTCTCGACTGATGAGGGATTGGCCGAATTTTCTAGTCATCTCCAAAAACTAGGCTTAGAGGATGCTGATGTTACCTACAAACAGGTTTTAGAAGCTCTAGAAGGGATTGATAACTGGACAGTAGAAGACCGTAAGAGTTGGGCTGTCCAACACAAGGGTTTCCCAAATAGCGAAACCTTTAGCCTAGATGTAGAGTTATGGCCTGTCTATACCTCTAATCACCCCGAAAGGTTACAACTTTGTTCTAACTTTGAAAGATGGCTGACTAGTAATCAGATTCGCCGTATTGATCGGGTCAATCAAGATAGTTTACTAATGTATAGGCTTGAGGTTAACCATTTTCAAGCTGAAAAGCTTCTTAATCATCGAGATGTCCGCTTAGTTGATTTACTGCCTCAGACGGGTATTAGTTATCAACAATTAAACGTTGATATTGAGCAAATTCCGACTAGTTTGTCGGTGCCAGATGTTAATGCTTCTCGTATCTGTATTCTTGATAGTGGCATTAACTCTAATCATCCACTGTTAAAAACTTCTGTTGCTGAAAGCGAAAGTTATGTGCACGGACAAGATCCAGGCGACGATGCTGGACATGGTACAGCGGTAGCTGGTATCGCAATGTATGGTAATTTGGAGAGCTGTTCTACTAGTAATTATTGGAAGCCACAATTCTGGCTATTTAATGGCAAGATTTTATATCGAGATTCTCAAACAGGCGAAGCTTGCTTTGATGAGAAAACTATTGAGAGAACGCTAATCGAGTCCATTAGCTATTTTGCAGAAGAACATGGTTGTCGAATTTTCAATCTTTCAATTGGCAATGAAAATGCTCCCTATGATGGGCGGCATATTCGTGGTGTTGCCTACGTGCTTGACACTCTAGCACGCAAATACAATGTTTTGATTATAGTTTCAGCTGGCAACTTTAAAGGCTCACAGAATCCTCCTGTTCCTGTGAATAGTTGGCGAGATGAATATCCCGATTATTTAATGCACGATTTAAGTATAATAATTGATCCTGCTCCAGCACTTAATGTTCTCACTATTGGCAGTATCGCAAAGCACAATGCCAATTTAAGTGAACAACGGCATCCGGAAATCACTGCTTTATCACCAGCTTCTGAAAACCAGCCTTCTCCCTTTACCCGTCACGGCCCTTCTGTTAAAGGTGCATTAAAACCGGATCTTGTTGCACAAGGAGGTAATTTGGCTTCTCCTATGAGGCAAGAGGGCAGACAATGGGATCAAGATATGCGTGGTTTGGGTGTGTTGACGCTAAATCATGAATTTATCGGCAATACTTTGCTTAAGGAAATCTCAGGCACTAGCTTTGCTGCTCCATATGTGACCCATTTAGCCGGGAGATTGCTAAATGAATATCCAAAAGCCTCGGCTAATTTATTACGTGCATTGCTAGTAAATCATGCCAGCCTTCCGGATGAATGCAGCAGTACGTTTTCTGAAGAGGCTAGAAATGAGTATAAAAATGCTACGGAATCTAAAAATCGTGAACTGGTTCGTGAAATCGTTGGTTATGGGGTAATTGATGAAGATGTCCTTTTCCGCTCTACTGACAGTGCGGTAGTCCTTATGGCAGAGGATAGTATTGAGAACAACTCTCATTATTTCTATGAACTACCTTTACCTGAGACGTTTTTACGAGCTCAACGTGCTACTCGTGAGCTTCGAGTAACCTTAGCTTATTCGCCCCCAGTAAAAACTACCAGGCTTGACTATACTGCTACACGTATTAGTTATAGGTTGGTAAAGGGTTCTTCTTTAGAGGAAGTGCAACGTCACTTTAATCAAGAAACTAAAAAGGAAACGGAAACGCGGAATGATGACGCTACAAACAATCGCTGTATTAGTTCTCAATTGCGAGACAAAGGGACAGTTCAATCATCTATGTGGTGTTTTCGTAGTCGTAAACCAGACGAAAAATGGTTCGTAGTGGTAACTCGTAACGATCGTGATTGGGGAACAGCTATGTGCTTAGAGCAAGAGCCTTATGCATTGGTTGTGACTCTCGTTGATAAAGACAATCAGCAAGCCAATCTATACAGTGAGATTAAACAACGTATTCAGCAACAGGAACTTATTCGGGAGCAAGAGCGTGCTCGTGCTCGTGTTTAAGGCTGTAAAGATTATTCAGGATCTAAGCGAACACTTTCTTCACAAAAGAGCTAACAAATCGTTGCAGCGGCGAAATGAAAATGGTCGGTGAGAGTTCAAAATTGTCTTCCGCCGCTGAACTCAACCGTTAGACCGACAATTCCGATTCTCGAAGGAAGCCTTGAGAGCTAGAGAAGTAGTACTGCTCCAACGATTTCAATTCAGTATCTTCAATAGCAGCTCATAACTTTTAAATTTCATAGTGTGAAGAATTGTAGCGCTCCAGAATAATTGGATTAAGCTTTACTCATAGTTCAGAATTTGAAAAATGGTTTGTTTCCTTGTAGAAAACGAGGGGAAGCTAAGGTGACACTACATAATAGAAGAAAAAGAGTTACCACTAAGACAGCTGAGGAGGTTATTGACCAAGCCATTCGTGAA
Organism: Elainellaceae cyanobacterium; assembly: GCA_051117335.1. Taxonomy (GTDB): domain Bacteria; phylum Cyanobacteriota; class Cyanobacteriia; order CAZCXK01; family CAZCXK01; genus DBGGTD01. Next base: position 27,987 of record JBNPEB010000023.1, read on the forward strand.
AATCGTTTTGGAGAGCTACTACTTTACGGTTTTGCCATACTTTTTGTCTTGACCGGATTAGCTTTAATGATTTTCGCTGCTTTGAAAGGCAGTCCACTTAGTGCTGGATTAGGTGTTGTTTCAAGTGCCCTGTTTTTACCTGCCATAAGATCAACTCGACGTACCAGACAAGAAAGTGTAGCAATTCGACTTTTGCAAGCTCCCCTTAGGCAAGCTGATACCTCTAAAGAAGCAGCAGAGGCGATTCGCATAGTATTTGTGGAAACATTTGGAATACGAAATAATGATAGGAATTAGAAGACTTCTAACACCTAAAAATACTGCTTGGTCTGTCGCTGCAACACTTATTCGAGGGCTTGAAGATGGCACCATTATTCTGGAATCACCTTTAGACGCTTTTGCCCGACTGAATTCTACAGGAGTGCGAGGATGGAACAAATGGAGAGATGAAAATCTTGGGATTAACCCAAGTCTTAATTTTGTGGATCTGAGCTGTACTAATCTTAGTTATGCCAATTTGAAGATGGTCAGCCTCCATCGAACTATTCTCTATGAGGCTGATCTAAGTTATGCAAATCTTAGTCAGGCTGATCTAAGTCAAGCCAATCTGAGTGGAGCTAATTTAAGCAATACTGATTTAAGTAATGCTGATTTGAGTGATGCCGACTTGAGTAATGCAAATCTGAGCAATGCCAACTTGAGTAGTGTAAATCTAAGCAATGCTAATCTGAGCGGTGCCAATCTAAATAAGACTACTTTAAGTAACGCTGACCTCAGTAACACTGAGCTTCGTGGAACAAATATAAGTCTTGCTATTCTCAATCAAAGAACACGCATCACAATGAAGAGGCATTTAGTAAAAGAAATTACCGCTCGGGGTGGTGAAGGACGGGATTTTAGTGGAGTTGATCTGAGTCAAGTCAATCTAAGTGGAACGAATCTTCGTGAAGCTGTTTTTACCAGAGCTAATCTTAGTGGGTCTGATCTTAGTAAAGCAAACCTCAGTAAGACTTACTTAAGCAGGGCTAACTTAAGCAGAACTTCTCTACACGAGGCTAGTTTTGAATCAGCATATCTTAGTGGAGCTGATTTGAGTGGAGCTGATTTGAGTGGAGCTGACTTTAGAAAAGCCAATCTTAGAGGAGCCAATCTCAACAAGGCTAATGTTGTCAAAACTCTATTCGGCGATAATCTTGGACTAACACGAGAGGCTAAAGAAGATTTAATGTCGCGAGGTGCTATTTTTCAAGACTCCCCTGAGGCACCCGTCGAACTTTACGTCAAACGCTAAGTTTGGATTGGCGAGGATTTTGGGATGATTTCTATCATTCTTCTGATAAGCTCTCGAAAATACAGCACACAGCAATGTTCGTGAAGCCTTGAACTGCGCGAGCGCACCTAATCGGGATAGGGAGAATCCTCACGAATCCCCCCTCCCACACCACCCATCGTGCGGCTCCGCAATGGGCGGTTCTCAACCTAACTGCTAGACGAATTAGCGGATTTCTCATCGTAACCTTGGACTTTCATCCAGAGGTCGCGAATCGAAAGCAATCCCTGTTGTGCTAGCCACTCATTGGTCATCCCCGTCTGTGTCGCCAAGGTTCGCGACAATCGCCAATAGCCCTTCCGGCTCAAGCCAGTTGAGAAAGCGTGTTGTCTTGGGGTTCCTAACTTGAGCAGGTTGCCAATGCGCGTCCTTGGTCTGCGCCACTGTTTCCAATAGCACATCCGGATTCGGCGTCTCAGCCACCCATCCAACTCGGGAATTGGCCCGTACAACTGGGAGATCCCAAAGTAGCCCATCCACCCTCGCAGATAGAGGCTAATCCGCTTCAGACGGTATTCCATCGACACTCGCCACCGCCGCGACGTTAACCCCCGCAAGCGGTGCTTGAAGAGCGATCGCACACTCCGCAGTAGGTTGGGTTGACGCAGGAAACCCAACACCTACCGTTACTTTAGCATCCGACCTGTCTATCCTAATTCCATATTCGATAGGCTATTCTAATGCAGTACCGTCGCGCTACCACTCCTGGTGCCACCTATTTTTTTACCGTTGTCACCTACAATCGCCAGCACCTATTCAAAACAGGCGAAACTGTTCAACTTCTCCGCCAAGCCTTTCACACTGTCAAACACCGCTATCCCTTTGACATTGATGCCATTGTCCTTTTACCTGACCATCTCCATTGCATTTGGACATTGCCCGATGGTGATGCTGATTTCTCCATACGCTGGCGGCTCATCAAAACTTACTTCAGTCGCCATTGCCCAGAAAACTATAAACGTCACCGCTCATTAGCTCGCCTCAAGAAACAAGAGCAGGCTATCTGGCAGCGGCGCTTTTGGGAACACCAGATTCGTGATGAAAGAGACTTTGAGAGGCATGTTGATTACATTCATTACAATCCAGTCAGTCACCAGCTAGTAGACGCTCCTCGTCGTGACTGGCCTTACTCAAGTTTCCATCGTTATGTTGAGCAGGGGGTCTATCCAAATGATTGGGGTGCTGATGGAGAGATCATGTTCTCAGACAAAATAGGTTGGGAGCAGGGCAAACGCATACTAATTGAAGTCCAACGAAATAATAGGGGTTTCAACGATCAGCAGCCTGCAAATCACTTCTGCTTTTCGCAATAAGACAGCCTTCAGAACCTCTTATTGCGAAAATATCGGAGTATGCGTTTGCCCTGAGGTTGGGAGTAGATCCTTTCCGGATTGTCGGGTTTCCTGCGTCAACCCAAGCTACAAGAGATTGCGATCGCTCTATTCGCAAACGCCTCTAACTAGCAAATTTATGGTGGTTGCTTACCGAGAAATTTCGGTTGATGATGGTTTTATCCTGACTGCTTATTTTACGAATCGCCCCTCCACACGGAGCCAGTAGGATAGGCAAAGAGCTTTGCTCGTGCCCATCACAGCCATTGCTGTGCGGAGAAACGTTCTGCGAAATCCGGCAGTTTGAGCGTCTACGGCTGCTAAGGTTTCGACCCGGACAGAATTGAGCGTTTGCTGAACAGAGGCTGGCTTTTGCGATACGGCGGTTTCTTGATTGGGGCCGAGTCCGGCAACCAGCGGATTGGTTGCATAAAACAGTTCTAAGCCGAGGGGCAAATTCAAAGACGGTTCCGGCTCGGGTCCAGGCGAGAGAGCCGTCGTTGAACTGAAGCTCGGCTCTAGAACCTGACAAGGTTTGAAGGCGTTCTTCAGGAAGAATAACGAGCGATCGCGCCACCCTAATCCACGACTTTGGATCGAATCAGTCAAGTTAAAATAGGCAAAACTCATCAGCAGGTGGGTGGTGCCCTTCTTACTTTGCTGTGTTGACCTTAGCAAGGAAAAAAGTTCTATGGTGCAAGTTCCTGAAAGAACAATCACGCTGGAGGAGTTTCTGACGCTACCCGAAACAAAGCCCGCCAGTGAATATATCCACGGAAAGGTGATTCAGAAGCCGATGCCGCAAGGGAAGCACAGCAAATTACAGGGGAAATTGGTCACGGCCATTAATCAAGTCGCAGAGGATCGAAAAATTGCGCTAGCGTTCCCAGAATTAAGGTGTACGTTTGGGGGGCGATACGTGCTTCGCACAGGTAACCCAACGCTCGTTCCGGATGTTTCTGTGTTTGCTTGGGATCGAGTTCCAGTTGATGATCGTGGAGACATTGCTAATAGCTTTCCAATTTGCCCTGACTGGACAATTGAAATCCTAGCTCCAGAACAAAGCCCTACCAAAGTAACTGGAAGTATTTTGCATTGCTTGAACCAAGGATGTCAGATGGGGTGGTTGATTGATCCAGAGGAGCGATCGCTTCTCATCTACCCCACCGGACAGCAACCTGAATTGCTGCAAGATGCACAAGAGGTTTTACCAGTTCCTAATTTAGTTTCTGAGTTGCAACTGACTGTCGGTGATGTGTTTAGCTGGCTAAAGTTATAGACCGCTTGACACACTTTGCATCTGAATCAGTCTCGACGGATTTTAGTTGAGGTTTTCTGAACGGGGCGATACTATAGGGCGATCGCTCTATAGCATTGATATCTTCAATTGATCCTGATGTTATGGTGATACTCGGCTGGCATGTTGAGCAGCAAGCATAGCGTTGATGTGAGTAAAAATGCGATCCAATTCCCCGATCGCATCGAGTTCAGAGAGTTCGTCGGGAGTTAGCTGATCAGCTTTCTTTTTTTCTAGAAGGATCTCCATTCGAAGTTGGAGAGATTCACTAAATTTAAATAAATTCCAGTCACCGACTTTTTCGAGCTGAATCTCGTGAATCAGTGAGGACGGTTTATTGAATGTTGTAACCATTTTTCACCTATTACCTCTTTACCCAGAGACGTTAGAAATAATTCGTGATGTGCGATCGCCAGAATTTAGGGATTGGCGTTTAAATAATATCCCTGCAGTTGGGCAGGGGCAAACGGCCGTTTGCCCTTACAGAGCCATTGCTAGCTAAACCTAGGTTCAAGAATAGGAATTTGCGTAAGTCCTGTAATAACACGCGAGGGGAACAAAATAAAAACCAGAGTTATAGTTGTAGGCAACCCCTTCTACTGACTCGATTATCATGGTTCTTGATATTCTTGCCATTGTTGGACTCAAAGAAGCTGGCAGCTTTTTGGCGAAAGATGTATTGATGCCGCTATTGCGGGACAGCTTGGAAGACTACACCAAAGATTTTTTCAAAGACTGCATCGCAGATGTGGTGGGGTTAGCAAGTCAGGAACCTGCGCAGAAGGCGATGGCGGAGGCATTGAAGGCGTTTATCACACTGGTCGAAGATGAATTGTTGTATCTGGAGGTGCCGGGGACAACGATTCGCGATCGCTATCAAAGACCACTCCAGCAATTCATCAAAGACCCGGATGTGACACCGATTCTGGGGAGGGCGTTTGAGCCGGATTGTCGCGCCATTGATGATGATTTGCTGGAAGCTCGATGGGAGGCTTTGGATCTTCCCCAACTGCCAGAGGGATTTGACTGGGCGCAGATTGGCAAGCAGTATGTGCGCGAGGTGAAGGGGATTTTGCGGAGTTCGGAGGAGCTGCGCGAGCTGCTGGTGCTGCACAATCAGGAAGCCATGCGACAGGGCATTGAGGAACTGGTGGGCATTCCGCCCGACTTTGACTTGCGGAAGTATCAGGAAAGCCTGCGAGAGCAGTATGGCAACTTGAAATTAGAATCGCTGGATACGACGGGCTATGCGTATAACGAGCTGAAGCTGTGGCGCATGTTTACTCCGCAGGATGTGCGGACGTGTCAGGAGTTTAACCCGAAGGTTTATGAAATCCCGAAGTATAAGCTGAAGGAGTTGCAAGAGCGGGGCGAACTGGACGCCGAAGCACTGGAAGCAGCGCAGATTGAGGACTACCGCAAGAGCTATGTAGACCAGCCGATTCAGAATGTATTGGAGGTGATTGGTCGCACGACGGGAGAAGGCAAGCGGAGTCGCCCGGTGGCAGACTATGTGGTGGTGTTGGGTGATCCGGGGTCGGGGAAATCGACGCTGTTGCAGTATGCGGCGCTGCAATGGGCAGAGTCTCCCATCCGGGACTTAAAAGACTTGGCTCAGCGACCGCTACCGCTGTTGATTGAGCTACGAAAATACGCGCGAGAACGACAGGCAAATAAGTGCAACAGCATCGTGGAATATTTGCACCAAGGAGATATTGTTTGTCGGTTAAATCAACAGCGGTTGCATGAGGTGTTGACCAGTGGCGATGCCATTGCCCTATTTGATGGCATTGATGAAGTCTTTGACCCCAATCTACGGGATGTTGTAGTCACCGATATTCATCGGTTTACCAACAACTATCCCACGGTGCAGACGGTTGTGACCTCGCGATGGCTGGGCTATAAGGCGCAAACGCTGCGCGATGCGGGGTTTCAGCACTATATGCTGCAAGACCTGACGGATGAGCAGATTGCCGAGTTTATTCAGCGGTGGCACGACCAGACCTTTCCTGACGGAGCAGACAAGCGACGCAAACAGGAGCGACTGCACAAGGCGATTCGGGAGTCGAAAGCGATTCGGGAGCTGGCAGGGAATCCGATGCTGTTGACGATGATGGCGATTTTGAACCGCAATCGGGAATTGCCCCGAGATCGACCGCAGTTGTATAACCAAGCATCACAAGTGCTGCTGCATCAGTGGGATATAGAACGGAATTTGATTGAACATCGGCTTGATCCGCTGACGATTGACTATGGGGATAAGCAAGCTATGCTGCGGAAGGTGGCGGATCACATGCAGTCTGGAAAGGAAGGTCTGGCTGGAAACATCATCAGTGCTGAGGATTTAGAAACTATCCTGATTGACCACCTCAAGTCAATAGACGTGGATAAGCCCCGTGATATCGCGCGGCTCATGATTCGGCAGTTGCGAGAGCGGAATTTTATTCTCTGCTTTTTGGGGGCAGACAACTATGCCTTTGTGCATCGCACGTTTTTAGAATATTTTGCGGCGTGGTCGTTTGTGTGGGAGTTTGAGAAAACGCGGGAGCTAGACTTTCCTGCACTCCAAAAGCAAACTTTTGAGGCTCACTGGCGAGACGAGAGCTGGCAAGAGGTTTTGAGGCTGATAGCAGGGATGCTGGAGCCAACGTTTGTGGGGCAACTGATTGAGTATCTATTGACGCAGGACGGCAAAACCAATAAGTACATCAATATCTTTTTAGCCGCAGGATGTTTAGCGGAAGTTAGGAAACGAATCGAGATTCAGACTGTTGCTACGCAGTTATTGAAAACAGTTCAGGCGTTGACGCAGTTTGACCTCGATTATTATTACGAGAAATTCATCGACCAAGAAGAAACTGAGCTTGTCGGAGAAATTCGGACTAAAGCCGTCTCAACCGTCAGTGCCACGTGGGCTGACAGTCGGGAAACGTTAGCGTGGCTTAAAGCGCGGGCGCAAACCGACGATGATTCCGCTGTGCGGAGTGCGGCGGTGCAGGCGTTGGCGTGGGGCTTCAAAGACGATGCCGACACCTTGCCGTGGCTTAAGGATCGGGCGCAAACCGACGATGATTCCGCTGTACGGAGTGCGGCGGTGCAGGCGTTGGCGTGGGGCTTCAAAGACGATGCCGATACCTTACCGATTCTGAAAGCGCGAGCGCAAACCGACAAAGATCCCTTTGTGCGGAGTGCGGCGGTGCAGGCGTTGGCGCGGGGCTTCAAAGACGATGCCGATACCTTACCGATTCTCAAAGCGCGAGCGCAAACCGACAAAGATCCCTTTGTGCTGGGTGCGGCGGTGGAGGCGTTAGCCACAGGCTTCAAAGACGATGCCGACACCTTGTCGTGGCTCAAAGCGCGGGCGCAAACCAACGAACATTTCTTTGTGCGGAGTGCGGCGGTGCAGGAGTTAGCGCGGGGCTTCAAAGACGATGCTGACACCTTGCCGTGGCTCAAAGCGCGGGCGCAAACCGACGATGATCCTCATGTGCGGAGTGCGGCGGTGCAGGAGTTAGCCACAGGCTTCAAAGACGATGCCGACACCTTGTCGTGGCTCAAAGCGCGGGCGCAAACCGACGAATATTACGATGTGCGGATGGCGGCGGTGGAGGCGTTGGCGTGGGGCTTCAAAGACGATACCGACACCCACGCCATTCTCAAATCCCGCGCCCAAGACGATGACAATTGGGCTGTTCGCCAAGCGGCGGTGCAGGAGTTAGCGCAAGGCTTCAAAGACGACCCAGATTTGTTTGAGTTTTGGTGCGATCGCACCCTCAACGATCCCTTTGAACGTGAAGAATACGACTTTCAAGGCAATCCCCGCCAAATTGCTCTCAATGTTCTTGTTCAGCGGTATCCTGACCATCCTCAAACTCGTCAGCTTCTCGAAGACCGCGCTTTGCATGATAGCGATCGGGAGTTCAAAGATTGGGCTGCTGAGCGACTCGCTAAACTCAATAATCAGATTGAACAGCGCTAGCTGGTAGGGTGGGCATCGCCCACCACAAACACAATCTCAACTGAGGGTGGGCAGTGCCCACCCTACTTCTTACCCCAACTGCCGATAGCGCAGCAGATAACTCAACACCGCCCCTTGGTCGGGCGTAATCACAACGCCTCCCTCTGGAATCGTAATTAACCGACTCCAGGTTGACTGCTCCGCATACTGGAGCACATGCAATCGATTAATCGTCGAACGCACGCCGTCGGGTGAGCCGATGATCAGATGGCGCAAGCGCTCCCGCTCCGGTTCTGGTGGATTTGCAACCTGCACGAGATTGAGATCCTCAGCGCTTTCAAACAACTGAGGATCTGGATTAGTGAAACACATAATGAGGGATTCCTCCAATGAAACGATAGGAAAGGAATCCCAAAATTTAGCCGCCCTAAACATATGCAGTTCGGGACGGCCACGAGTAAAATCTTACTCAGCCTCCGAGACAGGCGTGATCTGTTGAGGGGGTCAGCCGCTGGTTGGTGTTGGCTCACCTTCCAGTGGCGTTCGACCAAATTTTGGGACAAACAAGCTGCACGCACACAGCCTTAGCTCAAAAATTTACTCGATTTAGCGCATCCAGGCAAGTCAAATTTGTTACAAGACTTTGTTAGATGCGGGGCGATCGCCCCTGTTTAGAGCAACTTCGTTAACACGACTCCGTTTTCTATATTGGAGGCTTCGTTTTCTATATTCGGCGCTCCGTTTTCTATATTCGAGGCTTCGTTTTCTATATTCGAGGCTTCCTTTTCTATATTGGAGGGCTCATTTGCTGCATTCGAGGCTCCGTTTTCTATATTCGAGGCTTTGTTTTCTATATTGGAGGGCTCGTTTTCTATATCGATGCTCTCATTTGCTGCAATCGAGGGCTCATTTGCTCGATCGACAACCTCTCAATCATTGCCAAACTCACCTCTGGTGAGACTATACGAACAATGTGCGCCTACGCGGACGCCTACGCGGTCTCGAACAATTGGCGATCGCGCTGAGTAAATGAGGTGGCAGGTAAGATAGGGGTGGCGATTGCTCCCCTTCGAGATTTATAAGCTCAAGGAATGAAAATGATTCAAGCAAATCCAAAATTATTAAATGCAGATGAATTTATTGCACAGTATGGCGATCAAGATCGATATGAGCTGATTGACGGGGAGCTAATAGACGTGGAGCCAACGGGGTTGCATGAACAGGTGATTGATTTCCTAGCACGAAAGCTCCATGTTGAAATCGATGCCCTAGATTTGCCTTACACCATTCCTCATCGGTGCCTGTTTCGTGTATCGGATGACATCGCTTTTCGCCCTGACATCATTGTTTTAGACCGAACCCAGCTGATCCATGAACCACTCTGGCAGTTTCAACCTGTGATTACGTCTAGTGCTGCCATCAAATTAATTGCGGAAGTCGTCAGCACTAATTGGCAAAATGACTATGCTCGCAAGGTAGAAGACTATGCATTGTTGGGTGTACCAGAGTATTGGATTACAGATTATCTGGGGCTTGGTGGTAGAGAATACATCGGCAAACCCAAACAACCGACGATTACGGTATGTCAATTAGTGGATGACATATATGAAAAACGCTTGTTTACCCAAAGCGATACTTTAGCCTCTTCTGTGTTTCCAAACTTGCAGCTTGGAGCAGACGCAATTTTTTCTGCTGGGCGAATGGACGTTGCTGATTAGAGGTATGAGTTGGTTAGTCTGGATTTGAAGAATCGGTATTACTTCAGTGCGATCGCATAAGGCGTATTGAATGATTGATCCATCAATTTTATTAATGGGAGTTGTCTATTTAAGTCATTGATGAGTCAATGTAAAAACCTTTAGGGTACACGTTTAGAAAAATAAACAGCCTACTCTTTGCGCATCTATGGACGGAGCGCGAATCGATTGGATGGTTCAAACTACGAATGAGAATGCCATTCGGTTTTATGAACACATGGGCGCAACAATCCGACATCATAATCGTATCTGCCGGATGGTGAGGCGATCGCCCGTCATCTTATAGATTCCAACTAACTCCAAACTACAAACCCAATCCCCGATGGATGTCATCGTTGCATTATCTGCGTCATCTATTCTCCTATTCATCAGCGTTCAGCAAGGATATTTCATTGGCTATCCGCTGTTTGCATCACTTGCTCTACTGCTCATTGTGTTGCGTCGTCAAGGGATGCCGTTCTCGGTACTTCTTAAAATGGCGGTTCTGAGAAGCCAAAAAGCAGGATCAGTACTGCAAATCTTGCTGCTGATCGGCATGGTCATTTCAGTCTGGATGGCGTCGGGAACGGTTCCGGCGCTGGTGTTTTATGGCGTTCAAGCCATTCATCCCCAGTTCTTTATTCTGTCTGCGTTTGCGCTGACGAGTCTTGTTTCGATCGTTCTAGGCACATCGTTTGGAACGGTGGGCACGATCGGGATTGCGCTGATGATCGTGGCTAATGCGGGGGGAGTGCATCCCCACTGGGCGGCTGGCGCGATTATTGCGGGGGCCTATGTGGGCGATCGCTGCTCTCCGATGTCGTCCAGTGCAAATCTAATTGCCAGCATCACTCAAACCGATGTGTATGCCAATCTCAAAAATATGGCTAAAACGTCTGTTTTGCCGCTGGCATTATCGGGTATGATTTATTTTTTATTGTCACTGATTAATCCGGCTCACGCGATTCAATCGACACTGACCAACGATATTCAACAGAGTTTTGACATACAGGGTTGGGTGTTAGTGCCCGCAGGAGTGATTTTAGGATTGGCACTGGTTCGGGTTGAGGTGAAAAGGTCGATGATAGCGAGTCTGCTGGTTGGCGGGGCGATCGCCCTGGTGATTCAAGATTACTCGATTGCAGAGGTGATTCGGTTTGCGGTGTTTGGGTTTGAGCTGCCTGATGCATCGCCACTCCAGCCGATATTTGTGGGCGGCGGTGTGCGGTCGATGGTGCCCGTCTGTGTCGTGGTCATCCTATCAACGGCGATCGCCGGGGTGCTATCAGGCACACGAGTATTGGTTCAGCTTGAGACCTATTTAAGCCGCAGCTCATCACCGAGTCGGCGGTTTTTGAATACCGCCCTCGTGGGGACGTTGTCTGCGATCGTCGGCTGTAGTCAAACCATCGCCATTTTGTTGACCCAACAATTGGCTGAATCGACTTACCGCAAAACCGAGCAAGGTCACGACCAGCTTGCGTTAGATCTTGAAAATACTGTTGTTGTTATTGCTCCCCTGATACCCTGGAATATTGCCGGATTTGTCCCGGCGGCGGTTCTCATGACCGATGCTGGGTTTATCCCCTTTGCAATCTATCTGTATCTCCTGCCGCTGTTGACGCTGATTTCTCTGATTTGGAGTGACCCTTCTCAAACGAGCCTATGCAACTCTCTCCCCAAGAAAAAGATAAACTCATGATTTTTACCGCGGCGCTGCTTGCCGAGCGTCGGAAAGATAAAGGATTAAAGCTCAACTACCCGGAGGCGATCGCCTATATTTCTGCTGCCATTTTAGAAGGCGCGAGAGAAGGTCGCACGGTGGCAGATTTGATGAGCTTTGGTGCCACATTATTGTCGCGAGATGATGTGATGGACGGCATTGCTGAAATGCTGCACGAAGTTCAGGTTGAAGCTACGTTCCCAGACGGAACTAAGCTCGTGACGGTTCACGATCCCATTCGCTAGCAATCCATGATCGATCGACAAATCTTTTGGAAGCCTTGGAATGGGCTAGGCTTGGAGTCGTTGCATCTGATTCAGCGAGGCGATCAGATTCAGGCTCAAAGCGTAGTCATTGGAGCCAAAGATGGCGTACCGTTTCAGCTTGCCTACGAGATTCGGTGCGATCAACAGTGGAGAATGAATTTTGCAAAGCTAGAGCTATTGCATAGTGATACTCCGCTGATTCAGCTTGAGACGGATGGTGCAGGAAATTGGGTTAATCGAGTCGGGCAGTCGATTTATGGGTTGCAGGGCTGTTTTGAGGTTGACATTTCAGCGACGCCATTCACCAATTCGCTCGCCATTCGCCGCTTAGCGCTTCAGCCTGGAGAGTCTCAATCTATCATGGCGGTTTACATTGCCATTCCTGCGATGCAATTTAGACCCGTCCCCCAGCGATATACCTGTTTGCAGCGGGATAAAACAGGGGGGATACACCGCTATGATGGCATCTTTCGAGGGTTTACAGCTGAGTTGCCCGTTGATGAAGATGGGGTAGTGGTTGATTATCCTGATACGTTTAGGCGGATTTATCCCGGATTAGTGGATCAGTTTATTTAGTTGGTTGATGGGCGGTGCTGATAGCGTTTGATTGATGAGTTGATTGATGCAAGGAGATATTCAATGATTCCAGGTGAAATTATTCCAGAAGCCGGTGAGATCGAACTCAATGCCGGACGCGCTACCGTGACGATGGTTGTTGCAAATACGGGCGATCGCCCCATTCAGGTCGGCTCTCATTTTCATTTTTATGAAGTCAACGAAGCCTTGTCATTCGATCGAGACCAGGCAAGGGGAATGCGGCTGGATATTCCGGCGGGCAATGCGCTGCGCTTTGAACCGGGCGACGAGCGCGAGGTGACGCTGGTGCCGTTGGCGGGGAGTCGTCAGGTCTATGGGCTGAATGCCAAAATTAATGGCTCTTTAGATGGATAATTTCGATTCTGCTCACACCATACCGAGCAATCGCCCATATTTCCGCTGCCGATAATGCCAATGTTCATGTCTATTCTCCTAATGACAGATCAACTACCAAAGCAATTGAACTGGTCCTCCGAACTTTCGCATTTCTGCAAAAAACTGCCCTTGAGGTCCACCGTCTGGAAGCGTCGCCAAATAGACAGCTGTTTCGGCTCCTTCTTCAGCAGTAAATGGTGCGTTCTCACCGCCCATATCAGTCTTCATCCATCCTGGCGAATAAGCATTAATGAGAATATTAGTGTCCTGCAATTCTTTTGCCAAAAGGACGGTGAGCGCATTCACACCGACCTTTGAAAGTCGATAGGATGGCGCGAGCGGATAGAAATCTCTAGGAATAGATGAAAGAGAGGCCATCTCGGTAGACACGTTGACGATACGCCCATAATTTTGAGGTTTCATTAGGGGAATCATGGATTGAACCATGCGGGCGATCGCCACTACATTCATCTCAAAGGTTGATGACAGGGTTGCTAGTTGAGCCGTCAATAGGCTTGCTTCGTCAGGCTGGCGCGTCGGATTAACTCCCGCATTATTCACCAAGATATCTACCTTGCCATAAGTGCTGCGGAGCCAGTCAGCTAATTGCTGAACGCTGTCATCACTTGAGACATCCAGGATGTGATAGTCAACGTCGAGCCCGTCATTCGCGAGTTGCTGCTGGGTTGCATGCCCCTCTGCTGGATTACGGCTCGTCAAAACAACGCGAATATCATCCTGCTGAGCCAGTTTTTGTGAAATTGCGTAACCTAGCCCGCGATTACTTCCCGAAACAACCGCAATCTTTTTCTGGAGTGCCATGTTAGTGAATTCCAAGACTCTATGACTCTAGCCTATTGGGATGACATAAATTAATCAAATCGATTATAGAGATAGCAGAAATCAATTTGATTGATATTATGGTTCCTATGACCCAATGGATTGGTTCAGACCAATTCTCAATTCTCGATTGGTATGGCAAGTGATGGGGCGTTGGGATGCCCCGAATGGCTGAAACAATTCAGTAGTAGGTATATATCTTCCGCCCTCTGCCTTCTGCCCTCGCCTATGGATTTGTCGTCAATTGATCTCAATCTTCTCGTGGCGTTTGAGGCGCTCATGGAAGAACGTAGCGTAACCGGGGCAGCCCAGCGACTTTATGTAGGGCAGCCCGCTATGAGTGCGGCATTGGGGCGATTGAGGACGTTGTTTGACGATGAGCTTTTTATCCGCATTGGGCGCGAAATGCAGCCGACTGCCAAAGCCCTACAGATTGCTCTTGGAATTTCGCAGGCACTCCAGCAAATTCGTCACACGATTGCGTCGAGCCAAACGTTTGACCCCGCGACCACCCCGCGACGGATTGCAATTGGCAGTTCCGACTATGCAAGTTGTGTTGTGATCCCCAATCTGCTAGCGTTTTGCCAAAGAGCCGCCCCAGCTATTGACATCAGGCTGATTGGGTTTGAGAAGGATAGTGTTGGAGACTTGCTTGAACAGGGTGACATTGACCTGGCGTTGGGTGTGTTTCAAGCTCCACCCCGGCAGACCTTGCAAGAGTCGCTGTTTCAAGAAAGATTTGTTGGCATTGCCAGAACCGAACATCCGGCGATCGCCAATGGAACACTGTCGCTGGAAACATTTGCCAGTCTTTCTCACGCTCTAGTGACGATCCGACGTGATGAAACCGGATATATCGATCACATTCTGGCGAACTACGGCTTGCAGCGGCGTATTGCGGTGACAACGCCCTATATGTTGGTGCTGCCATCTTTGGTGGCAGCGACCGATTTAATTACTGCCATTCCCTCTCGAATCGCGGCGCACCTTGCACGTCGGCAGGATATCCAAGTCTTTGAGCTGCCAATTCAAACTGAACCGTGGTCGATATCGATGATGTGGAGTAAGCTGACAGACTCAGATCAAGCAAACCAATGGCTCCGGCAAACCTTGAAAACTGTGTGTGACGTCCTTTAGTGTGTCTTCCATGGTGAGCTATGAGTTTAGTCAATTTTCTTAAAGAAACCCCTGCGAAAAAGGGCGATCGCAGAATGCTAAGCTAACAAATGGGCTTAAAAAGACATTTAACAGGAAGTTGACATAATGGCCGAATCATCCCAGATTCCCTACTTACTCAGAGCGGCTCGTGGCGAAGCGTTAGATCGTCCTCCTGTGTGGATGATGCGACAAGCAGGGCGCTACATGAAAGCATATCGGGATCTGCGGGAAAAGTATCCGTCGTTTCGTGAACGCTCTGAAATTCCAGAGGTCGCCATTGAGGTATCGCTACAGCCCTGGCGGGCGTTTCGTCCTGACGGTGTGATTTTGTTTTCGGATATCGTGACGCCCCTTCCTGGGATGGGCATCGACATGGACATCGCTGAGGGAAAGGGGCCGATCATTCATGACCCGATTCGCAGTCGCGCGCAGATTGACACGCTGCATCCCCTCAATCCAGCCGAATCGTTACCCTTCATTCAAGAAATTTTGCAGGCTCTCAGACAAGAAGTAGGCAATGAATCGACCGTGTTAGGGTTTGTGGGTGCGCCTTGGACGCTGGCTGCCTATGCGGTTGAAGGCAAAGGGTCTAAAACATATTCCGTCATCAAAAACATGGCGTTCACAGAGCCTGCTGTGCTTCATAAGCTTTTAGAGCACTTAGCCAACTCAATCGCCACCTATGTGCGCTACCAAATTGATTCGGGGGCTCAAGTGGTGCAACTGTTTGATTCATGGGCAGGACAGCTCAGCCCTCAAGATTATGAAATCTTCGCCCTTCCGTATCAGCAGCAGGTCGTGCAGCAGGTGAAAGCCACCCATCCCGATACGCCCCTCATCCTGTTGGTGAGTGGCAGTGCCGGGTTGCTAGAGCGCATGGTCAAGTCGGGTGTCGATATCATCAGCGTCGACTGGACGGTTGATATGGCAGATGCCCGGCAGCGCTTGGGCTATGACATGAAAGTGCAAGGAAATCTTGATCCGGGTGTTTTATATGGTTCGCGAGAATTCATTCGCGATCGCATCCTGGATACGATTCAAAAAGCAGGCAACCGAGGACACATTCTCAATTTGGGGCATGGGGTGTTAAAAGATACGCCTGAAGATAACGTCAGGTATTTCTTCGAGACGGCGAAGCAAGCCGATCAGCTATTAACGCCAACCCGTTAAGAACCTATCCGAAAATCCCATCAAGGTTTTGGATAGGCATTAACCGATATCATTTACACTGCTACGCATGACTTCTCAGCGAATTTTCATCACCGGTGCAAGTGGCTGCATTGGTCATTACATCGTCTCTCAGTTGATTGAGCAGACCGACCATGAACTATTCCTGTTAGTCCGCAGTCCAGAAAAGCTCAAGGTCGATTGTGATGCACGTCCGGGAATTCATGTGTTGCAGGGCAACATGAAACAGATTCACAAATACGCAGACTTACTCAAGACCATTAACACCGCGATCTTGACGGCGGCGGCGTGGGGCGACCCGATTGAAACCTATGATGTCAACGTGGTGAAGACCCTAGAACTTCTGAATCTGCTGGATTTAGAAACCTGTCAGCAGGTGATTTATTTCTCAACGGCTAGCATTTTAGGACATGACAACCAGCCCCTCAAAGCGGCCGGTGAATTAGGGACTGACTACATTCGCACTAAGTTTATCTGCCATCAAAGTTTGTCGAAGGTGGCGATCGCCCCTCGCATCACGACCGTTTTTCCGACATTGGTGTTTGGTGGAGATGGGAAAAAGCCCTACTCGTTTCTCTCAGCGGGGTTTGCGGATCTGATCAAACACATGAATCTCATCCGCTTCTTTAGAACCGATGGGAGCTTTCATTTCATTCATGCCTATGACATTGCTCAGGTGATTGGCTATTTGGTAGAGCATCCGCCTGCTGCCGATCAGCCCCGCAAGCTGGTGTTAGGCAATCCGGCGTTGACCGTTAATCAGGCGATTCGAGAGATTTCTTTGTATCTCAATAAATCGACCTTTCTTCGCATCCCTCTATTTCCTCAGCTTGCAGAACTATTCATCATCCTGTTCCGCATTCAGATGGCACCCTGGGATCGATTCTCATTGAGCTACCGCCATTTCACCTATGAAAGTCCAGTGAACCCATCTCGGTTGGGTTTATCCCCCTATTGTGAAACGGTTGCAGATTTGATGAGAGTACACGGCGTTGGCGATCGCCGCCGAACATCCTATTAAGCGACTAATATAGCCTTACACTTAAGAAACTGGTTTGGCTAACTTTATGGTGGATGACGACCTAGCAGTTTCTCTTCAGACCGAATTGCTACCATTGTCGGTCGATTCAAATCAAGAGCTTGCACTGTAGCCCGACCTATAGCTGTTAAACCAGAAATTTGAACGTCGTTCCAAGCAAAATGTTCTTTCCATTCCTGGTGGCGAGGATTAAAAATGGAAACCATTTCTCCATCTTCTGTGTCCTCTAGAATTTGCTTTGGGCCTTTACGCAGCGAGCAGGAGACACAAGCAAGAGCCAGATTATCAGCGCTGGTTTCCCCACCTGCTACAACGGGAACAATATGATCAATATGAAAAGTAGCGACTTGACCAATTTGCGATATTCTACAGTACTCACAGCGGTTATCAGCCCTTTTGATCACTAACCGGCGAAGAGACACTGGGATTGTTGCCATTTTATGTTTGCTTCATTACCCGCGTTGAGCGCAAACGTAAAAGAGATAAGAATTCTGCCAGTTCAACAAGCCCTTCCGCTTCTTGCCGCTCTGCCTGAGAGAGGGTGTAACCTTCATCCTGAAGATCCAACAGACATTGCAAGCGTGCTTGAACCGCTTGAGGAAGCTCAAATTTGGCAAGTTCGACAGGGATTTCAACAATCTCAGGCATAGGAGCAGATAGCTTGGTCAAAAACTTTGCCGTAGCCTTATTCTATAGAATAAAGGCGAAAGCGGATATATGTCGCAGTCTAACGCTGCGGAGCCCAGGTACCATGAAAGCTGAGCGGAATAATACTTGGCAACCCCAATCGACAGATAGGAGAGCGATCGAGCCCGTCTGCGTCATAAATCCAGACTTCGCTAGATTCAGTAGTGCCATCAAAGACGACGGTCAAAATCCATCCCTGGTCAGGATTGTCGGGATGAGACGCATAAATCGGCTCCGATGGATAGCGATTTTCGCCCGGATCGGCTTCGGTGAGTTCTCCTGTGGCTAGATCGACGTGGGCGATCGCCCCTAAAACGTCTTTCGCAATATCTGCACCAGCACTGTGAACAGATAAATAAAGCGAATCGGTTGCCTGCCCGAGCTGATGGGGCTTGATTTCTGGAAATTCGCAGCTGCGATTTATTACCTCATCTTGAACCTTAATGTGCCCGGATTGAGGGTCGATTCGCAGTCTCCACAACGTTGCCTTTGCGGGCGTGTGAGTTTCGCCCGTGGCGACTTCTTTGAGATATTGGTTGGTCTTGAAATCGGCATAGCGAACCACATCTACCAAGATTGAGCCATCGCGATCGACAAAGCCATTGGCAAAATGCCACTGATACCACGGATCGACCGTTTCGCGGCTGACAACTCCAAGGGTTTCTCGATCCACCACAAGGATCTCAGTGCCTCGGTCAGGCTCCCACTGCATGGAGTCGCTAAAGCTTTGAATACCAATAGCGACCGGTAGCAGATTAATCTGCACCGGAGGCACACAAAACACCAGATAGCGACCCGCCATCACAAAATCGTGAACGAGGGGCAATCCGTCAAGCTGAATGGTGGATGTCTGAAAAATTTTACCCGTAGCATCCCCCCGATACAGGTTGAGCGTAGCGTTGAGTCCAGGAGTGAGCCCAAAGTTGTAAAATTCTCCAGTTATGGGATCGCGTTTGGGATGAGCAGAAAAAGCGCGATCGCCATCAAGTGCTCCCTCTAAATCATCACGCCCAAACGTTTGCAAAGAATGGCGATCGAGCGCATGGGGATTTCCCCCTTCCCACAGTGCCAATAGTTTATCGGGCAGCGCCATTACAGACGTATTAGCAGTATTTTTGGCAGATTTGCCCCACCGCTTCCAAATGAGCCCCGGCGGGGTCATCCCATAGCCCGCATACAGGAATTTGTTTTCGGCTTCTTCCGCAATCAAACCAGCCGTTTTCACATAGCGATAGGTTCCGGTTGCGCCCTCATCGGTGATATGAATCGCCAGAATCGCACCGTCTCCATCAAACCAATGTCCGACTTTTTCTCCGCCTCGCTCCAATCGTGCTGGACCGTTGCGATAGAGCGTTCCTCGTAATGCAGTGGGAATGCTGCCAGAGAGAATGGGCAGTTGGGTCAGAGGAAATTCTTGAGCGGGTTGGGCGATCGCCTTTGCCCAAGCAGGTTTGGTCGGAGCGAACTGGAGATTTTGAGAAGTTGCCGGCATAGAGCGTCCTAATGGGTTCGCGTATTAGCAATTGAATTCAGCAGGGGTAGGATTAGTTGACATCCACTGACATCCATCAACGACTGTCATGTCGTTATTATAAAAGCATGAGTCGAGCAACCTCGCTGTTAATTGCTGACGGCTGACTGCTAATTGCCAACTCCTAATGACTGCTAAGACTGAGTCTCGGATGATAAATTAGGACAATCGTTTGCAATCTCAGTATTAGGATAGCGATAAAAAGTGGTGAGATCGAGAACAGCTTGATTGTAATAGACCTCGCTGCCACTAGAGTCAGAGGAATTAATCGTTACCGCGTCTGCGACAGTTAGAAATCCTTCGTCACTCCAGTTGACGGGAGTGCTGCCTGCTGCGCCAGGCGGAACACTTTGTCGCCCAATGCTGCCGACGAATTCTCGCGCTTTTCCGGTAACGGTGTTACCCACCGCGACTCCGCTAATGCAGAGTCCTTCTTCACCTAATGTGGACGTGTCGTAATAGGTCCCGATAATTTGACTGTCATCTTTGCGAAATGCAAAACACAACCCTCTAATAGATTGCTCTAGGGAACTGGTATTTTCCTCAAGATCTGCATCTTCGGCATCTACCGAGAAGGGCTGTTTGCTATCAGATGGGGCTGAAAATGGCTCGCTACAAAACCGGTAGCTGTCATCATCTGGCAGGTTTTGAATCATCACAGCATCGGTTTCGGCATCAGATTGTGGAGTCGGTGATACATCTGTTGATTGTGGAACCGAGGAGTCACTGGTACTGGCCAATGATTCGCCATCTTCAGTTTGATTAGATGACGTTGCACAAGCACTGATGCCGAGAATAACTAAAACCAAAGTGAAGCGAGCAGACAAACGCCAGAAGACAGACATGACATCCTCAACTCACGGTAATTTTCTTAATCTTAGCGACTCGATTGGCGATCGCCACTACCCAACCCAGTGGATTCTGTGTAAGTTGTTCCTACTCTCTATTCCACAATGACTGCACCAACTGGTTTGCAAACTCAGTACCAAAAATTTTTGCGGCCATCGCATTACCCGGATCGCGTTCTGCGCTTATGCGTCGCATGCTTAAATCTCGTTCGGCTAAGCTCGCTCGCATATCTGCTGGAAGAGGGGTTGCTTGGTCTACCCATGCTAACCAGCGAGAAGACATTTCGTGGGCAAGTCTGTGAATCAGAGAAAGGGAGTCTTCGGTATTGGAACAGGTGAAACAAAGATGAGCTGGAGATTGCAATTGCCTTACGTATAACCCTTTGCTCACGAATAAAGATAAGTCGGGATTATTCCTTAGTTCCAAATAGGTTGAACTGGCAGACTCGTAGTACTTTTCGGTATAACTTAGGTCAGTCCACAAATCAACTCTTGGAATATAGTCCATGTAGAAAAAGAGATTGGGGATCGTTCCAAATTCAAATGCTAGGTGTGGAACCTGAATGTTTGGACTGAGCCAAAGGGTTAAGCGCATCGTGCCAAATCCTAACTGAGCAGCATTGAGCCAGGAATACACGAGCTTATCTACCTGCTTTCCTGTAAAGGTTAGAAGTGAACCCGTTACGTTCCCATCAGGACTACTGAAGCTCTGAAAAGGCTGTTGGGATTTGGGAACTATATCAAGATGATGGGTCACGTCTCCATATAGTTCATTCAAAATAGTTTGCAACCGTTCAAACACAATGGCTTGATTCAAGTCTTGTTTAGGCATCTTTGCTTCCCACAGATGAGGTCTAAAGATGACCTAATTTTACCTAGTTAAACGTTGCTCAAGAGTGCCTGTATGCAGTTCAAAAGTGATTTTTGCGTCTGAATACAGCGCGCTGCAACACAGTTGTTATGCTGCAATCGTCATCTACCAGCGCTCAACACTTGGTCAGTCGTCAGTTTCAGTCCTGGGAAGGTTGAAGAGTCGATAGTCTGATTGCCTCGATGTTGCTGAATTTCATACTCTCTATCCACTAGCGTACAAATAGAGTGGGGTGTTTGGGCTTCCCAATGCGTCTAGTACACCCCAATCCTGCGTAGTGTTGTTGTTCTGCAATCCAATATTCGGGGATGCCCATAGGCGCATAGTCTTCGACCTTGCAAGCATAATCTTGAATGTCCCCATATGAGGAGGATTTAGAGGGCCAACGCGTAAGTCCTGAATAGATAAAAAAAGATAGAACAATACAAAAGGAGGATAGCGTACAATCGGCACAGATTAAGTTGCAACTCATTGTTACTAACATCGAAACTGTAATTGGAATGACACCTCTAGAACTTCTTTTATTATTAATAATCGCTGCCCTCTGTGGCGGGGTAGGTCAGTCTTTGGCAGGTTACTCGACGGGGGGCTGCTTGGCCTCCATTGTCGTGGGCATCATCGGCGCATATTTGGGCGTTTGGCTGGCTCGCGAATTTGGTTTACCCACCTTCTTGGCCGTGAACATCGGCGGGCAATCGTTTCCAATCATTTGGTCGATTATTGGTTCAGCTATTTTTGCGTTTGCCCTTAGTTTTTTCAATCGAGCCTCACGACGCTGACGGCAGATCATTGTCAGCGCGATCGCCATCCCATCACACACGCATGTTGGCGAGATGAGAAGTTGGGTACCATCGGCGCGATCAGGTCAGGCGAAAAACTGCTCTTGCACAGCGTCGGGCGTTTTGGCTGTCTCGAGAAATAGGTGAAGATGAGCGCTAGCCGCTCTGACATGGGCACTTTGCCGTGATGAAACACGCTTGCCGTATCAACCATTACGACCGTTCCCATGTTTCCGGGACATGCTTTCCACCGAGATGACGGAATCACCTTTGCCATATCGGCATCTTTGATTTTGCAATGGATGCCTCGAAACGGACGATACGACGGACTTATTGTCCGAGGAATATATTCAAACGGTCCTCCGTCTTCGTCTACATCATTTAGATAGACAATCATTTTCACCATGCGACGGTCTTCTCCGTCGAGGTGCCAAAGGCGCGTACCAACTTGGCGACCGTTGGGAGCATCTCGACGTAAAACGACTCCGCGATAGGCAACGGGTAAGCCAATGTAGCTTTCTGCCAGATTTAGCAATCTTTCTTGCAGTCCCCATAGAAAGATGTCGGGATACATCATGATTCGAGTTGGCCCCGCGTGAACGCAATGACTGCTGACGCTGCGATCGCCCTCAAAACGCACGGATGACGCAGGCGGAACCTCTGCTACTAGCGAAGATGCTGCGCTGAGAAGGCGAGACGTCATGGGCAACGCCAGCTCATCTAACGATGTGACGCAGACTCCTTCATGACGTAATCGAGTCACGAGGGCAGCATCTGTTTGAGTCAATCTCGGCAAACGGTGAGAATAGTTGATTCGATTTAAGGTGTATGCGAGTTCAGACGACGCGGCAGTTGTAGTTTTTCGCAGTCGAGTCAGCATAGCGATGGCCTCGGAGAGGTTTATTAGCGGTGTGAAATTCGTTTAATGATTGGATGCCAGCCGAAAGCAACGCTCGTTATGAGCGCGTGCCTTCATATGCATTTGGATGCTTATAAACAGGTTGATAACGTGGAGCCAGCTTGAGCTAGAACTCAGGCGATATAGCCCTACGGGCTCAGATTTGTGTGGTGAACCCTCGCGCCGCGCGGGGTCACCATCACGTTCAGAGTCCTAACGCGAGGGCGTAATACCAATTCTCGATTTTGGATTTGCAATTTTGGATTGACGGCCAGCAGCCTTGCAAGGGTTCTGGCCTATTCATTCGTAGCCTTACTTTGAAGAATTGGTGTAAAGCAATACCAATTCGCCTAGCTCCAAATTCCCTGACGGTTGCGGATTATACCAATTCTCGATTTTGGATTTTGGATTTTGGATAGACGGGCACGAGACCTGATTAGATTCCAGCCTGTTTATCTGGAGCACAACAAAGAGTGTGGTTTGACTTGGAACGAGGCTCTGTATTCCCAAGTCAGTGGAAGTAGAAACAATCAAATAGTAATTAGTCGTAATCTATTGCTGTTATAGTCTCAGACCTATCGATCGTGCCAAGAGACAATTCCGTATCTTCACGGAGGCTTGCGTCCCGTCGGAATTTCTTAAGGGAACAATAAAGGTCACTCGGTTATATCTCGATCCTGAACCGCTCACAACCCGTCTGGGATTGCTATATCTGATAGAGCTAAAGCGTCCCATTACTTTTCTAATGCTGGCGGAGAGGATCGCGGCAGCAGATAGATTGCGCCTGAGATCCACGTCAAAATGACTGAAATCCAGAAGGCCACAATGGATGGCATCGCCCATGATGGGGGCAAGGGTGCGATTAATAGGGCGATCGCCACGATTTGGCTCACCGTTTTCAACTTGCCCCAGATATTCGCCCCCGAGATTTGAGGCTGGCTGACGCGCCATCCGGCTACTGCCAACTCTCGCGCAAGAATCAAAAACACTCCCCACGCTGGAATCTGATTGAGTTCCACTAAGACTAAGAGCGGCGCCAACACCAGAAGTTTGTCGACCAGCGGATCTAGAAATTTGCCTAAATCGGTGACTTGGTTGAGCCGTCGAGCGAGGTATCCGTCAAGCCAATCTGTGCCTGCGGCGATCAGAAAGAGTCCAACACTAATCCAACGAGTCTGGTCGGTTGGCTGATTAAGCAGGTATAGGATAAATGGAACGCTCAGCAAGCGAGAAACCGTAATCCAAGTCGGCAAATTCATAAGATGTGAGAGTGGCATCCCTCTTATCTTCACATTTTTAATCGGCTCATCGTGCATCACAGCGCAATCTTCGAGTTCTTTGGCGTTGGAAGGAATCCTAGAGAGTTGTTATAACTGGGTTGGGTAACGAGACGGATTGAACGCCTGTTCTGCGCATCCGGGGCATCCTGTCAGATAGAGACGGTCATACCAAGGCGCTCCATTTTATTCAAATCACCAGATTACGTATGGGCAAGAGAGGCAGGCACGTGGTTGGCATGTTGAGTTCGTATCAGGGGCTCAACCCGAGCGCTCATGACTGGCTATGGTTTCAGTCACCCGAGCATTTTGGCGTCTGGAACAACATTCAAATGTTGGCGCGATCGCCTCAACCTGATATGTTGCTTCTGTATCAGTTCAATATTCCAAAGCCCACGCAGCCAAAGAGGTCTTGGTGGTCTACGTTACGTCGGTCAAAGGTGGCCTCAAAGCCGCCCGCTGATCTGCAAACGCTGCTGCGCGGAGTTCCGAAAGAACGCACCATCTATCTTCTGCGCGAACCGCCGCTAGATGAGGTGATTAACAAGCACAAAGCTCATTATCGAGCCGCCCAGCAGTATTGCGGTTATGTCTCAGGCCCTGATGATTTTGCGCCCAACCCAAACTACATGCCCGCGATCTGGTATGTGAATCGCTCGTTTCAAGCGTTAAATGCTGCGCCCGTTCCCGAAAAAATTCGCCCCTGTAGCTGGATTACATCCGGCATCGATCGCACCGAAAATCATCGCAAACGGCTAAATTTTTTGCGATTGCTGAGGTCTAACGAGTTAGAGTTTGATCTCTATGGGCGCAATTTGCCTGACTGGTCACGCTCAAGCGGCGAGCTTCGCAATAAGTGGCACGGGATGGCACCCTACTATTACAATCTGGCGATCGAGAACTATGCCGATAATGATTGGTACGTGAGCGAAAAGCTTTGGGATGCGCTTTTGTCCTGGTGCTTGCCGATTTACTTCGGTGGCTCGGCTGCCGATACGCTGATTCCGCCTGAGAGCTTTGTCCGGTTGCCAAGCCTCGATGAGCAAGGACTGGCCTATATTCGTGAGGTGACGGCAACGCCAGATCTTTGGTATGAGCGAAAAGAGGCGATCGCCGAAGCCCGACAGATTATTTTGCATAAACTCAATTTACTCAACTGGCTCTCCGAATTTGCAGACACGCTTGAATAATTGAGTTTTTTGTCTTCGTATCGTTCTATTCTCCAAACTCTAAAGGCATCAGCTCATGATTGACGGTATTTACACTCTGGCAAATGATGTGGTCTTCGACCAACTGGTTGCCCTACTCAACAGTATTCAGGTCAATCAGGGCAGAGATATGCCAGTCTGTGTGATTGCTTACAACGATCAGCTAGAGCGAGTGCGTGAAGAAATCAAAACTCGCGATAACGTCACGCTGCTCTACGATCCGAATATTTTTGCGCGTTGGGAAGAGTTTTCAACCCAAGTTTGGACGACCCATCCGAGTGCGCTGCAAACCTGGCACGACCAAAAGGGAATTTCTGGCGTCTATCGGCTAGAGTGCAACCATCGATATGCGGCGTTTGATCCGGAGGCTCCGTTTGATCGCTTCGTATACCTAGATGCTGATACGCTGCTGCTTAATTCGCTCGATGTGGTGTTCAAGGCGCTCAATGACCACGATTTTGTGGTCTACGATTTTCAGCACAAAGACCCTACTCACATCTTCAATGTGAATTCTCCCAAGCTTTACGAGATTTTTGACCGGGCACAGCTAGAAACAGAGATTTTTTGCTCTGGGTTCTTTGCCTCAAAGACGGGAGTATTTCCCCCGGAGCGTCGCAGTTGGCTGGTCGATCAGCTTGCAAAGGGCGAGTCGGAGGTGCTGTATTTAGCCGCGCCCAATCAGTCTGTGTTGAACTATATGGCGTTGCGATCGCCCATTTCCCGATCTAACTTGGCATTTCATCTCCCCGAAATCCACGTCACCGGAAATTCGGTCACATCGCCCCATTTTGAAGACCGCGATCACGTCCTCTACGACCACGGCAAACGATTGACCTATCTTCACTACATTGGGCTGTCGTCAAAGCTGTTTAAGAAAGTGTGTGAGGGAGACAACATTGGGTTTCCCTATCGAGACCTATTCCTTCATTATCGATATCTCCATGCCCCCGACCAACGTCCCGCCTTAGCGGGCACTCCCAAAGCGTATAACGCACCACCAACCCTACAAAAACGCCTGCTTCGCAAAATTGGGCTAACTCGCTAAGGACACCTACTATGACTCGCGGAATTTATATCACAGCCAATGATAAAGTCACTGACCAGGCGATCGCCCTCTTGAATAGCATTCGACTCCACGATTCAGAAACCCCGATTGTTCTAATTCCTTACGATGACCACTATGAGTCAGTTGCTCAGGTGTTAAACGAATCGTTCGGGGTAACGGTCTACGACGACTTAGACTTTATCGATCGCCTATCTAAAAAGCTTTACGACATTTTTGGTGACGGATTTTTTGCCCGTCCTAACCAGTTTCGCAAGCAAGCGTGCTGGTTTGGTGACTTCGATGAATTTCTGTATATCGATACCGATATCGTGGTGTTTGAGCCGATTATCGACATCTTAAATTATCTCGATCGCTACGACTTCGTGTGCGCCGATTATCAACACACTGGCGGCATCACCAACGTGTTTACGCCTACCGTGTTAGAGGCCCATGTGTTTACACCCAGCGACTTACAGGACATTTTCAATGGCGGACTGTGGGGATCAAAAAAGAACTTGATTTCTGAATCAGATCTCTATGATGTGTTTCACGAATGTGCGGCTCATCCCGAATATTTTGACTTCTCTCAAAAAACATCAGACCAGCCCATCATCAATTATATGATTCTCAAACGCGTGCCGCGTCGGTTTAATGTTGTGCGTCGTCCGGGCGGGGCACCAGGCAGTTGGGCGGGCAGTTCTCACTTTGTGGCACGGGATTATCAACTGTTTGATCCCCATTTAGATCAACCCCTCCAATACCTCCACTGGGCTGGGATTCGGATCGAGCCTGGGTGCCCTTATTGGAATATTTGGGAACATTACCGATATCTTAGAGAACCGAAGCCCCCGCAGATCCAGCAGCCTCCTACTCAAAAAAAATTATGGCAGCGGTTGAAAGCGGGGCTCAAGACGCGAATCGGCTAGTACTCTTAGAGTAGAGTATTTAAGTAATCTCGTCGTGAAGCAATCTCCCTGGCTTTCTTTGGCGTTGCTCCTCGCATCGTACAGTACGTTTAGCTGGTTTCTACATCGCTTGACCGTGACGTGGCTCGTTTGGGCGCTTGCTGCGACGTTTGCCCTTGGGCAAGCCCTGCTTTTGACCGCATTTTCGGATGGGTTTAGGTTGATTATCAATAGCTGGCTACGATCGGACGCAGGCTACTTTACCTCGGTAATTGTTGCGGCCATGCTAGTGGCGATCGCCTTCGTGTGGATCAATATTTTCGGCTATATCCTAGTTCTCGTGGCTGCCGAAATGCTGGCTCGACTTGATTTACAAAGCGCTGGGCTCAATCGCACTCAATCGCTGGTAGTGTTGACGATTACATCATTTGCTGGCTTGGCAGTCGGCTGGACAGCGAGTCAATTTCTCTAAACACTGCAAATTAACTACTAGACGAAAATTACTAGATGAAATGGAGAGGCGTTGCCAACGCGGGCAAGATGACCGCACTCCCATTTCATAAATGACGTAGGATTGCTAGTTGTATCCACAAACATAAGGACACTGAAAAAATCGTCACAGAAGCGAACTCGAAGTTTGTTAAAGTTCGCCATATTAGATTTAGCGTTTAACTGTCTCTTGCCCTGCGACTCTAAGTTGTAGGGCAATTTTATTAGATTGACTCTGCCATATCAAGACCCCGCAGTTAATACAGAGACATAGGCTACCCAAGGACAGCAAAATATAGGTCGGTGCCATGACAACGCCAATCATCCACCACGTCAGGACATGAAGCACCATGATCATCGCATAGATACTCGCTACTGATGCCATCCACCGTTGTTGGATCTGTGACTTGCCAAACCGTATAAAGATTAATGTTTGCAGAGTTGCGATCAGATTGGCTGGAACCAACGCTGCACAAATTAATACGCATTGCTCGCGAGAGAAAGCGAAGACAGGTGAAAGATCGAACATAAGGTTGAATAAAAACCGTGGTCTAATTGGATGCCAATCTAACACACCTATCCATTCATCTGACACGGTCACAGGATCTATTCCGATTGAAGATTGGGACAAATCGTTTTTGCAATGCGATCGGGCGCTGGTTGCTCCTGCCAGCCCGATAAGATCCCTTGCAGCTCGGCTCTCAGCATCTCCAGCGCCTCAATTTGCGCGCTAATAGACTCTACTTTGACTTCGAGATGCTGCTTTACCTCACCACACGGAAGCTGCCCTTCATCGTGGATACCCAGGATTTGATGAATTTCTTGAAGACTCAAACCCAGAGACTGTGCCCGCTTAATAAACGCCAGACGGTTGAGGACAGCGGGGTCAAACAGCCGATAGCCTGCCTCAGAACGTTCTACCGTAGGCACTAATAAGCCAATCTCTTCGTAGTATCGAATGGTTTTAACAGGCAGCCCGCTTTCTGAGGCGATATCGCCAATTTTCAATGACTTTGCTGGTGCGGTTGAGCGTGCCATTAAATCCGTGTGCAATTAGACTAGTCTAGGTTTGGAGAGTTCTTTCGGGACGAGCCGAGGGTTGGCAGTTGAGGACGCGAAGATCGAGACGGCAAATAATGAATGGGAGCCCCTTCTTGAAACGGGTTAGGCTTCTTTCCCTGCATTTTCCACCAGCGAATGGCGATCGCCGCCCCGATAGTGCCAAGGCCGAGAGTTAGAAGCGGTAAACGGTTATCAATCCCACCAATGACAGCATCTACGGTTCCCACTGTGATAATAAAGCTAGAAATGGGCTCCTTACGATAGGTTGCTCTCAAAAAGCGGTACCACAAGTCGTTCATACAACTCAACTCTCTTCTGATGTGCTGGATGCCAGATACATAGGCTGAAAGCAGCTCAAGCTCCTAAACTCAGATCCTTTAGCTCTCTAGACTGCTCTCTTAATTCTAATCTAGCGTTTAGTTCAACGCGGATTATAGAGAGTTTAATCGTTGAGGAAAAGTTCGCACGCAACATAATTCTCCTAACAAGACCATACTGCTTGCGAAAGGCGTCTCCAGGAATTTATCTGCGAAAGGTCTAGAATAACTGAATGGCCGGTACGACAGAATTAAAGAAATAAACGGGCGAGACGCCCGCACTAATACAATGGTGCTTGCCGCACTGGTAGCGTACTCGTGAGATAACGCTCTAGTACAGACCAAGCCAGGACAAAATGCCTTGCCCTGTGACATACTCAATCACCAGAGCAATAACAAATCCAACCATGGCTGCACGACCATTGAGGCGCTCAGCATAGTCATTGAATCCAAATTTTGGCTCGCTTACATTCGGAGTTGTAGACGGTTCGGGTTTAGTCATGATTTAATTTACAAATCTTCATCCTCCTTACTATTGTTAAGAAGAATTGAGCGACAGTCAACTCCTCTACACCCAAATCTAAGCCCATAGGCTGTAATGAGGTCTGCATGGATCGTTCGAGATAAGCGGCAGCACGCACTCTTTGAGCACCGGCGAGACATCCTAACTGTCTGCTTTATCGGCTTGTTATACCTCGTTATCGAGAATAAACGTTCATTTAGTACGGACAAGGTATTTCGAGTGCGGAATTCTGGACGATGGGAGATTTAATCTAGGATCTAAGCTAAAACTATTTAGTTATTTAGTTAGTTATTTAGCAATTTCAGGTGAGCTGTGAGCGGTAGGGTGCCGCCTATCCCATTGCTTATAGCTCGATTCACAACCAATTAAGATCGCTCGATTTAGGATCGCTATTAAACAGGGTAGACGAGGTAGTAAATGGAAATTGGTGTTCCAAAAGAAATTAAAGATCAGGAGTTTCGGGTTGGGCTGAGTCCAAACAGTGTTCGAGTGCTCCACGATAAAGGGCACCACGTTTTTGTAGAAACACATGCAGGGCTAGGAGCTGGATTTACTGACGATGACTATCAGCAGGCGGGTGCCAACATTGTGCCAGACGCTAAGTCAGCCTGGAATCAAGAATTAGTCATCAAGGTTAAAGAGCCTCTCCCGCCTGAATATCCGTATATTCAAGAGGGACAGTTATTATTCACGTATCTGCACTTAGCAGCCAATCGAAACCTGACTGAAACATTGATGAAATCGGGCGTTACGGCGATCGCCTATGAAACCGTCGAATTGCGCGATCGCCACACCCTGCCCTTACTGACTCCGATGAGTATCATTGCCGGGCGGCTATCCGTTCAATTTGGAGCACGGTTTTTAGAGCGACAGCAAGGAGGACGGGGCGTTCTCTTAGGTGGTGTTCCGGGTGTGCGCCCCGGTAAAGTGGTGATCTTGGGGGGTGGAGTTGTGGGTACAGAAGCCGCAAAAATTGCGGTGGGTATGGGCGCCCAGGTGCAGATTATTGACCTTAATCTGGATCGCCTCGCCTATTTAGAAACTCTGTTTGGTTCTAGAGTTGAGCTACTCTACAGCAGCGCTCCTCAAATTGAAGCGGCTGTTCCCGATGCAGATTTGCTAATTGGGGCCGTACTAGTTCCGGGGCGAAAAGCGCCAACCCTGGTAACGCGCAGCCTAGTCGAAAAAATTCGCCCGGGCTCTGTGATCATCGATGTCGCTGTTGACCAAGGCGGCTGCGTTGAGACGCTTCACCCCACCTCGCATACGAAGCCAACCTACGAAGAAGCGGGTGTGGTTCACTACGGTGTGCCAAATATGCCCGGTGCAGTTCCCTGGACAGCAACCCAAGCCTTAAATAACAGCACCTTTCCCTATGTGCTCAAGCTTGCCGACAAAGGAATCGATGCGCTCGCCCTCGATCCGGCACTGGAGTTGGGATTGAATATTAAGAATCACCAACTGGTTCACCCCGCTGTGCGAGAGGTCTTCCCTGACCTGGCGAATTAGGTGTAGCTGCGCTATTGCCAAGGCAAACGCACGTAGTTACACAAAATATTTGACTACTAACAGGCAGTTGCATAGTGGGCAAGCTGAACAATTTGCTGACGGAGGGTGTCTAACCCCAGGCGATCGCGCGCTGAAATAAAAATAGCTTGCGGAAATTCCTCCTTCGCTAACCCCAACGTTTCACCGTCCACCTGATCGATTTTGTTGAAGGCAAGCAACGCTGGTCCGGGCGTGACGGGCATGTCTTGCAAAATCTCCATGACCGAGCGAATCTGGCTTTGCCATGCCGGATGCGATAGATCAACGACGTGTAACAGCGCATCGGCTTCGGTTACTTCCTCGAGTGTGGCTCGAAACGCATCGATTAGGGACGGCGGTAGCTCATGGATAAACCCCACTGTGTCGGTCAAAACGACCGACACGAGTTCTTGAGTGTGAGAATCAGTAATGGTGAGTCGTCGAGTGGTGGGATCAAGGGTTGCAAACAGTTGATCTGCTGTATATACGTCTGAATTGGTTAGGGCATTCATCAAGGTCGACTTGCCCGCATTGGTATATCCCACGACGGCGATCGACGGAACATCATGATGCTGCCGTTGCTTTCGAAGCCGCGAGCGATGGGCCTGAAGCTGATTCACCTGTTGCTGAAGCCTAGAAATTCGCCTTTGAATAGATCGGCGTTCGGTTTCCAATTTTGTTTCTCCCGGACCCCGAGTGCCAATGCCGCCACCCAGTCGAGACATAGTGCGTCCTCGTCCAATCAGTCGGGGCATCATGTATTCGAGTTGAGCGAGTTCGACCTGCAATTTCCCCGCTCTAGATTGGGCGCGTTGGGCAAAGATATCGAGAATAACCTCAGTGCGATCGACTACTCGCACGCCAATGCACATCTCTAAATTTCGCACTTGTGCGGGAGACAAGTCGCGATCAAACACAACGAGGTTGGCGCCTACGGTCTGGACGGCGAGGGCGATCGCCTGCACTTTTCCTTCTCCTACGACGGTTTGTGGATGAGGACGCGATCGCTTCTGCTGAATGACTTGAAGGACTTCTCCCCCGGCAGTTTCAACCAGACGAGCCAGTTCTTCTAGATCATCGTGAAACTGTTCTGGCGGTGCATCACGGGTCATGACCCCCACTAAAAGCACCCGATCTTGATCAGGGCTGACCTGCTGAGCAATGTAATCTCGCCGAAATTCTTCTTCCAGTCCTTCGGTAAGATCAAAAAAATCTTGCTTGGTCACTACATCGAGGCTAAGCGGCGGGGATGTAGTCCAGTTCATCTCCGGATGAGGGACCAAATGAGCCAGATAGGTTTCTTTGACATAGCCAGTCGCGCCGCCACCTCGTCGCTGAAAGCCGCCCCCCGACAGCGTCAACACAACCAACGCATCGAGCCTCTGAATCGCCATTGTTGTTAGCGTTGACTCGCTGGGTGTCCCCGGTGATAGCTGAGTTGCAATACATCGGATGCCGCTAAGGCGCTCTTCACCATAGCGAGGCAGCTCTAGCGGTGGAATTTGAGTCTGCTGGGGGGAGCCGACGCCAACGCGGATAACCTGGCCTCGGCGATTGAGATACGCACAAATGGGCTGATTGATATCCTGGCTGATGGCAGCAAGACGCTGAGCAAACTCAGGCGTAGTGAGGCGATCGCCCGGTAATCGCTGATGATAGAGTCGCTGCAACTGCTTGAGCTGACTTGATTTAAGCCCTTGAAGTTGACCGTAAATCGTTTCGATAGGCACCAACCCGCTAACTAGCATCTAAACTGACTATAGCAATCCCAAATGAGTTGTGGGCGGTGGGGCGGGCGGCGCCTGCCCCACCGCTCACACACAATTCACAATCGATTTAGGATCGCCATAGTTATATTCTAAGTCTTGCTGAATCGATGTCAGTCCTGTTGGGGGTTGAAATAAAGCTTCATGATTAAGGATTTCCAAACGCCCTTAAGCCGATGGGTGAAATGAGTTGGAGTCGATTGATGGCGAATTCCGAGCGCCTTCTCATAGCTTGAATACGCTTCCTGATAGCGATCGAGCCGATGTAGGGCAACTCCTCGCAATGTCCAAGCTTGAGGACTATCAGGTTGGATTTCTAATGCGCGATCGCAACTCGACAGGGCGTCTCGATAATTTTCTAAATGAATGAGAACAATACTCCGAAAGACCCAAATTTCATGGTTCTCAGGCTGATCGTGGAGTGCCTGATCAAAGGTTTTTAACGCTTCTACATACAGCCCTTGACTAGCTAATACTTGACCTTGTTCATACCAAGACATGTGGGTATCCCGATGAATAGCGGTCTGCTCAGATTCGATCCAGATTTTGGGGTTGGAAATTAGAGTCATATTCACGTGATTGGAGATGCCCGACCGAGAATGCCAGGGCTTACGATAAACATTCATACGGCTACTCCCGAATGAGATAAAACTGAGCAGAAATAGAGCCGAGAGTTGTCAAATAGCTGAAAGTGAATAGTTCTACAGGTTAAATATTCCACGGATAAAGATTTTATCCGGAAGAATTGCTCGCTTCTTAAGAGGATGTTTTAAAGGGTTCCGGCGGTTATAGACGCTTGCGGCTTCTCGCAGAGTAAACTGCGACTCCACGAACAACGTGTGCATTCGCGGACGCCGACGCGGACTCCAGCAAAACCAAAGGTCTTGGAACTTGCGCTAGCGTTCGCACAGCGTGTGCAAGCACGCAAGCGTTCCGAGGTACTGGCAGGTTTATCTGGGTAGTCTGCGTTTCGCAAGCGACACGCAGCGCGTGCGCGAGCGTTCCGTCGGCACGCGTCTCTGCAAAGAGAACGTTAGTCGCTAAGGCAACAAAGAACAGACCTCTAACACATCCTCTAAATCAACTCACATTTTTGAGCCAACTTTTGAAATAAGACATTCATGATTCAAGCAAAAATCAAATGGCTTTTTTCAGGAAATTCCAAACACAATTGCGTCCATATTTAACACCTACCGATTCCTTTACCCTTGTAAAGGAATTAAACCTATAAAACCTGTGACCTGAGTTTCCAATATCAGTGATCTTGCTCACATGCAAAAGTGTATGCAACGGCTCTGAAGACCTTGAGCATTGATTTTCTGAACGCACTAACCCCCCATTGCAAACAACAGATGTTGATTCATTATATTTTCAAACCCTAATATGTTTTAATGTGAAACGGTTCAAGTTTATGTTTAGTAAAATCGACACGAACCAATAATGATGTGGGGTTTCGCCCCCATTTACAGAAATTTAGATTTTCGCTATGTTGACATTTGCAAGGATATAAAATCGATTTCTTCTAATTTTTGCGCTGAAGTTTTCAATAATTTTCAGCAAACGAAATTTCCCAAAAAAGAAGAAAATCAAACGAAAACATACAAGTTGATTTTCGCAATTCGTCCTAAAATATGGGGAATTTATTCGTGCTTGAAATGCTGATTGATTGATGATTTATATGGTTAATCAGAGACATGCTAAGACGTCGGTGAGTTGTGTCGCTGGTATGAATTAACACCGAAATATTTTCAGAGCGTTTTCGGTCAGTTTTTGAGCGAATTCAGACTTATTAATTTTTTTTTATTTTCTACAGTGACTTGCTGAGCCTTAAATAGGGCTTACTAATCTTGTTCTGAGTGAAATGATTCGATGTCACGGGATGCACTAGTTGTTGGGATTAATCAGTATCAGTACTTGCCAAGTCTACAGGCTCCAGCGCAAGATGCAGAGGCGATCGCGCAATGCTTGCAGGCGTATGGCGAGTTTCGGGTTCATCGTTTGCCAGAGGTGATCCAAAAGCACCAGCCTCGCATTGGCCAAAAAACGTTCGTAACGCTGAGGCAACTTGAATCTGAACTGATTAATCTCTTTAAACCCAAAGGAGCCAACGTTCCTCACACAGCGCTGTTTTACTTTTCTGGTCACGGGATGCAGCGCGACGCAGGGATTCAAGACGGCTATCTCGCGGTTAGCGATTCCCAGCCTGATGTTGGGTTTTCTGGGCTATCGCTGTTTTGGCTAAGGCGACTCCTTCAAGAGAGTCCTGTTCGTCAGCGAATCATCATCTTAGACTGCTGCCATAGCGGTGAATTTCTCAATTTCCTAGAAGCGGATCCGGGCGCAAGGTCGGGCACTGACCGCTTATTTATGGCCGCATCCCGTGAATATGAAGCTGCCTATGAATCGTTGGAGAGCCCCTACAGCGTTTTCACCCAAGCTATTTTAGAGGGGCTTGATCCGAGTCATAGCTCCACAGGACTGATTACCAATTATGCTCTGACTACCTGGGTTAGTCATGCTCTGAAAGGTGAAGTTCAGCAACCCCTGTTTGAGAGTTCGGGGAGTGAAATCATCTTGACTCGTGCTCAGGGAGGGGCGATCGCCAAGACGAGTAGCCCGTCGGCAGAGATCTGTCCATATCGGGGTCTGGAATGTTTCGAGGAGTCGCATGCAGAGTATTTTTTTGGTCGCTCAGAACTCACCGATCAACTGCTCGACCAACTCCGATCCGGGCGATTTGTGGCCGTTGTTGGGGCATCAGGGAGCGGCAAGTCATCACTGGTGAGAGCTGGGCTGATTTCAGAACTGCGGAAAGGGCAAAAATTTTCAGGGAGCGATCGCTGGCGCATCCGATTGCTCACGCCGACTGAGCATCCCCTTAAAAGTTTGGCCGGAGTCTTTGTGGATCCAGACCTCACCGAATTAGAAAGAGCCGAACAGCTTCGGCGTGCTGAGGCATTTCTAGATAGTGGCGGAACAGGACTGGCTCAGCTCGTACGCGCTAGCCTGGTGACTCCCAGCGCAACAGGGGTCGGCCCTCGGCCTCATTTGCTCCTGATCATCGACCAGTTTGAAGAGATTTTTACACTTTGTAACGGCCCCACTGCGGAGCAAGAGCGTCAGCAGTTTTTCAATTGCCTAATCGATGCGATTCAATCCGCCGATCGCTATCTCAGCGTGGTCATCGTTTTAAGGGCTGACTTTTTTGGCAAATGTTCGCTCTACAGCAATTTGGCGCAGCAGGTGGAACAGAATCTCATCATGGTGACACCCATGACCTATGAGCAGATCAAGTCCACTATCATTGACCCTGCTCAAAAAGCCAAATTGGTCTGTGAACCCAACTTGATTTACACCATGCTGCTTGACGTGGTGGGAGCACCAGGAGAGCTTCCTTTATTGCAATACACCCTATCAGAGTTGTGGAAGCATAGACAGACCGACCCAGACACCCAGGTTTCTTCATTGACGCTTGATGCATATACCGAGTTGGGAGGCATACGAGGAACGCTGCAAAAGCGAGCCACTGAAATTTTTAATAGCCTATTGCCTGAAGAACAAATCATTGCTAAGCGAGTGTTTTTAGCCTTAACCCAGCTTGGTGAAGGAACTGAAGATACGCGGCGGCGGGTATTGAAATCAGAACTGGTTAGCCCTAGTTTCCCGCTCTATTTAATCGAGCAGACGTTAGAAAAACTAGTTGCAGCAAAGCTAGTGGTCACGAGTCAAGACAGGGGAACGTGGCACCGCCCCGATTCATATCAGGCTTCACACGTGCTCCCGGTTGTCTCACCTGAGCCAATGGTGTCTAATCCAACCCATGACGGCCTATCATCTCAGCCAGACGAGTTTTTAGGCGGCCCAACCCTGACTCAATCGGTTGTTCCAAAAATCGAAATTCAGGTGATGAAATCGGGTGATCACACGCAAGAAACGATTGATGTGGTTCATGAAACACTCATTCGCAACTGGTCGCTGTTGAGGGGGTGGCTCGAAGAAAACCGAGAAATGCTGCGGCGACAGCGGCTCATCGAACGTGCGTCCCAGGAATGGAATAATGCAGGACAGCCTAGCGGTGCTGAATATCTGCTACGCGGAAGTCGCCTTGTGGATGCGGAAGATTTTTTAGATCATCATCCCAAAGAACTTTCCCTATTAGCACAGCATTACACCGCAATCAGCCGCATGGAGAGCCAACGTGCTCGTAAAGAATCCCGCTTGCTTCAGTTAGCCGTTCCATCGATGTTGCTTGTGGCACTGATTGTCACGCTCAACCAATACCGAAATGCTGTGCAGACTCAAGCTGAGAAGGAGTATCAGCTTCAGGTTGCAACCTCTCGCGAGCGAGCGGCGATCGCCCAATCCATTCTCCAAGAACCCAACGGTGACCCACTCACCGCACTGCTGATTAGTCGGTTGGCAGCCGTGCAGGGTGGGCATACCTACGAAGCCCAAGCTAGTTTACGGGCGTCACTCCAAGACCTGCGGCTTCAGTTTACGCTCTCAGGACATACTCAAGCCGTTTCCCAGATGGTGTTTAGCCCAGATCACGACACGATGGCAACTGCCAGTAGCGATGGCACCATTCGCCTCTGGCCGCTCGATGACCAGACGCTCTATACCGTTCCAACTGATGCCTCAACAATCATTTCGTGGAACGACTCGAATTCGGATAACAGCGGGGACGCTGACATCACAGCCCTGTCGTTTGATTCGACCGGGCATCAAATCGCGGCGATCGCCCAAGGAGAGTCGGCGGTCAGCATCTGGTCTGTCAAATCAGGCGCGCTCATTCAACGGCTCCAGGCAGACTTCCCCCTCAGTTTTTTGCAAGTGAGCCCCATCGATGATCGCGTGATCGCCGCCACCGACCAAACCATCTGGATTTGGGAAGCAGGCACTGGTCAAGTTAAAGCGCGTCTGCCTCAGCCCGGTCCGATTCGTCATATCGAATTAAGCTCAGATGGACAGATGCTGCTTGCTGCGAGTAACGATGGCACTGTTCGGGTGTGGCAGTTGCCAAATCCATCTGCTCAGACTCAATTTGCGGACACTCCAGCATTTGTGCTGAACCATTCTCAAGCAGTCGGAAGTGCCACATTTAGCCCAGATCATCGATGGATTGCAACGATTGGAATCGACCAGCAAGTGCGCATTTGGAGAGCCGATAATGGCGAGCTTTTAACGGTTTTGCAGGGCGATTCTGGGCAGTCACAAACGGGCGATCGCCCAACGCTTCCACCAGAACCTAGCCCATTACCCGAGTCAGACGATCCAGAGTTTATGAATCCTGATTCACACGCACGAGTCGCGGTTCAGCCATTTTCGATTCGATTTAGCCCAAATGGTCAAACGCTAGCAGTCATGACGCCGAATCAGGCTGTTCAAGTCTGGCAGCACGATACTCAAGCCCAGTGGACTCCCTCTCCGATTGGTGACACCGAACTCAATCCCAATGATCTCCCACTTTATGCGATGGCATTTAGCCCAGACAGCCGGTTTCTAGTCACTGGAAATCACCATCTCTCGTATGACCATTCCAATGCAGCCTATATTTGGGATTTGCACACAGGCAAACGGCTGGCAGATTTGCGAGGACACAAACATGCCATCGTTTCCTCTACATTTAGTCCTAATGGTTCGTATGTAGCGACGGCTGATACAACAGGAAATATTTGGGTTTGGGCAGCTGACGAGGGAGGAGAATTGCCGATGATTCGGTCATCTCATTCGCCAGTGCGGTGGGCTGCGTTTGAAGCAGGATCGCCTCCCCTGTCTCCGTCAACTCCTGATGCCAACAATCTCACGATGATAACGATAACAGCGGATGGACGATTAAACCATTGGGATTTGATGAGTGATGCGGCCTCGGCCTATGTATCGAAGGCAGTACAATCTCAAGTTGCAGGGAGGAGTGCACCACCCACCGGGATGGTGTCTTCGCCGCGCCCTCTATCGAGTCTCAGCATTCAGCGGATTTGGAAGCATCTGTCGCAATTTAAGCAGCAGCTCCGTCCGCATCGGTTGGCTACGGCATCGCAGCCCCCAAATTCTCGCGATTCAACTGATAATCAGCCTCTTGGAGAGTCTCTTCAAGCATCTGAATCATCTGCGGCGACGGTGTCATCAATTGATGAATGGGCGATCGCTGGAGACACTACCTTGACTGCCGTTGCATTGGGGCATCAAGATTCGCTCATTGCAGCAGCCACTCACCAGGGCACTATTGAAATTCGCCAACTCGATCCGTCTACGAAGCTGCTTCGTCAAATTCAACTGCCATTATCTGACGCAAGTGCGTCTACTCCATCCGTTCAGTTTTTAACGTTTAGCCCCAGCAATCAAACGCTCTTAAGCATCAGCGATGACTCAAAACTGCGATTGTGGGATGTTCAATCAGGCGATCTTCTGCAAACACTACCCAGCGATGCAAAGCAGATGCAGCATGCAGCCTTTAGCCCAAATGGTCGCTGGATTGTCAGTGCCAGTCTGGACGAAACGGCCCAGGTTTGGGATGTCTCCTCTGGGAAGTTGATGTTGACCCTTCCCCATCAGGCGTCTGTAATGAGCGCTCAATTTAGTCCGGATAGTCGGCGGATTGTCACGGCGAGCCTCGATGGTACCGCGCGGATTTGGGATGCATCGACGGGCGAGATTCGGGTCGTGTTGTCGGGGCATCGTGGCGGTGTGTTGGATGCGCGGTTTAGTCCAGACGGGCGATCGCTAGCAACCGCAAGTCAAGATGGCACGCTGCGGCTTTGGGATGCAGCAACCGGAACCGAACAGGTGCAGCTTCGCCCGACTCAGTCGAGTGAGCAGTCAGAGGCGATTCTCAAGAGCTTTTTTAGCCCAGATGGGCACTATGTTGCTGCCCTGACGGAGCAAGGCGAAATTCACCTTTGGACGGCGACTTGGGAGATGTTATTGAAGCTATCGAGCGATCGCAGCTTGAGAGATTTGACCCCTGAAGAGTGCATTCGCTATTTGCGACTTGCGCCCAATAACTGTCCATAGAAATGTTTTTTTAACTACATTTGGAACATCCGCTTTCCGTAAACGGTCATCTCAAGCAACCTGCTTTACCAGTTAAACGCGCTCTGTTAAATCACCACTTTATAGCCTTATGCTCTTGCGTTAAGACGTCAAATGCGCATAGAACCCACGCATCGTGCGGAGTTTACACGCAACTCTGAGCCTGTAGGGCCATAAGACATGCAGGACGTTTTCGGATCGAGAAACTGTAATTCAGGATTGATGAGAAATTTTTTAACAACATTCACATCCCAAGAATTGCAGCGATTGTGCTAGGTCGTGGCAGAGAGTGCTAGTTAACTAAGTGCCAGTCAATTAAGTGCTAGTTAACTAAGTGCTAGTCAACATTTTGATGAGAGGGTGGGGGCTTAATCCCCAAACTCTAGTTCGCGATCTGGGCATGGAGGCGACTCCTATAGAGTTCGTCATGGGTTCATGATTATTCACCTGGAGTAATGTGTACGTTATGCAACATATGAAAAACCGTGCAGTCCGCAAATCTAATAGAGCAACTGGATCAAGGTTTAAGAAAACGGCGATCGCCCTTTTGAGCACGACCCTTGTTCTAGGCGGAACGAGTCTGCCTCTGTTGGCAAATCCGCTTCCTATCGTGGTGAGCCAGCGGCAGGACGACTGGGATGGCGTGCTGCGAATGGCTCGTTTAGTCAATAGCGATCGGGAAACGACCGCTCTGGTTTTGCAGCTTGACATTGACGACAAGCCCCAAACGACCTATGCCAATGTCGTCTACCAAGTTTTTGGGCGCATCAACGGACGATGGACCGAGCTCTATACCAACACTGGCGCCCGTCTAATTGCGGGTTCTCCTGGAGGGGCCACTCTTGCCACCGAGGTGATTGATGTGGACGAACTATATGACGACCTCGATGACACCGTGAATTTGTCTAATTTAGAACTCAAGGCGATCGCCCAAATTCGCTATGACGTTCGTGGACGACGCGATCAGCGCGTTACCTGGGAGGTGGTTGACTCGTACAGCGCGATTGCTCAGACTACCTCGTCTCAGCGCATTATCGCTAATCAGCCCCAGTCCACTACGACGGTTGGCAGAACCGTCATTGAGACAGAAACTCGCGAACAGCGTGTCGTCGCAACCCAACGCCCCTTGGGAGAACCCAATAATCAACTGAATCCTCATCGGGGGCACTTTAGCCTTGCCATTCGTCAATCTCAGGTCACGATTCCAGAAGTGATTGCTCGCGTCTCTCTGAAATATAAGCGTGAAGATTCATTCTTGAGAGAGCGTCTGGTGGGTGATTTTCGCTATCGGATGAATCAGCGGGCTCAGTTTATTCGAGGCGTCAATCCGGGCGATCGCGTCGTGGTGCGACTGTTTGACCCCCAAGGATATTTCTTGGGCTATAGCGAATTTGAACTGCTAGAAGATAATGCCGCCGTCAACTTGGTGCTGTCTGATGATGGGACAGATGGTGTGGTGCGGACGGTCTACGGCATCGATGGCGATCGCAATGGCACTATTGATCAAGGGGTGCAAGTATATGACTATTTCACCCGAGTGACGAACCTCTCATCGACCAATTATCAAAATGCCCAGGTCATCTTCTACGAAGACACATCGAATCTTGACACTCGATTCTTTAATGTGTCGGGTCTGCCATCACCCCGGCGCAATTGTGTCTATCCCCTTTCCTTCCAAAACGGATCGTTTGCGATCGCTCGGCGCACGTTGCGGGCATTCTCATCAGGATTAGCGCCTGCATTAGTGGCTGAACCGGGTGACGTCGTCCAAATCACAAACATCAGTAACACGACGATTTCAAGCTATGAGGTGAGTAATCTGATCCTTAACTATCGAGAAGTCGGGTATACCGAGGGCGTGATTACTAGAACCTGTGACGTTGGATGCGTCGGCGATACGGATGGCAACGACGATAACGACGACGATTGGGAATATGATGACGACGACGACGATGATGACGACGATGACGACGATGACGACGACGACGATGATGACGACGACGATGACGACGACGATGACGACGATGACGATGACGATGACGACGATGATTAGGAATATGACGACGACGATGATAATGGCCGATATCGCCGTAACTGCAACCAAGGCATTGGGAATGGCCCTGAGGGCTGCGATCCGGGGCGTTCTCGTCCTCGCGGTGGCAGCAATGACGAGGGAGGTAGAACACCCGGCAACCGTCCTTGCTAGGTCATATCCATATCCATCATTTGATCTCGTCTAACGGGATACTCTAGAAGGGCAGGTTAACCACCTGCCCCCATCGTGTTTTGATGAATCGATTATGAGTGCCTTTGTTGGTAAAACTCTACAATCTGGAAAATATACCTTAGAGCAATGCCTCGGACAGGGAGGCTTTGGTGTCACGTTTAAGGCGACCCATCACTACTTGAATCAGGTTGTGGTCATTAAAACCCTCAATCCTGAGCGCATCGGTGATCCCCAATTTGCAAGTCTTGACCAGCGATTTCAAGATGAGGCTCGTCGGCTTGCGCGTTGCGTACATCCCAATATTGTCAGGGTTAACGATTTTTTCTTAGAAGATGCGGTTCCCTACCTGGTAATGGACTATGTTCCAGGACAGACGCTTGATCAGGTGGTGTTTCCAGATCGCCCGTTAGCTGAGGCGATCGCCATTCAGTATATTCACCAAATTGGGCAGGCACTGGAGATTGTCCATGAAAAGGGGCTCTTGCATCGAGACGTGAAACCTCAAAACATCATGGTGCGCGAGGGTACACAGGATGTTGTTTTGATTGATTTTGGCATTGCTCGCGAGTTTAAGCCGGGAATGACTCAAACGCATACCCAGTTGCTATCAGAGGGGTATGCTCCGGTTGAGCAGTATTTATCGCAAGAACGCCGCACCCCTGCAACGGACGTGTATGGCTTAGCGGCTACCTTATATGCGTTGTTAACTGCTCAAGTTCCAGTCGCGTCTATCTTGCGCGATCGCCAGCCTTTAGTGCCGCCTATAGATTGGTGTCCTCATCTGAGCCGATCTGTGAATCAGGCCGTGCTAGAGGGCATGGCGATCGAAGCTCGCCATCGTCCGGCTACGGTCGCAGATTGGTTAAAGCGATTGCCCACTTCGTCTTCGACGGAGATGCCAAAGACAACGTTAGCTCCCCACCCGTCTTCTGCGTCGCCGTCTCCGACGCCTCAGCCGAGGATAGACGTGAGAAGTACGACACCCACCCTCGCCGTTGCTCCACAACATCACCTGCCAATTTCTTCGTCTTCATCGTCGTTGGCATCATCTAGGATTCAACCGCCGTCGCCAGCGTCAGCTTCACACCACTCAAAAACAATTGCGGTGCCTTCTTCCCCCAACCAAAATAATGGGTGGTGGTTTTTTTTGCTGGTGCCGCTCGTGGCGATCGCCGTAGTCGGCATGGCTGGGCTTGGAGCACTATGGCTGCGATCGCAACAGATCGATTTTGCAGAATCACCCCAGCCCTCATCGACACGCACCCCAACCACACCCGATGTACGGCAATCCCCTGATCACGATAACAATGAGGCTTCATCAGAACCTGACGACGAAACATCGACTCGTCAAGAATTACCAAGCACACCATCGTCCCCTCGCTCGTCATCTCCAATACCAAGTCGTTCTACATCAAATTCGTCACCGTCTCAGCAAGAGTCAGACCCCGACTACATTGAGTCTCGCAATCCTAGCGCAACTCGCAGTGTGCCTGGATTCCCAACCGGGACACCCGCTCACCAAATTGAAGCATCGTTAGGCACTCCTGATCAATCGGGTCAAGGAAGTCAACCTAATACGCGCTATGCCCAGTACAACCTGATTCCGAATCGAGTCAGCCTACGCTATGTCTACGATCAGACCACTAATCAGGTTGAGCAGACCGAAGCCTCGTTTTCTCAAGCGGTTGACCCACTAGTGATGCGTGTTGCAGTCAACGGCATGGTTGGCAGCAGCATGACCGAAGAAATTGAGCAGGGGCTAATTCAAGTTCAGAAGCGTCAATCAGATCGATATTCGTTTCAGTCA
This sequence comes from Elainellaceae cyanobacterium, assembly GCA_051117335.1. Classification (GTDB taxonomy): domain Bacteria; phylum Cyanobacteriota; class Cyanobacteriia; order CAZCXK01; family CAZCXK01; genus DBGGTD01. The sequence continues at coordinate 71,624 of JBNPEB010000023.1, forward strand.
GGTGAGCTTCAGGGCGTGATTGAACGAGATGGGAGCGATCGCCTCCGCGTCACCGTGACCCATTCAAATCTATAGCTGAGCAGGCAAGAGACCATCCGAGAGAGGCACTGAACAAGGATCTGAGGATAGGACGATACCCTCATCGGATTAGAGGGCTATCATAGAGTCATTGTTGACATTTCTTAATGATCGCCATCTGAATGGTTGCCATATCTCCCAAACTTAGCAAGCTAAAAGATTCAGTCACCGAACGAGTCTTGTTCGGAAATGAACCGACTCCCGAACTGACTGCAATTCTGCTGGTCTATTTCGTGCAAGGCATTCTTGGACTCGCTCGCTTAGCGGTGAGCTTCTTTCTCAAAGATGATTTAGGGCTCACGCCTGCTCAAGTTTCTGCCTTGATGGGCGTCGTCATGTTGCCCTGGATGGTGAAGCCCCTGTTTGGCTTTTTGTCAGACGGGTTGCCAATCTTTGGATATCGGCGGCGGCCCTATCTGGTGTTATCGGGGCTGTTGGGAACTGCCTCGTGGCTGTTGCTGGCGACGGTTGTGCATACGTCTTGGGGCGCAACGGTGGCGATCGCCATGAGTTCTCTGTCGGTGGCGGTCAGCGATGTCATCGTCGATTCTATAGTGGTTGAGCGGGTTCGCAACGAATCGCTAGGGGCAGCCGGGTCGCTTCAATCGCTGTGTTGGGGCACATCGGCTGTAGGTAGTTTATTGACTGCCTATTTCAGCGGGTTCCTGCTCGAACAGTTTGACACGCAGACCGTCTTTTTGATTACAGCGACCTTTCCGCTGATTGTGTCACTAGTGGCGGGGCTGATTGATGAGTCAAAAGTTGACGCTCCGTCGAGCTGGTCTATTGTCGGCGAGCAAATAACGCAGCTTCGCGGTGCAGTCACCCAAAAGGCAATCTGGATGCCTGCGGCCTTTATCTTTATCTGGCAAGCCACCCCAACGGCAGAATCTGCTTTCTTTTTCTTCACCACCAACGAGCTCGGATTTCAACCCGAATTTCTAGGGCGGGTTCGGTTAGTCACCAGCGTTGCAGCATTAGTTGGTATTTGGCTATTTCAGCGATTTTTTAAGACAGTTCCATTCCGCAAAATCTTTGGCTGGACAACCCTCATTTCAGCAGTTTTAGGCATGACAACCCTGTTGCTTGTTACCCATGCTAATCGGGCGATCGGAATTGATGATCGCTGGTTCAGCTTGGGGGATAGTCTTGTGTTAACCGTGATGGGTGAAATTGCTTACATGCCCATTTTGGTTCTCGCGGCTCGTCTCTGTCCGCCGGGGGTAGAAGCCACTCTCTTCGCGTTGCTAATGTCGGTGTTAAATTTGGCAGGGCTTGTGTCTCACGAGTTGGGCGCGGGGCTAACCCACCTTTTGGGAGTCACCGAAGCAAATTTCGATCGCCTCTGGCTTCTCGTGATCATCACGAATACGTCGACCCTTCTTCCGTTGCCGTTCTTGAGATTTCTACCCAGCGGACACTCCCATGACGATGGAGATCGCTCTGCCGCGTCTCAACCGCAACCATCGTTGCCCGCGTCTGAGTCTCCGGCAGTCGCCCCCGCTCTGGATTCTCAACGCGAGATGCAACCCGTTGAAGAAGAGATGTTTCACCCCTGATCGTTTGGAGTTTCGACCTCGACTCCCTCTAGCAAAAATCGAACGCTCTTCGTTGATCCCCACTGCTCAAACACCATTTACAAGAGATTTAGGATCGCAATAGATACGATTTAGTTGTCCCCCTTACTGTGTGGATTGATTGGTATGCAACGTTCTCTACTCGGAACGAATCAAACAGACAAGTCCTACGATCGGCATGAATGGCAAAGCGGATATCGATCGCTGCGAGATGAATTTGACTACTGGATTGATGATATCGAGGGGCAAATCCCCAGCGATTTGTATGGCACGCTATTTCGTAACGGGCCGGGAAGCCTGGATATAAACAATCAGCAGTTTCAGCACCCCTTTGATGGGGATGGCATGATCTGTGCGATCGCCTTTAAAGATGGACGGGCTCACTTCCGCAACCGCTACGTGCGTACTGAAGGACTTATTGCAGAACAGCAAGCAGGCCAGATTCTATATCGGGGGGTCTTTGGAACTCAGAAGCCAGGAGGTTGGCTTGCCAATGCGTTTGACTTTCGCCTCAAGAATATTGCCAATACGCAGGTCATCTACTGGGGCGGAAGGCTACTCGCCCTCTGGGAAGCGGCGGAACCGTATCGCCTTGATCCCCATACGCTTGAAACAGTAGGCATCGATGATTTGGGCGGAGTTTTACCACCGGGCTCTGCATTTGCTGCCCACCCCTGGATTGACCCACCGCGCGAGGAGAATGGTTGGGAGTCTCGCATGGTCAATTTCTCGATTAAACCGGGGTTGTCGACGACCATCACCATTTATGAGCTAAACGCGGATGGCACTGTGATTGATCAACATGCCCACAGTGTTCCAGGATTTGCATTTATCCACGATTTTGCCATTACGCCCAACTATTGCATCTTTTTCCAAAGCCCGATCGTGTTTAACCCCGTTCCCTATGCGTTTGGATTTCGATCGGCTGCTCAATGCCTTCAAGTTCAGGCTAATCAGCCGACCCAGGTCATTGTGATCCCTCGTCATAGTGCAGAGCCTGTGCAGATGATTCCAACTCAAGCAGGCTTTGTCTTCCATCATGCCAATGCCTTTGAAGCCAATAGCAACATAGTCGTAGATTCGGTGTGCTACGACGAACTCCCAGCGGTCGATGCCAATCAGGACTATCGCCAGGTTAATTTTGACGAACTTGCACCTGGGCAGCTCTGGCGATTTGAGATTGACTGGCGCACCCAGACTATTCTTCGCCAACAAATTATTTCTCGCTGCTGTGAATTTCCTGCAATCCATCCCGATCGCACCGGGTGCGTTTATCGCTATGTGTTTTTAGGCGCAGCCCATGCTCCAACGGGGAATGCTCCACTGCAGGCGATTCTCAAGCTGGATTATGACGAAAACGCCCAGCAACTTTGGAGTGAAGCACCCCACGGCTATGTCAGTGAGCCTGTGTTTGTGCCTCGTCCTAACGCAACGGGCGAGGATGACGGATGGGTCTTTTCGCTGGTTTACAACGCGACGCGTCAAAAATCAGAACTCATCATCCTAGATGGACACGATATAGAGAAGGGGCCTGTCGCTCGACTTCGCCTAAAGCATCACGTCCCGTATGGACTGCACGGGAGTTTTACACCTGAATATTTTGGTCCGGAGTAGCGTCACACGCAGAATGGTCATGGTCTGCTCGGGGAGGGACAGGGTCGTAGCCCCCCGGATTAAACGGATGGCAGCGCAGGATTCGACGAATCGCTAACCCACTCCCTGTCCAAGGTCCGAATCGGGCGATCGCCTCCATCGCATATTGAGAACAGGTCGGCTGGAACCGACACGATGGCGGGAACAGAGGTGAGATCAGTGCCCGATACAATCGAATCAGGCTGATGAATACGTGTTTCATGAATTCATTGTAGTGTAGCTCGCTGAGGTAGAGAGACTCACTGATCCACAATATTTGGCCAGGAGGCACTCCGAGCGAACCCTATCGCTTTACGCTCTCGCGTTAAGACGCTGAATTATGACTCATCCGTGGATCACTTCGGCTTCCGCTAGATCAGGGTTGAGTCGAAGATATTCTTTATAGAGGGCGATCGCCTCCGCTTCATCGCTGATAGGATATTGAGCTTTAGCTCCACCACCTAGCGGAATGATTAAACACAATTGACTTTTGCGCTCAAGTGAGCGGATTGACTTTCGTTTGATTACTATCATGAGACAGTCCTGGGGGCTACCACTGACTTCACATAGACTTTACTTTCTGCCTAGCAGCTCGTCAGGACAGTTTAAAAATTAAAATTTATTGAGAAGAAAAAGGGCTAAGCATCGCCAGGAGGGCAAGCGGGCCGATTCCTAGATAGGCCAGCACCAACCATAACTGGGCGATCGCCTCTAATCTCATGCCCCATTGGGGTGCAGGTCGAATCACAAACCGCCACGCTAAGTAGATTGAACCCGCTAGCAGGGCGACCAGCATGAGCATCATGATGAATACAAATTGCACATACATCGATGAGAGAAATAGGGTCAGCGTCAACAGCCAAATAATGCCTAGCCACGCGCGCATGGCAATTTGGGGGCTCCATCGAAGTGGAATTGTTGCGTTCGATTGAGCACTGCTGGGATGAAGATTGCGGGCAATGGCGATCGCCAGCCAACTCAGCCAGCCAACCAACAGAAACCAAATCAACCCAGGAGGAGGCACTATTTGAACCGATATCCAATCACAGGCTGTCGCATAAAAACTGGCGATCGGAACGGCGGCGGCGTGGGCAATCGTTTTAACGAACGGATGGGCATCGAGCCAGAGTTCGGCAAAAAAGTGATAATGTTTGAGCGTTATAAACCCCCACAACACGATTAGAGGAAGGAGTAATGAAATATTTAAAGATAGGCTAAGTCCTAACTGAACAATTCCGGCGCAAATGCCTAAAATTCCCAACTCCTTCAAGCTCACGAGCCCCTCGGCAACGGGGCGAGAAAGGGTATAGCGTCCTTTCTTATCGGTTCCTTGAAACTCTTGAATAATTTGTAATTGAAGAAAAAATAATAACGTTCCGATAAATGCAATCAGAATTGTGCCAATCCAAAGAATAGGATCTATCGGCAGTTCTTCCAATGCTCGTGCACGCAACAGCACAGAATGACTTACGGATGCAAGGCTCAATCCTCCCGCTAGCAAACTATTTCTTAATAAAGGAAACTGCTGTTGCTGATAAATCCACCAACGATTTGCCATAGTGACCAGAGCGGATAGAGAGGTGCAGGAATCTAGCTTAAAAGTTGGCATAGACTATCACAAGATTAGATGGATTTGACCTCACACAATTTGAATTTTTTGTCATGCTTCAATCGCTTCCTCTTCAGCCCTGGAAATCTCGATTAGGTGCCCAGCGGGATTGGTTTTGGCGAGGTTGGCGAATTCGCTACACCTTTATACGCCCTGCTCATGTCGAATCGTCAGACGCAGTTCCTATCTTGTTTGTCCATGGATTTGGCTCTGCATTAACCCAATGGCATGCTAATCTCGCTCCGCTCAGCGACTATCATCCAGTTTATGCCCTTGATTTATTAGGCTTTGGCACCTCTGAAAAAGCTTCTGCTGATTACAGTGCGTCGCTTTGGGCTGAGCAAATTCATGATTTTTGGGCAACGTTCATTCGGCGGCCTATGATCTTAGTCGGGCATTCGTTGGGCGCATTGGTCGCAGCAACCACTACTGTCACCTATCCTGACCTGGTTCGAGGCTTAGCCATCATTACCCTGCCCGCAACTCGACAAGAAGTATTGCCTACTCGCTGGATTCAGCCCGTCGTGGGCGCGGTTGAGCGGGTCTTTGCGTCGCCACTCTTAATTCGCTTCATTTTTCAAATCGCTCGACGACCCAAAATCATTCGCTCAGCACTCAATTTGGCCTATGTGGATCGTCGCTATGTAACGGATGATCTCGTGGCGAGTATCGTTCGCCCGACGTGCGATCGCGGCGCCGCGCAAACATTATGTCGTCTGTCTCGTGCAGCAACCCGGTTAGATTACAGCCCTAGCCGTCAAACGTTGCTATCTACTATTTATCAACCCGTTTTATTGCTCTGGGGACAGCAGGATCGAGTGATTCCTATCGCTCAGGCAGAATCTCTCGTTTCTCTAAATCCTCGGATTAGACTGGTCGAACTTCCCGACGCTGGACATTGCCCCTACGACGAGCAGTACGAACGAGTGAATTCGGAACTATTAAACTGGATTGCAACGGGGCTGACTTGTCAGGACACCACGGAAACATAGGCACTGCTTGAGCGGTTACTTAAGGCTTGTTAAAAATTAACCTCATGGTGGTGCGTTACGCTGACGCTTTAGCGTAGCCATGCCTGAAAGGCTATACAGCACCCTACCGCTCAATCAAACCGTGAAGTTGTTTTTTTATGTCCCTTTAGGCTAGGTACCCTGAGCTGACTAATAGCTTCCCATCGTCAGCCTGGCTCTGATGATGGCGTGTCTGAATACGAGCACGACGCCCCCGAATTGACTGAGCCAGCCGAGCAAATGGCGGAACATAGCGATCGCCCTCCTGTTCATACCCATTGTCTCCATCCACCCCTGTGGGGCGTTGAGTATTCATGCAGGTTGCCAAATCTTCTAGATGAGGTTCTAAATCGAGAGCGCGCAGAATTTGCTCAACGGATTGGTAGCGATCGCGAGGAGACGTTTTCAGCATTTTGTCGAGAATTTGACCAAAATGGGCGCTAACCTGAGCACACTCTTGCCATAGGATCTCGCCTGTGACGGGGTCATAGGCAAACTCAAGAGGAGGCTTGCCCGTCAATAGATATAAGCAAGTCACGCCTAGCGAATACACGTCGCTCGCATAGGTGGGGCGTAGAGCAAGCTGCTCTGGCGGAGCAAACCCAACCGTCCCTACGAACTGAGTTGATGCGGCTCTAGAGTGCGACAGATGACCCATTTGAGTGATTTCTTCTTTGACAGCTCCAAAGTCAATCAGCACTAATCGGCCATCATTTTCGCAGCGAATAATATTGGGTGGCTTAATATCTCGATGAATGACCTGATGATCGTGCACATAGTCAAGAACGTGGAGAATTTCTCTTAAAAATTTCTTGACGGCTGCTTCATTTAACACCCCACCAACCCGGACTTCTTTTGCGAGATTCCGCCCCCTAATATATTCCTGAACCAGGTAAAATTCGCCACTCACCTGAAAATAATCGAGCAGGCGAGGAATCTGAGAATGACTGCCAAGCTGGCTTAGAATCTTTGCTTCTCGCTCAAATCGCTCAGATGCTTTCCGTAAAACTGCGGGATTTTTGACCTTAGGACATAATTGCTTGACAACGCAAATGGGCGAATGGGGAAGCCCGATGTCTTTCGCGAGATAGGTCACCCCAAAGCCGCCCCGCCCAAGGGGTCGAACAATCTGATAGCGATTACGAAACAGGCGCCCAGCCTCTAGCATCGACGCTGCATGCTCTTGGCCTTGGTGTGCTGCCCGCGCCTTTGAAAGATTTGCGACGGAAGAATCCATGTGGTGCAAATGATTAGAGTTGGGTCAGAGTCGTCAATCCCAAATTTTATCCTAGCGCCATATTCCCTCAATTGCGAGAGGAATTTACGGAGAGATGATAATTTCTTGACGAATTTCAATTAAGAAATGCTCAAGTTTAAGCCGTGTCCTCCGAATATCTCGGTAATAGCAGTCAGATTTTAGTAAAGTTTTTATGAAAGGTTTCCGTATCTTGCCGCCGATTATCCTAGGACGAAGATGAGGACGACGGATTAGATTCGTGCCGCTGGATCTTCTCAACAATAGCGGCTTCTACCCACGCCTTCAGCGCGGCATTGTCAGCAGCGGATTGCCAGCCTACGACTTTTCTCACCTCAGCATCAAGGCTCTGAGGCAATCGCAGTGCGATCGCCTGCCCCCGTCGCTCTGGATACTTACGTTCAAATTTCCCGGTTTCAGCTCGGGGCTGGTTGACCCCCGACCACGGCTTGCTGACGTGCTTGTTGGCCTCTCGAAATCGTCTCATGGGCTTTGATAGTACAGTCGATCTAGAGCATCTACAACTGCGTAGCTTACCATCTTCTGCCTGATTCTGTGCAAGTGCTGGCACGCAGGGTATCCGTTTAAGATGAGAGCCTAAACGCCTTACAGCGAGTAGTTTTATCCTGAATTAATACCCGTGACTGGCATGTCCCCATGGCTGACCGTTTTCCGTGTAACACGGCAGAATAGAGATAGAACGTGAGTTGATTATCACGCCGCCTCACGTGTTCTCTAGCCTCTCGTCAAGAGGGTAATTGTTGCATGGCTACTCGCTCCAAGCTTCTTTATTCGGCTGCAGCAGTGCGCCGGATGTTAGACCTATCAGACTCTACGCCCGTACAAGTTCGGGAGTTTTTCAATGCGGTTTGGGTTTGGGTCGAGGGAACCCGTCCGACCTTTATCTCCAAGTCTGACTTTAAGATGCATTTTGTCGAACGCCGCAAAGCAGCCTCGGAGCATCTCACCATCACTCCGTGGTTGTATCGACCTGGACGCTATACAATCAGCAATCCGCGCAGTGGTTCAAGCTATCGAGTGGATTGTTTGCCTGATAGCTTAGAGTGTGACTGTGAAGATTATCATTGGCAGCAGATCACCTTTGGCAAAGGATGCTGCAAGCATGGCTATGCTGTGTTGCGCCATCTTGGGTTTGATTCGCTCCACGATTATGTGGATTATGTGAGTCGACACGGGTTTGCTGCGATAGGCGATCGCTCAGCCGCTTAGTATGTGTTTAGCGTAACGTCCTAGAGATCCCCCGCGGCGCGGGAGATCACCACACAAACCTGAACCCGTAGAGCTATATCTGATCACCATCAGCCTCTCTGCGAGGTTAAATGCCAAAACACATGAATGCTCCTACATTGGTAGGTGGTGGCTAGGGAGCATAGACATGAAAACCCGAAAACTCGGTCAATCAGACGTCGAGATTACGCCCATCATTGTTGGAACATGGCAGGCGGGTAAATCAGGTTGGGTGGGCATTGATGATCAAAAAATTATTAATGCGCTGCAAGCAGCCCTGGATGCAGGCGTAACCACGTTTGATACGGCAGAAGTGTATGGCAAGGGATATTCTGAAGAGCTCGTTGGAAAAGCCCTATCCGACCGACGGGAGGGGGTTGTGCTGGCGACGAAAGTTTTTCCAAATCATCTCAAGTATCAACAGGTCCTCGACGCCTGCGACGGTTCGCTAAAACGCCTCAAGACCGATTACATCGATCTGTACCAAATTCACTGGCCATCGGGCGCATTTAATAGTGATAGCGTACCGATTGAAGAATCCATGCGGGCGCTCAATGAGCTAAAACTGCAGGGCAAAATTCGAGCGATTGGGGTGTCTAATTTCTCGCGAGACCAGATTGCAGAAGCGTCTCAGTATGGACAAATTGATAGTCTCCAGCCGCCTTATTCGCTGTTTTGGCGGCAAGTTGAACAGGACGCAATGCCCTATTGCGTTGAACACAAGATCTCGATCATTGCCTACTCATCGCTGGCTCAAGGCTTATTGACAGGAAAATTTGGTCTTGATCATCAGTTTGAAGAAGGAGACATTCGCGCAAAAAACAAGCTGTTTAAAGGTGAGCATTATCAGCGCGCTCAGGCGGCGCTCGATCGACTGCGCCCGATCGCCCAGGCGTATGAATGTACGTTGGCTCAACTGGCGTTGGCGTGGCTAATTCGTCAGCCGATGACTAGTGCGATCGCCGGGGCACGAAATCCAGAGCAAGCGCTTCAAAATGCCGGAGCCGCTCAACTCAATTTGTCAGAGGATGACTGTGCAACCATTGATCAAATAGGGCGCAGCGTCACCGATTACTTAGATGAAAACCCCGTGATGTGGGACTTTGCGGCATAATCGGCTGACGTCTCAATCGAAACCGTCATTGGAAATCTGAGTGAGCGCTAATTCTCTTCAACCAGCGGATAGTCGTCCCTGGGTGAGGCTGACCATTCCCACATCGATCCGGCATAGTTTTTGGCATCAAACCCGACACTCGTTAACACGGCTGTAAACCATCCAGAGCGAATGCCCCCCGTACAGTAAGACACAATCTGAGCATCTGGACGAATGCCGTGCTCAGCTAAGACATGCAGCAGTTTGCGCCGGGGAAGAATGGTGCCGTTTTCATCCATCAACTCTCTGTAATAAAGATGCACAGCCCCAGGAACGTGTCCACCACGCTGTTCTCCATACGGGGTTTGCCCGTCAAATTCCCGCTCTTCACGCACGTCTACGATCACCCATTGGGGGTGATCGAGGGCCGCCTTAAGCTCATCTTGCTGCACAGTCCATTGAGGAGTTCGATCGATCACAAAGTTTCCTGGAGTCGATGCGGATCGCAAGACTGACTCCACCGTTGGCATTCCGGCTGCTACTAGCGCATCATATCCACCATCCACTAAAACGGCTTTCTGATGACCTAGGGTTCGCAGCATCCAAACGATTCGTCCATCTTCTCCCCAGCCCTCAAGGGGATCACCGATAACAACCACTGGGACGTTGTTAGATACGCCCGCGCTCCGCAATTCTTGGGCGAGCTGATCCCGATCTCCCAGAAGTTTTCCCTGATTTGGTTTATCCTCGTGAGAAAATTGCCGCCAACTGACGGCCACCGATCCAGCTAACATCCCTTGGGTGTGTTGGCGATGGGATCGGGCATCGAGAAGAGTCGCGCCGTCTGCAACCAGGGCGATCGCCTGCGCTGGAGTCACAAACCACTGCTGTGTAAGGTGTTCGGCAGCGGGAAGCTGAGACGTTGCAGAGTGCTGAACCGACGGCAGAGATGCTGAGGGGGTGGGCGATCGCCAGTAACCATCACCCTGAGCAAAAACCCAGCTGATGCCAATCACGATGCTCCCTAGCACTATTGAAACCGCGAGTTGTGAGAGAGAAGGCATACCTATTCGCTGCCGCGCAATGCTTCTTTTCTAAACCGGGGGAAAGAAGTAGCCTTTACCGCGATCTGTGTGAATAAATTCAGGATTTGTCGGATCTTCCTCTAGCTTTGCCCGCAGGCGAGAAATGTGGACATCCACCACTCGCAAATCAGAATGACGAGACGGGCTATATCCCCAAATTTTTTGCAAAATGTCGTCGCGAGAAACCGATTCACCCGCATTTTGAATGAGCAACTGGAGCAAATCAAATTCCATGCCAGTCAAGCGAATGCGCTGATTATTCGCAAAGACTTGGCGTTTATTCATGTCAATTCGTAATTGCCCAATCTGAATGACATCTGCGTTTTCTTGGCTCGATGCTCTAGTGCCATCCCACCGATCAGTTCGTCTCAGAATGGCTCGAATCCGAGCTTCTAGCTCCTTGGGTGAAAATGGCTTGGTGACATAATCGTCTGCGCCAATTTCTAATCCTTGGATTCGATCAGAAATTTGACCCAAGGCCGTCAGCATGATGATCGGGACATCACTGATTTTGCGTAATTCTCGACATGCTGTGAGCCCGTCTAATTTGGGCATCATCAAATCTAAAACAATCAGATCCGGGGCTTCTTGTGAGAAGACGCGGAGGGCTTCTTCGCCATCAGCAGCCGTCGTCACGTCATACCCGCTCATCGCAAGTCGAGTAGCTAAAATCTGGCGAATCGCATCTTCATCATCTACAACCAAGATCTTTTTCGTATCCCTCGACAATTTTCTGTGAACTCCTTACTAACAGCAGCAGCAACACGCTTTTAGCGTTCAAGGTTGAAGATCGAAGGCAAAATATTGATTCTAAACCAGAATATTACAAACCGTTACAAAACTTGCGATCGCATGCGGGCGATCGCCACAGTCAGCAGCTTACGAATTCCTGGAACATAGGCCCGCTTTGTAAACACGTCATACCTATTTCGTTCGATCACGTCTAGAATTTGCCGATAAAGCATCAAGGCGGCCCAGACTGGTAATCGCGCATCAGGACTCAGCCTGCTAATTCCCTGCTCTGCGCTGGCATAAAACTTTCGAGCCCGCTGAATTTGGAAGCGCATCAGTTCTCGCCACCGTTCATCAATGACTCCGTCAAGCAAATCTTGCTCGGTGTAATTAAAGAGAGCCAAATCCTCAAGCGGAATATAGATGCGACCTCGACGGGCATCCTCGCCGACATCTCGCAGAATATTCGTGAGCTGATTGGCAATCCCCAGGGCGATCGCCTCATCGGTTGGGCTTTTCAACTCCGACGGATCAACCCAAGGGGCCGTTGCCTGAGCGGTATCAATTCCCATGACAGCGGTTGACATCAGCCCTACCGTTCCAGCAACCCGATAGCAATAGAGATTTAGCTCCTCAAAGGTTTGATACCGGCTACGATACAAATCCATACGCTGGCCTGCGATCATGTCGCGAAAGGGCTGAATGTCGATTGGAAAACGCTCTAGCGTATCGACAAGTGCCACATCCAAATCATCAACAGGATGCCCTGAAAAGACAGCCTCTAAATTTTGTTCCCACCGATCTAACGTAGCAGGAGTTGTTGATGCGGCTCCCGGTCCATCGACCAGTTCATCCGTGCGACGGCACCACACATAAACAGCCCAAATGGCTCGGCGTTTTTCTTCCGACATTAATAATGTACCCAAGTAAAATGTCTTGGAGTACTTAGCGGTAATTTGACGACAGAGTTCGTATGCGTCCTCTAGAGATACCAACTTAGTTTTAGGGGGAGATTCGGGCAATTGCAGCATTACGTCGCAGACTCGAAAAACATCGGAGCAATCAGCCATTAGCTTATAGCTTATAGCTCTCAGCGCTCAACAACGTGAATCTTCAAACACAGCTTTAGCTTTCTACACTAGCTTGATGCCACTGGAAGTTTCGAAGATCCAGAAACAGGCGGATTGCTGACTGCTACATGCTGTCTGCTAATTGCCTGCGCTGTAAGCTTACCAGAAAGTACAGCGCCCTCCATGCTTGCTAAGTATCGTTGCATCGTATAGTCTCCGGTCAGAAAGAAATTTGGGATAGGAGTTATCTGTCCCGGACGATGCTGCTGCCGACCCGGTGTGGCTCTATAAACCGAGCGGGGAGTCTTGACAACCTTATATTTCAGCAGCTTGGCAGGAGTATCCGTTGCAAAATGGTCAGGAAACAGATTTTTAAGTTCTGTCAGAGTCGCAGATACAATGTCGTCATCTGATTTGGCCATCCACTCTTGCGCCGGTGCCAAGACTAACTCCAGCATCGAGCGATCCGGATTGGCATATTCTCGGCAAGTATTGCTCATGTCGGCATACACGCTAAGCAACGATGACCTGGAAAACAAAAGATGGTCGATATCGGTAAGCTTTCGATCAAACCAGAGATGAATATTGATCACCGGAACGCCCTCTAACCCGTTCAGCTTTTTGAAGCACTCTAATTCTCGCCAAGGAGCCGGAATCATCGTCTTTAGAGGATCGACTGGCATTGCTGAGACGTAGGCATCTGCAGTCACGACCTCATCCTCTGCGCCGTTCAAACCGCGAATCAGAAAGCCCTGCACCGTATGGTCAGAATTAAGCAAAACTTCCTTTAGAGGAACATTCAGTCGAATGTCTCCGCCTCGCTCGATGATGTAATCAGCCAGAGGTTGACAAAGCCGTTCAGTCGGGGCGCCGTCGAGAAATGCCATCTTCGACCCATTCTTTTCTTGCAGGAATCGGTTCATGGCCGTGAGAATAATGGTCGATGAAATATCGTCAGGCCCAATGAAGTTGAGAGACTTTGTCATCGCGATAAAGACTTCATCATTGACTCGCTCTGGTATGCGGTGTTTTTGAAGCCATTCTGTCCAAGAATATCGATCCATTTCTTCGACATACTTCTGTCCCCGGAGTATTACGGGGATGAGCCCCACCCCAAAGCGAATCTTCTCCTCCCAGGTCAACATGTCGTTGTTACGAAGGATTGCCATGATCCCATTCCACGGGGCTGGGATATCAGGAAAGTCAAATCGGGAATAGGTGCCTGGGCTGTCGGGCTGGTTGAAGATCATGGAATGCTCTTTCCATTGCAACCGATCTTCAATGTCAAGCTCTTTAAATAGCTGGAGCATGTTGGGATATGCTCCAAAGAAAATATGAAGCCCGGTTTCGTACCAGTCGCCGTCTTCATCCTTCCAAGCAGCGACTTTACCTCCTAATACATCTTGGCGTTCGAGGACAACAGGGGTGTGTCCGGCATCGGCTAAATATTTCGCGCAGGAAAGACCTGCTAGTCCTCCTCCAGCGATCGCAACTCGCATGTAACTCTATTACCCTCTAGAGCTAGGTTTATTCGTTGTTCTTATTATAAAAGTCTATGTTGCAGATTGTTACATTGCGACGAGAGTTTACATGGCATACTCCAAATTCTTCACTGAACCCTTATACCAATTCTCGATTTTAGATTTTGGATTGACGGCCACCAGTCTTGCAGGGGTTCTAGCCTGTTCATTTGTAGCCTTACTTCGAAGAATTGGTATTAGATAGGGTCTTATACCAATCCTCGATTTTGGATTTTGGATTGGCGGACACAAATCCTGAAAGGAATTCAGCCTGTTTATCGGTGGCCCTTCCTTAAAGGATTGGTACGATTCGACAGATTTCGATAGATTTCGTTGAATCATTGAAGTGCTTTAGTTAGTTCCTGGATAACATTTTCCACGAATGATTAATTCGCCTGATGGTTTACATAGATTTTTTCTGCGAATTGTCAACCGGGATAATCCGGACTCTTAAAGAATTCTGTGCATAAAGAAATTAGTGGGTTACGAATTTAACCGGATGTCTGATTGGTTACGGAAGCACCTCGCCAACGCCAAACTGACCCGGTCCACTGATTGTTTATTTCCTCTCCTAACTTTGTGATGTAAACATTTATGCCCCCGATTGTCTGTCACCTCATCTACCGCGTGAGCCAATCTCGCATGAGATATCAAGGCTTTACGATCATTGAGTTAATGGTCGTCGTTGTCATTTTAGTGACTCTCTCGGCGATCGCTCTTCCCTCTGTATTAGCGCAGCTTAATAAAGCCAAAGAGTCAGAGGCACGAGCCTTTGTGGCTACAATTAACCGAGCCCAACAGTTTCACTATGTCGAGCACAACCGTTTTGGGAATCTGGATGATCTAGAGTTGGGCTTTAAGACCGATTCTAGATATTACCTTTACACGTCATTGCCGCTGGGGCTCAGTCCAGACGTTATTGCAATGACGACAGCAGCCCCGATGGGGGAGCACAGCGGAATTCGAGGATTTTCGGGCAAGGTTTGGATTGGCCCGACTGGAAACGGAGCGACAGCATTCGCAATTCTCTGCGAAGGACAGCTTGGGAACATTCCCGATATTGTGGGAACAACCTGTCCTTGAGCGCTGACGTATCTCTCATCCGAAGCTTGCTTGCGAAGCTTACTTGAACGGCAATTCCTGATTGATTGCCCCAATCTCGCGCTGCTCAAGCTCGTTGACTTCGCCAATATATGACGAAAGAATCTGATTCAGGCGGGGATTATAAAATCGGTGCAGGCTATGGTTGGGGGTCGCGGGAAACCCTCGACGTTTTTTGTGCCGCCCCCCTGCGCCGGGATCAAAGACCCGAATTGAATGGGCGATCGCCCATTCAATGGGGGCATAGTAGCAAGCATTAAAGTGGAGACAATCGACGTCTTGTAGTGATCCCCAATAGCGACCATAGAGTTGATCGCCTTTGGTCAAACAAAAGGACATGCCAACGGGTTTTCGATCATTGCGCTCATCATAGGCTGCCATAAACAGCACGCGATGGCGATATGAGTCATAGAGCTGCTCAAAAAACTGGCGCGTCAAATACTTGCTGCCCCACCAGCCAAACTTATCACACGTATCACTATAAAAGTGATACATCGACGAAAACAAAGACTTAGGAATGTCATCACCCACTAATGGCTTGATGTATAGTCCGGCTTTTTCGATAGCTTTTCGCTCACGCCTAATATTGCGCCGCTGATTGGCATTGAATGCAGCCAAATAATCCTCAAACGTGGCATAGCCATCATTTGCCCAGATGTAGCTATGATGAAGCCAACTTGTAAAGCCAAGCTGTTCCATGCGCGATCGCCAATCAGGGTCAACATACAAAAAATTGCAGCCCGATATCGTATGGCGATCGCAAAAATGATCGATAGCATCTACCATCATCTGGGTTAATTCGTCCTCGTCTTCGCCCGGTGCGATCAGAAAACGATATCCTTCGACCGGAGTAAAGGGTGACATTCCCAGCAATTTGGGATAATATTGCACACCTAAGCGATATGCCAAGTCAGACCATTGGTGATCAAAAACAAACTCACCATAGCTGTGTCCCTTCAAGTAGAGGGGAGCTGCTCCGACTAGGGTACGTCCTCGCCAGACTGTTAAATGATTAGGTAGCCATCCTGCTTGGGCCGTTGCGCTCCCCGACGCTTCCATGTTGTTCAACCATGCCCATTCGAAGAAGGGAGTTTTTAGCGGCATTGCCAACGCATCCCACTCCGGTTGAGGAACGTCAGCAATTCGATTAATCCAAGCAATGGAGTAGCTAAGCTTGGTTTGTTTAGACATTCATTAATAACGATGGAAACTCAAGAACTGTTAACCTAGTCAGTAATCCATTGAGCCCCATCTTTCTAAATTCGTCAAATGACGGTGCAGCATCTTACCAGCAATTTCGGATTAAATTCAAATCAGTGTAAGCAGGGTCGGGGCGCTTCTGGTTTTAAGATTTGCCCAGGAGCTTATTTGAGACTTCATCTATGTCAAGAGGCTTTGATATCTCAGGGGATGCTTACGCTTGCAAGCTTTGTTGAATACTAACCTTTAATTAGCCTACCGTCCTAGGTTTCGCATTTGTCAGTTGGAACGTCTCCGTGGCTATGCTCCGTC
This sequence comes from Elainellaceae cyanobacterium, assembly GCA_051117335.1. Lineage (GTDB taxonomy): Bacteria > Cyanobacteriota > Cyanobacteriia > CAZCXK01 > CAZCXK01 > DBGGTD01. The sequence goes on from JBNPEB010000023.1 coordinate 88,146, forward strand.
AACCCTCCTTCCGCCGTATCCTCCTATTTCGGATTTTGCTGCTTAGCGTGCCTGTCTTGCTAATCGGACTAGCTGTCGTTTTCAAGAAGGCTCGCTCAAGTCTTCTTTATACAGCACGCCAAAATCTGACCGAGAGTGCTCAGCGCAAAGCAGAAAATGTCCAAAATTCTGTTCAAGCTCTCAAGACGAACCTGCTGACTGCAAGTCAAACCTCTGCTCTACAGGCAGCCTCCGTCGACATTTCTCAAGCATTTTTAGAAAGACTCGAACCCGAACTTCCAACGGATGTCACCTGCCTGCAACTCACTGACTGGCAAACTCAAACAATTGTCGCGAGTACCTGCGGAACCCAGCTCATCGATTTTCCATTGGTACCAGATTGGGCTCAAACAGGCGATTTTTCGGAGGGCGATCGCTATCAGGTATACCCAGTTCTTTCGCCTACGAGCCAGCAATCCGAGCAATCTGAATTACAAAGCCAGCTTGATTTAGTTGTAAGCATACCCGTCTACGACAAGTCGCAACAGTTACGATACGTTCTCAGCGCACAAGCAGTGCTTCGACAACTTGAAAGTGGTGAAGCGGGGTCGCTGCTTGGCTACACCGTCATTTTGCGAGATGACGGTACGTTTCTCGCCCATCCTCTGGCTAATCGAGTTGGAAAAAATATCAGGGATGAAAAAGGTGACGAACGGTTTCAGAATATTATGAATAGCGCCTTACGAGGTGAGCAAGATGTTCGCCATCTGCTGTTTTTAGGAAACAATACAGAATGGTTAGCGGGCTATACGCCCCTTTCTATTTCACTGACGCCCTCCGATGAGCAAACGTGGGTCGTCTTAGCGGTCACTCGTCTCGATAGCGCACTGCACGGTTTACAAGACATCAAGCGAATTTTGGTGGTGTCGACAACATCATTGCTAGCAGCACTACTCGCTGGCATGCTGATTATGGCCAGAGATTTGGCTCGCCCGATCGAACAGCTCGGTAAGTATGCGCGGCAGATCCAAGACCGAGGTCCATTAGAAAAAACGCCCAAAAACTTTAGAATTCGAGAAATTAATCAGCTTGCCGAAGTACTCGACAAGATGGTAAAGAGCCTCGAAGATCGGGCTAGAGAGCTGGAATCTGCATGGCAGGAAGCAGAAACTGCCAATCAGCTCAAAAATGAATTTCTAGCGAATACATCCCACGAACTCCGCACTCCTCTGAATGCAATTATTGGCTGCATTCGTCTTGTCCGAGATGATTGTTGCGACGGCCATGAGGAGGAAATGGAGTTTTTAGAGCGGGCCGATGAAGCGGCTGTCCATTTGCTGAAAATTATCAACGACTTACTCGATATTGCCAAGATTGAAGCCGGAACCGTTTCACTGGCGATGGAACCGGTCGATTTGCAGCAGATTTTACGAGAAGTCATTGATTTACAAGCCGTTCAAATTCATCAAAAGGGGCTCAAGCTGAATGCCATTGATTTGCCTGACGCGATTACTGTGAAAGCTGACCCTGCCAAACTCAAGCAAGTATTTTTAAACGTTATTTACAACGCGATTAAGTTCACCGATCAGGGCGGTATTACGATTGATGCTCGGATTGAAACGGCTGCCCTACCTCCTGCAACGATCAGTGGCTCTCACGGGTATAGTAGCGATTCACCGCCTAGCCTCCATCCGTCAAACGCGTTCGACTCGTGGATTGTCGTGTCTGTTCAAGATACCGGTATTGGTATTGATCCCACCCAGCAGCACAAACTTTTCCGTCCCTTTGTGATGGTTGATGGCAGCACCACACGAAAGTTTGAGGGAACGGGCTTGGGCTTAGCAATTTCTCGAAACCTAATCGAGCTAATGGGGGGCGGAATTTCTCTGCATAGTGCTGGTATTGGGCAAGGAACAACCGTTGAAATTGCACTCCCGATTTCTGACGTTCCGTCTTCGGGGCTATCGTCTCTAGACACCCCCCGCTCAGCGTCAATCAGCCGCTAGTGATTAGCGTATGGGCGGGGTGATCTGAACTAAGTGGCCGTCTTGATTGAGTGATTGGGTTAACGCATCGATAATTTGGATGAGCTGAACGGCGACCCATCCTGCTGAGATATCAGACGGGTGGTTATGGCGAGCGCATTGCAAAAAGTGAGCACAAACACGCTGAAGGGGTTCCTCTGGCAACACCGGAATGACCGTCTTTTCTTGATAAATCGGGTGAAAGCCTTCCGGTGTGGAGTTGAGGCAGCCTCGATGCAGGGTGAGCGGCGACTCTAGCTGTAGTTCATCAAACACTAGGGCGCTCTGATCGCTGACCACACAAAGGCGGCGCTGCTTGTCGGGGTTAAGCCAGCATAGATGAATCCAGGCTTGAAACCCATTTGGATAAATCAATCTTACCCACACTAAATCGGACCTGTTTGACTGCGAATTAACGGAAGGAACGCTGCGGTGTAGCCAGTTTTGCCCGTATGCTTGGGCCTGAATCGGGACGTCATTAAGCCAGTAGTTGAGAATCGCAATATCATGAATGACTAAATCCCAAAGAGCATCCACGTCATGACGAATCGGCCCGAGATGAGTGCGAGTGGCATAGCCGTAGTGAGGGATTGACGAGCTATTGGCGTTTAGCCAGCGCCGTCCGGCCTGAATCGCTGGGTGAAAGAGATACGTATGGTCAACGACAAGCTGCCGTTTCTGACGTTGCGCGAGTTGGCAGAGGGCGATCGCCTCGCTAGGATTTAATGCTAAGGGTTTTTCGGCTAAGACATGATGCCCTCGTTCCAAGGCCGCCTGAATGAGCACCGTATGGGTGCTGGCAGGTGTCGCCACGATAGCAGCATCGACGGTTGGCAAATCTAGGGCAAATTTCCAATCTGGAGTGAGTGTCGTGGTTGAACCCAAGTCAAACCGTTGAGATATGTCGTGCAAGCGATCTGTAGAAGGATCGGCGATCGCCACGATCCGACATGACGATTGGTTTAGAAAATTACGGATTAAATGGGTTCCCCATCGCCCCGCTCCCAAAATGACAACCCCTAGGTCATCCTGATTGCTCACCGTCTAACCTTCATGCGTGTGGGTGGTGTTCTCAGTCGTTTGCTGCAAGGTTTGGAATGCTGCTTGCGCGGCTGCTTGCTCAGCTGCCTTCTTAGACGGCCCTTTGCCCTGCCCCCAAGATTTGCCCTGAAACCAAACTTCGGCGACAAACCGTTCCATGTCTCCATAAGTTTGCCCAATTTCAGTCACTCGATAGTCAGGTAACGTTTGCCAATGAGCTTGTGTCCATGCTTGCAAGGCGCCTTTATAGTTATGGAAAGTCGGGTCTTGGCGAATTGTTTCGGTATAGTGTTGCAGATGAGAGTTTAACCAGGGACAAATCAGTTCGAGGGTATGAGTGCTTAGATAAAGGGCTGCTAAAACGGCTTCGAAGGCAGCGGCAAGTCTGGTTTGTCGTCCGGCTCGATTGCTCACGGCGCTGCTGCCGATCAAAAGATAGCGCTCAAGCCCATAGCATTCAGCAATTTCATACAAGATGCGATCGCTCACCAAGACCGAACGGATGGCTGAAAGCTCCCCTTCCGTTGCATCGGGATAGGTTTCGTATAAAAATTCTGCGGCAGCTAGACGGATTACGGCATCTCCAACAAATTCGAGCTTTTCGTAGTTTGCGTGAGCTGAAGCCGTAGCGTGGGTTAGAGATTGATGCAGCAATGACCAATTCACGGCTGTAGAGTCATCGAGCCCAAGCTTTTGGACAAACTGTTGAAGCTGTTTGTATCGACGCAGATCGCTAAAACTCATATCAAGCGAGATTCGGAGAAGAGTAGGACATAAGCCGGGTTCTGTTCTTCTAATGGTAATGAACCATCAGAAGGGCGATCATCTATCTGGGACACCTGTTACCAGATGCCTCTAGCGGTACTTAAACACGGAACCGGTAAAAGACCAACCGTCGTTCCTCCGACCTTGCTCCCGACCGGGGTTTACCGAGCCAGCGCCTCACGACGCTGCTGGTGCGCTCTTACCGCACCTTTGCACCCTTACCTGTGGAAGGCTGAGGTCTAATGTTACACCGTCAACCTTCCCATCGGCGGTATGTTTCTGTGGCACTATCCTCACGGTCACCCGCACTGGGCGTTACCCAGCAAGTCTGGTCTTTAGGGAGCCCGGACTTTCCTCAGGCTATAGCCTGCAACCGCCTTCGCCTACTCTTCCCTTATGTCTAGTCTAGTGGGTATTGCCCGTTCCGATCATGATTTTGCTTACCACGGCAATACAATCGTCCACGGTAATTTGTGGACCTGAATTTCACAGCGAACATTGTAGAGGCGATCGCCCCGAACAGGGTCAGCAGGATCAGGCATCCGCAGAACTAGGCATAGATAATACGTTAAGGGCTTTTTTTCTGCCATAAAATCGTTATAGAGCCCCGAATTCGATTTCTTGAGTCCCTGAATATCAATGAGGGGTTTCGTCGCTTCGAGAGTCTCGGTTTCTGCGTTTCGCTCGAGCAAATCTTCTGCCGTAATTTTTTCTGAGAGCGTTTGCCCAGGTCCTACTGTGCTGAATACTTGGGGATATGACAGGTCTAGGCTTTTGTAAGACACTAAGCGAATCACCCGCCGCGATCGCCCTCTTAAGTCAGTTAGTGAGCTTCTGTCCCAATCGATGTAAATCGCATCATTTGAGTTATTAATAACGCTGAGCGACAGAGTCTTCGGCTGTTTATCCGCGCTGGGATCATCGCTCAAAAAATAGCTCCCATCAAAATTAAGATGAATTGCAATGTGATTGCTAAGCCCCCGCCTTTCAAGCTCTTGACTGAGCTGCTCTTGATTCAACGAAATCCTAGTTTTCTGGTCTGATGCCTTTGCCTGTTCTAGCGAATCTTTTGCCTTGGAGAGAATGTAGGCGACCGTGATTAGATAAACTGCCAAGACAAAGATATCCAGTTGGTCCATGAGTCAACCAGGGGAAGTGCGGGGTATATCGCCATCTCAAATGATTGGGACGATTGATATCAATCAACTTATTTAGTTTCCATCCAATTTTGCCCTGCATTCGCCTCCGCGACGAGCGGAACTCTGAGATCGACGGCAGATTCCATCTCAGACCCAATTTTGGGCTGCACGTCTTGCCATTCATCGGGCGGCACTTCAAAAATCAATTCATCATGAACTTGCAGCAGCAGCCGCGCTTGATAGTCGGCAAGAACCTCGTGCAGCCGCACCATTGCAATTTTGATGATGTCAGCGCTCGATCCTTGAATGGGAGCATTTGCCGCTGCCCGAAGCAACCCTGCATCATATTGACCCGGCGACCGGACTTGGTTGAGATCGATATCATCTGGATTACTCCCGCGCAATCGTTTGAGGCGATCGCTCGTGAAGTTAAAATACCGACGACGCCCCAAAATGGTCTGCACATAGCCAATGGCGATCGCCTCCCGCTCCATGCGTTGTAAATATTCAAACACCAGCGGATATCGCTCATAGAAGCGATCGATGAAGATTTTAGCCTCGGCGCGACTCACGCCTGCTTCCCGAGCAAATCGAGAAGCTCCCATGCCATAAATCACCCCAAAGTTAATGACTTTCCCCAATCGCCGCTCTTCAGCCGTAATGTCATCCTTTTCAAAGAGCAGTTGCGCAGTTAAGCGATGCACATCTTGATTGTTGCGATAGGTTTCAACCAGCACAGGCTCTTCGCTCAGGTGCGCCAAAATTCGCAACTCAATTTGAGAATAGTCCGCTGCAACCAAAAGCCAGCCGGGTTCTGGCACAAATGCCGCGCGAATCTGACGGCTGAAGGCAGTCCGAATTGGGATGTTTTGCAAATTGGGATTCGAGGACGACAACCGTCCGGTTGCAGTCACCGCCTGATTAAAATCGGTGTGTACCCGTTGTGTCTTGGGATGCACCAAATCTGGAAGCGCGTCTACGTAGGTTGATTTGAGTTTGGCAAGGGTTCGATGTTCGGTAATCGCATCAATGACGGGATGATCCCCCTGGAGTTTTTCGAGCGTTGCTGCATCCGTTGAGTAGCCTGTCTTGATTTTGCGCGACTTGCGCCGATCGAGTTTCAAGGTTTCAAATAGCAGCTCACTCAGCTGCTTAGGCGACCCTAGATTAAATTCTTCGCCCGCATACTCATAGGCTTGCTTCTCTAGCGCGTCTAAATCTTTGCTGAGAGTTTCAGAAAATTTCTTCAGATACTCTTGATCAATCCGAATGCCCTGATATTCCATATCTGCCAAAACGGCTTCGAGAGGCAATTCGACTGTTTTAAACAGCTCGTACAACGTAGGAATAGCACGTAATTCTGCCTGAAGTTTGGGCACAAGGTGAAATGTTGTATACACATCAGTGCCACAGTAGTCAGCGACTGCCTCAATGTCTAAATCGGCAATGGTTTTTCCTTTGGGCACCAGGTCGCTATAGCTCTGAGTAGCGAGGTTGAGATAGCGCAGTGCCAAATCACCCAAATTGTGGCTTGCTTCAGGATTGAGGACATAGCTTGCCAGCATGGGATCAAACACCACTCCTTGAATATGAATGCCCTGAGCCCGCAACACGAGTCGATCAAACTTGCAGTTTTGAAATGCTTTAGGGTATTGGGCGCTCTCTAAAATCGGACGGAGTGTATCTAAGACGAGAGAGAGATCTAGGTTTTTGCCGGTGTGGTGCCCAATTGGAATATAGGCAATATCATCAAGAGCGCTATCCCAACAGCAGCCAATTCCCACTAATTTGGCATCTCTCGGATCTAACGCACTGGTTTCCGTATCCCAAGCAACCGGGGTATCGGGATTGGTACATCCTTGGAGAGTTTTGACGAGGGTTTCGAGCTTTTCAGGCGTGTCGATGATAGTGGGCGTAATCGTAGCTTTGAGCACCCGTTGGCTGGCATCGGTGTCGTCTGGGCTAAAAAACCAGAGATCATCGTCGTCGTAGTGAGGAGTGTTGCCATCTGAAATGGCCGCAATCTCATCGGTCGATATCGTGCCGCCGAATACGCGCTGGAGTTTGGGCAAGCGATTGATAAACTGACGAAATTCGAGTCTTTGTAGCAGAGTTGCGACTGCCTCAGAATCAAACCCTTTAAGTTTGCAATCATCAAGCTTGACGTCAAGGGGCACGTCTAAGTGAATTTGCGCCATAAATTGCGAGTGGAGGGCGCTTTCTCGACCGGCCTCTAATTTTTTGCGGACAGCGCCTTTGGTCTGTTCGATTGAGTTGTAAATACCTTCTAAGGAATGATACTCGGTCAAAAGCTGAACCGCCGTCTTTGCGCCGATGCCCTTCACACCCGGAATGTTATCGGATGAGTCGCCGCAGAGTGCTTTATAGTCAACGACTTGAGTCGGCAAAATGCCCATCTTTTCCTCAACCTGCTGAGGTCCGATTTCCATGGCGCCTGAGTGGCTACGCGGGCCGAAGGCGCTGCTCAGATACAGGACTGATACTTGTTTATCGGCATCAACAAGCTGAAAGAGATCGCGATCGCCACTGAGAATCTTGACCTGAAAGCCCGCCTCACTGGCGCGTCGAGTGACGGTGCCCAGCACATCATCTGCCTCAAACCCTTCAACGGTCAGTACGGGCAGATTAAACGCTTTGAGGATGGTTTGCAGATTTTCTAAGTCTGGGAAAAAGTCTTCTGGAGCCTCAACTCGACCGTCTTTATACGTAGAATCAGCCTCGTGGCGAAACGTCGGCGCATCCAGGTCAAACGCTACGGCTGCATAATCGGGCTGCTCGGCTTCCATCATGTCAAGCAGAGATCTGAGAAACCCGTATGACACGCTGGTCGGGATGCCTGTAGAAGTCCGCAAGCCGCCATCTCGACCTTTTGCATGGGCATAATAGGACCGGAACGCCAAAGAATGCCCATCCACCAGAATGAACAATGGAGGAGTGTGGTTTGAAGATTTTCCCATATCCTGATTGTACCCTTCAGTTCCAATCTGGCTTGCTGTTCCAATCTAGAGACATATGCAAATTTTCACCATCGGGTGTTTGAGATGAGGTCGGATGACGGTCATCGATCTGAATGCGAACGTTGGCGGGGCCATATTTTTCTCGAATTCGGCCCTCGATTTTTTCTGCGATCGCCGGAGCCATGCCCGCAAATTCGGCATGAATCGTCAGCCTCATTTCCACAATAACCTGACGCCCGACGATGCCCCAAGACCGAATCTGGTAACAGTGGCTGATGCCTTCAATGGGTTTGATGATTTGAATAATCGCTTCAGGGGCGATCGCCACCTGATGCACAAATAACGGCAGATGCCAGCATAAAATCCGCCAAAAACCGGGAATGATCAGCAGCACTAGCAGGATAGCTAGCAACGGATCAACCCAAGCGTAGCCGAGCCAAATTCCCACCAGCGCAATAAAGACCAGCAACATCAGCCACGCATGACGAAGAAGCTGGTGAGCATTGAGCCGCAAGGCTCCGCTTTCTAATATGCCGGCTTCATAGCGCACAAAAATGGTTAGACAAAAGCTCACTGCGACGATCACCCCAAAGAGTTGCACTAGGGGTAAGCCAATCTGTACCGGAAAAAGTGCGCTCAAATAGTTACTAGTCAATTCGAGCTGCTGAATCGAGAGAACAAGTAAGCTGAATCCGGTGAACCCCAAAAACGAGGTCAGCCCTAAAATCATCGCTGTTTCTTGTCGGCTGTGTCCCCATACGTCTCGACTCGAAAATCGATAGGGGGACGACACTGCGATGAGACTCAGCATGACGCTAAAGCCATCAATCAGGGTATGTAATGACTCCGCTAATAAACTCAGTGATTGTGCTGCCCATCCTGCCCATACTTTTACCGCCAGTACCAATAAAGTTAGCCAAAGTGTTGCAATTAGGACGTGGTAACTTGCTTTACGTCGATTTCGTGCCTCAGTCATAGCCCAAAGGCTATCACGGAAACGACGGTGCTGTAGGGCGGTGTCTCAACCCCAATTTGGCAAAAAATTGGCAAAACTAGCCAAAATCTCTAATGGCTTGCTTATTCCAGTCTTGACGTGGCCCCACTTTATGACTCAGGCTGCTAGGCTCAATAATGAACTCAAATGAACTCAATCACCGCATCTATAGCAATGTGCGCGTCAAATACAGAAACGGTGGTGGGGCGCACCGCGCCCCACCACCGTACTTAACTCAAGCGCATCCCGCTATAAGTTGACCTCCACCCAGAGGATTTCAATTCACCGGATTCAATTCACCGGATTGCAACTCACCATGGATCACCCCACTATTCGCCTCCTCGTTTTAGATATTGATGGCACCCTTGCCGGAGAATCTAATCAAATTCAGCCGGTCGTAAAGCGCGCCATTCAAGCGGCTCAAGCGAAAGGAATTCAGGTGGCGATCGCCACAGGGCGCATGTATCAATCTGCCCTACGGTTTTATCATGACGTCAATTCGACTCTGCCGCTGCTGGCCTACCAAGGAGCGTTGATTAAAGACCCTCACACCTCCACGCTTTATCGCCATTGGGCAGTCTCCAAAACCGTCGCAACCGAGCTGCTTGAGCATTTTGAGCAACTAGAATTAAACCATCTGCTGTCCATTCATTTTTATGTCGACGACCAGCTTTACGTTCGCGAAATCACCTCTGAGACGCAGGAGTATGCCGAACGCTCTGGCGTTGAACCGATTGTTGTCGGTGATCTGCGTCGGGCATTAATTCAAGAACCCACCAAAGTCTTGGCCCTAAGCAACAACATTGACTTGATTGATCACGTGTTATCGTCATTACGCCAGCAATATACGCCAGCAGAATTGTACTTTACTAAATCAATTGCGACCTTCTTCGAGGCAGCCAACCCCTTAGTCAATAAAGGAGTAGCGGTGCAATACCTTGCTGAAACCATGTTAGGGCTTCAACCTAGCCAAGTTATGACTATCGGCGACAACTTTAACGACGTTGAAATGCTTGAATACGGGGGAATTGGGGTGGCGATGGGCAATGCCCCCAGCGAAGTCAAGGCCAAGGCGAAGTGGGTGGCACCCGACGTAGAGAATGATGGCGTTGCAGGAGCAATTGAAGAATTCTTGCTGTAATGGCTCTGTAATGGCTTTGTAATCACTCAGCCGCGTTGGCTCAGGAACTGATTTGCTTGAGGTCGATTTGCCGAACTTAGCTCAGACATCAGAGTTTAAACATCAGAAAGGGCACCGACGACTGGCCGTGTTTCGTCTCGGTACCCTTGCTGGTTCGCTCCTCACACACTTAGAGAATATCACACTGAAAATATCCTGTCACCCCCTCTAGCAGAAAATTTCTATATTGTTGCGGGAGCGCTGACCCCCAATCGGTTTTCTAGGATCAACCTTAAGACTCGTTGGGTTGCAAGTGTGATTCCGAGTCGAGCCTGCACCCGGCTGAGGTCATTCGTTGTTTCGTCACCAAACATACGACAGGCTTGATAAAACGCTTGGAACGCTTGGCTAAGCTGATGAGCTAGCTTCACAGACCTGTCTAGCTGCGATGGAGGATGAGATGGTGAGCAATCATGTAGGCTATCCCAGGTCGCTATTAAGCGAATCATCAATGCTCGTTCGGCGGGATGATCAAACCGCAACGTTTTATCTGCATTGAGCCAAGGGATCGGAGTGGGGTCAGCAATGTGTATATTTATGTGATTGAGAGAGGGGGGTGAGGCTGCATGATGGACTGCCCCCAAACAAATTAGCCCTTCGCGATCGCCCAATTTCAGGAGAGAGCAACATCGAGCATGGATATATTGAATTTCAAACAGAATGTTTGATTTCTGAAAAAGTTCGCTATCATATCCAGCAAAACCAGGCAATCGGTCTTGTGTTTTGCGGAAAATCCTTGGGCGATCGCCCAAGGCAATCAGCGGATTCGTGAGGAGTGTGAGCCATTCAGCAAGTCCGCGATCGCCTATTTGCAGATGAATCCATCCAGGGTGAGTCCAGCTTACATGCGTATGTTGCCAGATATTCGATGATGTTGTGAGGGCGCTGATGCGTATCGGGGCGTCAGCATCAGAAAGGAGCGCTGTTAATCTCTGAGCTAATTCTAATGGCGAGTTTTTCACCAGATTTGACAGTTTAAAGGCGATCGCGGAAACATAACAGAGGTTTTGGGAGTCTTTCAGCCTGTTCATAGGAACGCTAAATGGGTCAATGTGTAGTCGGCGTGGCGATTTAGGCATCAGAGATTCAGATGCTGCCCCAGACTCCAAACTGGAATAGGTCAAAACGACGGCATCATAAAGGGTTTGCTGAAGCCAACACCGGATTGAAAATAGCGCGGGATCAATCAAAATATCACAGGTAGAAATCGTGGCAAATCATTTGAATAATGTCAGCAAATTTACTTAAGGCGCATTTTGTGTTCTAGTTTACGGAGGTTCCGTCTCAAATCACCCTAATGCCATCTATTGCGAGGAATTTTCAGCCTCGGACTGGAATTGTAAATTTTTCCAAAGAAGCTCCGAACGTGCCGTGTCAAAGTGTGTTCAAATTAACACAGCTACGTAATTTTCCTTACCTTCCCGAATACGGATAAACGATACGCTTATTTCGAGTTTTAATTGAAACCTGTTTTGCTACAAAGCTTGTCAGATTTCTTGGCTTCAACTTGCCCCCGTTCTGTTCACGAAGTCTCGACTGATCACCCCCTTCTCTTCCTATGTACTCAGTATCTCCCCAATCAGACTCATCCCGACCGTTCCTAACCTGGCAGCGAATTATCGACTGGGCTCAGGAACACTATCGATGTCGAATTTTTAGCAAAGATGAAAGGGTGCCTGCCCGCCCCGGACTGTTGTATCTTGTTCAGCGAGGCTCGGTTAGGCTTGTGGGTGAGGCTCAGGTGAGTGCAACCACCACTAGCAGTGCATCTCGGTTATCGAGTCTAAATTCTGAAGAAGCATTTTTGGGATTTGTTGGCGCTGGGCAACCGTTTGAAATTGTGGCTCAGTCTCCCTTTACGCTCCAGAGCTTTGCTCACGTTGACCAGACCTCTGTGATCTGGATGTACTGGCATGATTTAGATAATTGGCCCCATTTTCGTCGAGAAGTACTAGATGCGTTTCGTTACCAGCATCAGCGAAAATTGCTCTGGCTCAGCACATTGGGGCAGCGCCGCACCATTGATCGGTTGCTCGGCTTTCTAACGCTTCTCATCGAAGAATATGGAGAGCCCTGTGAAATCGGATATTGCTTACCCTGGGTTCTCACCCATGCTCAGATTGGCAGCGCAATTGGCTCGACGCGAGTGACTGTCACTCGACTGATGGGTAAGCTCCGTCAGAAAGGATTAATCCAAACCTACGGCGACAATTTACTGTGCTTACCCGCCGATTCTGTCTCGAAGGTTCAAGCATAGTTCATCGATTTGAGGCTGTTTAATTAGCGAATCCGCACAAAGCCAGCTTGATTTAGCAATTCTTGACCTTCATTCGAGAGGACCAAATTTGCATAAGCCTCCCCAGCCTGCTGGTCAATTTGATTATTGGCTTTGACGATGACAAACAATCGGCGCGTAATTGGATAGGCTCCGCTTTGCAACACGGCTGTATTAATTTGATTGCGTTGAGTCGGGCATTGGGAGGTCGGTACGAGCGGCTCTTGATACGGGGCGACCCACTGGTTGGGCTGTATGCCAATGGGTAAGGGCTTTGTCGTACACTGCCCGATGACTTCGGGGGCGGATGCATAGTAAATTCCGCCGGGTGTGGATGAAACGGCCCGTAATGCTTCTGTTGTTGTCGGCAGAAATTGAACGCTATTGCTGAAATTTGCGCCACCGAGAATATTGCTAATGAAGAATTCGACGGTTCCGCCTTCCTCACGTCGAGAATAGGGAGCGATCGCCAAATTGGGGCCACCCACCTGGCTCCAGTTTGTAATCTGCCCGGTGTAGATATCGTTTAATTGATTCAGCGTCAGCCCTGGAACATCTAGGTCAGGGTGAACGGCGATCGCAATTCCTTCGATATTCCGGCTCCAACGAGCCCAACCGTTAATAATAGGGCCGCAATTAGCGCAGGGGTGTCATTTTTCTGCATTATGGAAAACCCATGTCTCTTCGACTCTACGGATTTATCATGGCTCAAACCAGTTGGTTTCTGTAGGGAATGACTGCTTTTAGTTCATCACTCGATCCACTTCGGATAGGAGTCGCTCAATATCGGCGTTGGGAGACAAAAATGAGAATAAATGCCGAAATCGAAGTTTACCGGCTGAATCCACCACGAACTGAGCCGGAAGCGGTGCGCCTAGTGCTTGCCCGGTTTGATAGGCTCGGAAGACACGGCAGCTAGGATCGCTTAAAAACGGCATGTTTAGCCCCAAATCTTGAGCGACGATTTGGCTTTGTTTTGGGTCGGTGCTGGTAATCAGCAAGACGTCAGCGCCTCGCGCTCGAAACTGGTCATAGGCTTTATTGAGTGCGACGGTATGAGGAAAACAGAGTGGGCAATATTGCTTTTCAGTGAAGATGCGAGTAAACGCTAATAACACTGGACGCTTGGGGGCTTCTGAGCCTGGTCGAGAATGACCTGTAAAGTCGGATAGCCTCACTTGGTGTCCTGACTGGACATCGAGTAGTTGAAAGGGGGGAGCGAGGGTGCCCTGCTTAAACTGATTGGTGGAGGGAACAGGTAAAAGATTATTAAAAAACCGTTGATTCAACAGTCCTCGAAAGTCTGTAGATGTGAGCATGGATGCAAAACTCCTCAATAATTTCTAAACTTTACCCAAGTCTAGAATTGGAGTTCTGCCTGTGAGAAAACTCCAGTTCCTGAGCTCGACTTGGTATAACGCACTCCCCTATTTGCATGATAAATCGACAACCGATCAGAACAGGGGGGGATAGAGAATAGAGCAGAGGCGATCGCCTGCCCAGACACACGAGATGATGAAACGTAGCCGACCGTGGTACAAATTTCGAAAAGTGTTGCACGTCTTTGGATTAACCAGCATCTGGGGACGACTTGCGATCGCGCAACTGGTGGTCTTAGGACTGCTGTATCTAACGTGGCCTCCGGTATCTCTAACGCTCGTAGTTCCTGCATCTGAGATTCCCTATTGGTCAGACATTATTCAAGAGTTTGAGGCCAATCATCCAGATATTCGCATTCGCCCGATTGGGTTAAATAATCCCCAAGGGGATATCACCGTTAATCTCAAAGAACTGTGCACCTTAGAGGTGACTGAGCGATCGCTCTGCGACATTATCTACCTCGACGTAATTTGGGTGCCCGAACTAGCTGCGCGAGGCTGGCTGCAAAATCTCGACGATCGGATTTCGGCTGATCAACTGGCTCAGTTTGTTGACAGTGAGGTCACCGCCGGACGCTATGGAGACGGACTGTACCGCATTCCGTTTCGGGCTGATTTTGGCATGCTATATTACCGGGATGATTTGCTGAGGCAAGCAGGCTATTCGCCTCCCCGGACGTTTCAAGATCTGCTGCAAATATCCCAGGCTCTACAAGCTCAGGGTGCTGCGCCCTGGGGATATCTTTGGCAGTCTCAGCGGGAAGGGCTTGTGACCACGTTTGTCGAGGTGCTCCACGGCTATGGTGGCTTTTGGATTGATTCTGAAACACAAGCGGTCGGGCTGGATCGCCCCGAGGCGATCGCCGCTGTTAAATTTCTCTTGCAGACAATTGAGTTGGGGGTATCACCGCCTATCACAAATCCGTATACGGATGACGAAGCGTTTCTCGCCTTCCAGCAAGGGGAATCGGTGTTTATGCGAAACTGGCCCTTTGTGCTAAGTCGAGCAGAAACCGACAATTCGCCCTTACGAGATCAGATCAGGCGGATTCCCATGTCGCTTCACACCGATGGGGAGATGGGCGGAGGCTGCAAAGGCAGTTGGGGCTTTGGCATTGCAAGGCGATCGCAGCATCCTAAACAGGCATGGCAAGCGATTCAGTATCTCACCAGCCAGTCAGCCCAGCAGCAATTCATCCAAAAAACAAGCTACATTCCTAGTCGGACGGCACTGCTACCAACGCCTGATCTGGTGAATGCCGCAGAGCAGGCAATCTTACGCCCACCCATTGCAGACTATGCCAACGCATCGCTGATTTTGCAGGATTATTTGGGGAAAGCACTGCGCGGGCAGTTTGACCCTGAGGTGGCGATGAAAGCTGCCGCAGAGCAGACGAGACGCTTACTGGAGCGGTGAAAAAAAGAGATCGTTCTGACCATGCCAGTATGCAATTTGCTGTTGTGCTGCGAAGCGCATACTCCTGTAGGGGAAGGGGTTCGATCTGCTGATTTTGCACAATAGTTTGCCGAAAAGTCTGTGCGCGATCGCCCTTGAGTCTTTCGAGGCATCCTCTCTATGATCAGGCGTAATGACATCGGATTGTTGCATCATTCTTCATCGAGCACGTCTTTCATGAAAACCCATTTCGACTACATTGTTCTCGGCTGTGGCGGTATTGGTAGTGCAGCGCTCTACTGGCTATCGAAGCGCGTTGGCGCGGAGGTGCTTGGCATCGAGCAGTTTCCCCTCTTTCATTTGAATGGAGGATCTCAAGATTATTCGCGGATTATTCGGCTGGCCTATCATCAAGAAAAATATGCGCGTCTGACTCCTTATGCCTACCAAGCATGGGATGCTATTGCGGATGAATCGGGGATTTCGCCGGTGATCAAAACGGGGGGGATGCAAATTGCGTATCAAGATCGCCCCTACCGACAAATCGTTGAGGACTATGCGACTGCGATGGATCGAGCCGGCATTGTCTATGAGCGCTTAGATACAGATGAATTGCGCGATCGCTTTCCTCAGTTTCAACCCCAAGGCGAGGTGATTGCTCTTTATCAGGAACAAACCGGCATCGTTGATCCATCACGAGGCAATGCAATTCATATTTCTTTGGCGCGCAGCAACGGCGCAACAATTTTGGCAGAATCTCCAGTCATCAGCATCCAACCGGATCATTTGGGAGACGGAGTTCTCATCAAAACGGAAAAAGGCTCGTTTACGTGCAAGCGGCTTGTGGTCGCTGCTGGAGCATGGACAAGCTCTCTACTAGCGTCGGTGGGAATGCAGATTCCGCTGACGGTCACGCAAGAACAAGTCACCTACTATTCGACCCCGAATCTAAAGGAATTTTCTATCGGCCGATTCCCTGTCTTCCAGTGGAAAGATGAATTGAGCTACTATGGCTTCCCCATCTATGGTGAAGTCGCCACCAAAGCCGCCATTGATGCCTCCGGTGATGTAGTTACTGCTAAGACTCGCAGCTTTGAGCCAAACGCGGCGCGAGAACAGCAGCTTGATGACTTTTTGACGACGCATATTCCTAACTTTGTAGGTCCCAAACTGTATACCAAAACGTGCTTATATACCCTTCCACCCGATCGCGACTTTATCCTCGATGCGTTACCCAACTTTCCGCAAATCGTTGCCTGCGTAGGGGCAGGACATGCTTACAAGTTTGCTAGCTTGCTGGGGCAAATTTTGAGTGACCTTGCCATTGACGGAGTCTCCCCACACGATATTTCTCCCTTTACGTTTAACCGTCCGGCTTTGATCGAACGAGACTTTGTGCCGTCCCTGCGGGTTTAGTGATATCCAAACGCTGGTGGACAAACAGCCGTTGGCCCCTACCCAGATCGAGGCAAATTTGACAAATTTGATATCCAGTCAGTCTTTCATTTCTACATGGACCCTCTAATCTCACTACTTGAACCCTATTTGCGTTAATCGTTTATTTCATATAGCAATGTGCAATTGCTATATGTCTTGGTGATGCCAAAGCCCCAAGCAAATGAGTTGGGGATTCAAACCGTGAACGACCTATTCCAATGATCCGACTAGGATTGATCTGACTAGAATAGAAACAATTGACGCCCCTAATCGATGCGCATCCTTGGGAAAACTCGCTGTTTTGAAGGGCGATCGCACCCTTAGTTTTCATGCAATTGTTTCGACCCGATTTGTTTCGACCATTTCTTTTCTTTCTAGTCATTGCGCTGACCGCCTGCACGACCTCATCTGCACCTCCCGACGAGTCAGCAGACGCGACCTCTCAGCCATCTGAGACAGCGAGTGCGGTGCCGACTACAGAGGGTGCAGAGCCCAAGCAAACCACGCCTCCGCCTGAGTCGGCTGTCATTCCCACAGACCGCTTATCTCCCACTCCGATTCGCATCAGCGTTTCTGATCTTCCAGAACCTTACTCTAGTCGAAGTGCGTCGAAAAGCCCAAATGTGGTGCCAGTTCCGCAAAATCCGACGCTGAATGTTCCGGAAGGGTTTACAGTCAATGTCTTTGCCGACGGGCTCGATCGCCCGCGCTGGCTGGCACTGACGCCATCGGGCGATGTGCTCGTGACAGAGACTCGGCAAAATCGCATTCGGTTGCTGAAAGATACGAACGGTGACGGCGTTGCCGATGTCAAGGAGCAGTTTGCTGGTCCTGAAAACGGGCTTGATATCCCATTTGGCATGGCGTTTACCGATAATTTCTTTTTCTTAGGAAATACCAGCGCCGTCCTGCGGTTTCCCTACTCTCCGGGGCAAAATCAACTGACCGGGCGAGGCGACCCCATCGCTGACCTACCGGGAGGCGGCTACCGCCAACACTGGACGCGAAACGTGATCGTCTCACCCGATGAGCAAACACTCTACGTCTCGATTGGCTCCCGCTCAAATGTAGACCGCGAACCGCTGCCGCGCGCGTCGGTGCAGCGTATGAACTTAGACGGCTCAAACATGGAAACCTTTGCCTACGGGCTTCGCAATCCGGTGGGGCTCGATTTTCATCCGGTCACGGGCGAACTCTATACGACAGTGAATGAGCGCGATGGGTTGGGAGATGATTTGGTGCCCGATTATCTTACGCGAATTCAGTACGGAGAATTTTATGGGTGGCCCTACGCCTATTTGAAGCCCAATCTGCTCGATCCGAGGCAAGCACAGGGCGATCGCAGCTTAAATCCTGACCTTGCCGCCGAAACTCAAACGCCGGATGTGCTTTTTCAATCGCATTCTGCGGCACTGGGGCTCAAGTTCTACAATCAAGACACCTTCCCTGAGAAGTATCGCAACGGCGCATTTGTCGCCTTTCGCGGATCATGGAATCGCAGCCGAGGGACGGGATATAAGATTGTGTTTGTGCCGTTTACAGACGGTCGCCCGGACGGATATTACGAAGATTTTGTCACGGGGTTTTTGACTGACCCGTTAGGGCCGACGACGTGGGGGCGTCCGGTGGGGGTGTTGGTGATGCCGGATGGCAGTTTGTTATTTACCGAGGAGATGAATAATCGTATCTACCGGGTGCAATACCAGGGATAAGTCGGACGGCTCAACTAGGGAGATCAGTCAGAGAAACTAGACACGGAAATGCTCGTGACGGGCAATATTCCCCCTGAAGAGTGCGATCGCCTATAAATATTTTTTAGACTCGTTCCCAGCAATGAGTTGTGCATAGAGGGGTTTTTCTTTAGCGAGTTTGCTCACACTCAAAACAGAGAAACCTAAGATGTTGCCCTCAATATCCACTCTTTCCATAATCGCATCGTTTTCAGTCTCTCGCATAAACCCAGGAGCATCTGAGAAGAGAACTTCCAAGAAATCAGCCCCAGCGTCAAACCGAATTTTCACAGATTGGGCCATGTTACTTCTCTACAGGTAATTTTTTCGTCAAATAATTAGAGAGCCATAGATTAATTCGCACTGGTGCTTTCCTCGATGATTTGTCTGATATCTTCTGCTTTAATATCAGCTTGTTCTGACTTGCTATAAATCGTTAACAAAATAATATTATTTCTACTTTTTAAGGAATAGATTATTCGATAGCCACCGCTCTTTCCCCGTTGAGCATCGCGATTGCGAATGCGAAGCTTAAAAACCTCATAGCCAATATCGGGAATGCGATCGCCCAGGAAAATTCCCTGCTGTAACTGTTCGATGATGGGCTGAATATCTGCTTGGATGGAGCGATATTTCTTGATGAGTTTACGAATATTGCGTTGAAAAGTGGGTGAAGCTTCAACTTGAACAGCAGAAGATTCACTCATTGTCTAAGTTATCCCAGAGCTGCGAAACAGGTATCGTCTGTCCAGTCATCGCCTCGTGCCATGCCTGCTTGAGGTCAGCTAGAATTTCATCCTTCGACGGCTCATCATTGGCGAAGGTAATACTATCTTGCTCAGCTTCATCTTGGACAAGAATGATCACCTCAACACGACTGTTTTCTGACAGAGCAAGGGGCTGATCAAGAACAAGTTGCCCCTGATCGTTAATCTTGCCTGTCACCTTAACGGCTTGCATATAGTACTCCTCCTTTCCCTTCCATAAATTTGCAACCTTTTCTCGCACTCTAGTTTGATTTGACTCATCGAGTTTTCTGAGAATCTTAATAGATCGTTTACTGATAGAGCGTTTACTGTAGCTGACTTCTATGCTCAGTCTACTCGGTCAAATTGACAAATTCTGCCTCGTCAAAATCATCGGGTGAGCCAAGCGCATAATCAATTGCTTCTTGCTCTTCATCACTCACCGTTGGGATTAGCATTTTACCTGATTGACTGACAAAACTTACCAGAACCCAGACCATTCAAAGGGTCAGGTAACCTGACCCCTACATTGTCCGAAATTTCGTAGGGGCGAGATTTCCTCGCCCAATGCAGAATCTTTTGTCTTTGATAATTCCTTTAAGTGCTTGAGTATCAAAGGTATTTGCAGATTCCATTTGTTTTTTTCCACTCTGCTTGAACTCTAGCGATTTAGGTTTCTGAGAACTCGAATTTTCGTCATGGTGTGCAAGTATTAAACTGCGTCAGAAATATCGTTTAGTTTTCATGGACTCAATCGCCTTTTTAATTCCCGTTTCCACATTGAGCCAAGCTGCGTCGCGATCGCTCCATTGAGTCACGGGTCGTCGATGCCCATCTTGGGGGAGCCAACTGAGTTTGTTAAAGGGTGTGTTCTGCCAATCACAAGGACGCAAGATGATCGGGATGACTGTGGCTTCACCTTGGTCGTGGCGGTTCATGGCCTGCTTCATTTCGATTTCGTAGCAGTATTCGGAGGCGATGAAGTCGGAACTGATCAGCAGCAGGATAATATCAGCCTGGTTGAGGTTTGCATCGATTTCATTAACCCAATCATCACCTGGGAAAAGGCGGCGATCGTGCCAAGGTTGGATCAGTCTTTGCCTCTGGAGAATTTTGAGATGGGTTTCTAGCCCGTCGCGCAGGATTTCGTCTTTGTGGGAGTAGCTATAGAACAGTCGCAGGGCGTCGGTTTGTCGCTCAATTCTGGATTCAGGCCGACGGCTGCCTTCGATGTCTACGCCGTTGAGCAGGTCTGGGACTTTCAGTTGAATGACTTTGCCGTTGATGACCTGCGGGAGTTCTTTGATGCCGTTCTCTTCCATCACGATCAAATCGCCGTAGGACAAGAATACGTTGGGGTGGGCAGGGACGGGCACCAGTTCTTTGGGCTTGAATTTGAAGCTGCTGTGGATGCGATCGAAGTCATAGCGAATGATGGCAAGCAGGCGGCGGCGACTTTTCATCGGGCCATTGACGCTGATGGTGACGCATCGGTCAGCGCGATCGCCTTTAACGAGGGCACGATTACCTTCAAAGTGGAGAATGACGCCCGTGCGCCAGCGCAGTTGGTGTTCGCTGAGGACGTGGGTACGGACGATGAAGCGGGGCAGCAAGCCTTCGGGGAGGATGGGATATTCGTAGCGGAAGTTGAGGCATTCGTCGAGGTTAAATTCTGCGGCTTCGGGGGGTTGCTGTTTGTCGAGCAGGTCGGGAATCAGGAAGCGGTTTTCGTCTTCTTCAAAGCGGAGGCACAGCTCAAATTTGCGCATCAGCTCTAGCAAAAAGCCGTGGCGTTCAGGAGGATAGGCTGCAAGATCAAGGGTGCGGCTGAGGGAGGCGGCTTCGAGTTCGCCTTTGCTGTTAGCGAGTTCGGGGGCGTTGATCAGGGTGTAGATGCCGTTCGTGACCCAGTGGGGATTGAGCACGTGGGTATCGCGCAGGCGCGGATCGTCTTTATAGTTGAGGGCGATGCCCAAGCTGTGGAGATGCACGGCGAGAGAGTTTTGAGCACCAAAGTCGGCTTCCCCGTCTTGCTGGCAAATCTCTCGATACTGCTCAAAGGAGATGTAGTCGTTTTCCATGCCGGACAGTTTATTTTTGATGGCAACCCAACTGCCGGGAAAGGGATCGCGCAGGTGTTCTAGGGCATCAGTTTCGCGTTCGATAGCGGCTCGGAGCTGGTCGATGCCAATCTCAGCTTTGCAGTCGGTTTGAATGAATCCTTGAATATTAGGAAACTTTTGCTGAAGGGCGGCGCGGTTGACATCGAAGGGATGCTCGCTGACTTTGTTGAGCACCACAATCACCGGAGAGTTGCCCCCAAAGCTTTGGATTAGCTCTAGCCAGTATTCAGCGTCTTCGTCTTCGTGGCCTTGGCGACCGTTGAGCACTAATAGGTAAAGGCTGCGCTCGGTGAGGAAAAACTGGTGGGTGGAATGCATGATTTCCTGGCCGCCGAAGTCCCAAACGTGGAGGGTGATGTCTTCGGAATCGTGCAGACGAATGGGCCACTGGGTAATTTGAATGCCTTCAGTCTTTTTGGAGTCGGGGTCAAAGGTGTTGCGAATGAGGCGATTGGCGAGGGAGGTTTTGCCAACGTTGCCAAAGCCGACCAGAATTAGCTTGGCTTCGTTGAGGGGAGTGCGATCGCCAAGAACTCGGAAGTAGTAATTAAGAATATCTTGGGGATTAGCAGGAATAGCTCCATCTTTAACCATTTCTTGGTTTGGGCCTAGAATTTCATCAGGAAGACCCAACTGTTCATTGCCATGAAGGTAAAGCCGAGACAGACTAGTGAGTTGACTAAGTTCTTTGGGCACTTCAGCCAGTTGATTGCGGGAGAGGTAGAGCTTCGTTAGGCTGGTTAGTTGACCGAGTTCTTTCGGTATCTCGGCCAATTGATTGTGATGGAGATAAAGCTCTGTCAGATTTTTGAGTTGACCAAGTTCTTTTGGTACCTCAGCCAGTTGATTATGAGAAAGGACAAGTACTGTCAGATTTTTGAGTTGACCAAGTTCTCTTGGTATCGCAGTTAGTTGATTATAAGAGGAGACAAGCGTTGTCAAGTTGGCTAGTTGGCCGAATTCTTTGGGCAATTCAGTCAATTGATTGTTGCGAAGATCAAGCCGAGTCAGATTTTTGAGTTGACCAAGTTCTCTGGGCACCTTACTTAGTTGATTGTTGCGAAGATCAAACCGAGTCAGATTTTTGAGTTGACCAAGTTCTCTGGGCACCTCACTCAAGTGATTTTCGGAAAGGTAAAGTGTTGTCAGTTTTTTGAGTTGACCGAGTTCTTTGGGTACCTTACTCAGTTGATTTTGAAAGAGGGAAAGCTCTGTCAGATTAGCAAATTGACCAAGTTCTCTGGGCACCTCACTCAGTTGATTTTTGTGGAGATAAAGCGTTGTCAGATTTTTGAGTTGACCGAGTTCTCTGGGCACCTCACTCAATTGGTTTTTGTGGAGATAAAACTCTGTCAGATTTTTGAGTTGACCAAGTTCTCTGGGCACCTCACTCAGTTGATTTTGGGAAAGGTAAAGCGTTATCAGATTTGCGAGTTGGCCGAGTTCTTTGGGTACCTTACTCAGTTGATTTTCGGAGAGGTCAAGCCGCTTCAGATTTAGGAGTTGACTAATACCTGCTGGGACGGCTTTGAGTTCTAAGCCTGATAAATCGAGCTCAGTTGAGTTGTTCTTCAGAGCTTCTTGAATCCGTCTTTCGGCTTCCTTAAATGGATTCGGCCAATCACCTTCTAGCACTGGGTTCTCTGGGTCAAGCTCTAGCACGGTGGCAATCGCTCTAACACTCTCCTCCCCAACCCGCTTGCCTCGCTCTGGATGAAACAATCGGTTGACTGTATCTGTACTAACGCCTGCTTGCTGGGCAATGGCAGCAAAGCTCAAATCATGTTTTGCCTTTGCGGCCTGGAGCTGCTTCAATCCCTCTGAGCTGACAAGAAAACTGCGGGGTTTTGACGACATGGAACTGATTTCAGGTTAGATATTTCTCTCAGGGTAGGCCAGAACTCAAAAAACGGCTCGGTACTTTGCTGCAATAGACTGTCAGCCTTAATCTTTATAAATTAAGATTCCGTGTCAGTTTCACCCACATCTTGCAAAATTTGTTCATAGAGATCAGGATGAACTCGAAATTTAGACCGAAAAATAAGTTCATCCAGAATAGGCTTTAACTCAGAAATAAGATTGTTTTGCTTGGCAGCTACAAGCACTCCAAGGAGGCCAGTTACTCTCAGTCCATGCTGTTGGGCTACTTGTCTACCCAATCGCTCATCAATGAGCAAACGATCTGCTTTGAGTTCAATGGCTAGGGCAATTGCATCAGCTTCACCGGGGTCAAGCTGATCCTTAAGTTCTTTCGCAAGGGCTTGATTGTATACAGTCTGAATGA
The DNA here is from genome assembly GCA_051117335.1 of Elainellaceae cyanobacterium. Taxonomy (GTDB): domain Bacteria; phylum Cyanobacteriota; class Cyanobacteriia; order CAZCXK01; family CAZCXK01; genus DBGGTD01. The sequence goes on from JBNPEB010000023.1 coordinate 111,616, forward strand.
CAATCCAATCTGTATGTGGAAGCCAGGAAGTATCGATTCCGAAAGTTTCCAACGCTCTGATTTCCTCATAGACGCTTTCAGGAATAATCACCCTTTCATAAAGCTGTTTGAGAAGAGGCAGTTGACCAATTCTTAAAAGGTTACTGATGGGCGATGTATTGCTGATGATAATCATCGCCACCCATTGTTGCGAAGGCTTTCAATATCAGCTCGATAGTCAGCGATATCGTAATGGACGCAGATGCCGCGATCATAGAGGAGTTCTTGAAACTGCATCTGGTGCATCCCGGCGATTCTGCTGGCCGTGCCCAGGGTAACAAGTTCTTGCTGAAAGAGGGCGATCGCAATCTCTCGCAGCCAATCAGATTGTGAGAAGGTATGGTTTTGGGTGAGTTCGTCGGGAATATCAAGCGTAATTTTCATTGCTTAACCTCCTTCTAATGAAGCATTAGATTCATCCTACCTGACCCTAATCAACCTCACCTAGCAGTGCGATACGTGCTTCGCATAGTCAAGCCTTTCATTTCGTGCAGCGAAACGCCCCTCCCTAATTGCCACACTGCTAAAATTGGGGCAATCAAGAGTATGGCAACCCACGTTTCAACATGGCAGAAATCACTCTTCAACTTTCAGATGACCTAGCTGAACGATTGGCCCCCTTTCGCGATCGCTTACCTGAGCTGTTAGAGCGAGGGTTACTTAGCGTTATTGGTGAGCATACCGAAGGCGATCGCATTCAGGCATCAATCCTTAACCATCACCAACAATGCCTTGGAAGCACTCAACGCTCTGCATCAACTTCGTTCTGATATTCAAGCAAGACACGGGATATACGACGGTGATTTAGTAAGATGGGCAAAGCGGCGCGTGCCCATCAGCCCAGATACCCTGAACAAAGCGCGTCTATATGATTAGATTTTTGTTGGTGATGGGCACAAGCAAAGCTCTTTGCCCAGTCATGGAAAAAGTCAAGTTTTGGGCGAGACAACTTCATGAGAGCCAACTTGACCCTCATCGATGCACGTAAGCTTCTCAGACAATCGGTTGATTGAAACATCTCTCCTCATCGACTCCTCACTGGGCACCCGTGCAACAACCAGTCATCCGTAGTCACCGTCGTAACAGCGCCACTGTTTGCTTGTTCATTATCGTCGGGGGCTGCGCCACTGACATCCTAGCGTCGTCGACTTCAATCCGCAGACCTGGGCAAAGACGTGGTCACAGCGATCAAGAGTGAAGCTACAGTCTACCGCTAGAGCCAATGATGAGTACAACTCCTCCTTCAAATCAGTTGGACAACACTCTCCTCGATCGCGCTCAACACCACAGCCGCTCACGAGCTATCATGCGACACTCGCTCCGTCATCGGGCTGCGCCTCCGAGCAGTAGTAGAGGCACTGGTGACGGAAGGCCGCTCGAATTCGACCAATCAATTTGCGAGCCACTGCAACAATGGCCCGTTGACTGCCCCGCCTTGCCTTGATGCGCCTAAAGAATGCATTCAACGATGGGTCTTTGTCAATCGCTCACCAGGCCACTTCAATGAGGATTCCCCGAAGATGACGATTCCCCTGTTTGGTGATGGCTCCCTGCCGTCGCTTCTCCCCACTCGAATGCTCTGTTGGCGTCAGTCCGGTGTAGCTAAACAACTGCCGTTCGTTGGCAAACTGAGACAAGTCTCCCAGTTCATTCGAGAGAATGCGGGCACTAATAGCACCCCCTCCTGGAGCTGAACGATAGGTGGCTTCATGGGCATCACTGGCTGCTTGCTTTTTCAATTTGGCTTCTAAGATGGCAATTTCTTGATCTAGAGCCTGCCACACGCGGTGATGGGCCATCGCGCTCCCGCGAAACTCTTCACTTTCACCCTGCTCAAGCAGTGCTGCCACCCACTGATGGCTCATCTGCCGTCGCTCATCGGCGGCAATGAGCCCAAACTGATGAGCTTTCATGCGGATGTGATTCTGGCTCTGTGTCCGCTGCCCCACTAGTTGCCGCCGCGTACGACTCAACAAGCGAGCCTCCTCTTGATCCACCGACGGGACTCGAATCCCTCTCAATCGTCCCGCCTCCAAATGCTCTGCTAGCTTGCGGGCATCCCGTTTATCCGTTTTCACCCGATTGTGGAGCGCTACCTCGATTGCGGCAGCGTGCACCACGATGTTCTTGATTCCTACTCTCTGCAAGGCTCGGTGTAACACGAACCCTGAAAATCCAGCTTCATAGGCACTTCGAATCTCCGCTCCAGCAAAGAACTTGACCAGTTGCTGCGCGAGCTGCTCTGGTCTAGCACTCGTTGTCCATCGTTTGACTTCCCTCCCTTGCACTCGGGCAACCACTGAATAGGTGTGCTTATGCACGTCGATGCCTACGAAAACGACTTCGCCGACGTATGATCTTGGGTGTGCGGTGAATTTCATGCAATTCCTTCTGGCTTGATGGTTGGTTTGTTTCAAGCTTACGGTTGACTTGCCTCACCGCACTTTCTTTTTCACCATAGCGACATCCTACGGTTGCTTCAATCCCAAATCCAAACTCTAAAATCCAAAATCGTATGGCGATCGCGCATAACGGCTGTAGGAGCACCAAACGCCCAATTCATATCCTGACCAACCAGAAAAGATGGCGTAAAATCGAATAAATCCTTGCTTAATTGCCCTCGCATGGCTGAAGCGTTTGATTTTTCCAGTTATTTAGCATCCGTCACCCGCCATTACGAAAAATGGTGGACGCTCTACACGCTGACGGATGCAGAATCGCAGAAAAAGCTAGAGGCGAGGAATTCAGCCTTAGCCTCTCCGTTTGATTTTGGGATGCTGGTGCAAGAGGTAAAGCGGGAAGATCCAAAATCGCTGGAGAAATCAGAGGCACAGCCTGAAAAGCCAGAAACGCTGCCTGTTTTGGATGGATTGCGCAAATATGCCCAAGAGCATGTGTTGTTAGTGGGGCGTCCTGGTTCTGGAAAATCCACGGCTCTGTTGCGATTGCTGTTAGAAGAGGCAAAGGCAGCCCTCACCCCTAGCCCCTCTCCCAAAATTGGGCGAGGGGAATTGGAAGGAGTGGCTGAGAAGGGGTGCAAAATTCCGGTTTTGGTTGAGCTGCGGTTTTGGCAAACGTCTGTGGTTGATCGAATTCTGGGGTTTCTCCATCGCCATGATCCGAATCTAAATCTTGATGAATCAGCTCTCATTACCTTACTGCGACAAGGACGCTTCTTACTGCTAGTCGATGGTTTGAATGAGCTGCCGTCTGAAGATGCCAAGCGAGATGTCACCCGCTTTCGTCAAGACTTTCCTTGTATATCGATGGTCTTTACCACGCGGGATTTGAGCGTGGGGGGTGATTTTGGACTTGAGAAAAAGCTGGAGATGCAGCCGCTGAAGGACACGCAGATGCGCCAGTTTGTGATCGCCTATTTGCCTGAGCAGGGAGAGCAACTGCTGCGCCAGCTCAAAGACCGAATGCGCGGCTTTGCCGAAACGCCGCTGCTGTTGTGGATGTTGTGCAGCTTGTTTCAGCAGACAGGGAAGATTCCGCCCAATCTGGGGATGGTGTTTCGTCAGTTTACTCGCGGGTTTGAAAAAATCAAGCAGGATGCACCTGCATCAGATGAATCGCGGCGCTGGTGGTCGGAGTTGCTGCAATATCTGGCGTTTGTAATGATGCAGGGCAAACCAGAGGAAAATCCGCCGAGTCCGCTATCGCCGCCGCCTGCAATGGTTTCGATTTTACGCAGTGAAGCTAAAGATATTTTTGAGCGATTTCTTCAGGGGAGAGTTAGTAATCCGGGAGACAGAGCAGCAGAATGTTTGGATGATTTATTAGAGCATCATCTGATTCAGGAAAATGGAGAGCAAATTGAGTTTCGCCATCAGCTGATTCAGGAACATTATGCAGCGGAATATTTGTTGAGATTGCTGCCAAATCTAAGCGATGAGGAATTACAGCAGGATTATCTGAATTATTTGAAGTGGACAGAACCTCTAAAGCTGCTGCTTCAACTGGTAAATAATCAGAAGCAGGTAGTTCAAATTGTCCGATTAGCATTAAACGCTGATCTGCAATTAGGAGCAATCCTATCTGGAGCAGTGAAGGCTGAATTTCAGAGGGCAACCATTCGGCAAGTCAATGGGCTTAAAAGTTCTCCAAGGTTAAATCTGCGTCTATTAGAGCAGACGCAATCTGAGTCAGCCATTGACGGCCTTATCAAAGCTCTTGAAGATCAAAATTCATCGGTTCGTCAGAGTGCGGTTGAGGCACTTGGAAAGATACCGTCAAATGCAGTCATTGGCAGCCTTGTTAAAGCCCTTGAAGATCAAAATTCATCGGTTCGTTGGAGAGCAGCTACAGCACTTGGAAAGATACCATCAAACACAGTCATTGATAGCCTCATTAAAGCCCTTGAAGATCAAAATTCATCGGTCCGTCGGAGAGCGACTGAGGCACTTGGAGAGATATCATCAGACGTAGTCATTGACGACCTTATCAAAGCCCTTGACGATCAAAACTCAGCGGTTCGTCAGAGCGCAGTTGAGGCACTTAGAAAGATGCCATCAGAGGCTGCCATTAATGGTCTTCTCAAAGCCCTAGATGACCCAGACTTATCTCTTCGTCAGAGAGTGGCTAAAACACTTGAAAAGATGTTATCAGAGGCAGCTACTGACGGTCTTATCAAAGCCCTCGACCATCAAAATCCATTGGTTCGTCAGCATGCGGTTGAAGCACTTGGAAAGATGCCATCGGAAGCTGCTACTGACGGTCTCATCAAAGCCCTCGATGATCAAGACTCTGGTGTTCGTTGGAAAGCGACTGCGGCACTTGGAGAGATGCCATCGGAGACAGCTACTGACGGTCTCATCAAAGCCCTTGATGATCAAGACTCTGGTGTTCGTTGGAGAGCGACTGCGGCACTCGGAAAGATGCCATCGGAGACAGCTACTGACGGTCTCATCAAAGCCCTCGATGATCAAGACCCTAGTGTTCGTTGGAGAGCGACTGCGGCACTCGGAAAGATGCCATCGGAGACAGCTACTGACGGTCTCATCAAAGCCCTTGATGATCAGAACTCATCAGTTCGTCAGAATGCGGTTGAAGCACTTGGAAAGATGCCATCGGAAGCTGCTACTGGCGGTCTCATCAAAGCCCTCGATGATCAAGACTCCGGTGTTCGTTGGAGAGCGACTGCGGCACTCGGAAAGATGCCATCGAAGGCTGCTGCTACTGACGGTCTCATCAAAGCCCTTGATGATCAGAACTCATCAGTTCGTCAGAATGCGGTTGAAGCACTCGGAGAGATGCCATCGGAGACAGCTACTAATAGTCTTCTCAAAGCCCTCGATGATCAAGACTCCGGTGTTCGTTGGAGAGCGACTGCGGCACTCGGAAAGATGCCATCGAAGGCTGCTGCTACTGACGGTCTCATCAAAGCCCTTGATGATCAGAACTCATCAGT
>JBNPEB010000023.1:117167-160904 GCA_051117335.1 Elainellaceae cyanobacterium
TCGTCAGAATGCGGTTGAAGCACTCGGAGAGATGCCATCGGAGGCTGCTACTAACGGTCTCATCAAAGCCTTTGACGATCAAAACTTTGATGTTCGTTGGAGAGCGACTGCAATGCTTAGAAAGATGCTGTCCAGCATGACTATAAATGGTCTCATCAGAGCTCTTGACCATCAAAATCCATTGGTTCGTCAGAATGCGGTTGAAGCACTCGGAAAGATGCCATCGGAAGCTGCTACTGACGGTCTCATCAAAGCCCTTGATGATCAGAACTCATCGGTTCGTCAGAACGCGGTTGAAGCACTCGGAAAGATGCCATCGGAAGCTGCTACTAACGGTCTCATCAAAGCCCTCGATGATCAGAACTCATCGGTTCGTCAGAATGCGGTTGAAGCACTCGGAAAGATGCCATCGGAGGCTGCTACTAACGGTCTCATCAAAGCCCTTGATGATCAGAACTCATCGGTTCGTCAGAATGCGGTTGAAGCACTCGGAAAGATGCCATCGGAGGCTGCTACTGACGGTCTCATCAAAGCCCTCGATGATCAAGACTCTGGTGTTCGTTGCAGAGCGACTGCGGCACTCGGAAAGATGCCATCGGAGGCTGCTGCTACTGACGGTCTCATCAAAGCCCTTGATGATAAAGACAAATCGGTTCGTCAGAATGCGGTTGCGGTACTCGGAGAAATGCTGTCAGAGGCTGCTACTGACGGCCTTATTAAGGCTCTGGACGATCAAAACTCAGCGGTTCGTCAGAGGGCAGCTGCGGCACTAAGAAAGAAGCCGTCAGACGTGGCCATTGACGTCTCCATCAAAGCTCTTGACGATCAGAACTCGTCAGTTTATCAGAGTGTGAATGAGGTACTTGGAAAGATGCGGTGGAATGTAGCCATTGACCGCTTTATCATGATCCTCAACAATCAAAACCTATCGGTTCGTCAGATTGCGGTTTCGGCATCTAGAGAGATACCGTCGGATATAACCATTGATGATCTCATCAGAGCCCTTGAGTACCAAGACTCATCGGTTCGTCAGATTGCGGCTGCGGTTTTAGAGTCAATCGGCAGCTCTGAAGCACTAGCTTCTCTGAATGAACTAGTATTGCAAGCTGATCGAGTTGAGTTATTTGCTACAATTTCTGCGATTCAAGAACGATGCCAGTTTTACAACGACACAGTTGCTCAGCAGGCACAAGAGAGATTAGCGCTCAGCCTTCAATCATCAGCAGAGCAACCTTTGACACAAACAACTACTTACCATATCCATCAAGTAGGCATTTTGAATCAAAATCCAGCAATTCATGGTGGTCAAACAGGGATTCAGCAAACCAAGGCACAGCCGCAAGAAGACGAGAGAACATAAATCATGACAACTGCTATTTCACTCCCAACTGATCAAATAGAAACCTTTTGCCAACGCTGGCAAGTCAGCGAACTCTCTCTCTTTGGCTCTGCTCTCCGCGATGACTTTCACTCCGATAGCGACATCGACCTGCTCATTGCCTTCGATTCTTCAGCCGATTGGGGCTTACTCGATCACGCCCAAATGCAGCAAGAGTTAGCTCATCTCCTAGGGCGAGACGTTGATCTAGTGAGCAAACGCGCAATTGAGCACAGCTCTAACTGGATTCGTCGTCAAGACATTTTATCTAGCGCTCAAGTTATCTATGCCAAGCAATAAAGCCATGACAGAACCTTCAAAAAATCAACCCACATTTCACATTAACCAGGTTGGCACCGTCAATACAGGCGATGTCACCATTCAGGGCGATCAAATCGGCATCCAGCAAAACGGCGTTCAAGACCCCAACGTCACCACTGCCCTTACCGAAATTCAACAGCTCCTCAACAAACTCCAGCAATATCCCCAACCCACCACCGAAGCCGAAGCCAAAACCATCATCGAAGCCGAATTCACCGACCTTCAGCGCACCCAACCCGGCAAACTAAAACTCCTTCGTCGTCAGCTCCTCAACCGCGAGCGCTGGTTCAACGGTGGCAAAGCCGCCCTCACCGAAATCACCAAACACTATGTTGAAGAACAGGTTCTCGTGAAAGCCTTTATCGCCTTCCTCGAAGGATTTAGCGAAGAAGAAGATGATATTCAGTGAAATCAGGAGATTGATCCAAAAACTGGCAGGGAGATTATAACGATGGCAAACACTAAGCCAAACGCTGCACATCATCGTGTTAAGGGGCGATCGCCCTTCAATCCAAAATCCCAAATCTAAAATCTAAAATCCCCAATCTAAAATCGTACGGCGATCGCACTTGCTACTTGCAATCAAGCCAAACACCGCTCATGCTTTTGGTAAGGGGCGATCGCACTCGCCTAAAACAACCAGCAGTGTCAAGCTCCAGAGGTTAGTCACCATGATTACTCACGCCGAGAAAAAAAACTTTACCGTTGACGAGTATCTCGAACTTGAGCTGGCAGCAGAAACTCGCAGCGAATACCGCAACGGGGAAATCGTTCTGGTGACTGTTGGCACACCTGAACACAACCGAATCAGTGGAAATCTCTACATTGCGCTCAGTCTTGCCCTGAGGCATAAACCGTGTGAAACGTTTCATGTTGACCAACGGCTCTGGATTCCATCGGTTAGTCTTTACACTTACCCTGATGTGATGGTGGTGCCCAAACCGTTAAAACTCCAGACTGGCCGGAAAGACACGATCGTCAACCCTTGTATGATTGCCGAGGTGTTGTCCAAATCAACTCAAAACTACGACCGGGGCGAGAAATTTGTCGCATATCGCACTATTCCTGGATTTCAAGAATATCTCCTCATCGACCAATATCGCATCCACGTCGAGCATCGTGTGAAAACGGCTGCCCATCAATGGTTGTTTTCAGAATATGAAGATCCGACAGTGACGCTGTCGTTCAGCACGTTTGAGTTTCAGGTACAGATTGCAGACCTCTATGAATCGATCGACTTCTCTGAACGTTGACATGGATTTACGTTGAGTAGTCTGCTAGCCCAGCTTGTCAGTTGTTTCTATTCGCTCCGTTGTGTCTTATGAATCCCCAACTTTTACCCCAACCATTTGCCTCAGATATCGAGCAACGAGTTCTCTTGCAGGGTGTGAGCTGGCAACAGTATGAATCATTGCTCAGTGTGCTAGGCGATGGATTCCCTACTCTGCGACTGAGTTACCTGGAAGGGATGCTAGAAATTATGACGAATTCTCCTGAGCATGAGAATTTGAAAAAGATGATTGGCATGTTGGTGGAGGCATATTTACAGGAGACGCGAACTCGATTTCATGCAGGGGGTTCAACAACGTTTCGTAAGGCGGCAAAGCAGCGGGGCTTAGAGCCAGATGAATGCTATTGCCTGGGGCAAAAGAAAGAGTTCCCTGATTTAGCCATTGAGGTTGTAATCACAAGTAGCTTGGTCGATAAGCTAGAGATTTATCGAGGTCTGGGAGTCACAGAGGTTTGGCAATGGCGAGCCGAACGGTTCTGGATTTATCATTTGCGATCGCACGGTTATGAGTTAATTGAAACGAGTGAATTGTTGCCAAACTTAAATATGGCTTTGTTAGCGCAATATGTGAAGCCTGAAGAGCAGTTTGATGCAATCATGGCGTTTCGAGATGCAATTCGTAGATAGATGGGGCGGTGGGGCGATCGCTACTTGTTGCGACAAAATCCCTTTCAAACCAGATTCCCGGCCTCTTAATCGAGGTGTTAATACATCACTAGATGCTTATGCCAGAAGCCGGGAATCTAGATGTCTTCCTTAGCGATCGCCCTTTTGGCTTTGGATATTAATACACCTCATTAAAACTGATAACATAATCCGTTTGTTCTTTAAATTTGATACAAACCATAAAAAAAGAACACCAAGTTTAGTTAAAGCTTATTAATTTATGTTTAGTAGTCGCGTATACTGGAGATTAATGAGGGGGATCCAGACGCGTTACCTCTGCCTTCGTAGAGATGCCCTAGCTAGCTTCGCGGAACGATTCCCCATGAGTCATTTAGAAAGCGTTTGGTTTAGCAACCGAGTGAGTTTCAACTCCACTAAGACGTTTTTTTGATGGTTCGGGATGTCGATCTCTGCTGACAGAGGCATTTAAGGCGTGAGTCAATTTAATTTAAGCCGGTTGAGGCACTACGACCCTAAAGCGATTGCTCGATACTATCGGCTTCGACCTTGGAGAGTTGTCTGGAGAGCTTTCACAGTTGTCTGGAGTTTCGCAAGTTTTTTTCTGGGCTTAAAGTGGGACGAGTTACAAAACCAGACAGAAATACGCAAGCTTACGAGGGCAACTCAGCTTCGTCATATGTTGACACGGCTGGGTCCAACCTTTATTAAAGTGGGCCAGGCTCTCTCTACTCGTCCTGACCTAATTCGCAAAGATTTCCTAGAAGAGCTGGTGAAGCTACAAGATCAGCTTCCGCCCTTCTCTAATGCTGAGGCGTTTGCGATTATCGAATCAGAGCTAGATCGCACTATTGATGAGATATTCCGGCAGATTTCCCCTCACCCCGTGGCCGCGGCGAGTCTAGGACAGGTTTATCGAGCATGGTTACATACTGGGCAAGAGGTTGCTGTGAAGGTGCAACGCCCGAATCTTTTACCCATCATCACGCTTGACTTATTCTTAATGCGATGGGCATCCGGGTGGATTTCTCCTTGGCTCCCTCTCAATCTTGGGCACGATCTAAAGCTGATCGTAGATGAATTTGGCATCAAGCTGTTTGAGGAAATTGACTATATCAACGAGGGACGAAACGCAGAGAGATTTGCCGCTAATTTTCAAGATGATTTGCAAGTCAAAGTTCCGTCTATTTACTGGCGATATAGCAGCGCTCATGTCTTGACGTTGGAATGGATTAATGGGTTCAAGCTCACGAAGCTCGAAGATATCGAATCGGCTGATCTCGATTCAGATGCTCTGATCGAAATTGGCGTTACCTCTGGGCTGCAACAACTCCTTGAACACGGCTTCTTCCACGCAGATCCCCATCCAGGCAACTTGTTTGCGATGCCAGATGGTCGGATGGCCTATATCGATTTCGGCATGATGGATCAGCTAGGGCAGGAGATGAAAGAAACCTTAGTCGATTCGGTCGTGCATTTGATTAATAAAGACTACGAGGAGCTCGCGCACGATTTTGTGAAGCTTGGGTTTTTGACCCCCGACACCGACATCTATCCAATTATTCCGGCACTGGAAGCCGTGTTTGATAAGGCAATTGGCGAAAGTGTCAGAGACTTTAACTTTAAGACAATCACCGACCAGTTTTCGGAACTCATGTATGAGTATCCGTTTCGAATTCCAGCTAAGTTTGCGCTGATTATTCGCTCATTAGTGACTCAAGAAGGGCTAGCGCTGAGCCTGAATTCTAATTTTAGAATCGTCGAGGTGGCCTATCCGTATGTTGCACGCCGACTCTTGACTGAAGAATCACCGGAATTCCGGCGACGATTAATCGAGGTGCTGTTTAAGGATGGCAAGTTTCAATGGCATCGCTTAGAAAATCTAATTGCGATCGCCCGCACCAATGAAAGCTTTGACATCTTCCCGACTGCTCAAATTAGCATCCAATATCTTCTCTCTGATGAGGCACGCTTTTTGAGACGACAGCTTGTGCTGGCTCTCGTGGAGGATGACCGCATTCATACAGAAGAAGTCCGACGGTTGTGGAACTTGATTAAAGGAGACTTGCAACCCGAACGGATCTTTAATGCAGCGCTTGGGGCCTTAACCGAATTTTCAGCCGAACAAGCGGCTTCTTTTTTGCCGACTATGGCAAATTTAGCAGCATTTCAGCCATCTCAAGATTCGTTAGGTGGACATAATTAATCAAATACCTCGATCGAACAGTGATAAGCTGGTGAGTTGAAAATCGTTGGACGTTCTCCCTCTTTGTTGCCCTTGGAGTAATTTGTGTCCTATTCGTTTATTTCAAGTTCACCAGCGCCTTACTTTTTACTCATCGCTGGGCTATTTGCCGGCATTTCCTGTGGCTCGGCATTTTCTGCCACTCTGAAAGAATCTGTCAAAGAATGGTCGATCACGCGCACTCGTGAATCGTTAGCTGCAATTCGAGGAATTCGCCTTCTCATTCCCTTTTTGGGGATTTGTGGAGGCGTTTGCGTGTTTCTCGCATCAGGGATTCAAATTTTTGCGTTCTCGGCTAAGATTTCGTATGCGATCGCCCTTCCCCTGACTGTTTTAACGGGGGGGTTAGTGTGGTATCAGCTGGGTCAGATTTTACGCCAACTTCAGCAAGGTGGTTCAAAGGCGCTTGACCTAGATTCACTATTCTAAACGGCATTCTAAACGGCGTTAAGAGATGGCAACTTGCGAAATTGTTGGCTAGTTAGATTGTTCAAGAATCTGCAGGCAGGCTTCAACAGATGCTCCCTGTTCCATCGATTCGACTAGAGCCTCATAGGTAGCATGATGATCTTCGAGGAGAGTTTTGGCTTGTAAGGCCGACCACCGTTCTTTGAGGTCACATTCTTGCATGGGGCGGCGCAACTGAGTCCACAGAATTCGCATCTTTTGGCGATCGTCCTCTCCGCCTTCGGCGTTGCCATAGGTTAGCGTCTCAGCAGCAACGCCAGCCATCCACACCTTGCAATAGCGGTCTACTAAGCTTGACGATAACGCACCGCTTTCTAACTGAGCGTCGAGTTCTTGGCTATCAAAGCTCACGCCACCCAGTCCCGGTTGTCCGCGGCGAAATGCGTCCCAAGCGCTTAAGGTGTAGCCTGTAATCGGAATATCGAGCAAATGGGCAACGAGGAAATGCCCTGCCTCGTGGCGAATGACGCGACGGCGATGTTCTGGAGAAAAACGGGCAACCCAATCGAGAAGAAGGGTGCTGCCACGCCCTTGCCACGCGAGCGTGTCAACCGTCGCAATGCTCAGCAACCCAAATACGGCGATCGCCGGTACCGCAGGAGACAGATTAATCAGGGGGCCAAAGACACTCATCATGACGAGCGAGAACAAGGTAATAGCGAGAAGGTTAAGCGAGGTCTGACCCACAGATGATGCTCCCAAATCTGCAATGAGTTAAATGAATGCTCTAAATAATCTGAATGATCTAAATCAATTATCTGAATTCGCCGAAGACGGAGTTCGACTGGGTGAACCGTAGAACAACTCCAGACTCTCGGTATCGCCGACAAATCGCCAGTGCCACGGCTCATAACTGACGCCATCAGCATTGTCCTTAGGAAAAGATAGTTCAAAATTGTAATACGCTGCATGCTGCTCAAGCCATCGAAATGCTGGGGTGTTTTCAAAATCGGGTTGAACGTCAGCTTCGGGATGATCCGCATCTCCGATATCGACGGCATAGCCAGTATGGTGTTCGCTATAGCCAGGAGGAGCGCTCGTTTCAGCGCGCCGAGCCGCAGCCTGTCCTTCTTCTGCCTTGATGCCAAAGAATAAATATTTTTGATACTCAAGTGAACGAAACCCAGACAGGGGAACCAGGTAGATGTCATCTGCCCGTGCTGCATTTGCCATTGCTAGAAATTGCTCAGCTGCAGATTCGCGTAGCTTAACATTGCCATCTGCTGTCACCGAAACTAGAGTATCTTCGGAAACTTCGTCATACGGACGATGCCCTAGCAAGGTGTCTGGGAACTGAAGGCCAATATTGCTGAGCGAGTCTCGTATGCCGGATTTTGCAGGAGTCACAGGGGTAGCTATCAGCGAGTCCGCTCGACTCGCGCCTTGAAGCTGCCAGACTCCCCAAGTTGCTGCTAACAGGGCGATCGCCCCAACACCAATGCCTCCCCAAACCCACGGAAACAAAACCCTCGATGTTGACGATGGCGATTTAGGAGTTTCCCGCAATGCTTCGGGGATATCATCGGGGTCATGGGCTGGAAAATTAGGCGACTTTCCAGGCAGATTAGGATTATCCACAGCCTAACCTCTGTAGGTGATGTAACTCAATACTACTAATTGTAAACTGGGACACGGACTCTGCCAGTGCTAAAGCACACGTGTCAACGCAAGTTTTTGTGACCTCATCCAGGCAAATGTCTGATTTAGAATCCAATCTCATTCGACTTTATCTTCCGCTCGTTACGTGGGTTGGTTTGGGGGTCGTGCTAGGAATGAAGCTCCCGGTACGGGTGCCGTTTTATCTAGGAAAGTTTTTGTTTTGGGTGGGCGTACCCATCAGTATCTTGGCATTTTTGCGGCAAGCGGATTTATCGGAGTCGGTTTGGGTGGTTCCGGCGATCGCCTGGATTGCCATTCTGCTGGGAGCTAGTTTGGCATGGTCGTGGATGATGATCACAGGCAGAGTAAGTCGGACATCTTATCTTTCTAGGCGGCGATCGCCATCTCGGGATGATATTGGGGACGGTCATACCGCTAGCAACATCGCCAATGAGCCATTTCCTCGCTCTCCTCATCCTGCCCATCAACGATGGAGCTTGCCGACCCAAGGAAGTTTTATGCTCTCGGCCATGATTGGAAATACGGGCTATTTGGGCTATCCGGTCGTGCTAACCCTGATTGGGCCTAAATTTTTTGGCTGGGCAATTTTTTATGATCTCTTAGGCAGCACTCTAGGCGCATACGGACTGGGCGTTATTCTTGCAGCTCGATTTGGAACCAGTTATCAAAACATGGGGCAGCTTTTTCAAGCCATCCTCATCAACCCGGCATTTTGGAGCTTTTGGGCAGGGTTAGGATTTCGTCAAGTGCCCCTATCGCAGCCTGTTGAGCGTGGTTTATTGGGCATTGCCTGGGCGATCGTTGCATCATCGCTACTTCTGCTAGGGATGCGGCTTAGCCAAGTTTCATCGTGGCGAAATGCCCAAAAAGCAGCGATTAGCTTGAGCATCAAGATGCTCATTGTGCCAATGGCGTTAGGGCTATGCCTGCCACTCATCGGGATTACAGGCCCTGCTCAACTGGTCGTGGTTTTGCAAATGGCGATGCCTCCTGCCTTTGCCACGCTGGTCATTGCTGAAGCATACAACCTCGACCGGGGTCTTACTGTGACCACGCTGGCGATTGGCTCAGTTGGTATATTGGCAACCTTGCCTATCTGGCTATGGCTATTTGGGCCTTAGCCAGACCCAGTCAAGATCTTCTACCTAGACTCACTAGCAGATCATTTACTAGCCGACCCAATTCACATCTCCATCGGAGGAAGGTACAGACGGCAACGGTTTGGAGATAGGTACCTCACGGCGCTGCTGCTGTTGGTTAGAATCGGACCTCTGAGATGGATTAGAGGATTGCCTGGAGGCTCGCTGCGGAGGCGGGGGTGGTGGAACTGAATGAGATGGTGAAGCGTTACGGGCAGCATTCTGAGGTACGGCATCTTTTGATCGCCGTTCAGGGCCAACGATTTTCTTCATCAAATATTCAATGGTTTGCTGTTTAACCCAGCCACGAGCAGCCAAAACTTCACCAAAGCGCATACCGGTGGCTTTCTGATCATTCAGGGCAACTTCAATCTGAGCGCGGGTGACCAGACCTGCCTCTTCTAAATATGCGCCAATTCGTTTGCGAGTGTTTAATGCTGTAGGCACGGTTTGAAATTGATAGCGATCTATACTGTCTCGATACATATCCAAACTGACATATCACGGTACGGGCAGCTCAGGGAGATATCTAGTGATGCACTCAACTCGGCCTTCGTCCAGATTTGCAATTTCGTTAAAGAAATGCTCTCGTTTCGAGCTAGACGCGGCTTCATACTATAGAAAAACCAGAAGAACCCAATTAACTAGACCTGAACCGCCTTATTTAGACCAATCGCTTGGCATATTGATCGTTAGATGCAACCCTAAATTCACGACGTCAACCGAAGCAAGACGTATCTAAAGATTAGTATTTCATCTAGCATAGCAACAGATTTATGAAGAGTTTAAGACAGATTAAGGGTTAGCTATGTAATTCCTCTAATTTTTGACGTTGTCAGCATGGCAGATTACAGATATTCAGACGAATCAAGGGAATTGCCTGAGGAACTACCGCCAGCCGCGCGGAATCGGGCGTTGGTGCTCATTAATCCCCATGCGCGGCAGGGGGATGGCAATGTCTCAGAGGCGATCGCCCATCTGCAGGCATTTGGTTTAGATCTAATTCAGCCGTCGATCGATCAGGCTCAAGATTTTTCTCAGATTATTTGCGACTATCGCGATCAGGTTGACCTTGTGATCGTTGGTGGCGGAGACGGCACCCTAAACTCTGCGGTTGAAGGGCTCATTGATACTCAGCTGCCACTCGGGATTTTACCGCTGGGCACTGCGAATGATCTAGCACGAACCCTGGGAATTCCGAAGCCATTGTTTGCTGCGTGTGAGGCGATCGCCACGGGAATCCCTCACCGCATTGACCTCGGATGGGTGAATGGCAAACATTTCTTTAACGTGGCGAGTGTTGGACTGAGCGTCAAGATTACTCAGCATCTCTCTAGAGAGGCCAAGCGCCGTTGGGGAGTTTTAGCGTACGCGAAGACTGCATTTCAGGTGATTGTCAAGAATCGTCCCTTTAGGGCTGAAATTCGCCTTCCAGGCCGATCGTTTCGCATCCGCACGGTTCAAATCGCTGTCGGCAATGGGCGTTACTACGGAGGCGGCATGACCGTTGCCCATGACGCGTCCATCAACGATCAGCGGCTCGACCTCTATAGCCTGGAGATTGAGCATTGGTGGCAGTTCATCACGCTTATTCCCGCACTCTGGATTGGGCGTTTTCATGAATGGTTGGGCGTGCGAACGCTCGAAGCCCAAGAGATTGAGGTCTATACCCGTAGCCCCCATCTTGTGAATACTGACGGGGAGATCACGACTCAAACGCCCGCTCACTTTCGATTGGTTCCCCATGCGATCGCAGTGATTGTTCCTCGAAATAAAAGCGATAATTGGTGAGATTCGTCAGCAAACAGGGGCGATCGCCCCCACACTCTATTTTCTCCACTCTCTACCTAATTGGCGCAGCTCACCTATGGAACAACTCATGCAGTTCTTTCCGGGCAGTCCTAGCCCGATCGTTGCGTTTACGATTTTGCTGCTGGTGATTCTGATTGTTCCGCCTTTTTTTGAACGACTGCGATTGCCGGGGTTGGTCGGTCTTTTATTTGCGGGGGTTGTCTTGGGATCAGATGGCTTGGGACTATTAAGTGCCGAATCTGAAACAACAAAACTGCTTTCGGATATCGGCAAAATTTATCTCATGTTTGTTGCCGGGCTTGAAGTCGATTTGGGCGAATTTCGCAAAACGCGTACTCGTTCTATCGGATTTGGCGCCGCGACATTCTTGGTGCCTCTGATCGTAGGCACGCTAATTGGATTACATTTTGAGTTTGGCTGGAATGCATCTGTCCTGATTGGCTCTCTGCTGGCATCCCATACCCTATTGAGCTACCCTATCATTCAGCGCTTGGGCGTTGTTCGCAATGAAGCCGTCACGGTCACAATTGGCGCGACGATCTTTACCGACATCGCTGCGCTGCTAGTCTTAGCCATTTGCGTATCGATTCAAGATGGTGAGTTCTCGATTGCGAGTTTGATTGTTCAGCTGTCAGCTCTTGCAATTTATTCATGTATCGTGCTGTTTGGCTTTGACTGGGCCGGGAAAGAATATTTTCGACGTACGGGTGAGGAAGAGAGCAATCAGTTTTTGTTTGTGCTCCTTGCGGTTTTTCTGGCCTCGGTTGGAGCTCAAGTCATCAATGTCGATAAAATCGTCGGGGCGTTTCTCGCCGGTCTTGCGGTTAATGATGTGGTAGGGAATGGACCTGTCAAAGAAAAAGTAGAGTTTGTGGGCAGCACGCTCTTTATCCCGTTTTTCTTCGTGGGGACTGGATTGCTTTTAAACGTGCCTGCATTTTTGCAAAGTCTAACGACAGAATTTGACCTCACCTTCGCTATTGTCCTGGGTTTATTTGTCAGCAAGTTTCTTGCAGCTCTTATTGCCAAGGTTATGTTTCGCTATAGTTTGGCAGAATTTTTCACCATGTGGTCGCTCTCGTTGCCTCAGGTCGCCGCGACATTGGCTGCCGCATTGGTGGGTCTAGAAGCCGGATTATTGAGCGAGGCGGTGTTCAACAGCGTGATTGTGTTGATGTTAGCCACGTCGTTACTAGGGCCGCTAATCACAGAGCGGTTTGCAGTAGGGCTATCCGTTCCCAAACCTAATCTAGAAGCAATCGCCCATGATGGCTGGTGGATCGGTGAAGACGATTGGGCTGGCGAACTCTCTGAACCACCTGAGGGCAGCCATCCGTTTACGGTTTTAGTGCCAATCTATAATCCGTTAACTCAGCGGTATCTAATTGAGATGGCCGCTCTCCTGGCCCGCCATGAATCTGGAATTATTGTGCCGCTTTCGATCGCCAAAGCCCAAGTACCTCTAGACGAACCCGAGCTAAGTGGGGTACTCCGACGAAGCCAGCGGCTGCTTCAGCGGGCTTCAGACATTAGTCAAGAATTTAGCGTCCAAGCAGAACCCCGAATTCGGATTGACAACGATATTTCGGATGGCATTAGTCGCACGGCCCGCGAAGTCTATGCCAACCTCATTGTTATGGGGTGGAGTGAAACCACCGGATTGAAGGCGAGGCTATTTGGCAGTTTAATTGACAGCGTGTTTTGGGCCTCTCACTGTCCGGTTGCCGTTGCCCGACTCTTAGACGACCCGATTAACCTGCGTCGCATCTTGGTGCCTGTTAAAATTATTACGCCGCAAACAGTTCAGACGATTCGGTTTGCCCAATTTTTTGCTGATACGAACCATGCGTCTCTGATGCTGCTGCATGTGTGCGATCGCCGTACACCCGTCGAGCAAATCAAAGACTTTGAAGCAGAACTCGCTCAGCTCCTAACGCAATCTGGATCCTATGACAATTTCACCATCAAAACCATTCCCCACGATGATGTCGCAAAAGTTATTTTAGATGTCTCGAAGGAATTTGACATCGTCATCTTACGTTCGATGCGTCGCCGTACTGCGGGAGGTTTAGCGGTTAGTGATGTGACAACCCAGGTCATTACCTCATTAAAGGGGTCGATGATTCTGTTCGGAGAACCCCATTCGTAATTCCTCCTTCAATCCCCCAAATCTAATTTCCTTGTCCTTCCTTCATCTCGTCATGATGCTTCCCTTGCATCCAGGAGTCGGTACAATGGGCATAAGGAAGGATTAATCTATGGAGGCAAGAATGACCTCAGAATCTCAAAACCTGCCGTCAACTGAAACCTCCCTAGAATCGGAGAGTTCAAATAGTGCTCAACTATCGCGGGTAAATCAGTCTCAGGGGCTCAACTTATATCGAGCCGAATCACCGTTGCCAGGCAATCGTCCGATTGCTGACAACGATACTGAAGATATTGATGACATGCTTGGATATCTCGATTGATACCAATCACTCCTCGGAGTTGTTCTAAAATCGACGAAGCTGTTGTTATCCGTTTGCCCCATCGAGCGATCGCCCTAGATTGCTCCCTAGCCTAATGAGCTACACCACAGAGCAACTTATCCAGATCTTAGATCAAGAACTCCGGGCAACCTGGAGAGGGGAGCGAATTTTGCTCTCCTCTGCCGATCGGATTCGCAACCCCGTGATTTCTAAAGCCCTTGGGTCAGAGAAGTTGAGCAAAGTCTTTGCCTATCGAGATTTTCGCAGCCAGATTCATGATTATCAGCTTCAGCATCGCGTCTCAGGCATCATCTGGCGCACGTGTTCATTTCGGGGACACGAGATTCCCTCACCAGAATTGCACAATCAGTTAGTCCCTGTCCCTGGCGATAAGGAAACCTTAATTGCTTCCAAGCTTTCGATTATTACCTTTTGGCGCGACGTGACCCCAGGTATGAATCTTTGGCTAGTCGGCGATGAGCCGGTTCAAACCTCTGTAGATCATGTCGAACGGCTGATTTCAGATGCGGAGTGGGTTGAGGTTGATGCTGCGCGCACCGAGCTCTATCTAAGCCTATGCTGGGGAAACCCAAAGGAATGCCATTACAAATGGGCATGGCCCAACTCATATTGTGAACGGATTATTGCTGCGGATGCTGAACCCAGCTCAATCAAGGTATAGTGAGTTTCATATTCAATTTGCTCTTCAGTGTCGAACGATTTACGTTTAGGAGAATTGCGATGCCAGTTGCCGTTGGGGTAATTGAGACCCAAGGTTTTCCGACCGTTTTAGCGGCAGCAGATGCGATGGTTAAAGCGGGTCGAGTCACGATTGTTCGATATGACCGTGCTGAGAGCGGTCGGCAGTTCGTCGCGGTGCGAGGCCCCGTATCGGAGGTGAAACGCGCTGTAGAAGCCGGAATCGAAGCAGCTAATCGGCTTCCCTACGAAGGTAAAGTTACCACATACTACATAGTCCCTAACCCACCCGAGAACTTAGAAGCCGTATTACCCATTGACTACAGTGAGGAATGTGAGGAATTTAGAGTGTAGCGGCACCTCGATTGCTGCACATCGGGTATGGAAACTGTGCTCAACTCAAACCTACCCCCCCATCTTGGAGTCATCCAAAACAAACGTGTATAAACATAAAGAGTTATTTTATCCATTACACAACGTTGGTTTTCGGCAAAATCTGGTCTGAAGCCTCGTACAATGAGTTAGATTTGAATGTGCGTTCCGTTTGATTGCTTGTCATTGATTCAGGAGAGGGGACATGCCAGAGGCAGTTGGGTCGCTTGAGACGAAGGGGTTTCCACCGGTGCTTGCCGCAGCCGACGCGATGGTGAAAGCAGGACGAGTGACATTAGTAGGGTATATCCGAGCAGGAAGCGCTCGCTTCACCGTCAATATTCGCGGCGATGTATCTGAAGTAAAGGCGGCTATGGAAGCTGGCGTTGAGGCTGCGAAAAATGCCCCCGGCGGCGTGCTCGAAACGTGGGTGATTATTCCACGTCCTCATGAAAACGTGGTTGCAGTCTTGCCCATCGACTTTAACGAAGATGTTGAAGTATTTCGTCGGTCAGTGGAGGAGCCGCTTCTGCCTGGACGAGGTAATGGCGCAGGACGTTAATTTATGCAACTCATGGTGCGTATTGGCATAACCAATTTGGGACACCCGTTAGTCACGGATGCGTCAATGTTGCAGTTGACCACGCCGAGTGGTTATTTAACTGGGCAAGGATTGGAACGCCGGTCATTGTTCATGAATGATTTGGAAGGACCGAGTAATACGGTTGTTGAAGCCATCCTTCGCCAAGTTACTCGTCGAGGCCGTTGCCAATGTGCCTTGTTTCCTTCTTGTTAATTAGAATCATCGTCGGGGAGAACCCACTTGGGTGGCTCTGTCATTTTTTTCATGACGGCTTCTTGGGCGATCGCCAGCATATCATCCAACGATGTTTCGTGGATAAATTTCGATGCTTGCTCTTTATACTCCAAATTAGGGCATCGATCTCCTAAAACACAGCCGTTCACACAGGCTTCTGCACAATTAATTTGAGCCGGGTTCATTTTATGTGTCCTCCTGCTATCCAAAATCACAAATCGCACATTAACAAAAATCACAGGATTGTGCATAGCGTGTTAGTGTGCGATACAGGCCACTATTATGGCTATCTGCGCTGGTTTTGATCGTAGCGTACTCTGTCCGGGGATGGAATGAGGTAATTTCTTCACACTCATGCCAAATGAAATATCGGTAGTACGTCAATCGGGCAGCTGATATTGCCCAACGATTCGCTGAGCAAAGTCTGGCACATGGGCCTCAAGTTTTTGGGGATGATGCCGTTTGACATAGAGATAGTTGCGCGTGAAGTGAGAGTCGATGGAAAAGCGGGCGTACTCTAATCCTTTGGGCCCGATTTTCTCGATAACGATGCCCATGAGTTTGGCTGCCCACATCGGCAATGTCACGCCTTTGTCGTAGGCGGGGATGCTTTGCTGGACAGCATTTTGGCGATCGCCAGCAGACATGACGGGTTGCGTATTTAACTGATCCATCACAAGATCTAGCATCTCTTGTCCGCGATCGTTGCGAACGACAATCCATTGCCAGCCAAAGGGGGCTCCCATGTAGCCCACCACCAAATCGGCTAGAGAATTTACATAGTCAAAACAGCTCATACACGACGGCGCAAATACATCTTTAAGCTGGTTCGTCTTTAAGCCAAAGAAGGGTACCTTCTCAATCGAGCCATCTTCATGCTTAAAGTGAACTTGAAAATCTTGCATAAACTCGTAATGCACAACCGTCTCGGGTGATCGGCTGGTGGTATCCAAGAATGTCTGAAGTCCGGCGCGGGTTACGTTATCGACGCAGGGTGTGCCGAGCACATATAGCTTTTCAAGCCCGAGCGTTTGCTCAACGGCCCGAAGCGCCTGAATTTGACACCCGACGCCAATCACCAACACTCGTTTCATGCCAGACTGTTCGATTTGCTCTAGAACAGACAGATTGGGGGACAGAGTTGGCTTGTTGACACGCGCGGCTAAAATGTCCTCGGGTGTACGAGCGACGATGGGCATCGGTTGAAAGCGGTCGTCAGCCGAGTTTTGGACGCAAACCACCCCTTCGACTAGCCCTCGATTCAGCATTTCGATCGCCACCGTGCTGACAATTCCCGTCCACTGAGCGCCCTCGATCGGTTCTTTTTTGCGAGCCGCCATCATCGTCTGGCGCACGCCGAAGTACCAGTCATCGGAGATATCTAAATCGCGCGATCGCCCATGAGTTTGTTCTTCGAGGTCGGCAATTTGTTGATTGAGAAATGCGCACGCCTCTTTGACATAGTGAATGTAGTGGGTGTCGCACAGACCACATTCGCTGCAAAGAGCTTTCGCCGGACGAACTTTCCCGGGTGGAAGCGCCTTTGCTTTTTGATGGGGATGAGATAGATCAACAGAGTGAGGCTGCACCACAGTCATATAAAACCAGGATATTAAAATTGCAACTGAACGGGTTCAATGACTCATCCTACAGGATTAGAGGAAGATAGGCTTTGAAATATTACGATTTAGTAAAGCAGGAGACACGTTCATCATCAGGGCGAATCGCCTGATCGAGAGTGCCCGATTGCCAGGACAGAGCGAGTAAACCAGGCAAACAGAACCAGCACTGAAATAATTTCTAACCGCGCCAAATTTCTAACCGCGCCAAATAATAAGCCCCGGCTATATATAGGCGCCGGGGCGAGGTACTAATAGAGTTTTCGAATAGAGTTTCAAATCCGCTTTGAACTTAAATCTATAGTAGGAAGTTCTCTGTTAAGGAAAAATAATTCGGGCATAAACCATTGATGAAGATCTGGGAACAAATTTTTGAATGTCGCAGTCTGCCCCCACCGGATCACGCAGTTTTCTGAATTACGCAACGCTTTGGGAGAAGCATCTAACACTCCTGACGGTATGAGGCGTTCCTATGATGCCGATGCGACAATGTCAAACTAGGCGATCGCCATTGTGATGTCTCGAATCCGTTCGATGCGTTGGTGAAGATTATCTACATCAAGGCGATAGCTCAGTGGGTTGGCAATCAGTCGAGCGGTGCTTTCAAAGAGTGGATCAATTTCGATGAGGTTGTTTTCTTTCAGCGTCCGTCCGGTTGCAACCAAGTCAACAATTGCTTCCGACATTCCGGTGATGGGGCCTAATTCAACCGATCCATACAGAGAGATGAGCTCAACGGGTAAATCAATCTGCTGAAAATAGTCGCGCGCGCAGTTGACAAACTTTGAGGCAACACGACAGTGGGGAGGTAAGTCGAGCGCTGAGCGATAGGGGCTAGAGGTTTTGACAGCAATCGACATGCGGCATTTGCCAAATTTAAGATCGACAAGATGAGCAACCTGGGGCTGCTTTTCCCGCAAAATGTCATACCCGACGATGCCAAGCTGAGCCTGCCCATATTCAACATAGACGGGTACGTCATAGTTACGCACCAGCAACGCTTTAGCACGATGGCTTGAATCCCACACTTCAAGCTGTCGATTTGAGTCATCTAACAGCACGCTAAAATCGAGCCCGATTTGCTGGAGCAAGCGAATACTGTCTTTTAAGAGTGCTCCCTTCGGAAGTGCAACCGTTAGCATAAGCGTCAAAAGATATTAGATTCCGGTTTGATAGGCAGGAGACGCCACCCACGATATTGCAATGCCGAGGGCTAGCCCAGCAATGACTTGAACCGGGGTATGACCGAGCAATTCTTTTAGTCGATTTTCATTAAATGTCGGGTGTTCTCGAAATAATTCGTCAATAATCTGATTGAGAATCCGAGCTTGGATACCTGCGGCTTGTCTAACTCCTGCTGCATCATACATAACCACGATCGCCACAACGAAGGCGATCGCAAATTCTGCGCTGCTCCAGCCTAGCGTCTGCCCAACTCCCGATGCTAGCGCTGCCACAAGAGCCGAATGGGCACTAGGCATTCCGCCTGTTTCAAAAACTGTCTTTACACTAATCTTGCCATAGCGGGCAAATTCGATTGGCAGTTTAAGCGCTTGAGCTGAGAGACAAGCTATCAGTGCAATGACCAACACTCTGTTATCCAAGATATGCCAGAAGTCTTGCATGATCGTCTGTAGGTTTAATGCGTGCGGGCAACAATAAAGTCGGCGAGTGCCATTAGCGGCTGAGCGAGTTCACCAAACGGTTCGATCTCGGTTTTGGCGGCAGTGATAAGCTGGTGAGCCTTCTGTTTGGAGGCATCAATTCCCCAAATGCTGGGATAGGTGGCTTTTTGTGCTTGTAAATCTTTCCCAGCAGTTTTCCCAAGTTCGGCTTGCGTTGCGGTGATGTCTAAAATGTCATCTACGATTTGGAATGCTAAGCCAACACACTGAGCATAGCGAGATAGCCGTTGAATATCATTTTGGCAGGCACCTGACAAAACTGCGCCACATACCACTGACGCTTCTAGAAGCGCGGCTGTTTTATGTTGGTGAATAAAATCAAGGGTTTCGATTGACACATCGTGTTGTCCTTCAGATTCTAAATCGACCGACTGCCCGCCAACGAGCCCGGCTGCTCCTACGGCACGCCCTAGCCGCGCAACCACATCTAAAATGAGGTTGGCGGGCACATTGTGGGTTTGGGTTGCGACAAATTCAAATGCGTAGGCGAGTAGCCCATCTCCTGCGAGAATGGCGATCGCTTCGCCATATACCTTATGGTTGGTGAGTTTGCCTCGACGATAATCGTCATTATCCATCGCGGGTAAATCATCATGGATCAATGACATCGTATGAATCATTTCGAGGGCACAGGCAGTGGGCATTGCCGTCTCAACGGTGCCACCCGTCATTTCGCAGGTCGCTAAACACAGAATGGGACGCAGACGCTTCCCTCCTGCCATCAGCGAATAGCGCATTGCTTCATAAATTTGCTCCGGATAGACAACAGTAATGGACTGCTCTAAGGCAAGCTCAACCAACGCTTTGCGCTGGGTCAAATAGTCCATTAAGTCGAAGTTAGATTGGGATGAACGGGTATCGTCTGTCACGACCATGCGTTTGGAACTAGTCATATCCTCAACTATATTCGCAGGAAATTGTGGCTTCGGCGAAACTCGGTGACTGAACTCAGGACATTGCATCAAAGTTGAAGGCGCTGGCGAAAACTCCAGATTGTATTGTGCAACAGCATGGTGACTGTCATCGGACCGACACCGCCAGGCACAGGGGTAATCCAGTCTGAGATGGCACGAACCTCATCAAACTGAACGTCGCCCGCGAGGCGGGTTTTACCTGTGCGATCGCTGACTCGGTTGATCCCAACATCGACCACCACTGCGCCTGGTTTGACCATATCGGGAGTAATGAATCCAGCGCGCCCCACTGCTGCAATTAGAATATCTGCACTTTGGGCGATCGCCCCCAGGTCTTGGGTCTTAGAATGCGCTATCGTCACCGTTGCATCAGCTGCTACCAGCAGCATCGCCATCGGCTTACCCACTAAAATGCTGCGTCCGATGACAACGGCCTGCTTCCCCTTGAGAGAAATATCATACTCATCTAAGAGGCGCATGACTCCAGCGGGAGTGCAGCTCTGTAACCCTGCTTCTCCCCTCAGGAGCTGCCCCATATTATACGGATGGAGCCCGTCAGCATCTTTTTCAGGAACAATCCGATTGAGGAGTGCCACTGCATCAAGATGGGCAGGTAACGGCAGTTGAACTAGAATTCCATCGACATGATCATTTTGGTTGAGAGCATCAATGGTTTGCTTTAGCTCGGCTTGAGAGGTTTCGGTCGGAAAATGTTGACCATACGAGGCAATGCCAACCCGCGCACAGGCCTTCTCTTTGCCACGGACATAGGCAGCACTAGCCGGGTTGTCGCCGACCATCAAGACGGCTAACCCAGGGGGGCGACCTACGATTTGGCTGAGCGTTTGCGTCTGTTGAGCCAAATCAGTCTGAATTTTTTTGGCTAACGCTTTACCATCCAGTAAACCAGACATGCTGAAGTAGGGTAGAGTGAGATTCAGATTCGGTGTCTATAATGAGCGGTTTAACTCTCATAAGCGTCTCAGATATAGTGTCTCAGATTTAGTTACTCGTTTGAGAATAATGATTCAAACGCTTAAAAATTCAACGCACAGACTCATGAACGCCCTGCCTCACAGATGGATTGAAGTTGACGTGTAACGGGATGGCTGTGTACCGATTTGTTGTAAGGGGTTGGCTAGGCGGATTAATT
The DNA here is from genome assembly GCA_051117335.1 of Elainellaceae cyanobacterium. Lineage (GTDB taxonomy): Bacteria > Cyanobacteriota > Cyanobacteriia > CAZCXK01 > CAZCXK01 > DBGGTD01. The sequence goes on from JBNPEB010000023.1 coordinate 137,793, forward strand.
CTTTTGTTTGGAATCCAAGCGTGTAGCCCGTTTATGTCCTCTAACTGGGGAGTGTTTCCGCTAGATTGGTTTCGCAGAGTCCGTTCCGTTGAGTCGATTGATACGCCTTCGGCGGCTGGACAGACCGTGTCTCTACAGGGAACGGTGGGCGATCGCATTCCCTTGATCGATGGGCAGGTTTATCAACTGCACGATGATTCGGGCTCTATCTGGGTACTCACTTCAGATTCTCAGCTTCAGTCGGGCGATCGCGTGCGGATTTTGGGAGAGGTGCGTGTTCAAGACTTCCCTGAACTTGGACCTGAACTTGGACAAGACGCTCATGACATCTATATTCATGAATTAGACCAGCTAGAACCCCGCGTAGACGAGTAGGCAAATTATTGCTTCATCCTCGTGCATAACGTTTCATGGTTTCTCTATGACACTAGCCGATAATGCTCGACCCAGAGTAGTCGGAGCCATCCTCAGACACAATGATCAATTTCTCATGCAGCTTCGTGATGACATTCTCACCATTGCGTATCCAGGCCATTGGGCGTTTTTTGGTGGACATATCGAACCTGGAGAAATGCCTGAAATGAGCATGAGGCGAGAGCTCCTTGAAGAAATTGGCTATTGCCCCCTGACCTTAACTGAAATTGGCTGCTATGACAATTTCAGCGTGATTCGATATGTCTTCTATGGATTATTAGACGTTTCCATTGATAAACTAGTCCTCGGTGAAGGATGGGATTTAGACCTGTTTACGATCGAACAAATTCGCCAAGGTTATCGGTTTTCTAAGCGAGCCAAAAAGATATGTCCGATCGGACTGCCTCACCAACAAATTTTGCTCGATTTTTTGCAGCAGAGTGATGTAGTTTGATGGATCAACCTGAGCACTAATCAAACTGGCACTCCATACGATAGGAACGCTCCATGGCCAATTCAGCATCTCGGCAGCTTGATCGATTGGGTCAAACGGGTCGGATTGACAACGACTATCAGATTCGAGAGAGTAAACGTGCGAAGCATGTGTCGATCAAAGTATCTCATTTGGGTGAGGTTGAAGTTGTAATTCCGCCTCGGTTTGATCGCCATGAGTTAGCTAAAATTTTGGCACAGCGGCAAAGTTGGATTGAGAAACACCTCCATCGAATTGCAGCAGAAAGGCGATCGCTCTCGCCCAAGCCTGAAGACCCATTGCCGACTCAGATTTTGCTGCGATCGCTCTCCGAGGAGTGGACGATTGATTATCGACTCACTCAGCGGGTCGCCCCGTCCATCTCAGTTTTGCAGCCGGGACGACTCATTCTCCACACCTTAGATATCTCACCGGATATTTGCTATCCTCTATTGCGCCACTGGCTGAGTCAGCAAGCGCGAATTCGCTTTGACCCTTGGCTTCAACACATTAGTCAAACCATTCAACTGTCGTACAGCGCCATGTCTGTCCGGGGGCAGAAGACCCGATGGGCAAGCTGTTCAAGTCGCAAATCTATCAGCCTCAATTACAAGCTCTTGTTTCTGCCGCCTGATCTGGTTCGCTATGTGTTTATCCATGAACTGTGTCACACGGTTCACCTAAATCACTCGGCAAAGTTTTGGGCCTTGGTGGGCGAAAAAGAGCCCCATTACAAACCGCTCGATCGAGAGCTACGAACCGCATGGCGATATGTGCCGGAGTGGGTTGATCGGTGATGTGTAACGAGTCGGGATGATGTCTGACTACGATTGGGGGCGATCGCTCGGTTCTTCGACATGTGCTAACACTTGAATCTTGCTCAGATTTCTCACCAGCCGCTTTGCCTGATGCTTGAATAATGGAGTCGGTAGCGGTTTGGGGAGATCTTTCATACAGTCTCGGGCATCGTGAATGCGACATCCTGAAATTAGAGCAATTTCAGTGCCGCCATCAAAGCTAGCCTGCGGAGTTAAGGCGGTTTCGATGATCACGTTCCACCGTCGAGGTGCCATTTCTGCCTGTTCGATGCGCTTCAATCCTTCACTCGTCGCCAATACTATCAGGCGATCGCCCTCTCTCAGTCGAATGTCATCAGAGGGCATAAACTTGGGGAGATCATGCGCCAATTTTTGATAATAAATCGGCACCACGTCGTACCCATACGCTACTTCTGACAGCAAAAGCCCGTTCAACGTATCATTGGCTTCAATTCGATATTCAGTAACTAGCACAGTTGTATGGTCGAGTCGAAAAAGACTTAAGACATTCTCACCAAATGCGGCTGCGACAAACGCTTCTGCGGAGAGGGCAGACACGCAAAGCACCTGGGCATAAGCAAATAGCCCGGCGATATAGTTGCTAAATCGCTGGTCATAGGTACGAATCACAATGCGGCTACGGGGGTTGGCGTCGTGAACCATAAGCCCCATTTCTAAGTTCTGCATCTCGTCTTCAGTGACGGCGATGATGCTTTTGGCAAATGACAGATTGATCTGGGCGATCGCCTGACTCAGATCCCCCGAGATAATCGGAATCTGAGGTAGCAAATCTGGATCGGGAGTGCCTTGCATCATGCCGATCAGCGGTTGCTTAAACTCTTGCAGCAAAGCGGCGACGCGCTGACCCACTCGACCTAGCCCGATCACCACAATATGATTGTGCTGCGGCAATGGCGGACGACGACGCAAAAATTGCAGCCGCATGGTCAACAAATTCTCGGTTAATAGCGCATAAAGAACTCCTACAAATGCTGTGCCCGCTAGCGTCAGTCCTAGACCAAAAAACCGCAACCAGCCGGGAATGGGCACGGTCAATTCAAATTCGCTAAACAAATCGCCATAGCCGCCGAGCAATAAAACAACCGTGGCATAGAAGGCATCGGGTAAGCGGGTGCCTGGATAAAATAACCAGAACAAAAGTGTTCCAAGGCTCAGCAATGCGATTATGGTCAAACCACACAGCGCGACGACGCGACGAATTTGATGGCGATCGCTCTGTCTCCAAAATCGAGTGAAGGTGCGTTTGAAACTCGCCCAGTTCAAATGCTGAATAATGTGCTGTAATCCTCTACTTTCAGTTCGAGCTACATCAGGGGTAGCGGAGGGTGCTTTCGTGAGGAGATACGGTGAAGCTTCAAGGGTGATCAGCCAATCCCCCGCCTGAAGCATGGCATCAGGATTCCAATCATAAAATTGGCTTGATGAACTGGATGGCTCACCCGAGGACGATGCCGGACGATGCTTTAAAACTTGGCGGCGGCGGCTGTTGAGTTCATACACTCGGCGCACATTGCACCAGCGATCGCTCGGTTGAATCTTGCGCTGGATGACGTGCATGATTTGGTCGTCGATGTTGAAAAATCCTAGAATCTCTTCATCGAGCGCAGTAAGGGCAAACGCTGACGCTGAAAGCTGAGTGGGCTCAAATGCTGCAAAGTTTTGAAGCTGTTGCTCTAAAAGCTGATTTAGATTCTGCTTAGACGATCGCACAACCAGTCGAATCTGAGGATTGATTAGCCTGGCCGCAAACGCTGCTTCAATATTGACGCGCTCATCGGATGTCACGAGTAACACCGCTCGACATTGTTGGATTTGCGCTTTCTCTAAGATGTCGCTGCGTCGACAGTCTCCCGTCCATAATCCGTTTAAAGATTGAGGGATTGTCGGAATTTCCCAACTCTCTGGCGGGACTAAATCAATCGCATTGACCCGCACACCAAACTCTTTAAGCAGGGCAACACAATGTTGCCCCAAGCTTCCTAATCCACACACCAAGATGCAGTCTAGTTCGTGACTGCAAGATAACGTGGGATTGGAATCCACAGAAGACGGCATCGGAATCACCCTCCGTGGTAAAAGAGATTTGCCATTATTGTATTTCTAATCTTGAGCGATTAGGATAGCCAGAGATGTGCTGAGACGACCGATATTGTTAAAGAATTTGCGTGACCCCGTCGATTATTCCGAGGCGATCGCCCACTTGAGCGAGGCAGATTCGACTTTGGCTCAACTCATTGAGCGCGTCGGGCAGTGTCACCTCGATGAGGCGCAACACACCGGAGATTTACTACATTCTCTGTCGCGAACCATCATTCATCAGCAGCTTTCTATCAAGGTCGCGGCAACGATTCATTGTCGATTTCTTCAGATCTATGCACCTCATCCGTATCCAACGGCTGATTTGATTCTGAGCACATCGGATGAAACCCTAAGAGGCGCAGGAATTTCCCGCTCAAAAATTATTTACCTCAAAGATCTCGCGCAGAACATCATAGACGGTTTGCCCGATGTGGATGAGCTTGCCATTCTTGATGATGAAACCATTATTGACATTCTTACTCAGGTAAAAGGCATCGGACGATGGTCAGCCCAGATGCTGCTTATTTTTCGACTCCATCGGCTCAACGTGCTGCCGACTGATGACCTCGGCGTTCGGACAGGCATCCGCATTCTCTATAAACTGAATGAGTTGCCAAATAAGAAGACCGTAGAACGCATCGGACAGCTTTGGCGCCCCTATTGCTCAATCGCAGCTTGGTATCTGTGGCGCAGCCTTGATATGACGCAACCTTGATGTGGATATTAAGTCAGTTGCCCTAATTGACTGACAAACCTCGCAATATCAGCGGCTGTTCCCACGTGAGCGATCGCAGTGCCGCTGTCAAGCGTGTAGACCTCTGTTGAGCGATCGCCATGCATCTGTAGAGTCCACAACGAAATGTGAGCCGTCGCAATTCAATGATCATCGATGACATTACATATGTCGAGCCTTGATCATTCGATGTTTCTCTATGACAATGGCATGTTTCTCTATGACAATGGCATGTTTGTCGATAACAATGGCATGTTTGTCGATAACAATGGCATGTTTGTCGATGCAATTCAATGATCATCGATGACATTCGTATGTCGAGCCTTGATCATTCGATGTTTCTCTATGACAATGGCATGTTTGTCGATGACAATGCTTCTGTAACGGCTGCAATCCTATGTTTGTCAATGACAATGCTTCTGTAACAGATGCAATCCTATGTTGAATGACAACAATGCTTCTGTAACAGATGCAATCCTATGTTGAACGATTACAATCCGTAATGATTGTAATCCCATGTTGAATGATGACAATCCTTCTGTAACGCAAATCCTTTTGCTACTTAGGGATTCGCGTGTAAATAGTCGACCACTAACAATGGCTCTTTACGGGCAAACAGCCGTTTGCCCCTACCCAACTGCTGGGACATTAATTAAACGCTAATCTCTTAGGGTTATCAAGCTTTCCTACTCATCTAAGGTCTGGCGGCTCTACGTTATCAGTTGTGACATTATCAACCGATACCGTCAATTCATAGGAAACAGGTTCTGACGACGTAGAAACCACAACGACTTCATAAAATCCGGTTTGGGGGAGCTGCCCAGACCAGGTTAGATCGCGCGAGTCTGCTAGCAGATAGGGCACATCCGACGTTGGGCTCGGCACATAGATCGACAGCAGAGTTGTTTGGGATGGCGCCTGTAGATTTAGCCGCAGAATTTGCCCTTCAGATAATCCTAAGATATAAACCTGCCCGCCTCCAGGCTGGAGAGTGCCATCGACGCGATCGCCAAACTCCCCCTCTGGAAACCGAATCCGAGTCAAGGTTTTGCCAGATTGAAGGGCATCGAGTTCATCGGCTGCAATGCCGTGCCAAACTTGCCCAATCGGTTGATTGATAAACTCATGACCCACTTGATCTGGAAACCGATGAAAGAAGCGAGCATCGGTAAGGTCATACAGCGCATCGCTGCTGACATTAAGCTGGTTAACGGCGTCGCGCCACTGCTCTCGATCTGCTTGCGTGTAGCTGCCTAACGATTCGCGGGCATCTGCACTCAGCGTCTCCTCTAATGTATCTAGCCAGTCAGCTGCGATCGCATCCCATCGCGATCGCCACTCAGCATCCTCATCAGACTCGGTGAGGGCTCGTCCTTGTTGGTCAGGATACTCGTCGTAGAAGCTGGCATCTGTCAGACTCACTAAAAACGCCTCGTCGACGCCCAACTGCTCGCGCTGTTGTCGCAATGCTTGTTTGCGTGCCTGCTCGTCTGCAGAAAACGTGGGAGACGAGTCAATGCGCTCCTCAGTTTGCTGGGACGGATTAGGGTCGAGCAAGGTCGACAGCCATTGATAGCCAATCCACCAGCCAAGCCCCGCGACTCCAACAATGAGGGCGATCGCAGAAAAGAGTTGCCCAAAAGCAAATGAGGAGCGTCGGGGCGACATGGATGGAGTCGCAGTTGTTGCCCTTGTCGCTGCCCCCGTCACTGTTGACGGAACTGGTGCAGTATATTGCCCTGCATGATAGGTTGGTTTGGGTGAAGGGGAGATATACGGAACAGCGCTCGGTGGCTGCTTATCGAGTTTGGGAATCGCATTGAGCCGTTGCAATACGTCGCGTGCCGATTGATAGCGATCGCCCGACTTGGGAGAAAGCATTTTTTTAAGCACATACGCTAAAGCTGGACTCACCTGAACGTGGTGTTGCCAGTAATCCATCGTTTCTTCATTCACCAGGGCATGGGGAGACTGCCCCGTCAGCAACACCAACGATGTGACTGCCAGTGCATACAGATCACTATGGGGAAACACTTGCCCTGAGCGCAATTGTTCTTTAGGCGCGTATCCCTGTTTTCCGAGCAGTGTCAGGATCGTCTCGGGCGGAGCCGTTTGATGGTGCTGGGCAAATTCAGTTGCCGCGACATAAGCCGCTTGCTTCACCCCTCCAAAATCGATCAGTACCGGAGTCTGATCGGCATCCCGTAAAATTAAATTATCAGGAGAAATATCTCGATGAATGACTCCAGCACTGTGAATATACTGCAAGACGGGCAAAACTTTCTGGAGAAATTCAATGATTTCAGCTTCAGTAAAGCACTGCCCATGTCGCTGGCGAGCCTCGATCAGCTCTTGATAGGTTTGTCCTTCAATATAGTCTTGGACTAAAAACAGACGCTCTCGTCCTTCAAAATCGGCCCGCAGCAGCTCTCGGAACTTAGGGATTTGCGGATGATGAAGCCGATACAGAACGCCTGCTTCCCGTTCAAACAATGATTCAGCTTTGCGAAGTGCTTCAGATCCCTCCACTTGGGGCGCAAATTCTTTGAGGACACACGCCTCATCAAACCGATGAATGTCTTCCCCTAAATAGGTTCGCCCAAAACCGCCATGGCCTAATTGACAGCGAATGCGATATCGTAGCCCTACTACCGTTGCAGACTCCGCTCCGACCATGACCCGTGGGTCACACTTGGGCTCAATTGGGACAAGCTGCTCACCACATAGCCGACAAAACCGGCTATCTGGAGAATTTTCATGTCCCTGGCTGCAACAAATGGATGACATAGACGCTAACAGACTTCATGAATCAAGAATGATGGCAGTTTAGACAGATGGAGGGTTCTGTGAACACCTTATTTTCTTATCCTCTCAAATATTTCCATAAACTGGCATTGTTGCCCCTCGAATATCTTGAGCAGCATCGGATGCCAAGAAACAAATGATATTGGCTAGCGATTCGGGTTTGACCCACTGGTTAGCATTTTCAGCCCCCATCGCTTGGCGGTTTGCTGGGGTGTCAATCACACTTGGCAACACCGAGTTAGCCGTAATATTTTTCCCCTTTGTTTCTTCAGCGATCGCCTTCGTGAGAGCAACAACTCCAGCTTTTGATGCACAGTAAGCAGCCAACTGAGCGCCGGGTTGCTCTGCCCCCCGCGATCCTACTGTGACAATGCGCCCATAGCCATGATCAAGCATTCGTCGAAGGCTATATTTACAGGTTAAAAATGTGGTGTTCAAATTTAGGTCAAAGTCTGCTTTCCAATCGGCATATCGATATTCGTGAGCGAGCCCCATCGAAAAGCCGCCGACTAAATGAATCAGCACATCCACCCGCTCCATCGTGTCAACAATTTTCTGAACAGTGTCTTCCTGAGTTAAATCTGCTGAGACAAAGTTAATCTTAGATAAGTCTGAGGGGGAGAGCTTTTTCTTAAGTGTTTCAACATCGTGATCACTGTAGTATGGAACCGTAACAGACTCAGGCTCTCTAGCCAAGACCGATGGAGTCACCCCCATCCCTAATCCTCCGGTGCCGCCTGTTAGTAAAACGTGCTTGCCTTTCATAGATGACTCCTTCCATATCGGTTCTGTTCGCTGGATAATGCTGGTGTCATTCTTACTCAGTACAGGAATGAATAAATCTATCAGACGAAGCAAGAATTAGCATCAATCATGCTTCGCAGTTCGTTTATGAGGAGGAAAGGCTAATGCAGATTCTTCGCCCCCTTCACACCGCAATCCTTGTTTCAGATTTGGAAAACGCTGAACGGTTTTATGGAATTGTGTTGGGGCTATCAAAAGTCGATCGCCGCCTTAAATATCCGGGCGCATGGTATCAACTCGGAGACTATCAGATTCACCTCATCCTGGATCAAACCTCTCCCAACGGGCTGCATAATCCAGAGAAATGGGGACGCAATCGTCACGTCGCGTTTGCGGTTGCTGATTTAGGTGAGGCAAAAGAGCGTTTGATAGCGCACGGGTTTGATATTCAAATGAGTTCGTCAGGACGAGCCGCATTGTTTACGCATGATCCAGACGGCAACGTGGTGGAGTTGGCAGAGGTCTAGTGTCACAGGTAGACTAAATATGCAATCTAAACTGTGACGAATTTGACATTTTGTTAAGCCAACGGGAACTTTCTGATGTGAGATAGGTCATGGTTATCTATAATTCTTCTCGATCTGGAACGGGTGACTTGACATGGTAATCTCTAAGCGATCGCACTCTAAAATCGCCCTGCTGACCGTAGCGGGTCTTATATCCACAACGGTACTGCCTATTTTGAGGAGCGTTCCCGCTACGGCGATGACTCCTCAGGCGTATACGGTGGCGCAGCTTTTTCCTACGTCTAGAGTGGCGATTCCAGATGGGACAGTGATTCCAGTGCGCTATGACGAAGCGGAAAAGATCATTGTGACACCCGATGAAACCGCTGAGATTTCTCTAACGGTTGCGTCTGATGTTCGTTCCAATTCAGGTACGGTGCTCATTCCGACAGGTAGCATAATTGAGGGTGAGCTTCAGCCTATGGATGATGGTACTCGATTTGTCTCTGACGAGATTGTGTTTCCTAACGAGCGACGCCTTCCAATCGATGCCACTTCTGCTCCCATTACCGATACAGAAGTCATCACTGAAAAGAGCGACCCAGATATCTTGCGAGGAGCTGCGATCGGGGCTGCTGCTGCCGCCATTTTATTTGAGGTGCTCGGCGACATCGACATTATCGAAGTGTTAGGAGGAGCAGGATTGGGAGCCTTAGGCGCGCTATTGCTTGGAGGCGACAAGGAAGAGGTTGAGGTTCTCGTGATTGAACCTGAAACTGACTTAGATTTAACATTACAGTCTGATTTTGAACTCTAGCGGGTCGATGGTTGCAACATTCAAACCCCTACTGCGACACGATTGCAACTTCGGGGGTTAATAAAACCGCGTCGCGGCTGTCAATGATGGCGGCTGTAAAGTTGCGATCGCTCAGGGTTTGCAAAACCGATGCAGCACTGTCTGGGTCATCGGTGTAGGCTGCTAGTAAGTATGGCTGCTGCCCGTAGACGATAAGCCCCACGGGGCCATCCAATAGACGCTGAACGTCAATCGCAATTTCAGGACGATTGAAATAGTGAACAATAACCGCATAGCCAACGCCAAGAGGACGAGGAGCATAAACAGGTACGGGTTCACGGGCTGACGATGGGGCGATCGCAGAGGGTTGGACCACAAAGGTCTGAAGGTTTTCTGTTTCGGATAGATACTGAGCCCACGATGAGGCAATGTCTCGGTTGGTGAACCCGCTAACTCGCAAAACAGGTGTTTCTAAATAATCACAAATGGTGGTGATGGTGCCTCTAGGCAAAATCTGCTGAATTTGAGTGAGATCGGCATTGGGTTGATTCCGAATAAACAGCAAATATTCTCCGGCAGCGGGAGGCTGACACGGAGGATAGGGTTGAGCAGTGGCGATCGCCTGAATGCTACTCCATACAGCAGCGCCTAGCACCCAGCTAGCTAGCAGAAAATGTTTACGAATCCAGCTTTTTTGATGACTCACCTGACCTAATTAAAAAACCAAATCACTTTAAGACACACTACTCAGGGAAGCGAGCGGATCTGGAATTGTCTCAGACGAAGCATCGAATTTTCCTGTGATGACAAACTCCAATCTAAGCTTTAGCCACGTAATAAATGTTTCATCAGTGGAGATGACGGCAGCCGCAGGTTGAGGACACTTAGCCTTGACCGGTGCTAATTCGGGTGACTCTAGAAACGCAGGCTGAGGAACAAGCCAAAAATCAAGCTGTTTGCCACGCTCTGCATAGTTTCGAGTGCGTTCTTGAAGAACTTCTTCGAGAGGCTCTTCGCCTATCAAAAAGGCTTGACTCGCTAAAACGTAATAGTAAGTCTGCATAATCTCGGAGGTTTCGTACTACTAACTTATGATGTCAAGACGCTTAGCTATAGGGCACCGTTAGAATTAACGTGCTGTCTCATAGCCCCGCACTATATAGTAACGCGAGCGATCGCCCGGTTGTCGAGCTCTAGCTAACCTTTTGTTGCATTTTCTGTTGTTGCTGTATTGTCTGTAGACAGAGTTGCTTCTAATGTGAGGCAGTTACGCCCGTTCACCTGAAGACGATATTCGACCCGATCCATTAGGCGATTAAGAATCAACCAGCCATATCCTCCTTCCTGCATATCTTTTGGTTCTGGGGGCAGGTAAGTAGACAAATCAAATCCTTTTCCGTAGTCCCAAATTTCTAAGCACACGTCTCGATCTTTTACTTCTAAACGGATTAAGACAGGGAGATTAGGCTGCTCCCGATGGGCATGACGAACCACATTGGAGTATGCTTCAACCAACACTAACCGTAACCGATTTGCCTGACGTGACCAGTCTACAGAGTCTCCCAACTCTGTCTCCAGACATCCCAGCAGCCAGCCTTCGACAATATTGAGAAATTTTAAATCACTCGGCACGTGCAGTTCCGTTCTCATGATTTACAGAACCTCCAGAGAAAGAATGGTTTGATCATCGTCCTGAACTTCATTCTGGGATTGAATCTGATCAAGAATTTTTTTGAGGCTCAGTTCACCCTGCTCTTGAGCAAGTAGTTGCCAAAGACCCGTCTGTCGAAGCATAGAATTACTGGACTTATCTAGTTGCGCGCTATGAGATGACGAAACCGTTGCTTCAGTAATTCCATCGCTGGTCAACAGTAGAACACTTCCACTCTCTAGTAAGACATGCCCAGATGGAGCCTGCCAGTTCGGTAAAATCCCGAGCGGAACTCCCCGATTCTTTAAATACGCCGGTAAATATGTCAGTTCGCTAGGATCTGGTTTAGGGTGAGCCGACGAATGTATGGCTAACTCTTTATAAGACCAGACCATCGGATAGATATGTCCCGCATTGGCATAAACCAGTTGACACGTTGAAGGAGTGTAGCGAGCGATAGCAGCCGTAATGAAGCAATTACTGCTCACGAGATCGTTAAACATGCTGCTGTTTAAGCGTTGCATGACAACATTTGGATCAGGCGAGATTTCCTGAGATAGTTCTCGGCGCAAGATCGAAAGTGCACTTGCCATAAACAGGGCGGCTGGTACCCCTTTACCGGATACATCTCCAACAGCGACCCAAATATCTCCTTGGGGATGAATATATACTTCGAAAAAGTCTCCACCCACTTCACGGGCCGGATAACAGCAAGCCTGAATTTTAACATTCTCTAAGTCAGGCCAACTTTGCCGGAGCAGGTTGGTTTGAATTTGGCGGGCGACCGCCAACTCTGCGCGCATCTGTTCTGTTTGTTCTTGAATTTGCTGATACAGTCTCGCTTGGGAAATCGCCAAGGCAGCCTGTTCAGCGACTTCCTCAATCAGTTTGACGTCTTCAAGGCTCCAAGGAGGAACAGCACTCTCTCGATAAAAGGCCAACACAGCTAGTGCATCTTGCTGATAGGTCAGTGGGACAATTAGCTGCGTATAAGCGACAGAATCTATGACCTGATCTAAGTCAAGTTGAATGTGCTGAGATTTTAATGCAGACATCAGCAAATTGATCGATTGAGCTTCGACAATGTTGCGGCACTGATTGCTGAGTCGATGTGCGGAAGCGTAGCAGAAAATCTCGGATGAGAGACTATGGGCTTTACCCTCCACGTCATGTGTGGATACAACGGGATGTAAAACACAAAGCGCAGCATCAAAGGTTTCCCCAAGAGTTTGAACAATGGTCTGAAGCATGCTGCGATAATCTAGTGATTCTCGAATGGCGGTCGTGACGGTATTAAATAAGGACTCGCGGCGTAAGGCTCGACGGAGTTCATGGGTCCGATGCTTGATCACCCGATAGGTTTCAGACGCTTGCAAGACCATTGATTGAAGTGCATCAGGATTCCAAGGTTTAGTGACGTACTTAAAGACTTTTCCCGTGTTGATTGCTCCGACTAGGTCTTCAACATCCGTATAGCCTGTCAGCACAATCCGGATTGTGTCTGGAAATGCCTCCACTGTCCGACTTAGAAACTCGGTTCCTTTCATCATGGGCATTCGCTGGTCGGAAATGATGATTGCCATTTCCCCGTGCTGTTCCAAGATTTGAAGGGCTTCGGGACCGCTGGCTGCTCTAAAAACGATAAAATGTCGGCGAAAAGTTCGATACAACAAATCGAGATTGTCAGATTCATCATCGACGACTAGCAGTTTCAGTTTTTCGCCATCTGACTGAGTCATTCGACCCCGATACTCCAAACGTTTATAGGATGCGATAGATTCTGGGCGTAGAGAAAGCGGGAGCTATGAGGTAAAACCGAGCCTGTCAAATAACCAACTCGCTTTTGAACAGATCGCGGGTGCGACTAACGTTTGGTGATAAACCCATGATCTGTATTGTGTATGTCGCGAAATGAAAATGCCTTCAGATGAGATAGATATAGAGAGAACAGAGTTGAATAGAGTCATATTTATAGAGACGCGTCGGGCACCAAGAAATTTCGTAGTGTTTATTCATACAATAAATTTTCAATGAAACCAGGATGAATTTACTGTAATGCCGCGTGATTGCCGCCACTCAACAACTGGTGCCCTCTTATGGCAGATTTATCCCTGAGTGTAACAGTCGTAAATGAACCCTGTATGCTTAATCCGTCCATCTAGAAAATACCCCAAATTGAGCAAATGCTAACAAGTCATCCGCGAATTGAGATAATTAGGTTCAATAAAACTATCCGATTCTGATAAAGAGTCTCTTAAGTTAAAGAGATTGTGAGCATTGCCCTCAATATATGGATTATGTATGGATTTGACACTCATGACATTTAATCTTCGCTACGATAAGCCCGATCCGGGCGATCGCGCGTGGAGTTCTCGCAAAAAGTCGATTGCAGCGGTCATTCAGCATTATTCCCCAGATATTATTGGGACTCAAGAGGGCAAAGCTCATCAACTGCTCGATTTACACCGATTACTGCCGGATTACCAGAGCACCGGAGGCGATCGCTACGGTAACGGCATGGGCGAACATTGCGCCATCTTTTATAACTCTCAACAATTGACCTGTTTAGAATCCACTGATATTTGGTTAAGCGATACGCCGGATGTCTCTGGAAGCATGAGCGCTGAATGGGGAAACCCCCTTCCCCGTATGGCGACCTATGCTACGTTCATCCCCAAACATTTGCATGATGACACCATCGTTTTGTGCAACACCCATCTTGATTATGAGAGTGCAACTGCTCGCGAACGAGGAGCTCAGCTAATTTGCGATCGCCTTATACAGCCCTCAGAGAATGTGGCGGTGTTTGTTACAGGTGACTTTAACTGTCCGCCTGATTCCCCTCCTCGCCAATGGTTGGCTCAGTTTTCTTGGAACACTATGCAGATGGCAGATGCGCTAGCTGGTCAACCTTTAGACTCGCAAATGACGTATCACGACTTTAGCGGCAGAGCTGATGCGGCGATCGATTCTATTTATTATGCGGGTCAACTCCATCTAACGCATGTCGAAGTCAATTCGCACCAGTGGAATGGTGTGTATCCGTCAGACCACTTTCCGGTGTACGCTGCTTTTCAGACACCTACCAATCCGAAATCGCTAGCGGAGCCGAGCGAAGCCATACCCTCGGAGCCTTAAATCCAAAATCGAGAATGGGTATAAACCTATCAATAGGTGTAGACGCCAAAACCCTTCAACCGGCGGAGGAAAATCTGTCTTAGCTTTATTAAACTGGTAAAATAAAGATAGCGAAGTTCGCTACACATACTATGTAGTTGATTGCTGAGAAATAAAGCGTAGGCAGCGCACTACTTCAATCAAGGGTGGTAGTCATGCTACTGCTTTATCAGCGTGTATTGATTCTAGATGCTTAATGGGTTCGCCCACTCAGGCGACCTGTTAGGGCGAAGATTCAAAGATACCTCAGGCTTTACTCTCAAGCTAGGTATCAGCGATAAATTGTCCGAAGAACGCTCGACAAGCGTATTCGAATATAGTTGGTTTCTTCCTACACGTGATGCATTGTAATTGAGGTTGAAGAAGCCCGGACGTTCCAAGGCGATCGCTACTCTATTTGGAACATAAGAGGGGTTGAATTATGAAATACGGTCTGTTCGCAGCACTATCATTATGTGCAACTTTAGCATTTGCTGCACCCGTTAGAGCAGAAAGTCCTGAAGATGTTCGTCAGTTGTTAGAGACTCGCCAATGTTACGGCTGTGATCTATCAGGCGCTGACTTGAGTAACGCTCATTTGATTGGCGCGGATTTGAGAAACGCTGATTTAGAGGATGCTATTTTAGTCGGGACTAACTTTGAAGGGGCTGATCTTACTGGAGCCAATTTAGAAGGAGCCAATCTAACGTCTGCATTTCTAACTAACGCTAGTCTCAATGAAGCCAATCTAGATGATGCAAACTTTACAGAAGCGCAAATTTATCACGCCGATGTTAGTGGTGCCTCAATGGACAACATTGACCTCACAAATGCTCAGGTTTACGGGACGGGGATTAGTATTGGTGGAGAATGAAGCCCACGGAATGTAAGCGGAATATAAGCGGGAATGTAAGCGGAACTGATATGCGACGCTACTGATGACAGTCGAGACGGCGATCGCACTATCTAGGCGCGCCATCTAGGTAAAATAGATGAGCACGAGCATAGGTGCGTTATTCGTACCATTGATTGAACTCTCTCGGCTGACGTGTTGTCGTTATGCTTATCCCTCTCAATCGTAAGAAGTTTGAAGATATCATCCCCCTTGTTGCCACGAGCGAACAATACAAATACTGTTGGGGAAAGCTGCCTGATGTCCTCAGGCGGCTCCTGTATTCTTTGGCAGGAGTCATTGTCGTCCTAACGCTTCGATATTTGTTAGGCGAAGGATTCGACCTGTTTATGTCTATTTTGGCGATTGTCGTGGGGCTGTATTGGCTTTGGAGTCCGGTTTATTGGGCGAGCCGTCGCAATGCAGAGTATCGCAAGTTTACCTACAGCGGTTTCTGGCAGGGAGAAGTTGTTGACAAATTTATTACTGAAGAACTAATCGGCCAAGAAGAAACGGTTAATAAACGAGGAGAATTGGTCATCATCGAGAATCGAGAACGCCGCCTTAATTTGGAAGTCGAAGATGAAAGCGGATTTAAAACAACCTTGCAGGTTCCCCTTCAACGTAGCCATCGTTCGATTCGTCCCGGTGATATTGCCGAAATGGTTGTTGTATCTAATCGCCCCGACTTAAGTCGAATTGCTAAGATTTCAGATATTTATCTTCCCGATAATGATTTGTGGGTCAGTGATTATCCTGTATTGCGCCGAGACGCATTTATCGACACCAGTCGCCAACTCAACCGCAGCGGGGTTGCATACGGTAGTTAATTGAGGTCACCACTCTCTTGCCCGTATGCTTGCCACGCTAACTCAACCAAACCATTAACAATAGCAGCTGCAACCACTGCACTTCCTTTGCGCCCTTTAATACGAATATGAGGAACTAGAGTGTTTTGCAGTCGTTCTTCAACCCTTTCCATACCGATAAACCCTGCTGGAGTACCAACGACAAGTGCAGGTTTGATTTCTTCGGTTTCAATCAGGTCAACAAGAGTCGATAAAGCAGTTTGAGATTGACCGACTACAAAAATTGCCTCTGGATAACGACCAGCTAGCGTTTCGATGCCCCAGGCGGAACGAGTTTTTTCACGTTGAGGGCGTGTCAGCGCATCCATGCTGCAATAAACAGGGTTAGCAAACGTCTGTTGAATGATTGGCGTAATACCAACTTGCACCATTGGGACATCAACCACAATCGTGCTACGTGCTGCGAGAGCGGCTGCTCCCGCTTGGAGGGCTTGATCTGAAAATCGAATCAGGCTTTTATATTCAAAGTCGGCAGTTGCATAAATAACCCGACGGACGATTTCATATTCGGATGGAGAGAATGCGTGGTCACCGATTTCTCGATCGATGATTCTTAAACTTTGTGCGTCGGTGATATGCCATTCCATGACTGCCATGAGACTGTTCCAAGCAAATTTTAAGGACGGTTCCACATTTGATTGAATCAAATTTCAGTAATCTCCGCTTCCATCCCGTTTCGAATCGTATTACTTTTCTGAAATTAGTACTGCGATCCCAGATGGCTGAGGTTGTTTCTCGATAAGCCAATCGCTCTTCAAGATTGCGTTCTCTAATCTTTTCTGATGCCGTTCGCTTTGACAATGATGCACAGATGCTCCTCTAAGCGCATCGGTTCTCTTGACGGTTTTGCTTTACGACTTGCTGAGCGTGAGCGGCAGCTACAAATGATTTGAAAATACGCTGCTGAAGTGGGTCATGGGGTGACATTTCTGGATGCCATTGGAGGGTAATAGCCCAGGAGTGGCATTCATGTTCGAGGGCTTCAATAACTCCATCGGGTGCGTGTGCAGCAATTCGCCATCCCTTTGGAGGGGCAGTTACTGCTTGATGATGCCATGACACGATTTCCATGGTTGATGTCTCAACAATCTGAGCAAGCTGACTATCTTGAATAACATTGACCCAATGTCGCGTCGGGCGGCGTTGTTCTTCTCGATGGGCGATCGCCATTCCGACGACATCAGGCAAATGAGAAACCAAGGTGGCACCACTTGCCACACTTAACACCTGCAATCCACGACAAATTCCTAAAATCGCAACATTCGATCGAAGGGCTGCTGCTGCGAGTGAAAGCTCGGCGGCATCTCTCTCAGAATCAACTTTATAGATTTCTGGATGAGATATCCCCCTATAGCGTTCAGGGTCAATGTCACCGCCTCCCGTAAAAACAAGCCCGTCGACCTGGTGAATAATTGCTTCCTGGCAAATCTTTCCAGGAGGCAACAGAATGGGCAGCCCGCCTGCCTGACAAATAGCATCTACATAATCTGCAAGCAGGCAAAATTCGCCATTTGGGCTTCGACCCAATGTAGTAATACCGATTACAGGCGGATTTGAAAGGCTATTCATGAATCAATTGAGAACCGGTGAATTTAGATTTAGCGAGAGGATTCCGCTAGCTAACCATAGCTCTTATTGTACGAACGCACATCCAATATGATGAACGTCTGTTTGAGTTCGTGATGATTTCACCATAATTATCGAGAATCAATCAATCCAAACCCTCTACGAGACTCTCTGAGGCAGATTACCGTGAGTTCGAGGACTTGACGAGAACGATACTTCAATTAGAAACTAAGTCACATAGTCTCCACCACAGAATATAAAAATCGTGCTGGCTGCACTACTCATTATTATTTTTGGCTTAATGCCTTCCCTTGTTTCAATCTGGGTAATGCGTCAAGTTGACGCAAGGGCGCAAGCGAGGTTGAGATTAGCAATGGATGCTATCGCTTCACGGGGAGCCTATAATCTTAGCTTTGCTCCTGACCAGCACTATGTTCAAGGTGTCGGATATATTATCGGGGATATCACCTGCCGATTTAATGCCCGATCTAGTTATATTCGCTGTGCGGTCAATCCTATGGGACCCTGTCAGGATTGTTCTCACTACGAACCCAAAGAACTCAGTGAGCAAGTAACCTCGTAGAAACACTTAAATCAAACGGGTGTTGCTTCATCGGTTTTTTTGCAACGGATTGATGGCTAAATCCTAAACTTTATAGCCCTACGGGCTCAAATGGAGAGGCATTGCCAACCCGGGCAGGATGCGCGCACTACAACCATTGATACATTACTCGCAAGCGATTTAGGATCGCTATACATGTATGAAGATTTAGAAATTGCTATTTAGAAAAACTAAATTTTTTGAGTTGAAAACTTACGGCGAAATTCCCTTTCGCCCAGTCATTTATTAATGAAACTATCAATTAAATGATCAATAAATAAATCAATAAATAATCAATTTTGTCCGTCCCTAAGGATAGAGTCGTTACATTAAGCACATCAAATGCTTTTATTCATATCAGTGAAATCTCTATACAACACCGTTTCTTGATATGGTGTCTGCTGTATTTCACTCACAAAATATGAATTGAATATCCACTGACCTCAATTCCACGAATCTGGCTTGCGTAGCTAGTTTGGCTGAAAAAAAGCTTCGTCGACCCTGTGCAGTGTATTCTCTAATCGCAAGCTGGAGCATGATGTATGAAATAACTGGTCACTATGGATTCGGTAAACTCGTAAAGGTCTAAGGTGAAAGAAGAAAACCGTATATTTGCGTAGTAGAGCATATTAAGCATCGATTTAAAGCCCTCATGAAGATAGATTAAATCCTCACAAAGGCTTCACATATTCCCGCTGATCTGATTGAAAGACTAATGCTATGTTCAAAATATCCAGCAGTCTTGATCAATCATGGTTGACCTTTATACCTACTCGTCAGATCAACGTTGAATTAGTAGAAAAATTTAACCCCAATTTAATAAAAAATTCAGCTGATTAGCGGATTTGATCCATTTTTTGGGGATGCTAACTTAAGCGGTATGAGTTCCAGAAATCTCTGGCATTTCCAATACTAAATCTCTCTTCCATGATCTTGATGTGGTATATCAAGGTGAGATGAGAGATGATATTCGTCCCATCATGAAATCATTTTCTATCCCAGTGCAAGTAGGTACTGTTTTTCCAGATGAAGTCTAACCCCTTAGAGAATCAGCCAGCCAAGCCAGAAATCGGAATTTATGACTGCGAAGTGCACCTTAGGTTCAAGCTGATCGAGGACAGGAGTGTACTGAGCGATCGCGATCGCCTCCTTGAGATGCTGCTCGATGCGTTTTCCTGCGGTGCTGATGAATATTTAGAGCCCGTCCAAGTACGTGTTGCTGCTCAGGAAATTTCTGAAACCGAAGCGTCAGCTCGAATGCGCCGCCAGGTTATTCGGTTACGCAACTCAAGCAAAATGTCTTAGGACTAGGAATTGAAATCCTTGCTATTCGTGATTTAGTCTTGCTACGCAGACAGATCACTCATTATTTTATTTTTCAAGAAAAAACTGCACTAACGGTTTCCGGCCAAGGAAGCAGTTAATACCCACGTTGGATGTTCTAACGCAAGAGCTTAAGGCTATAAAGAGTACAATCAATTCAATAATATCATTGAGATCACTCAATACAGATTGAAAAGCAGGCGCAACGAAATATCGCGCATGTATTTAAGACATAACTTTAGGCGTAACTTTATTTGTTGGCGTTAAAATTCTGTCAGTCTGCTCGAATTGCCACTCATTATCTGTTCCCATGTCTAACTCTCGCCAATCGTCACATCATTCGCCTGCGCCCATTGCTCCCAAACAGCCTAAAATACTTGAAACTCATGGCGATCGCACCATCGACGAATATTACTGGATGCGCGATCGCGACAATCCAGCGGTGCTTGCGTATCTTAAAGCCGAGAATGCCTACACGGCCTCTCGAATGCAACATACCGAAATGCTGCAAGAGCAGCTTTATGAGGAGATGTTGGGGCGCATTCAGGAAACAGATTTATCAGTTCCCTATCGCCATGGTAATTATTTTTATTACAGCCGCACTGAGGAAGGCAAAGCCTACGGGATTTTCTGCCGAAAATTGGGGAGTTTAGAGGCCAACGAGGAACTCTTACTAGACAGCAACCAACTGGCTGACGGCAAAGAGTTCTTTAGTTTGGGTGACGTTGAGGTCAGTCCTGATCATCAGCGATTGGCCTATTCTACAGACACGAACGGATCGGAAAGATATGCTCTCGTCTTCAAAGACCTCAAAACCGGAGAGCATTTTTCAGAACACATTGCTGATGTCAGTGGTGTGGTGTGGGCAAATGATAACCAAACGCTCTTCTATCTGCGAATTGATTCGGCAAATCGCCCCTTTCAACTCTGGCGACACCGCTTAGACACTGATCCCAGCCATGACACGTTGATCTACGAAGAACCGGATGAAGCGTTCTACCTCGGCATTAGCCGGAGCCGTAGCGATGCTTATCTGTTTTTATCATCAGATAGTAAGATCACCTCTGAAGTTCGGGTTTTAGATGCAAATCAGACAGATGGTGAGTTTCAAATAATTCAGCCTCGCCAGTACGGAATTGAATATTCTGTTGACCATCATCCAGGGCTAGATGATCCGTCTACAAATCGGTTTTACATCGTCACCAATGAAGATGCGATTAATTTTAAGCTAATGGTGGTGCCCGTTTCTGCACTGGGCAAAGGCAACTGGGAAACAGTCATTCCTCATCGAGAGGACGTCATGCTCAACGGGGTCGGAGCCTTTGCTAATCATTTAGCGATTCATGAGCGGGAAAAAGGGCTGCCAATCCTACGCATCCAAACGCTTTCAACCGGAGAAATGACGACCATCGATTTTCCGGAACCTGCCTACGAGGTGTATCCGGCGTTTATGCCGGAGTTTGATACTCGGATGCTGCGTTTTACCTACAGTTCTTTAACGACACCCTCGTCTGTGTTTGACTACAACATGGACACTCACGAACGGGAGTTGAAGAAAGAAACCCCCGTTTTAGGAGGATATGACCGCACTCACTATGCGAGTGAACGGCTAATGGCGATCGCTCACGATGGGACTCAAGTGCCCATCTCCCTGGTTTACAAAAAAGGCGTGGAGCAGACGGGTAACAATCCTCTATTCTTGGTGGGGTATGGCTCCTATGGTTACCCCTATCCGGCAACGTTTTCGTCAAATCGGCTTTCATTGCTGGATCGAGGGGTTGTTTGTGCGATCGCCCATATTCGTGGCGGCGGGGAAATGGGGCGCAAATGGTATGAAGACGGCAAGTTTCTTCATAAGCGAAATACATTTACTGATTTCATTGCCTGTGCTGAATATCTGATTAAGCAGGGCTGGACGAGTTCAAACCGTCTCGTTATTTCGGGTGGAAGCGCGGGTGGGCTATTGATTGGAGCGGTGCTCAACATGCGTTCTGATCTGTTTCAAGGGGCGATCGCGGATGTCCCGTTTGTGGATGTGGTGACGACGATTCTCGACCCAACACTGCCGTTGTCGGTGATGGAATGGGATGAGTGGGGCAACCCCAATGACAAAATTTATTACGACTACATGAAGTCGTATTCGCCCTATGACAACGTGAGGGCTCAAGACTACCCTCATCTACTGATTACCGCAGGCTTGAATGACCCCAGAGTATCGTATTGGGAGCCTGCAAAGTGGGCTGCAAAGCTGCGTGATCTCAAAACTGACCAGAATCGCCTGCTGCTGAAAACGAATCTAGATGCAGGGCACGCTGGCGCGTCTGGGCGGTATGGTCGGCTGAAGGAAATTGCATTTAGGTATGCATTTGCTTTGGATTGTTTAGGACTTGCATAAAAAACGATTTCGGCAGGTCTTCAAGTAGATTTCATACATGCCTATGGTTCGTGTTAGGGCACCAGAATTTCCTCAGACTGGCTCTTGGTTGAATTGTGATCAATCTGTATCGCTGAAAGATCTGCGGGGATACGTCGTTATTCTCGATTTTTGGACGTATAGCTGTATCAACTGCCTGCATGTCATTCCTGATGTCAGGTATTTGGAACGAAAGTATGGCGATCGCCTGGTTTTCATCGGCATTCATACCGCAAAATTTGACCATGAGCAAAATCTAGAGAGCATTCGGCAGGCAATTGCCCGGCATGGAATTATGCATCCGGTGCTGGTAGATAGCGATCGCCACGTTTGGGAGCAGTATGCGGTGCGGGCATGGCCGACATTTGTAGTGATTGATCCGATGGGGTATTTGGTTGCCACGATTTCGGGAGAAGGGCAACGCGAGAATTTAGATCGCTTAATTCAGCAACTTATTGACAACTTGGCTAAAAATGGAGCTGAAAATAGGACATTAGATAGCCCATCGGTGTCGCTATCTCCGCAATCTCCCGTGCACACATCGCCTTTGGCATTTCCAGGCCATGTTGTGGCTGATGCCGAACTTGATACTCTGTTTATTGCCGATGCTCAGCATCATCGAATTGTCATCACCACGCTCAATGGAGCACTGAAGGGTATCATCGGCACCGGAATCGCTGGATGGCGTGATGGCGATTATGAAACAGCGCAGTTTTTCGCACCGCAAGGATTGGCAATTGATCGGCAAACGCTTTATGTTGCAGATACTGGCAATCATCTAATCCGTCACATTAATCGATCGCAGCAGCGCGTTAGCACGATAGCGGGGACTGGAGTTCAAAGTCGATGGCTATTTCCGCATGGTGGCAAGGCACTCGATGTGGCGCTAAATTCCCCGTGGGATTTGGTAATAGTAGACGCAATGATTTATGTTGCAATGGCAGGAGCGCATCAAATCTGGGCAATTAACCGTAACGGCACGAGTCAAACATTGATTGGCACAGGAGCAGAATTTTGCGTTGATGGAACACGTGATACTGCTGCGTTTGCTCAACCGAGCGGGACTACTACTGACGGCGATGACCTGTTTGTAGTAGATAGTGAAACAAGTTCAGTTCGCCGAATTAGACTAGGGCGTGTCATCAGTTAAGCCAGATGACTGAAGCAGCAAGGTAGATGGCACTGAGGAAGTTGCACTCGGTCTTATCATAGCGAGTAGCAATTGCCCGATACTGCTTGAGCTTGGCAAAAAA
>JBNPEB010000065.1:0-31793 GCA_051117335.1 Elainellaceae cyanobacterium
TGGCATCTCGCAGGAGAGGCTGCCGCTTTATCTGGGGTTCTTTGAGTTCGTGCATAATGTACGAAAGCGAGGCAAGGCGCTGCTGGGCAACCTGTTGGAGACTCTGCTAAGCTAGCTCCCCGGAATCTATATTGAGCCTCGATTAAAATCGAACCCCAACGCCACCCTGGAGAGCAGCGGCTGTGCCATTACCCTCCCGATAGGCGTCAAACGCAATGATAGCATTCCCAAAGACGACCAGCCGACTATTTGGAAGGGCATAGTCAATACCGGGTTGAAGCACAAAAGCCGTCTGGTTACCGATCGGAGAGGCATCATCTTCGTCATTACCATCTTGAAATGCGACACCGGCTCCTAAATACGCATCGGCTTGCCATGTGATGGGGATGTCATAAGATACCGTTGGTACAAACGCATTGGTGTCAGTAAAGACAAGAGCCTGAGCCCGAACTGAAATTGGCAGTCTTAAGAGTCGATATCGGGCTGCAATAACGGCTGCTGTGTCTTGGTTTTCGTTGTCGCCTTCACCATCTGTCAAGCCAAACGATCCTCCAACTCCTACATAACTTCCGTAGGCTGCCTGAGCAGATGCTGATGAAGGGCTCACAAGCGTCATACTCGCGACTAGGGCAGAGCTTCCAAGCGCGATCGCTCCTAGTCGTAGAATTGGGTGTTGCCAAGATTTAAAAGCATTCATTGGGTAAACTCCTCAGCGTTAATAGTCGGCGTTGATAGAAATTATTTCGAGAGCTAGCAGCATTCTGGATCTATTATCGTGAATAGCTTATCTGAATGGTTAGATATAGCTACAGCCAGTAGCCTTAGGACATTTTTGTGGCCTCGCGGCGCGAGGCCACAAAAATGTCTATGTCCTAAATAAGCTAACTACAGCTATAGATCATGGTTCAGATAGATCTTTGATGAGTAATTCGGAATCTATCAATTACGAATTAGCCTGAGATGATTAAAGCTGAAATAAACCGAATTTACCAGGCTTTTTATAATTTTTACCCGATAGGCATAACAATTAGCCGTAACATTTCAATTATTTTTCTTCTTTTCACTTGGCTAAATCGTAAAGTTACTCAGAAATTTCTAAAAAAAAATCAATTTCCTGAAAAATCATTGGGATTTTGCTATCAATTAGCGTAGATTGGGAATGCTAAATATGAGCCTACTCATCGGTAACGTGACTCTGCGCGAGCGGCTATGTTGAAAATCTTACGTACGGCATTAATCTTATCGGCTGTTTTGATCCCCATATTGGGCGATCGACAATTGCCCGCTTTTTCACAAGAATATCAAGGTTGTTTTATGGTTGATGACTTTGGGCAGGTCATTGATTTATCAGAAATTTGTCCGCCTCCAACTCAGGTTGTGAGCAATAGTGAGTCTCCCGAATTAGGGACAGGTGATATTCAAGTTACCTTACGTTGGGCCACAACAGATGATTTAGACTTAGCAGTAACTGATCCAACTGGGAACGTAGTCGCCTACTATAATCCCGCTGTTCCATCAGGCGGACAACTCGATGTAGACGCCAATGCAGGTTGCTTTAGCGATCCGAGTCAGACTCCGATCGAGAATGTTTTTT
This sequence comes from Elainellaceae cyanobacterium, assembly GCA_051117335.1. Taxonomy (GTDB): domain Bacteria; phylum Cyanobacteriota; class Cyanobacteriia; order CAZCXK01; family CAZCXK01; genus DBGGTD01. The sequence goes on from JBNPEB010000065.1 coordinate 1,595, forward strand.
GGCCGCCATCTCAAGCGCCAGAAGGCAGTTACACTATCGAGGTCAACCTGTTTACTCGCTGCACTGCGTCTAATGGCCCTATTCCATTTGAAATCACGCTACTGGTTCAAGGAAACACAGAAACGATTACAGGAACGGTTGATGACCAAAATCAAATTTTTACTCGTCCGTTTTCATTGCCTAGATAAGGTTGTCTGACTATTAAGGAGTCACGTGTAGATGGTATAAGAGTTATTTGAGTTCTGGTCGTAATAAATTGATGCCTGAGCGATGCTTGAAAAGCTGAAGACCAATTACATCAGACCATTTGTTCTGAAGATGTCCTGCCAGGAATTGTGGAGATGGCTAATTTCTTTTATTGACGTTAAGAGCCATTTTTACGAGATTCTCGGCATACTGGATACAGCGTAAATTAATAATTTCAAACTTGGAGGCTGGGGGGATGCGTCACGTCTTGTTCCTTACGGTAATGACCATACTGACGTTGGGTTTAGGAGGATGCGGCTTTATAAGTCGATTGTTACCGGGTGGTGATCAAACCGCAGTTGATGAGTCAGCTCAACAACCTGCTGAAAGTCCGACCGATCAAGTTCCGGCAGACGGTGAAGGCTTTGAGGAGCCGGTGGTGGAGGAAGAATCGTCGCCTATTGGAAATGTTCCTCCTGATTTAATTGCATCGACGGATCCAAATCAGCGGGCTGCAAATGTGCGGCGCGATCGCGCTGACCCATTTGCGCTGCTTCCGACAACGCCCACTGTTGAAGTTCCTCAGGAAGAACCACAGCCGCAACGACCTGCCCCGTCTCAGCCTACTACGTCTTCTCCTAGCAGGACATCTCCTCCAGGAGCACTTGCACCCATCCCCGAGCTCGTTCCTCGCAATACGCAACCGTCGCCACCGCCGCCGCCCCAACCAAATTTAGCAAGGGCTGTTGAGGTAAGCGGAGTTGTTCAGATTGGCAGCGTACCCTATGCAATTTTAAATGCACCCAATGAGCCTCATAGTCGTTATGTCAGATCGGGCCAGAGGCTTTCAAATGGTCAAGTTTTGGTGAAGCGTATTGAGGTAATTCCAGGACTAGAACCAGTCGTCATTCTCGAAGAAAACGGCATTGAAGTCGTTCGTGAAGTGACAGGGCCGCGAGAAACAGAAACAGCCACTGCGACCACGGAATCTACCAACCCAGCAATTTAGGTAAATTGGTTCAACGTAATTGGGACAGTTGAGCTGCTTTGCGGTATCCGTTCATTTGATGGACGACACGGCGAAAATTTTTGACGGGATCGCCGAAAATATTTACGCCATTTGGCAGCAATCCGCAATAAAACTTAAGGGTTTAGGCGATCTGACAGGTCATGGAGAGTAGTACGCTGGAAGACGATCATGATATGACCTGCTCCTCTTGCGGAAGAGTTGGTTGCTGGAATCAATTTGAGCATCCGGTCAACGGCTTTCCGAGAGGATTTGATTGATTAATATTTTGTAAAGGAAAAAACCCATGGTTCAACGCGGATCTAAAGTTCGAATTCTCCGGGAAGAGTCCTATTGGTATAAAGATGTCGGAACGGTTGCAACCGTTGACCAGAGCGGCATCAGATATCCCGTAATCGTTCGCTTTGACAAGGTTAATTACACTGGATACAGTGGCGCTACGGGGGGTGTAAATACAAATAACTTTGCTTTAGATGAGTTAGAAGAGGTTGCCCCTCCCCCTGCAAAAGGTAAGAAGAAATAGGGGTTGTACTAGTGCGGGTGAATTGTGCCCGAACTACCTGAAGTTGAAACGGTGCGGCATGGTCTCAATCGGGTGACCTTGTCTCAACCGATTGAGGGTGGGGATGTGTTGCTAGACCGCACCATCGCCCATCCTTTTTCTGGAGATGCTTTTGTAAAGCATTTGAGTGGATTGGCGATCGCCCATTGGCATCGTCGAGGTAAGTATTTATTAGCTGAGTTATTTGATCCAGGTGCAACGCCAGCGCAGGGACGGGTCAGAGAGCCTGCCGGATGGCTTGGAGTTCATCTGAGGATGACAGGCCAACTCTTATGGCTTCCTCAAGCGGCTCCTGTGGAAAAGCATTGTCGGGTCAGGCTTTTTTTTCCTCATGGGCAAGAATTGCGCTTCGTGGACCAGCGTACCTTTGGCCAGATGTGGTGGGTTCCGTCGGGTGTGGCTCCAGAGGTCATCATTCAAGGATTAACCCGATTAGGCCCAGAACCGCTGTCTAACGATTTCTCGGTTGATTACCTTAAACGCCAACTTATCAATCGCCGTCGACCGATTAAAACTGCCCTGCTCGACCAGGCAATTGTCGCAGGAATTGGCAACATCTATGCTGATGAAGCATTATTCCTCAGTGGGATTAGCCCATTGAACCATTGCAATAGCCTCAAGCCTCCACAAGTTCGACGCCTCCACAAAACGATTATTCAGGTTTTGCAAGACAGCATTGTCGAAGGAGGCACAACGTTTAGCAACTTTCGAGATGTTCAGGGAGTGAATGGCAACTATGGGAATGTTGCCTGGGTGTATGGGCGTGAAGGACAGCCCTGTCGAGTTTGTCAAACCTCAATTGAGCGGCTCAAATTGGCGGGGCGATCGACTTATTTTTGCCGAACCTGCCAGCGTTGAGTTTTATAGCAATGTGCAATTGCTATATTCGATAATTACGCATCAAGCGGTGTCAGAATCTCGATATCTGGAGAGCAGACGCTAAAGTATTCGGTACAACGTCTAGAATAAGGTGTTTAATTCAATCAAGGTGTTTAATTCGCGCGCTGCCAGAGGCGAATGAGTTCTGAAAGCGTTTGACGGTCTGGAGTAGATTCCAACTGGATGGCTGGATCAATCTCCGCACCGGGAATATTTTGACTCCAAGGACTTTCGGGAACTGATTGAAGATCCATTGAGGCATCGCCTGGGCGAAACCCGTATTGAATAAAAACAGCTTGTTGAGGTGCGTCTGTCAAAAAGTCGAGAAATTGTTGAGCTGCGTCTGCGGTTTGGGCATTAATATTGCGTCGCACGATTGCAGCAGTTGATATCGTTTCAATAGCGGGATCGAGGTAGTAAATTTGGTAGGGCTGCCCTTGAGTGGCAGACGATTGCTGCCACCGATGTAGTGCGATGCTTTCATAAACCGTTGCAACATCTGCCTCATTGGGGCCTCTAGCAATGAATTCTTGAAGCAAGATGTCGGTAGACGGCGGCGGCAAATACACCGAGCGTTTGATCAAACCAATGAGGGATTGCAGACTTGAATCATTAAGTTTGCTGCTGTTGAGGCGATCGCCCCCTAGATTTGCTTGGGCCCAGAGACTCAGTGTTAGTTGCCCGCTATTAGAGCGAGTGGGATCGGTCATTACAAAGTCAAAGCTACCCCAATCCGCTGATCCACCGATCTGGCTCCATGAGTCAGCCTCAAGCGCGGTTTGTAGACGCGACCAGTCAAATGCTCCTGTTGGAAACAGCACCTCACCTCGCTCAGCCCAGGCAATACCGACAAGCATCGTTTTGACAATGGGACGCGGGGGCTCATAGAAGGGATCGCTGTCATGTTGTACCTGCCAGCGATCGCTCAACTCGTCGAGCAGTTCTCCATTAGCCGGAATTAAAATGGCGGGGTCAACCTCGGATTGATCGTTGATATAGCTATTGACGATGTCTTGAGAGCCCTGGAACTGCAGGTCAATCTGAATGGATGGATGAGTTTTTTCAAACTCCTGTTCTAGCCGTTCGAGCGGTTCTTCCAATTCTGTGCCGCTGACTACAACCACTCGTTGCTGGCTGCCAAACACTGGGACATAGGTGGCCCCGAGGGCGATCGCAATAATGCCGAGAGAAATTAGCAGGGATCGACGTTTTCTGGGGTGAGTCACACCTGTCTCCTTTTGGGATGGGACGGTTGCGAATCTGACGGCGTTACGTAGGTGTCGTTGGCAATGAGTAAATCGACATTTTCTTGAAACTGATTGAATTCATTACTGAGCGATCGCAGTTCGCTGGTTTCAGACGTATTGGTTAAGTCTGCGGTTCGCAGTTTGTTTTGCAGGCGCTGAAGAATTCCAGCTGCATCAAGAATCAGAGTTGATAAACTAACAACCTGTGCTTGTCGGGCATCTTGACCCTCTTGAGCCAGTTGAATATTACGTCGCAGAGTGTCAGCTAACTTTTGGAGTTGTTCACGGGCAACTCCAGAACTGTGAAACAGTCTGTCCTCAACCTCTTTGAACTGCTGCTGCAAGTCTTGAACAGACAGCAATGAGTCTGATCCGTGCAGACGACGAGCAAGCTGATCAACTCTAGCGGGCAGTTCTTTGGCGCGATCGCACGCGAGCTGCACAACGGCTAAGAGTTCAAGCTCATCGAGTTCGGTCAGCAGCCGAGTTGCTTCGGCTCGAAGCGCCTCACCTTGGTTAGCAACCAGCTCGGCTTGGGTTTGAACCGACTTTAATTCTCTTTCAAGTGCCGGATTCTCAAGCCCCAACCCTTTAGGTTCCTGGGATTTGCGAATCGATGCGCCAACAGTGGCGATCGCCATTGAAACGGGCACCATGACAACATTGGGGAGTCGAGCCACTCGCACACCGACAAAGAGGGCGATCGCCCCCATGAGTACAGGGATTGGATAGTAGAGAGGGTTAGCGAGTCTCATTGACGATAAAGGTGAAGAGATACAGGGACATGATGGCGGGAAATGACGGTCAGAAATCACAGTGGAGAAACGGCAAGCTGCTAGAACTCTAGCTGGAGATCGGCCATGAGTTGTGAAATCGTTTCAGGGTTACCTTTAGAATAATATCCGCCATTGAAATCGGCGATTTGTGTCAGAGCGTCTGGGTTGAATTCTCCCTCTTGCCCATAGCCGACCGTAAAAAAGGCAATGCGCTGATCTGACTCAAACCCGCTCGATTGGAGTTCGGAATCCAGTTGCTGAAGTGTAATGCCTTCACCGGAATCAACTCCATCCGTGAGAATCAAGACAGCATTGATGGCGTTTTCTCTGAGATTATCTTGAAGCCAGTTACGCGCAAACAGAGCTGCATCATACAGGCGAGTCCCCCCGTCTGCCTGCAAACTGCTGACAAATTCTAAGCCGCGATTTTGTCCCTCAGGCGTGCCCTCCACTACGACAGGAGAACGAACCTGATCGTCAAAATCAATCAGGGCAATCTGATCGCGAGGCCCTAAATTATTGATGTAGGTGCGGAGCGTGTTTTGAACGGCAGGCAGCTTATTGCCTTCCATCGATCCAGACGAATCGATCACGACAGCAACGAGGGATGGTTTTTTCACGGCATCTTCCCAGGTCGTAAGCATGGTATCTACCACATCAGGCTGGGGAGGACGGTATGAGTCATAACTCGCTTGTGGATTAACGCCCAGCTCGGTTGAAAAGTTGGCACCCAGCGCGACGCCCGGAATTCCGGGACGCAGCCCTAAATTGGTAGCAATGGCCTGAGCGTCGGGCGACCGCAAGTATTCGATTACCTGGGAGGCAGCAGCAGCTTCTGAGTCGCTAATCCAGGGAGCATCGGGTAAAATCGCCCGCATATTAGACGTAAATGTCGCAGACGGATAGACGGCTTGGTAACGAGGCTGATCCGGCTGGCGATTTTGATTTGCGGCAATCACCGATGACTCATATACCGAGCCGACCGATGCCCAAAACGGCCCATTTTGCACCATCGCCTTTGCGAGCGAACTGGTTGACACCCCATAGCGCGTAATCTTTTGCTGAATCTCTTCAACCTGGGGCGCATAGGTATTAATGTCATCAATCGTCAAGTCTTCGGGGCGTTTGCCTGAGACGGATGCAAATTGGGCAACGAGAGTTTGCAACCCCGAATTGGAGCGAGTCGGAGCCGTGTGCACATAGTGGATTTTAAGGGGTGGGCTATCGGGGTCAATATCTTGATGAGTGTCCGCCGTGGTCAGCGCCTGGAACACATTATCCGTTGTCTGAAGCCCGTCAGCGATATCTTCTTCTGCCATGAACACCATCGGGCTATTGGCTAACAAGGGAGCGTCGGTAATCTCAGGAATATAGGATTGTCCTGGAAAGAGTTGCTCCATGCGATAACGAAGCTGGCCGTGATAGATTTCCCCATCAACAGATAAGAGGGTGGGAAAGTCGGGCGAATCAGCGTTAGTTGTCCCAGCTTGAAACTGCTCTGCCAGAGACATGATGGTGTCAACCACGTCACCACTGCCGGCGGATTCGCAAGACGCATAGAATGCTTCACCGCTTTCGAGTCGGGGTTGCTGCTGGTTGAAGGAGGCGATCGCCTGTTCACAAAACTCTCCTAAAGCGCTGCCAAATAGAAGTTTGACTTCAAATCCTGACTGAGGACTTGCCGATGATGATGCGTCAGAATCATTACTGCTAGAGGTGTTTCCGCCACAACCACTGATTATAACTAGGCTTGCGATCGCAATTAGCCTATGCCAATACTGATGCCGTCGACTCATAATGCGCCCTCAAAGCGAAGCAGCGATAATTGCACTAAATTGTTCAATTTGCACGTTTCTATTTTGATGCTCGGTGAGGCGAAGTGTCGACATGAAAGAAAACACGCTACATAGAATGCTAGAAACAAATAGAGAATTGTCTGAACCCGCATACCGGATCTAGAGCCGATTAGATGAGGGAGGGTTGGGCGATCGGGGTGACTGAGACGGGTGTTGAGGAGGTCTGAACGCCGCATAGAGCAAACAAATAATGCCGATATTGATAGATACGTCGGCAAAATTAAAGACCGGAAACCAGTATTCACAACCGTCTGCAGACCAAAAGATACAAAATTTGAGGAAATCAACGACTTCTCCTGCGGCAAAGCGATCGATGCCGTTTCCTAATGCCCCCCCTAGAATGAAGCCATATCCGGCTTGCTCTAACCGATTCATGGGTGGACCAAACCACGCTAACGCCATCAGCCCAATGCTCACAATCAAAGATAGCCAGCGTAGCCACCCTCCTCCATCGCTAAACAGACTGAATGCTGCACCCGGGTTGGTCACATAGGTTAGCTCGAAGACTTGATTCCAGATAGGAACAGTTTCGTTGAGTTCAAATGCCTGTATGACCCAATATTTGGTGATTTGATCAATCACAAGGGCAACAAATGCAGCGATCCAAAAGAAGCGGTTTTTGATTCTCATGCGGCGTATCAGGTCATCAAATCAGCGAGGTTAGCTCAGGCAGCACGTGGGCGATCGCCCTCATTTATTGTCGGGCATTGCGGCACTTAGCAGAGAAAGATACCTGATAAATTGATCCGTTAGCCGATGCTCAGTAAAACATGAGATGGCGGAGTACAAACGATAGCACTGTGACCGCACACGCGAGAGCAAGTTGCCCCAACGATGGGTACAGCGAATAATGGAGAACCGCCTGTGCCAAGAAATTAGCGCTAGCGCTTGTCCAGTTGATTGCCTGAGTCACAAGCAGATAACTAATGCCAGTCACATGAATCGCTAACAGCCCGCAGATGCAGCTAAACGCAATCGACTCAAGACGGCGCGGTACTCGAAACGCTAGTGAACCGCACACCCACGCTCCTGGGACAAACCCAAGCAAGTATCCAAACGTAGGCTCGTCGACATATCCCAACCCTCCTCCATTGGTAAAGATATTCAGCCAGGTCAAACCAAGGATCAGATAGGCAATTTGTGAAATAGCTGCTGCATTTCGGCCGCCCAGACACGCAACAAGCAAGACGGCTCCAATCTGACACGTGACACCCAACGATTGAATTGGGATTTCAGGGTTTCCAACGTGGAGCGGAATTCCTGCAATGAATGCCTCTAGAAAGGTTCCGCCAATAGTTAGAATCAGACCAATCAAAGCCCACAGTAAGTCAATGGGAGCAATCACGTTCATCAAGACTCCATATCAGGGAGCATCGGGCTTTAGATTGTAGCAGCTAATTCGTTCGCTTCCCGACGGGGGATATCATACGTCAGAAAGTCGCGTGCCATGCCGGTATTTGGAAAAATAGCTCTGGCTTCGGTGAGCAAATCATCCAGGGCGATCGCATTTCCAGGCGCATAGCGAGGGCTGAAATGCGTCATGATTAATTGCTTAACTCTTCCCGCCAGAGCAACCTGAGCCGCCATTGTCGAGGTTGAGTGCAACCGCTGGTATGCCAATTCTGCGTCTTGGTGAGAAAAGGTCGCCTCATGCACGAGCACATCGGCATCGGCGGCAAGATCGACCGCGCTGTCGCAATAAATGGTGTCGGTGCAATAGACGAATTTTCGTCCCATCTGGATCGGACCACACAAATCCGCACCGTTAATGCGGCGTCCATCTGGGAGCGTAATCACCTCCCCGCGTTTGAGACGTCCATAAATTGGACCGGGAGGAATACCCATTGCGTCTGCGCGTTTGACATCAAATCGCCCCGGCTTATCTTTCTCAGCAATGCGATAGCCAAACGCTGGCACCCGATGAGTCAGAGCATCACAATGCACCGTAAACTCATCATCTTCAAATACCAGTCCCGGTTTGACGGTGTGGACTTTTAATGGATAGGAAAAATGGGTTTGAGAATAGCGACTACAGGCTTTCAGATAGTCCTCTAACTTGGGTGGACCGTATACATCAATGCGACTCGGATTACCCGCAAGCCCACAGCTAGCGAGTAGCCCCATCAGCCCATAGATGTGGTCGCCATGCATATGGGTTACAAAAATTCGGGTGATTTGGCTGACACGAAGATCGCTCCGCAAAATTTGATGCTGGGTTCCCTCGCCGCAGTCAAACAACCACACTTCTGATCGTTGAGGAAGCCGTAACGCAATACTCGACACATTGCGCGATCGCGTCGGGACTCCCGAACTCGTTCCCAAAAACGTTAGCTGCAAAACAAAATCCTACAAACGACGTCAGTCCTTGTGTAACCCCTATGGTGACATATCTAAAGTGCAGGTGGAGTGAATTTTCGTTTGCCCATTGTCATATCTCGGTTTGCCTATTCCAGAGTTAGTTTGCGTAATCAATTCTGCGGGGGTCACAAATGTAACCGAACGAGATAATCAAATATACTGGCTGAATTTGGCAGCAAATTCGCATATAGTGAGCAAGGAAATTTGGCCACTATTAAGATTTAATTTCTGTCACATCTGGGTGCCCATTAACTTATCGACAACGATTTCATAGAGACACCGTCGTTTACTTATTGATCTACTTTGCTTAAGGTGAGGGATTTACAGATATGACATCATCGACATCTAATCGATGCCAGGTGCCGTTCTGGTCGTTTTTAATGCCATCATCGGGTAAAACCCAGTGGGTTACTCGATTTACACAACAGGTTAGTAAAATTTCGCTACTTGTAGGTTTATCAGTCTTATTAGATATAACAGCAGGGATTGCATCAGCCCATGCCGAACTCGACCTGCGAGTTGCAGTTGAAGAAGATGTTGATCAGGTTCGAGTGGGTAGCTCGACGAAGGCATTATTACGCGACGGATCAGGGCAGGTTTTAGCTGAAATCCCTGCGGGATATGTTGTCGTTCAAGAACAAGCCGGGCAGGTCAACGTCGATCGCTGGCAAGGGCCGCAGTTTTGGATTGAGCCAACTGAGAATGGATATACCTTTATTGATGGCAAGTGGTATCGAGGCAAAGCACAGGTCGTGTCAACTGCCGGAGGATTAACGGCGGTTAACCATGTCGATCTAGAACATTACCTGTACAGCGTCGTCGGCAGTGAAATGCCCGCTAGCTGGCCCCTCGAAGCCCTTAAAGCCCAAGCAGTTTCAGCACGAACTTATGCCCTTTATCAGCGCGAACACAACGCTAATACGGTGTTCGATGTTGGAGATACGACGGCATGGCAAGTGTATGACGGGCTTGAAGAAGAAGCCGTCAGCACCCATGCCGCAGTCGATGCAACAACTGGCCAAGTTTTAACCCACAACGGACGAATTATTGAAGCCGTGTTTCACTCCTCATCAGGAGGACATACCGAGAATGTGGAGGATATATGGTCAGGGTCTCGTCCCTATCTTCGAGGGGTGGTAGATTTCGACCAGTCAGCCCCGGTTTATCGTTGGGATGAAACTTTCTCAGCAGCTTCATTAAGACAACGAATTTCAGGCGTTGGCACTATTATTTCTATGACGCCAGAGCAAACCACACCCCGCGGTCGGATTATCAGAATGCGGGTCGTTGGCGATGAGGGAAGCCGAGTTCTCAGCGGGAATGAACTGCGCCGCGCTCTTAATCTAAAAAGTTCATTATTCTCAATCGTTCCTCAAATGGGGCGTGTTGCGAGTGCAGGCGACGCAATTCCAGCGCGTCCCATAAGCTTTCAAGTCAGCGGTCGGGGGTTTGGCCACGGCGTTGGCATGAGTCAGTGGGGTGCGAATCAGATGGCGCAGCACGGCAACAACTATCAACAGATTTTGGGGCACTATTACCAAAACACGACGTTGTCTCGAATTCAAGTGGAATAATCCCTTATCGTGACTTAGAGCGATCTTCCAAGAGCCGCTGCCATTCAGAGTCAATTCTGCCTGACTGCTCGGCTTCTTGAGTGATCAAATCAGTTTCAGTGGTGTAGATTAGGTCATCTTCGGTGATGACGGTTTCAGCGGCAAACTGATGCGCATAGTCAATTTTGTGCTGAAGTTCTTCGGACGGCCCATCCAAAACGTTTGCTCGTTCGAGCCGCTGCTCATTACGGGCATCGACCTTGCGATTTCGCCACTGAATCCAGGCGTATCGAACGAGAGGTACTGTCACGAAGCCAATTCCGTACGCTAATAAAAACCAGTAGATCCCGTTAACAAAACCAACCCATCCGCCCAATTGACTAATAAGACCTTCAGCTCTCAAATTGTTGAGCATCGCCCCCAAAATCAGAGCCCCAACAACATTGAGCGCACCTAAGCCAGCCGACAGAAAAAGCTGACCCGAACTAGCATTGCTGAATTTCCAACGAGATTCGCGCAGGTAGTTAGTAGTAGATTGCTTACCCTGACGTTCTGCTGTGATCTGGAGCGCAGGGAAGTGATAGATGATATGCCCGTCCGGACTAACTTCTGGACGGCCACCAAACCGGGTTAAGACAGGCAACATGTAGTCTTCGTAGTCTTTTTCGTACCCGTCGCCAATGTCGTCGAGATAAGGAGCAATCTGCTCAGCGGCAACTGCTCCGCCGTTGTTGCGAATCACTGTGGCGATCGCCCGCCATCGTCTCTCTTCTAAATCGGCGTTAGGATTTCCATCACCAAATAGGAAAGAAAAGACCGATTCTAAGAAATTCATCTCAGAATCATTGGCGCGACGGCGCGATGGAGTGCGCTGCTGTTGCCGATGCCTGTAATAGTCGGGGCTAAACACCCAGAACAAATCGGGGCCAAACCAAAATCTAGGCAGGAATATCATGCCCCCGCCAAAGCCATCGTCGCGATCATTATCTCCTTGGCGAGAGCTTAGATAGATCGTAATCACTGCGATCGTAATGAAGATGACCAAAATCGAGATTAGCAAGAAGATTCCAAACGAGATGCGGATGATGTAGAACAAGACGTTCCAAATCCGTTCCCACCAATCTTTGAGGCGAAGCTGCCAAAACTTGTTGCGAAGAATGCCTCGAAAATTGCGCGGAAACTGGTATGCAATCTCGCCTGCCTCTGAAACCTGTAGATGCCCGCCCGCGTCGGCAGCGAGGGAGACTAAGTCTCTTTCTGCTAGCTTAATGTCGAGCCCTGCTTGAGAGGCAACATCGCCTGCAGTTACTCGATAATCTAATTTTTCAACCGCCTTAAAAATCGCGGGATTCAGAGCCATCCATTTCCTCCGTGTCTATACAGAGTCCTATATCTCAGTATAGAAGTCTTAAAATTTTTCAGGGAGTGAGGTAAACCGATTTTCGGTTAGTTCTTAGTTGCCAGCATTCCGCGTTTTGCCGGTCAACTAGCTCTCTAATTAACGTTAAGGCTGCGCATGAAGAAGCCATTCGCCCCGTATACTAAGAATCGCCTACCATTAAGATTGCCTACTCAGGATTGCGTAAAGCTTTATGTTTGATGTGTCCCTTACTCGCTTTAGCCCGTGTGATATGGCGTTAAAGTAGTTGATAGAGTGGCATTCACTAATTTTTGTTTGATCTGCTTCTGTATACATTGGGTCTGCTTTGGAGACAACCATGCCAAGAACTCAACGGAATGATAATTTCATCGATAAATCATTTACTGTCATGGCAGATTTGATATTAAAGATTCTGCCGACCAGCAAAAATTCTAAAGAGGCATTTGCCTATTACCGAGACGGCATGTCTGCACAAGCCGACGGTGAATATGCTGAAGCGATGGATAACTACGTTGAAGCATTAAATTTGGAAGAAGATCCGTACGATCGCAGCTATATTCTCTACAACATGGGGCTCATTCACACGAGCAACGGGGAGCACGACAAAGCCCTAGAGCGATACCATGAGGCCCTAGAGTTGAATCCTAGAATGCCCCAAGCGTTAAATAACGTTGCGGTAATCCACCACTATCTGGGCGAGCGAACAAAAGACGCTGGTAATGTGGAAGAGTCAGACGCTCATTTTGACCAAGCCGCTGAATATTGGCAGCAGGCGATTCGTTTAGCTCCCAATAACTATATTGAGGCGCAAAACTGGCTGAAAACGACAGGGCGCTCCAAAATAGATGCCTTTTTCTAATGGGCTCATTCACAAATCTTAGTTCTTCGTTCCTAATTTCCTCCAAGACTCACCTATGCTCGACCGTGAACAGGTTAAAAAAGTGGCTCATCTAGCTCGTTTGGAACTAACTCCGGATGAAGAAGCGCAATTTACGACTCAGTTGGGCAGCATCCTAGACTATTTTGAGCAACTAAATGCGCTCGATACTGATGCCGTTGCGCCGACTGCTCGCGCGATTGATGTGAGCAACGTTATGCGTACCGATCGGCTCGAAGTGTTAGCTGATCGAGACGAAATTTTAAATTGCGCTCCTGACCGGGATGACGATTTTTTCAAGGTTCCGAAGATTATGAATGACTAGCAACGTTCTAGACTTTGCTGGGTATCATATCGGGTGCCATTCTGATGCGAGATTACCCATTGAGACGCGGGTGCTAATCATGAACGTAGATTAAAATTCGCGTCGCGAAAAAATCAGGATGGCGATCGCCAAGAGCAACACGGTATAAACAATGCCGTATGCTGCATTTCCAAGCAACTCCAGAGATGGGGGAAACGCTTCGGCTCCGTAGACAGCTTGATTCTTATAGTCGAGGCGAGACAAGTCGGGCAAAACTAAATATAAGTTTTCAATGCCCCGCTGAATGCCCGGACTCTCTGAGAGCTTAGCAAGCCTTACCAAGTCTTGACTCAAGTGCCCGACTAGATAAACGGCAAGCGTGAGCAGGGTTGCCAAAATTGAGCTGGTGAATACACCAAACAAAATAGCGACTGCTGTAATCAGAGAAAGCTCGATAAACAGATACAGCATTGAGAGCAGAATGTTTTCAACTGGGAATTCGATCTGTTGAGCACTGAGCGTTCCCATATAGATCAGGGTCATGGCAGCGATTAGGACCATCAGCACGGTCGATAAGCCGATGTGTTTACCGACGATGAATTCGGTTTTGCTAATCGGCTTTGCCACCAAGACATAAACCGTGCGCTTCTCTATTTCTTTATTGACTAACCCTGTACCAATAAAAACGGCAGTAATTAACCCGGTGATGCCAATCGCTGCAATTCCGACGTCTAAAATAATTTTGTTTTCGGCTGATGCAGCAACTTCGGGTAGTAGAGCGGCAGCAGCAAACAAGACGAGCGCAAATATGCCAATGAGATAGAGAATGCGATCGCGAATCACTTCTCGAAAAACGTTTGTAGCGATGACAAAAACTCGACCTAGATTCATTCTTGATTACCCTCTGAGTTCGCAATTAGTTCTGGTGTGCCACATTGAATCACAGTCAAATTAGATCTCTGAGCAGGTGACAGTTGCGTTTGGGGCGTGGTTTCGATGGTGGGATAGAGCTGACATTCCTTCTCAAGATAATAAGATGCCCCGTTTGACTCCAATTCTTGCCAAAATGCTTGCAAACGAAGCGGCGTGTCTAGGTTTGTCGATATCGGCAGAATAATTTCCAGGTCTAATACGCGTTGTGAGCCAGGAAGCTGCTGCTCGACCTGACGTTTGACATCGTTAATAAATTGATCAATAAACTGGGGATCTGCGAAGCGCAATCGCGCTTCAGGGGGAGGTAATTCTGCTAGCCTTCCCCTCAAAACGGCTTCTGCAATATCTAGCATTTCTGGTTGAGGATCTAGCTCGACCATAAACATGCTCTCTTGAAGCCCACTTCCGCTAGACCGTAGGGGAGGATATTCCTCAATCCAATTTTGAACTAGAAAATAAAAGCCTAACCAACAACTGACTAGGATGTGCAGCAACGCCGATATGATCAGGTCTTGCCTAACTTGGGGTTCGGGCCATTTTTTGCCCACAATCGAGGAGATAGTTTTGGCAATGGCATCATAGATGGCCGCCACCAGAGGCCAGCTAATCAGGGCTAATGCTCGCCATTCTGGATTCCATAAGCGGAATAGAAAAAAACAGGTAACGCCTGCTGTCACCCAAGCGCCCGGATAAAATTCTCTACTTAAAAGAGGGATCTTGATTTTGGACTTCTTTTGTCCCTGAGCATCTTTCGCAAATCCCCAACCAATACCCAGATTGAGAAACACCCATCCTAAGATGAAAAATGCATGCTGTAACGGCGAAAGTTGCACGTCATCGTTGGATGAGTCGAGGGCGGCAAGTGGAGATTCTCCGATGATCAGCATCGCACTCCAAGAAAATAGACTTAAGGAAATTAATGTTTTCCAAGAAAACGCCTGACTTGGATCAAGGAAATTCCAAATGGATTTCCCGATATCGTCGAGTGACTTAAGAAATTTATCAAATAAGTCTTTCACCGTATCGGAAGGCGCAAGTCGCTTAAAGGGTAGGAATCAGTTGAGCTTCTGAGAAGAGACGAAACACAAACAGCAAGATGACGGTGACAGTATAACTCGCTGCGTTTGCGACTAATATGACATAAACCGCGTCAGTCTGTTCTGAGGCTTTGCCCGCTGACGAGATTCGCTTAGATCGATAGTTTGAATATTTAGAATAGCGCTCCCCAGATTCAACAACTTTGCGATCGCCCAATAGAAGCTGGAGTTGTTCGAGTCCTAAAAGCTCAATAGCAAAACTAATAAAGAATGTTAAAAACCCCGCCGCAATTAGCCATGTTGCTGTAGAAGCCGTCCACCGGTCAAAGAAGATGAGATTAATCAGCTCAATTTCGACAATAGTAGGCAATGAAGGAGCGATTGACAGAAAAGCCAACCATCCTAGCATCGTGGAAAACAGGTTAATCGATGCCGAATACTCGATACTTTTTTTTCGAGAAATATTCAATTGCTGGTAAAAGACAAACGCCTCGATTGCGACTGTCACGAGTAGAAGCAGGCTTTGAGAGATGATCGCCCGTAGAGGCAGATATAAAGTCATGAATCAATGGTCTACCCATGCACTATCTTACTGATAGATGGCACTCGAAGCAGCTATACACGAATTTTTAACAAATTCTCGATACATCCTCAACCTTATTACCTCCATTCCATAGGGGGTATGCGCGTCACCTCCATTCTATTGATCAAGCCTCGGGTAGCGTCCATAATGAATAGCGCGCTATATGTAGGATATAAATTCTAATATCTGATAAATTGGCGCTATATAGCAACTTATACTTGCGTCACGGACAGAAAGGGTGGTGGGGAGCGCAGCACGCCCCACACCACCACGTTTAACTCAAGCGTACGCTCTACTGAGCGAATTATTCTTAAGAAAGTCATGAATCATTTAAACACTCCATCGAGAACAGGCATTGGAATTCGGACTGCCCAAGTCCGTTCTGGTCGCTTAGTCGGGCAAATTCATGTCTATGATGGAGCCGGAAAAGGTAAGTCTCAGGCGGCTCTTGGGGTGGTCTTGCGCTCCATTGGATTAGGAATTCATACGTTTTGGCAAACGCGAGTGCTGCTACTCCGATTTTTGAAGGGGCCAGGGCGAGCCTATGCCGAAGATGCCGCGATTGAAGCGCTCCAGCGAGGCTTCCCTCATCTTATTGATCAGGTACGGACGGGGCGGTCTGAATTCTTTGGCCCAGATGAAGTGACTCGATTTGATCGAGCTGAAGCGCAACGAGGTTGGGATGTGGCGAAGGGGGCGATCGCCAGTGGTCTATATTCTGTCGTTGTCTTGGATGAGCTAAACCCAGTCCTCGATTTAGGGTTATTGCCAATTGATGACGTGGTTAAAACGCTGAAGAAGAAGCCGGAACACCTGGAAATTATTGCGACAGGGCGAGGAGCGCCCCAGACGCTACTGGAGATTGCAGACTTACACTCCGAAATGAAACCTCAGCACCATCCCAATGCGACAGCGCATGGGATTGAAGGCATTGAAATCTACACCGGATCTGGAAAAGGGAAATCAACCAGCGCGTTGGGTAAAGCGTTACAGGCAATTGGCAAGGGCATTAGTCAAGACAAGTCTCATCGCGTGTTGATTATGCAGTGGCTTAAAGGCGGAGCCGGGTATACCGAAGATGCGGCGATCGCTGCGTTGCGGCAGAGCTATCCGAGTTTGGTTGATCATCAGCGCTGCGGACGAGATGCCATCGTCTGGCGAGGTCAGCAGCAAGAACTTGATTATGTCGAAGCGGAGCGGGGTTGGGAGATTGCCCGGGCAGCGATCGCCTCAGGTCTTTATAAAACCATCATTTTAGATGAGCTTAATCCTACGGTTGATCTAGAGCTACTCCCGCAAGAGCCCATTTTTCAAGCCCTATTGCGCAAGCCCCGCGATACCGAGGTGATTATCACTGGGAGATGCAAATATACGCCTGCCTATTTTGATCTGGCATCGACTCATTCTGAGGTGTTTTGCCATAAACACTATGCAGAAAAAGGGGTTGATTTAAAGCGAGGGGTTGACTTTTAAACACGATTTGGAAAAACTAACTGGACAATTTCACCATCTCAATGAGGAAGGCTAACGGTGAACGTGGTTTGGCCATCACCGCTCTTGACCTGGATGCATCCGCCTAAGCGCTGGGTTAGCCGATGAACGAGCGCTAACCCTAATCCGGTGCCGCTATATTTCCAAGGATCTTGACTGGGAATGCGATAAAACTTCTCAAAAATGCGATCGCGCTCTTGCTCTGGAATTTCAACGCCCGTGTTGCTAACGACAAATTCGATGATACGTCGGTTTTGCCGGACAGCTACTCGAATGTGTTCTCCCGCTGGGGTATATTTGCAGGCGTTGGTGAGCAGTTCATTCAAAATTCTTTCTAGGCACGTCAAATCTGCTCTAAATCGAAGTGGAACATCTGGGAGATCGAGGATCAGCGACTGCCGGAGTTGGCGAGTTCGCTCAACAAACGGCTTGACTAGACGGGGAAGCCACGTCGAAGGATCGATTTCTGTAGGATTGAGGGGCTCTATGCCTCGATCCACCCGAGAGAGATCGAGTAAGTCGTCAATCAGGTTAATTTCCCGCGTTCCTTCGTCTTTCAAGATTTGAATATATCGAAGCAGTCGATTCGGCGGATCTGCCGACTCATCTAAGAGGCCGAGTTGCTGGAGCATAATTTCAAGCATTTGAATGGCAATCCGCATATTTGCCATCGGCGTTCTGAGTTCATGAGAGACGGTACTCAAAAAGTCATCCTTTAAGGTGTTGAGTCGTTCAAGTTCTTTGACTTGAGTTTGCGCCTCTCGATACAGTCGGGCTTGGCGGAGGGCGATCGCACACTGATTGGCAACAAGCAGCACGAGGCGAATTTCCTGTTCACTAAAACAGTAGTCGGCGCGGTTGATGAGCCACAGATCGCCTAATACCCCCTGATCATCGACAATTGGACACGCTAATTTGGCTACCCATTCCGACTGAGAACCTGACAAATGCCCACAAAACTGGAAATACTGGCTTTGTAAGAGCTGATCATATCCCTCTGGAAACTTTGCCATTTGGACGGTATAGCTCTGGAACTCTGATCCAGCAGTAGTGTCGGCAGTACTGTATTCGTAGCAGACTGTTGAAACTTGGTCGTGCAGGTTATAGAGTGCGGCATTACAAATCTTGACTCCAATGGCGATCGCCAATTCTCGCACCACCGTTTGTAAGATCTGATCTTCGTCGAGACTGTCTCGAACTCGGTCAGTGATACGTTTGAGGGTGGCTTCAAAATTTGAGGCTTGCTGAAGTTGGGCAGTGCGATCGGTGACTTGAGCTTCTAAAGTAGCGTTAAGCTGCTGCACTTGCTGATATAGCTCTGATTGCTGAATGGCGATCGCCAACTGATCGGCGAGTGTTTGAATGAGATCAATCTCCCAATCTTGCCATTGGCGGGTCGTGGCGCACTGTTGCGCTGCAATCAGCCCCCAGAGTTGATCACCTTGAAGAATCGGAATAACCAAATTGGCTTTTATCTGAAACTGATCGAGAAGTTCTACGTAACAGTCTGCAAGCCCTGCATGGTGAATATCGGGGGTATTGCCCACGTAGCCTTGAGTATAGGGAATGATGCATTCATCGACGACCAAGCATGGGTCGAAAATTTTGCTCCCGAGCATGGATGCCCAGGGAGAACCCACCGATTCAACAATCACAAAGCCGCTCCAATCTGGTTCAAAGCGGTAGATAATGACTCGATCGGTTTGCAGGTGCTGACGTACTTCATGAACCGTGGTGTTGAGAATGTCATCGAGTTTCAAGGATTGGCGAATTCGCTGCGTGATTCCACGCATGAGGGTTTCGAATTCGGCTTGCTGACGGAGAGAATCTTGGATGCGTTTGTTGGTTGTGATGTCGCGTGCGACACTCAATGCTGACTCGACGGTTTGATCAGGGGCCAATTCAGGAACCAGTCGCGCCTGAAAGGATCGAACCCCATTAACCGTTAATAGGTCAAATTCAATAATCTGCTCTTGATTTTGATTAAAGACGGTTTGAAGCGCTGCTTCCCAAACTATGAATAGAGACTGCGGCATCCCCAACTCTCGATTCGTTTTCCCATGAAAGGCATGAGCCGGGATGCCAGTCATCTGCTCCATTGTCGGATTGATATAGACATAACGGAGATCAGAATCAAAGCGAGCAATGATGTCGGGTGAATGTTCAACGAGGGCTCTAAACTCTTGCTCTCGGCGGTGTAATAGAGTTTCTGTCTCCCGACGATCGGTGACATCTTGAAAGACGAGAATGCTCCCCATAGTGTCACCGTTGGAGTTTTGGATTGGTGCAGCCGAGTCTCCTATCCATCGCTCAGTGCCATCGTGTGATCGCAAAATACACGGGTCAGTTCGAGTCACTTTGGTGCCTGTTTGGATGGCTCGAAGACAGGGATTTTCGACATATTCGCGAGTATCAGGATTGATTAAATCCATAATGCGATGAATAGATTGACCGATTGCATCAGACTGCCGCCAACCTGTGAGTTCTTCAGCAGTCGGATTCATAAACGTAATGTGCCCGTAGAGGTCAGTGGCGATCGCCCCATCTCCAATGCTGGTGAGCGTCGCTGATAACCACTGCTGAGTGATGGCAAGTTCTTGCTCAAGGCGATGCCGATGCAGAGCAGTTTCTATCGTGGTGTAAAGTTCAAACTGATTAAACGGCTTGATGAGATATCCAAAGGGTTCGGTTTTAATGGCTCGCTGGAGGGTTTGATGATCGGCATCTGCGGTCAAGAAGATGACCGGAATGTCAGAGTCAAGACGAATTTGCTCTGCAGCGGCAATGCCATCCATCTCTCCTCTTAAATAGATATCCATCAACACCAGATCTGGCTGTGTCGTCTTGGCGACGTGAATGGCGTCATTGCCCGAAAAAACACTGGCAACGATTTCATAGTTGAAGTGTTCTAAGGAATTACGAATACTCCAGGCAGCAACACGTTCATCTTCTACAATCAAGATTCTTGCCATTCGTTTAGCAATAACGTTGAAGCCTCGAAAGTACATCAAGGGTTCTTAAGGATACTCAACTTTATAGCTCTTTCATAGAAACAACGAGATCTGTTGAAATACGGAAGTCTAGGCTGCGATCAATGGCGTATGGCCTTACGCCTCCGCGTTAGGACGCTAGTGCTTTTACGGACTCATTATCTAAAATTTGGGTGAATCGGTATCGAGCTAATCATAAAATTTACGCCCTCTTTACAGCCCGATGTCAGGGTCAGTAGAGTTCAAACTCAGGTTGGTTCTTCAGAACAGGGGCGATCGCTATAGAAGGACCAAATCAGGGACCTGAAATAACGATTGATAGACTAAAACCGCACCTCCGATGGCAGGTGCGTCTTCTCGAAATTCTGAGGCATCAAAGTAGGTATCGGGTTCGCTGAAAAAGCCAAACTTGCCGCTAGCTGGAAGACAGTCGCGCAGCATGCCCTCCAGTTGGTTCCTGACATAAGGAACAAGCACAGCAAGTTGCCCACCCAAGACAATGCGTTCCGGATCAAATACCTTCACCAAGCTAATCAGACCGCGCCCTAACGACTCGGCCCAATCTTGAATCACCATTCGAGCATCATCATCATTCTGAGACAGGCGATTCAGAAATACTTCAAAGTCAATCTGTTGACCGCTGCGAAATGCATAGCGGTTGAGTAAAGCCTCCCGGCTGACCAACCCGCCTAGGCTGCCCGGAGTCTCTCCATCGGCATACGACGTGCCGTGCTCATCAATCAGTAGTTCACAGATTTCGCCCGCTGTGCCGTGAGCACCTCGAAAGATGCGGTTGTTAATCACGATGCCACCCCCCACTCCCACATCGAGTAGGAGATAAATTAGGCTATGCGTGGGTATCGCTTTACCCAAATAGACTTCTACTAGGGCTGCTGCATTGGCATCATTTTCAACATAAATTGGCAAGTCCGTTTGAGGCTCTAGGTAACTCCGCAAGTCAACATGCTGCCAACCTAGTTTAGGAGCGCGAATGATCACGCCTTCGCGGTTAAGAGTTCCGGGAACAGTGATGCCAATGCCTTGCAGCCGTTCATTACTAAATGAATTAGCGCAACGGAGTTGATTAATACTGCTTACCAGTTGATGGATGATGGCGTCAGGTGCCATAGATTCTGAGGTCGACACCTCGATGCGGTTAATCACCTGCGCTGCCAAGTTCATCTCAACGACCGTAAGCCTGTCTGCGTCAATGGCAGCACCAATAAAAAATGCTCCATCTGGATTTAGTTCTAGCCCAATTCCTGGACGACCACCGCTACCCGGCTGCTCAACGTGCTTGTGTCCCTCTCGCAGCAGGCCGTTTTCGATCAAATCACTTGTAATCACAGTCACGGTTGATCGGTTTAGCCCAGTGCGTCGCGCAATCTCAGCCCTTGAAATACCAGAGTGACAGCGCACAATCCCCAAAATGCGAACGTGATTAATCTGCTTGAGGAGGCTAGCATCAGTCATCAACGATTGCTGAGATGACTTTGTTTGCATAAGAAACTATCCAGCAGTTTGTTTGTTCAAATTATAAATTAACTCACATTAGTTTGTTTCCGCAACAAACAAATTAGTGTAGAAAGTGAATTGCCAAAACCAAGATTGAATTCACCTAAAGCTTCGGAGGAACGTATGCGGACTTGGCGACAACGATGTTTGCACGAAAAACTTGAACTCATTCATCAGCCACCCGCAATCCACAAGACTATGCTTTGTCGATTGCGGGCCAGAATCATGGATTTTCAGACTTGCTTGTACAACTGGTTTAAGTGCGATCGCACTCCTACTGTGCGAGAAGTCATAAACCGACAAGGAATTTCACACTATCGTGTCTATGATCCGGTTGGCGATCGCACCCTGACATTTGATTCTCACCACGATGTTGTGCATTGGTTAGAGTCTCGCCATCAATGCAATCATTTCAATCCGTGGGATGACTCTGTTTAGTACAAATCCAGTGCAGGACGGCGGAAGTTTCATACCCATGGTGTGAGCGATAGGCTCACGTCGTGGGCAGGATGCCCGCTCTCAAATGGTTGCCTTATTTCTGCCAAGCAGCATTATTCGTGAAAGTCTTGATTGCTAAAATTCCTGCAATATTCGACTGGCAAATTGGGTGAGATTATTCATCCGTAAGCACTTTAAGCCGAATTAGGCGAGCCATAGGGCTATCCGGGTCGCCTAGCTGCGCTTCTAGCGTGTCTCCAGAAAGGGGAGACAGATAAGCAAGGAGCGATCGCAAATTAGGGGTGCTGGCTCCGCTGTCTACATACACCCTTTCTGATAACTTGGTTAGCCGTTTCCAGGTTGTATAGAGTTTGGCAATCAACTGCTCAAGTTGGGCGGCTTGGCTCACCAAATCTGCCGTCGAATTTAAGCAGCCCACTCGAAATGCTTCTTCTAAGGCAGATTCTATGTCGAGCTCGGCTCGGTTGAGCGCCTGTACTTGGGTTGCAGCTTGCAGGTATTTTGCTAAATATCGCGCCTCTGCCGTGGCTTGCTTTAGCGTATCGACATCGGGCTGCTCGGCAACCTCCGCCTTAATCGTTATTTGATGCGTCTCCGGCAGCTTTTCCATTTCTCGAACGAAGGGGGCGAGGTAGCGGGTTGGAATCGTGTTATCGGCTGCCTTTTCTCTGACTTCTGCCGGCAGCAGGTCAGAGGTCATTGCCGTCCATTCATCAGAAAGTTGCCGCACGTTGCGACGGGTAATGCGATCGCCCCGTCGAGCGGCATCCCCGACCATCTGCTGCACTTCAGGAGAGGCATGGGCTGTTTCCACGAAGGCGCGTTTACTAAACTGATTCACGTCTTGTTCGACCAACACGCCGTCTTCAAGCAGCACATCGGCACTGTTAGCAAGCTCGATGAGTGAGTAAGCTTGACTTTTACTAATTTCACGGTCTTTGAGCCAGTTTAAAAACCCTGCGCCTCGGCTGTCCCCATTTTTCTTTTCGCGATCGCGCACGGTTCGCAAAATTCGCCCCCGCCAAATATCGGTTTGCAAATCGAAGCGATCGCATACCTGCCATGCTAGATTCACCTGGTTTTGAAACTCAGCATCCGGGATTTGATCATCATCAGGATCGGGAAGCTGAAAATCGAGATCGGTCGAACTGGGATTGAGATCAGCCGCGTTTAATTTCAAAGCCGTATGGTGTAAATCTGCTAGGGATGGTGGAGCTTGAACCATGAGAACGCCATATGTAGATATCCGCTCACCATTATGCCACGATTTTTTAGCCGCTTAGCAAAGCAATGATGCCGTGAAGGATCAATACCATTAGAGCGATCGCCCCAATCACCAAGGCTGCCAAGATAATAAACGCGATGACGATGAATTTTTTATCGGCTGCTTGATTGGGCTGCGGATCATTCAAATGGGTTTCAAGGAGGGCGAGATTTTGAGCATTAGCCTTCCAGACAAAATCTACCGCATCGCCTAATAAGGGCACCGTTCCGACCACTGCCTCCAGCAAAATATTGAGGACCATGCGAAAGAGAGTCGAGGCGGAGAGCTTGAAGCGAGCCGCTTCTATGACAATGTAGGCAGATAACACCAAACTCACGACATCTCCCGCCCCCGGAATCAGCCCCAAGAGAGGGTCAAGTCCGACGCGATAGCTTGAGCCCGGAATGGGCACCGCATTATCGAGGAGATGCCCTAATGCTCGAATTCGCTTCAGAGCCTCTGCTCTGCGCAGGGTGTGGGTGTCGTTCTGATCCAGGTCAGATGTCATTGCTGCTACCAAGCTCAAAAAAAATTCGCTCTGTTGTTGATTGTGACACAGCTAATTTGGCGTTTGCGTATCGATATACTCCCGCCAGCGAGTGATTTGACCGGCTTCGAAATCAATGGCGATCGCATCATCCGCTATCGTTTCATCCCCGGTTTCAGAGTTGCGATCGCGCCATTGCCATTCAACCACGGCTCGATCTCCGTCAATCAAAATCTGACGAATCTGGATATCGAGAACGGAATAATCAGCAGCAAACTCTGCCACGGCCTGACGAATTTCTGCAGGCCCCTGCCAGCGTTGTCCTGGCACGATGAATTCTCCATCGGCTGCAAATAACTCAGCAAACCGATCCGGGTTGCCCGTGAGCCATGCATCGCGGGCGTGTTGAATCATGCGACGAATTTCCTGGGGCGAGGTAAAACTATCCGGGTTGGCGTGGGGAGAGGAAGTAGTCATGCTAGCTAATGCGAGTGATGCACTTGAGTAAAGCGGAACTACCGTGACGACTTGAATGCCAATCGGGAGGACAGAGATCGAAATGCAGCCTATTGCAGTCAAGGCGATCGCCCATTTCATTGTCTGCTTCATTTCAGTAATATAGCCGTGCGCTCTCACGTTAGGACGCTGAACAGGTGTAGACCCTGCGCGGTGCGCGGGGTCTACACACAAACCTAAGCCCGTAGGGCTATAAAAATCAGTAATAAAGATCGCCTGATCAAAAACATTTATATTTATGTAGAAATGCTGATTTCTTTCTAATCATCCGTAGTTTAAAGTGCATGCAGACATTCATCAAAACTACACATTCCATCCCAATTTTTATCGTAATTTCTGTCAGAATATCGGTTTAACCGTTACACTGTTTAGTATATTTGTATCATTAGGCATCCTCGTCGCGAGTGTTCATTAAACACGTCGAACTATCTCACTTCAAGTCTTTTGGTGGCACGGCGCGGGTTCCACTGCGACCTGGGTTTACAGTGATTTCTGGGCCAAATGGGTCTGGGAAGTCCAATATTCTAGATGCCCTACTGTTTGCGCTAGGCTTGTCAAGCTCAAAAGGGATGCGGGCAGAGCGGTTACCTGATTTGGTAAACCAGAGTCACACCACTCGCAGTCGCGCGACGGTTGAGGCAAGCGTCACCGTCACCTTTGATATTGGAGACGTGCCCCTTGACGATGATGAGGATGGAGGCATTGAGAATAGAGATGTTGAAAACGGTGATAGTGCGACAGAGGACGGTACGACAGGGGGCGATCGCGCCAGTCATCTGAACGACCCGCTAGCAGACCAAAATGGGCATACCAATGGGCGCACCCGTGAACCTACCAATGGGCAGCATCCCCCTGAACTGCCAGAGCCGCTACCCAATGAATGGAGAGTCACACGCAAGCTTCGAGTGACGCAACAAGGTACGTATACGTCCACGTATTTCATCAACGGTGAACCCTGCACATTAACCCAACTTCACGAACAGCTTCAGCGGCTGCGTATTTACCCAGAAGGCTATAACGTCGTGCTTCAAGGGGATGTCACCGGGATTATCTCAATGAATCCGCGGGAGCGGCGAGAAATTATCGATGAACTAGCGGGTGTTGCCTCGTTTGACCGCAAAATTTCTCAAGCGAAGGAAAAACTAGATGCGGTAAAGGAAAGGGAGGAGCGGTTTCGCATCGTCGAGAAAGAATTAATCGCACAGCGCGATCGCCTCGCACAAGACCGCATCAAAGCTGAGAAATATCAAACGCTACGAGAAAGGCTCCACGAGCGCACGCAATGGGAAGCCGTCTTGGTCTGGCGATCGCATCAGCGGCAGATACAACAATTAATTCAGCGAATCGAAGCAGGCGATCGCTCGGCATCAGACCTGTCTACTCAAATTCAAGGTCTCTCCGGATCGATTCAGCAGGCGAAGGCTGAGCTAGAGCGGCTCAATGCCCATGTCAAAGCACTGGGGGAAGATGAGCAGCTTGCCCTGCAATCGAAACTGGCAACTCAAGAAGCTGAACTTCGACAGCTTCAGCGGCGTGAGCACGACATCGCCACAGCCAGTCAAGCCACGATCACGCAAATCAATCAACTCCAGCGCGACATTCAAGACCAGCAGCATCAGTTGGAGCAACTCGCCCAAGAACAGCAGAGCAAGCAGCGCGAATTGGAAAGTCTGCAAGCCGATCGAGATCGGGCACGCCACGCATTAAATGAGAGCCGAGACGCGGCAAGTGCGATCGCCTCAGCCTCTGAAAGCTGGGTGCAGGAACAAACCGCTCTGCGCCATCGGGTCGAAGAACTGCTGCACGCTATTGAGCCCAAACGGTCTGAACTGGTTAGACTCCAGGAGCGAACGGTTCAACTTCAATCAAAACATCAGGCACAGACGCAGGCTCTCGAAGCGATCGCCCGCGATATTGCCATTAAGCAAACCCAGTGCGCCGACACTCAATCGCAACACGATGCCTCGATTGAGCATGTACAGAGTCTCGCCCAATCGCTAGCAGCCGCTGAGCAAGACCTCCAGATTCAGCAAGAAACCCAGACCCGTCTGCTCCACGAGCAGCGTGATAAGCAACGCCAGCTCGATAAGCTTGAGGCTCAAACCCAGGCAATGCAAGAGGCGCAGGGCACCCGCGCGACGCAAATTTTGCTGCAAACGGGCTTGCCCGGAGTATGCGGTCTAGTCGCCCAACTAGGACGGGTTGATCCGCAGTATCAGCGTGCCTTAGAAATTTCGGCAGGGGGACGATTGGGCTATCTTGTTGTCGACGATGATGGCGTAGCCGCCGCCGGTATCGAGTTACTCAAACAACAGCGGGCGGGTCGCGCCACCTTCTTGCCGCTCAACAAAATTCGCGCGCCTCGCGTGTCGTTTTTGTCTCAGTGGAACCGTCCTGAGGGCATGATCGACTACGCAGTAAATCTGATTGATTGCGACGATCGTTACCGAGACATTTTCGCCTATGTATTCGGCAACACGGTAGTTTTTACCAATCTGAGTGACGCTCGCCGCAACCTCGGCCAGTTCCGTATCGTCACCCTTGATGGCGAGCTGCTCGAAACCAGTGGCGCTATGACAGGCGGCAGTCTGGCGGCTCGTCAGGGCTCGCTCCACTTTGGCACGGTCGAAGCCGGAGAGTCGGCAGAGGCGATCGCGCTTCGTCAACGCCTTCACGAACTTGATCATATTCTCGATCGCTGCACCGGGGCGATCGCCCAAGCCACCGTCGATGTCAAAGATCGAGCCAACGCCCTCACCGAGGCACGGCAGCACCAGCGAGAGCTTCAGATTCGTCACGACCAGCTTCGCTCAGAGCTGCACGCTCTCCAAACCCAACAGGAGCAGCTTCAGTCGCAGCAGCATCAACAGGTGCAAGAATTAGCGACTGCCCAGTCCCGACTCCAAACCCTCGAACACGACCTGCCGCCTCAAGAGACCGAACTCCAGCACCAGCGCCACGCTCTCGATGAGCTAGAGCAGTCGCAAACCCACAGCGAATGGCAGCAGATGCAAGCCCAAATTCGCGACCAAGAAGCTCAGCTTAGCGATCGCCAATTAGCTCTCCGCACGGTCGAACAACGATTGCAAGACTTGGAGAACCAGCATCAGCGCATTCGAGAAAAAATCCTGAATACCCAACAACGACTGCACGAGTGCCGCGACCAGCAGCGAGATCAGCTCAACCAGCAGTCAGTCGTGAGCGAACAGCAAGCGACTCTGAATGACGAAATCGCCCAAACTCAAAGTGCGATCGCCCGTCTCGAACAAACCCTAACCGCTGAAAAACAAGCGCGCGATCGCGCCGAACGTCAGCTTCGAGACCATCAAACCCAGTATCAACATCTAGACTGGCAGCTTCAAAAGCTACGGGAAACTCAACAGGCTCAGCGAGACGACCTCGCAAATCGCCAGCAGCAACTCGCCACCCAAGAAGCCGAACTCCCTGATCCACTGCCTGAAATTCCTGCTGATATGGGGTTAGAACAGCTTCAGCAAGAGTTGCGATCGCTGCAAAAACGTCTCCAAGCGATGGAGCCCGTTAATATGCTGGCGCTCGACGAATATAACCGCACGCAAGAGCGGCTCGAAGAACTCAGTCAAAAACTGTCTACTCTCGAAGAAGAACGAACAGAACTGCTGCTTCGCATCGAAAATTTCACAACTCTTCGTCAGCGCGCATTTCGAGAAGCCTTCGATGTTGTCAATCAAAACTTTCAGACAATTTTTGCCGAGCTATCCGATGGAGATGGTTATCTACAGCTTGATGACCTCGAAGATCCGTTTAGCAGCGGCTTAAACCTAGTTGCCCATCCTAAAGGTAAACCAGTGCGGCGGCTAGCATCCATGTCTGGAGGCGAAAAGTCGCTGACGGCCCTGAGCTTTATTTTCGCCCTCCAGCGCTATCGGCCTTCGCCCTTCTACGCATTTGACGAGGTTGACATGTTCCTCGACGGGGCAAATGTAGAGCGATTAGCTAAAATGATTAAACACCAAGCGCAACAGGCGCAATTTATTGTAGTCAGCTTGCGGCGTCCTATGATCGAATCAGCCGAACGTACCATTGGAGTGACACAGGCGCGTGGAGCGTATACTCAAGTCTTAGGACTTGATTTGCAACCTCAGAGAATATCAATGTGACTTTCCTAACTAAACAAACTGATATCGACATCTATCGTAATATTAAGTAAGCAGCGACTACAATTCGTACTGTAGATAATTCGCACTGTAGATTTCTAAGCTCAATTCCAGAGCAGGACTCGCACATGACATTTGAACAATACAGCCAACGATCCGACCTCCTCGGCACTCAGGTGATTACCCGCGACACAGGCAAGCGTCTAGGCGTTATCAGTCAGCTATGGGTAGACATTGATCGGCGAGAGGTTGTTGCGCTTGGCTTGCGGGAAAGCATGCTGTCCGGAGTGCTCTCGAATGTGCAGCAGACTATGCTGTTGAGCAGCATTCGTCAAATTGGTGATGTCATCTTGGTAGACGATGACACCGTTTTAGATGAAGACGTCAATGTTGATGCGTATAGCAGCCTCATTAACTGCGAAGTGATCACAGAGACGGGCGAGTTATTAGGAAAAGTCCGAGGCTTCAAATTCAATAATCAAGATGGCAAAGTCGCCTCGCTATTGATTGCTTCAATCGGCTATCCTCAAATTCCTGACCAACTGATCAGCACCTACGAACTCGCCATTGATGAAGTCGTCAGTAGCGGCCCCGATCGCCTGATTGTCTTCGAAAACGCAGAAGACAAGCTAACTCAGGTGACAGTGGGTGTTTTAGAAAGATTGGGGGTTGGCAGGCCGCCTTGGGAGCGAGATGAAGATGATTACTATGTTGCGCCCACGCCCGCCTCTAATCAGTTAAGTTCAGGAACTCGCACCTCTGCCCCCCAATCCACTCGTGCATCTGCTCCGGCAGTTCGAGAAACCTGGAACGAAGATGATTGGGCTGAGACTCAGCGGATGCCCATCGAAGAGCCTCTGAGACAACGTCAGCCTGAGCCCGTGTATTACGATGACGCTGAGGAAGCGAACTGGGGAGATAGCCCTGCCGAAGAATATATCGAAGAAGCGGCATACGAAGAATATCAAGAGTCTCAGTACGTCGAAGATTATGACGTTGTGGGTGATGCCTGGGAAGATGATGAAAATCCTCAGCCGTATCAGCCTCCCAAGCTCAACATTCCTGAGAAGAAAAAAGTTGTGGAATACGAAGAGGAAGCCGATTACTAAATATACATCTTAACTAAAGATCATTTAATCCAGACTGATGAGCCTGAAAGACCAAATCTCAGACGATATTAAGGCGGCGATGAAGGCGAAGGATAAAATTCGCCTTGAGACTGTTCGGAGCATTAAAAAAGTCATTCTCGAGCGTGAGTCAAGCCTTCGCGCAGACGGGATAGACTCGCTGACTGATGAGCAGGAAATCGAAATTCTCACTCAGCAAGCCAAGCAGCGGCGAGAAGCGATCGCCCAATACCGTCAAGCGGGTCGTGAAGAATTGGCGGCTCAAGAAGAGCAAGAGCTAGACATCATCGAATCGTATTTACCCAAACAACTAACTGACGAAGAACTGAGTGCTGCCCTCGATGCCATCATTAGTCAGGTTGGAGCTAGCTCGCCCAAAGACATGGGAAAAGTCATGGGGTCTGCAATGAAGCAATTTAAGGGGAAAGCCGAGGGCAACAAAGTTCAGGCAATGGTCAAGGAAAAGCTGTCTAATTAGGGCTTGCTGAAAAAAGCTGAGAGGGTTTCAATACAAAGCTTTAAGGAGGAACAAGCGGGAGTCAAATGCAAGAAAAAAGCCGATAATGAGTCCAAACCCTTGCACATGTATTGCCGATGTATCGACGTCCAAGCCCTGGTCAACTCAGTTTTGCCGACTTTTACCTGCCCTTCGGTG
>JBNPEB010000017.1:0-155324 GCA_051117335.1 Elainellaceae cyanobacterium
AATTAAGGTGCTCCCAGAAATCTTAAAACAGTACCAACCCTTTTGGCATCGCTCTGAAACCTTACCCAAATGGGACATCACAATTGTTCCGGCTTGATTGGGGGATTATTTTCTTGCAAGCCCCTTAGCGTTTAAATAATGTCCTAGCAGTTGGGTAGGGGCAAACGGCCGTTTGCCCCTACAGAGCCATTGTTAGTGGTCGGCTATTTACAAGCGAATCCCTACAAGCAGTTCGGTATCGATAGCAGACGCAAAGGAATGCATAAGATCAGGATAGTGAGGATCATAGACCCAAAACCAGGAGCCATAATGGCGAAAAATCGTCGTTCGCCGCTACTCACACACGATTCTTTGATCAGCCTTGATTATGCCACTTAGCATCATGCTCAACGTCCATCTTCTGAAAGAAATGCCCAATGCAGCTAAAGCAGTAGGTTAAGAACCCCTGACGATTGCAGAATTTACTCTAAAAGCGTGTAATATCAGCAGCATAATAAACTTCGATTGTGGGGGGCTGAGTATGACTCTCATCGTGCTTTTGGCAATTGCATTTGTCGGATTTGCAGGATTTGTACTCCTTTTAGTGGGTCTAATTGAAGCACCCTGGCAAATTTTGCTAGCCATTCTCGTTGGCGGGCTTGTCATGATTCAGCTACTTTCGTCGCAAAGCTGGAAATTGATGCGAAAGATGGAGCATTCACGAGAGTCTCCCAAGTCTGCCGATCCGACGTCTGAGCTTTCCCAGCTCTCCCAGCCTCCCAGTAAATTGCCTGAGCAGATTGATGAGCAAACATGTGTTTATCGAGGTGTTGCCTATAAAAAGGAGCAGCAGAACAGTGAATCTGAATCTGAATCTCATTCCACCTCGGTTGAAGGCACCTATCGGGGGCATCCATGGCACCAAGTCGATGAAACACCTCGTCAAGCTCCCCCCACGCCAACAGACTTGACCTATCGCGGCATCAAGATTACGAAAAAAGAGTCAAGCTAGGTGCCAAAGCTACTCAATCCTGAATTTAGCAATGCTTCCCTAGTTCTTCCCGATCGCCCCCTAAATTTGAAGCATTCACATAGAACGCACTCATAGAACGCACTCATAGAACGCATTAATAAGAGACGTTAAAACACTGAGCCGTTAACCTTATGCAGGGCTGACACCAATTCTTCAAAGTAAGGCTACAAATGAACGGGCCAGAATCCTTGCAAGGATTCTGGCCGTCAATCCAAAATCGCAAATCCAAAATCGAGAATTGGTATGACTCGTTCAAATCTCAGAACGAAAAAGATTGGCCGCGAGTAGTCTATTTGTACTATCGTGTGATACTCTGTTTGAACGCAGGGCAGAATCTCCGTTCAGTGATTTTCATGCCAGCGTCATGGAGATTTCATAAATTCTTCATTTCTCTCGTTTACACTCTGAGCATCAGAATGCACCAATCTAGGCATACTCAACCTTAACCCCATGAGGTTTGCTATATGAACTCAAAGACTATTCAACATCGTCTCGTTCGTTTCCTAGAAGATGAACTTGCTATTCCGCCGACGTCGGTTGCGATAGGGCTGCGTTATCAAGAACATCCAAGCCTACTTCCAGTCGTGCTTTGGCAATATGGATTGATTACCATCGACCAGCTTGATCGCATCTTTGATTGGCTAGAAATGGGTTAGTTTGTGCTGAACTAGCCAAACTGCAGAAACTCTAAAAGATCTTGACTATCAAACAGCTTAGACATCAAATATTAAACAAGCAAGTCGGAATATCTCTGGGATAAATAGAGGCAGGGTGCTGATGGTTTGCTAAAAACTCACTGTAATCTGCGAGAAGGTCAAGCCCTATTACGCTCAAGACGACTTCTGCAATGAGCCAAACGCTAATTTTAAGTAAGAGAGTATGCCACCGAATCATGGTTAGTTCTCCGTTTCTTGAGGGCTGATTTCACGGAGCAAACGAGCTGCTTTGATGGCTTAACCCTAACAAGCTGATTGGGGCAATATGCCTCTAGAGTTAACACTTTTAGAATCGGTTGATTTTTTAGCAGAGAGTGATGTTGAATCAGCGAGCTGATTTGCACACAAATCTTGTAGAGATTGCTGTCAAATCGTTGAATTCACCTTGATCTAGATGGGGTCGCCGCATCAACCATTATCGGATCGTGCAGAGCATGGGGCTATGACGTTTTTAACAGCGGACACCTCGTCATTAAGTTTTGATTATTTTGCTACAATCACTCCTAAAGAAATTAAGAATGAGTCAAAATTCTTGAAATGTCTGACTCGAAAACAGATGTCTCGACGATTACGGTGATGGTTAAGCTTTTTGCTGCCTATCAAGAAGCTTATGGGGTGTCAGAATTGGTCATGCAGTTTCCTGAACAAACTCCGGTTGTTGCTGTGCGCGATCGCCTGATTGCAGACCATCCCGAACTGAGTCAGTGGCGTGATTTAACCCGGTTTGGTATCAATCTTCAGTTTGTCGACCCCGATGTCTTGATTCGGGAGGGAGACGAAGTGGTGCTTATCCCTCCTGTGAGCGGCGGATAGAGCCATGAAAGCAACATGGGCGATCGCACGATTTGAGCCAATAATTGAGTGCTACAGCACGCCCTTAGAACTTGGAATCATCTGCGCCCGACGCGGATCAATTTCGATCGCCATTCTCGTTGCCCGTGCAAAGGCTTTGAACGTTGCCTCAATGATGTGATGAGAATTGATGCCATCGAGCTGGCGAATGTGGAGGGTAAATTGAGCATGATTCACCATCGCCACGAAAAACTCCCGCACCAGTTGGGTATCATAGGTGCCGACGCGCTCTGTCGGAATCTCTAGGCCATAGCTGAGGTGAGGGCGTCCCGAAAAATCGAGCGTTACTTGAACCAGGGCTTCATCCAGGGGCGCAAAGAAATGCCCAAATCGATGAATGCCCTTGCGATCGCCCAACGCCTGATGCAACGCCTGCCCCACTGTAATCCCAACATCTTCATTGGTATGGTGGTCGTCGATCTCTAAATCTCCGGTCGCTCGTACGTCGAGATCAATCAGCCCATGAGACGAAATCTGATGCAGCATATGGTCTAAAAATGGGATGCCTGTCGTCGCATGGCAATGTCCCTGACCGTCTAGATTGAGACTCACCTGTACGTCTGTTTCCTGGGTCTTGCGACTCACGGATGCGCTGCGATTTGGCAACGCAAAACCAGATGAAGCCGACGATTGACTCAAGGATGCAGCGTATGAATCACGGGTTTGCATAGGGCTGGCAGATTGAATGACATCAATAGAATGAATCGCGTAAGAATGGATCGCGTAATGACTCTATTATGACGTGCCATAACGACCCAACTAGAATTAGATTCCTGAATCCGACGCTTTCGACACGAGCAGCCCATGATTCAGGGCATGATGGGGCGATCGCTACATTCCCATAATTTCGTAGCCTGCATCAACATAGAGAATTTGCCCCGTAATGCCGCTTGCCAGATCGCTGCACAAAAACGCGGCTGCATTGCCGACTTCAATCTGAGTAACCGTGCGGCGAAGCGGTGCGACCTCCTCCACGTGATGAATCATATCTAAAATCCCGCCAACGGCTGACGAGGCTAATGTTCGAATCGGACCTGCCGAAATCCCATTGACTCGAACATTGCTCGGACCTAGCTCCGCTGCCAGATATCGCACATTCATTTCAAGGGCAGACTTGGCAATTCCCATGACATTGTAGTTGGGCACCACCCGCACTCCCCCCAAATATGTCATCGTGACTACGCTGCCACCCTCTGTCATCAGAGGTTTGGCACCCTTACAAAGCTGGACTAGAGAAAACGCGCTCACCTCAAGCGCCAGATTAAATCCATCTCGGGAAACATTGCTAAAGTCACTGCTGAGGTCATCTTTACGAGCAAATGCTAAACAGTGAATTAAGATATCGAGCTTTCCCCACTTGTCACGAATGGAGGCAAACATTTCGTCGACTTGAGCATCATTTTGAACATCGCACGGCAAAAATAGAGCGGGGTCTAGAGGTTCGACCAGTTCTCTCACCTTTTTCTCATGGCGACCGCGATCATCTGGCAGATAGGTGATGGCTAAGCTCGCACCAGCCTTATGAAGCTGTTGAGCAATTCCCCATGCAATCGAGCGATTGTTGGCGATGCCAGTCACAAGAGCAGTTTTTCTAGTTAAATCCAACATAGTGATCTACTTAAAGCGCAATTAGGAGAATACTGAAAAATTGAGCATAGCGATAGGGTGCATGATCTCGGTGATATCAAGTCAGACGTCGCCAATAGTCTACCCAGCGTTCTATAATTCAATTAAATCAAGCAGTTTAGACCATCGAATGGATGTGGCGAAGAGGCTGCTGATTCGATGATTTAACGGGCTTTCTATTACTCTGACGAACATAAACGCAAGGAAATAAAGGAGTCAGACAGGATTTTGTATTTTTTTATACAAAAAACAGGTTCTAACTTAAGTTTAAGTGTTTTAAAGTCATAAGTTTCTCACAGTGGGTCAGAGTTCCGAATGAGCTTGACTTTCTCTGACGTTATCGACCAGATGTGGTGAAATCTCGTGAGTATCGAGAAGGGCAAGAGGCATGGTAGTGACGCAAGAT
This sequence comes from Elainellaceae cyanobacterium, assembly GCA_051117335.1. GTDB lineage: Bacteria > Cyanobacteriota > Cyanobacteriia > CAZCXK01 > CAZCXK01 > DBGGTD01. The sequence continues at coordinate 4,613 of JBNPEB010000017.1, forward strand.
AGGCCGCTGGCAGATGTGTTCCGCCAAATTAGCGGGGGTGCATTTCCGCCCGTCGTTGAAACCTTTGAGCGTAGCAAGACCATCTTTTTTCCAGGGGATCCAGCAGAGCGAGTATATTTCTTACTCAAGGGTGCGGTCAAGCTATCGCGCGTCTATGAGGCTGGAGAAGAAATTACAGTTGCGCTCCTAAGAGAAAATAGTGTGTTTGGGGTATTGTCTCTGATCACAGGGCATCGGTCTGATCGGTTTTATCATGCCGTTGCGTTTACGCCAGTTGAGCTGCTGTCTGTGCCGATTGAGCAAGTTGAGAAAGCCTTAAAAGAAAATCCTGATTTATCGATGTTGATGCTACAGGGGCTTTCATCTCGAATTTTGCAGACTGAGATGATGATCGAAACCTTAGCTCATCGAGATATGGGATCTCGGTTAGTCAGCTTTTTACTGATTCTATGTCGAGATTTTGGAATGCCCAGTCAGGATGGGATCACCATTGACCTAAAGCTTTCTCACCAGGCGATCGCCGAAGCGATTGGTTCGACGCGGGTGACAGTCACTCGACTGCTGGGTGATCTGCGCCAAGAGCAGATGATTTCTATTCATAAGAAAAAGATCACGGTACACAATCCGGTGACGCTGAGCCAGCAGTTTACGTAGTGCCGATCCAAAAACTTGCCGGAGTTTTCGGATCGATTCCTAGACGAATGCTTTAATTGGCGTGATCTCTGAGTGGGCTTTGATACCGCTGGGGATGTTCCATTCACGCCAATCAACCGTCGGTGTCCAGAATGCAGTAGGCTGTAGCTGGACTATGTTTCGCGGATAATGACAACTGGGCTGGTCCTGATTGCGGCAGTTTTGATCCTGGGAGGTGTGATTGCGACATTGGGCGATCGCATCGGTATGCGCGTTGGCAAAGCTCGGCTCAGTTTATTTAATCTGCGTCCTCGCCAGACCGCAACGTTAGTCACGATTCTGACTGGGGTGATTATTTCAGCAACAACCTTTGCGCTGTTGTTTGCGGTGAGCGACCAGTTGAGAACAGGAGTCTTTGAACTGAGAGAAATCCAAGATGATTTAGAGACAGCGCGAACCAATTTAGGCGACGCCCGGACTGAGTTAAGTCAAGCCCGGAGCCAGCGAAACCAGGTTCAAAATGAGCTTGAAGAAGCTCGCGATGAGCGACGTGATGCACAGCAGCGGCTTCGGGCGATTAATCAGTCACTTGAAGACGCCATCGCCCGACAAGCGCGTACAGAGTCCCAGCTTGCCACCACTCGCAACGAACTCAACCGGATTGAGGCCAATTTTCAGCAGGCGCAATCGCAGTTGAGAGAGGTGTCTCAGCAAGCCACAGCACTGCGTTCCGAGATTCGAGAGCTTGAAGCTGAGCGAGAGGCCCAGATTGCTCAGCGGGATCAAGAAATCGCGGAGCGTAACGAGGCGATCGCAGAGCGAGAGGCCCGCCTGAGAGAACTGGAAAACCAGCGAGCCTCTCTCAATCGAGAACTACAAAATTTAGAGGATGAAATTAAAGCCTTGCGAGAGGGGAGTGTTGTGTTGTTACGCAACCAAACCCTTGCATCAGGAGTCATACGGGTCATTGATCCTGACGCCGCTCCGCAAGCGGTCGACCAACTGCTCCGGGAAGCGAATCGGGCGGCAATTCAAGCAATTCTGCCGGGATCAAATGCTCAAGAGGTTCAAGTGATTCAGATTACCAATACTGAAGTTGAGCAGCTCATCAATGAAATTCGAGGCGGTGAAGACTACTTAGTCCGAATCTTTTCACAAGGAAATTATCTCGTCGGAGAAACTTGTGTTTTGGCAGGGCAAACCTGCATTCAGGTGGCGGCTGACGCCGTAATCAATGAGGTTGTCTTTGACGGAGATGAAGTATTGGCTGCGACCACGCTCGACCCATCTGAAATGACAACCGAAAGCTTAATCGATCGTATTGAACTGCTCGTTGCCGCGACTCAATTTCGGGCACAGCGGGCTGGAATACTCTCGAACATTGTCCAAATTGCCTATGGTCGAGAGCAGCGCGTCAGTGACTTCTTCCAGACGTTGCAAGGCTCCAATAATCCAGTCGAGGTTCAAACAGTTGCAGCAGAACCAATTTATACAGCAGGGCCGGTCATTGTTCAACTGGTTGCGGTGCGAGACGGGCAAGTTTTGTTTAGCACGGAAGATACTAATGAAGATATCTAGTCGGAGAATAGAAATTTGAGCGAATTGATGCGATTATCCTAGGGTTCTCGTCCTCGTGTAATCACAGTTTGTATCGATTTACGCTCTCGCGTTAGAACATCGAGCGTGTGTAGACCTCCTGCGTCGCGGGGGGTCTACACAAATCCAAGTCCGTAAGACTATAGTTTGTGAAGCCTGATTGGTTTGTCGAATTTGGGTTTTCGTTCGTTCATGGCTACCTCTGATTTTGAGCACCCTAAACAACCTGTAATCCTGGGGTTTGATCCAGGGCGACAAAAATGTGGTCTAGCCGTTATGGGGCTAGATCGGGTGCTTTATTATCATCAGGTCGTCTCAGCCGAGATGGCGATCGCCACGGTTCAAGACCTCCGCAAGCAATTTCCTATTTCCATAGTGGTGATTGGGGATCAAACCTCTGCCAACGATTGGAAAGAACGGCTGACAGAAAATCTGACAGATTCTCCCTCGATCGTGATGGTTGACGAGCGCTACACCACCTTAGAAGCCCGCGATCGCTATTGGGACACGCATCCACCGCATGGCATCGATCGCTTACTTCCTAAGTCATTACGTCGCATTCCTCGCCCCATCGACGATATCGTGGCAATTTTACTAATCGAGCGATATCTAGGACGGTTAACAAACTAACTCATTAGGGGTTAAGACTCCTCCCTCAGGACGACCCTAATGGGATCGCCCTCAATGGATTCTATAGCCTTATGCTCTGGTGTTAGGACGCTGAACGGGAGTAGACTCCGGAGTCTACACACAAACCTGGGTCCGTAGAGCTATACAGGTCGTTTGTCTCTACCCAACTTAGAAAGTCCTAATCATCCTGGCTACTGCCGTAGAGCCCGGAATAATAGGTAAATTGGCACTTTGAATACCTGTTAGATTAAATGAGCTGATTTCACAAAACTTTATTCCGTCGCGTTCGTAGCTTATACTCATGAGGGTGACAAAAAGGAGTGAATATAGATGTCGGAGGCAGAGCGGCCCCTGACTGAGACAAGGATTACAGTGCCAAAAGAACTGCTGGGTTCTCCCGGTGCAATGAGTCCAAATCTGCTGATGTTTCTGTCTGCAATGCTGATGGTTGTGGCATCAGTGCTTGGATACTGGCAATGGAGTTGGCCTGGGTGGTGCTGTTTTATTACAAACGTGATTGCGCTTCACCTGGTCGGGACTGTAATTCACGATGCGTCTCATAACGTGGCACACCGCAATCGAATTGTGAATGCTGCTCTAGGGCATGGCAGCGCCTTGATGTTGGGGTTTTCTTTTCCGGTGTTTACTCGCGTTCACATGCAGCATCATGCCCACGTCAATGATCCCGATAATGACCCTGACCATTTTGTATCAACAGGGGGGCCACTTTGGCTGATTGCTGCACGCTTCTTCTACCACGAAGTTTATTTCTTTCGCCGACAGCTTTGGCGAAAATTCGAGCTATTGGAGTGGTTTTTGAGTCGTTTAGCGGTTGCAACCGTGGTCTTTTTGGCGATTCAGTATAACTTTTTGGGCTATATTTTCAACTTCTGGTTTTCTCCAGCCTTAGTTGTCGGCTTAGCGCTAGGGTTGTTTTTTGATTATTTGCCTCATCGCCCCTTCAAAGAGCGCGATCGCTGGAAAAATGCCAGGGTGTATCCTAGCCCGATTTTGAATCTGTTGATTATGGGTCAAAACTATCATCTGATTCATCATTTGTGGCCCTCAATTCCTTGGTATAACTATCAAGCTGCCTATCAAGCGACTCGACCGCTGTTAGACGAAAAGGGCTGCCACCAATCTCTAGGCTTACTGCGAGGCAAAGATTTTCTCAGCTTTCTCTACGACATCGTTCTAGGGATTCGATTCCACGGGCATAATGTCCAAAAATCTGTAACGGAGTCGGTTCAGAAAACTAAAAAGCCATCCTAGGAAGCACGCAACGGATAGCAAAATCCCATACAAAGCGCGGTAAAGGCGCTCCTCGTTCGCTGAAATTACTTCATGAATGATTTGGGATTGGTCAGTATGAATCACAACGATAGGGCATCTCTAAGGGGTGCCCTTATTTTGATCAGACAGGACTTATTAACCCGGCAATGTTTGCTTATAGCGGTATGCGCTTGAGTTAAGTACGGTGGTGTCACTGTTTCTGTACTTGATGCTCACATTGCTATCTTCATCGTTTGAAATTTCGCCTTACTTACGCCTTTTTCCCTCTGCCTTTCGCCCTCTGCCTTCTAGTCCAGATTGGCAAAACGCATAAATGGTAACCCTTGAACATTAAAAATTGTGCTGAATTTCGGGCGATCGCATCGAAATTTCGAGGAATTTCCAAATTTGTCGTGCAATTCACATGATCCCCTTAGATTAGCGTCTGATTGGGCTGATTCTTGCGATCGCTCCTCTAGGTGTAGCGTAGACCCGCTTGAGACTTGCCTGAGGAGTCTGAGGGTTTATGTCACAATGAAATTCATTGCGTTAAGGATATAAATGCGGCGCTCGTGATTGAGGTAGAAGTTCATCAACAGCTTCGTGCGTTTCTGCGTCAGCAGGGAGAGCCATACTGGCCTCACCATCTGACGATGGCTCGATTGGTTGCGCGTGCTCTACGTCTAGAGCGGAGCGCATTGATTCAGGCTGGGGCTCCGTCGGGATATCACGGACGCTATCGCCTGAGCTATCTGATGGCAGCGCTCATTTGGTCGGGGCCTGTGATTATCGTGGCACCAGAGCCGATTCAGGCGCGTTTGCTGATGGTCGAAATTCCTCGGTTGCGCCAGTGGATTTCAAATCATAAACCTATTCAAACGGGCGATCGCATTCCGTCCGAGACGTTTGACGGCATCCTGATGATGTCACCCCAGGCGTGGTTGCGCGATCGCCTAGAAATACGGCATTTGCCAGTAGGAGTGCCAACCATTATCGATGGGGCAGATGATTTGACCCACTGGGCACGTGAACAGCTCACAGCGACGATTCATCCCCAAGATTGGGACAATTTAATGCTGGCATGTCCCGATCAAACCACCATCATCCGGGATATCCGAGTCCAGCTAACTCGCCATATTTTTCAGCATCCTGACAACCCATACAACTGCTATCTCGTTGATTCGTTTGAGCAAGACCTGTTGCGAGAGCTGGCTCAGCGGCTTCAGTTTTCCCAAAATCCGCCATCTCAAACTCAGCATCATTCATCGTCTCGATATCTGCCCAACAACTGGGAGCTGTTTTTGGGAAATGTCCATGCACGGGATCACTTAATCTGGGCTGAAATTGCGCGCCGCCAAGGGCAATTTTCGCTCTACTGTGGGCCTGCTGATGTTGCTACTGCCCTCGAACCTATTTGGCTGGAGCAGCCCACTGTTCTGATTGGGGGCGCGGTTGATCTTGAACCCGATGCATCCATCTACAGACAGCAGATTGGATTGGGCGAATTAACCTATCTCAAGTTTTCTCTCGATCGCCAGAATGAGCTAATCCAACTTTATCTGCCCGATCGTCTGCCAATGCCCAATACGCCTCAGTTCCAGCCTGCTCTGCTCCAAAAGATGCGGATGCTGCTAGCGGCGAGTGCTGACCGTGAAGGGCTGACGGTGTTACTCGTCGGCGATGTGCCGCTCAAGGCTCAGGTAGGCGCAGTCATGGCCTCAGAATTTGGATCGCGCGTTCAAGTTGAAAAGACGTGTTTTGATGAGAATGGCATTTTGGTGACCGGATGGACGTTTTGGCGACAACATCAAGCGGTCTTGCCCACGCCAAATTTGCTTGTGATTGCGACACTCCCCATTCCGTCCCTCGAAGATCCGCGAGTTGCAGGTCGTGTCTCACACTACAAGCGCAAGCGACAAGATTGGTTCCGGCTATATCTCTTGCCAGAAGCACTCAGCGAGCTCCAGCGGGCGATCGCCCCGATGCGCGAAACCCAAGGCGTTGTCGCTTTGTTAGACAATCGAGTCAATCACCGTAGCTACGGACATCAAGTGTTGGCAGCATTGAGCCCGCTAGCACGAATCAATTACCTAGATGCCAGCATATTTACGGCTGCAGACTACCCTGTGCTTGATTAAGGAACGTATCTATTTATTTGGCTTCTATTCCGAATCTCGAATTCAAGCTGAAAATGGATCATGAATGTGTGATATTTTTTATCGAGCAGTAGCTCAAAACTTCGAACGACGGAGGTAAGTAATGGGTGACGCAAAACGCCGCAAAGAGAATATGGGAGAAAAATACGGACAAGAGCCGAACATTTTTCCCTGGTTGCCAATCAAAAAAAATCAAGCCCAGCAGTTTGTCAAGCTGACAACTCGTGGAGCCTGGATCGGGATTGGCGCTCTGGTGGTTTATTGGGTGGTGGTTCGTTTTATTGGGCCTAGCTTGGGCTGGTGGCAAATTCAACAGTAATAAACCCTCGTCTCAGGATTAGATAACAGAACATCAGCCCTGAGACGGGATTTATGGCCCTCTGAGGGCTCATGTTTGTGTGTAGACCCTGTGCGCCGCGCGGGGTCTACACACGTTTAGCGTCTTAACTCAAGCGCATAGCGCTATATCTATTCCTAAAGCTAGATTTAGGGGCGAATTAGTCCAGATATGATTTAGACTAATTTACTCCTAAATCTTTCTAGGAAGGAATATATTTTGATGAGTATCTCTGACCAATATTATTAGTTTGTCTAATACATTCGTCCGAATAGGGTTGATAGTAGGCGTTAACTGGGTTTGTCAGTTCTACTTATATCAGTGGCCAAGCTCTTATGAAACGGGTTAGTCTAAGGAGAGATTTGTCTCAAAAAGACTTATCGTTTCTATAGAGGCATCCTTGTTAGACTGTCACACCTAATACTTTGTTCGTGCAAACCGTTAGCTAACCTGGGTAGAAGTCGATGGGGTGTATTGAAGATAGCCTTCTTGCAGCGAGTTAGCGCTAACTGTCAGTAAGAGCAGCAGATGCGTCTTCTTGAGACTCTTTTGGGTGAATCATATCTACAACGTTAGAGTTAAATGTTAAGAAGTTCTTTAAGGCGTTTAGAATCACGTGTGGTGACAGGAGATCAAGCATGTTTCTTAGACTTGCAGAAGAGCATCGCCAGTTTGTTAAAGATCTAGTAACGAACCTTCAGGCTTTGGCGATCGTTCTAGAAAAAAGAGGATATCTTGCGTCGTGCTACACCTGTGGCGGCCAAATGAATAGCGCGTCGTTTATGGTTAGCCTTGGCGATGATCATCTGATTCGATTCTTAGTATCTGATTACGGCATCACATGGACAGAGATGCGAGATGATCGGGAGCTTATGAAATTAGAGGGCGCTGAAGCAATTAGCCAGCTTCAAGAGCTCGCGAATCTCGTGAAATATCAAATCAAACCGTCTGACTATCGTCCGGCAGTGGCTCAGATGTCGTGAGCTTTTTAAGGACATCACCCAATACGCCATTCGCGCAGCGTGCAGGCTATTTATCCCAAACTATCTGTGCCAAAGCCATCTGTCCCAATAGATTGACACTTTACCGAGTGCCAGGTATTTGGGTGAGTTTTAGTTCAACCAGTCAGCCCTTAATTTAGGAACATTAGTGAACTCTTACAAATAGATCGTACAGTGAGAGTAAGATCTCACCGACGATAAGTAGCACAATATACCATTCGACTCGCAACGCACTGTTGTGCTGCATTAGACCCAACACCGTTTCAGCGGTGCGAGAAATAAGGTCAAGTTTTCGCTCTAGAGCAAGATGCCGCTCCCGAATTTCATATTCGTCTTCTAGCCGGAGATAGAGCCTCTCAAGCTCAGGCGCGTCCCACAATAGCTCCGGTTTATCAATGATTTCGACGCGGCCTACGATCTTATGTTGAATCGAGAGAGCCCGTCCCAGTTGCCTAAGCAATTCTTTGCCCCACCGTTCATTTTTAGTGCTGCGTTGAAGCCCCTCCGCAAATGGCTCGACCTGCTTGAAGATTTGAGCGGTACGCGATTCGTAATGGGCTAAGACGACGCTCTTGGCAAGAACATCAGCAACGATTTGCATGGGGCCGATGCCCGATTTGACCAGCCATATAATGCCGTTTTCGACTCGACCTGCGCCAGCGCTGTCAAGTTGAAGCGTCACTTCTTCAGTCTCAGGTGAAGAAAATGAATCGGCGATGAGCGATTCGAGCTGATTGAGAAACGATGCTTCTTCGACGGGTTCTAGCCCAAATAACACGACAACACCATAGGGAAATAAGACAGCATAGCCGTCATTCCCTGCATTGACGACTAAGGGACCTGTGGCGAGACTGTTGGTTTGCTCCATCGAGCGAAGCTTAAGCTCCTCTCCGATGAAGATTGCCCGGCCTTTGATATTGATTTGTGTAACGGATGATTTGTTGGTAGAGATTAGATCTTGCATATATTAACTATGAGGCGATCGCCAGCTTGAATTGGTGCAGAGAGCTACCTCTTGAACTTTAACTCAGAGATAACTCAGCATTCTAGTGCGATCGCATCTGATTCAGATGTAACGATTGACATAATCAGCGAGATATTTGCTAAGCACTGGACAGAGATCTGATATCCGCATCCACTTCTAGTCTACCTAACCCTGGTGGGTGGATCACAAAAACTCTGTAGCAGTTCAGTCTATAGCTGCACCCTGTAACGGTTCAGGGCCGAACTCGGCTGACATGCTTATCGTTGATTAATACATCCTGGCTTTTTCGCGTATTGGCACACTTTTGCCCAAAGACTTGCGCGAGTTCCGGGAGGGCCTGCCGAAAATATGACCCTGTCTCCTCCCACCATCGGCAGGATTTTAACTCCGCAAACCGGACATGTTTGAGATTTTTGCTCAGACATGAGACGTATTTCGTAACGTTGATAGTGTTTAAGAGCTGCGAACACTCAATATGTATAGAATACTACACTACGTCCCCCACAGATTCTACCAGGCAATTTAGTAAATACTCGCTGATTGCAAGGTCTGCTGACATCGTTCCATGTAAATTTCGGCAACTGAATCGGTCGGATCAATGTCTATAATCTGCTGAAAGTAGGCTAAAGCTCTATCAAATTCTTTGGCGTTCCAAGCGTTGAGACCTTGTTGATATAGGGATTGTGCTTTGATCTTTGGCGTATCGATTGGTTGAGTGCGAGAGCCCATCACTTCATAGAGCTCGACTAGTTTGCGTTTACCCCGCGGTAATACAGAGTCAATCCAGCGGAGATGAAAATGGTCGGGATGAGTCAATCGGGTGATCGCCGCATCGCTCGTTAAAACCTGACAGCCATAAACCTTAGTGAGTTCTTCTAAACGAGACGCCGTGTTCACGACATCTCCAATCACCGTTGAATCCATTCGATGATCGGAGCCGATGGTGCCAATAAGCCCGACTCCGCTATGAACGCCAATTCCAATGTTGATCGGGCTCTCCAACCCAAATTGATCTCGGTTGCAGTTAAATTCGATCAGGGTTTGACGCATGGCGATCGCAGCATTGAGAGCATCTTGAGCATGAACCTCGGGGCGATCAAACACCGCTAAAACCGCATCCCCTAGATATTTATCAATACATCCGTGGTGAGTGATAATCACATCATTCATGCGCTGAAAGAATACATTGAGCCACTTAAAGGTTTCAGCCGCGTGCTGAGATTCTGCGATTGCCGTAAACTCGCGGATATCGCAGAATAAGACAGACATCTCCGCTTCAATCGAACGACCGAGCTGAATTGAATCAACCCCACCCGGCGCAATTCTCTCTAAAAACTGATCTGGCACAAATAGGCGAAACTTTTCAGACAACGATTCATTGGCTTTCCATGCGGTCGCTACTTGCCGCTGAAATCGGTCGTTTGCCTCGGTTTCTAGCTGTTGCGATCGCAAGTGATGTAGCTTTAGCACATTAGCTACTTTTGCCAGGAGTAGGCGACTCCGAATTGGCTTTGTTAAATAATCATCCCCTGTGACTTCTAATCCTTTCAGCCGCGATTCATCATCATCGAGAGCAGTCAGAAAAATAATAGGCGTCGCACTTATTGAGGTATTACTTCTGAGCTGACGGCACACTTCAAAGCCATCCATTCCGGGCATCATGACATCCAGCAAAATTAAATCAGGCTGAGCGCTGTGGGCAATATCGAGCGCTTGCTGTCCTGACAATGCAGACTGAGTTTCATATCCTTCAGAGGCTAAAAGCTCCTCTAGAAGGAATAAATTATTCTCATCGTCATCGACTAGCAATATGTAAGGCAACGTAGACGGCATAGGAGTGAATGGACGACCCACAGGGATACGATAGGTAAGATGGCAGCAAGCCTTTGGGGAAAATTAGCAAATCTAGCCACGTCTCTGCGCTGATCAGCTCACAGTGTGCGTATCCGAAACGCTAGGATATATCGTTTACTACCTGCTAACGATTCATCACGAACGAAAACGACTGATGCACCCAACCGCGCGACGCACGCTAGAGAGAGTAAATCCTTATCTAATCAGACCCCAAAGATTATATAGATTACGAACGCAGTGAACGGGTGATGATGCATCCCTGATTAGACAAGCCATTAACACCTTACGGCAAAGATCTTTCGGGTGATTGGACTTGTCGATGATTGAGAAGGAGCCGAACTTCCGCCAGCACCTTATCAAGATCTAACGGCTTACTAAAGTAAGCATCTGCCCCGGCTTCAAGGCATCGTTTGCGATCGCCTGCCATCGCCATCGCGGTCAGCGCAATCACCGGAACCTCGCGCCAAAGTGTATGGTCTTTTAGCTGCCGTAAGAGCTGAAAACCATCGACACCCGGCAATTGAATATCCATCAAAATCAAGTCGGGCAGCGTCTGTCGAGTGACGAGCTCAGAGTGAATCGTCTCAGACATTGTCGCCCCGTCGATGATGATTTCGACACAATATCCCTCAGACTCTAAAAACTCCGAAATCAACACCTGGTTGTAAGGTTGATCTTCGACGACCAAAATACGCTGCACTCCCGGCTTTGAGACATAGTCAGGGCGTCGGGATGTGGCAAAGTCTTCAAAGTCAGATTGAGGCTCTACACGTTCTGACAACTCCTGTCTGAGCTCAGTCAGGGGTAGCCAAATACGAAACGTGCTGCCCTGCCCTTCTGTTGATTGAAACGACACCGTACCCCCATGCAATTCCGCCAACCGCTTGGTTAGCGCTAGCCCTAAACCTGTTCCGTCGTGACGGCGGTTTAATGATGCATCAATTTGCTGAAATGGTTGGAACAAAAGATGCTGTTTTTCCACAGAGACTCCAATTCCCGAATCGGCAACCTCTAAAAGCAAATAGGGCGTGCTCGAATTAACCGGGCTTTGGTCAGGGCGAATGTCTTGTAACAACTGCTCTCCGTACGCTAACTTGCCCGAAAGTTTAATGGCACCTCTCTCAGGAGTGAATTTCACTGCATTTGAAAGTAAGTTGACGATCATCTGTCGAACCCGACGTTCGTCTATGAGCACCTGATCAAGTGGATAATCTAGCTCTAGGGTAAGGTCGAGGCGCTTTTTATCGGCGGTTGGCTGAATCATGCGCAGGCAATCGCGGCAAAGGTTCGTAATACAAATCGGCTTCAGATCAAGCTCGACTTTACCGGCTTCGACTTTAGACAGATCGAGAATCTCGTTAATCAGTTGGAGGAGATGATGACCGCTGCGCTCGATGGCTTGCACATGTCGAATCTGGCGATCGCCCAGTTGATGCGAGACTTGTCGCTGGAGCAAATCTGCGAATCCAAGAATGCTGTTGAGGGGCGTTCTGAGTTCGTGGGACATCGATGCCAAGAATTCTGATTTGAGGCGAGATGCCTGCTCTAAATCTTTATTAATGCTCCAAAGCCGTGCTTCAGATTGGGCACGTTCAATAGCTACCCCAAGCGTGCGACAAGCCGCTAGCAGCATATCTTGCTGGGGAGCATCTTGAAGCTTACGAAGATTTCGAGATTCTAGCGTTAAAACGCCGATAATCGCGCCGTCTGCAGCGGGAATTGGGAAAATACCCAGTTGACCAATCCCAGGATGCTTAAAGCCTTGGAAGGCTCTGGGATGATTGGCATAATCTTCAATAAAGGTTGGCTTGCCCGTTTCGACGACATCCCAGAGGAGACCCTGCCCATAGGGAATGCCCTTCCATAAGTAAGTTTCCATCTCTTGGACGGCAGGTTCTCCATGGGTGGCAATAAATTCGCTGGCAATTTGGTTGGTAATGGGTGCCGCGTGGCGATCGCATCCGGTTCCTCGAATGACCTTAACATCGCCAAAGGCTGCATCCATTGCCTGCACAAGATAGGAAAGAGCAAACTTACCAATTTCTTGCATGCCCTCGGAGGTTTGCAGCCGTTCGGTAAGCCCCAGCAAAAACGTGAGCCGACGCACCTCAGCATTGAGATCAGCCTGAGCTTTTCGTTGGATGGTCACATCCCGAAAGTTAAAGAGGCGCCCCCCCTCGGAGGTGGCGCTGGCATAGACCTCCAAACACATGCCATTGGGCTGCGTCAATGAAAAGGAGGTTCCGATTTGACTGGTTTGCAAAAATGCTTGTTCAACCGTGTGTTGCTGTTCGCTCGTCCAGCATCCTTGACGAGCAATCTCAGAAAACACCTTGCCGTAGTGCGGTTGTTGAACAAGCCACCCCGGGATTAAGCCCCACATTTGGGTTAATTTTTGGTTGAATAATATTAATTGACAGTCGCGATCAAATAAAGCGATCGCATTATCAACCTGATCTAGAATCAGTGCTTGCTCAGCTTGGAGTCGCTGTAAACGTAACTCGATTTCTTCGGCGGAGATCATATTTTAGGGACGAGCAGCGAACTATAGATCTGATGGGGAGAGATTATCAAGCACCCGACAAACTGCACCGCTTAAGCGTAATACACATATATCTTAACATTTTACTGACTTTGGAAAGAAATATAGCAACGTGCAATTGAGTCAAGTACAGAAACGGTGATGTGGGGCGCGGCGCGCCCCACATCACCGTAACTTAACTCAAGCGCATACCGCTGTAAAACCGGGACTATCCTACAGGACTCCTCTGCTCCGAAAGAACGCGGACTCAGTCAGCAGATGTTGTGACCTGAAGAGGGCGATCGCCCATTAATACCAATTCTTCGAAGTAAGGCTACCAATGAACAGGCTAGAACCCTTGCAAGGCTGGTGGCCGTCAATCCAAAATCGCAAATCTAAAATCGAGAATTGGCATAAGCCCCATTAAGCTATCTAAACACAATCAAAAACAGTAGAAAATGTATTCTAATATACAAATAGAGTTTAATTCATTTGGCTTGGCTTGAGTCTTCCTTGGCATCAGACCTCATCCGTATGACCGATCAAATGAGCGAATTTGAATCAGTTTCGTGGGAGTCGGTTGCGACAAGGCTTGATCAGCCTTGAGCCGCGATAGGACGACCCGGTGATATACATCGGGTCTTTTCCTTGATGAGGGTTTGGTTAGGCTGCTACTACTCCAACTACAGCATCTTGCGACGCAAGAAAGTTGTTAGGTTTGCAGACACCTTTTCATGCCAGTCTTCTTGAGCATAGTGGCCGACCTCATCCAGTCGAACCAATTCTGAATCTGGGAGCGCCTTGGCAAAGTCTTCTGCCATGCTCAGCGGCAGCCACGGATCGGCCGTCCCCCATACGACGAGGGTTGGCTGCGTCCAGTTTGCAAACCCGTTCTGCACGTCTGCCATGGCCTGCTGGAGCTGCAAACGTCTCACCAAAACAAACAAAGCACGCCCCGCATCAGAACTTTTGAGAAACGGGCGGCGATAGACATCTAAATCATCATCATCGATTTGATAGGGGCCACCGCCTTCTAAGGTGCGGTCAACTAATAGCGGGTCTTGGGTCAGCATTTCACCCACAAGAGGAATGCCAAGCTGTCTAATTTTCCACGGCAGCTTGGCAGCGGTCGATACGGGCGTATTGATGATCACCAGCCGCTCAATCTGGTCAGCATGACGACTTGCATACTGCAAGCCGACCGATCCTAAAAATCCCTGCACAACTAGGGAAAAGCGCGAAATCTTGAGGGCTTCTAAAAAATCAGCCAGAGCCTCAAGATATGCATCAGGCGTGTACGCAAACATTCGTTTATCAGGCTTATCGGAAAATCCTAACCCTAGCCAGTCAGGGGCGATCGCCACAAATCCTTGATCGGACAAGGCTGAGAGCACGTGTCGCCAACTATAACTCTGAGATGGTAGCCCGTGCAGACAGATTACAGGGGGCTTATCAGACGGATTAATCGGCTCAGCTTTCCGGTAGAACCACTGAAATGATCCCACATCAATGAAGTGTTCTGTGGTGCCTACCATGCCATTCTCCCCGACTGTTGCGAATATCGTTAATTAAGCGGATATCCTACCCTGGTTTGGGGATCACCTCAAGCGAATTCTTTGCACATCCTGCTTAAATCGTTGACGTTAGGCATCACAATCCCGGTCTTCCACCACTCCATTTGGCATGGTTGTATTACAAAGGATTGTAAATGTCAGATTCACACCATTGAGATTTGCCCCAGTCAGATCTGCTTTGCGGAGATTAGCGCCTTCAAGATTAGCACCCCGAAGATTCGTGTTTCTTAAGACAGCGCGGGGTAATGTCGCACCTCGCAGATCAACCTGGACTAAACTCGCATCACTGAGGTTGGCATCTCGCAAATAGGCCCGAAACAAGCTGGCCTTAAACAGATCAACCTGGGATAAATCAACATCATTGAGGGTTGTATCTGCCAAATTGGTGCGTCTGAGATTTGCTGAACGGAGGTTTGCTCGGCGCAAATCAGCCCGACGCAAATCGGCCCCTTTAAGATTGGCATAGCTGAGATCCGTATCGACCAGATTGGCGCGGGTGAGTTTTGAGTTTCTTAAATCTGCACCTCTCAGATTGGATTCTGCAAAGTCAACTCGGCGGAGGTCGGTGTCTCTCAAATTAGCATCTTGTAAATCTGAGCGATTGAGGACGGCATCATCCAGGCTGGCGCGATTGAGAACTGCTTTGGTGAGCGATGCATCCCCAATATAGGCGCGCCGCAGGTCAGCTTGATTAAGTTTTGCTTTATTTAGAGAAGCGCCGCTGAGAACTGCCTGCGTTAGATTTGCGCCACTGAGATTCACATCTGATAGAGAAGTGCCGCTTAAGACAGCGTCGCTAAAATTGACGCCGCCCAGGTTTGAGCCGCTTAAATCAGCGTTTCTCAAGCTGACATTTTGAAGGTTTGCATCTTCTAGGTCGGCATTCTTTAAGTTGATACCGTCTAGGTCACATCGAGCACAAGCCCCCGTTTGCAGTAGACGATTCACTCGTTCAGACTTGGCAGCCTGACTAGAGATTGCCATTCCTAAGATGGCAACAAGAGCACTGAAAAATACGGCCAGAATCAAAAACGCTCTTAAATCTCGTTTGTCCATTATGCCTTTGTTGTGAGCCTGCTCCAAGTGTATCGCTCTCACCCTACCTTGCAGGATGTGGCGTCACAAAACACATCATGCCCCCTCCTTCAGCGCAATGGGTCATGGAGTCAGAACGTGATTGCGAGTGGGGTTTCCTAGCTGAGTCTGCTCATCTGGGAACGTTTTGGGAGTAATGGCCTCAGGCAAAGCTGTAGGAATATTCCATCCGGCAGATAGAGCCTTGAGGAGGGTATCTTGTTCGCGTCGTAGCTCGTCTAGATTGGGGCCGCGATTGAGAACGGCAAACCACACCAAATCGCGATCGCCCGTTGGGATCACCCCCGCCAAAGAACTCACAACGGCCAGTGTCCCGGTTTTGACGGCAGAATGTGCTGGCAGATTGCGTCCTTTGAGGGTGCCAATATCTCGACCCACTACTGGAAATAAATCAGCCACGTCTAAGTCGCTGGGCTGCAAATATCCCTGAATGGTCATTAGCATGGCACATACGGCACGAGCCGATAGCTGATTGTCTTCTCCGAGCCCCGATCCGTTGATCAGCTGAATTTCTGCTGCGGGCACGCCAGAGAGTTCTGCTGCGTGCCGAGACAGTTCATCTGCGCCACCCACTGCATCGGCGAGCATTTCAGCCATGGCATTATTGCTGTAGACGTTCATGCGTTTGAGGATTTGCGCTAAGGGCAGCGATCGATGGCGAATCAGGGGCGTTGTTTGAGGGATGGTGTCAAGAACATTGCTGTCTTCAGGGGCGATCGCCCGCACTGCGCCATTAATTACAACCGTCGGTCGAGGCGTCTCGGCAGGCATGGTTTTATATTGAGTCAGAGCGTCTGATGACCACAGCCCTGAGTTGAGGGCTTGTCGTAACAAACGGCCTGCCGTCCACGGATCAGACTCAAAGTTCATGGCAAAATTGCCCGTGATCACGAGATCGCCATTCACAACGTTGATTCCGGCTTGGTTTAGGGCATTCCCCAGGGCGATCGCCTCTTCCCAAACCAAAAACGGATCTCCTCCGCCTCGAATTACCAGATCGCCTGACAAAACGCCATTTTCAATCGATCCGGTGATCTCAACCTGCGTCTCAAATTCATGATTAGCGCCCCACGTAGACAGCGCAACGAGTGTCGTGGCGATTTTGGTGAGAGATGCCGCTGGCAGTGGAGTCGTGCCCTCATGGGCACCCAAAACGTCGCGCCCAGACTGAATCCAGACACTTTGCTGAGCCTCTCCGAGCCCTGCACTTGTCAAATTGTCTAGATGGTTTTGAATAGCGGCGATCGCCACAGGGTCAGACACAAATTGGGGCTGTAACAGAGCCTCTGGGCTGGTCGAGTCAACCCATTTCGATAGCTCAGTCGTCCGCAAGGTGTGTGCGTGAGATGGCTGTTCAACCCATAGCGAAAGCAACCACGAGCTAAGAAGCTCTAGCACGATTCAATGCCCTCCAAGATGGTTCACGATGCTCAACAATTAGAATAGTGACAGACAAAAATTATGCTGAATTTATTTGTATTCTCTATCTGCGCGAAACATTGTGGCTAAACCGGATCAAAATCGTGTTTTACAGCGATTACCTATTGTAGTCGGTGGTTTGGCAGGGGTGTTGTTGATGGTCAACCGCCTGCTTACTCCCAATTTAACTGAGTCTCAAGCTCGTTCTGATGCCGTTGGCGTCATTATTAGCGCGGTGCTGATTTTAACGGGGCTCTTGTGGGAGCGAATTCAGCCCAAGGCTCCAGATACGGTTGACCTCATCGGGGACGAAGGATTCGAACTTGCAGATGATTTGCCTGATCCGGTGCAAACTGAACTCGCATGGGCATCGCATCTGCTGCTGACGAATACGGTGACGCGATCGCTCGTTA
The DNA here is from genome assembly GCA_051117335.1 of Elainellaceae cyanobacterium. GTDB lineage: Bacteria > Cyanobacteriota > Cyanobacteriia > CAZCXK01 > CAZCXK01 > DBGGTD01. The sequence continues at coordinate 22,099 of JBNPEB010000017.1, forward strand.
TTTGGTATGAGGGGCGAGTGTTGCTGCGTCGAGGCATTCTCAGCTCAAACTCCGACGTGCAGCCCGGCGCAATCTTAAAGCGGGCGGTTGACACCCAAAAGCCCATTTATTTAGTGAATCTCAACCTCTATCCTGGACGCGTCGAGTTTGACTATCTCCCTGAAAATACTCAGGGTCTGATTTGTCAGCCGATTGGCGATCGCGGCGCGCTGATTCTGGGGGCAAACGCCCCCCGCAGCTACACCAAGCAAGACGAAAATTGGGTGGCGGGCATTGCAGATAAGCTGAATGATACGCTAGACCGCTATCGTGCTGACTCTCGAATTGAGGCATAAGGCCGTTCATTACTCAGATTTGGCAGGAGGAAGCGGAACAGCCGTCCCCGGCCCAACATCTGAGTCCGTTTTCTTGCCCGTGCTACGAATATCAATCACTTTGCCCAAGATGCCATACCAGAAGGATGCTCCCATCGAAATCGCAATCCCGCTAATCAACCATCCCAAGGCATACCGAAATCGACTGCCCCAGATTCCAAATCGAGTTTCCCAAGGCTGAATAGCAGTGCGTTGATTATTGCGATTAGACTCTCCCCACCCGATGGGTAACGGAATCTGCGAACTCGCCTGCTCAATTTCCGTCGTCAGCGCACTTAAATTTTCTTCCCGCTCTGCAAACGAGCTAGCAGATTGAGAAATGGCATCTCTGAGCGGCTGATCACTTGCGAGCCGCTGAACAATATGCAGTGTATCGGCATTAATCATCACCGCAACAATAAAGCCGATTAAAAGGGCAACGAGACGTGCATTTCGTTTATAGACCCCGGAAGCACGATCCATCGAACGGTTAAACCACTTTGCCGTTTCATCTTGAAGCCGCTCTAGTTCGTCTTTGACATCCTCAAGCTTGTTTTGAGCTTGTTGAGCAAGAGAGGTAAGGTTTTGCTCTAACGACTCAGGCAGGTTATTTTTCACAATTTCAGATACCTGCATGACTTTAGTCTCTAGCAACTCAAATTCTTCAGAATTTTGGATGGCTTTAGAGGCGGCTAAAAACGTCAGTCCTTTCCGAATATTTTGTTTGGTAACTGGGTCAATTTTTTGAGGGACTTTATCATTTTGTTGAGTGTGGTTATCCGTGGGTTTGGTAAGTCCGACGAGCTCTTCGAATTTGCCAGGCGTACTAAAATCTTCCCGGAGCTGATTATAGAAGGCTGTTTCCCAGTCATCCGACCCAGGCTGATCTGCCATTTCGATAAACCACCGATAGTTTGGATGCTGCCAAATTTTGTTGATCAGACAACAGGCTTTAATGATGCCGATTGTCTCTGAAATGCTGATTTGAAGGCGACGCTTTAAAAATGTTTTTTCGGTAGTTTCAAGAGTTTGGTTTTTCTCATTTGGGTTTGGGCTGTCGGGCGGGCTTTCACCGAATAAATCATCTCTCAACGCCGTCAAATCAGCAATCTTGTCATTAAGTTCCGAATTGGTTCTGGATGCACGAGCAACATAATTATTGACGCTATCGCTGATTCTATCAACTGCAACTGCAAGGGAAATTTCGTTGTTTTTATAGTCTTGAATAATTTGACGGAGATTACCTTTAAGGCGATTAAAATTTCGCATAATTGATAGCTCCTCTCTGGGAGAGGAATAGCCAATCCAATCCTCATCAACATCCAAACTTGCAAGGGCGCTGAGTTGATTCAAATTAGCACTAGTAGAAGCAGAAGCGGGTTCGTCTGGATTCTCTGAAGCCTCTGAATCTTCTGAATCTTCTATATCTGAAAAGCCAGCAATCTTATCTTGAATAATAACTGCGATCGTTTGAAGAAGTTCTCGCTGGACAAATAGTTGCAGCTTTAGAGTCGTGATTCGCAAGGCGAATTGAGAAATCCCAATGGTTTCTAGAAAACTCGTTGAGAGGGTTTTGAAATCAATGTAAGATGGCCCGCTAAACTTATTCTTCCCAAATAAAAATTGAGGCTCAGCTTTGCCCAACACCTTATGCAGAATTCGAATACTTTGCCGATATAAACTCCCAAAGAATCGGTTGAAATAGCGGGGTATGCGAGCTAAATTGCCTTTCGCTTCTTGATTGAGAACTTCAATCAGGGGATGGGCATATAGGGCATTTGCCAATTCTCGAATGCGGGCTAATTCTTCACTATCACGACTGTCTCCAGCCAAAATGCCTTCGATGGATTCTTTGAAGTGAACTGCTCTCCATTGCAAGAGCGTTGTGACCAATTCTTGAATCTCAGATGCCAAGAGGCTCAACGTGAGATAGATAAAAATAATGCCAATGGTGATGTCGAAAATAAAGGGCAAATTCATAGGTGATATGCACCAAATGGAAGAACAGAAACTATAACCCCACGGGCTCAGGTTTGTGTGGTGAGCCCCGCGCTGCGGGGGCTCACCACACGTTCAACGTCCTAACGTGAGAGCAGACAGCTATTCACTATGACCCGTAATATGAATGGATGCTGGAAATACGACATCCTGCTAGTGGGTGACCGTGTAATCGTGCCATCCGAATTAAGTACCACGGTTTGGAAGCATCTTGGGGATGTTGCAATTACTTTTAACGAAGAGAATCGTGTGATCAGTTCGTTTTTTTAGCGATTTTCTAAGGGACATTGTCTTCGAGGAGAGCATTCAGCGCGGCACTGATTTCATCGGTGGTGGTGGTGGCGGTGCCAAACTGACGCACGACAATACTGGCTGCCAAATTCCCTAACACGGCTGCTTCCCATGGCGTTGCGCCCACGACTAATGCTAATGTCAGCGCAGCGACAACCGTGTCTCCTGCACCGGTTACGTCAAACACATCCGTGCGATTGAAGGCAGGAATATGAGACACTGCGCCCGATTGCTCAAAGAGGCTCATGCCCTCTTCCCCACGAGTGATGAGGATATACTGGGCCTGAGTGATGGTTAGCAGGTCTTGTCCGGCGCGACGGAGGTCATCAGCGGTGGCGATCGCATAGCCGACTGCCTCCTCCGCTTCAGGCAGATTAGGAGTAAAGAGGGTTGCCCCGGCATAGCGCTGCAGGTCTTTTTGGGTGTCAACAATCACCCTAGACTGCGACAGCGCGGCTTTGATTACGGGGGCTGTCAGCACGCCGTCTCCATAGTCAGAACAGACGACGCTATCAACGTCTGCTGCGTGCTGGTGGATATAGTCGGCAAGCTGCTGTTGTAACTCTAAGCTGGGTAAGTCATCAGACTTGCGATCGACTCGGACAATTTGCTGGGTGACAGACTGACGCGCGTGCCCAGAGATGCGGGTTTTGGTCACGGTCGGGCGATCGCGATCCAGCAGAATGCCGAGCGTATCGATGTTGGAGGCTTCAAAAATTTGCCGCAGAGCGTGTCCTTGGTCATCTTTGCCGACTAGCCCAACGGCTTTCACCCGTGCCCCCAGCGTGGCTAGGTTATAAACCGCATTTGCGCCTCCCCCCGGCACTTGCTGAGTAATTTCGTGGCGCAAAATCAGAACGGGGGCTTCCCGCGATAGCCGCTCAACCTGACCTGTCAGAAATTCATCGAGGGTTAAATCACCAATGACTAAAATGCGGGCATCTGAAAAGCGCTCGAGGAGCACAACCAATCGAGTTTTGGATGCGTGGAGTCGAGCATTGAAAGCAGAGTCTAGACCCATGAGCCGCGAAATGATCGCCGAAATCAACCCCCATATTCTCGCTCAATGAGGCATCGATTTGACGGAAAGTTTGATTTCCGTTGAATTATAGCAATGTGCAATTGCGCCAAGTACAGTAGCGGTTGCTGTATCGCCTCACGCTCTTGCGTCAGGACGCTGAACGTAGGTGGGACAGAATCGGGAGTTATGTATCTGCCTCATTGCCACCTGCTTCAGATCCTACGGGTTGGTTGGGAGCCCCGTTTTCGGGACAATCTCCGCTTTCAGCCTGAAACTCGACCGTGACCGTGTAGGTTCTGACGGCACCGGACTCGTTCTCAAAACTATGGTTGGCGATCGCCTCTAGGGCTTGCCGATTGAAATATTCGTACCCCGAACTGAGCAGCAGCTGAGGCTCTTCAACAAACTGATTTTGTGGATTAATGAACACTCCATAAATAGCGGTGATTGGGTCATCAGAGGCTGATTCGCGCTCTGATTCTCCGTCTTTGATCATGCAGGCGATCGCCGCGGGATAGTTTTTGGTAATTGAAATGGGTTCCCCTTCCTGATACCCAGCTGCTTGGGCGCGATCGCGCCATTCCCCAATCGATTCGTTGATCTGATTGCCATCCGGAGGATTATACGCAAACAAATTTCTCATCTCTTGCTGTTGCGCCAGCAAATCTTGCATTTGCTGCTGTCGGGCTGCTTCCTGCTGAGCCTCCGGATTAGGGCGTGGTGCCGTTTCCCCTAATTCGTCCAACTCCCGCAAATCGTCTGCTGAGCGGCGTGCATAGCGTTCCGAATCAGATGGCTGATCTTGAGTGGGAGGCTGGCTTTGCTGGGGTGGCGGAGTCGGCTGAGCTTGAGGAGGGGGAGTTGGAGTCGCTCGCGGAGCGCTTGCTGGCGGAGACGATGGCAACGGGATATTGAAAAGTGGCGGAGGCGGGATATAGGGAATCGGAGGCAGGAAGGGAGACTGATAGTTAGGCTTGGAGGGAGACTCTAAATTTGGATTATTAAACGAATCAAAATCGTTGTTAAACGAGTAGAAATCGTCGTTGGGAATGGGGGGCAGCTCAGGTTCAGAGGTTGACGCATTGGGGAGCCGACCTAGCTCTTCGGGCGTAAGCTCCACCATGGGAACAGATCGCCGAATGTCAGGCTCACTGGCATCCGAAAAGGAGAGAGGAATAAACGGGAGTGCGGCTAGGAACAGCGCGTGAAACCCAAGAGATGCAACAGCAGGCCACCAGTAGGGCTGCTGGGTTATTTGACGAACATTCGACGGAAGGGATTGAAGGAGAGATGGGTAAGACATAGCCAGGAGAGGGTGCTGCTCTAAGGTACGGGCTGCTCCAAATTGAGCGGGTTTGGGATTGCTGCCCCACTCGATTTCAGCAATTCTAACGATTGCAACTTCAAAACTGCCAATATGATTCTAGACCTAGTTCCGCTGACCTGCGTATCGTCTTGGATGTTGCCACTGATACGAAATTTCAATGAGTGATGGCGGTTGGGTTAACCTGAATAATCAGCAGCGAAAAATAGGACAGTTCAAGCGTCGGGCGATCGCCCAAATCAGCATAGATTTTTTGGTGAGGATGACTGACCCATTCGATAACAACGCTCGATGACAGCAGATGATGACGCTGAAGAATCTGCCAAACCTCCGAATATACCGACTTAATCTTCATTAAAACAATCACATCGGCTGCATCAAGGGCAGTTTCCAAATCTGAAACGGCATATAAAGCAGGCAACACTAGTAAGCGCTGATCCCGAACCGTGAGGGGGACTCCCAGCGCGGCAGTCGCTGCCATGGGCGAACACACCCCTGGAATGGCTTCAATCTCAACGGCGGGGTGCGATCGCTGCAGGGTCTGAGCCAGATAGGTAAACGTGCTATAGAAACTCACATCACCTTCGGTCACAAAGGCAATGTCTTCACCGTGGGCAAGATAATGCCAAATCTTTTCAGCAGAGTCATTCCATGCGTGGGTGAGCACGTCAAGATCGCGCACATAGGGAAAATCTAAAGCAAGCTGAGTCTGATGGGGATGAATCAGTCGGGAAACAATCTGCTGGGCAATCCCCGGCTTACCCCCTACTCCTGCTGGAAATGCCACAACGGGGGCGCTTTTGAGAATTCGCACCCCTTTCAATGTGATCAGTTCTGGATCACCGGGGCCGACGCTGATGCCGTAGAGCTTACCGATTTGAGAAGGGTTCATGGGCGATCGCCTCTCCAAAAATGACTAAGCTATTTATCGCACTATTAAGCGTTCTGTAACCTTGTTTCGTCTTGTATGGTGTCGACTCTGATAGCGGTAGAGAATGAGTATAGTCGTAACCGTAAGATAGATACCTAGAAATACCTGGAGGTCGTATGACCCCTCCGATGTTACGCCAGCTTTGGTCTGTAATTGAGCAAACCCAAACCAGTACGCTCATCGGGATGGATGATGCCAGCCTGTCATCGTGGCTGCTCTCTGAGATCCGCGCTGAGCGGCCTCTTGATTCTTGTGAAGCTGATGTGTTCAGTGCCTATATCCGTTCAAAAATCGCCTTGATTCGCGACCTCGCCCAGGCTCGATGATGTCATTCGGGGGCTGAGAGAGCCAGCTCTGAGCGAAGAAAATCTACAAATTGCCGAGCCGTTCTCCCCGATCGCCCATTGTGTCGGGTGGCCCACTGTAACGCTCGATGGGTGAGTTCGTCTTCGCTAAGAGAGAGTTCAAATTGCTGGGCCAAGTGGTGGACAATTGTGAGATAGGTAGATTGGTCGGCGGGTTCGAAGGTGAGCGTCAACCCAAAGCGATCGCTAAATGAAAGCTTTTCTTGCACCGTATCCCAGGCGTGAATTTCATCGGAATCACTCGGGCGGGGGCGATCGCCAAAAAATTCTCGAATCAAGTGGCGGCGATTGGAGGTGGCATAGACTACTACATTTTGAGGGCGGGCTGTCAGGCTTCCTTCTAAGACCACCTTTAAGGCTTTGTAGGCATCGTCGTCTTCCTCGAACGATAAATCATCGACAAAGACAATAAACTTCTGCGGCACAGGTCGCAGATGATCCACGATGGTCGGCAAATCATTTAAGTCTGACTTGGCAACTTCAACGAGTCGCAAACCGCGATCGCCAAACGCGTTGACCAACGATTTTACTAACGACGACTTACCCGATCCCCGACTACCATAGAGCAGCACATGCAGGGCTGGATACCCGGCTAATAGTGCCTGTGTATTTTGTAAAAGCGCCTGATGCTGATGCGAATAGCCAGCCAGATCTTGAAGCCGAATCGGATCAGGATGGGCAATGCCAACCAACTGCCCTGCATGCCATCGCAGCGCTCGATATTGAGCATATAAGCCAGCCCCGACTTGGCGGTGATAGGCGGCTAGCTCATCAACCGCATCGCCCCAATCTTCGCTCTGCTCTAGCTTCTGCCAGATGGGGCAGCTTTGAAGGCTGTTGGCGGAGGGGTTGGGATCAGCAGAACCCTCCCAGGCAATAGGCGGCTCATCGAGTTGCGCGATGTGTTGAGTCCAGCGACTCGCCTGCTGACTGGTGCAAGAATATAAGGCTTGTAGCGCCCTGAGGTCGTGAACAACAGCCGCCGTCAATGCAGGAGGTAATCCGTCTAGATTGTCGTGCTGTACTTGCTGAGAAAATGGGGTATCAGCACCCAAAATTTGAGAAATCAGATAATGTTGCCAGCTTTGCCGATGCTCAGCTAACCGACTAAACCACTGCCCATAGGCATATAAGCAATCGAAGGAAGAATCGTTCTCCTGCTGCAAACATGCCAGCACAGTTAGAAACGCTTGCCCAATCGGGTCATCTAAAACGGCTCGATAGATTAATAGAGAAGCAGCGTGGCGCTGTAGCTGCCAAACTTGGCGTTGAATGGTTTGCGTCTCGATACTCATGCGTCACAATGACCTGCATTCAGTTCTTCATCCTACTGCTCAGGATGAAATAATGGATCAATGCAGAACTCAACCTTGGTCTAATTCACCACGATACCCATGACAGTTGGAACAATTGCGGCGATCGCCTACGGAGTCCTTGCTCTAGTGGGCGGAATCATTGGCTATACCAAAGCAAAGAGCCTACCCTCCTTAATTTCTGGAGTGATTAGCGGGGCTTTATTAATCCTAGGAGGCACTATTGCCGGCTTGGGTGCCAATTGGGGCATGGCGCTTTCTATGGTTGTGACGGCAATCCTGGTGATTGTTTTTGTCGTACGCCTAACAAAAACACGCAAATTTATGCCTGCCGGGTTGATGGTCATCGTCGGCGTTGCCGTCTTCATTCTCATGTGGAATAGCATTTAAGCACTGAATGCTTAATCCAGTAAGGACGGCAAGTGATCCCGAATCCTGTTTAATACTCTTGATTGGTACAGACGCTGCGCGGCCTGACCTGATTTATTCGCTAGATTCTTGCGGGGCCTCGTCTTGAGGAAGCACAACGCACTCTTGAGTCTGACACTGGTTTCCATAAAGCTGATTCACATACGGTTCTTGCCAGCTCAGCGGAATTTCTAACAAATCTCGCGCCCCGGTGAACCCTTGCCCAATAAACAGCAACACAGCAATCACGTTCAAAAAGGCGTGAGCACGTCGCCAGCGAAGCTGCCGATCTTTATAGATATCTGGAACAATCGCCAGAGAAAAAATCATCAATAGAGCGGCGGCAATTCCATAGTAATAGTGGGATACAAACCACTCATATCCTCGACGAAATACTTCAGGCTGGCTGCCTAGCAGAATAAGCCCCATCCCTGTCAAGGTCGCAAAGACGCCTCGCCAAACCTTTGTCTTTGCTTGATATAGCAAGGCGAGCGATGCAAGCGTTAGTACAAACATAGCGATAACGAACGCAAAGCGTCCCGGCTCGCTTGCCCAGGTTTGGTTCGCAATCATCTTCGAGAAAATAGGATAGCCAATGCCCAGCAGAGCCAGCACGACCACTGAGCCAGATAACCATCGCCCAAGTTGGAGGTGAGCAGACCCAACCGTGGGCGGAATTTTACTTTTTTCTTTATTAGCGGTTTGCAAACGACGCTGACGAGTTTGATACGACAGACGAACGACGCTTCCGATAAGGGGAAATATGATGGCAACCGCCAGAGCAGGATGAATAATGGCAGCGAAATCTTTGGGATCCATGCAATGTCTCCGAGGGAACGGCAATTTAGACGATTAATGGAACGGGATTAATGGAACGGTAGAACGGGGCGCGACTCAACGTCGTAAATTTCTAGAGCATATAAACGATGTCTGTAGATAGTGTAAAAGCTTTATGCAGATAGCTAAATGATTGGAACCTGAGAAATTGCTGAATAGGGTTCTTATCTGTCTCATTATCTTTATCTAGCAGTAGGTGATACCAATCCTCCAAAGGAGTGCTCCAGAGAAACAGGCTGAAATCTAATCAGGTCGTGTGCCCGTCTATCCAAAATTGAAAATCCAAAATCGAGAATTGGGATGAGTTAAGTACGGAGCTATCCAGCTTAATTCTATTGGTCTGATATTTTGAGAAAAAGGCACGTATATCAGCACACAATTTTGCAAGGATTTTTTGATGAGAACTATCGAATTGAGGTCAAGATGCCTGGTTTTCGTAAGTCAGCCAGCGTTTGGCTCCCCGTGCAGAACAGCACTGTCCTAATCTCAGCTATGAGGGCGTCAACCAATTCATGGAGAGCGGCGGGTGATTCTGAGGCAGCCTGCAAAAATGGGAATGCCATGCCAACCAGGTCGGCTCCAAGGGCGATCGCCTTTGATGCCTCTAACCCATTGCGCAGCCCACCCGACGCAATTAGAGGACTATCAGGGGCGATCGCCCGCACCGACTGCACGCATTCTGCCGTTGGAATTCCCCAATTTGCAAAGGTCGCTCCTAATCGGCGCTGCTTTGCATCATGTGCTCGCTCACTTTCAACTTTTGCCCACGATGTACCCCCTGCTCCTGCAACATCAATGGCGCTCACCCCCACCTCCAGCAAGCGCTGCGCCATGGGAGCAGAAATGCCATTCCCAACTTCTTTAGCCACGACTGGAACCGGGAGCGTATCGCAGAGCCGTCCTATTTTTGACAACAGCCCTCGAAAATTGGTGTCTCCTTTTGTTTGCACGCACTCCTGCAGAGGGTTGAGGTGTAATATCAGCGCATCGGCGTCCAGCCAATCAACAACGCGCAAACATTCATCGAGCCCGTAGTCATAATTCAACTGCACGGCTCCTAAATTGGCAAAGAGCAAGATATCAGGAGCGTGCGATCGCACTGAGAAGGTAGAGGCAACCGTTGGATTTTCAACCGCGACTCGCTGAGAACCAACGCCCATCGCAATCTGATAATGCTGAGCAACCTCGGCAAGCCGATGATTGATCAATTTGGCTTGCTCAGTGCCACCCGTCATCGACGAGATCAGCAGCGGCGCATTCAGCGACTTGCCTAAGAAGGATGTCTCTAGCCGAATATCACTCTGATCGAGCTCTGGCAGGCAGCAGTGGGTAAATCGATACCGCTCAAAGCCGCTCGTAGTCTGACGAAACTGAACATCTTCATCCAGACAAATTCGTAAATGATCTGCCTTCCGATTTTGAGTTACAGTCGCGTCTTCTAACGTCGTTTTTCTATTAATAGGGGTCATGCGATATTGCATAGAAATGAATGACAGGTAAAACAAGGGAACGCCAAAGTAATATCAAATCTTTCGTCCCTATCGCAATCCCGAATCATTCGTGAAAGTCTTTAGGATGTCGCATCCGTTCGTGGGCGAGTAATCAGCTCGACGGCATCTCGCCCATCAACATCGTGGAGGCACACTCGAATCTGCTCCTCTTTTGCGGTTGGAAGCTGCTTTCCAGTGAAATCAGGATGAATTGGCACTTCTCGATGTCCTCGATCAACCAAGACTGCCAACCGAATCACCTCAGGTCGTCCATAGTCATTCACTGCATTCAGCGCGGCTCGAACGGTTCGCCCTTTGAAAATCACATCATCGACCAAGACCACCGTTTTCCCCGATAAATCAATTGGAATCTTGGTTTTGGCAGGGGTTCGTAATCGAACCTGATCTAAATCATCTCGATAGAAGGTGATATCTAACGCACCAACTGCGACCTGCGCTGATTCCAGCATTTCGATTTGCCGTGCGAGCAACTCTGCAAGCGGCGCACCTCGCGTATAGATGCCAACCAGGGCTAGTTTTGACAAATCGCCCGCCTGCTCGATGATTTCAGATGCAATGCGCGTGACCGTGCGGCGAAGCTCATCCGGTGAAAGAATTTCGACAACTTCTGAGGTCATGGGAGGTGGGGATATTGAAACGGCGAGGGGGGGGTAGATTTTAGATTTTAGATTTTAGATTTTGGATTGCAGCCGTAGGGTTGCTGTTAGCGCCAGCGTAACGCACCACCATAAGATTATTTTTAAAGATAAAGTCCCAACCAAGATAAAGATCCCAAACGAGACAGCCGTACTCCATCACCCACCATGTCCGGTTTTCCCTGCCCAGGTTTTGACCACTTTGCCTGTGATCGACTGTCCGAGCCAGGGTGTGTTGATTGAAAGAGATTTAAGCGTGTTAGGAGTCACCTGCCAGGGTTCGTCTGGATCAAACAGCACTAACTCGGCGGGGCTCATCGGCATGAGAACGGGGGGCTGCTTCCCCAAACAGTGACACGGACGGACGCTCAGACAGTTCCAGAGAGAAAGGGCTGACCAGCCTTCCTGGGCGACCAAGGTTTGCCAAAGGAGAGGAAGGGCAAGCTCTAAGCCGATTGCGCCGGGTGGGGTTTCTGCAAATGAAACCATTTTTTCTTCGTATGTATAGGGGCTGTGGTCGATGGCGATCGCATCTAAGACGCCCTCTCGAAGTCCTTCAATCAGGGCTTGTCGATCGTCAGAATTGCCCAGCGGCGGGGCCAGCCGCAGACTTGGATCATAGCTTTGAGCATCTTCACTGCTGCATACCAGATGCATCCAGGTTGTGCTGGCAGTGATGGGGGTGCCTCTCTCCTTGGCGTCTCGAATCAGCTCGACTCCGCGTTTGGTCGATATTCGCATCAGATGAACGGGCGTTTGGATCGCGGCAATACACTCCAGCAACGCAGCTAGAGCCGCTGTTTCAGACATAGCCGGATCGCCGGGTAGCCCAAGTTGAATAGAGGCAGGGCCTTCTCTGAGTACGCCGTTTCCTGCCAACTCTCGATGGTAGGCCCATAGCGCAATTGGCAGGTTGAGAGGCTGAGCGTACTCCAGCAGCCTGCGAATCAATCCCCACTGTTGCAGAGGGAGACTGTCAGCCAGCCCAATCACGCCTGCGGCAGCCAGGTCTCCGAGTTCTGCCATGTGGGTGCCGGCACTTCCGACGGTCAGCGATCCCCAGAACCCAATCTGGACAGTGTCAGACGACATCGACTTGACGCGCGATCGCATCAAATTCAAACTGGCGGGCGTATCGAGCGGCGGATTGGTATCAGGTAAGAGCGTCAGTCGGGTAAATCCACCTGCTAAAGCGGCTTGGCTGAGAGAGTCGAGTGTTTCTCGACTCTCAAAGCCGGGTTCGCCAGAGTGGCTGTAGAGGTCGACGAGCCCCGGCGCTAGGATCAACCCTGGCCGATCATAAATCTGAGCATCATCGGGCACCGTTTCCAGGCGATCGCCCATCGACTCGATACGTCCCTCGACAATCAGCACATCTGCGATGCGATCGCTCTCCGTAAATGGGTTTAAGACTCGGACTTGACGCAGCAGTTCGATCGCCATGGCAGGAGCAGAAGACGCGTAGGGACGGAGAAGATTGAGCGAATGATTTTGCAGTCTGACCTTTTACACCATATCGAACAGCGTGCCGTTTGCCTCAACGATGATCGATTTTCTAACCCATTCCCTCGCCCTATTGACTCAGCGCTTGAATCTGCTGATTGAAGTAGTCGATTCGGTAGTTGAGCTGTCGTGCGAGCTGGAGCCCTTGACGAAATGCGCTGATGGCTTCGGTTGTTTCGCCCTGGATGCGATAGATTTGACCGATCGAGTCGTAGGCATTCATGATGCCGTAGGTGTTGTAAGACTGCTGCTCGACATCAATCAGCAATTGATAGACCACGAGAGCATCTTGGGTGCGATCGAGCGAAAGATATAGCTCGGCAAGTCGCTGAAGCGCTTCACTGGCATAGCCGTAATACTGAACCGATCGCGCGACGGCAAATGCTTCTTGATAGGTGGGTGCAGCTAGATCTGGGCGATCGATGGCGAGATAATTGTTGGCTAGAGCAATTTTGAGAGCAGGAATCTGAGCATATTGCTGGGCGTTTTCATAGATTTTCGCTAATTGCTCCTGCATGGCGATCGCCTGCTCAGGTTGACTGTCTTGGTCGTAGATATATGCAAGCTGCTCTAAGTGTTGAATCTCAGCTTGGCGATCGCCTAGTTCACGAGCAAGCGTGAGTAGCTGTTGATATGCCAAAGCCGCGCGAGGATAATCAAACCAGGCGAGATGAAGGTCACCCAACGCTGTGAGAGTTTGTTGTTCTAGTGGCACATTCCCCTGCTGACGAGCCTGCATCAAAATTTGGTCATACAGATTCACAGCCAAATCGCGGGCTCGGAGTGATTGATATGCTTGGGCAATTTGCAGCAGCAAATCATAGTTTGTTGGGGGCTGAGACTGGAGTTCTTGCTCAATCTCTCTAAGACGCTGGGTGATGATTCTCACTTCCGTCGTTTGGCTATCTTCCCAGGCAATGCTCCCGACTCGGCTTAACGCAGCCACCTCTTCTTCAACGCCCAAGACCCGTCTAAGCCGCAGTTCACGAATCCAGATGTCAAACGCCTCGTCGGCATTGCCGCTGGCATATTGCGCCTGAGCTTGCAGCCGCAGTTCTTCGAGAGCCGCTGTCAACACTCGCCGCTCTTGTGGGCTGAGTGGGCGATCGACGACCAGACGAGGCAGTAACGGATCAGATTCGTCTACATCGAGGGGACTGGGCGGGAATGATTCGAGTTGTTCTGCCGCTGGAGGAACGTCCTGCGCAGGCTCTTCGGGAAGTTCTTGAGCTGGTTCTTGAGGAAGTTCTTGAGCTGGTTCTTGAGGGAGTTCTTGAGCTGGTTCTTGAGGAAGTTCTTGAGCTGGTTCTTGAGTTAACCCATGAGGACTTCCTGCCAATATGCTCGTATAGGCGATCGCGCCTACCAAACTTCCTTTCCACAGGTAATGCCAACGGATTGAGTGTAAAGTCATGGGTCCTGCTTTTGCTCAAAGAAAGACATGAATCCAGTAATAAATCTTAGACGTAGAGGGGTTGTCTCAGTCGCACGCAACCGCATTTCATCTGAACTCTTGCTAGCCTACATACGATAATAGATGGATTGATTCCCGATTGACTTGTTTATACTTACTTTCTCGTTGCTCAGTATCCAGGCAAATTGAACAAATTTCCTGTAAATAGGTTCAAGTCAATGGGGCCAAGATCCATAGAATCTGGCAATGGTTATTTATCCACGCAAGTTGACAGGTGATTGAACGCACGTGAGTTCTAAATTCAAAGATGACATGAACATGACATAATAAAATGCATTTTGGATTGCGCGTTAACGTCTATTAGCAGGGGACATTGTGAGAGTACTAGTTGTTGGCAGCGGAGGTCGAGAACACGCTCTCGCTTGGAAGTTATCCCAATCAGAGAAGGTTCGGGAAGTTTTTTGCGTTCCAGGCAATGGCGGTACAGCTAACCTGCCAAAATGCCGAAATCTAGCGCTGGGCGTCCATGATTTTGAAGGCATCGGACGACTGTCTCTCGTTCATAATGTTGCAGTTGTGGTTGTCGGCCCGGAGGATCCTCTAGCAGCAGGCATTACCGATTACCTCAAAGCGCAGGGAGTGATCGTCTTTGGACCCACACAAGCAGGAGCGCAGATTGAGTCGAGCAAGTCTTGGGCAAAATCGTTGATGCAAGCCGCAGGGATTCCAACTGCACAGGCTGCCGTATTCACGGATCCTCAAAAGGCTAAAGCATATGTGAATGCTCAGGGTGCGCCCATTGTCGTCAAAGCAGATGGGCTGGCATCTGGAAAAGGCGTGACTGTTGCTCCTACGGTCGAATCGGCTGAGGCTGCAATCGAGGAGTCGTTTGGCGGGCGATTTGGCGAGGCAGGAAAGCAGGTCGTCATCGAAGAATATTTGACGGGGCAGGAAGTGTCTGTCTTAGCCATCACAGATGGGCTAACGATTCGTCCGTTGCTGCCGGCTCAAGACCATAAGCCGATTGGCGAAGGAGACACAGGCGCAAATACGGGCGGCATGGGAGCCTATGCGCCGACTCCAATTGTCACCACTGCGCTGATTGATCGGATTCAGCAAGATATTCTTGAACCTGCGATCGCCACCCTGCAAACTCGGGGGATTGACTACCGGGGTGTGCTATATGCAGGTTTGATGATCACCCCAGACGGGCATCCAAAGGTGATTGAGTTTAACTGCCGCTTTGGTGATCCTGAAACGCAAGTGGTCGTGCCGCTCTTAGAAACGCCATTAGAAGACCTGATGCTCGCCTGCGCTCAGCAACGGTTGGCACAGCTTCCCCCAATCACCTGGAAGTCAGGCGCGGCTGCCTGTGTGGTCATGGCATCGGGCGGATATCCAGACACGTATCCGAAGGGATTTGCGATTACAGGACTGGCCGAGGCAGAAGAAACGGGAGCAACGGTTTTCCATGCAGGAACTCGAATCAAGCAAGACCAGCTTGTCACAGACGGAGGGCGGGTATTAGGCGTGACGGGAACGGGAGAAACATTTGAAGAGGCGATCGCCCATGCCTATCGAGCGGTTGAGTGTATCCAGTTTGAAGGAGCTTATTATCGCCAAGATATTGGGTATCGAGTACTCCAGCGATCCTGAAATGATGCACAAGATAATGCACAGCTAATATCTCGATTTACAGGTGCGATCGCCGGGATTACTGTTAGCGTGTAACAATAAAAGCGAAACCGATTTAATACAATTGTGTTTTGATTGAGCGGTGCTTTGATTTAGTGCAAACGTCGCGAGTTACGTTTGATTCCTGTGGGTACACATTGTTAGCTTTACTCAACCAAATTCGAGAAATTTTTGCTAGATGGTGGTCGGAATTCACCCTCCAGACTCGCCTGATGGCGGCGGCTACGCTGGTCGTCTCTTTGATCATGAGCGGCCTAACCTTCTGGGCAGTCAACACAATCCAGCAAGATGCCCGTATAAACGACACTCGGTTTGGGCGAGATTTGGGGTTGCTGTTGGCTGCGAATGTTGCTCCCCTCATCGGTGAAGACAATCGCACTGAGCTAGCTCGATTTTCTCATCGGTTTTACAGCAGTACGTCGAGCATCCGCTACATGCTCTACGCCGATGAAGATGGCAATATCTTTTTTGGCATTCCATTTTCTGAGTCTGAGGTGCAAAATTCGTTGACAATTCGGCGGCGAATACAGTTGCCAGAGAGTTACACCGAGAACATTGATACCCCGATGGTGCGGCAGCATCTTACTCCTGATGGTCAGGTGACGGATGTGTTCGTGCCGCTCAACCACGACGGCAACTATCTAGGCGTTTTGGCGATCGGCATTAATCCCAATCCAACCGTTGTTGCATCGTCTCACCTGACGCGAGACGTGACGATTGCCGTGTTTGTCTCAATTTGGGTGATGGTCATCTTGGGGGCAGTGTTCAATGCCTTAACGATCACCAAACCAATTAAGGAATTGCTCGTCGGCGTCAAAAATATTGCCGCTGGAAACTTTAAGCAGCGCATTGACCTGCCGCTTGGAGGTGAACTTGGGGAGCTTATTCTCAACTTCAACGAGATGGCAGAGCGACTAGAGCGCTACGAAGAACAAAATATCGAAGAACTGACGGCAGAAAAGGCAAAACTTGAAACTCTAGTTGCCACTATTGCAGATGGCGCGGTCTTGCTTGATGCCGACATGCATGTTGTGCTAGCAAATCCAACTGCCCGTCGCCTGTTTGGGTGGGAGGGGTATGACGACGTGCTGTCATCAAACGTACTCGACTTCTTACCGGCTCCCGTTAAGGCGGAGTTAGGACATCCGCTGTATAAGATTGCCATGGGTGGGTTTCATGCCGATCATCTGCGGGAACGAGAAGCCACCGAATTTCGAATTGCGTTTCCAGACCCCACTCGTCGCACCGTTCGGATTTTACTAACGACGGTTCTCGACCAGGCGAAAGAACATCTAAAGGGCATCGCGATTACGGTGCAAGATATCACTCGTGAGGTCGAGCTCAACGAAGCAAAAAGTCAGTTTATCAGCAACGTGTCTCACGAGCTTAGGACGCCGCTTTTTAACATCAAGTCATTTATTGAAACCCTGCACGACTACGGCGATGATTTAACGGACACCGAACGACGAGAATTTCTGGATACCGCCAACCGCGAAACCGATCGGCTGACACGCTTGGTGAATGACGTGTTGGATTTATCTCGACTCGAGTCAAACCGACGCTATCGATTTGAAGCAGTCGAAATTTCTCAAGCCGTTGAGCAGACGCTGCGCACCTACCAACTTAACGCTAGAGATAAAGGCATCGAACTGATTCAAGACCTTGAGCCAGAGTTGCCTCCCGTATTTGGCAACTATGATTTGTTGTTGCAGGTCTTTGCCAATTTGATCGGAAATGCGCTCAAATTTACTCAACCGGGCGGATATGCGGCAATTCGGGCATATCGATTAGAGCAAACGGGCGATCGTCCCGACTTGCCTAGCCATGTCCGCATCGAAATCTCAGATACCGGAATTGGCATCGACCTTGATGACCAAGAAGCAATTTTCGATCGCTTCTTCCGCGTTGAGAATCGAGTTCATACGTTAGAAGGCACCGGGCTGGGGTTGTCTATCGTGCGTAATATTATTGAAAAGCACCACAGCTCAGTCCACCTGATCAGCGAAGTCGGCGTCGGTACGACTTTTTGGTTTGACCTATCTGTTTACGAAGACGGAATATCGTTTTTAGATGACCGCAAACGGCTGGATAAAGCCAAAGTTTCTCAGAACTCAAATTCTGCGATAGCGGTTGATGCTGTGGAGTCTATGGAAATCAGCCCGCTCGCATTCAGTTCAGGAAGCTCAGATACGATGATAAATGATTAACCGCCACTAATGATTGACCAAGACCGATTCTTGAGGGGTGCCTCTCAGCAAATCGGTGATTTCTTCTCGATAGTCTTGGAAATCAGCTTGGCGGCGAATGTGATAGTCGCGGTCAACCGGCAAGCAAATTGACGTTTCTCGCTGAACCGTTCCTGGACGCGCTGATAGGGTATAGATCCGCTGAGCTAGGAATACGGCTTCATCAACATCGTGGGTGATCATCAAGATTGTGGTGTTGGTGCGTCGCCAGATCTGAAGCAGAAATTGTTGCATGGCTTCTTTCGTCTGCACGTCGAGCGCTCCAAACGGCTCATCCATCAGCAACACCTTGGGCTGAGACGCGAGAGCACGGGCGATCGCCACCCGTTGCTTCATGCCGCCCGATAGCTCTTTAGGATGGGATGCGGCAAACTGCGTCAGCCCAACCACATCCAGATAATACGATACCTGCTCACGACGAATTGCTTTTGGAACACCTCTCAGCTTTAAGCCAAACCCTACGTTATCTGCAACCGTCATCCAGGGATATAGCGTATAGCGCTGAAACACCATGCCTCGATCGGCTCCCGGCCCAATCACCAAAACGCCATCTACCGCAATCGTTCCTGCCGTGGGCAAATCTAATCCTGCAACCAGTCGCAGCAGAGTCGACTTGCCTGATCCCGATGCACCTACAACACAGACAAA
Source organism: Elainellaceae cyanobacterium (assembly GCA_051117335.1). Lineage (GTDB taxonomy): Bacteria > Cyanobacteriota > Cyanobacteriia > CAZCXK01 > CAZCXK01 > DBGGTD01. The sequence continues at coordinate 40,592 of JBNPEB010000017.1, forward strand.
TTCGCCAGTTTCGACGTGTAAATTGATGTCTTTCAAGGCCACTAGGGGACCTTGACGCGTTTCAAATTGCTTATAGAGATGAGAGACTTCGAGGTGCATACAGTTAAGGAGATGAGCAGGGCGGAGGAGTATACGAGAGCCTTTTTTCCTGTCTCAGTGATGTCTAAGGTGACATCGACTCGCACTAATCAAAGGCCCATTTGCAGGTGGAGCGCAGCAGCCAGCGCAGCGAGAGATCAAGTACAAATCCAATCAGCCCCAGGATGATTAGACAGGCAAAGATTTCATCCGTTCTAAAAAACTTTTGAGCGATTTCGATGCGCTTGCCTAATCCGCTCTCGGCTGCAACCAGCTCAGCAACGACGACTAAATTCCAGGCGGCTGCCATGTTGATACGAAAGGTGTCGAGAATATTGGGCACCACGTATGGTGTGATCACCTGAAACAGGATTTGATGCCTCAGACCACCCAGCGTATAAGTGGTTTCGATCAAATCTTTGGGGACAAACTTGACCGCATCCATAATCATCAGAATGTTATAAAACACAACTCCGATGAAAATTAGCGCGATCTTAGGCTCTTCACCCAAGCCGAGATAAATAATCAACAGAGGGATGAACGCAGGCGCAGGCATATAGCGCATAATGCCGATGATGGGCTCTAGCATCGAACGAATGCTGGCAAACGCCCCCATTGAAATCCCAATCGGGACCGAAATAACTGCCGCTAAGATAAATCCACCCACCACTCGAAGAAAGCTTGCCAGCGTGTCACTCAATAAAAACCCTTGTTGCCAAAGCTCTCCAATGGCAGTCGCTACGTGCAACGGGCTGGGGAGAAACTTTGGATTCACGATCCCAAGGCTAGACACACCCCACCAGAGGCCAAAAGGGACGGCTACCGATAGCCCAGTGAGCAACCAACTGAGCGATCGCGGCACGTCTTCCGCAATCCGCCAAAAAACAGTGGGTCTTGATGACTGATGCTCTAATGGGGGGTGTGCAGATTCAGCAGATAGGTGGGTCACGGCTAATGGAATATAGGACTCTAACGCTCACGCTAAACTAGGTCAATTGAAGAGCCGCTACTGAGACTCAGCATAAGCCTGGACAAACTGATCATCTAGAACGGCATCCAAATCGGGTGCTTCTGGAATAAACCCAACCTGCACCATAAAATCAGCCATCACCTCAGCGGCGTAGGGCATGTGCTTCATGGTATCGCCGGGGGAAAATGCTTCTAAGTTTTCTTCCAGCGTAAAGATCTTAGTTCCCTCTAGATACTTATCAAACTCATCCGAGCTAATACTGGCACGCTCTGCCATGATTTCATTGGCACGATCGGGGTTTTCGTCCATAAATGCGAGAATGTCAAACCAGGTATCTACTAAGGCTTGAACTTGATCTGGCTGCTCGTCGATCAGGGTTTGACTCACCACCAGTAAATCTGGAATTGCTCCTGGAAATTCTTTAGAACTCGCTAACTCCTTGCTACCCTCCCGCTCTAATGCAGTTTCCCAGAAGGGAACCCATCCAGCGAATGCATCAACCTGACCCGCAGCGAATGCGGCAGCGGCGGCTCCAGTCTCTAAGTTCTTGATTTGAACGTCTTCACGAGATAATCCCGCTTCTTCGAGGGACAAGGTTAGCAAAAAGTCTCCGACTACGCCTTCTTCGAGCGCGATGGTCTTGCCTTGCAAATCTTCGACCGAACTAATCTCCTCCGAGACGATGATCTTATCGTTGCCCGCTGAGTTGTCATTGACCAATACAGCGACTTCTCCGTTTACGGCATCGGCAGCAAATGAGATGGTGTCATTGAGGGTTTGGCAGTTTGCATCGAGTTGCCCCGCAGCAAGGGCTTCCATCGATGATAAATAGCCATCAAACCAGATGAGTTCGACATTAGCACCGTTCGCTTCAAACAGTCCTTCCTTTTCGGCGATCGCCCAAGGCCACCACCCTGCCCAACTGCTGTATCCCATCTTGATGGGCTCTCCGCTGACTTCAGCAGTTTCAGGTGCCGTAGCGTCATCGGTTGCCGACGGTTCGGGGGACTGAGCGCAACTGACGACGACCAGAAGGCTACACAAAAAGGCTGCACATAGCGGTAAAAGCTTTCGGATATTCATCTCACCTCTCAAAATATCTGCCGTATGACTTAGATCCGTATGGTTTAGATCCGTATGACTTAGATCAGGAGCATTTGACCATTAGCATTTATTAGCATTTAGCTACTATCAAATTGGTCGCCGTATTCACGACACTGATACGAGATATGTACCTAGTACAAGACGGCGGAAGTTTCATAACCATAGTGTGAACGTCTCGCTCACGTCGCGCTCACGTCGCGGGCAAGATGCCCGCATTCTTAACTGGTTGGCTTATTTCTGCCAGACAGTACTAGCTCAATAAACATACAGACTTCCTGTAGAGGATAGAAGCTGTAGAACACCAAGACTGTTGTGATCAATACATTCTGTGAGTCTTTTTACTAAATCATTAATTTAAAGACGAAGAAACTGCTCCATACATTTTTAGATTGAGCTGAAACTCATGCTGTCGTAAGCAACATCGAAAATAATTGAGGTTATGTTGTTGGGATTCGATTTTGAGTCACTCAAGAGCATAGTCACACGTGTGCACTGCTTAATATTGAATTTCGTTGATAGATTAAATTATTACGCTATTTATCATGATTCCTCAACTTTCTAGCACAGAATTACGTCAGTAACAATTAAAACAGTTTTGGATTGACGAATTCATTAATATTGGTTGTCAATGAAAGACGGCGCTGTCATGCCGCAGCGTTTTGTAGGCAGTTGGGCTGAGGAAGATGGCTGAGGGGATAGTAGTGAAAGACGTATCTGAGAAGGATTTTATACGTTGGAAGAATATACTGGCGATCGCCTATACCCTGATTGAGTATGCGATTAGCCTTGGGCTACTCATCCAACCTCTCTGGATTCTCAAACTCGTGGGCGTGATTCTCCTAACGCACAGCTTCATGTGGTCAGCGGTGCTGACGCACGAGTTTATTCATGGAACTATTTTTAAGGCGCGATCGCTCAATGCAGGGTTCGGGCGACTGATGACTCACCTCAACGGTGCGTGTTATGCGCCCTATGAAGATATCGTGCAGCACCATTTCAATCACCATATCTACCATGTAGATTTGGTGCCCTTTGATAGTCCTACCTACTTCAAGAGGCTTCCATTCCCAGTGCGGCAGCTATTCGTGGCGCTGGAGTGGGTATATTTTCCGGTCTTTGAATTTGTGATGCGATCGCGCTTGATATTGGCCCCGTTTCAATCGTCAGGGCGATCGTCAGGGCGATCGCATCTGCGCTGGCGCACACTCTTTCTCCTGACCTATCGGGGTGCACTGTTTGGGCTATTGGCTTGGGTGTCGTGGAGCGGGCTACTGCTATATGGAATCGCGTATATCTGTTTTGTAAACCTGATGCGGTTTGCGGATGCCTTTCATCACACCTATGACTATGTTGTCACTGGAGACCCTATTCCAACGCGCGATCGCGCCTACGAAGATGCAAATACATTTTCAAATCTCGTCTCGATCAATCATCCGTGGCTCAATCTGCTCTACCTAAATTTTGGCTACCACAATGCCCATCATCACGACATGCGCTGCCCTTGGTATGCGCTTCCAGCCCTTCATCAGCGACTATATGGGAGTCAGGCAAAGGCGATCATTCCTCTTCCACAGCTTATTAGCAACTATCACCAGTTTAGAATCAAGCGCCTATTTGGCGGCCAGAGTGCTGCTCCAGCCGATGTTCATCCTCCCGCTTTAGCAGATCTCGTCGGAGGAGTGGGGGTTTCATTCCTGACTCCGCCGTAATGACTCTGCCTTTTGCCTTCTGCCTCTTGCCTTTGGCTATACCTTACTGGTCATACCCGCGCGTCTCTCGCTGACTTGCGCGCGCACCCAGCTAAACCATGCATCAAGGCCATCACCTGTTTTGGCTGAAACAGGGATAATAGTTGCATGAGCATTCATCTGCCGCACATTCGCCACAATCGCTGCAACATCAACGTCGAGATGAGGAGCCAAATCCATTTTGGTAATCAGCAGACAATCAGCTTCTTGAAACATAATCGGATACTTGAGCGGCTTGTCTTCGCCTTCGGTGATGCTCAATAGGGCTACTTTTGCGTGTTCGCCCACTTCAAACTCAGCCGGACACACCAAATTCCCTACATTTTCAACCAGCACTAGGTCAAAGTTGGTGGGAGTGTAGTCGTGCTCAAGCCGATGAATGCCCCCTGCGACCATCTTTGAGTCGAGATGACACGATCGCCCCGTATTAATCGCAATCACCGGAGCCCCATACTGCCGCAGGCGATCGGCGTCTAGCTCGGTAGTCATGTCTCCTTCAATCACCGCAATGGTCAACTCTGAGCGCAGAGATGCCAAGGTGCGTTCTAACAGAACAGTTTTGCCCGCGCCCGGGCTGCTCATGAGATTGAGACAGGTGATACCCCACTTATCAAAGTGCGATCGATTGTGGTCTGCGCCATCTTGATTGGCATGGAGAAGATTGAGTCCGAGAGCAGTGTCAATGGATTGATGCATGGTTAGACGTTGAAGGGTGATGTTCAATGCGATCGATCTTGAGTTCTCGTCCAGAACGGATATCGTCCATGGGGGCGTTACAGGTTGGGCACGCATAGCGAGAGCCAATGTCAGGATAATACTCCTGCTGGCAGGGATGACAAAACGCGATCAGGGGTGTTTCTCGAATCGTGAGCGTCGCGTCTTCTAAAAACGTGTTTTGAGTTTGGATGTCAAATGCAAACTGCAAACTCGCGGGCTCTACGCAGGTAAACTGCCCCACAATTAGATGAATGGCGATAATAGACGGTTGATCAGGCTGAGATTCCCACCAATCTTTAACGGTGAGAATGAGCGCCTTGGTCATGTCTGTTTCATGCATATCAATTCATGCATACTAATTCATGCATATCAAAAAGGTGTGAGGAATGAAAACCAGGACGAAAAGCAAAGATCTCCACGCCATGTTCCATAGGCTTCATTTATGTCCATGCTGCATCGACCGTCATATTCGCCTCTGCATGAATATAGGCAGGATTCTGGTTGCGAGGAAGCTGACCTGACAGCACCAAATGCGCCATCGTGTCGCAAATCACGCGAGTTGCCATCAGGGATGTGATGTCGCTGATGTCATAGGGAGGGGAGACTTCAACGACTTCTAATCCACAGACTGGCGCATTTTGAACGATTTTACCGAGTAGGTAGAGGGCTTCACGGGGTAAGAGCCCACCCGGTTCGGGCCAGCCTGTCCCAGGGACAAATCCGGCATCAATGCAGTCAATATCAAAGCTGATATAGACGCAGTCGGTGCCATCAAGCGCCTTTTCTAAGGCAAAGTCAACTGCCGCATCTAGCCCCATCTCTGTGATATCAGTAACCGTGAGAATATTGGTTGCCCGCTCTCGGCATACCTTGACGCCTTGACGGGGCACCTGCCACCCTCCGATGCCAAGCTGTACGAGATTCTTCGCCGGGGCGTTTTCCATGTTGGTCGCATGAAACCACGGGCAGGTATGCATGCGCTCGTCTAGGTCAGTCTCTTGGGTATCTACATGGCGATCGAAGTGAATGATTCCGACCTTTTTGTCACCCAAATGCCGACACACTCCGCGCACGGTCGGAAACCCAATCGAGTGATCGCCTCCTAGAATGATCGGAAATGCCCCAGAACTAAAAATATGGGCGACCCCTTTCGAGATTTGGTCAAATGATTTTTCGTTGTTGGCTGGGATGGTAAAGACATCTCCCACATCGCACAGGGTAATTTGCTCCCGCAGGTCAATCCCTAGTTCAAAATTGTAGGGAGTGTAGAGGGCGGAGATGCGACGGATGCCTTGGGGACCAAACCGGGTTCCCGGACGATAGGTTGTGCCGCTATCGTGGGGAACGCCGACGATCGCCACATCATAGGTGCCGACCTGACGCACATCTTCTAGATAGGGCGCTTTGAGGAAGGTATTGATGCCCGCATAATGGGGCAATTCGCCGCGAGAAAACGTTGGAATGGAGCGATCGCGCACGCTGTCCGCCGCTTCTAACCCGTACTCCAGACCTCTAGACACCTCTTGCTGCCATCCTGTCATGGGCAGATGGGCTTCTCTCTCTAATGCATGTTGAGCTTGAGTGTGGGACGGTGACTCGGAATCCGGGCTTTGAAATAGGGGGTTTTCAGTCATGTATTCAACCAACGCTGGTGAGACAAAAATCTAATCGAGATTCTAGAGTTAGCAATAAACATACTCTGTAAATGTGCCAAGGACTACATAAATGGGCCAATTCGCCTCAGACACAATCATTCGTCGAGCGTTACCAAGTTTACTGTAAAGGGGCAACACCCCACATTGATTTCAGCTACATTTCTGAATCTGGGAAATCAATTCAATCGGGTTGAGTAACCTGCTAGGGTCAGGGGGTATACCGGCGTATTTCCGATGCTTAGTATACTTCGTCGTCTCACCTAAATCCGTAGGATAGGAATTGGCAAATGGGTCAGCTATAGACGAAACTGACGTTTTTGGGGTGCCCAAACAGATATGGATTTGCTCGAATATCAAGCTAAAGAATTATTCCGTCAATATGGCATTCCAGTTTTGCCATCTCAACAGATCGAAACCCTGCAAGATCTCAAGAATCTAGAGATTCCCTATCCGATTGTGTTGAAGTCTCAAGTCCGGGTTGGCGGACGAGCGAAAGCTGGAGGCATTCGGTTTGTCGAAAATACGATTGATGCGATCGCCGCTGCCCAGGCACTGTTTAAGTTGCCGATTTCGGGTGATTGCCCCCAGGTGCTTTTAGCTGAAGCTAAATATAATCCTGAGCAGGAGCTATATTTGGCGATCGTGATCGATACCAGAGTCAGTCGCCCTGTGTTATTGGGGTCGGTTGAGGGTGGAGTCGGTATTGATTTAGCGATCGATCACATTCAGAAAGTGGTCGTTGAGCAAGAGTTTACATCATTCTATGCCCGAAAACTGGCTCTCAAAATGGGGCTCAGTGGCAGCGTGTTCCAGTCGGTGAGCCGTCTCATTGAGCAGATGTGCCGACTGTTTATCGATAAAGATCTAGATCTAATTGAGATTAATCCTCTGGCGATTAGTTCCTCAGGAGACGTGATGGCATTAGATGGTAAGGTGACGGTCAACAAGGTCGCATTGGGGCGGCATGATGACCTAGCCCAGCTAAAACCGCGCGTGACCCCATCGTCAGAGAGCTTACGGCGATCGCACTCTCTACCAAGCCTCGAACCCGTTTTGCTAAGTGGAGACATCGGCATCGTGTGCAATGGAGCCGGGCTGACCATGACCACCCTAGATATGGTATGCCAAGCGGGCGGCAAACCCGCTCATGTGCTTAACATTGGCGGAGAGTGCCGATATTCTTGGTCTTCAGAAATGCTGTTAGAGCGCGTCGAGCATGGGCTAAGTATTTTGACCCAGCGCCCGGATATCCGTGTCATATTAGTTAATATCTTTAGCAATGTCGTACCGTGTAGTCAAATTGCTGCAACCATTGCTCGCTATGCCCGTCTAAATGCTCAAGAGCCAGTTCCTAGGTTAGTGGTGCGACTGGTAGGGCAGCAGTTAGATCAGGCGAGAGACCTTCTCTCTGAAGTCGATTTGCCCTTAATTGATCAACTCGATACCGCTGTTGACCAAGCCATCGCCGTCAGCCAACCTAAACGTGCAAAGTCGTCGGCTTGAGAATCGAACAGCATTAAAAGGCACAATGTCTTAGTGTTGGAAGATAAGGGAGGGAATGCTGGCTTCTTAGCCTATTGAGGAACCGTCATGAACTTCACAGCAGACAGCAAGGTGCTCGTTCAAGGAATCCTTGAACCATTAAGTTTAATTCATACGCCCTTGATGCAATCGTATGGAACGCAAATCGTGGGTGGAATTAGCCCAGGACATGGCGGTGAACAGCACCAGGGAATTCCAATCTTTGATCTCGTTGAGGAAGCGCTAGACACCGTGGGTGGGGTGGATATCACAATTTTGTTTGTGCAGCCCTATATGGCGTTGGATGCAGCACTGGAGGCGATCGCCGCAGGAATTCGCCAAATTGTTATCGTCACGGCTGGTATACCTCCTTTAGACATGGTTAAACTGAGCCGCAAAGCAGACACAACACAAACCCTAGTCATTGGTCCAAATAGTCCGGGAGTAATCATCCCGGGTCACATGCTGGTGGGTACTCATCCGGCTAATTGTTATAGGCCAGGCCCAATTGGTCTTCTAAGTCGCAGCGGAACCCTCACCTATGAGATTGCTCTAGGGTTAACTCGCGCAGGCTTGGGGGAGTCTGCTGCGGTGAGTATTGGCAGCGCCCCAGTCGTTGGGTCTTCATTTCAGCAGTGGCTCCACTGGTTCGATGCTAACGATCAGACCGACGTTATTCTGTTAGCTGGAAAAATCGGAACCGGAGGAGAAGAACTCGCTGCCCAATATATCGCAGATGTTATTCAAAAACCCGTTGTGGCATACATTGCTGGGCACAATGTGCCGTACGACCCGCCCCTCGGCCATGCACAAGCGATCACCATGTCTCGCCTAACTGACTTGGGGGGCGATCGGGGAACGGCAGCTAGTAAAGTTGCAGCATTTAGAGAAGCAGGAGTGCTGGTTGCAGATCGTCTAGTCGATATTCCTCGACTGGTGAAAAAAGAGCTGAAACGCTATGGCAAGCCAGTCCATCTACGATAAATGGAGCTAAGTGCCTGTCCGAAAACTCGTTAGAGTTTTTTGGAATCCAAACCCCCATCAGGGGGTTTCGGATAGGTTCTAAAAGTTAGGTGAGTTAGCGGTACCTCAAATATGCTGGTGGTCAGACTCCGATACGTGCAACGACAAGGGCTCTGGCAAATTTACAAAATGAGCCGTATGAACATAGGGCTGGTGCAGACAAATGAGCTCGGCGAGGGTGCGCTTGAGCTGAGTGCGCGGAATAATCGAGTCAATAAACCCATGTGCGAGCAAATATTCTGAGGTCTGGAAGTCATCGGGCAGCTTTTCGCGTAATGTTTGCTCAACCACTCGCCTTCCGGCAAAGCCAATTGTTGCCCTGGGTTCTGCCAAAATAATGTCGCCTAGCATCGCAAAGCTGGCCGTTACTCCGCCGGTAGTAGGATGGGTGAGGACGGGCACATATAAAAGGCGTGCTTCACGATGGCGTTGAAGCGCACCAGAAATTTTTGCCATTTGGCACAAACTAAGCATCCCTTCCTGCATGCGGGCTCCGCCCGACGCACAAATGATGGTCACGGGCAATCGTTCCCAGGTTGCTCGCTCGATCAGGCGGGTTAGCTTTTCGCCAACGACCGATCCCATGCTGCCGCCCATAAAGCGAAAATCCATGACGCCGAGAGCAATGGGCAAACCATCGAGCTGCCCCAATCCGGTCTGCACGGCATCGGTCAACCCTGTTTTAGATTGATACTCTCGAATCCGGTCGCTATAGGCTTTGCGATCGCGAAACTTGAGGGCATCAACAGGCTGGATATCTGCATCGAGAGGCTGCCACGTGTGCGGATCAATCAGCTGCTGAATTCGTTCGTCGCTGTCAATCCGATGATGATGGCCACAATCTAAACAAACCATCAAATTGGAGCGTAGATCTTTAGCGTACGTCAAGACACCACATGACTCACACTTGCTCCACAAGCCATCTGCGATTTCTCGCTGTTGCCGCTCTTTACTAATCGGCTCTGATTTTCTTCGATTTGCAAACCAATCAAACAAAGACATGAATACTTACTTGATTCCTTTAATAAGGGGTTTATCGGAATTTTGTTAAAACTGAACCGTTTCTATTCTTCCAGATCTTCGGCGTAGTCTTCGACTGGACTGAGTAAAAGCAACGCTGTCCAGCGGTCTTGAGGCCGAACCTGCACTGCGGCGGGTACACCACAGCCAAAGTGTGGAACTACTCCGTGGCTGACAACCCGTGCAGGAATTTCATGGGCAGCTAGCATTTGCTGCATGAGCTCAGCTTCCCAGCGGGTTCCGGTTGTTTTTAGGGTGATCCAAGTCACTGGACGATCTTATCAGAGGACGGAATGTTAGAAGTCCAAATTAAGCCGGGTGACACAGACACCCCATCTAGGATTGCTATGTAAAACTAAAGAGTTGGAAAAAAGAACTGGAGATACGCCGTTAGCAGTGTCTCGCCAAAGAATAGCGTCAAGATAGCGCCCAAGGCAAGGAAGGGGCCAAATGGGATGGGTTGTCGGCGACTCAGTATGCCAAGGGCGATCGCCCCTCCTCCAATCACTGCACCGATTAGACAGGCTAAGAACCCAGATAGCAAGAGCGCCTTCCAGCCCAACCAGGCTCCCATCATCGCGGCTAGCTTTGCATCACCTCCCCCCATTGCCGCCTGCCCAAACGCAATTGAGCCGACTACGGTAATGGCATCAAAGAGCCAAAGCCCAATGACAGCTCCTACGATGCCCACCATTATCTGATTGGCTGTCCCAGGGAGGGTAGGCATATTGGCCCAACCGATCCCCAGTTGAAAAAAGATGCCGATCACCAAACCAGACTGCGTTAGGGGATTGGGCAGGGTCATCGTGTCAAGGTCAATGAGCGACAGAGCTAACAACCAGCTTACAAATGCCCAGTAGCCGACAATGATCCACGGATCGTTAAATGCGGAGGCGATCGCCACAAAGAGTAAGCCAGTTGTAGCTTCGACAACTGGATATCGCGCCGAAATAGGATGATTGCAATAGCGACAGCGACCTCGCAACCACAGCCATCCCAAAACAGGAACATTGTCATAACTCTTTAATCGATGAAGACAATGGGGACAGCGAGAGGGAGGACGCAGCAGCGATAGCTTGGCAGGAAGCCGATAGATCACCACATTTAAAAAGCTGCCAATGGAGGCTCCTAAAAAAAAGACAATCAGCGTCTGGAGCCCCAACACAATTACATCCATACCGTGAGTCGCAGTCTTATGAGGGGGATAAAAGCGGTCGTGCGCTGGTTAGTGAGTGAGAATATGTTGGATCGGCACAAAACACTCCTGGGGAAGCAAAACTGGGCGATCGGTAAAAATAATTTGCCCTCGATACGTAAATCGATCAATGGCGACGCCTAGCGGACGTTGAGCCTGACTCGGATGAACCTCGCAAAAGTCATGATAAATATGCCGAGCAGCATACACAATTGCCGGGTCGGGGAATAAACCGTCTCTGGGGTTGGCTTGACCAGCTCTACGGCTGGTATCGTGTTGTGACACGTACACGACCAATTTATCCCTACTCTGATAGCTAGACTTTAGGCGATTTGTCTACGGACATCAAGATTTCTAAACTCTCGCATACAAAACGAATGACTATCTTTTAGCAGAATTTGTAGAAAAAATCACGAATTCTGTCATCACGTTGACCCCTTGGCGATCGCATCGAGTAAAACGGCTCCCATGTCTCGGCAGCCAACCTGCGTCATATTCGGCGACATAATATCGCCCGTTCGATACCCGGCATCTAGCACATCGAGAACTGCCTGCTCGATCCGATCAGCCATCGCAGGCTCGTTGAGCCCATAGCGCACCATCATCGACGCACTCAAAACCTGAGCCATCGGATTGGCCTTATCGTGTCCGGCGATATCCGGCGCAGACCCATGCACCGGCTCAAACACCCCCGGCCCAGAACTCCCTAAACTAGCAGATGGCAACATACCAATACTGCCTGTGAGCATTGCGGCAGCATCAGAGAGAATATCGCCAAAGAGATTGCCCGTCACAATCGTGTCAAATTGCTTGGGCGATCGCACAAGCTGCATTGCCGCATTGTCGACATATAAATGCGAGAGTTCCACATCCGGATACTCACTGGCAAGCTGGCTCATGCGATCGCGCCATAGCTGAGAGACTTCTAATACATTGGCTTTGTCGACCGAGCAGAGCCTACCGCTCCGTTTTTGAGCTATTTCAAAGGCGACTCGTCCAATGCGGTCAATTTCAGTTTCGGTATACGCCATCGTGTTGACCCCACGGCGTTCACCCGTTTCCGTGATGAAGATTCCTTTCGGTTGTCCGAAGTAGATTCCTCCGGTTAATTCACGCACAACCATCAAATCGACCCCGTCCACCACATCCCGTTTCAGCGTTGAGGCGTCAATGAGCTGAGGCAAAATTCTAGCAGGACGCAAATTCGCAAACAGCTCTAGCCCCGCGCGCAAGCCTAGTAATCCCCGTTCGGGGCGTTGGTGGGCCGGTAGAGTATCCCACTTGTATCCCCCAATCGCAGCGAGCAAAACTGCGTCGCTATCCCGACAGAGATCGAGCGTATCAGCAGGTAGGGGATCGCCTGTCGCGTCAATCGCAGCTCCCCCAATCAACCCCGTTTGAAACGCGAAGGTGACGCCAAACTGCTGACCGACAGTCTTCAAGACATCCACCGCAACAGCCATAATTTCTGGACCAATTCCGTCGCCTGGAAGGAGAGTGATGCGGTAGTTTTGGGTCATTGATTTGAATCAACTCCTATTCGATAAAAGTCCACTGAATGCAGGTCAGTATTTTATCTCAATCGACATCTCAATCGACACACTCCACCGAGTTGGATGCCCTGGATGTTTTGGAAATCCTGATGGTTCTAACTTCGTGCCAGAAATTCAATGCGAGGCATGAGGGGATCTTGTACAACTCCGATTCCTGCAAAATCCCATCGACTTAACAACCTCCCAACCTGCGTGCTCGGAACGGATTCAACAGTAAAGCGATTAGCAACGCCTGAACTGTGCGTGTTGAGATAACTCAATGCATCTGCATGCTCTTTGAATAAAAGCAGAAATTTTGAGACTGACTCAGACTCTGCTTGAGGCAGGTCTGCTGGTTGCTGTGAACGAGCTACAAGATATTGACCATCAGCACGAGAGCGAATCAGATAATAGACTTGGGAAAGCATAGGTTCAACTGTCTCCGATTTTTAAACACGGCAGGTGGTTTCGATTATCAATCTTTTATCAACCTTTAATGGATTTATGGCTCTATGGGCTCAGATTTATGTGTAGACCCCGCGCGCCGCGCGGGATCTACACACGTTCAGCGTTCTAACGCAAGAGCGTAAGGCTATAGCACCGAATCTCGGATTGATGAGGAGGTGTGATTGGTAATAAAGGTTTGTGTCAGACCTTCCGGATTAGAGGCGAAATTTTCGTAAATAGGTACAGACGGTCAAGGAGATGCGATCCGTGCAGGTTCCGTACGGAGAAAGTTCGGTTATTCGAAGGAATTCAGTGATTTTCCTGATTTTCAGGAAATAGCGATGCTGTATGGATCAAAATGATTTAAGCTGAGTATGTCTTAACTACAATCTTCTGACTTTAGATAGGGTGCTGCACATCACTGCGACGTTTTGTTGTTTGTAACGCTACAAGATTTTTCTCCCAATGAGCAACGATATCGATCTGATCAAAAGCCTTAGTCCCAGCGCAATGGATCAGATCATGCTTTATTTGGCATTCAGTGCGATGCGAACGAGTGGTCATCGCCATGGAGCCTTTCTCGATGCGGCAGCAACTGCTGCAAAATGTGCAATTTACATGACCTATCTTGAACAGGGGCAGAACCTGCGGATGACTGGGCATCTTCATCACATTGAGCCAAAGCGGGTCAAGGTCATTGTTGAAGAAGTGCGTCAAGCGCTCACAGAAGGCAAGCTGCTTAAGATGTTGGGGTCGCAAGAGCCTCGCTATCTGATTCAGTTGCCGTATGTGTGGTTAGAGCAATATCCCTGGCAACCTGGGCGATCGCGCATTCCAGGGACGAGTTTAACGTCAGACGAGAAACGGCAAATCGAGGGCAAACTTCCGAGCAACCTGCCGGATGCCCAGCTGATCAACTCGTTCCAGTTTATGGATATTATCGAGTTTCTCCATAGCCGTTCTCAAGAAGACTTGCCCGTAGAGCGGCGTATGCCCCTCAGCGAAGCTCTGGCAGAGCATATTAAGCGGCGTTTGCTCTATTCCGGAACGGTAACTCGGATTGATTCTCCTTGGGGGATGCCTTTCTATGCGCTGACGCGAGCGTCCTATTCCCCTGCGGATGAAGAAGAGCGCACCTACATTATGGTGGAGGATACGGCTCGATATTTTCGTATGATGAAAGACTGGGCTGAGCGGCAACCGAGGGTCATACGAATCTTAGAAGAGTTGGATATTCCGGTTGATCGAATTGATCAGGCGCTTGAAGAACTCGACGAAGTTATTCGCGCGTGGGCTGATCGCTACCATCAAACTTCCGGTGAGCCTTTTGTTCTACAAATGGCAGTGGGTTCGAAAGAGGAACTATAAGTTCAACGCTCATTAGAAACTAATGGTGCCGATATTGAGTGTGAATCGCATCACGCGTGATGAGAGTATTCATCCAGACGGGGAGCATCGTGGATGAATGATCCCGTCAAGAAGAGGACGGTTTCTGAGTCGAGATTACCGTTTATGGTGAGGCGATGATCGCGTTGAAATTGTCGAATCGCCTCAGTTAAATTTGCTGAGGCTTGGGGAGTATCCAGATATCCCAATTGATGCAGATATTGAGCAGCTTCGCCACGTGTCAAATAAATATCGGATGGACGAAAAATAGGAACGTATTGATCCCGCCAAATGTAGTTAAACGTCGAGCGATCTAAGTGGAAAATTTCTCCTCTAGACGGGTCGGCGATCGTAGCAACGTGATCGGTCAGCCCAAGTAGTGCAACTGCGTGAGGAAGCTTACGATTTCCGTCAAAGAGCCAGACCGCTAATATGCCGGGACGGTTAATCTGCTGCATGTCTTGCCAGGTCGACTGCAACTCTATCCCATCCATGTCTAGTTTTTGAGCGGCAACAATTAGTTGCGGCATGGTAGTACCCAGACGACTAGTTCCGGCCAATTCTGCCACGTCAGATTCTGAGGCAGACAGTCCCCAATATTTTAGAAGCGTGGCGAGTGCTGCTGGGGCACAACTACTGTCTGAGGTTTGGCGATACACGCCATTCGCTTGGAGATTATTGTGAAGGGACGCATGAATCGGGGACAAAAAATAGGCTTCTACGCTACTAAAGCCCGCCAACCCTAAAACACCAACTAGAATGATGGAAAATACTTGGGGTCTAGCGGTCTGCCAACTCACCGTAAACGCCATGCCGCAGGCCCCGAGCAAAAATACTCTGAGCATTGTCCAGGAAATTCGCATCCCATAAAATCGCCACTCAAGCGGTAGTGCCTGCATTTGGGGGACGCTGATGGTGATGACGAGTAAAAACACGTATATTCCCAAAAACGCTAGGGATGCCGGAGTTTTGCTCTTAAATAGATCATTGGCCGTTGCGCCCTGACGAAGCAGGACACGGCCTAATCGCATGCCCCAGATAAAGAAGAGTATCCCCAAAAAAAAGGTAAGCAATAATCCTGATAGCACGTTGGAATCCCTTTTGTCGTGAAGAATGTCGAGCGAGATGACGTGAATGAATGAGGACTTTAGATCGGTTGGCAAGGGGCTTAGATTTGTGTAGTGAACCGGCGCGGCGTGCTGGTTCACTACACGTTCAGCGTCCTAGGGCGAGAGCGTAAGGCTATAAATCAAGAAGTAAGGGCCTCAATATTCTTACAGAAGATAAATGTAGATTCCGCAGAACTCCTATTAAGATTCTACGAATATTTGGGTTTACGTTCGACCGTATCGCCTTATACCAATTCTCGATTTTAGATTTGCGATTTTGGATTGACGGCCACCAGCCTTATACCAATTCTCGATTTTAGATTTGCGATTTTGGATTGACGGCCAGCAGCCTTGCAAGGGTTCTGGCCTATTCATTTGTAGCCTTACCTTGAAGAATTGGTATTAACTCAAGTGCATACTGCTTTAGGACATTGAGCGTCTGTAGATCCTCTACGGTGCGGGGATACGGTGCGGGGATTCTACACACAAATCTAAGCCTGTAGGGCTATATGTTTTCAGCATCTGGCTAGCACGTCTCTATCATTGAGTGATATCCCGAATGCAGTATTCTCAAAATGAGAGATGAAGAGGCTGTTGCGAAGTAGTATGCGATTAAACCGAGAGCATCAACGCGGTGTCCTGCTGAGGATAAAGAGGGCGATCGCCCTCTTAGGAGTGTCGTTTGTAATGCCTTCTTTAGCCCTAGCCTCACCTCACTCCAGATTGCAGACTTCCCAGCATCTACGGATGGCCCGGTCGAATCATCAGGGAGCTCCGTTAGCATCGGTGCCAGAATTATTTGTTCCGTCGTTTCCGTCGTTTAATAGTTCGCGCTTAGATGAACAGCTGCGCCAATATTCGGTGTATTTGGCGAATTTGGGCGCTCCCGATGTTTTAATTGTGGGCAGTTCGCGATCGCTCCAGGGGATTGATCCCACCGCATTTCGGCACGCTCTGATGGAGCAGGGATATCCAGAGTTAACCATCTATAATCTCAGCGTGAATGGGGCGACGGCTCAGGTCGTCAATTTGATGATTCAAGATATCCTCACACGAGAGCAGCTTCCTCGGGTATTAGTGTGGGCGGGCGGTTCGCGAGCATTTAACAGCAGCCGAGATGATACTACATACCGCAACATCATGACCTCTCAAGGCTATCAACATCTAGCCACCGGCGTGCATCCCATTCCCAACTGGGGCACGGTTTTGCTAAATCAAGATCAGGGAGTAAACGAATGCTGGGACTTGCTTGACCCGTGGCGTGCCATTCAATCATCGCCAACGCTACTCACCCCTCAGTTGGCATGTTCACAGTCTGATGGATCATCCCTTCTTCAACCTCTAAGTCTGCGTCCTGCCATTCGTGCTCAGCAAAAGCTGCAATCCCAGCTAGACTTGCGGTCTAGTGATATCGATGCAACTGGATTTCTCGCTGTCGATGAGCACTTTGATCCGGCTGTTTATTATCAACGCCATCCCAGAGTTTCAGGACACTATGATGCCAACTACGTGCCGTTTGAGCTAGACGGCGAACAGACCCGTGCGGCGATCGCCCTAGCTAGATTTGCTCACTATCAGTGGATGCCGCTGGTATTTGTGAACCTACCCCTCAGTCAAGATTATTTAGATCCCGTCCGGCTCGACTATGAGGCTCAATTTCGCCAACATATGCAGGCGATCGCCGCTCAAGAAGGATTTGCGTTCCATGATTTCAATCACGGTGACCTGACTCAAAATCATTACTTTGCCGATCCGAGTCATCTCAATCAGCACGGAGCTAAGGCGGTGGGGCGATCGCTGGCGACCCACTCCGTAATTCCACGGCCAGTGGTTCAATTTGGGCAATAATTTTCATGAGTGCTACGTAAAGCAAATCAAATATTGCTACAAAAACCGATGAACTCTTGCGAATGACTCCTCTTATAGAAGTCGCTACAGTTAACTTGGTAGCGTCATGCAGGTTGCGATGGGTGCTCAATCTCTACAGGGTGCTGGATTTGGTAAGGCGTTCCATTTGGGTTCAGTCGAATAGGTTTCGACAAATGGTGGGCATTCCATCCTAGAGGGGGGACGTCATGAGGGGAGACGACCCTTTGATGAGTGCGTCAGGATATCCTAAATTTCCTTTACATCGGAGTGCTGGGTACTACTCATCTCTGGGTCTAAGATTTTGAGCAATCGAGGTTTCAAAACGATTATGTATCTTGCCGAATTTGCGTTTACAGGAACCAAAGAATTGGCGGATGAGCTACTCATCCAAGCTCCGACAGAAGCTAAAGCGAAGCATTTTGCCAACGAATATGCGAAAAACTGGGGGATCGAGCTTTTTTCTATCGCTCCTGCCAGCCAACAAAAGCTGCGCCTCTACACAGTCTCACCCGAGTCAATGCAGGTTGAGGCCAACTAATATAGCCTCACGCTCTCGCGTTAGGAGTGGGATTGGTGCCAATCTGCCGCTTTTGTCTGGATGGCTTCTAATTCCTCAGACGACATCTTATCGAGGTTTGACAAAATCAGGTTCATGCGACCTTGAGATTTTAAGCGATCCCGGTGGCGTGCAAGGAAATCCCAGTAGAAAAAATTAAACGGGCAGGCGTGTTCTCCTGTGCGATCACGCTTGTCATATCGACACCCTTTGCAGTAGTCGCTCATGCGATTGATGTAGTTAGCGGATGAGGCATACGGCTTAGAAGCGAGAATGCCGCCGTCTGCAAACAGCCCCATGCCAATCACATTAGTCTGCATTACCCAGTCATAGGCATCGATAAACGCCGCATGAAACCAATTTTCTACTGCTTGTGGCGATAATCCAGCGATCAGCGCAAAATTGCTGAGGATCATCAACCGCTGAATATGGTGGGCATATGCAGTTTGTTCGACCTGCTTTAAAACCTGATGCAGACAATTCATCTCGGTCTTGTCGGCATCCCAGAAAAACTCGGGTAATGGCTGAGTATGCTCAAACCAGTTTCGTTCTGGATAATCATCCTCAACGTGATCGTAAAGCCCTTTCATAAATTCTCGCCACCCTAAAACCTGCCGGATAAAGCCTTCGATGCTGTTGAGGGGCAGGTCATGGTCTTCATATGCCCGTTCAGCCGCCTGAATAACTTCGAAAGGCTGAAGCAAGCCTAGATTAAGATAGGGAGAAAGCAGGGCATGCCAAAGCGTAGTTTCGCCCGTGACCATTGCATCTTGATAGGGGCCGAAGGTTGGCAAGCGATGGTCAATGAAGTATTCTAAAACGCTCAATGCTTGCTCGCGGGTCACCGCCCACCGAAACGGTTTGATCTCCCCGTAGGTTGAAAATCCCTGAGACGTGACCCAGTCGATGACCTCATGTGTGATGTCATCGGGTTCAAACCAGAGTGGTTCAGGCGGATTGAGGTCACCCTTGGGAGGCTTCCGATTCGCTTTGTCAAAATTCCACTGGCCTCCGGTGGGATCTTTGTCGCCGTCCATTAAGACGCGAAACCGTTTGCGGCTCTCTCGATAAAACGTTTCCATTAACAAAGATTTTCGCCCATCTGCCCAGTTTGAAAATGATTTATCCGTCCAAACGAAATGATTGTTTGGAACGAGGGTGATATCGCAGGACAGATCCAAGGTGTGAATCAGTCGAGCAAAGGGGCGATCGCTCGGAGCCATGACTCGCAACTCGGTGATCTGATGCTGTTGAACCCATTGCTTGAGAGGTGTTTCAAAATCCTCGGCAATCTCATAGGTGACTGACCATTCATCCCGACGCAGTTCGTCTGCAAAATGCCGCATTGCCGACCAAACGAGCACCAGCTTCTGGCGATGATAGGGGCGCGCTCGGACATGCTGAGCCGATTCAATGAGAATAACGGGCGTCTCGGTTTTCTGATTGTCGCACGACTGTAGCGCAGCCTGCTTCTGCCAGAGTTGATCCCCTAAAACCCAAACTCCAATTGTCATGCTGTACGACTCAATGGCTCACCGTGATTAATGTAGCAATTTGTATCAGGTAGAGCGTCATGAGAGCATCCCCCCTTAGAAGACTTAATCAGCCGAATTAGATGACTGAGGCGATGCAGGCGCATCTTTCTTAACTAACAGTTGAATGCCGAGGGCAATTAATCCGAGCGTCGTAATTCCAAAAATCCCCATTCCCAATGCGCTGATGCCCATGACCAGTGTCCGCACAAGAACCGCAATTTTGATCGCTAATTCATTACCGGATGGGATGGGTTTATTCGCAAACGTTTGAGCAATGGAGACCGTCAAAAGATAGAGGGCGATCGTAAATGGGCATGAAATCAGCGCTCCGACAAAACATCGTAAGGGAGTTGGCGAATTTGACTGACGCCCAGGAGCCTTCGAGTCGGACGACGTTGCTTGGCGATCGGGATGTGGATTAGACATGGCAAATGTAGGATGAGAACAAACCTATGAATTTTGCAAAGAGACAATTCAGGCGTGAATCGAGCGATATGAGCAATATTAGTGAGCCAGATGGATTCCGACAGAAGAAAACTGAGTCACCCAGACATCTAGGCTTGGATCGTCAATGGTGAGACGAATTTGGTTGCGAATATGGCTGGCATGATCGCGGGATTCTGCTAACGCAAAGACGGTGGGGCCAGAGCCGGACATCATTGCTCCCAATGGCGTCAGGGCAGAGAGTGCATCTTTTAGTTTGGCAACCTGGGGATAAGCGGGCAATACAACCCGCTCTAAGTCATTGTGGAGCAGTTGACCAATTTTGGCATAGTCGTGGTGGGTGATCGCAGTTACGATCGCCCCTGAATGAACTCGCTCTTGGCGAGCATTCAGCCCTTGTGCACTAGGTGCATACGTGTCTCCAAACTGTTGCCGATAGGTCTTGTAGGCCCAAGCCGTCGAGACTTCAAGATTGCGATATTTGGCCAAGACGAGATATCGATTTTCTAGGGTAGGCAACGCTGATAAGAGTTCTCCGCGTCCCGTTGCGAGAGCCGTTCCCCCAGCCAGACAAAATGGCACGTCTGAGCCAATCTGAGATCCTAACTCCTGAAGCTCTGCTTGGGTGAGTCCTAGCTGCCACATCAAATTTAAGCCCACCAGCACAGCGGCGGCGTTCGCTGACCCTCCGGCTAGACCTGCCCCTATTGGAATCATTTTCTGAATAGTAATTTCAACCCCTCCGTAGCGGTCAAATACATCTGAAAATTGCTGCCGCATGAGGTCGGCGGCACGATATGCCAAATTGCTTGTATCTACCGGAACGCCGGGATGATCGCAGCGCACTCGAATTTGATCAACGCTGAGCGATCGCAACTCGATCTGATCTGCAAGCGCGATGCTTTGGAGTACCATCGCTAATTCGTGATACCCATCAGGGCGATCGTCAATAATTTCTAGATAGAGATTAATTTTGGCTGGAGCAATCAGGGAATAAGATCGCATACCTCTATAGACCTGAATTGTACGCTGAACGGTTAATCTAAATCACAAGATAATATAGCAATCCTAAATCGCTTGGGAATGGTGTTTGAGCAGTTGGGAAGGCGCAACCCGCCCCATTGCTCATAACCCATCTATAGCGGTATGCGCTTGAGTTAAGTACGGTAGTGTGGGGCGCGGCGCGCCCCACACTACCGTTTCTGTACGTGACGCAATTGCACATAGCTATAGGATTGCTACAGGAAAGAAAATCATAGAGCGATATCTTTAATCATCCGTTTAATCGTCCACTAACGGTTAGATAATTCCCCTTGACTGAGATGATTGCTTAATGCAATCCAATCGGTTACACCCAAATCCTCAGCACGCGCCTGCGGATTGAGATCGAGCCTCTCTAGCACCTCGATCAGGCGATCGCGCTCAATCAAATTTTTGAGATTATTCCGCAACATTTTACGCTTAGCGTTAAATCCCATTTTGACAAGCGCCTCCAAGCGCTGAGGCGCTTCAACCGTTGGCTCAATAAGGCGGGGGCGCAGTTTCACCACAGCAGATTCTACGGCTGGCGGAGGCGTAAAGGCTTTCGGAGGAACCCCACACACAAGTTCACAATCTGCCAAATATTGAATACGCACTGATAATGCACCAAAATTGCTAGACCCCGATTGAGCACACAGTCTCATAGCGACTTCCTTTTGCACAAGCAACACAATCATGTCAAATGCATCCGGATTGGGAGCGGCGATCGTGCCCAACAGCTTTTCAAGAATAGGTCCGGTAATATAGTACGGAATGTTTGCAACCACTTTATTGGGTGTGCGCCAATCTGGCGTGTCTGGCAGGCTCTCGCCCAAATTATCTAAATTGAGGTTCAAAATGTCGCCTTCAATCAGAAAAAAGTTGGGGGAATTTTGAAACTTTGTTCGCAGAGCACTGCACAGATCGCGATCGATTTCAACCGCGACAACCGATTCTGCTAGCGAAATCAGCCATCGGGTTAACAGCCCAGTTCCAGGACCAATTTCTAAAATGCGATCGCCTTTAGAGATCTCTGCCGCAGCCAAAATCTGATGAAGCACCGTTTCACTGGTGAGCCAATGCTGTCCAAACCGTTTTCGGGGTCGATGATTCATAGATTCATCCTATCTCGCTCTTTCCATCGTTTGGAAGGATTTCAACACGCCAATCGCAGACCGAAGATAAACCGGTGCAAAGGCTGGTGGCCATCAATCCAAAATCGCAAATCCAAAATCGAGAATTGGTATAACGGCTCAGCTGGATTGGCCTGAGCCAAAAACTGCCCGAGGGATGGTAAGCTCTTGGCATGAACAATCTGCTGCCGCTAGGAGGCTCTGCAGGAGAGCTTGAATCTAGAGCCCCAGTCGGTTGAAGGACAGCGGTTGCTCGAGCACTATCAGACGAGTCGACTTCATCCATGCCAGCCTCTACACAATTTGGCATTCCTACGTCAGCCTATGTGCATATTCCGTTTTGTCGACGTCGATGCTTTTATTGTGATTTTCCTGTCTCTATCGTGGGCGATCGCCCGCCTCGTTCACGACAAGCAGATGCTTCCCAGCAGTTTGGAACAATAGCCGAATATCTCCATTACTTAATTCAAGAAATTGAGACAACACCGTCTTTAGGAGCCCCTCTACAAACTATATTTTTTGGCGGGGGAACCCCATCTTTGCTGACTGCCCAGCAGCTTGATCAGATTCTCGATGCGCTAGATCAGCGATTTGGGATTGACTCAACCGCAGAGATTTCCATCGAAATGGATCCGGGAACGTTCGATCAACGTCGATTAGCCGGATATCAGGCGGCAGGCGTGAATCGAATAAGTTTGGGCGTTCAAGCGTTTCAAGCTGATTTGCTAGCAGCATGTGGGCGCACTCACACCCCAGAGGATGTTAGTGAGGCGATCGCCATGCTCAAGCGGGCGAATATCACTAATGTCAGCCTAGATTTGATTTCAGGATTGCCGCACCAGACCTTAGACCAATGGAATGATTCGCTGCGACAGGCGATCGAGTATGCCCCGGCTCACCTTTCCATTTACGACCTCACGATTGAGCCCATGACTGCCTTTGGGCGATGGTACGAACCGGGCTCAGCCCCCTTACCCGCCGATGAAATGACGGCTGATATGTATCGCATTGCCGAGCATACGCTCACTGCTGCTGGGTACGAGCACTACGAAATTTCAAATTATGCCCAACCGGGTTATTCCTGTTGCCATAATCGCGTCTATTGGGAAAATCGTCCTTACTATGGATTCGGGATGGGTGCCGCAAGCTACATCAACGGGCATCGATGGAGTCGCCCCCGGACTCGTCGAGACTATTACACCTGGGTGCATACATTCGCCCAAAACGGCGGTCAGAGCGATTGCCCAGTGACTCCGCCGGATGAGGTTCTTTTGGATACTCTGATGCTGGGACTGAGGCTATCTGACGGCATCAGGGTCGATGCCCTCATTCGTCAGTTTGGCGAGCATTCTGTGCAGCGAGTGTTAAGATGCTTGGCCCCCTACATCGAGCAAAAATGGGTTGTCCTAGAGACACTAACCGGGCGATCGCCCTATGCACTAAGGATTTCCAATGGGATGATGCCCAATGGGATGATGCCCGAGGGGGCGTCGAAATACGACCTGTTGCCCCAGCTTCGTATCCGTCTAACCGATCCAGAGGGATTTCTCTTCTCTAATCGTGTTCTTGCCGAAATCTTTAAAGAGTTTTCATCGGAAGAACGCATTTGAACCGCCTGTGTGGATATCGGGCGATCGCCTCCAAATCTGAATCATCCCCCGTAATCAAACGCTGAACACTACAAAATTTGATACCCTATGTTCAAATAGTCTTAAGCTTGAGGGCTGAACGCGTGGATATTCAAATTGGCAGGGGAAAGACAGCCCGTAGAGCCTATGGGATTGATGAAATTGCTCTAGTTCCAGGGCGAAGAACGTTAGATCCAGCACTAGCGGATACCCATTGGCAAATTGGGGGCATTGATCGTGAAATTCCCATCATCGCAAGCGCCATGGATGGTGTTGTTGATGTCAAGATGGCTGTGCGGCTATCGCAGTTAGGTGCTCTAGGCGTACTGAACTTAGAAGGCATTCAAACCCGTTACGACGATCCTGAGCCGATCCTCGATCGGATTGCGTCGGTCAGTAACACTGAATTTGTAATGCTCATGCAAGAGCTCTATGCAGAGCCAGTCAAGCCAGAACTGATCAAGCAGAGAATTCAGGATATTAAACAGCAGGGTGGAGTCGCTGCAGTCAGCTCTACCCCAGCAGGCGCCATTCGTTATGGCAAAGCAGTTGCCGACGCAGGCGCTGATCTGCTTTTCATCCAGGCAACCGTCGTATCGACCGCGCATTTATCACCGGAGTCGATTACACCCTTAGATTTAGCTGCATTCTGCAACGATATGCCAATTCCCGTTGTATTGGGAAATTGCGTCACCTATGAAGTGGCATTGAGTTTGATGAAAGCAGGCGCAGCTGCCATCTTGGTAGGAATTGGCCCAGGCGCAGCCTGCACCTCTCGCGGCGTTCTGGGGGTAGGAGTGCCCCAGGCAACCGCCGTTGCCGACTGTGCTGCTGCTCGTGAAGACTATTACCAGGAAGAAAAACGCTACGTGCCAATCATTGCCGATGGTGGGCTGATTACGGGCGGCGATATTTGCAAATGTATTGCATGTGGTGCGGATGGGGTAATGATTGGATCTCCATTCGCGCGCGCGCAAGAAGCGCCCGGACGTGGCTATCATTGGGGGATGGCAACGCCAAGCCCGATATTGCCACGAGGAACCCGAATTCGCGTGGGTACCACAGGCAGCTTAGAACAAATTCTCAAAGGCCCCGCTCAGCTCGATGATGGCACGCATAATCTTCTAGGAGCTTTGAAAACCAGCATGGGTACGCTGGGTGCCAAAGATATTCGCGAAATGCAGCAGGTTGACGTGGTCATTGCTCCATCTTTGCTAACGGAAGGTAAAGTTTATCAAAAAGCGCAGCAATTGGGCATGGGCAAGTAAGTCAAAGACGTATACTTAAATATCAGAACTTGTCAGTGGCTGATCGCCCAATCGATTGATAAGTTTTCGCAATTAGGTGCGATGAAATACTGGAAAACCCATAGCTCTGACTTACAATAGATAAGTAGCGGAGACGCATGTTTCCGTTCACTCCTCACACCACACTCCGCCTGGACTACTGTTCAGGCGGTTCCTAATTGATGCGCTGGTTTGAAGACTATATCTAGACGTGTATAGCCTTACGCTCTCTCGGTATGACTCCACACACAAACCTAAACCCGTAAGGCCATAGAAGAGTTTCGTAGGAAAGCGTCTGATTTATATAGTCTGGTATTGCGAATGTATCCGATCGTTGCGAGCACTTCATCTCGTCTAATCGATCCGCTATGGTAAAATTTTTGTAGTGATATAGGCTAAGGATTTTCAGGCATGTCAGCAGCCGCAGTTACCGATTCTAGCTTTAAGCAAGAGGTTCTTGAAAGCGAAGTCCCAGTTCTGGTCGACTTCTGGGCCCCGTGGTGTGGTCCTTGCCGCATGGTGGCCCCTGTCGTTGATGAGATTTCCGAGCAATATGCTGGGCAGGTTAAGGTCGTCAAGGTCAATACGGATGAGAACCCGAGTGTTGCCAGTCAATACGGCATCCGTAGTATTCCCACACTGATGATCTTTAAGGGAGGGCAGCGAGTCGATATGGTTGTCGGGGCAGTGCCCAAGACAACGCTTGCTAATACCCTCGAAAAATATCTCTGACAGTCTTAGCGGGTTGCTTTAGCAGCAATGCTATTTACCTAGGCGATAATACGTTTCTAGTCGAGAACCTAAACCTGCAGTGTTTAGTGCCTCCTAGAGCGTTTTCAAAACGGCTTTAACGTTTCAGAAACTGCTTGCATGGGTTTTCCTGTAAGCAGTTTTTTATCGTTTGGCATCGGCTGCTCGGCAGCTGATGCGTCAATACGAGGTGCAATCAGACAACTAAATTCATTGATTTTGGCGAGCCTGATTTAGGCACAACTCTCGAAAACTGGCTAGAATAGGATGCTGTCAGTTGACGAATGTTCATGGCTCAACACCTATTAACGTCTCAACAACGAGAAGCATTTCAGGCAGAGATTAGCGCCCTGGTTGATCAACTCTCCGAAATGCCTCACGGAGAACTGATTCAGCAAGCTTTGATGACGCTGGTTCGCATGGCGGAAGTAGAAGCCGATCGATTAGATTGGAAAATTCTGAATGCCTCCATGCAAGATATGGAGCGCGCGTTTCGAGTCTTCTATCCGTATCGGCATATTCGTAAAGTGACGGTTTTTGGCTCAGCCCGCATTCCGCCTGATAGCGAAACGTATCGCATGGCGGTTGAATTTGCTCAGTGCGTGACGCAGCTTGGCTTTATGGTGATGACGGGCGGTGGCGGCGGCATCATGCAGGCAGGAAATGAAGGCGCAGGTTCGGAGCAATCCTTTGGCTTGAACATTCAACTTCCGTTTGAGCAGGGCGCCAATTCGGTCATTGCGGGCGATGCTAAGCTAATTAACTTCAAGTATTTTTTCACTCGCAAATTATTTTTCTTGAGAGAAACTGATGCTCTAGCGCTTTTCCCGGGTGGGTTTGGTACTCAAGATGAAGCATTTGAGTGTTTGACGCTAATGCAGACGGGTAAGTCTGACTTGGTGCCGCTCGTGTTAATCGACGAACCTGGAGGCGACTATTGGCGGAGTTGGGATGAGCATTTGAGAGCGCATTTGCTCGAAGCAGGACTCATTAGTGCCGATGATCGAAGTTTATACACGATCACCGATCGCCTAGATGTCGCATGTGAGGCGATCGCCAGCTTTTATCGGGTTTTTCACTCTAGCCGCTACATCGACAATCAGCTTGTAATTCGCCTCAAAACAGAACTATCTGATTCTGATGTAGAGCTTCTCAATTCAACCTTTAGCGACATTCTCGAAAAGGGGCGCATCGAGAAAAGTTCTGCGTTTGCCCAAGAAACTAATCCAGAGATTATTGATTTGCCCAGGTTGATCCTATATTTCAATCAAAAAGATTTTGGGCGCCTGTATCAGATGATTCGGCTGATCAACCAATTGGGGAGCAAATCTCCAGAATCAACCCACCCGGAACAAAAATAGCTCAAATCTTTGTCTAAGCTTTGAGTTAAATCAAATTTTGAATTAACTCCAGCCTAAATATGCTATGGGGGTATCTGCCGATACGTATGCTGTGAGCGATCGCACTATACAGTGGTGACAATTTTTGTACGGGATTACATGACAGCACCTTATCAGCAGAAGGAGTCAGTCTCGATGTCCGATTCAGGCCAAGCAGACAAGCATCGGGTCGTTATTGTCGGAGGAGGATTTGGTGGCCTGTATGCCGCTAAATCATTGGGGCAAGCTCCAGTTAACGTGACGCTAATCGACAAACGAAACTTTCACCTATTTCAGCCGCTTTTATACCAGGTTGCAACTGGGAGTCTCTCACCTGCCGATATTTCCTCTCCCCTAAGGGTTGTATTAAGCTCCCACCGCAACATCCAAGTTCTCATGGATGAAGTAACCGATATCGATCCGGTTCACCAACAGGTGATGTTACGGAATGAGACGCTTTCGTATGACACGCTCATCTTAGCGACTGGGGGGAGTCATCACTATTTTGGAAATGATCATTGGGAATCATTTGCCCCCGGCTTAAAGACGGTTGAAGATGCACTCGAAATGCGCCGCCGTATATTTTTGGCGTTTGAGGCAGCGGAACGAGAATTAGATCCGCAAAAACGCAAGGCGTGGCTGACATTTGTTGTGGCAGGAGGTGGGCCGACGGGGGTTGAGCTTGCCGGAGCTCTCGCAGAACTGGCACACGGCACGCTCAAGGCTGACTTTCGATCGATCGACACGTCTGACACTCAGATTATTCTCCTAGAAGGGATGGACCGGGTGCTGCCGCCCTATCCGCCTGTTTTATCGGCTGACGCAGAGCGATCGCTCACGGAGCTAGGTGTTACCGTCAAGACAAAAACGATGGTGACCGACATTACGGACTATGGGGTGACCGCTCGGCAGGGCGATCGGATTGAGCATATTCAATCCCGAACTATCCTATGGGCAGCGGGCGTTAAAGCCTCTGGAATGGGCAAAATCTTAGCAGAAAAAGCTCACGCCGAACTCGATCGCGCCGGACGGGTGATGGTAGCGCCTGATTTGTCTGTTTCCGGCCATCCGAATATTTTTGTTGTCGGCGATCTTGCCCATTATGCGCATCAAGGCGACAACCCCTTACCTGGAATTGCCGCGGTCGCAATGCAGCAGGGGAGCTATGTCGCCAAATTGATTAAGCATCGACTCGCCGGAAAAGAGCTCGCACCATTCCGATATTCAGATGGTGGGAGTTTAGCCGTAATCGGGCGCAACGCGGCTGTTGCTGACTTGGGAGCACTCAAGTTATCGGGGCTCCCAGCGTGGCTGATTTGGGTCTTTGTTCACATCTATTACCTAATTGAGTTTGATAACAAACTTGTCGTGATGACCCAGTGGGCCTGGAACTATTTCACCCGTAGCCAAGGAGCCCGTTTGATTACCGGAAAAGATGTGATGCCGCCCGTTGAAGCGAGTCAACCCACCGAATCTAAAACCAGTCTCATTTCAACGTGAGCAATACCGGCCTCGTCAAATTCATCGCCTCGCTGGCTAAAACCGAGCTTGCTATAAAACTCTTTGGCATGGGCTTGGGCATTGATTTTGACTTCAGGAATGCCCCGCGCTCTGAGATGATCGAATGCATGATCCATCATCTGCCGCCCAATCCCTTGCCCTCGATAGTTCGATAAAACGGCAACTCGTTCAATTTTTGCTAGGCGATCGCTCAGATATCGAATTCGAGTCGTCCCAATAGGGTGGCCGTCGAGATAGGCAACCAAGTGAGTAGACGCGTCGTCTTCTCCGTCAAATTCTAATGCGGGATCAACCCGCTGTTCGCGCTGGAATACCGTGCAACGCACCGTCTGAATATCGGAACGCGCTTCAGAATAGGTCACTGTTTGAATCGTGAGCAGGCTTGTCATAAGGGGCGATCGCACGTGAATACATAAGGATATTCATCCTATCAGCCACAAAAAATCTGCTGTAGATATCTGTGGCCAGTTTTGTGGCCAGTTTTGTGGCCAGTTTTTGGGCTTTCTCTCAACGCCTTTCCCAGTGAGAATAGCCCGTATTTTATGTCATCCTAACGATTACAGAGGTAGACTATATCCAATTGCAATCTGCCTAATCAACACTTACCATAAATTTCTTGCCCCGATTCAAGGCTTGCTGTGATGATTGCTGCCTCCGATCGAGAGTAATCATGGGATAGCAAAATTTAGCCTGTATTGAGGAAATTTTCTAGACTCGGTTGAAGCTCACAACGCTTCTAGCCGATAATGACTTTGCAAAATACGTTGAGACTTATCCCCGTTGCCGTGACAACAGAACCTGGAACGTACAAGAACACCGTAAATTTGCCCAAGACTTCGTTTGAGATGCGAGCCAATGCAGTCAAGCGAGAGCCAGAATTGCAACAATTCTGGAGAGATCACGCGATTTACGAAACCCTGTCACAAAATAATCCGGGGGAGCCCTTTATTTTGCACGATGGGCCTCCCTATGCGAACGGCTCGCTTCACATGGGGCATGCTCTCAACAAGATTTTGAAAGACACGATCAATAAATATCAGCTTCTGCGCGGGCGAAAGGTTCGCTACGTGCCTGGTTGGGACTGTCATGGTCTTCCAATCGAGCTAAAAGTGCTCCAGGAGATGAAGCCTGATGAGCGTAAGCATTTGACCTCGTTAGAGCTCCGCCATAGAGCGAAGGAATGGGCGCTTCAGCAGGTGGATGCCCAGCGCAAAAGTTTCATGCGCTACGGAGTCTGGGGAAACTGGGATCATCCCTATCTGACCCTCACGCCTGACTACGAGGCTGCTCAGATTGGGGTGTTTGGGCAGATGGTTTTGAAGGGCTATATTTACCGGGGATTAAAGTCTGTCCACTGGAGTCCGAGCTCACGCACCGCTCTTGCAGAAGCAGAGTTGGAATATCCAGAAGGGCATACATCTCGCAGCATCTATGTGGCGTTTCCGATGGTTAGCCTTGCGGAGGCAGCATCAGAGCTATCTCCATATCTAGCGGATTTAGGCATTGCAATTTGGACGACGACCCCCTGGACTATTCCAGCTAATTTAGCGATTGCCGTTAATCCAGACTTGACCTATGCCGTTGTTGAAGCGACGGGTGGGCGATCGCTCGGCAAGTTTCGCTATCTATTGGTGGCAAAAGACCTAGTCGAGCGGCTATCCACCGTGTTAGGGGCAACGTTAACCGTAAAAGCGGAAATAGTCGGCAAGACCCTGGAATATTCGACCTATCACCATCCTCTGTTTGATCGTGAAAGCCCTGTTGTGATTGGCGGAGATTATGTCACAACCGAGTCTGGGACAGGCTTGGTACACACAGCTCCAGGGCATGGAGAAGACGACTTTAGAGTGGGTCAACGCTATGACCTCCCGGTGCTTTGCCCGGTCGATGAAGCCGGAAATTTTACACGCGATGCAGGACCGTTTGAAGGCTTAAACGTCTTGAAGAATGCCAACCCTGCTGTCATCCAAGCGCTTGCCGAATCTGGAACACTGCTCAAAGAAGAGGATTACGTCCACCGCTATCCCTATGACTGGCGCACCAAAAAACCGACGATCTATCGAGCAACCGAACAGTGGTTTGCCTCAGTCGACGGGTTTCGTGAGGCTGCACTCAGCGCGATCGCAGATGTCCAGTGGATTCCGAGTCAAGGTGAAAACCGGATTACGTCGATGGTCAATGAGCGCTCAGATTGGTGCATTTCGCGTCAGCGTAACTGGGGCGTTCCCATTCCGGCCTTCTATGACGACGAAACCGGAGAGCCGTTGCTCAATGAAGACACCATTACTCATGTCCAAGCTGTTTTTGCAGAGAAAGGATCGGATGCTTGGTGGGAAATGCCCGTCGAAGAGTTGCTGCCCGAACGGTATCGCAACAACGGTCATACGTATCGAAAAGGCACAGACACGATGGATGTCTGGTTTGATTCGGGGTCGTCTTGGGCTGCGGTAGCGCAGCAGCGCGAGGGATTGAGATACCCCGTCGACATGTATTTAGAAGGCTCCGATCAGCATCGAGGCTGGTTTCAGTCGAGTTTGTTGACCAGTGTCGCCACCCACGGCATTGCTCCATACAAAACCGTCTTAACTCACGGCTTCGCGCTTGATGAACAGGGCCGCAAAATGAGCAAGTCGTTGGGTAATATTGTCGATCCAGCAATCGTGATTGAGGGCGGGAAGAATCAAAAGCAAGACCCTCCCTATGGTGCAGACGTGTTGCGCTTGTGGGTATCATCGGTGGATTATTCGTCAGATGTGCCCATCGGAAAGAGTATTCTCAAGCAGATGGCGGATGTCTATCGAAAAATCCGCAATACGGCTCGGTTCTTACTAGGCAATTTGCATGACTTTGATCCAGCCAAGGATGCTGTTGCGTATGATCAGCTTCCCGCCCTCGACCAATATATGCTACACCGTATCACCGAGGTGTTCGCAGAAGTCACCGACGCGTTTGAAACGTATCAGTTTTTTCGGTTCTTTCAAACGGTTCAAAATTTCTGCGTGGTTGATCTGTCAAACTTTTATCTTGACATTGCCAAAGATCGGCTCTATATCAGTTCTACCAATTCACCTCGACGACGGAGTTGTCAGACGGTATTGGCGATCGCCATCGAGAACCTAGCCCGGGCGATCGCCCCCGTGCTATGCCACATGGCAGAAGACATCTGGCAGCATATTCCCTACCCTACGCCTTGCACATCCGTATTCGAATCAGGATGGGTAAAGCTTGAAACGCAGTGGCAGCAGCCTGAACTGGCTCAGTCGTGGCGTGATATTCGCAAAATCCGAGCTGACGTCAACAAAGTGCTAGAGAAGGCGCGCGCCGAGAAGGCAATTGGTTCCTCATCAGAAGCCAAAGTCTTACTCTATGTGCCTGATATAGAGCTTCGCCAGCAGCTTCAGTCAATGAACCCCGACGATAGTCTGAGCGGTAATCGCGTGGATGAATTACGATACTTCTTCCTGGTGTCGCAGGTTGAGTTGCTAGCCGTTCCTACCAATCTCGCTGATCTGAAATATAGCTCTCAATCAGATGAGCTGGGTATTGGGGTGGTGGATGCCGATGGGCAAAAGTGCGATCGCTGCTGGAATCTATCTGTCCATGTAGGCGAGGCTAAAGATCATCCGCTCCTCTGTGAGCGCTGTGTGCCCGCTCTATCCGATCAGTTTTGAACCCATTCGTCTGATTCGTCTGTTTGGGAATCGCCGCACCGCATAACGAAATCTTTCTAAAAATGTTACTCTCTTAATCAAGAAAATAATGTGCGTCCTTGGAAAAGGTTGCAGAGTTGTGAGGAGTCCTGCAAGCGATTCTCCGTGCGATCATTCCCTGTATATATTGATTCTCGACTAATCCTCGCTCCCATGTAAGCCCTTAGCTCTTCTCGGAAAAGTTCTAGTTTTCAAGCTGGACGTGGTTGAGCACGTTGCGTTGATGGTGTGTTTTTGACCTGTTTTCGACGTGGCTTTAAATTATCATTCTGTGCTTAGTCTCTCATGGAGACATGCTAAAGAAACGCTCAATTGTTTAGGTTTTTACTAGACGGTTAAACGGTCTGCGTCGCAATGAGTGATTGAACAGAGTCAATATCGAAGCAATACGAATGCGATTGTTAAGTCGCAAATATTCGTGACTTTATGAGAGCCCTGCATCTTGTGCGATCGCACGCAGGCAATTTCGCAGTCCTTGGTGCCCAACAGGATGTCAACAGCCAAGATTTTTCAGGCATGCTGAAATGATTCCTTCTGCTTCAAGCGTTCCCCAAAGCACGATCTGAATTATGGCGAACCCAAACGATATCGCAAAGCTTCAAGAATGGCTGCAAGGTCTAAGCACCGATTCTGATTTTAGTGGCGCAAATTTAAGTGGTATTCGATTAGCCCATGTCAATTTTAGAGATATTGATTTCAACGGGGCCAATCTTAGCCACGCTGTTTTAAGGGGGGCGACCTTAACTCAAGCGAATCTGAGTGGTGCCAATCTCAGCGATGCCGACTTAACCTCGGCTAATCTTGCACGAACCAACCTGTGCGGAGCCAATCTGCGAGGCGCCCGATTAGACTGCGCTAACCTGAATAACGCTCAACTCAAAGATGTCAATCTGAGCGGTGCAACTCTGAGCGGGGCCTACCTCAATGGAGCAGAGTTGAGTGGCTCAAGGCTGAGTGACGCTAGGCTTGGGCGGGTTAATTTATGCAATGCCGAACTCCATCGGGCAAATTTGATTCAAGCTCGAATGCGAGATGCTGATATGCGTCACGCGGATCTCAGCAATGCAGTGCTCAGCAACGCCGATTTAAGAGGGGCTGAACTCACCCACGCCAACCTCAATGGAACAGTTTTGCAGCGATCGCAACTCGGATTAGCCCGCTTAAACCACGCCAAATTGCGCGGAGTCGACCTGCGATGTGCCGATTTATCTCAGGCCGATTTGCGTAATGCCGATTTGAGCGGTGCCGATTTGAGTGGGTCGCGTCTCAACGGGGCAACCTTATCAATGGCTCGCCTCCGCCGCGCCAATCTAACAGCGACTGACTTAACCGCTGCCAACTTAAGCAATGCACATTTAGGGAGCGCCGATTTAAGCGGCTCAATTTTGACGGGAGCTATATTGGTGAACGCCTATCTAGGTAGCGTGAATCTACGCCGATCTGACTTGCGAGATGCCAATTTAACCGGGTCTGATCTCAATTGCGCTAAATTGACGTTGGCCGACCTCAAAAACGCCATTCTAAAAGACGTTCGACTGATGCATGCTAATTTAAGTGATGCGGATTTGCGCCATGCGGATTTAAGCGATGCAGATCTGCGACGGGCATATCTGGCCAACGCAGATTTGCGAGGGGTCAACCTGAGAGGAGTTCGCTTACTCCATGCCAGTTTGCTGAGAACTCGGCTGAGCGATGCCGACTTTAGCCATGCTGATTATAGCTACGCTGACTTTAGCTACGCGGATGTGGATCAGCTAGAATCGCGATTTCAAACCGTCAGTCGCCAACTTGAGGGGTTTGCAGGCGATCTAGAGAGCCGATTACTCGACATCGAAGAACTCATCCGTAAACTGGAAGAAGTCATTCACGTCATCCAGATTGACCTAGAAGAAATTGAAAGTAGCCAGCGATCGCCCGTATCGACTCAAACGGTTCAACATTATCGAAGGTTTGTTACGATAATAAATGAGCATTGTGTGAGTCTTCGGCGACGAGTCGATGAATATGGACATACTCAGCGCCACGTAGAATGGACGTTAGAAGACATCAGCGACACTTACGATAACCTCCACCAAGAAATCAAAACCTTAGGATTGTATATTAATTGGTGCGAACAGCTCTGGGTGACCTTATCAGCAAATCATTTTACGTGAGAATCGCTAGTTTTATTTGCGCCATCTCACGGACGAAACTGCTAAGATAATGTACTATTAGTGTACTTTTGTGACGTTGCGCTTGGTGACTGTTTCTATGAAGAAGGTACTTCTAGCAGCCCCTGTTATAGCGACGGCTGCTCCCACCGTAGCTCCTGGGCGCTCAAGCCAAGTCACTCCCAAACGTTATCCAAATTATAAAGTGATCGTGTTAAACGATGACTTTAATACATTTCAGCATGTTGCCGAGTGTCTGATGAAATATATTCCTGGCATGACGGGCGATCGCGCTTGGGAATTAACCCACCGAGTTCATAATGAAGGGCAAGCAACGGTTTGGGTCGGCCCTCAAGAACAAGCCGAATTTTATCATTTGCAACTGAGCCGAGCAGGGTTAACGATGGCTCCGCTTGAAGCCGCTTAGTTTGGGCAAGAATTCATTCAGGGTTGAAAAATGAGTTCATGCTAACGCCAAGGCAGTCCCCATCCATAACAGCGGTCAGTACTGGTTTAGACGTTGACGTGACGGGGTGACGTGATGGGACAATCAAATAAGGGGCGACTCGTTTGGAATCATTCAACTCATATCCCTGGGTTAATTCCAGTTCTTGAGCAGTTGAGCCAATGCTCTGGTGTCGGGACAGTAACTCCCGCCGTTATCAAACGCGTCAAATCTCATGCACCCCACCTTAAACTCAAGGTTTCAGTTCCCATTCAAGGCGGATTTAAGCTAATCGCCCGCAAAGGTAAAACTGTCCAAGAAGTATTTATTTTGACTGAATTAAGTCAAGATGAACTTGCTGAGGCGATCGCTCACTTGCTTGACACCTGAAGCAAACGGTCTATCCGGCGAAAGTCTCGCTCAATCTCGCTCCAGAGGGAACGATTATTCGGATCAGTCCTTAGGGCTTTTCTGAGATACAACTGCGCCTTCTTAAACTCACGTCGATCGATGAGATGCCGTCCCCATCGTTCATACGCGATCGCTTGCCATTGGCGGATTTCTGGATCGTTTGGAATTCGCTGAGAAAGACCCTCAACCAAAGTGATTGCTCTCGGAAATCGTTTCTCTCGAAGCAGACGCTGAAGCTGCTCGTATGAACTTTGCTTGAGTTTCTGCTCAACCCCCGATAGCCGAGAATCAACCGGCCCAGTTGATGGCGGATTGACTGACGGAGGTGGCTGCTTTGACGGAGGCTCGCGTGGCGGATAGCTAGACGACGGGGAGTGCCGAGTCGGTGTCTCCTGACGCGCTTGTTCGGGCTGATTGGTCAGCCGATGATGTGGAGCACTGCCTAAGCTGGGCGATCGCGCCAAACTCATGAGTGTCTTATATGCATCCGTCAGCTGGATAAATTTTTCTCGCGCCCTTTCTTGGTTATCAGGGTTGACATCTGGATGATACAAGCGTGCCAAGCGTCGATACGACGCCTTAATCTCTGAGAACGATGCCCCCGTCCTCAACTCTAACAGTCGGTAACAATCTGCGAGGCTCATTGATAATGAAAAACGGCAGAATTATTCAGAAATTCTGCCATTAACCTGCTACATTTGACACGTTTTTTCGAAAAGAAGCACAAAAACTTAGACGTTTCGGCTCTTAAACGGGCTTTTCTTCGATGACTCGATCAATCAGACCATATTCCTTAGCCTCTTCGGCAGACATGAAAAAGTCTCGATCCATATCTTTCTCAATTTTTTCAATAGTCTGTCCCGTCTTTTGAGCATAAATGTCGTTGAGCTGATGGCGCAAGCGAATAATTTCGCGAGCTTCGATTTCGATATCGGTCGCTTGTCCGCGAGTTCCACCCGAAGGCTGGTGAATCATAATCCGCGAGTGAGGCAACGCGAGTCGCTTTCCTTTCGTGCCTGCTGCTAGCAAAAACGACCCCATTGATGCCGCTAAACCGACGCAAATTGTGACAACGTCAGACTTAATATGCTGCATTGTGTCAAAGATTGCCATGCCCGCAGTCACCAAACCACCCGGCGAGTTGATATAGAGCACGATGTCTTTACCCGGATCTTCAGAGTCCAAATAAAGCATGACTGCAATAATTTGATTGGCAATTTCATCGTCTACATCTTTACCGAGGAAAATAATTCTTTCTCGATAGAGCCGATTGTAGATATCGATCCACTGTGTATACTGCTCCCCCGGCATCCGGTAGGGAACCTTTGGAACGCCAATGGGCATAAGAGACTCCGTTTTACTTAAATAACGCCAGCAGGTTGGGGATCAGCCTTCCCTTCAGAAGCTTCAAGCACCCGATCAATCAAACCGTATTCTTTGGCAACATCCGGGGTCATATAAAAAATCCGATCCATATCTTTGATAATCTTTTCGGGAGGCTGTCCAGTGTTTCTAGACAGAATATCGATCATGGTTTCTTTGTTGGCCAAAACTTCTTTTGCCCGAATTTGAATGTCAGTGGCCTGCCCTCTGGCATAGCTCTTGGGCTGGTGTAATACGATCGAAGCATGAGGCAAACTTGCTCGACACCCTTTAGTGCCAGCAGATAGCAGCATTGCTGCCATTCCCATCGCAGAGCCAATACAAATGGTATGAACGGGAGGCTTTAGATATTGAATCGTATCGCAAATAGCAAACGCTTCTGTCTCAAAACCAACGGGCTCGCCATCGTAGCGAGATGTCCCAGTGGAATTG
The DNA here is from genome assembly GCA_051117335.1 of Elainellaceae cyanobacterium. Lineage (GTDB taxonomy): Bacteria > Cyanobacteriota > Cyanobacteriia > CAZCXK01 > CAZCXK01 > DBGGTD01. The sequence continues at coordinate 77,749 of JBNPEB010000017.1, forward strand.
ATATAAATTTTGATGGGTTTCTCAGGGTCTTCGTATTGCAGGTATAACAACTCAGCGATGATGAGTTCAGTGACCGCAGATACGAGAGGCATGCCCAAATAAACGATGCGCTCTTTTAAGAGCAGAGAGGGTAAGTCGGGTGGCGGAGTTCGATAAAATGCATCTCCGCGATATGGCGACTGAACAGCCTGAGTCGGTAACTTCATAACCTAAAATTGCCTGAAATCATGGCAGTACTTCTAACATAGTAGCGTGCCCCTGAATACAATGGTGGCTACTCCTATAGCTCGTTTGTCTAAAAACATTAGCAATTTGATTAAAAAGTTTAGAATTACGGTTCATATCGATTCAGAATGTCATCAAATCAGAATGTCATCAAAACTTGAGCGATTGTGACGACTTGCCAACAAATCTCTGTGGAATGTGAGTGGTGCTGTGAAGTATTCATTAGAAATTGATTATCTTGTCTGATGTAGGAGCCTCGTATGATGAGAGTCGGTCTAGATGCTGCGCTGAGCGATGCCAATTTGGACGCTGCCCAACTGAATAGCCAACGACAACTGGCAATTTCTGCGCTTGCTTCGGCAGAGTCGGCGAGTCGCACGGCTCCAATCAATTTGTGCTTAATTCTGGACCATAGCGGCTCCATGAATGGTCGACCGATAGAGACGGTCAAACAGGCTGCGCTTCGACTCATTGATAATCTCTCAGCAGGCGATCGCCTCTCGGTTGTCGCGTTTGACCACAAAGCCAAGGTGTTAGTCCCCAATCAACTTGTGGGAGATGCGCTAGATATTAAGGCTGCTATCCAGAAACTTAACGCGAACGGCGGCACCTCGATTGACGAAGGCATGCGTCTAGGCATCGAAGAATTGGCTCGAGGAAAACAAAAAACCATTTCTCAAGCCTTTTTGCTGACAGATGGCGAAAATGAACACGGAGATAACGGACGCTGCTTAAAACTTGCAGAACTCGCCGCTAGCTATAATCTGACCCTCAATACGCTAGGGTTTGGCGATCGCTGGAATCAAGACATTCTTGAGAGAATCGCGGATGCGGGCGGAGGGTCACTCTCTTACATTCAAACACCAGAAGACGCGGTCAGCGAATTTACGCGCCTATTCGCCCGGATTCAATCCATCGGTTTGACTAATGCTTATTTGACCATGTCGCTTGCTCCCCAGGTACGGCTTGCAGACTTGAAGCCGATTGCTCAGGTTGTGCCTGACACGATTGAGCTATCTGTCATGCAGGAGGCAGGACACTACATTGTGCGCCTGGGAGATTTGATGGTCGATGCGCCGCGCGTGGTATTAGCGAATATCTATGTGGGGCAACTGCCAGAAGGTAAACAGCCAATCGCCCAAGTTCAGATTCGCTACGACAATCCGGCATCGAATGAAGAAGATTTACTGTCTGATCTCATTTCGGTTGATGCCACGGTTCTTCGGGCGTTTTACCCCAACGTGGATGCAACGGTGCAGCAGCATGTGCTGACGCTAGCCAAATATCGTCAAACTCAGATTGCAGAAGCAAAACTGCAGCAGGGCGATCGCCAAGGGGCGGCAACGATGCTCCAATCGGCGGCCAATACGGCATTGCAAATGGGGGATCAAAATGCCGCGACTGTGCTACAAACCACAGCAACCCGTCTACAGTCAGGAGAAGACTTGAGCGAGGGCGATCGCAAGAAGACTCGCATCGTCTCAAAAACAATACTCCAAGAATAGCGATCGCCTGGATTGACTCAAAAGCTGATAGCCTAAGTCCAGATAAAGATTCTAAGCACTCGATTGAAACCCTATCGCTCCAGCTATCGGCATCTCATTCCCTATCTACGCCCCCACTGGCGAACTATTGCCAAAGCGCTCGCGTGTACGCTGTTCTTCACGGCCTTTTGGCCTTTCCTCGCATGGCTAGCGGGAGAAATGCTCGGAGCCGTTGCCCAAGGAAATCTGCTGGTCTTGGCTCGCCTCGCCGGAGTCACCGCCTTATTATTCTTAGTTCAGAAAATTGCCCAATATGGTCAAGACGCATGGATGGCGCGAGCCGCTCTGGATGCGGCGTTTGACTTACGAAACCAAACCTATGCCCACTTGCAAACCCTAAGTCTCAGCTACTTTGAGCGGGCAAAAACAGGTGATTTGACGTATCGCCTGACCGAAGACATCGATCGAATTGGCGAGGTCGTTAATAAAGTATTTCACGATTTCACGCCCTGCATTTTGCAACTCATCGTAGTGCTGGGCTACATGATTTATCTAAACTGGACGCTAACGCTTGCCACCCTCATTATCGCTCCCCTCCTAGCTATTTTAATTAGCTGGTTTGGCGAGCGGCTACTCGTCTTTTCTCACCGCAGCCAAAGCCGAATTTCTGACCTATCTTCTTTGTTGACGGAAGTGTTGAGTGGGATTCGTCTAGTTCAGGCTTTTTCAGCCGAAGACTACGAAATGCAGCGCTTTAGTCGAGAATCAGAGCGCAATCGCCAAGCAAAGTATCTGGCGGCATGGTTGCGAGCGATACAATTCCCCGTCATCGGATTCCTATACGCCGTGAGCATCTTGATCTTGCTGCTGATGGGAGGATGGCAAATCTCAGCAGGCAACCTCACCGGTGAAGAATTTGGTAGCTATGTTGCTGCGGTGCTGCTACTGATCGACCCGATTGCCCATATCACCGAAAACTACAACGAATTCAAGCAGGGTGAGGCATCGGTCGATCGAATTTTTGAGCTGCTAGCAATTCAACCTGCGGTTCAGGAGGTGCCCAGTGCGTCTATCTTGCCTAGGGTCACAGGAAAGGTTGAATATCAAAACGTCAGCTTTAGCTACACGCCTGACCAGCGAGTGCTGCGAAATCTCAATCTCCTGGTTTTTCCCGGAGAGGCGATCGCCCTGGTTGGAGCATCCGGTGCGGGCAAAACCACTCTGGTCAACCTGCTGCCCCGCTTCTACGATGTGCAAGACGGGAAAATTCTCATTGATGGCATCGACATTCGAGACGTGACGCTTCGGAGTCTGCGGCAGCAAATTGGTATCGTGCCCCAAGAGACGGTGCTTTTTTCAGGAACCATTGCGCAGAATATTGCCTTTGGCCGCTCTCAGTATGATTTGGAAGCAGTTCAATCGGCAGCCAAGATTGCGAATGCCCATCAATTTATCACTCAATTTCCGGATGGCTACCAAACCTGGGTAGGCGAACGAGGCATTAATCTTTCGGGGGGGCAGCGCCAACGCTTGGCGATCGCCCGTGCCGTTTTGCTCGACCCCAGAATTCTTATCTTGGACGAAGCCACATCCGCGTTGGATTCTGAATCAGAAGCGCTCGTTCAAGACGCGTTGGAGCGGATTATGCGCGATCGCACCGTTTTTATCATTGCTCATCGTCTTGCAACCGTTCGAGGTGCGACTCGAATTCTTGTTCTCGAAGATGGGCACGTCGCGGAATCTGGCTCTCACGACGACTTAATTCAGCAAGGGGGGCGATACGCAAAATTTTATGCTCGACAGTTTAATATCTAACCATCAGTCATTTGAGGCAAGCTAATCACATACCGATATCCCGCGTCAACAGAACCCTGGATTGCCAGATTACCGCCATGAATTTCAACAAGTTGACGAGCCAACGTTAGCCCTAAACTGTGTCGCGTCGGGTGTGATTCCGGTTCCGAGTGAGTTGCATTCGCATCAATCTGAGACCGTGAATGCGAATGATTGTTTGAAGTGGCCGATCCAGGATCGGTCATTTTAGCGAGAGGAGGAAGTCGCGGACTAAGTGCTAGAGCATTCGGATCGATCTCCGCGTGAGGCAATCCATCCCCTAACCACGGATGAGTGGTCCAAATGGCGATATTGAGGCGATCGCGCTTACGAGACACATGGATGCGGATAATGCTGCATGCGCTAGATGATTGAATCACGCGAAACGCAAGGTGATATAGCATCTGACGAACTTTGTCCTTATCAAGCAGCCAACCGCGGCGTCCCGGTTCAACCGATAGCTGAATTTTCTGCTCTCGTTGCTTTGAAGCTTGTTCAAGCGTGCTAATTGCTTGCTGGCAGAGCATTTCGATATCAACCGGACTTAGATTTAAGTCCTGGCTGCGCTCGTCGAGAGCACCAAGCTCTAAAATTTCGTTCACAATTGAGCTCATATATTGTCCACTGGTGTGAACAATATCCATGTATTTCTTTTGTCGTTCAGTTAATGGGCCGTAAATTTCTCGGTTGAGAACACTTGCCATTCCCAAGATTGATGTAAGAGGAGTTCTCAATTCTTGGGTCATTTGGGTAATTAAGTCAGCTTTAACCGTACTTGCAAGTAGCTGAGGAGAAGGCTTCTCTCTACGATTTTCGAGAGATATGCGTTGATTAGGATCAAGACTGTGTTCTAGGGTGCGTTGTTTCAGCAAATGATTGCGCTCATATTCACTCATACTCCATCGCGCAGTTAGTTCAAGAAATTCAACTTCCTTGGTTGTGAAGTGACGAGGAGCCAATTCCATGATGGCTAATGCTCCCAAATAACAGCCATTTGATGCGATTAGTGGTGCTCCTAAATATGCTTTAATGCCATAATTGCTGACGAGTAAACGAGTTGCAAAATTTGGATCATGGGCTGCATCACTAATCGCTAAAACTTTTTGATGTTCAATAACATGGCTACAAAAAGATTCCTGACGCGGTAATTGGCGTGAGGATGCAAGACTATTCATTAGACCAATTCTAGACAGCCCAATTGCCGATTTAAACCAATGTCGGTCTTGGTCAATTAATCCTAAAACGCAAATTGGCGCATTCAAAAAATGGGCTGCCATTTGAGTTGCTTCTTCAAAAATGGGAACGCTGTCTGCATCTAATAAGCCCAATTCGTTTAAGGTTGCCAAGCGCTGTTGCTCGCGATCTGCCGCGGAGCCGGTTCCCGACGGGGAACTAACATCGCCGTCTAACGGATTAAAAAATGCACTCTTAGGGCTTATCATCGCAATCCCTTTTTTCCGAATTTGCTGTGAGAACTAACGGTATAAATCTATTAACTGTCATTTGATATACCCATCATTCCCCAACTTTTAAGAGGACGAACGTTAGAGCTAAGAAGATTAAAAAAACCGCCTCTAGCGCGGATATTGCCGTTTGCGACTCTCGATGATAACTCAGTGTAAATACGGGTTTGTCTAAGCAATTTTCTAACTCGAAACAAGTTGAAATCTGCGTAGAAGATATTAAGAGAATTAGGAAAATTGAGCGTATTCAATTTACCCCGATTTAATTTAGGTAAGCGTCGACGAGACAATTTATGACACAAACTGCCCGCGCCTCTTTGACTGACAAAACCCTGGACGCTTGACGGTGTTAACCGCCACACACCAAAGATTTATCAGTCAACCAGATTAAGAGGTGGCGATCGCCTTATCCCCAAGCAGGATGCGAAAGGAGTGAAGCAATCACTCGAACACCTCGAAGTTGATTCGAAAGGGGCAGATGACCTCGCGGAGCAGAGATATCCCAAATAAATTCATTGGGATATCGAGTCCAGTTGTTGCCCGATTTCCAGCCAATTTTCGTCCAAAGCTGATCCCAGTCTTTCCCTACGCTGAGCCACAAGTCGCGCTGAACCGAGAACCCGAACTTGGCTTCAGAATAAACCAGCCACAAGGTATTAACGGTCTGCAGATCTGAAACCGGAAGGCGATCGACTTCGGTGAAATAGAGCCACTTGCGCTGAACAGCAGTCTCACCCGCTAGCGCACAAAGCTTTTGGAGCGTTAGACGATCTGCTGCTTGAAAGTCTTGATTCGCCAATGCCTCTTGAAGCAGGGTGTAGTCTATATTACGTTCTGAGCGCAATGGAACAACTCCCTGGGGACAATGCGTCGCCAAAAATTCGCGCACTGAATGAGTCTCAGATTGGAGAAGAATTTGATAAATCTTCCCATCCACGACACTCACAGGAGTTGTAGGCGGGTCTAAACGTTCTTTCAAGAAATCTATTAGGACGCCTAACCCTTCATCTCCAAATTTTTCAAGCGTTTGAATGGTTTGTAGTTGCTTTTTTTCAGCCTCGGAACTTAAGCGAGTGCGCAAGTCAGTCAGAGTCTCTGAGGCATTGGATGATGGAGTAGAGGTCACGTCGGGCGTGGGATGACTCATACTATCTCGGTAAGGTTGTCAACGATTTTGGAATCAGTTTTACAGATCTAAAATTCTATAGGGGCGCGAGAAACTCATGAAGGCGATAAATCTATTTTCAAGGGTTTGTTGGAATTGAGGCAAGCGAGAATTCTTAACGTGACAGACTTGTAGGATAGTAAAATTTCCGAATTTGCGATGCATACTCCAATAAAGTCATGTTTCTGAATGTCAGGAATTCAAGCTAAGTAGGTCTACGCTTTAGGAATTTTGGATGCTGAGTCTAGGTTGAGAATGTGCTGAATGATTGATGTTGTTGAGCTTGATACCTCAAATTTAACGAATTTGATTTGTCCTCCGTAGGTTTGTACGGCAGGAGCTTCTGGAAGGGTGTCGATATCGTAGTCTCCACCCTTGACATAAACCTCAGGATGCAAGGCTTCGATCAGTGAGATCGCTCTGACTTCGGAAAAAATCACGACTGCATTGACGGGTTTTAAACTAGCCAGGACTTCAGCCCGTTGATGTTCTGGAATGATGGGACGAGGGGGGTATCCTGGGCGAGCAGGCTTTAGGCGTTTGACGGATTCGTCGCTATTTAGACCAACGACGAGCGATCGCCCGTAGGTTTTTGCTAGCCGTAAATAGCGAACGTGACCTGCATGCATCAAGTCGAAACAGCCATTTGTGAAAACCAGAGGGCGCCACTGCTCAGGCTGAGCCGCGATCAGTTGTTGCAAATTGACAAGCGTGTAGACTCCGGGAATCATTAAAGTATGCGGCTAAATTATTAAATCTTCATCAACTCTACAATCGCACTCGTGGAAGAATGGGATGAATTAAAGTGAGTATATATACAGAGTCTCACTAATCTGGGTATTTTGTCTGGTTTAATCTCCTTTTGTACTAGGGGTCTGGAATGATTTTGAATATTGAGGTTGTATCGGATGTCATGTGTCCGTGGTGTTTTGTTGCTAAACGCAGGTTAGAGCAGGCCATAGAAGACGTGCGCGATCGCCACGAATTTCGCATTGGTTGGCATCCGTTTCAGCTTAATCCAGCAATTCCGGCGGAGGGCATCGAGCGGCGGATTTATCGCACCGCAAAGTTTGGCTGTTGGGAGCATTCTCATGCGCTGGATATGCGTCTTGTTGAAGTCGGGAAATCTGTCGGCATTGATTTTGCGTTTGAGCAGATTCAGTGGACGCCAAATACGTTTGATGCCCATCGTCTGATTTGGCTTGCACAGCAGAAAAGCGTCCAAGAAAGTGTCGTAGAGGCATTATTTTGCGCCTATTTCGAGCAGGGACAGAACATTGGCGATCGCCAGGTGTTGACTGAAATTGCCCTCGCATCAGGCATTGACCATGAACGCCTGATGCAATTCTGGAATACCGATGACGGCAGCACTGCTGTCATCGATGAAGAAGCCGCAGCTCACCGACTAGGAATTAGCAGCGTTCCATACATTATCATTAATGGCAAATATTCGCTCTCTGGGGCTCAAGACTCTCAAACCATCGTGTCAGCGTTTGATCAAGTCAGTCAGCTCACTATGGTAGAACACTAGCCCGACGCCGGGACATCAGACGCTTCAATCAAGAATCGATTATGATTCTGTGAAAATGTCTTGCCACTGGTTTTGACCAAATTCTTTCTCGAATTCGCGAATCACCCAAGCAAGCGATCGCCGATGTTGTTGGGCGATCGCAATCAAATACGCTTTATAGGCACGCTTGTCATCTAGCGTTGGCGCATTGCCAAAAATAGCTCCCTGATACCAATCCTCATTCGGCCACTGCCCAACCTGTTGAAAAAACAGCCGTCGCGCTAGATTCGGGGTTTGACCCTCTTCAAAACTCTGTCGTCGCTGCATCTGAAAGATCTTGACCATCGTGTCTGTTTCAACATGTTGAAACTGCTCCTGGCTCATTAGTTCGATCAGATTATCGGTTTGGATCTGTTGCTCTATGCGCCAGTGATAATGACATTCAGGACACTCAGTTACAAATGCCCATACTAAGCGGTTGCAGTCAGGACACTGCTTGGTCGGAGGGGCGCTGCTGCCTTGGGGGTCTTTGCTCGTCGGGAGGCGATAATGCTTAATATCTTCTGGAAATCCTAGTCGCTGCAGGTTGCCTGCTTGGTCTAGGATAATGCCGTGGATTTTGTCCGTATGAGGAGATATTCGCATAACGCGCCCAATTTGCTGATAGTGAAGGGCACGAGATTGAGTCGGACGCAGTAACAATCCGACTTCGACGCTGGGCTCGTCAAACCCAATGCTGATCACATTGCAGGACGAGAGCATCAATAATCGACCTGCTCCTAAGTCATCATAAAGGCGCCGCCTTGTTTTGATTGGGGTGCCTCCTTCTACTGTTGCAGCGGGGATTCCGGCTGCTTGAAATGCCTCAGCAACGTGACGAGCATGTTCGATATCCACACAAAACGCAATGGTGCGTTTGCCCGGAGTGAGCCGATGCCATTCGTCCACAATTTTTTGAACCAGCTCAGGACGATCGCACGCATTCTTCAAATCACGTTCATCATAGTCACCCGCAATGATCCGAATGCCGTCCAAATTGATTTGCCCGTCGGCAGGAACCCCGTAATATTTCATGCTGGCAAGGAAGCCCATTTGCTGAAGCTCTGTCGGTACAGGAGAGGCTACTAGCGTCTGAAAATGGTCGCCCATTTGTCCGCTGCCTAAGCGATAGGGCGTTGCCGTCATCCCTAAATGAATGGCAAGAGGATGGGTCTGATACAGAATTTCTTGCCCGACTTGGCTGAAGGCAGTGGTGTGCGCTTCGTCAAAAAACACAATACTGGCAGGCCACTTGCGCCACCAGTTTCGCTTTGCCATGGTTTGAATACTACCAATTTGTATAGGGGCGGTGGGGTCTTCGCGCCATCCCGCTTTGATGAAGCCACACCGCAATCCAAAGGATTGCATTTTGTCGTATGTCTGGCCGACCAGCACATCCAAATGGACAATAAACAAGAGCCAGCACCCTCGTTCGTCTGCATGGGCGCAAATTTGCCCGCCAATCACGGTTTTTCCGGCTCCGGTTCCGGCAACAATGGCAATGCGTCGATATCCCTGATTGATCGTGCGATATAGATCGTTAATTAGCTGCACCTGATACGGGCGTAGCGTTGGAGGATGGGACGTGCGCTCTACAACCATTGCAAACAACACCGAGCTGAACTTAAGAACATTTGTACAAATGACCTAACCGTCAGCTTATACCAATTCTCGATTTTGGATTTGCGATTTTGGATTGACGGCCAGCAGCCTTGCAAGGATTCCGGCCCGTTCATTTGTAGCCTTACTTTGAAGAATTGGTATTAATGGGTCTGGCGCGGTAAAACAATTGTTCGTTAAAGAAGTTCTGAATGCGATGGGGGCGATCGCCCCCGTTAATCAAGCCTCAATGCATTCAGACAAAAGCATGGTTAGCTTAGAACGTCACTACACTCCGAATCGACTCACCCTTGTGCATAAGGTCAAACGCGTCGTTGATTTGGTCAACGGGCATCACATGGGTAATTAAATCGTCGATATTGATCTTGCCATCCATATACCAGTCCACGATTTGAGGAACGCCCGTACGCCCTTTCACGCCTCCAAAGGCGCTCCCTTTCCAAACCCGCCCCGTGACTAGTTGAAACGGACGAGTGCTGATTTCTTGCCCAGCGCCTGCAACCCCGATGATCGTGCAAACGCCCCAACCCTTATGGCAACACTCTAATGCTTGACGCATGATGTTGACGTTACCAATACATTCAAAACTGTAGTCAGCCCCACCGTCGGTTAACTCGACCAGATGAGGAACCACATCCCCCTCAATTTCTTTGGGGTTGACGAAGTGAGTCATGCCAAATTTCTCCGCCATCTCTCGCTTGGCGGGGTTGATATCAACTCCGATAATCATATCAGCGCCTACCATTCGGCAGCCCTGGATCACATTTAGACCGATGCCACCCAAGCCAAACACGACGACATTGGCGCCGGGTTCTACTTTGGCGGTATTAATGACGGCTCCAATACCTGTAGTTACTCCACAGCCGATGTAGCAGACCTTCTCAAAGGGAGCATCCTCTCGAATTTTGGCAACTGCAATTTCAGGGAGCACCGTATAATTTGCAAATGTTGAGGTGCCCATATAGTGGTATAGCGACGTACCATTCATTGAGAATCGACTCGTTCCATCAGGCATCAAGCCTTTTCCTTGAGTCGAACGAATCGCTTGGCATAGATTGGTTTTCCCGCTTAGGCAGAATTTACAATTTCGACATTCTGGCGTGTAGAGCGGAATGACGTGATCTCCTGGCTTGAGGTTCTTGACGTCAGGGCCCACCTCAACAACCACGCCAGCACCCTCATGACCTAATACAGCCGGAAATAGCCCTTCTGGATCTGCGCCTGATAGCGTATAGGCATCGGTATGACAAATCCCAGTTGCTTTAATCTCAACCATGACCTCTCCTGCTTTGGGACCTTCTAGCTGAATAGTCTCAATGCTCAGCGGCTTTCCTGCTTCTAAAGCAACTGCGGCTTTCACATCCATGGGGATATTCCTCAAATTGGCATTGCCCTCAGCATAGAGTCAGGGCAGTCCTATTATCAATGAGGGCTACGACTGAGAACGCGAAAATTTTCTTAAAATCCGGAGGGGGGGCCACTGCTCAATGAGGGCCAAATCGTATCAATACATTGCTCAAATTCAACGATACATTGCTCAAATTCAACGATTCTTGATATTTAATCAATGCTTAAGGTTAGAAAATAGGGCATTCTGGGATAGACCGATGGGTTCAATCTACTTCCCCTTTTTTGAGGACGGTTCCATGTCAACCTCACGGCGCTCAACGGAGTTTCAAGCGCAAGATCCGGAAGCTACCGAAGTTATTCAGTTTGAATGGCAAAAACTTTTGGCATTCGGTATCTCTAATCAGGATGCTCAGATGATGATCCGGGCTCTTGCGGTTCGGGATGTGATGCCGGGATATTGGCGGCGGCTCATTGAGGCAGGGGTTCCGCTGAATGATGCAAAGACGATTGCTAAGGCGATCGCCTGTTATGACACAGGTCGCAAGCACCTCAATTTGCATCAACAAAAATTAATTCTTCAATATCTGCCATTGATATGTCGCGCAGACCTCTGGCGAGCCAATTTGCTGATGACATGAGGTCAATTTCGTAAACAGGGGCCAGCTTACCTGATTCTAGGAAGAGACTAAAATCGGAAAGGTTTGCTCGATATATTCCATGAGATGAACCTTCCGCTGCCCAATATATGGACTGTCGGTGGGGCAGCCACACGATACATATTCGACAACGGCTTTTTTCCCGTGGGGCTCGATCTCTAAAATTTTGATACCCCAATCCTGATCTGGCAGGCTCTTAAAGATGCGACCTTCTCGAATGTCGTACAGCATAAAAAATGCGCGATCGCCTTTGTAATCTAGACTACTAAGGAAGGTTTACCCCTCCTTAGTATCAGCAATATCTAGGCTTAACGCAATGGGGTTGTGTGAGTGCGTATTGGAATTTAGACCGTTAGTGTTGGCTACTGGCCTTCGCTTCTAGATTTTCTAGGCGGCTTCTCAGGTCTTGATTGTCTTTTTTAAGCTGATCTAACTCCTCTTGGAGTTTCTTCACAGCTTGATCGTGACCTGCGGCCTTTTGGACTCGCTGAATGGCCTCGTCTGCCCGACGACGCACCCGACCATCAGGTGACTGATCGGCGATCGCCCGAAGAATGCCCACCGCTCGAATTGTTTCCATTTGCCCGAGCGCACTAACGACTGCCACTTGAGTCAAAAAGAAGGTGTCGCCGGCAAGTTCATCGAGTCGAGTAAGGATACGCTCTAGATTGGGTTTGCTTTGCCCTGATGAGATTGTTCCGAGTGCGCGAATTGCCGATAGCCGCAATGCCTGAGGCACTCCCAAAGCCGTATAGCCTAGGATAATGTCTAGCGCGGCCTCTGAGGTTTTCATCTGGCTCAGTCCGGCGATCGCCCCGGATCGCACGGTTTCGTTCCAGCCTGCTCGTTCACTCAACACCGACTTGAGCAGCTTCAAAACCTTCTCTTCCTTCGATTTGCCGTCGAGTTTGGTCGCCGCGATACTGCCGAGCCCTCGCATTGCCGATGACTCGACGTAATAGCTAGCATCCCCTTTTTCCACAATCGGTTTTAGAGCTTTATAGCTCTTTTTGGTTTTAATCTTAGCAAGGGTTTCAACAACAGCTCGGCGCACTCTAGGCTCAGAATCTTGGAGCCCTAAGACCAATGCATCAAATGCCTGATCAAGCTTAATGCCACCCAACTGCCGTGCGACTTCAGCGCGGACTCCCCAAAAGCGATCGCCCTGCAACGATTTTCCAAGCGCTTTGACCGCCTCCAGCGTGCCTTTTTTGGCAAGGGCTTCAGCCGCATAGATGCGAGAAATCGGATCGGGATCATAGGTAAGCTGGGCCTTCAGTTCTGCAACCGGATACTCCAATGTGACCGTTTTGAGGTTGTGATTGCTAACGTCAAAACTGACAAAAGCAGGCTTTTCGGGCAGCGGAAAGTAGAGGGTCTGCTCGCGCTCGTGAACCCGAACTGTAAATAATTTTAGAGTGGGCTCTGTATGCGAGGTAGACTCGCCATCGCTATGAACGCCATCATCGTTGATGATGCCAAACCCGATTGGAAGTCGCAGATCAAATAATTCGCTCTTGGTGCCATTGTCACCGTCTTTCGCTTGCGTCTGAGTGACGGTCAGCTTGGCAAGTTTGCTGTCTCCATCCCAGGAATATGCAACTTTGTAGTCAGGATGCCCGCCTCGGAATACGTACTGATCAAACAAAAACTGGAGGTTGCGTCCTGTTGCTTTTTCGATCGCCCGTAGCAGATCAATGGTTTCGACTGTTTGATGGGCATTGTCTTGAACAAAGGTATGAATCGCTAGTTCAAAGAGCTCATCACCTAGCTCTGAGCGAATCATGTGATAGACGCAGGCTCCCTTCTCATAAATATGACTGTCGTAGAGTTCGATGGCTTCGCGGTAAATATGCGTCACGATCGGGCGGCGATAGCGAGAACTGTCTTCTGAAATGTAGCTCCGCGCTTCGTTAAGGCGATAGTAGGCAGCGGCGTCTGAGCCATATTCGCGCTCAGTCCACATCACTTCGGAATAGGACGCCATTCCCTCTTTAATCCAAGCGTGCGACCAGTGTTTGATGACGACTAAATCTCCAAACCACTGGTGAGCCAGTTCGTGAGCAACCAAGCTTTCAGCATTCCGATTGTCGAGGGCAGCTCGCTCATCGAGCAGGCAACGATTGGTCAGCAGCGTGGTTGATGTGTTTTCCATGCCGCCAAAGATAAAATCATCGACGCAAACCTGAGCATATTTGGGATAGGGATAGGGATAGCCGAAGGCTTGACTAAAAAACTCAATCATCTGAGGCGTTTTGCCCATGGTGCGCTGGGCATCTGCCTCACGCCCTTTTTCTACGTAGTAAAGACAGGGCACTTGCCGATCTTGAGCGCGATCGTGCCATTCATCCTGAATCTCGGCAAAGTCACCAACGGCCAGCGTCATGAGATATGTCGGATGCACCTCTTTTTGCAGCCAATGATAAATTTTGGTGTCGTCGTTCTCTTCAGTCGCGATCAATTCACCGTTGGAGATCGCCATTAATTCTTTGGGCACGCGCACCCGAATTTCGGAGGTTGCTAACTGTCCCGGATAGTCAAAGCACGGAAACCAGTATCGAGAATCTTCATCTTCTCCCTGAGTCCAGACTTGAATGGGCTTGTTGGGGTAGTGATCGTCTGGCGCGATGAAATAAATGCCACGCTGGGGATGATCGACATGGTAGGCGATCGCAATTTCAAGCGGCTCCCCTACTTGGGTCGAGCGTTGAAGACGAATATGCAGTTGCTCTCCATCGTAGTCAAAGGGTTGTTCGGCTGCATCAACCATGACTGAATCGATCGACAAGTTGACTGCATCTAGCGTGAGGGTATCAATTCCTGTGCGGATTGGATTGAGCCGAATGGTGCAAATTCCTCGATAGGTTTGCTGAGGAATATTTAGCGTCAAATCTAAAAAAATATGTTTGACCTGTCCCGGGCGATCGGGATTGTAATGAGGGCGAGCACCTGGCAAATCAAACCGCTTGCGACCATTCTCATCTAGACCGAAGTAGAACTGCATCATAAATACAATCAACCTATGACACTCAAAATTTTGACCACCGAGGGTTGAATAGTAACCCTGAGTATGTATCCCCTACAGACTAACGCGGATTACCCCCCTCTATTTGAAAATCTGATAACAGTGTTGACATTAAATCGTAAGATAGCTTGTATGAAACCAGCGAAGTGAATCCGACTCTAAGGGTTAATCAAGTGGGTTAATCAAGTGGGTGCACGTGGTTTCAACGCATTGTCATCCCATTAGCTAAAGACATCATTGATTGCCCCAGATTGCCCAGATTGCCCAGATTGCTCATTTGAGCATCAAGACTGTACCGAATAACGCGCTATACCCTATGACTGTTGCTGCTCCTCGTTTAGCGTCTCACCTTGTCAACGGAATTTTATCGGTAAAACCGCTTGCTGATTTCGCTAAACATCAGGCTCGTTCCATGATGATCAAACGCGCTGAATCTATTGGCGTATATTGGCGAGAGGAAGTTCAATCGTTGCGATCGCGCCAACAAGCGATCGATTTTTCTCCTGATTGGGAAACGGAGTTGGCGCAGATTGTAAATCCTAATCTGATTTACCCCGATTACTATCTGCGGTCATTTCATGCGTATGAGGAGGGGAATTTGGGTTGGCAACCTGCAATGGAGGTTGAAGTTGCGGCTAGGGCCGTTCATGCGCGTTTGTGGAATGAGGGTGCAAACGGGGATGCTCGGCTCCGGCAAAGCTATCATGATAGGCTCAAAACTCAGATTCCGGAACCGAACGACATTCTCGATCTCGGATGCAGCGTGGGGATGAGCACGTTTGCGATCCACGATCACTACCCGCATGCTCAGTTAACGGGTGTCGATCTGTCGCCCCATTTTCTGGCGATCGCCCAATATCGTTCTCTCCAAAGGCAGTTACCCGTCCACTGGATGCACGCTCCCGCTGAAGCCACGGGGCTTCCCGATGCATCATTTGATCTGGTTTCAGCGTTTCTGCTGTTCCATGAATTGCCTCGCATGGCCGCCGTCAGCATCTTACAGGAAGCTCGACGCGTCTTACGCCCTGGCGGGCATCTCGCCATCATGGAGATGAATCCGAAATCTGAAATCTATGCAGCCATGCCACCCTATATCCTGACGCTGCTCAAGAGCACAGAACCCTATTTGGACGACTACTTTACCTTTGACATTGAAAACGCTATTGAAGATGCAGGCTTCACCTGCCCGACCCAAGCCTGTAATAGCCCCCGCCATCGGACATTGATCGCTCAAGCCCGCTAATTTACGTTGCTGCACGAATATGGTTTTAACCGTCAGCCCAGACCACATTGAACTACCGCCCGGAAGTGACGTAACACTGCGCTATCAAACCTGGACAGACTACGAAGCACTGCTCAAAAGCCGTCGTGATGCTGCTGCCGTCAAAATTCGCTTCAATGCGCATACCCAGGAAATTTTGATCATGGCTCCTCTACCTGGACATGGTAACCGCAGCTACACGTTAGCAGGTTTAATTACGACGTTATTACGGCACCAAAATCGTGACTGGCATGGGTTTGATCCGGTGACTCTCAAAAAGCTTCAAGAAGCTGGAGCAGAACCTGATGCATGCTTTTATATCCAAAACTGGCGGGCTATTTTGGGCAAAGATCGTATCGATCTGAGCAACGATCCACCCCCCGATCTTGCTATTGAGATTGATTTGACATCGCGGACAGATTTAGATGTTTATCAAGCGCTAGCGATTCCTGAGGTTTGGATTTATCACCAAGGTGGATTACTGATTTATGCGTTAACTCCAGACGGGTATAAGGATAGTGTGACTAGCCCTACATTCCCAGATGTAGATGTGAAACATCTGCTGCCTCGATATGTAGAGATGGCTTGGGCGGAGGGATCTAGCGTAGCACTGCGAGAATTTGAGCAATTGCTGACGTAGAGATTTCTATCCCAGAGTACAGGTCAAAATTTCGACTCCATCTTCGGTTACGGCAACGGTGTGCTCAAACTGAGCAGAGAGTTTCCGATCTTGCGTGATCACCGTCCAACAGTCCGATAAAATCCTGATTCGCCGACTTCCTGCATTCAACATGGGTTCAACCGTGAAGATCATGCCAGGGCGCAATTTCAAACCGCTGCCGCGCGTCCCGTAATGAGGAATCTGTGGCTCGATATGAAACTGTCGTCCAACGCCGTGCCCTACCATTTCTCGTACAATTGAGAATCCATGCGCCTCGGCATGTTCTTGAATGGCGGCACCGATGTCACCAATTCGTGCCCCTGGTTTAATTTCCGCAATGCCTCGCATCATCGATTCTTCGGTGACTTCAACCAGCTTTTTAGCTGAGGCAGACGGATTACCAACCAGGAAGGTTTTAGACGTATCGCCGTGATAGCCATTGAGAATAGGGGTGACATCAATATTGATGATGTCTCCATCTCGGAGAATTTGTTTGGGGCTAGGAATTCCGTGACAAACAACATTATTGACGCTAGTACAAATTGAACGAGGAAACGGAGGATGTCCTGGAGGCGTGTAGCCAAGCGGCGCACTCACTGCCCCGTGAGCATGTGTCCATTGTTCTGCTTCGTCATTTAACTGCTGAGTACTGACTCCGGGCTGTACGAGCGCCTCAAGATGCTTAAGCAGCATGGCAGCAAGTTGCCCAACCCGACGCATTTTGCCTAATTCTCTAGCCGAATATAAAACTATTCCCTGTTGACGCTCTGGCTGACCGGGATTTCTAGCCATTGGACGCATCGCTTGACGATTCATACCCAAAATCCTATTGACTCGTGCTGTGCCTTGCTAGCACAGCATAGCACAATATAAATAATTACTTGTATCCTAGGTATGGAAGAAACTTACTGATGAGTATCAATATTAGCAATGGGTGGAAAGACGGATTTGGAGAGGGTTGTTGCCTACGTTCCGCCTGAATGGAAACGGGAGCTAGAAGCATGGGCAGAGCTAGAAGAGCGTTCTGTGTCGTGGGTCGTGGCTAAGTTAGTTGACAAAGCGTTGCAAGATCGTCGCCAACAGAATTCTTCAGATACGGTGAATATGGGGTGAAGGCAGTCCGATAATGTGGACGACGATGATGAAAAAGCCTTTAGTCACCCCGTTTATCAGATTTTGCGCTGCCAGTGACAGCGCTAGTACTGCGATTCCCGCTGCGATGGCTTGCTGCCGAAGATAGTCAGGTCTTCAGTTGATAGACTGTCAACGGTTGGCAAACCGGACTGACTCTGTTTACTCTGGCTGAGATTAGGATTCTAGGTTGATTCATGAGGGCTCATTGATGCGTCTGATTATTTGCGAAACCGACATAGCAGATTGGGCTGCTCGCTACGTGAAACAACGCATCATTGAATTCGCGCCTACTGCTGAGAACCCCTTTGTGATCGGATTACCCACCGGAGGAACTCCGCTAGGAATGTATCGACAACTCATTACCTTCTATCAACAAGGCAAACTGAGTTTTAAGCATGTAGTGACGTTTAATATGGATGAATATGTAGGTTTGCCAGACGAGCATTCCAAAAGCTATCACGCCTATATGTTTCAAAATTTCTTCAACCATATCGACATCCCCAAAGAAAATATTCATATTCTCAACGGTAATGCTGTCGATTTGGAGGATGAATGTCGAGTCTATGAAGATACGATTCAATCGTTTGGTGGAATCGAACTGTTTGTCGGCGGCATGGGAGAAAACGGGCATATCGCGTTCAACGAACCTGGATCATCGCTAGAGTCTCGAACTTATGTTAAACCCCTCACCTACAGTACCCGTTTGGCAAATGCTCGGTTCTTTGACAATAATCCAGAAAGGGTTCCGAAGTTGGCGTTGACAGTGGGCGTGGGCACCGTGATGGACGCCCGTGA
Source organism: Elainellaceae cyanobacterium (assembly GCA_051117335.1). Lineage (GTDB taxonomy): Bacteria > Cyanobacteriota > Cyanobacteriia > CAZCXK01 > CAZCXK01 > DBGGTD01. The sequence continues at coordinate 95,970 of JBNPEB010000017.1, forward strand.
GGTCATGATTCTTGTTAAAGGCTATCGTAAGGCGATCGCCCTTTCCCATACGATTGAAAACGGAGTCAATCACATGTGGACGGCATCTGCCCTACAGCTTCATCCGAGGAGTATGATTGTCTGCGATGAGGATGCCACCCTCGAATTAAAAGTAAAAACCGTTCAATACTTCAAGCAACTAGAGAAAGACTGTCCTACCCTCATCGACCTATCATCCTAATTTGTGGAACCATGTATGCTCTTACCGACTGCATCCTTCATACCGGATACCAAGAGCTGATCCATCATGCAGTGCTGATTGATGGTATGCATATTGTTGATGTAGTGCCGAGCGCTCAGCTCAATGCTGAGCATTCTATGCTAGAGATAATTCCTATGAAGGGGCATCATGTCGCGCCGGGGTTCATCGATCTGCAACTTAACGGCTGTGGCGGGGTCATGTTTAATGATTCGATCGCATCTATCACCCTTGATACGATGCACCATACCAATCTCACGAGCGGCACCACGAGCTTTTTGCCGACTCTGATCACGACGTCTGATAGCGATATGATCAGCGCAATGGAGACGGTGAATGTCTATCGCACGCAGCGCGAATTCAGCGTCTTAGGACTTCATCTAGAAGGGCCTTACCTCAATCCCAAACGCAAGGGAATTCATGATGCTGCTTACATCCGGATGCCCGATCGCGCGATGTTGCATCACATGGTCAAACATGGCAGAGAGACGATTAGGCTAATCACCCTTGCCCCTGAAATGGTTGACTCAGATGACATTCAGCTCTTGGTTGACCAGGGTATCCTGGTTTCAGCCGGACATAGCGATGCGACCTTTGAGCAAGGACTAGCCGGGTTTGATGCAGGCATCCGTATGGCAACTCATTTATTTAATGCAATGTCTCCTTGGCTGAGCCGTAGCCCAGGGATGGTAGGCGCAGTGCTCAGTCGAGATGATGTCTATGCAGGCATCATTGCTGATGGCAAACACGTCCATTTTGGTTCGATCCAGCTCGTGAAAGCTTTAAAGCGAGACAAACTGATTCTTGTCACCGACGCAACGCCCCCCGTTGGTACCCAGCTAGACTCATTTTGGATTGGCGGCCAGGAAGTCTTTTATCGGGATGGTAGATGTGTCTCAAAAGATGGAACGCTGGGTGGGTCGGCATTAACAATGATCGAGGCGATCGCCAACTGTGTCCATCATGTCAATATTCCCCTTTCTGAAGCGCTCCGCATGGCATCTATGTATCCAGCCCGATTGCTTGGGCTAGATCATCAGCTTGGGGCGATCGCGCCGGGATATATCGCCAACCTTGCAGTGTTTGACGACCACTTGAAAATTACTGGCGTCGTTGACCGGGGACGCTTACTGCTCTGACGAAACGTGTGACGGGCTGCCCTGGTGACTTTGCCAACCTTCTAGATCATGAACCCGACGTAACCATCCTGTGATATCGCTCGCCGTAATAATGCCGTCTAACTGTCCATCCCGAGCAACTAAGACTCGACGCGCTTGCGAATCCTGCATTTTGTCAATTACGTCCGTCATTTTTTCGTCAGGATGCACAACTACACCTTGCTCTGAAGACGTCATCACGTCTCGAACGGTTAGATGCTCACGCTTGTCTTTAGGAGTTTCTTTGACCTGGTTAAGGGTGACCACACCTAACAACTCACCCTGTTCGGTTACTGGAAACGCCTGGTATCGTCGATTCATAAAATAATCTTCAATCACCTGATGAAGTGAGATATCGGGCGGCACCGTCTCTGGATTAGACGTCATAACCTGACGCGCTCGCAAGCCTTCTAGCCCCATGCGAAGGAGCTGCTGTTGATAGCTTGCTTCGGCAGCCGTGTTGAGAAACCAACCGATAAAGACAAACCAAAGTCCCCCCAGCAGACTGGCTTGAAACATCTGCACAATGCCTAAACCAATCAGGAAGTAGCCAAGAAATTGCCCGCCGATACTTGCAATTCGAGTCGCTTTACGGAGATCGCCGGTAAATTTCCAAATAATTGAACGAAACAACCGTCCACCATCCAGTGGAAAGCCTGGAAGTAAATTAAAAATTGCAAGTAGGAAGTTGATATAGGCCAAATATTGAGCAACGCCAACAACGGCATTGCTCCAGCCAAGCTGGCTACCGACCCACTGAATCACCCCAAAGGCGATCGCCAACGCTAGGCTAACTAAGGGACCAATTCCAGCAATTTGAAATTCGTCACCCGGACGTTCAGCATCCATGCGAGTGCGCGAAATCCCTCCAAATATAAACAAAGTAATCCCGTCGACTGGGATGTCTTTCGTGCGGGCAACTAACGAATGAGATAATTCATGCACTAACAAAGACCCAAAAAACAGCACCGTCCCGACGATGCCCATGATGATGTGAGTGGCTGTCGATAGGTCAGGATATTGGGTGGGAAAAATCCCTGAACTCAATGTCCAGAGAATTAGAAAGAAAATAATAAACCAGGATAAATCGATCCGGATTTCAAACCCTAAGATTGAACCAACTCGGAATCCTCGCATGACTACTTCGCCAATGGTATTTCTCCCTAGAAAATATACCAACGCTAAAGCCTAGCGCATCCGTCCTCTGAGAGATGTGGTGTACGCAGGGATTAATCTGAGGATTTGAATCTGTTAATCCAACGTACCTAAACGAGTCGGCGGCCAAAAGCGAAAGGTTGCACGCCCAATGATGCGATCGCGCGGGACGAATCCCCAATAGTGACTGTCATAGCTCTCGTTGCGATTGTCTCCCAAAACCAGATACGAATCATCTGGCACAATTACAGGACCCCATACGTAATTTGGAGGTGCTGCAATATAGTCTTCGTGCATAACCTGATCATTGACATACACCTGTCCACCGCGCACTTCGACAACATCACCGGGAAGCCCAATAATACGCTTGATAAACGCATCGTGATAGTTTTCTTGCTCCAGGGTCTTGGTGGGGTTGAATACCACAATATCTCCATGCTGAGGCTCACTAAAACCGTAGCTGAGCTTATCAATCACGAGTCGATCGTTAATTTGGAGGGTCGGTTCCATCGAGCCTGATGGAATATAGCGCGCCTCTGCCACAAATGTCCGAATTCCAAACGCGAGAAATAGGCTTAAACCAACTACCTTTACTCCCTCTACCCAAGGATTTTCAGGCGGAGTTTCGGAGTCTGGAGATTTGATATGGGGGTCAGGCATAACATCCAGATTGGTCGAAAATATAAGTCTTAATACTATACATTAACCGACATGGTTGGCGATCGCCCATCCATCCCAAATCTTTGCCCAATCTCACGTCCGCAACAGTCACATCGACTTAACTAAACACGCAGCCCGCTCCTTCCACCGAGATAACGACCCGATTATCAATTCCGAGCATCTCTCGCAAATCTGGCAAATCTAATCATGAAGAGTTCCATCAGGCATCTTTGCCCCTTTCAGATTCGCATCACTTAAATCACTTCCGCTCAAGTCTGCCCAGCTTAAATCAGCTCCTCTCAAATCTGCCCATCTGAGGTTCGCATCTTGCAAGTTTGCCCAGCGTAGATTGGCATGCCGAAGATTTGCCCGCTGCAAGTTTGTGCCACTCAAATTAATACAGCTGAGATGGGCCGAGCTAAGATCAATGTTATGAAAATCTCTTTCTCCTGCTGCATAAAGCATCTGGAGTTCAATAATATCCATGCGGCTGACTCGTATCGTTCCCAGTTGGAAAGCGGAGATGTGCTACAATCTTATCAAAGATTTATTTTCGGTTGTGTGATTCGTTTACGAGCGTTTCTCCGAATCTAAATTCTCTACATTTCAGGTTCTGGAGAGATCTATGTCAATTTACGTCGGCAATTTGTCTTACGAAGTTACCCAAGACGATTTAAGTCAGGTGTTTGCTGAGTATGGCACCGTTAAGCGAGTTCAGATTCCCACCGATCGCGAAACGGGGCGGATGAGAGGGTTTGCATTCGTTGAGATGGATACAGACGAAGAAGAATCAGCCGCCATCGAAGCGCTAGATGGCGCTGAGTGGATGGGACGTGACTTGAAAGTAAACAAAGCAAAGCCCCGCGAAGAGAGAGGATCCTCGAGAGGGGGTAGAGGGCCTAGAAGTGGTTCCTCCCGTCGTTATTGATTTCCCGATTTCCCAACAGACTGGCTCCCATTCATTTATGCTGACCAGCCGTGGTGGGTGGTAGATTTGAGATATAGGCGTTTCAGAAGCATCTTTAGGGGCATTACGCGTCTTCAATAAGAAAAGCTATAGACTGGCTGATGGTTTAGGTCACGCTAAGCCTATTTGTGAGGAAATTAAATGACACAGATCATTCCTAGTGAAAGCGAAGGAATTGAGTCGACAATACGCCGATTTAGGCGGAAAGTTTCTGTTGCCGGGATTTTTCCTGATATGAAAAAGAACCGCTTTTTCGAAACGCCCATCGAAAAGCGCAAGCGAAAGGAAGTTGCTAGGCATAGACATCGGAAGAAGCGTAGGTATTAGTTTGCAAGGTCTGGTTTGGGGTCAATTCTGGTTTGCAAATATAGCCTGATTGTCTGCTAAAGCAGTTCCTTGCACAGACAAATGGCATGATCACTCGAATCTTTTATTTGAATGAAGGACTAAAAAAGTAAGGATTAAAGAAGGATCCGCAAAAAAGATCCGCAAAAAAGATCCGCAAAAAAGATCCGAATAGTTTGCTGGCTGGTTTAGTCCGACCCTGAACCATTGGTTTTCTCGGTTATTTAGTTCACAGTTCTCTCCAATTAATCCTCTCCAAAGCGTATGTACATTTCCATGACCACCAAGGAACTCTTGAGCCGATATACAGCAGGGCAAAGAGATTTCAGGAACATGAATTTAATTGCTGCTAATTTAAGGAATATGAATTTGAGGGGCGTTAACTTAAGTGGCGCAAATCTGACTCAAGCTAATCTCACTAGAACTAATTTAAGTCACGCCAATTTTACGGATGCCATCTTAACCGGAGCGATTTTGACGGGCACGAATATGACCAACGCGAATCTAGAAAACGCGAATTTGAAAGATGCCAATGTCAAAGATGCCAATCTAAATCGTGCCAACCTGACGGGGACAATTTTATGACTCCAGAAGCAATACGGATCGTCACACAGCTCCGGGACGAATTTTATACCTCGTTTGCAGCATCGATGAAGGTGCCGGTGACGATTACTAATCGAAGTTCGTATGCAAGTACCCCCTCGATGGCAAGCTGGGTCGATAACGATCAGCGGCTGAATTATGTATGTGTCTATGCGTATACGGCTCCCGATGAGTTGGTTCCCAACCGTCCATTTATCTTAAGAGTTGCTGTGAATAAGGGGGCCGAAATGGGAGCGATCGCCCGACGAGGACGAGGATATCAACGGGTCAATCGGCGGAAGCATTTTGAATTAACGGTATTACCCAGTGAAATCTTAGACTTCTTACCTTGGATTGTTAGCTTAGCGAAATCCTATGACGAAGGGGCTGCAACCCTCACCTCAGATCCGCCCCATCCATTTGATTTCCAAATGTCCGATGAGTCGTTATCCCACGAAGCATGGACTCGTCAGGCGAGTCGAAAAATGTCTCAGCAATCTGTGACTCAAGAGGACGATAGGGCGGCGCATTCTCCCCCCCCTTGGAATGTCTTGCGCTTACGGGTTCAATAGGGGCAAGACTGTATCCAGTTTGCCTAAACCTAGGCTAAATATTGAGATCAATCCAAACTAAAATATCAACCTCATCAGTGGATGTAGGCGATCGCGTTTCGAATCCGTGGCGCTGATACCACTGAAGCAGCTTGGGATTGTTTTCCAGGTCTTGCTTCATCACTTTGCCATAAATATGCCGAATCCCGTTGTGGCTAGCGTAGTCTAAAAAGGCTTTCAAAAGAGCCGATCCAAGCCCTTGCTTGCGATAGCTAATTGGTTTAGGTAAATAGCCAAATCGGTTGCCGAGACGAAAAATCCAGGATCTTTCAGGAATGGCAACTACTTCATTGGCGATCGCAATGTCTGCCAACAACAGCGTTTCATCAGATTCTCGCACCCCTCTCACTTCACCAACTAGGATTTGTTGATTATATAGTTTGAAGTAAAGTGAGGCTCCCTGTTTAGTGATAGAGAGAACATATTTTCGGTCGTTCCGATCAACGATTTGTTGTTCCATCGTTCGTTTGCCTACCCACGAGGCTGAGTGAAGATGCTAGCTAGGGTTTACCATCTGCTCCGGACGCACAAGCCGATCAAAGTCGTCTCCATTGAGAAAACCAAGGTCGACACAGGCTTCACGCAAGGTTGTGCCTTCCGTATGAGCTTTCTTAGCGACTTTAGCAGCATTATCGTAGCCAATGTGAGGATTTAGGGCCGTTACCAACATGAGCGAATGGGTCAGAAACCGTTGAATCTGCTCTTGATTCGGCTGGATATCAACGACCAAATAGTCGGTAAATGGCGAGCAGGCATCCGACAAGAGCCGAACTGAGTGCAGCAAATTATGAATCATGACAGGCTTGAAGACGTTGAGTTCAAAGTTGCCTTGTGATCCCGCAACCGTAATTGCCGTGTCGTTTCCCATAACTTGCACACATACCATCGTCATCGCTTCACACTGAGTCGGGTTTACTTTCCCTGGCATGATCGACGAGCCGGGTTCATTGGCGGGCAACCGCAGTTCTCCTAGCCCGCAGCGTGGCCCCGACCCCAGCCAGCGCAGGTCATTGGCAAGCTTCATCAGCGATCCTGCGAGGGTTTTCAATGCACCACTCGCGGCAACGATCGCATCATGAGCTGCCAATGCTGCAAACTTATTAGGCGCAGAGATAAACGGTAAGCCCGTGAGGGCTGCGATATGGGCTGCAACTCGATCGGCAAACTCAGGATGAGCATTCAAGCCTGTGCCGACGGCTGTTCCTCCGATGGCAAGCTCGTACAAGTCAGGAAGCACGGCATGAAGGCGACGGAGGTTTTGATCCAGTTGGGAGCGATACCCTGAAAATTCTTGCCCCAGGGTTAGGGGAACGGCATCCATTAAATGAGTCCGTCCGATTTTAATAATATCGGCAAATTCAGCTTCTTTGGTGGCAAGGGCATCTCGGAGTTTTGACACCATAGGGATGAGTCGATGGTTGATGACCTCAGCCGCAGCAATATGCATTGCCGTTGGAAACGTATCATTCGACGACTGAGACCTATTCACATGATCGTTGGGGTGGACGGGCTGTTTGCTGCCCAATGTGCCACCGGCTAGCTCGATCGCCCGATTTGCAATCACTTCATTGGCGTTCATGTTGGTTTGGGTGCCGCTCCCGGTTTGCCAAATCCGCAGGGGAAAATGGTCGTCCAGGTCGCCAGATCGAACTTCATCAGCCGCTTTGATTATCAAAGCGGCTAGCGAGTCCGGCAATTGCCCCAGGTCTCGATTGGCGATCGCTGCTGCTTTCTTTAAAGTCCCGATTGCCCGGATTAGTTCTGTGGGCATCGTGTCATTGCCAATCGCAAAGTAGGTGAGCGATCGCTGGGTTTGCGCGCCCCAATAGCGATCAGCCGGGACTTCGATCGCTCCCATGCTGTCGATTTCGGTGCGGGTCGGTAGCTGGCGAGTCATAGGGTGGATCTGTCAATCAACTGATACTGGTTTAGATTTTGGATTTTAGATTTTAGATTTTGGATTTTGGTCTATTCGCGTGACTCAACGCGGGTGCCGTCTTGAATCGTTTCAGATGGATGTAAGATTACCACGTCTGCTTCGCTTAATCCCTCGACAACTTCGGCTGCGGTTTGGTTACGATGCCCAATTTTAACGGAGCGACGGTCGGCTCGATTCCCCTCTACGGCGAAAACGCACCAGTCGGGTTCACAGCGAAAGAGTGCCCCAATTGGAACAGTCAAGATGTCGGAATCTTGCCAGACGATGATTTGGGCTTCGGTACGATAGCCATCGCCTAAGTCTGACGGCATCTCATTAAAATCGACAATGATATTCACCCGCTGTTCTTCGACGCCCAAGGCTGAAATATCGGTAAAGGCTGAGGGTTCCACGGTTCGCACGGTTCCCATCAGCGGTGCTTCGCCGCCCCACTGCTCAATTCGCACCGGATCGCCCGGTTGAATTCGGACTGCATCTCTCGATAATACATCCACTACGAGTTCGAGCTGTTGAGCATTTCCTAATTCCAGCAGGGGCATTCCGGCCTCAACAAAGCGGTTGCTTTCCTGTTCGACTCGCAACACTCGACCCGCTTGAGGCGCAGTAATATCGGTGCGACGAGCTTCATCGACCTGCGTGGTAAGTTCGGCTTCTAGACTCCGAATGCGGGCATTGTATACGTCTAGCAAATAGTCTGGATCTTGCTGCTCTGCTTGGAGACGCTGTAGGGCTTCGCGGGCTTCTGTGACATCCGCATGGGCGCGATCGGCTGATCGCTGTGCTGCTTCTAGGGTACGAGTGCGCGTCGTTTCATCAAGCTGGGCTTCTTCGAGAGATTGCTCCGGAATGGCACCCTCCTGGTATAACATTGCAGCTCGCTGGCGATCGCGCTGGGCTTGATTTAAGGCAGCTTCAGCTTCGTCAACCCTGGCGATGGCTTCTCGTTCTGCGGCGATCGCAGCGCGGATGCGAGCTTCGGCTTCAGCCAATGCTTCGGGTTTTGGGCGGAGGGTATCCACGCCTCGCAGTTCTGCCTGCATTTCCCGAATTTGGGCTTGGAGTGCCTCAACGTCTGCATCGAGCGGCAGCGGGTCAATGCGAGCGACCACTTGACTGGCCTCGACGCGATCGCCTTCGTCTAGGGTAATGCGCTGCAACCGTCCTGAGACAGGCGCATAAATCACGAAGCGATCGCGCACCCGCGTCTTGCCCTCCTCCGTCACCGCCACTTCCAGCGATCCCCGTTCCAGAGTGACCCAATCCACCGCAACTGGAGCAGGACGAAAGATTGTGACACCCGCACCAATTAGCCCTAGCCCACCTAGCACATAGAGCGCTCTGCGAAACCACTGTCGCTTATAAATAGGCGGTTTTGGCGTTGGTGGGCTGGGCGTTGGTGGGCTAGTGCGACCATTTTGGTCTGGCTGTTTGGTTTTGGGTTCAGCAGTCATGGCAGTAGAAATGGCAAATCTTATTCACGAGTTTTGAGGGTTGCGATTAGATCAAGGCGCTGAAGCTGGCGATAGATCAGAAATCCGGACAGCATCATTGAAATCAGTACGACAAGGGTAGTCATGCCGTAAGACGCACGGTGAATAACCAGGGGCAAGCGATAAAGCTCTGAGTTATACGCACTCGACAGCGTTAGCCATGCCGCTAGCCCAAATCCGAGCAGGAGCCCTACGGGAATCGCAACGACGGTGAGAATGGTCTGCTCACCTAAGAGAATCACGGCAATTTCGCGCTGAGTAAATCCCATAATTCGTAGACTAGCGAGCTCTCGTCCTCTTTCTGATAAGGCAATCCGCGCCGAGTTATAGACAACGCTGAAGGTGATAATGCACGCAAACACCACCAAAACTATCGTCATGACCTGAATGTTTTGGGCACTCAAATCTTCAAAGCTCTGTAGCATCGCCTCTCGAAAGGACACACCCGCGACAGCCGGGGTGCGCTTGAGTTGGCGATAGAGGGGGTCGGCATGGCGCTGATCGATGCTCAGGTAAGCCCCTGAGACGGTTTGCCCTTCTCGCATGAGCTGATTGAGGGCACGGATATCCATGTAGGCAGAGAGTCCGAGCAGTTCGTCTACTTTTCCGGTAACTGTAACTTGACGAACCGGGCGATCGCCCTCCAAGACCTCCACCGTCAGATGCTGACCCGGTTCAATGTGCAAAATCTCTGCCAGCTTTGTCGTCAACACCACCCCTTCAGGGGGCAATCTCACTGGATTTAAATGACGGTCAATCAGGTTTCGTAGCGTCCCAGATGGCGGAATCCCTGTGATGGCAAGGCGATAGTCGTAGTGCTCATGACGTAAACGAGCAGGCACGCTGCGAAACACCTCAGAGCGCAACACTCCAGGCAAATGATTCACGTCGTATCGCGCCTGCACGGAGCGAGGTTCGTTAAACATAATCGTGACATCCTCTTGCTGCACAATCTGAAACTGGACGTGCATCAGCCAGGAAATGGCATCGTTGAAGTAGAAGCCAACCAGCAGAATCGCGGCAGCGGCTCCAATGCCTAAGATTGACAGCAGAGCACGAATCGGACGCCGCTCCAGATTTCGCAAAATGATGCGACCTGCCGGAGAAAACATCTGTTGCAGCCCCCAGCGCTCAACGAGGGTGGGGCGAAATGTGGCAGGCGGCTCGGGGCGCATGGCCTGGGCGGGTGGCAGCATCGCAGCATGGCGCACCGGGATCAGCCCACCCACCACCGCAGCGCCACCACTCACCAGCAGCGCCGTCACAATTAGCGTGATATCGGCTTCATATTGCAGTAGCGGAAACCGGAAGAAACTGGTGTAAAGCTGGGTCAGACCTCTGCCCAACCACATGCCCACGGCAATTCCTAAGACGGCTCCGAGGCTAAACACCACCCAGACGAATTTGAGATAGTGCCAGCCGATGCTGAGATTGCCGTAGCCAAAGGCTTTGAGTACGGCGATTTGTTCGCGTTGGGTCGCCACCAAGCGAGACAGGACAACATGCAGCAGAAACGCAGCGATCGCCAAAAAAATCGTCGGCAGCATCGTTGCCATCATTTCTAAGCTTTGAATTTCGTCTGATAAGACCCGGTTTGACACCTGATCCTCTCGACCATAGGCCCCCAATCCTCCGTAGGGTTCTAGCAGGCGATCGAGGCGATCGATGACTGCTGCTTGATTCGCGTCAGGCATGAGCTTTAGAGCGACACTGTTAAAGGCGCCATCCATATCAAAGGCATTTCCTAACGCGTCTTCTCCCATCCACAGCACGCCAAACCGACGATTATCGGGATAGATATCTGCTCCTCCGCGAATTGCATACACATACTCCGGCGAGAGGGCGATGCCCACGACTCTAAGGGATTGCCAACGACCATTGAGAATTGCCCCAAACGAATCGCCCAGCTGAAGCTGATTGGCATCGGCAAATGCATCGCTAATCATCACCTCTTCCGGATCCTGGGGATCAACCCAACTCCCCCGACGAATAAACACATCATTGAGAACTAAATCCCGATCGGGAGGAATGGAGATCAATCGTCCGGTGGCAGGCTCATCTAATCCTGGAATGTCGAGGGTGACATCAGAAACAATGCGGGTTTGTACCTGAGCAATTCCTGGAATGTCGGCAAGTTCGGTGCGGAGGGTGTTGGGTGCCCGTTTGAGTTCGGCAAAGACGTCAGCAAACCGATAGCGGTCATAATAGGCCGTTTGCGTCAGCGTCAGCGAATGGTGAGCACTTTGCATCAGCACAAAGCACGCGATTCCGCAGGCAACCACGAGGGCGATCGCCACGATTTGCCCCCACTGATGCACCAGATCTCGAACCAGCTTCCGATCGAGCGTTGACAGCATAATCACCACTCCAAATCGCTCGGTGATTTTTTTACATCATTGCGATGAACCGTTGTAATCTCTCCGCTCCGCATGGTGATCACCCGGTCTGCCATGTCTGCGATTCCAGCGTTGTGGGTAATCACCGCAACCGTCGTGCCAAACTCTCGATTCACCCGCTCTAGCACTTCCAACACGCGCTTTCCCGTTTGAAAATCAAGAGCCCCCGTCGGTTCATCACACAGCAGCACTTCAGGACGCTTGGCGATCGCCCGCGCAATCGCAACTCGCTGCTGTTCACCCCCCGAAAGCTGAGCCGGAAAATGGTCGAGGCGATCGCCTAGATTCACCATCTCCAGGGCATCTTGAGGACGCATGGGATGATCGGCAAGTTCGGTCACGAGAGACACATTTTCTTGTGCGGTCAGGCTCGGAATCAAGTTGTAGAACTGAAATACAAACCCCACACATGTGCGTCGAAAGCGAGTCAGATCAGCATCACTGGCAGCAGTCAGATTCTGCGATCGAAAGAATACTCGTCCTGACGACGGAGTATCGAGCCCGCCGATGATATTGAGCAAGGTAGATTTGCCGCTGCCTGATGTGCCGAGCAGCACTATAAACTCGCCTTCATACAAATCGAGGTCAACGCCGCGCAGTGCCCGGACTCTCACGTCGCCCATTTGATAGGTTTTGCCGACGTTTTCTACATGAAACAAAACAGTAGGCTGAGACTGATAGGTTGCCGTTTTGCTCGACTCTTCTTCTCTCAATACGTTGCGATGTTCCATAGCGAATCGAATGCAGGGCGATCGCTCATGCTCCAATGGCAATGGGCTTCCTGATTATGATCCTACGTCTCGCCTTCATGAACCTTGGCTGGATGTAGAAACTCTTAAACTAAACATTGAGTTTTACAACATTGTTTGCGGGCAAATATATTGAGGGTATCAATATTCTTCAAAGGCTAGGATTAGAGCAAGGCACGTCAAAACCGCTACACCGATTCATCTGTCAATCTTGAGAAGGGGGAACGGCTGAAACAGCTCAATTTTGTATGGTTTAATACATGTTTGGTTGCCTCGTCTTGAGGCGGTAAAGGTAACGTAGGTGACGTTGCATTCAATCCGGAGTGGGCAGGATCACACGGAAAGATCCGTAAAATCTCTATAAAACTTCATCAAGCTTTTGTGAAACTATCAGGATTGTGCTCACGCTTCTTCGGTCAAGTGACCAATAATTAAACTCGATGTTGAGCGGATACGAGGCTATTAGTTAATGCTAGTTTCCAATAAATTCAGTCTCGTCAATTGGAGTCAGACGATTTCAAAAATTCTTTTGGGCGCGGTTGGTTTAGTTGTCGTTTCGAGCAGTGTAGGGAGTGCTGAGGCTCAAGCGAGAGATATCAACTACCAAATTGATGGAACCTTTGGAGAGCTCGCAGATTTCTCTGACGATGCACCCAATGAGTTTTTTGATTCGTTAGAAGGAGGTAGCTTTCAAGCAACGATTGGATATAGCTCAGATACGCCTGACCAAGAATTCATTTTTACGTTCGAGCCCCTTGATTTCGTAGGGTTTTATCCATTGGATAGGTTTCATATCGAACTCTTCAGTGCAGACGGAAGCACGATTCTAACTGATTCACTAGAAGAGGGTAACTACTTTTCCGGGCCTTTAGGCATTGTGGTGCGAGAAGGAGCCTTCAATTTCTGGGAGCTTTATCTAGAATCGTCTCCCTTTCCAGAAGGACTGTTTGTCTCGTTTGAATATTCTGGCGACGCAAACGTTGCCCCGACAGAATCCCCTGGTGATTTTATTGATGGCAGTATTGATGAAATCGGCTATTTCCTGCCGATCACGGATGCGACTGTTAGCGAAGCTCTGGTTTCGAAATCAAGCACTCAAGTTGAAGACGTTCCAGAACCCATGTCTGTCATTGGCCTAGTTGTGGGTAGCGCAGGTGCAGGGCTACTACTCAAGCGCAAGCATCGGTCAGAGCACGTTTAGTCTAGTTGATCGTGCGGTAGATTTTTGACTTCTCAAGTCGATTAAGGTGAGCAGGATTTTAGCTAACAGCCAGGCATCTAATCGCTGATTTATAGCGGTATATGCTTGATTCACTGGAGTTTAGACTAATGCGACACGAGCGCATCACCAGTTTCGAGAGTCCGATTGGCAAAACCGCTTGGCAACTGCGGCAAGTCTGTCAGGCACTCCCGACTCGCGCGATCTCATTAACCCCCTGGAAAATCGCCAGGGTGGACTCAAGGAAAACTCTGTACTCCTCGTGTTCGTGCGCCCATTGTCAAAAATCGATTCTCGAAACGCAAGAAGCACTCTCAAGCATCTGCTTGAATACGCAACACTTCATTCTCCGTGCCTTGCTCAGCCTTCAAATTCGGGCCGGGCTTATTTCTGTTTAGTCTAAACTCCAGTTTCACTGTAATGGTGCGTTACGTTGGCGCTTTAGCGTAGCCATGCCTGAAAGGCTATACAGCACCCTACTTCATCTGCCTTCATCCTTTATCCTTCTGCTCTCCTCATGATTTAGCCAATCTAATAACAAACCCGCGACCACACCGGGTCGTTCTAAATGAGGCAACACGCCCGCATCAGGCACGACATGAAAGCGCTGCACCGCTCGCGGATTGATCGCCGCCAAGCGCTGCCCCACAGTCACAGGCGTAAATTGCGCTTGCGCGCCCCACACTATTGCTGTGGGAATGGTTAACGAAGGAAGATCAAGGGATAGATCAAAGTATAACTGCCCTTTGAGAAAGGCAAGCGCAGCATAGTCTGCATTAGGCTGTTGGGCGGATTTCAAGTATGCAGCAACTATTTCATTTGTGACGCGATCGCGCTGAGCAAATAAAAACTGTTCTAAGAAATTACGCACTACAAATTCATGAGTAGCACCTAACACATAAATGAGGCGATCGAGCCCCGGCGTATCGATAATCGGCAGTGGAATACGTCGTCCGGCAGCATTTCCAAAATCGGTAAATCCAGAAGGGCACACTAGATAGAGGGACTTAAATAGCTCAGGGGACTGAACGGCAAGCCGCACTGCGAACGCACCCGTCAGTGATGAGGCAACCACTGTCACTGGCGATGATGAGATGTGTTGAATGAATTCGGTAAGACTGGCAAGGTAGTCTTTGATCTGATAGCGCCGCATCGGATGGCTTGACTGCCCCCACCCCAACAAGTCGGGCGCGATGACGCGATGGGTGTTTGCAAAGACAGAATAGACTTTTGACCACTCATAGGCTGACGCTCCTCCTCCAAAGCCATGAAGAAATAGGATCGGAGCGAGGATATCATCCGGTGTCCACGGAGAGTGAATGGGAGTGTAGTAGGCGATCGCCCCCAAAGAGGTGCGAACTAGGCGTTGACCAAAACCAGGTGGCTGAAATTGAAGCATAGTAGCAGGCACATGATTACCCATTTATCTTAAGCTGGATAGGCGCCATTACTTGAGATTGGATGACCGAGCGCTCGACTGCCCGAAGAAATAGCCCATTACCAGAAACAAATAGTCTTTGAATTCATCGATGGGAGATGTTCCAAACAGGGGATGAATGATCCAGGCGATCGCCGCTGCCGTCAATATAATGATGCCGATTAGAGTGGCAGCAGATTCCCGCTCAAGGAACGACCTGAGAATCTTAGATTTTGTTTCCCAAATGGCTAGTCGTTCGAGTTCCCACTGCCGCTTTAGGGGTTCTTGCTCCTTCTCTACGCTGATGAGCTGGTTATCTAATGATTGAGACGCAACCTTCAGACTTTGAATAGTGTCTGATAACCGCTGTTGAAAGTCTCGATCGCTGATCTGTTTGATGGATTCATCTAACCCCTCAATTCCTGCATTGAGCTTAAGCGATTCTAGACGATTTGCAATTAGTCGTTTGCGATCAAGCAAAATAGGTTGAATAAATGCCTCGAAGCTAATCTTCAGGCGCGAATACGGAAAATAGTATCCTAGTTTATGGCTCCGCTTGATGCCTATTAATTTCAAAGATTCCGGATGATCAATCAAACCGTTGACCACCTGCAAACTTTTCCCAAGTTCATTCAGGGTTTGATGTTCAATCGTTTCTACACTTAAGCCAAGACTATTCAAATGCTCATGAATTGTTTGTGCCGTCTTAAGAATAAGCGGGCTAGGCTCTTTGCTAAACAACATAGTAAAACCGTCTTCCATCTCAACAACATGTCAAAGCACTTCAATCAGTGCATTTTCCAACGGAATAACAAACAAATGGAGAGAATGCTGGGCTGTAATCCAAACCTGTTGCCCCGCCGTAATCACTCGATTGCCGTCACAGTATGCAGTCCATGAACTTCCTTGATAGCGGACTCGCCCATGTTGATCGGGCGTAATAGTTGTTTCTGCGATCCCAACATGCGAACCTCGGACCGAGCGAGTCTTTATTTTCTGAATGGATGATAGATTCCCGTCTTGGTTGTAGTTCAAGAGCAAGCACTCGTTCTGCCCTAGTCGGCTGGTATCCAATACAAAGGAGGTTGAACCAGATGTTACTTCTGGTGAACGAGATCGTTTTAGTACTTTCAGCATCGATACACTTCCTTAACTACTGAATATCTCTAATGCACATTTCTATAGATTCCGGATGTCTCCACCTATTGAATGGAAGAGTGTCCTTAGATTCCTTTCATTAGGTTGTCGAGTCCGAGCATGATGGAATGAGCTAACCCTGTAATCAGTTCATCAGGCCCGCTTGCGATAAATTCAAATTTGCCAACCTGAGGCTCTGAGAGTTTGCTGTGACGACAATGATGCAAATGGTTGGGGTCTAGCGGTCGCTCCGAGACCCACAAATCGCCACATCGACGACAGCGATACAAAAAGGCTTCATCCAATAAAGTTGAGTCTTCCTCAAAAACAATCGGAGGTTGAATTCGATTATGCAAATCGTCTAGACAGCGAAGTTGCGTCGCGTCAATCCAAAGCGCTCGGTTGATAGATGTGGGCTCAATTTCGAGCGCAGATAGACGATTGCTCAGTTCTTGAAACGTTACGCCATATCTCTCTAATAGATCGACGACGCGATAGTTTTGAGAAACAGAAAGGTCTTGATGCGTCATGCAAACCATATCAATGATCTCCTTAGTAATAAACGAGTAGTGCAATGAATGGATGATTGCTCGGTAGGATATGTAAAAAAGAGGCGTTACCCAATCGTTGGTTGTCAGCTTGTTAGCGAATCACCCTAATTAGACGTGTCACAAGGTAGCGTTACTGCAACTAGATTTTTGACAGTTCACGATGCTCAAGATGGTTGAGTGACTCAGCATCGCGATCGCTACTTTTCAGATTTCGAGAGAATTAACCCGTTAAATGCAATTTACATAGTTTTATTTAGAGTGTCAAACAAAAATGCAAATAAAATCGCAAGTCGTCTTTTCGTTAGACAAAATTGCGATTATTGGCAAAAAAAGAGGTGTTTTACTTAGGTAATGTATTTTCAATTTACAAGTTTAAAATTGACTGTCTAATTATAGTGACAAGAAGATGACGAGCAGGTAATATATTTAGACAGGCCGAGTGTTTTTTATGTATTTTGATATGACATATTCTGTGATGTGATTATTTACATGTAATGCACGCATTCACACGCGCAAGCATACAGCAATCAACAACGTGCACGGAGTCAGTTTGTCCCTGATAGGAGAATGGAATGGCAAATCGGAAAACGGACGACATTCGTAAACAATACGAGGAAAAATATCAAGCTCATCAGAATCGACACTGGGAAATGCTGAAAAACCAGCTAGAAAGTCTCAGAGATAACTACGATGTTTCAGTTGCCGATTTAGCAGAAGGGTTGGGAATTAGTCGTCAAAAGCTGTACAACTTCATGGGCAATCCGTCTGAAGGGTTGCCCATTCAGCGTTCAGATTTAATCATCCTATGGGATATATTGACCGATCCAAATGCTCTCAAGAAGAAACGTCTCTCTGCGAATGCTAAGACGAAACGCCAAGACCTACGTGAGAAGGGGTTCAATTCTTTGTTGGACGCGGTAGGGTTTGCCCATTCCGATAAAGTGAGCATTCAGCATCATACAGAGGGGGCCACGAAGCATGTTGACCCTAGTCTTAATCGAGTTATTGCGCGGTTGTCTAGCGCCTGGATTGAAGACGATATCTTACGGGCTCGTATTGTTGATTCGGTACTAAACGCTGTTCTCGATCAGGGGCGCATGAATCGAAATTTTTATATGGCGCCGATGTCTGTCGAGCAAGCATTAGCTTGGCCTCAAGGAGAGCCGCTCCGCAGTCATCACAAACATGCAATCGACGAATATCAGCGAGAAATACGTCAACTAGCGCGATCGGGAAAAATTGATTTCGTTGCAGCAGAACTATTTGAGCTATATCAAAACATTGACGAACACCAAAGTATAGAAAATTATTCGGGTGCTACCCTGGATATCATTGATTGTCAATTTCAGGTACTATCAGTTCCTCTGCCTAAGTCAGTACAGGCTGAGTTTGAACCATTCAGCACAATCTACTTAAATGCAGAAAAGAGGCTGATTCGATTACTAGGTGACTTGGGAAAGGACTCCCTCAAAGATGCGGAGTTAGAACCCAATTTTTTTATCCCTGTGATTGAAGCCTCAATTCGCAGTCGATTTGGACATAACCGTAATTATGTTACTTGGAGATATAGTTCAACGGCGACCCATTTAGAAAACATGCTATCTGCTATTGGTAGTGGGCTCAGTTATGCGCTTGATGTCACAGGATTTTCAATTCGTGCAACTGGAGCGAGTGCAAAGAGTTTAGCGAGGGTGTCAATTGGTCTAACCGAGATGGATAGCAGTAGAGCGCCTAAAAAAGTCTATCAAGGATGGTGGGTTGGCTCAAATGCTATTCTTTCAGTACTTAAAGCAGTTGTGGTTGCGTCTAAAGATTGGCTATCCAACTATCAAGCAAACCTCTCCGAATATTATGATATCTGTGAAAAGCTAGCTATTATTGACAATCAACTTTTTAATATTCGAGAAACTGTATACGAATATTTCTTTCGCTCTGCCCAAGACTACTACGTTCCTCACGAAGTGGTTGAAGACCATTCGTCTTTTGATGCGATTGAAGATCAAATCTCAGCACTTAGTCAGTTTCTTTCATCCGATCATCAACGCGTCAAACCTTACTACCACATTCATCGCATGGCGCTAGAGAATCGACTCATCAAAACTAGGCTGACGCGGGTACGGCTAGCTCTAAAAACATCGGATATTGAAGTTGCAGCGAGGCATCTGCATGAAGCAAAAGAATTTGTTGAACACTATGAAGCGTTGACAACTAAATCAATCGACTCGTCTGCCGATTCTGCTTACACGCACGTGCTGTTTTTACATGCCTCTGAGTGTTTGATGTTATATAGCTTTTTTACAGGTGATAAAGAATTTTTGAATGGCAAGCTTTGGCGACATAGCGCTAGGTTTAGGCTAAAAGACTGTTTGAAGCGACTTAGTAAATATATTAAGGTGACGGGTTCTCTCAACTTCGACACGTTTTCCTGTGCGTCTCAGCTCTTTGGCACGATAGGCATCTTGGAATTTTACACGGCACATGATCGTGACGGTGATGAAGAGGCACTCAAGGATGCGGCTGAACAACTGATTATGGCAGCTCATTATTCAAATCGAATCGGTTATACTCGGCGTGCAACATATTGGCTCGTTCATGCAAGCCGGGTCTACTGTCGATTGGGCGAGTTTGATCTGTCTGAAAGCCTTTCGAATATTGCTCAAAAAACTGCAGAAACCATTCATCAAAGGCTCCAAGAAGAGTCAGACTATGACTCAAAATACAAAAATCTAATTAATGCAACAACTTGCCTAGCGCATGGCGAAAGATTATTGGCTCAAGGACAGCCAGAGCAAGCCCTAGAAGCATTTTTAGAAGCGCTCAATATTTTTATCGAAATTCGCTTCACTGATCGCCTTACGGCAGATACTCTATACGGACTATATCGGGCCTCGCAGCATATTGAGAGCGCGGTGGAAGATGCATTTGCTGACTTGGGTAGCAGCAGCGATAAATCATCCTCTCAACACGGTATGGAAGCAGTGATGCAGGAGGCAATTTCGGCTTTGAGGCATCTTGATACAACCTCGTCGTGGCAATCAATTTCAAATTATTTCAAGACTCATGCCAAAGCAATTTGGCATCATTGGGCGACAGTAGGTGCTGGACAAGATGAAGTGCATCCTATCGAGGATGAAATCGAGCGCGATCGCTTTTTAGCTCGCGTGGGTCATTCGTAAATTAATGGGTCACTCGCAACGTATTCATCGTTCAAAGACTACTTCATTCAAGAACCACTTGCCTAAGAAATATCTATGATTAAGCCAAATTCTCGCGTCCAAGAATTGATACAGTCTAGTCAAGGCGCTAAGCCCTTGACATCAATTGCCCCTGAGGGCGTTATGCTCCATCGTTTTTTTCTGAATCAATCTCATCAAAATGAATTGCACTTCAGATCATTACATTCAGTTATGCCCAATGACATGCGGGATACCATTCACCTGATCTGGAATTGTCTTGCTCACGAACAAGTTGGCTACGTATTTGGATCTGTATCTGACAGTCCAGCACTGATACATCACCTCAGCGAGCAATCGCCCATTTCCTATGTTCCAACTCATCGAGAGCAGTCAGCAATCGCGATGGCGGCTACTTATAGCCGACTGACACGGCATGTTGGTGTATGCATGACGCTGTCGGATGCAAGTAGTATTGGTTTAGTCAGCGGCGTCATTGACGCGACTCTCAACCACGCTCCCTTGGTGGTCATTACTGGACAATTTGACGCTGATGAGTCTCAACCACTGTGCGATCGCCAACTTGATGTCAAACGTCTATTTGAGCCAGTTGCCAAGTGGTATGCCCATGTGACTCATCTAGAAGCTCTGCCAGAAACCTTACACAACGCCTGTGCCATTGCTCAGGCGGGCATCCCAGGTGTTGCACATATCCATTTAAAACTCCCGCTATGTTCGTTGTCAGCTCCATCCGTCCCTCAGTGGCAATCCTCCACTAATACCTATGTGGGCGATCGCCAACTCGACGAGGCTGCCCAATTCATTGGTCAATTTCACAACCCCATTCTGCTGGTTGGCAATGGAGCCGTTCGGGAATCTGTCCATCCACTCCTGCTGGATATCGCGACTCAACTGGGGGCTCTAGTTGCGACGACCCGATTAGCTAAAGGAGTAATTCCTGAAACGCATGATCTGTCATTGGGAACGTTAGCTCCCAGCATGCAAGATTACCATACGCATGGATTTGACTGGGCAGACTCTGTAATCACAATTGGGTATGATTTACAGGAATTATCTCCTACCTATTGGAATCCTGACGGGGACTTGCCAATTATTCACATTGGGAGCAATGCTGCAGAGGTTTGTAGCCGTTATCAGCCCTCAAGAGAACTCGTTGGCAATTTGCCTATTATCCTAGATGGTCTGCGACAACGTCTACATAAGCGTTGGGAACCTACCACGTTTAAGTCTAAATCCAGGCGAGATGAGCATGCGTGGGCAGATGATGCTTCGTCTCATCGATTCCGCCTTATTCAAATGTTGCAGGATGTAGTCCACCCCGAAGACATTCTTGTCTCAGATGCGGGGCCATACGCGGACGAACTGGCTCGACACTATCGATGTGTCAAGCCAAATACCTGTTTGATTCCTCAAATATCGTCAGCAAAAGGAGTCGCCATCCCAGGAGCGATCGCTGCAAAACTCATCTATCCCGAAAAGCGAGCGATCGCCATCACTGAAGAGGATGGTTTTTTGACAGGCATTCAAGAACTAGAAATCGCGAAGCGTTTAGTGACGCCATTCGTAACGCTGGTTATCACTCAAGGACGTTGTCACGTTGATTTTATTGGGCTTGCTGAGAGTCTTGGCTTAAACGGATATTACGTCAAGTCAACGTCAGCACTGGCCGCAATTCTCAAAGAAGCACTAACTCAACCAACACCTATTATCGTGGAGTATGCACCATTCAAAGAATGAAGTAAGTTTTGGTCTACAAACAGTGCGAGCATTTCGTTTGCTGCATTGAGAGTGATGACAGATTGCCGATGTCTTCTGGAAGAGCTAGGTCTTACTAGCGTTTGATGCTGATGTTCAAAGGTGGGGGAATCAAACATAGATGCTGTTTTGGCACCCAAGTACCAAAAACAGCATCTACTCAGATCTCATATTTAATTAGTTCCACCCACTCAGCATCACCATGGCCGGGGCGAGCCGTGGTTTATCCCCCAGCGCGGACGCACCAGTTATGGATCACGTGTTGCAGTCTAAAACCCGCTATAAAGCTGAGCATGTCTTGGCATTAAGGCTATAGAGCCTGTAGTAGGTGCTGTAGCGTCGCCGAATGGCAGCATTGTCAGCATCATTCGGATCGGTATGCACCTCACTCAGCACAGAAGTTGGTAAGTTCAGAGATGGGACACAGGCCCAAAATCAAAGGCTTTACAAAGACCTATTTGACTACTTCAGATGCTTTCTTAGAGGCTTCAGATGCTTTTTGAGATGCTTGCTCAGCAGTCTCTTGGGCATTCTCTTTGAGATTTTGTGCACCTTTGCGAGCACCTTCTGTGGCGTTCTCTACAGCCTGCTCAGCAGACTCTCCAACATCTTTTGAAAAGTTTTTGACTCGCTCGCCAATAGGTTTGCCTTCTTGAAAGCTTTCAACAAACTCTCCAGGACTATTCACCTGGCCGACATTCTCTTTAGCATTCTTGACTAGACGCTTTGCCTTCGCATCGGCTGCGCTCGTATCGCGCTGAGGCACAGTGTCCTCATGCTGGTTCATGCCGCCTTTCGGTTCTTGAGTCGGCTTATAAAGCTCTGTTTGCTGCCCCCTATTTTCAGAGTAGGAGCCTTCACCCGATACCCGTGGGGACTGAGGATTACACGCAGTACCTATTAGAAGTAGAGTGCCTGCTAAAAACACACCAAGTACTCGACTTAACCGAACGGATTTCAGAACCTGCTTTATTCTATTCATAGAAATACTCCTGATCATTACAACAATGGAGAATGAGAACATACGCTGCGCTTATGCATCGCGTTCGAAATACGGCAGACGCATGTCGAAAGCATGTCACCTGCTTTCTGTGAAAAAATTCGCATTCACGATGACTCACCTCTAATAACGTAATGCATGACACAGAACTTTTTAATCTAACTAAAGTACATAGTTTGCGTATGCCTTTAGAATCAGAATGACGATCAGAGACTCAAAAGCAGTTGTGTGGCACAGCGATTTGTTGTTTCAACTAACTGGGGTAAATCAACTGTTGTGAGGCGTCCACGGTCAACCACTCTCTTGCCGTTGATGAAACTATAGTCGACTCGATCGACCGGGCAAAAGATCAACGCTGCAACTAAGTCATGCTGGGCTCCGGCGAATTGGGGGCGATCGCCATTGATTGCGATAAAATCCGCAGACATGCCCGGAGCTAAAGCACCAATATCATCTCGCCCCAGCACGCGTGCGCCGCCTAGGGTCGCTACTTCAAGAATGTTTCGAGCCGTCATCGCAGTCACATCACACTCGCGCACTCGCGCCAGCAGAAACGCAGCGCGAGCTTCTTGCAGCAAATTCCCCGTATCGTTTGACGCAGACCCATCTACCCCCAATCCGACCGGAACGTGGCGGTTGAGCATCTTGCGAATCGGAGCAATGCCGCTGGCAAGGCGCATGTTGCTGCACGGGCAATGAGCGACGCCTGTTCCGGTATCTGCAAACTGGGCGATCGCGCGATCATCTAACTGCACACAGTGAGCATGCCATACATCATTGCCCAACCATCCGACCGATTCGGCATAGTCTCCAGGCGACAGTCCAAACTTGGACAGGCTGTAGTCTACGTCTGATTGATTTTCTGCCAAGTGAGTATGCAGCCGGACGTCTGGATAACTGCGCGCCATTGCGGCTGATTCTCGCATCAGGTCTTGAGACACAGAAAATGGCGAACAGGGAGCCAGGGTCATTCGCAGCATCGAGTGGCGAGTGGGGTCGTGATAGTGCTCAATCAAGCGCTGCGAGTCGTCGAGGATGGTCGATTCATGTTCTACTAAGGAATCGGGCGGCAGTCCGCCTTGGCTTTCTCCAAGGCTCATGCTGCCGCGACTGGCATGAAATCGCAATCCGATGGTTTGAACCGCGCGAATTTCATCGTCTAGAGTGCAATCATTTGGAAAAATATAGAGATGATCGCTTGCGGTAGTACAGCCTGACAGCATCAATTCGGCGGCTGCCATCTGAGCGCTGATATAAATGGCGTCTGCGGTGAGGTTTGCCCAAATGGGATAGAGGATCGTCAACCAATCAAATAAATGACCATCCTGGGCGAGTACCTTCGTTAAGGTTTGACAGAAATGATGATGCGTGTTGATCAAGCCTGGAAGGACAATGTGGCGATCGCCCAAATCCAGTACTTCATCAGCCGTCTGCGGAAGCTCATCGGTCTGTCCAATCTGCTCGATCACATGATCGCGGATGAACATTGCTCCATTACGGATTTCTCGTCGCTGGGCATCCATGGTGACGAGCGTATGGATGTGGTTGACCAACACGGTAGACATGCGGAGACAAAAGATAATTAGGACATTGCGATCGTTTCAGCATAGTATCACGCAGGTATTACTAGTATTGGCTTATCATCGTTGGCCTATCATCTTAATCTGAGGTAGCTTGATGCGAAGAAAGGCGATCGCCCCATCGCCCTACTGTGGTCTTTCAGCGAATTACTGATGCATCTATTAGAGTAACAACAGATAACGTCACCACAGGCACACCCATAATCAACCCATTGTCATGCATCAGCCCGAGGAACAGACCGAATCAACTAACCAGCCTACGTCCAAATTTTTTGCATGGCTTCCCCATCTCAATCGAGCCATTTGGATTTTAGCCGGGGGGCAACTGCTGCTGTTTATCGGTCAAGGCTTTACGCAGGTCTATGCATCGATTTATTTTGTGAATCAGTTGGGCTTTTCCCCAACGCAGGTAGGGCTGGCTCTGAGCAGTGGCGGCATTTCTGGCACGGCGGGACGGTTTTGGGCAGGCAATGCCATTGACTCACAGCGTTTGGGGCGGCGAGGCACGTTGTTACTTGCGGCAGTCATTTCTGCGCTCGCGTGCTTTTGCTTGGCATTTGCGAATACATTCCCTTTATTGATTGCAGGAAATCTGCTGTTAGGGCTTGGCATTAGCCTCTATTGGCCTGCAACTCTGGCGGTTACCACCGACCTAACCACGTCCGACAATCGCGCAGAAGCCTTCGCCCTGACTCGGCTGGTTGATAATCTTGGCTTAGGACTGGGAGCCCTGTTAGCGGGGCAATATATTGCGATGTCGGGGAGCTATCGCGCCTTATTTATGATCAAAGGAGTCGCCTATCTTTTGTTTGGCATCGTGATTTATCTGGCGATCGCCGAAACGCGACAGATACAAACCCAGCCTCGTAATCTAGTGAAGAATTGGGCGCAAGCTCTGAGCGATCGCACCTTAATCACGTATCTGACTGCCAACCTGTTTTTTACGACCTACGCCGCTCAGATCAGCAGCACGCTGCCCTTATATTTGTCGAACTTTGTACCAGGAGGCAACACCCAGACCGGATTTTCAGAGCAGTGGATTAGCTACTTTTTTGGGTGGCACGCTCTGCTAAAGATTGTGTTTCAGCTTCCAATCACTCGCAATATCAAGCTGATGAATCATGTCACCGTCTTGCTGATTGCGCTGATCGTATGGTGCGGAGGGTTTTTGCTGGTTTGGGTGACTGGCATCATGCCTGCGAATGCTTTGATCGCAACCATTGGTGCGTTTGCGCTGATTGCGATCGCCGAAATTTTGTACGCTCCGGCGGCAACGGCACTCGTGGGTGAGATGGCACCCGTAAATCTGAGAGGCATCTACTTCTCACTAGAGTCTGAATGTTGGGCGATTGGGTTTATGATTGGGCCTGCGATTGGGGGCTGGGCGTTGGATCATCCCGATTCGGTCGGAGCAAATTTTTGGCTGATTTTGATTTCGAGTGCGGGCATCGCTGGCACTATCCTGATACTTCTCAAACATCAGATAACAGCCGCTACAGAGACGGATGAATCACTAGTATAGCTTTACGCTCTCGCGTTAGGACGCTGAACGTATGTAGAACCCGCCGCGCGCCGCGCGGGTTCTACATACAAACCTAAGCCCGTAGGGCTATACAAGAATCTTGATGGTTAATTAATCGTTGTGGATCTATTTTTCTGAATCTGCCCGTCTGGAACTAAATCGTATCAATATCATGTCTTTAAACTCGTCTCTTAAAAAATGTCCTGATGCTTCTGAAATCTGTAGAGAAAGTAAGAAGGAATTCGATTACTAAAACTTGCATGATTGCTTGAGATTACGTGTCTGTTCAAACTCTGAAGCCGTTAAATTCACCTGGAACTGCTGAATGATTCGCGTTTTATTAGTCGACGACCAAGCAATTTTATGTCAAGCCTTGCAGACGTGGCTAGAGCAAGAGTCCGACATTGAAGTCGTCGGACGCGCCTACAACGGGTATGACGCGATCACGCAGGCCAAGGGGAGTCATCCTGATGTGGTGCTCATTGACATCGAAATGCCGGATATGGACGGCATCGAAGCCACACGCATTATTTGTCAGGCTTTTTCAGACATGAAGGTGATTGTTCTGAGCAGCCACAGTGATGATGCATATCTGGCAAGAGCGGTTCAAGCGGGCGCAAAAGGCTATTTATTAAAAACAACGTCTGCTGAAGACCTAGCCAATACAATTCGGTCGGTTTATCGCGGCTATGGGCAGTTTGGTCCTGGGCTATTTGAGAAACTCGCAGCGAGCGTGGCACCGTTGAAGGCAGGGGCGATCGCTCCTGAGGCAGCAGATGAATCGGTCTTATCAGAGACAGACTTGGTATTACTTCTACAGCGGTTTGATGTCGATGCGTTGCCAGAGGTCGTCACCCATATTCTCGATCAGCAGGGCGCATCCAGCGTAGTGAATCGCCTAAATGCCCATTTGAAAACCGATTCAACTAATTTGTCAGCTCTTTATTTAGCAGGCGCGCTCTCTCATCGAGGGCAACACCGCACGCTAGCCGCCTTTCAATATCTTCGCTTTGGTTTCAAAGAAGGTATTCGGCAGCGGCTTTCACCAGAGGGATTACTGCTGTTTTATCAAGAGGGTGTGCTACTGCGGCCTGATGAGGCATTTGCCTGGCTTATGCAACCGGATAGTCCCTGGAATACAAGCTCTGGTAGTTCTTTCCTTTTGCAAGAGGCAACTCAACGGTTCGGATCAACCTCCATGACGTGTCAGCGGCTTCAGATTTGGCACCAAATCAAGTCTCTACATCAGTTTGGAGAAGACTGTTTGGCATTAGAAACAAAAGTAACTGCCTTGCAGCAAGGGTTTGCGAGGCTCAATCAAGCATTGACGCTGTGAGGTTTGACACGCTAATGACACAACAAGCAAGTGAACTAGTATCGGTCGAGCAAGAGTTAGCAAAACTTCGTCACCGTCTCAAGCAATCGTTTGAGGTGTTAGATGACCTAGTGCATGTGCAAACTCAGTTTGAAGGGTTGTCATACACCCATCAGCAACTCAACGATCAGCTTCGAAATGCAAAGACTGCATTTGACGATTTGTCCCAATTTCGAGAGATGCTAACGCGCGATGTCGATGAGCTTAAACAGAGCATCAATCATCGCTGGAAAACCATTCAGCACGATCTGGCAA
Organism: Elainellaceae cyanobacterium; assembly: GCA_051117335.1. Classification (GTDB taxonomy): domain Bacteria; phylum Cyanobacteriota; class Cyanobacteriia; order CAZCXK01; family CAZCXK01; genus DBGGTD01. Next base: position 123,264 of record JBNPEB010000017.1, read on the forward strand.
CGCTGCAATCAGAGCTAAATACGGGCGATCGCTACGAAACCGATCGTCTCATTGCCCAAATGTCTCAACTGCAAGGACAGGTTAATACGCAAGTCAGTGCGGTTCAATCGCTCAGTCAGTCTCAAGAGACATTTAATCAACGCTTAAAACAGCTAGAAACCAGCATGGAATCAAGCTGGAAAGATATTCGGCAGGCATTACTCACTGCTCACGACGAATTGAGCAGTGCCGATCGCACTCTAAAACTAGAGATGACTCATCAGGTCAATGATATGCAGAAACGCCTCGATGAGCAGCTCGAGGTGATCGCGGTAGAATGGGCCAACCAAAAGGAATCGCTCAAAGCTCCGATTGAGGAGTTTGAATCACGGTTGAGATCTGAGTTGAGAATTGCATTCAACCGAGGCTTTGGTCCTCAGCATATCGATCGGCTAGAAAAGCTTACGAATCAAATGAATGCCGCTCGAACAGCGATGCGAGAACTTGGGCAAGCCAACCGTCGTCTAAAAGTAGGTATGATTTGTAGCATCCTGATCGCAGGCATGGCGCTGAGTTTTTCGGTATTGCAATGGCTGGCGCCGCAAAGTTTTGAGGCTGTCACCAATAGTATTCATCCGAGCCGTTTACTGCGATCGGGAGACTAGCAGGGCTGTTGCTTGCTACTGGTTCTCGTCCCAGTTGACACCTCTGAGGTCTGCCCGGCTCAGGTCAGCGTCTTTCAAATTGGTGCCTCTCAGGTTTGCGCTGGCTAAAATTGTGCCGTGTAAGGTCGCCTTGTCTAAGTTGGCTCCCGCCAAGTTGGCAGCATTCAGGTTTGCGTTGCTCAAGTCAGCGGTGACTAGACTGGCACGGCTTAGATTAGCGCCTGATAGATTCGCATCATTTAGGTGCGTTGCGCTCAAGATCGCGCCTGCCAGATTGGCACCATTTAGAAACGCGTGACTGAAATTTGCCTCACTCAGGTTTGCGGCGCTGAGATTGGCTCCATTTAAGGCAATGCCCGATAGGTTTGCATGACCCAGCTTTGCGCCGCCCAAGTTTGCGCCAATCAACTCTGCGCCGCTTAAATTGATTTGCCTTAAGTTAGCGCCACTGAGATTTGCGCCAATCAGATTCGCTTGACTAAGATCTGCTCCAGCAAGGTTTGATCCACTGAGATTTGCGCCAATCAGGCTAGCTCCTTTGAGGGTGATGCCTTCGAGTTCTGCTCGGTATAAGCTCGCCCCGTTTAGCACAGCCTTTTCAAACTGGCGCTCTCCGGCTGCATATTGATTTAGTAGCTCATCGATATTCATGGCGATCGCCTGCCCCTTGAAACACCTGTGGGAATCATTAACGCTTAACGAGCGGTCGAATTGTGAAGCTGCCCCTCTGTCAAAATCGCCCCGTCTACATTTGCCTCTCGTAAGTTGGTGCGAGTCAAATTTGCGCCACTGAGGGTTGCATGTTGCAAATCAGCGCCGTAAAGATTTGCGCCGCGCAGATCAGCATCTTGTAGATTAGCGTGCATCAAATTCGCACCCGCCAGAATTGCTCCTTGTAGACTCGCGGCTGATAAGTTGACCTCGGATAACACGGTGCCCGTTAGAACTGCTTCACAAAGATTAGCTTGCCTGAGGTTTGCTCCTCGCAAATTAGCGCCGCTGAGATTAGCGACGACTAGAGTAGCCCCCTCCAAATCAATCTCGCTCAAATCGGCTACCACCAAAAAAGCACCACTCAAATTTGCAGCCTTCAAGCTGGCATGAGACAAATCAGCCCGGATCAAGTTAATACCGCTCAACTTTGTCCCCGCCAAATTGATGCCGCTCAGGTTGACGTTGCTAAAATCTCGCTCTCCAGCAGCGTAGCGTTGTAGCAGCTCATCCCGGTTCATGGGGTCCACCTCAAATTTCTGTAGTTGGGATTAGCACAGGATTAGCGAGCGTTGAGTGACTGGAGATTTCTCTCGAAATGAAGAGTCTGCTTTGAGTGGACAAGCCAGCGGAGAAATTCAGATTAGTTAACGCAAGCGATAAGACTTGTAAGCATTTTGTCTGAGTATATTTACTCTAACTTAAGATCGAAGTAGGCAAGCTAAAACGTCAACAAAGTCAACATCAGACAACCGTTGGGAGTTGACATCCATGATTGACATTCTTCATCCCAAATCTCCAACTCGCTACTGGATCATAGGCACTGCAACGATTCTGCTACTTGGCTCAGTTAGCACCTATTTCATACTTGCTCAGATTCAAAATCAGAACGTGGCTCAAGACGCACTCGTCGAGGTAGCTCCAGCCCAAGCGGTTACAGCCTTAGGACGGTTAGAACCCCAAGGGGAAGTGATTAAACTTTCGGTTGCTAATGCCCAGGATAGTCGGGTTAACCAGCTTCGAGTTGAAGAAGGTGACTGGGTAGAAGCTGGCCAGGTGATTGCCATTCTTCAAGGGTTGGATAAAAAACAAGCCGAGCTCATTGAAGCCCAGCAGAATGTCGCTATCTACCAGGCAAGACTCGCGCAAATCGAGGCTGGAGACGCCAAAATTGCTGAAATAGCCGCTCAACGCGCTGCAATTAATCGCCTTGAAGCACAACTCCGCACTGAAACCCTTGAGCGACAGTCTGAAATTGCCAGTGCTGAAGCCGAATTGCAAAATGCTGAACAAAACTATCAGCGGTATCAGATGTTGCATCGGGAAGGAGCCGTTGAAACCGCAGCATTAGGCGATCGCCGTGAAACCTTCGAAACGGCTCAAGCTACCGTCCATGAAGCCGAAGCGCGCCTAGAAAACACGCTATCTACCCTGCAAGAACAGATTCGACAGGAGCAGGCACTCCTAGACAAACTCCAAGAAGTGCGCCCGGTGGATCTCCAAGAAGCCCGCGCAGAATTAGAGCATGCGATCGCCCAAGTCAGCCGCATCGAAGCCGAACTAGAAGACTTTTATGTGCGCGTTCCGGTCGCAGGTCAAATTTTGAAAATCAATACCCGCGTCGGTGAACAAGTCAATACCAATGAAGGCATCGTTGAGTTAGGACGCACCAACCAGATGTATGCGATCGCAGAAGTATATGAAACAGATGTTGGTTTGATCCAGCCAGGACAGAGAGCCACAGTCATTAGTGAACATGGTGGCTTTAACGGTGAAATCCACGGCACGGTTGACTATGTGGGTAAGCAAATTAAGAAGCAAGATGTCATCGATGCCGACCCGGCTGCTGATAAAGATGCTCGCGTCGTCGAAGTCAAGGTTCGCATTGATCCAGATGATAACGATCGGGTCGCAGGACTCACCAATCTGCAAGTCCGCATTACGATTGATTTGGAGCGTGGATAAAGTAAACCATGAAACGCTTTTCGCTAAAGGCTTTATTACGTCGCTGGCGGCATGAACCCCCGTTGGGCTGGGCGCAGCTCAGTCATCAAAAAGTGCGCCTGTTGGTTGCTCTGTCAGGAATTGCCTTTGCCGATATTTTGATCTTCATGCAGTTGGGCTTCAAAAACCTACTATACGACGGATCTACCCTGGTTCACCGCAATCTGCAAGGCGACCTCGTTTTAATTAGCAATCGCGCTGATTTCTTGGGGGATGGTCAAACCTTTTCTAGGCGTTATTTATACCAAGCTGCTGCAGTAGAAGGCGTTGAATCGGCGAGTCCGCTGTATTATTCATGGGCTGCTTGGGTGAACCCGTGGGATAAGGAAGTCACGGAGGTCGCAGTCATTGCGTTTGACCCTGTGCAACCCGTTCTAGATTTGCCAGAAGTCAATCAGCAAGTCGATGCAATTAAGCTCTCCAATATTGTTTTATTTGATCGCCAATCTCAACCCACTACTGGCCCTGTTGCCGAGTCGTTAACTCAAGGCAAGACTATTACTATGGGCTACTCAGACCAGCGACTCCTGATAGTTGTCTTTCAAGAAGGTATCCTGCTTGCCATCTTCGGATTTATACCTGGATTTGGCTTCTCCATTGGCATGTACGGACTGCTCGGCAGTCTGACGCGAATTCCTCTGGTCATTTTGATGTTGATCTGGATATCTTTCCAGGCGAAATCGTGACTTTAACGGGGCCGTCTGGCAGCGGCAAAACAACGCTGCTGACTCTGATTGCCGGATTGCGATCGCCCGCGCCTTGGTCAGCCAACCTCGTCTCCTACTTGCAGATGAACCGACTGCCGCCTTGGATAGCAAATCGGGGCGAGATGTGGTCGAAATTATGCAGCAATTGGCGAAAGAGCAGGACTGCACCATTTTGCTTGTGACGCACGATAACCGCATTCTAGACATTGCCGATCGAATCGTGCATATGGAAGACGGTCGCTTAGCCAGGGATACGGCATTCGCTAGCAGCCTCAGTCCGCCTGGATAGCCGCATCAGTCACCCCCCTTAAACACACAATGGAGCAGATGAACGGAATATGCTCAGTCAACCAGCCCCTCTTGACGCGTTGTGGCAATCAGCCCCGGCGACTGATCATATCTTACAGCCCAATCAATTGAAGGATTTGCCCGATCCGGCACGACGCTACCTCGAACATGCGATCGCCCCTGGGACAAAACTCGCCTCTGCTGTTCGATTGCGGATGCACGGTGAAATTAAGCTCAAGCAGTGGTATCCCTTCAGGGCTGAGCAGGTGATTTGCTGGAAGCGTGGCACGATCTGGCAGGCCACAGCCTGGATGAACGGCTTGCCAATTAGCGGCTGGGATCGCTTGGTGGATGGTGAAGGGGCGATGCAGTGGAAGCTGTTAGGACTGTTTCCCGTAATGACAGCAACGGGTTCCGATATTACGCGATCAGTAATCGGTCGGATGCAAGGGGAATGCGTGTGGTTGCCCTCTGTTTTTTGCGATCGCAACGTGCAATGGACAGCATCAGACGATTTCCATGCCCGTGCCAACCTGACCTTACTGAGCGAAACGACCGAACTTAGCTTCACAGAGAGCGAAACAGGACGATTGGAACAGCTTAACTTCAAGCGATGGGGCAATCCAGAAGGAGCAGAACACCACTATGTAGACTTTGGGGGATATATGGAGGAGGAAGGTACGTTTTCGGGCTATACCATTCCCACTCGGTTGCGGGTCGGCTGGTACTTTGGCTCTGAGCGGTTTGAGTCAGAGGGCGAATTCTTTCGAGCCACGATCGACACGGCGATTTATAACACCCTAGGACACCATTTCTGCCAGTTCTAACCATCGCTCTGTCGATTGATTAATCGTCGATTCGAGGTACGCTAGCCGCTCTGAGAGTTCTTGAATTTGGGTATACCCTGACGGTGAATCGGCGCCATACAGCGTCTTCTCAATCGTTTCTTTTTCAGCTTCCATTTCAGGAATTTGAGCTTCCAACGTTTCTAGCTCTCGCTTTTCTTTATAGGAAAGCTTGCGAGGCTTAGGAGCCGATTGAGGTTTGAGAGTAGTATCGTGCTGGGTGGGCTCTGGCGGGGGAGAATGAGCAATAGACAAGGGCTGGTTTGAGATCTTTCCTTGGCTAGCTTTTGGTTGCGTGCTGCCGTTTCTATCATTGGTGTTCTCATCTGCAGTGCGGCGGTCTCGAAAATCGACATACATCGAGTAGTTGCCCGGATATTGCCGCACGATGCCGTCTGATTCAAAGGCAAAGATGCTCTCCACGACGCGATCAAGGAAGTAGCGATCGTGAGAAACAGTAATCACGCAGCCGTTGAAGTCTTCGAGGTAGTCCTCAAGAATGGCAAGGGTTTGCACATCCAAATCATTGGTCGGCTCGTCGAGAATCAACACGTTGGGTGCCCCCATTAACACCCGCAGCAAAAATAATCGCCGCTTCTCACCCCCTGAGAGCTTGTGGATGGGCGCATACTGCTGATTGCCTGGAAACAAAAACCGCTCTAGCATTTGGGAGGCACTAATCTTAGAACCATCCGCCGTTTGCACAAACTCGCCTTCTTCCTTGATGTAGTTAATGACTCGGTCATTTTCATTCATCGCTGCCAGCAGGTTTTCAGAGTGCTGGTCAAAATAGCCGATGTGAATGGTGGCGCCAATCTCGACCGTGCCAGTATCCGGTTTGACGCGCCCGGTGATGATATCCATCAGGGTTGACTTACCGACTCCGTTGCCGCCGATGATACCGACGCGATCGCCCGGATTAAACTCATAGGTAAAGTCGCGGATCAAGCATCGATCGTCGTAAGACTTTGAGACATGCTCTAGCTCGATGACCTTCTTGCCAATGCGTCGCCCTGCGGTCGAAATGTCTACTTTGCCCTGGGCCTGCTTAAACTCGGTGTCTTGCATGTCATGAATGCGATCAATCCGAGCTTTTTGCTTGGTGCTGCGTGCCTTAGGTCCACGTTTGAGCCATTCCAGTTCGCGCCGCAATATGCCTGTATGTTTGCGCTGCTGGCTGACTGCGGCATCTTCTTGCTGGGCTTTCTTTTCGAGGTAGTAGGAATAATTGCCGTCATAGGTGTAGAGATCGCCCCGATCGATTTCGATGATGCGATTGGTGACGCGATCGAGGAAGTAGCGATCGTGGGTGATCAGCAGCAGCGCCCCCCGAAATCCGCTGAGATAAGTTTGCAGCCACTCTACGCTGTCAGCATCCAAATGGTTGGTCGGCTCGTCCATGAGCAACACATCGGGATCAGACAGCAACGCCGATGCCAGGGCGATGCGCTTGCGATATCCTCCCGAAAGATTGCCGACGCGAACATCAAAGTCTTCGATGCCAAGCTTGCTTAAAATAATCTTGGCGCTCGTTTCTAAATCCCAGGCTCCCGATGCCTCCATCTGCTCGGTCACATCTGCAAGCTGGGTCATGAGCCGATCGAGTTCATTGCCTTGGACATGGGCGATCGCATGGGAGAGTTCTTCATAGTTGCGGACGAGCGCCATCTGTTCTCCTGCATCCGCAAACACCTGCTCTAGAACGGTGTGATCGTCGTTCATATCGGGCTGCTGCGGCAAATACACCGATCGCACGCTCGAATTGACCAGCATCTCACCGCCATCAATCGGTTCAATGCCTGCTAGCATTTTGAGCAGGGTCGATTTTCCCGATCCGTTGGTGCCAATGACGCCTACCTTATCGTCGGCATCGAGGCTAAAGTTGGCATCCCGCAAGATTTCTTTGATGCCAAAGTCTTTTTTGACCGATTGCAGTGTGAAGATACTCATGCAGCGATTTGCTCTGATCTAGATTCTCTTATCTATTGTGCGGCAGGTTGAATCGATTGAGTATTGAAATGACCGAACCGAAAGGGTAACTACTGAGTCGACAACACCTGCTGGACGTCGATATCACGTTGCTTAAATGCGTCGTACCAATTTTCGATTTTGGATTTTCGATTTTGGATTGACAGCCACCAGTCTTGCAAGGGTTCTAGCCTGTTCATTTGTAGCCTTACTTTGAAGAATTGGTACACCTGTGCGCCGAGCTTGTGATCGCTCACAATTCACAAGCGATTTAGGATCGCTGCATATCACCCAAAAAATTTCGCCAAGGGACAGGAAAAATCGGGAAGCAATGGAGACGTAAGGACATCCCCATCTTGAAGCGTCATGACTAGAGTCAATACGGCATTGCTTCGTCGGTAGACCTGTATCTGGCGTAAGTCTTTATCGACAATCCAATATTCTTGAACGCCCTGCTGAGAATATAGCTTGAGCTTGAGTTGGTAGTCACGCTGTATATTCTTTTCGCCAGGTGAGAGTACTTCGACAACTAGCTCAGGTGCTCCAGTCAAATGTTCAGCATCATCGAGCAGCAGGTTGAGCCGCTCATTGCTTGCCCAAACCACGTCTGGAATCACATTGTCTTCATCGGTAAAGATAATGCCGGGATTGAAGGCTGCTCGTCCGACTTCAGTAGCTTGACTCCAATCATCTAGTTTTGCGAAGATTCTGCCCGCGACCTCCTGATGGCTCCAGCGAGGCGCTTTGGTCACAATTAGCTCTCCGGCAATAATCTCATAACGCTTATCATCATCAGGAAAGAGAGCAATATCAGATGTTGTCCAGCGAACGCGGTTGGGTGTCGAGGTCATGGCGTTCGGTCCTCGCGTGTGGTCTTTCTCTTATCTGTCTTTCTCTTACTATACTGTCCTCAGTGTCCAATCGAAGGGGCGGCAGCAGGATGACAGGCAATCGTTCAAAGGTTAACTCTCGGCGATCGCCATTGTTAACGACGGGTGAATCGTTACAAAGCATCAATTTGACCCACTACGTCAAGCTGATTTTGGTCATTCACCTGCATCACGACCATTTCGCCCGACGAGGCTCCCGTTCCACTCAGCGCTGAAATATTAACGAAATGGGTAACCATCACCGTTACACCCGACGTATCTGGATAGTCGAGCATCAACTCACGGACTCGCTCCGTTTGCTCAGCCTCGGTAGAGCGATCGCGGAAAAACGAGTTTAAGGGTGGAAATGGCTCCACAGAGGCAACATCCATCAGGTCTGCCGTTTCTAAACAGCGGCACCACTGACTCGACAACACCTGCTGGACGTCGATATCTCGCTGCTTAAATGCCTCACCTGTGCGCCGAGCTTGCGATCGCCCTTCATCCGATAGATTGCGCTGCGTAGAACAATCTCCTAACTCAAAATTCGGTGGGTCGCCCGTTCCAGGAGCCAGCGCATGGCGCATCAGCACAAAATAGTGGGTGTCAGGCTGTTGGAGTCGCGTCCATATGTCAGTGTCGGCATTCGGGGTAGACGCTACCGAGTCTGGAGTTGAGTCTGGAGTTGAGTCTGAAGCTGATGGAGGCGAACTCTCTTGGGTCGGAGTTGGGATAGAGTCTTGAATGGCAGGAGAAGACGGATTAGATTGAGAACCCGGATTAGCACATCCGGCAATGCCAAACAAGAGAATCCATGCTGTTATGCATGCAGTTCGTCGCATCAATAATGGTAGAGTCATAACAGGCTCTGAATCATTCAACTGAAATTAGTAGTTGCTGAAAGGTTAACAGGTATTTGCGTTCGATGGTCCTGAGATAATAGTGGCGGTGTTTATTCGACATTAGTTGTAAATCTTATCCCGGTCGGCCTCATTTCTGTTTCTTGCATAACGGTTTTCTCGTCATTCGCCACTGAATGCGAAATTTCTTCTACATGATTATCTATCTCGATTACACCTTCTTTGGCTTCAGACAGTAACCCAGCGTAGTCAACACAACCGCAAGAATCCATAGAAGTGGACCCACGAAGCCTGTGGGTAGCCAGGGAAAGTAACCTGGCACAATAAAGAAGAGCAGCAGACCCACCTCAGTCCAACCGATCATCACAAGATTTGCCCAGTAGCCAATGCGACTATTGCGCCAGTTGAATAAAATGGCGATCGCTACTGCACCGACTGCAAACCAAAGGATATGGAAAGCCCCTTGATAAATACGCGCCTGGAGAATGCCCTCATCCATCTGAGTTGCAGCGAACTCGAACATTCGAGCGACAATGCGGAAATGCCAAAATCCCCACAATCCGTAAAAGATAGCACCGATCTTATGAAATGGAATGTTAGTTGCCTTAGGGTTTTCCCGCTGAGTAGTGGGGTAGTTCATGACGAATATTTCCTACTAGTTTCAGTAAAACAAATTCAATCGGTTCAACTCGATTTAGTTGCAACCTCAACGAAATCTTTCAGATTATTCCGCTGGCAGACCCATCACAAACGCTGGATCAATGAATAGCAGTTTAAATAATTTCAAATCTGTTGAGTAGTCGGTAAAAATGAGAGACATCTTCTCACTTATGGAAAGGTGCCATGGATTTTAATGCCGTAGCCTTATTCGTGAAGGTTGTTCAGTTTGGCAGCTTTTCAGAAACATCTCGACGCACGAACATTCCGGTTGCCACGGTAAGCCGACGTATCAAGGAGTTAGAGAAAGACTTGCAGATTCGCTTGCTAGAGCGCTCCACTCGACATTTGCGTTTAACCGATGCAGGAGCACGGTTTTTTGAATATGCGAATCAAGGCGTTGAGGCATTTGAAATGGGTCTATCCACTCTTGATCGAGACCAGCTCGAACTATCAGGAACATTGCGTCTTTCGTTGCCTCCAGGATTTCTACCTTGGCAAAAATTACTGCACGACTTTCAAGTGTGCTATCCCAAAGTCAATCTAGACCTATTGGTGACAGAGCGTAGAGTTGATCTGATCGAAGATGGGATTGATGTGGCGCTGAGAATTGGCGATCGCCAAGAAAATCGAGCCATTGCAAGGAAATTAGGCGAATATCGTCATGTGTTAGTTGCCAGTCCAATTTTGCTTGAAAAATATGCCATCCCTCACACCCCTGAACACCTGCTCACTATGCCTTGCGCCAGTTGGAAAGCACCGACTCATTCAAACACCTGGCAGCTAGGACATGAGGTCATTCACATTAGTCCATTTCTTCGGGTCAATGATTATCTTCATCTCCTCAAATTAGCGCTAGCAGGAACATGCATTACCGAACTTCCACCATTTTTAGTTCAAGACTATATTGCTGATGGTCGGTTAAAGCCGTTATTAATGAATTATCCATTGCCACTATGTGATCTCAACTTGCTATACCCGTCTCGCAGGCAGCTATCGCGTGTGGTGAGAATCTACATAGAGTTTTGCTCAGATTGGATAGGTAATCTATTTCAACATGCACCATTCTATACGGACGACGCTGGGCGATCGCTGAATGAATGACTAGACTAATTACCATCTATGCTGAACTAGGTTTTGGCACAAACCCTGATTATGTGGCCTCTCTCAATAATTACGCTAACAAGTATTTATCTAAATCCTATCGTTTAAGCAAGAGCAATACAGGCGCAACGTTTATCCGCTGGGCGCGATCGCTAACAACAATTTCAGTTTGCAAACTCCAAACCAATCCCTATCCCCTCTATCAGCCTGTGATGGTTGCCCTTGCAGCATCCGCGATGGCACTGTATCCGATGAAAGGCTTACACGCTAATCCCGGTGAGGATCTTGATGGCATTAATAGCCTTGAGACGAGCGATCGCCCCATCCCAGAAGCACGCCAGCCTTTTACTCCCAGTCCTGAACCCACTCTGATCCAGAAGTCTCGTCCAGAAATTTCCCCTGATTTTTCTCCAGACTCGTCTCCAAACTCCTCATATGCCTCTACTCCGGATGTTCGCTTGCAGACGTCTCTAGATTCTCCAGCGCTGTCTTCTGATGGTCTCTCAGAGTCTCCAGCCCCGTCTATAGATACGCCTTCAGCAACCACGCCTGAAGACATCTCGCCCGAAATTCTGGAAGCATCGTTGGAACCCTCCTCAGAAACGTCTTCAGAAAATTCTCCCGCCTTTGGCAGCAGAGGGCTTCAACGCTGGTATGTGCAGGGCGGCGGTGCTACAACCTTCGAGAACAATTTTGGACTGGCAGGAGCGGGGGTGTCTCACTTTTTTGCAAATGGACACAGCGTCAACCTTGAGCCGTTAAAGTCGGACTATGTTGGGTTTCGCAAGCTCAACCGCAACCTACATTATCGAAAACTCTGACCACAAAATAAAATGTGTCAGGCAGCCAAGTTGGGAACTACAGTCTTACCTTGAGATACTGCAAGATCTGAGATATAGCAATGTGCAATCGCTATGAATGACGCAATCGATCTCAGTGACTCTGCTGAGGCGATCGCCTCTACCCATTGGTTAAATTGGCAAGGGCGCTAATCGTTTCTTAGCGTTTATCTGCCGTTTTATAGTCGCTGATGCGATCGCTAATCATCTTTTGAGCAGGCTAATGAGCAAATCAACGCAAGACATCCATTCACTCTTTGACCGTTTGTTTACCAACATTTCGCCTAACGACCGGGCAACCTTCACCCCTCAACAGATTGAGGCAATGCGTCAAGCCTTTGCTCAAGTCGGCTGGAAAAAGCACTCTATTGACCTTCGGATATCCATCCCCTTGCCAGGGCATCCAGGGTTATACCTGGTTCTTTTAGCAGGAACTGAGAATCGATCCGGGGATCGGATTCGAGCTCAGCGAACATTGTTTTGGCAGTCAGTGGGAATGATTGGCGGAACAGCTATCCTCGCAATGTTAGGCTGGGCGAGCGCTGACCGATTATTGCCGCAACTTTTTACTACCCACGAGTTAGAATCTCATCCAACTGTGCTGCCGTGGATCAAGACTGAATCTGGATGTTCAGGAGAGAGCAGGACGTGGCGAAAGGGTCAATGTTGGGATGATGATCACAATTCTATGTTTTAATTCCATACGCTCTACAGTACATGAGGTGTGTGTACTGATTTCTGGCTGAACCGATTACAGTAGGACTATGAAATTTCTTTTTATTCTTGGGGCGATCGCGCTCGGAATCGTCATAGTCCTAGAGGTTGGGTTACGGCGATTCTTTGGATTTGGAACTCCATTGCTATATATCGCAGATGACCCAGTAGGGTATTTGTTGGCTCCAAATCAGCGCACCCGGCGATTTGGCAATCAAATTGCAATTAATTCCCATTCAATGCGGAGTCCAGAGATTTCGCGCGATCGCCCCGACTCAACCCTGCGAATCTTGCTGCTTGGAGATTCGATTGCGAATGGAGGCTGGTGGACTGATCAATCCCAAACGATTTCTGCTCTCATGGCAGCGCAGCTTCGCCAGAACTTGCCTGACACGTTTGCTGAGGTCGAGGTCTTAAACGCCTCAGCAAACTCTTGGGGGCCGAGAAACGAACTCGCCTATCTGCAAAAATTTGGGTGTTTTCAAGCGCACGTCATTGTGCTGCTAATTAATACAGACGATTTATTTGCGATCGCTCCAAATTCGGTTCAAGTCGGGCGCGATCGCAATTACCCTACTCAAAAGCCACCCTTTGCTCTAGCAGAGGTATATAGTCGCTATTTATCTCGGAGTAAGCCGATCCCAGAACTACAGACTTTACAAGCTGAGGGGGGCGATCGCGTCGGGTTTAACTTAGAGGCAATTCGTCAAATTCAGATTATGACTCACGACTCCCAAGGCCAATTTTTGCTAGCAATGACTCCCCTCAAGCGAGAGATTGGAAATCCGGGGTCACGAGATTACGAAATCAAAGCTCGACAGCGCCTAGCCGAGCTTACCCATGAATACCAGATTCCTTATATCGACCTATTGCCGCTATTGAATGCTCACTCTGATTTTGAATCGCTATATTGGGATCACATTCATCTCAACTCAGATGGAAATCACTGGCTATCTGAGATTCTAGTCAGACAACTCAGACAGCTCTAATATAGCGTTAGCCCGATAGCTTAGGACATGATTCCTGCCTGAAACCGAAGCTGGGGAAGCTATCTGACGTGCAACCGCATCAAGAACTATGGCGGTTGCTGTATCTTTGGGTTAAATGGTTTTAACGACTAGATTTTGCTGGATTTAGTGCAGCTTGAGTCTTCTGGCGATCGAGCTTAAACACGAGAACACCCAACGGGGGCAAACACAAATCTAGGGAATACGGGCGGTTATGGTATGTCCATTCCTCTGCCCATTTACCACCCAAATTGCCCATATTACTGCCGCCAAACTCGCGAGCATCGCTGTTTAGTAGCTCTGTATAGAAACCAAATTCAGGCACACCAACCCTATAGTGGGCATGGGGCTGAGGCGTAAAGTTGCAAACCGTCACAATGTAATCTTCGGGATCATCCTTTGCGTAGCGAATAAACGAAACAACGCTATGGCGATTATCATTGCAGTCAATCCATACAAAGCCATCATAGCTAAAGTCTTGGGTGTAGAGAGCTGGCTGACTTTTGTACAAATCGTTAAGACGGCTGATAAATAATTTGAGTTGCTGATGGGGTTCATATTGGAGCAAATGCCACTCTAAGTCACTCCACACGTTCCACTCGCTCCACTGGCCAAACTCCATGCTCATGAACAGAGTCTTTTTACCTGGATGAGTAAACATGTAGGAATAAAGGGCTCGCAGGCTGGCAAATTTTTGCCACTCATCGCCATGCATTTTGCCAATCATAGGACTCTTGCCATGCACCACCTCATCATGGGATAGCGCCAGCATAAAGTTTTCGCTAAAAGCATACATGATGCTAAACGTGATGTTGTTTTGATGGAATTGGCGAAACCACGGATCCATGTGGAAATAGTCAAGCATGTCGTGCATCCAGCCCATATTCCACTTGAGATTGAAGCCCAATCCACCCACGTAAGTAGGCCATGACACCATCGGCCAAGAGGTCGACTCTTCGGCAATGCTCAAGACACCTGGAAAATAGCTAAATATGACATAGTTCATCTGACGCAGAAAATCAGCCGCCTCGATGTGCTCTCGCCCACCATATTCGTTTGCTACCCATTCCCCATCTTTGCGGAGATAGTCTAAGTAGAGCATTGAGGCAACCGCATCAACCCGAATACCGTCAATATGGTATTTGTCAAACCAGAATAGCGCGTTGGCAACTAGGAAATTTCTTACTTCATTGCGCGCATAGTTGAATACCAATGTGCCCCATTCTTTGTGTTCTCCTTTTCGAGGATCGGCATGTTCGTAGAGATGAGTGCCATCAAAAAAAGCGAGGCCATGACCATCTTTAGGAAAATGCCCAGGCACCCAGTCGACGATCACCCCAATGCCATTTTGATGGCACTGATCTACAAAATACATAAAATCTTGGGGCGTTCCATAGCGGCTCGTGCAGGCATAGTATCCGGTGACTTGATATCCCCACGATCCATCAAACGGGTGCTCTGCGACAGGCAGCAACTCGATGTAATTAAAACCGAGTTCTTTGACATAGGGAATGAGGCGATCCGCCAGTTCTCGATAGGTGAGAAACCGCGCTCCAATGTCCCACTCTGACGGATGAACAACTGGAGCAGGACTGCCGTCGACTTGCTTAGGCGGCTCAGCAGATGCCGCGTGGAGCCACGATCCTAAATGAACTTCATACACCGAGATCGGCTTAGTCATCGGATCGCTATTTCGACGTTCTTCCAGCCAGGTGCGATCGCCCCAATCGTAGGCATCTAAATCTGTGACGATGGATGCGGTCTTTGGGCGAATTTCTTGCTGAAATCCATATGGGTCAGATTTTTCGTAAATGTGACCATTGTAATTTTTGATTTCAAACTTATAGTGAGTTCCAACCTCCAAGGCAGGAACGAATAAATCCCAAATGCCGTTTCCAAATTTTCTTAACTGGTGCTGGCGGCCATCCCAGTTGTTAAAATCTCCAAGCACCGAGACGTTACGAGCATTGGGTGCCCACACTGCAAAATAGACCCCTTGAATCCCATCAACTGCGGCTAAGTGCGCCCCCAGTTTTTCGTAGATTCGATGATTATTTCCTTCTGCAAAGAGATGAACATCAAAGTCGGTCAAAAGGGGCGAGCGAAACGCATAGGGGTCATAGGTCACATACTCGTGCTCTCCTTCCTTGATCCGCAACTGATAGTTTGCCAGCTCTTCGATATGAAGCGTACATTCAAAAAAATTAGGATGATGCACCGACTCCATCGAATATTCTTTTCGTTCTTCAGGCGAAATCACCCACGCTGCGTCGGCGTTTGGCAGATATGCTCGAACAACCCAGACCGATTGACCGTTTTGGTGAATTTGATGAGGTCCTAATACCTCAAATGGGTCATCATGCTGGTTCCAAATAATCCGATCAATTTGTTCTGGAGCGATGGTCGTTGACATAAGCTATCTGCCTAATAATCAGGATATTAAATGAGTTTGTTCAAATTGAAAATGTAGATGCGCATTCCATAGAAAAGCTGGTTAGCTTGCCAGCTTTTGTTGCAGGAGAGTTATTGAAACCAAGAACAACGCCATCTAGTGATGATAAACGGTCTTGGTTTCTGATTAGATTGCAATTATTTCTGAAGAATGCACAAGAGTGTGAAGAAATAATAATGAACTGTAATAGACCGTAGCAAATTGCGGCTCAACTCTCAATCTCTCTCGATAGATTTCGTCGCCGCCGAGCCGTTGGCAATGATGAACCCATTGTTGGAAGCGGATTACTCGTGTTAAATTTGGTACCTTGGGCGATTAGCACAGTGGTAGCGCACTTCCTTCACACGGAAGGGGTCACTGGTTCGAATCCAGTATCGCCCATTCAAGTTCATACTGGCGAAAGCCAGGCTGCTCAAGGCTCAAAGCCTTTATTCAAGCTGGCCTCTCGCGTGAGATTTGTCCTGTCCTCGAATGATACGAAGTTTTAAGATAGACATTTCAGGTTGATTTAGCCGATTTTTGACTACATATTTGACTGTCATTTAACTGTCATTTGACTGTCAAGCTTAGTACAAGCGCCCTAGGAGATAGTCATGCATCCCAAATCTGGTCGGGCACAGAAAGGGACTGTAGGCGCTGAGTTGTGCCGCAGACGGTGCAGCTATCATATGAATCGTTTCTTTAGTGTCGTCTAAATCCCTAATCTCAAAACCCTTGTTATCCTGAAGGGGAACGTTCTGCTTGGATTGCTGCTTACGCTCATGTCAGACCAACCCGATCGAATCTGTATTCTGGGCGGTGGCTTTGCGGGTCTTTATACCGCGCTAAACCTTAGCCAACTACCGTGGCAACTGCCCAACAAGCCAGACATCGTGCTCGTCGATCAGCGCGATCGCTTCTTGTTTTCTCCGTTCCTCTACGAACTGTTGACCGGGGAATTGCAAACCTGGGAAATCGCGCCTCCATTTGTAGAACTTTTGGCAAATACCAATGTCCGGTTTCAGCAAGCAGCAGTTGCAGGAATTAGTCTTGATGAGCGAACCGTCTATTTGCATGACTCGCCGGAGTTGTCATATACGCAGCTTGTGCTGGCGTTGGGGGGCGAAACTCCGGTTGACTTTGTGCCAGGAGCTGAGCAGCATGCGATTCCATTTCGCACGATTCCGGATGCATATCGATTAGAAGAAACCTTAAAATCGCTCGAACGATCGGATATCGATAAGATTCGCGTCGCCGTCGTCGGCGGAGGCTACAGCGGCGTTGAGCTTGCCTGTAAGCTAGCAGAACGTCTGGGCGATCGCGGTCGGTTAAGACTCATCGATCGAGGAGAGCAGATTCTAAAAACGTCTCCCGAATTTAACCGAGAAACCGCGATCCAAGCTTTGAATGAACGAGGCGTATGGGTTGATTTAGAAACTCAGGTCACCGACATTCAGGCAAACTCGATCTCGCTGGAGTATAAGGGGCAGGTAGATGAGATTCCGGTTGACATTGTGCTGTGGACGGTCGGAACGAAAGTTGCAGATGTCATCCAAACTTTGCCATTGAAAAAGAATGACCAAGATCAGATTGTGGTAACGCCTACGCTCCAGGCCGTGGATCACCCTGAAATTTTTGCATTGGGAGATTTGGCAGACTGCCGAGATGCCTCCGGGCAACATGTTCCCGCTACAGCCCAGGCCGCGTTTCAGCAAGCTCAGTATGCCTCTTGGAATATTTGGGCATCGGTTACGGGGCGACCGTTATTGCCATTTCGATATCAAAACCTGGGCGAAATGATGACCTTGGGAATGGATAACGCAACGCTCACAGGGCTAGGCATTAAATTAGACGGTCCATTGGCGCATATTGCCCGCCGATTGGCCTATCTATATCGAATGCCGACGTTCGATCACCAAGTTCGCGTCGGGCTAAACTGGATTGCGAAACCTGTGCGTGAGTTGCTGTCTCCATGAAGTCGTCGCATCATCGACCCAAAGTTATTCTGCTCGATGCAGTTGGAACGTTGTTTGGAGTCCAGGGTAGTGTCGGGCAGATTTATCACAACATTGCCAAAGAGTTTGGCGTGGATGCCGATGTTCAAGCGCTGAATCAATCGTTTTTCAGAAGTTTTCGAGATGCATCACCGCTAGCTTTTCCGGGCGTTGATCCTAAAGAGATTCCGCAGCGCGAGTTTGATTGGTGGGAGGCGATCGCCCGTGAAACATTTGAACAGGTGGGGGTTCTTGATCAGTTCACCCATTTCTCAGAGTTTTTTAGTTCGCTCTATGCCTACTTTGCCACCGCAAATCCGTGGTTTGTATATCCTGAAACTCGCTATGTGTTGGCCGATTGGCACAGCAAGGGCCTTGAGCTAGGCGTATTGTCTAATTTTGACTCTCGCATTCATGCTGTCTTGGAGTCGTTGAAATTGTCTAATCTGCTATCGTCTGTGACGATTTCGAGTGAGGTGGGAGTCGCCAAACCTGATCCGAAAGCATTTGAAATCGCGCTCAAGAAGCACAATTGTTCTCCTCATGATGCTTGGTATGTGGGAGATAGTTTTCGAGAAGATTATGAAGGCGCAAAAGCGGCTGGTTTACGAGCAATTTGGCTCCGACGAACAGGCTAATCGGATTCGTCCAGAGTTTTGTCAGTCAATCAGGTTCTGGTTTAATTCTCTGGTTAGATCTAACTGCCCAGTGCGCGTGATACTCTTGCGTCAAACTTTGTGGAGCGCGGTGCTGTGGGTAAGCTAGTCGTTCGTTTGTTGCTGGGAGTCTTGTTTGCGCTATTTGGGCTATTAAACTATTGCAGCAGCGTCACCGAAAACCCCATCACCGGAGAATCGCAGCGAGTTGCGCTGACGCCTCAGCAAGAAATTGTGTTGGGGCAGCAGGGGCAGCAAGACGTGGTTGCCGAATTTGGAGGGCTCTACCCCAACGAGTCTCTGCAATCATACATTGACGAAGTTGGGCAAACCGTCGTCCAGCAATCAGAGGCGTCTGAGGCTCCTTATCCGTTTGAGTTTCACGTCCTAGACGCCCCAGAGACGGTGAATGCATTAGCACTTCCTGGCGGCCAAATCTTCATCACCTCAGGGTTGCTGAGCCGCTTAGACTCGGAGGCGCAACTGGCCGGAGTGTTGGGCCACGAAGTCGGGCATGTGGTGGCGCGCCACGGGGCAGAGCAACTGGCGCGCCGACAGCTGGGCGCGACGCTGGTGGGCGCGATTGGGGTGGCTGCTAGTGGAGACGATCCTCAAAGTGCTCGGCAGGCAGCGTTGGTTGCCCAAGCCGTGAATCAATTGATTAGCCTCAACTACAGCCGAAATGATGAGCTAGAGAGCGATCGCCTCGGATTTCAGTTTATGACTGAGGCAGACTATAGCCCCCAAGGGCTTGTCGAACTGATGCAGGTGCTAAATCAAGCTGAATCGGGGGGGCGTCCGCCCGAATTCTTAAGCACCCATCCCTATTCAGACAATCGCATCGCTCGCCTCAACGAGTTGATTAACGAAGAGTATCCCAACGGCATTCCGCCGGAGTTAGACGAGGGACGACAAGACTTTGCTCAAGCCATGCCGCCCCAACTCCAATTACAAAACTGAAAACTTGAACGAACCGACTCCCCCTGCCGCTTACGAATCGAAACCCCGAAGGACACATCATGGATCTCACACTTTTGTATTGGATATTGGTTGCTGTGATGGTGATCGGCGCTGTGGGTGAGCTGATTCCAGGCACCCCTGGAGCCAGCCTGATTTTAGGCTCAATCTTGGTATGGGCGATCGCCACTCAATTTACCGGGATTGGCTGGCCGATCATCATTGTCTTTACCATTCTTGTCTTGAGTGCCCTGGTCGAATTTTTGGCAGCCTACTGGGGCGCAAAGCAGTTTGGAGCGACTAAGTGGGGGCAGTTTGGCGCCATTATTGGGCTGGTGGTCGGCGCACTGGGGCTGTTACCCGCCCTGCCGATTGGGGGGCCAATTTTGGGTGTGCTCATCGGGCCATTTATCGGCGCATTTCTTGGCGAATATCTGTCTCGCCGATCCGTTGAGGGAGAATCCAAATTTAGAACTGCTCTCAAGGCAAGCGTCGGAACCGTGTTTGGAACGATTCTCGGCAATATTGTGGACGGATTGCTGGCAATTCTTGCGGTGGTGGTCTTTGTGATATCTACGTATCCAATCGTGCTGAATTGGTCTGGATAAAGAATTATCGTCGAATCCAGCCGTTGATCGTAAAGCGGCTATCGGCAAAGTCGCGCGTTGGGCAGACGATCGGCAATACTTCGTGCATATAGCGGCTCAAGAAAAACACGATGCTATTGTTGCGCGGCTCGATATCTTGAAAGGATGCCGCCTTGACATAGTAATTGTTTTCAACCTTGCTGTCATAGACGCGCAATTCCCCACCTGAGAAGGGCTTAGGCTCTCGATAAAAGTAATAGACGTAGGTCAGCTCTCGGGTTGCAGTGTCGGCGCTGCCGTTGTCATTGTGAACCTTGTAGTAGTGCCCATCGTTGTGGGCGGTCAACTGTGCCTCGATTTGGGCGATCGCAAACGGCGGCAAATCAAGCTTGGCAATCACGTCGGGAAACAGGGCGTGAATACGCTGGCGAATCAGCTCTGCAAAGTCTGGAAACGTATGCAAGACAAATGACTTGCGATAGTCGGCTTCCCCGGTTGATGTGCTGCTCGAAACAAAGACATCGCGGCTGTTGAGGGTGAAGTCGATCAGGGCGTGGTGCTGTCGGGGCGTTAAAAATTGATCGACTTGGACGCACCGGGATGCAAGTACTGGATCGGTGCGATCGCTGGGAGACGATCGCTGCCGAGGATCTGAAGAATGAGGTGAATTGTCGTCTGTGGCAAGATTTGGCGATCGCGCAGTCAGTGCAGCTTTCTGAGTCGCAGCATCTGGCTGAGCCGATTGAGGGGAGGTTGCAGGTTGCACAATCAGCGGGGGTTCGGTCACGAGCCCTACAAGGCGATCGCTCCGAAAGCTCAAGACCGCTTTGCCCGACTGAATCGGAATCTGAATGAGCTGGCCTGTAGGCGGAGCAGATTGCCCAGCAATCAGCGTGAATAATCGCTTGAGGAGGGGCGCATCAGACGGCAGCGAGAGAGAATGCTGATGTCCCCCATCAAGTAGGAGGGTCACGTGGATCATCGTCGAGTCAGATGATTGGTCAGGTGATGGGTTAGACAGTCGAGGAGCAGACGACATACGCATTCAGAAAACTCAGAACCTCAAGCATAGCCAATCTGCTTTACAGTGTCTCACTGCTTTAAACCGGACTCGCAGATCCCCAGCTTTAGATCCCCGGCTTCTTCATTGAGGCTCCTAGTCAACATTAAAGACTCGCTACAGAAGCCGGGGATCCGTCCAGATTCTTCATCGGGGCGTTTGGTAAGGGCGTTTCGCGAAACGCCCTTACAGAATTAAAACTCAGTGCAGAAAATGGCGAATCCCCGTAAACATCATGACTAGACCGAGTTCGTTGGCTGCCTGAATAGAATCTTGATCGCGCAGGCTGCCACCGGGCTGGGCGATCGCCATAATGCCTGCCGCTGCTGCCATCCGCACGGAGTCATCAAATGGGAAAAATCCATCGCTAGCAAGAATCGCTCCGCTCGCCTGCTCGCCTGCTTGCTCTAGGGCGATTTGGACCGACCCCACGCGATTCATCTGCCCGGCACCAATGCCCAGCGTCGTGCGATCGCGCGTGACGACAATCGCATTCGATTTGACATGCTTGACCACATTCCAGGCAAACACGAGTTCTTCAAACTGCTGAGTCGTGGGTTGAGCCTCCGTGACAACTTTCCACTGCGTCGGGTCGGTGGGTTCATTATCGGCCGCTTGCACTAAAAAGCCTCCTGCAATCGATTTCACAGTTTGCGTGGGGCCTTGGGTAAGATTGGGCATCACCAATACCCGCACCTTCGATTTTGCCTGGAGAATGTCTCTCGCCTCCGGGTCACATCCTGGCGCAACTACGCATTCTAAAAATGTCTTGGTTAAGGCAGTTGCTGTGGGTGCATCAATGGGCTGATTGAGAGCGACAATGCCGCCAAAGGCTGACACCGAGTCTGCTGCAAATGCCTTCTCATAGGCATCTAGCAAACTATCTCCACATGCAACCCCACACGGATTGGTATGCTTTAAGACCGCTGCTGCCGGGCGACCCTCTGGAAACTCTGCAATGATTTGGCGCGCCGACTCTAAATCGACTAAGTTATTGTAGCTCAGCTCCTTTCCTTGGAGTTTTTCGGCTGCCGCCCACCCGCCAGACACCGTTCCGGTCTGATACCACGATGCAGGCTGATGCGGATTCTCGCCATAGCGCAACGTTTGGAGCGTCTGCCCGGTGAGGGTAAATGAGTCGGGCAAGTCGTTCCCCGTTTCCTGGGACGATTCATACTGTGTGGACGAGGGTTGGCTGCTGAGATAGTTGGCGATCGCCTGGTCATACACCGACGTGAGCCAAAACGCCCGTCGAGCGCAGGTATGGCGAAATGCAAGCGACGCCTCGCCATGATGCTGGCGCAGTTCTTGCACATACGATCCATACTGATCGGGATGACAGAGCACGGTCAGATTGGCAAAATTCTTGGCAGCCGCTCTCAGCATGGCGGGGCCACCGATATCAATTTGCTCAATCGCCTTTAGCAGCGTTACATCTGGTTGGGCGATCGTCTGCTCAAAGGGATAGAGATTGACCACGACCAAATCGATCGGCTGAATCGAATTTGTCTCCAAATCGACGAGATCTTGAGGAACATTGCGGCGCGCCAAAATGCCGCCATGAATTCGAGGGTGCAGAGTTTTGACCCGTCCGCCCAAGATCTCTGGCGACCCTGTATAGTCTGAAACTTTGGTCACCGGAATGCTCGCTGTTTGCAATGCGTTTGCAGTGCCACCGCTGCTGAGCAATTCAAATTCAAATTCTTCAACCAAGCTGCGCGCTAATTCTACGAGCCCCGTTTTATCGGAGACGCTCAGCAATGCCAGACGTGCCATGGTCAATCACTCCCTCGACAAGATAATTCATGATGGATGGAAATTTCACCTCTGCGAATCTATGATTTTAGAGGAGTTCAGCCCAGAAAAGGAGTAAAAACTCTGCCCTTACGCGCAATCGATATTCCCCCCTCGTCCGATCAGCCTCCCAAAGGTCTGCTGATCGGGCTTCATGGCTGGGGTGCAAATGCTCAAGACCTGGCATCGTTAGCCCCCTATCTCAAGCTACCCGACTACGAAATGATTTTTCCAGATGCCCCGTTTTCCCACCCGTATGCTCCGGGAGGCTATATGTGGTATAACTTTCCGGCTGATTATGACTTTCGCAGCGTGCCCAATTTCGATCGCCAACCTGATTTAGCCGAGAGTCGCCAGACGCTGATGACGTGGCTCATGTCATTAGAAGGGCATACTGGCATTCCGCTATCTCGCACCGTCTTAGCAGGATTTTCCCAAGGTGGAGCGATGACTCTAGACGTCGGGTCGCAGCTTCCCGTTGCTGCCCTCATCGTCATGAGTGGCTATCTGCATGCGCCTCTTAACTTTCAGATAGAGAATATTCCGCCCATTCTCATGGTGCATGGCAAACAAGACCCGGTGGTGCCCGTTGCCGCGGCCCGTCAGGCCCATGAGATGCTGGTGGGTCTGGGCGCAACAGTGCATTATCAAGAATTGAATATGGGACACGAAATTCGGCCAGAAAACTTGAATCTTATGCAAAGTTTTGTGGGAGGGGTGTCTTCATAGCTCAGTGAAACAGCGTAGGATAGGGATGGGGATGCATCCTGATCTGCATTGCACCTTTTGAATCTGAAGCGCCAGATCCTAAACAGAGCGGATTACAGAGCGGATCACAGAGGTAGATGCTCCTAGAGGAGGGGGGAACGATTATGACGACACTCAGCTTTTCCAAGCAAGACGTTGACAGCGTTACTGATCAAGATGTTGCCAAGCTAGCGCAACGTCTCGACCAGGATGAATATTCAAATCCGTTTGATGGGCTAAGAGACTGGCATTTGCTCAGAGCGATCGCCTTTCAGCGTCCCGAAATGGTGGAGCCCTATCTTTACCTGTTAGATATGGAAGCCTACGACGAATCGTAGCTTTGAGCGATCGCCTACACGCCGTATGGTCGCAGAACAGCGGATATTGATTGGCATTGGCGGTGGCATTGCAGCGTATAAAACCTGTGAGGTCGTTTCAACTCTTGCGAAAGCAGGGGCACAGATTCGCGTGATTCTCACCGAGGGCGCCCAGCAGTTTGTCACGCCCCTGACGGTTGCAACGCTGTCTCGCCACGCCGCCTACACCGATGCCACTTTTTGGCATCCCAGCCACGATCGCCCGCTGCACATCAAGCTGGGCGAGTGGGCAGATGTTTTCCTAATTGCCCCGCTTACGGCCAATACTCTGGCAAAGCTTGCCTACGGCATGGCAGATAATCTGTTAACCAATACGGTGCTGGCGTCGGCTTGCCCAATGCTGTTGGCTCCCGCGATGAATACCGAGATGTGGCTTCAGCAGCCCGTGCAGCGCAACTGGAGCTTGGTGCAGGCCAACCCCCGCTGTCATACGGTGGGGCCTGGATCGGGTATGCTAGCGTGCGATCGCCTGGGTGCGGGGCGTATGGCCGAGCCGTCGCAAATCGTCGCTCACGTTCAATCCATCGTGCATACGCGGGGAGCGAGAGATTTGAGCGGTCAACATCTGCTCATCAGTGCCGGAGGGACTCGCGAGCATCTTGATCCCGTACGCTTCATCGGGAATCCGTCTACTGGCAAAATGGGGATCGCACTAGCTCAGGCCGCCATCCATCGAGGCGCACGGGTAACGCTCGTGCATGCGCCGATGGAAACCGATGCCCTAGTTGCCTCTGAGAGTCTGCGATTGGTTCCAGTTGTTAGCGCTCAAGAAATGCACGCTGCGCTCCTGGAGTTTTGTGATAGCGCCGATTGGATCATTATGTCTGCGGCAGTAGCAGACGTAATGCCTGCCGAGTATCACGCCGAGAAATTGCCGAAGCGATCGCTCCCTGACTCGCTAGACCTCGACCCCGTCCCCGATATTTTGATGGAACTCAGCAAACGCAAGCAGTCGGGTCAACGACTGATCGGCTTTGCCGCCCAAACGGGAGATATTGTCGCCCCGGCGCTAGCAAAGCTCCGGCAGAAGAAACTCGATGCGATCGCCGCCAACCCCATCGACCAGCCCAACAGCGGATTTGGGAGCACCCAAAACCAGGCGGTGTTTATCGACCACACCGGCAGACAAACCTCTCTCAGCCGATGCAGCAAACTTCAGATGGCGCATCACCTGATTGATTTTGTGATCACTATGCCGCCCAGCTAAAAATTCATCATGCCCATGCAATGTTGAATTCAGCGGGACTCTTAATTCGGCTTTAGCCTTTGAATTACCTCGTCTTAATGAGTCCATCGCAGAATTCAGGTACCCTATCCATGGAACGCAATTCTGTTAAGATTTGAGACGATCAGATATTTCCCCAAGGGCGCTATGTTTCCTGTCCTCGATTTGGTGATTAAAGGTGGTCCGGTGATGATTCCGATCATCGGGTTGTCGGTGTTTACGATCGCAACTGGGTTGGAACGAGGCTGGTTTTGGTATCGACTGCTGCGCCGGGAGCATCGTATTGTGCATGATGTGCTTGAAGCGGCACGATATGACCTGAGTGAGGCACGGGCGATCGCTGAGCAGGCGCAGGATCTACCCATTGGGCGGTTTTTGCTAGCGCCTCTCAAGCTCAAACAGCCCAACCCCGAAACCTTTCGACTTGCAATGGAAGCAGCAGGCGACAAAGAATTTGTGCAAATGCGCAAAGGTGACAAGCTGTTAGAAACCGTCGTCGCACTCGCGCCTCTGCTCGGTCTGTTAGGCACCGTCACCGGACTGATTGCGACCTTCAATAATCTAGATATTGGCAGCGGCGGCACAGGAGAACAAGCAACCCGCGCGGCAGGTGGCATCGGTGAGGCGTTAATCACAACCGCCGCAGGCATGGTTGTTGCGATTCTGGCATTGGTGATTTTTCGCGTTTTTGTCTCACTGCAAGCGAACCAGATGGACTATTTCTCAGAAGTTGGCAGCGAATTAGAGCTGATTTATCGTCAGGTTTGGTACGAGCCATCTCAGGAAAGCTCAAGTGATTATCTGGCAACGTCCCCTGTTTCAACGCACTAGTTGATATCCCCCTATGCGGTTTAAGGAACGTCACGCCGACTCGTCGATTCCGGTGATTAATCTGATTCCCATGCTAAATGTGATGCTGGGAATCCTGGCGTTTTTCGTCATGATTACCATGACCTTATCAACGTCGCGGGGCATTGATGTGCAACTGCCGAGTGACCAGCAGGCAGCCCCATTGCCTGACAGTCAGCCTCCAGATCCCCTGATTGTCGAACTCACGGCTGACGGGCAGATTTTGGTTGAGGATCAGTCTATGTCACAAACCGCATTAGAGCTGCAAATCCAGCAGTATCTCGCCGAACATGAAGACGGTGCGGTGCTGATCACGCCTAATCCCCAGCTTCCCTACGAGCAAGTGGTACGGTTCCTTGGAGACATCCGTGATGTGGGGGGCGATCGCGTCTCGCTTGCACTCGAATAGGGCACTTGAATAGGGCACTCAAATAGAGTTCAAAGTTTTTGCTCACCACTTTCTGAAATTCCACCCATGCGTCTCAACCGTCCAAGACCCGGTTCTCAAATTCCAGAGGTCAACCTCGTTCCGATGATGGATGTGCTGATGACAGTGCTAACTTTCTTTATCATCATTTCAATGACGTTGACCGGGCAAAACATCGTTAGCGTCGACCTGCCTGAAGCAGAGCGTGGAGCCGGTGAAGGGGAAGAAGACGTCGAGCCGTTTGTGATCGGGCTTAATGCTCAAGGAGAAATCTTGATAGCAGAAGAGTCCATCAGCCTTTCTGAATTGACGGGCGAAATCAGCACCTATTTGGTTGAGAATCCGGACGGCATCGTTCGCATCAAGGCCGATCGGGATTTGAGTTATGACGAAGTTGAAAACCTCCTCAGAACCCTCCAAGACATTGGCGGTAATCGGGTATCGTTGGCAATCGAATAAATGCTTAACCTAAAGACAACCTCTTCATAACTGCTTTACGTAGCTTCCCATTAAGAATGCTTAATCATTAGCGAGTATCGTACCCCTCGTTAGGCTTTTATTGACCCAAAAAAGATGCCTTGGAGTGTGATTTTATGGTGGTGAGCGGAATGCAATTTAAATTGAATCGACTCACATTAGTTGGAGCAGCAGCCGTCGCCGTCGCAGGAGTAGGATTCTCCTCGTCTGTAGCGTCTGCACAGTCCATTGCCATTGATGGTTCCAGTACAGTGTTTCCAATCAGCGAGGCAATGGCTGAAGAGTATATGTCACAGAATCCAGATACCCAGATTACAGTGGGTGTCTCTGGAACGGGGGGTGGCTTCGAGAAGTTTTGCAACGGTGAAACCGATATCTCCAACGCATCTCGCCCGATCAAGCCCAGCGAGATGGAAGCCTGCATGGCAAATGGAATCGAGTATGTCGAAATTCCAGTCGCATACGATGCGATCACCGTGGTCATTCATCCTGAAAACGACTGGGCAACGGAAATGACGGTTGAGCAGCTTCAAACCCTGTGGGCACCTGCTGCACAAGGTACAATCACCAGCTGGAGTGATATTGAGCCATCTTGGCCCGATGCCGAAATCTCTCTCTACGGTCCTGGAACTGATTCTGGAACCTTTGACTATTTCACTGATGAAATTGTCGGAGAGGAAGGGGCTAGCCGCGCTGACTACACCGCTAGTGAAGATGACAATATTTTGGTCTTGGGTGTTGCCCGCGATACCAATGCTCTCGGCTACTTTGGCTATGCCTATTTTGATAATAACCGTGAACAGCTTCGTGCTGTTGCCATTGATAGTGGAGATGGTCCCGTGTTGCCTTCGTCTCGGAGCGTCAACAACGGAACCTACACGCCTCTCTCTCGCCCAATTTTCATCTATGTGAGTGCTGATTCAGCTCAGCGCCCAGAGATGCAGGCGTTTATTGAATACTACCTCAATAGCGCACCGGGCATCGTGCCTGAAGTCGGTTATGTAGCGCTTTCCGAGCAAGCCTATTCTCTCGGTCAGTCATTGCTGGCTGACCTCGAAGTGGGCACGGTCTACCAGGCAAACGAAACGTCTGGTTTAGACATCGAAGATGTTATGCAATTGTCTCGTTCACTCACTCCGACAGAATAAACGGAATAATCATTCTGTTGGAAATTGTGCGTTTTACATCTGCCTCGATGATATGCACCTTGGGGTGAGTGTCGGTTTTCTCCCCAAGGTGTTTTTTTGAGATGAAATTTTTGTTTTGGATGGGATACGCTGCACTATGGAGCATTCGTCACAGCAGTCTCAGCGATCGCCGCTGATTTGGCAGTTACTCGTTCACCCGATGCTATATGTCTCATTACTGTTGCATGGGGTCGTGCTGGCAATTCCAGGAAGCCCAGAACCAGAGGTTGAACCCGATGAATTAGAAGAAGAACAAGAAATCGACATTACCAGTTTGTCACCCATTGTGAAGCCTCTTCCCGAACCTGAGCCATCCCCCTCTCCCACCCCCCAACCCACGCCGTCTCCGGCTCCGGTACAGCCTACGCCTCGGCAAGCAGCTCCTGCTCCCACTCCTCAACCTCAAGCCATTCAAACGCCCGCTCCTCAACCTGCGGCAACACCCACCCCGGCGGCATCTCCTCAACCCACGCCGTCTCCCTCGCCAGCGCCAGCGTTTGACCCTAGCCCCTATCGAAATCAGCTTGCTGGCGGATTTGAAAGCAGCGATCGCTATTTTCGGGGAGGAGATAACCCACCGCCAGCATTCTATCAAAACCCTGATGCTTACTTTGACGATCCAAACGCAAGTGATCCATCCTTGCGAGACGGCATTATCAATGACCGAGTCATCATGCTAAATGATGTCGATTTATCTCAGGCCGATGATGAAGGCGTTGTCAACGCTTTTCGCCCCGCAGACTATCTCCCTGCTGATGTCACCATCAATCGGTTAGAGGATTATGGCGGGGGGCCTCTGTATGAAGTAAAAACCAACGACGATCAGCTCGTCGGGTATCTCAATGCCACCCCAAGCGGCACGGGACCATCCGTCATGATCATGCTGTGGGAGTTTGACCCCCATTCTCCACCATCAGAGAACGCATCAGCAGAGCCGCCATCCTAAGACGCGATCGAGACATCGCGAGTGACGGGTCTCAGCCCAAAGCCAATGCCTTTAACCGCGAGAGTCCGAGCCGGATCGCCCCGATGAACCCGATCAAACAGGCGATCGCGATCGCTCGGTGAAATATCTGCTGATGCTATGGCCTTACGCTCTCACGTTAGGACGCTGAACGTAGACCCCGCGCGCTATGCGGGGTCTACACAAAAACCTAAGCCCGTAGGGCTATAACCATTTGCCTCGCAGCAGTATTCCATCCGTTGCGCGTGATCGTCTAGATTTTATCGAGAAATATAAAAAGAATCTTTGGAAACTGGACAATTTTAGATTGAGCAACTATATTTGGCGTAATGATTCCAATTCGCTGGGGTCAGCCGATCCTTGAAAACCGCATTATTTCGTTGACCCGCCTACATTCCCTGTCAAGTAAGCGTTTCAGCCGCTTTTTCCGATTGCTTATTGCAAACGAAGTGGGCTTATTGACAGGAAAAATAGACCCCCCTGAAAATGGGGTCTTGAAATGGTTATATATCAAGGCTTCTAAAAGCCGAGGGTTCATCAACCCACTACCCCGAAAGGGGACTGAAACACTAAAAGTCCAGCAACCTCTTGATCGGTCAACTGGTTCATCAACCCACTACCCCGAAAGGGGACTGAAACAAGTCAACAATGACAATGCGTCCCGAATCCCTCTGGTTCATCAACCCACTACCCCGAAAGGGGACTGAAACACCCGAACCGTGACAACCGGTCGACAAGCTCCGGGTTCATCAACCCACTACCCCGAAAGGGGACTGAAACGCCTCTAGCGGCCTGATGGACTTGCAACCCCTTTGTTCATCAACCCACTACCCCGAAAGGGGACTGAAACGATACCCCTCGCGAATAGCCGCTACCACTTCAAAGTCGTTCATCAACCCACTACCCCGAAAGGGGACTGAAACCAATCACAGTCTGTGGCCCTTCATTTTGGCGCAAGTTCATCAACCCACTACCCCGAAAGGGGACTGAAACGTTCCTACACCTGACGCGAGGACACTTTCTATCAAAGGTTCATCAACCCACTACCCCGAAAGGGGACTGAAACTCTTCCTTCAGCTCGTAAGACTTGGCGTAGATCCAAGTTCATCAACCCACTACCCCGAAAGGGGACTGAAACGAGTTTGCCAGGCAAGAAAAAATAGAGCCCCAAAGTTCATCAACCCACTACCCCGAAAGGGGACTGAAACCTTCCCGTTAGGGCCGATCAAAACGCTGTCCTGCATGTTCATCAACCCACTACCCCGAAAGGGGACTGAAACTGGAGTATTGCACCAACCCAGTTGAGTATTCATAAAGTTCATCAACCCACTACCCCGAAAGGGGACTGAAACCACGGAGGTCAACAGGCAGGCTCGGGTGCCGCATCGTTCATCAACCCACTACCCCGAAAGGGGACTGAAACGCGCTTGGCTCGTGAAATCAGTCTGATCTTCGTGTTCATCAACCCACTACCCCGAAAGGGGACTGAAACCTGATCTCAAGAGAAAATCTGCACTAGAAAAACTGGTTCATCAACCCACTACCCTGAAAGGGGACTGAAACGTTAGTTTGGCTATTTTAATCAGAAAATCCTTCGGGTTCATCAACCCACTACCCCGAAAGGGGACTGAAACTGGAAGGTAAGCATCAGAATAGCCATAAAAAAGGAGTTCATCAACCCACTACCCCGAAAGGGGACTGAAACAAGTCTGTATCCAGTTGGTACTGGGCAGCCTCTCGTTCATCAACCCACTACCCCGAAAGGGGACTGAAACTGGTGGCGTTGTTTAATTACCCACACATCCTTAAAAGTTCATCAACCCACTACCCCGAAAGGGGACTGAAACCAGCAAGACGACAAAAGCCACCAGCAGTTTTACGGTTCATCAACCCACTACCCCGAAAGGGGACTGAAACTTTGGAAGAAAGAAAATAGAAGGCGGAAGACGGAGGAGAGTCAGAGAGAGGCTTATTTCAGTGGGCGATCGCCCTTTTCCGTCTTCGTTCTTCCGTCTTCCGTCTTTCAAACTGGGGACTAAAACTTTGGAAGAAAGAAAATAGAAGGCGGAAGACGGAGGAGAGTCAGAGAGAGGCTTATTTCGGTGGGCGATCGCCCTTTTCCGTCTTCGTTCTTCCGCCTTCCGCCTTCCGTCTTCCCTCTTCCGCTTTCATTCTTCTGCCTTTTGATTGCTGCCTTTCATCTGCGCGAATGGGTTGCTGTTTTCCGGCTCGCTGACAAAACTGATGCTAAATCCTTTGACTCATAGGGCTTTGATGCGATCGCCACGAAAATAAGATCCGCGCGATCGCTCGATTCGGTGTCTGTCAGGGGTTGCAAATGTTAAAGCTATGTGAAATTTTGGAAGGGCGATCGCTGGAAGTGCTATTCTGAGATCGATCCGCGCAAACGAACCTTGAAAATTTGATAGGCATTACGTTTCAAGATGCCGCAGTCGCAAAGACCTATTCCCCCGCAAGGGGATTGAAACAACAGAATCTTTAGCGCTCCATGCGTCCCACTCCCGTCGCAAAGACCTATTCCCCCGCAAGGGGATTGAAACAGAATCGCAACAAGAGGCAACTCAAAAATAGTAGTGTCGCAAAGACCTATTCCCCCGCAAGGGGATTGAAACACATCAATGTTGGGCGTATCGTCAAGCCCAATTTTGTCGCAAAGACCTATTCCCCCGCAAGGGGATTGAAACCTTTGCTTGTATCCTCAGGCAAATAATGAACGTTAGTCGCAAAGACCTATTCCCCCGCAAGGGGATTGAAACTTAGTCATGACCCCTCAGGCCGCACAACAAATGATGGTCGCAAAGACCTATTCCCCCGCAAGGGGATTGAAACCAGATCTAATCCTGTGCTGTCTAAACTGAATGATGCGTTGCAAAGACCTATTCCCCCGCAAGGGGATTGAAACTTAACAAAGCACTCTACTCCGAAGTCTGAGACAGAGTCGCAAAGCCCTATTCCCCGCAAGGGGATTGGGTGGTGCTACACAGGTAATGATGCATTGTAGTGGTGGATGAAGTTCCACAGTAATCCGATGTGATTACGCAGAGTTTTCGAGAAGGCTAAGTTCCGCCGCACAAACCGGGAGATTCGCTGA
>JBNPEB010000001.1:0-394157 GCA_051117335.1 Elainellaceae cyanobacterium
TAAGCAGGTGGGTCGTAGGGTCAAGATTTCTGGGGCGCAGTGGAATGAGAAGAATGTTCCTCAAGTGCTTGCTCATCGGTGTGCTTACCTTAATGGCCTCATCGGATTACAAAGGTGACATGCTCCCTGTATAGACGCCCTGTATAAATGTCATTTTTGGACATTTTGTACCTAGCCGCTATTGAACAATGGATGTATTGACAGGCGTCTTGGAAGAAATTTTTGTTGACAACGGTTGTAGACATAACGCTGCGACTCAAAGAGTAAACCACCATATAGAAAAACGTCCTTGCGGAGTTTTGAATTCAGCGCAGGTCAGATCTGTTCTCGCAGGCATGACCTCCAGCCCTTTTCGTTAAGAGTTTTGTGCATTAATCATCTCAACGGGCTACCGATCGCTAGATTTAGAAGTCAATGATTCCTCAGATCGTGATTAGCCAGTGTTACAATCCGTCTAAATTCCCATCGCAGTTTTTGGTTTGACTCTCGCCTGAACTTCCATGAGTGACACAATCCTTGATGTTCGCAATCTCCACGTACAGTTCCAATCTGACGAACGCATCATTAAAGCAGTTGATGATGTTTCATTTCAGGTCAAGCGCGGTCAAACGGTTGGCATTGTAGGCGAGTCGGGATCTGGCAAATCGGTCACATCGTTAGCGGTGATGGGGTTGGTGCCTAGTCCGCCGGGGAACATTACAGCGGGCGAAACCTGGTTTAGCGACGTTCAGCGCGGCATCGATCGGGTTAATCTGCTAAGTTTGCCTCCTGAGCAAATGCAGCAATATCGAGGTGGAAAGGTTTCCATGATTTTCCAGGAGCCTTTAAGCTCCCTGAATCCGGTCTATACATGCGGGTTTCAACTGGTTGAGGCGATTCGTCGCCATCAAGATATTTCTAAGAAAGACGCTCGACGGCAAGCGGTTAGTCTGCTTCAAGAGGTCAAACTGCTGCCCAGCGATGAGGAACTCCGAGAAACCTGTACCGTGGCTTGGCACAGACGTAAGTTTGGGGCTGATGCGTCTGCCAATGGACATGGGGCAACCTCGGCTCAACCGTCCGAATCCGAGATTCAGCAGCAGGTGAATCGTCATAAGCTGGCAATTCTCGATCGCTACCCTCACGAATTATCGGGTGGGCAAATTCAGCGGGTGATGATTGCGATGGCGATATCGTGCAATCCGTCCCTGCTGATTGCGGATGAACCCACAACTGCGCTAGATGTCACTGTGCAGGCCACCATTTTAGACCTGCTGCGTGAACTGCGCGATCGCCGCGGGATGTCGATGATGTTCATTACCCATGACCTCGGCATTATCGCGGAGATTGCAGACTTTGTTGCCGTGATGTATCAGGGCAAGATCGTCGAATATGGTTCAATCTGGCAAATTTTTTCAAATCCTCAGCACCCCTATACAAAGGGGTTGCTGGCGTGCCGCCCCCGCCCCGATCGCCGCATGCAATATCTGCCTACGATTACTGACTTTATGGAGGTTGTGACATCGCCTACCGGCGAACCTGTCATTCAAGAACGAGACAAAGATGAATCGCTAGACCTCAAGCTTCAGGCTGAAGTGAGTGAAGCGGAAGCGAATCAGCGACTCGCCGAACTCAAGACCAACGCACCGTTGCTTTCGATTCAAAATTTCCAGGTTGGGTTTCCGGTGCGCGGCGTTTTTGGCCAAACCCAGCGCTATATCATGGCGGTTAACGGCGTTTCGTTTGACGTCTATCCAGGGGAAACGCTGGGCTTAGTGGGTGAGTCAGGCTGTGGCAAGACGACTCTAGCACGCGCCCTGTTGCGCCTGATCAAGCCAATGGGTGGGCAAATTATTTTTGAGAATCGAGACATTACTAAGCTGACGGGCAAACGTCTGCGACGACTTCGCCGCGAGATGCAAATTATTTTCCAAGATCCGTTTAGTTCGCTCGATCCGCGCATCACCATTGGTGAGGCGGTGAAAGAACCGCTCAAAATTCATGGCATCGGTATGAGCCGCCGCCAGCAGCGAGAGCGGGTGTCATATTTGCTTGATCGGGTCGGGATGTTTCCTGAATGTCAAGATCGATATCCCCATGAATTTTCAGGCGGGCAGCGCCAGCGCATTTGTATTGCCCGATCACTGGCGCTGAATCCCAAGTTTATTATTTGCGATGAGTCTGTGTCGGCCTTAGACGTATCGGTGCAGGCTCAGGTGTTGAATTTGCTTAAAGAGCTTCAGGAAGAATTTGGGCTGACCTATATCTTCATTTCCCATGATTTGAGCGTGGTGAAATTTATGAGCGATCGCATCATGGTGATGAACCAAGGCAAAATTGAGGAAATTGGACCTGCCGAGCAGATTTATCAGCAGCCGCAAAAGCCGTATACCCAGCAATTGATTTCTGCGATTCCCGTGGGAGATTTAAACGAGATTCGCGATCGCCAAACCCAGAGAGGCTTTGTCGTTAGTTAACGCGTAGGCAGATCCCCGGCTTCTGTGAGACTCTAACGGGGTGGATAAGCCTCAATGAAGAAGCCGGGGATCTTATGTCTTTGTCTCTTATTCATCGTTTAGCGTAATTTGCTGATAGGCAACGTCTAAATTGCCCGGATAGAGAGCTTGAAACAAATAATCTTGATAGGCAGCAGGAATATCAGAACTCATGGCGATCGCCGCCTCTTGACTTAGGTTTTGCGCTTGCCACGAGAGAGCACGCTGTTCGAGGTTTTCAAAGTAAGCTCGCTGCGCTTCTAGGCCGCTTATGTTGGTCACATCGCCATGTCCGGGCAAGACCGTAGCCGCGGGATAGGTTTCCATCAAGTAGGCAAGACTTGCCTGCCACTGGCGTATGCTGCCATCTCCTAAGTAGGGAATGCGCTGATGAAACACCATATCTCCTGCAAATAGCACGTCCGCCTCAGGCACATAGGCAATGATGTCGGTGCCACTCGAATGCCCTTCCACTTCTTCGATATACACCTGGCGATCGCCCAACCAAATTGCCGTTGCGCCATTGACCACGACATCAGGAGGAGTCGGATTGGGGTCCATCTCCGCATTGCGTGTGATCATATAGTCTCGAATCGGGCCTCGACCGACAATGGGCACCTCCTTTGCCTGAGCCGCCGGATTTCCTCCTGTGTGGTCAAAGTGATAATGCGTATTCACTACATAGGTGACGGGCTGATCGGTCAAACTAGCAACCGTTTCAAACATGAGATTGCCCAAGGCTTCGTTTTGAAAGGGGTCAATCACCAAAACGCCATCTGTTCCGATCACAATTCCGCCATTGCAGATTGCGGTTGTAGCCGGGTCTTGAGGGGGAAAGTCTGTGCTAGCAATCAACCCATATACGCCATCCGCCAGTTGTTCTAACGTCAACCCGGCGGTGTCTAGAGACAGTGAAGTTGGAGACGTTTGGGCATGAGAACGTGCATTCCATCCGATGATGCTAAGGCAGGTGATTAACGCCACCATCACACCCAATACCCCGCGCCATATCCCTTTCATCGCCATCACTCCTTGCTCAACGTTATTTAGAGGACTCTATCAAACCCATTGCCCCCATTCAATCGAATGTATTTATGGCTTCGATAAACGTCAATAGTCATCAATAGTCAACCGTCAATATCTACTAGGCTGGTTGACTGACGAAATTCTGAATGCTGGTGGCTATTCGTGAAGCGTCTATAACCGCCATGCACCTAATATGACGTTATTAATAGTTCTGTGATTTTGCCGCGCCGTGTTGCGTTTGAATTGATGGCTCGTGTGGCCTGAATCGTACGAATATTAAAATCTCGATATAAGTCTCGAATAAACGGACAGTCTGAATTTGATAGCATCACATGAACGCCTCGTTCAGCGAGTGCCACAAATGTTTCCTGAAGTCGAATCTGATCGTCAGCGTGAAATGCGTATCGATTATAGGCGGTGAATTTGCTTGTTGAGCTAATCGGATGATAAGGCGGATCAAAGTAGACAAAATCGTCTGAGCAAGTTGCGACATCCAGAATGGCTGTAAACGTATTCACTTCAATTTGAGTATCTTTCAATGCAAGAGAAGCAACTCGGAGGAGGTCTGGATTGCAGATTTTAGGATTTTTATATCGCCCAACTGGGACATTAAACTGCCCTTTAGAATTCTCTCGATAAAGCCCGTTGAAGCAGGTTTTATTTAAGTAGATAAGCCGCGCTGACTTTTCTATGTTGCACATTCCAGGATTGGCGCGAATTTTATAGTAGTAATCAATGCTGTGTTGAGCTTGGTGATGACTCAGTAATTGAATTAAATCGTCGACCTGATCGCGCACGCAGCAATAGACATTTACTAGTTCAGGGTTAATATCTGCTAGCCATGCTTGGCGAGGTTGGAGGTGAAAGAAGACCGCGCCTCCCCCCAAAAATGGTTCGAAATACCGCTTAAAGGGTTTCGGGAAATAATTGACATATTGTTGAAGCACTTGCCCTTTTCCGCCTGCCCATTTTAAAAATGGACGAGGAAAATTGACGGGCGGAGAATAAACAATCATTTGGTCATGAGGCGCCACGATTTGTTTTAGAATAACGAATTGTTGCGCGTTTTACACGTATTTTTATTGTGTTTGTTTACATACTCTTTAAAACCTAATGTGAAATGTGGGATTTGTGGGTAGCTGCCCCGCAGCGCTAAGGGCTCTACACACACACTTGATGTCCTACCGCAAGAGCGTAAGACTATCAACACCTTGCAGATGTATTGCAAGCAGATGTATAGCAATCCAGATGGATTGTGAGCGATTTAGGATCGCCCTATCACTTATAGAAATGACGGCCCGCTCGGCTTTGATGATGGGCTATTTGTGAGGGTTGATACCAATTCTTCAAAGTGAGGCTAAAAATGAATAGGCCAGAACCCTTGCAAGGCTGCTGGCCGTCAATCCAAAATCGCAAATCCAAAATCGAGAATTGGTATGAGTCCTCTTTTCATCGGTCTCGTTTATCCATATGTTTCCAATATCGCTCTGTAGCCTCATCGGCTGGAAACAAACATTCAATTCGCAATTCTTGCAGCGTAATGTCATAAGCAGTCCCTAGCGTGGCGATCGTGGAGAAAAATTTTAAGTCTAGAGCATCTCGCTTGAAATGAACCGTGAGCAACAGGGTATTTTGTTGGACTCGGTTTGAGTCCTGCCAACGTTCAGCAACCTCCGGATAACTCATGAGATTGGTCAGCAATTGGGTAGATTGTTCGCTGTTTCCTTCTGAGGTTGCTTCCCGACGCACACGGTGCAGCAAATGCTCAGCGCACTCCGGCCAATTGACAATGAAGGGGCGTAGTCCGTGGGGGTGAAACATGGCCTGCATGAGATTGACTTTGCCATCCATGCTGAAGCGGGTATGAAGTGCTCCCAAATCGATGAATGTTGCCAGGAGGTGAGTTGCAGCATCGTTGGACAGCAGTAAATTCCAGTAGCGATCAACGACAACTGCTGGATAGGGTTCTTGCTGTCGCAGCATGAAATCGAGGGCTTTGCGAATCGAGGTCATTTCAGGAGCTGAAAGGTCTGTCTCGGTGTGAATAGGGGCAAATCCGACAGTGGTTAGCATGAGGTTTTGTTGTCTCGCCGGGACATCCAGAACAGCGGCTAATTCTAAAACCATGTCTCGGCTCGGTTTCGCTCGTCCTGATTCTAAAAAACTGATGTGCCGTTGCGACACCCGACTAGCAAGAGACAACTCAAGCTGGCTGAAGCCGCGTTGAGTCCGCCATTGCTTGAGGAGTGTTCCAAAGGAGTGAGTAGAGTCATCTAGGAGAGGATTAGAACGTTGCTGCATAGCACGTTGGGCAAAATAGGACAGCAGTGATTACCTCGCGGGTAATTGTTTTTATTATCCTGCTTTGTCACCATCAGGTCATACTCATTGATCAGAAAAGAACCATGCTGAAATCTATCACTGCTTCGACACTATCCTCATCAAAGGTTATGAAACCGCTGTATTTACTGCTGGCGATCGCCGGCTCCGTTGTTCCTTGGTTTTGGCTACTTCAAGATCCAACAGCGTTGCTGACACCAACTGTATTTTTTCAACGAGCATTTGCTAACTCGATAGCGATAGCGCTAACCACTGACCTGCTCATCGCATCGACTGTTTTCTTTTGCTTTGCATGGATTGAATTAAAGCGGTTGGGGGCTTCCCGGTTATGGATTTTGGTTTGTGTAGGCTTGACGCTTGGCGTTGGGCTTTCGTGTTCTCTACCCTTTTTCTTATATCGTCGAGAGCAGCAGCTTGAACAAAATGCATCCTGTGGATCAAATTAGGCACGATTGGGGGTTACTACTCAAGCTTAAAAAATAGAGGTTTTTGCTCAGCCTACATTGAAATTTATTTCTTTAGGGAATAAATGCGTTCGAGGGTTGCGGCACCGATGGCAAGCGCCGCAATCGGTGCCGTTGTTGCTCTTAGAATGCGGCGACCGAGCGAGACAGGCCGCCATCCAACGGCGATCGCCGCTTCGATTTCTGAAGGTGTCCAGCCGCCTTCTGGCCCGGTTGCAAGGGTCAGCGGAGAGGAGAGACTCGATGACTCTATTGCGTTGAGCAGTAGAGTCGACTCGGTGCGAGCCGCACAAATATAACGAGAGTTGCCGGGGTGGATAGACCATGCGGTCTGAGAAGAGACAGGATCATAAATGTGGGGAACAATCTGCCGCTCGGCTTGTTCGGCTGCTTCTTTTGCGATGCGCCGCCAGCGTTCAAGTTTGTTGGGGCTGGGGTTGAGTAGAGTGCGATCGCTAAGGAGGGGTTGAATGTGGGAAACTCCGAGTTCTGTGGCTTGGCGGACAATATCATCCATGCCCGTTTTGGGAAGGGCAACCATCAAACCAACTGACAACGGCAGTTCATTAGAAATTGGAATTGGATCTAAAAGCTGGGCATCTAGTTGTGCGGTCAGTTGGGCGAGCCACCATTGCCCTTGCCCGTCGAGTGCGATAAAGCGATCGCCCGACTGTAATCGCAACACTCGATTTAGATAATGATATTGGTCTGGCGTTAGGGTTATGATATCCCCTTCAATCTGGGAGGAGGCGATCGCCACTCGCTGAAGATTTGCCATAGCGCCTGCTGATATATCTGGCTCTAAGCCAAAATTCCAGCATACGTGATAACCAAATCAGTCACCCCCGTATTGATTAGCTCGTGGGTTTCTCCGGGGCTCACTACGACACAGGTTCCCGGATGGAGCGCTTGGGCTACCCCATCCACATAAATTGTGCCATTGCCCGTTTCGACAAAAAAGACTTCGCTCATATCAGCATGGGCATGAGCGCCAGCAACCTGTCCTGGCTTGAAGCACACCTGAGAAAAATACACGAGATTGGGCGCATCTCCAACGGTGAGCATGACTTTTTTCTGAATATCAGGATTATGGGAGACAGATTCGTGCGGGATGGCTGATAAGGAAACAGACTTCATAGGGAATTGCG
Source organism: Elainellaceae cyanobacterium (assembly GCA_051117335.1). GTDB lineage: Bacteria > Cyanobacteriota > Cyanobacteriia > CAZCXK01 > CAZCXK01 > DBGGTD01. Next base: position 7,453 of record JBNPEB010000001.1, read on the forward strand.
CCGCCTTTCGACCAAATTCTATCTCCACGGTTATAACATCAGCCCTCAGGTTGGAATCTCAATCTCTAACGCTTCAATGCTTAAAATCTCAATGGTTTGAATTGCGATACACGTTCAGCGTCCTGACGCTAGAGCATAAGGCTATATGAAGAATTTTTAGGTTCCTAGATTCTTCAAAAATCTAGGAACCTACGACTGGTTAGATTGCCGCTAATCTTTTCGGGCGGTTCCGGTACTCACCAAGGCAGGTTGAACCTGCAGGCAAAAATTTACCACCAAAGAGATGCTGTTGTGAGGATATCAGGCCAATTTGCGTTGGCTTTGGCGATGTTACCAGGAACATCTTGCAGCCACTGTTGCTGCACCTCTAGGCTGTAGTTCAGGTATAGCTTACCATCCACAATTTCCCACGCCTCGGGGTCAATCGGCGCCAAATTCCCCTCAGCCATTGCCTTCGCGCAATATCCACCGTATTCAGGTGCGAAAGCTTCGGGGTTGCTGGCAAACTGATCGCGGTGCTCGGCACTCGCAAATAGCCAGGTTGATCCCATCCATTCATAGGAATAGTCACTGCCGCCTTGCACGACTTCTCCCTCAGTAAAATAGGCAACCGGGTCAATTCCACGAATTGCAACGCCATCGATCGCAAAGATTCGGGGTGCAGCGGTTTCAAGCGCTCCTGCACAGGGATCAGCAGACGCGCAAGGGTCGGCACTAGCACATGGGTCGGCACTAGCACATGGGTCGGCACTAGCACATGGGTCGGCACTAGCACATGGGTCGGCAGCAGCACAGGGATTAGCAGCACACGGATCGGCAGCACACGGATCGGCAGCAGCACAGGGATTAGCAGCACAGGGATTAGCAGCACACGGATCGGCAGCAGCGCACGGATCGGCACTAGCACAGGGATTCACCTCTGACGCACAGGGATTGGCAGTAGCAGGTGCGCGAAATGCAGCAATCTCAGCGGTTCCAAGAGTCACCACGGAGGCAATGGCAACTAGCGCCAGATACTTGATTTTCATAAAGATAATTTCCCAAGTGATTGTGGACTATGCACGTTCATGAATTGAGTACATATAGCTATTAGTGAACTGGGTGCAGATAAGCTAGCGCTGATAGGTTTATTAATTTTGAATGAGATTTAACGTTGGGTAAAATCAACGAGCGATCGCCCGACTTCGGAACGTAGATAAAACACTGACCAATCATTAGAAAGCGGATTTCGGCTACATTCATCCCAGGGGCAAGATCCATCCTAGGGGCAAGGTTTATTGAGAAAAAAAGTTCCAAAATTCTGAGTAGCTTTACAATTTGAAATATCCTCTTATGTAATACATGTATTGCAGGGAGCGTGTTTATCGTATCTGTTGTATTTTGCTCTCTCTGAAGAGGTCTATGGACATTTCCCTATTTAGGTCGGTTGCCCGTCAGTATGAACATTTGCGTCAGGTGAATACGGTTTCGATGATGAATGTCATCAGCCAGACCATTGAAAACCAGATTATCCAGCATCAAATGCCGTTAGATTTTTATGTTGGATTTCAACGGTTTTCTCATTTTCCCGATCAGCTGCGACGGTATGCCCGATTGGGGCGCACCTGTCGCCGGGTTTATGTCTTTGGTGTTGCTGATTATCCTCCTCCTTCTGTTCCGGGCATTGAGTTTATCGAAATCTCACCCACGTCAGCGCTGGCAAGCGAATGGTTTTTACTCGTCAACACGCCTGATTTTTGGGCAACCTTAGTGTCTCAAGAAATGGATGGGCAAGATCCTGTGACTGGGGGACGGCAATTTGATGGATTTTGGTCGTACGACGAACTGGTCATTGAACGACTATCGTTGCTTATATCGCAAATTATGGAAATGCCCTATCAACCGTTGCAACAGCGTAACTACCATCGGCAAAGCGATCATATTTCTGAGATCAGTAACCGGATGCTAGAACTATTAGAGAAATCTGAACGAATGAGTCAGCGTCGATGGGTTCAGCTTTGCACGACGCAGAAACTGGCTGAACTATGTTCTGGGTGCTCGTCAAATTTACTGCGCGATGCTGCTCGTATATTGCATACCATCCTCGGTGCATCGGGTGTTGTGATTGCTTTAAGCACCTCCGACACCGAGTACACTGTTTCAGCAATTGATGGCGATGCAATCGGCAAAGAGTGGAAGATGTCGGTTGCAGAAGGCATGATTGGGCGCGCCATCCAGCAGCGACGCATCATTCAAATTAACGATGTAGAACTTGGACATGATCACGATGTGCTATTACCGTCAGCGCGCTCATTGATTGCGGTTCCGATCGCCAATCGCCATATCTATGGAGTCATTGCGATTGGTCATACCGACCCGAATCACTGGAGCTCTGACGAAGGAGAAACATTATGCACCTGCGCCAAGATCTTGGCATCAAAAATTGAACAGGAGATTCGATTGCCTGAGAATCCGAGCCCATCGCTGCTCGATATGAACTTGTCGCTCGATCCGAGCTTACGGTTTGAGCAGTTTATGTTTGAACATCAACGAAATGTCGCATACTTGCTTGCTCTTTACCGAAAACTACGAGTGCTAGGCAATCTCACGCCGTCTCATGTCCGCATTCTTAGCCACATCGAAACGGCGTATAAAAAGTTAGTCAAGTCAACAAAAGAGGCAAAGCAATTATTGCACCAGCAGCGATCGCTCAATTCAAAAGCTGAGGCAAAATCAACCACCATCCAGCCTTGAGGATATCTCGAACTGGAAATCGGTATGCGCTATTACCTGTGCCAACGTACTCTATGTCAGAGTTTCGAGATAGGAGGCGATCGCCTCCGTTGCGATTTCGGTCATGGGTCTACCCTGAAGCGTTGACGTGGCCTTTAGTTTTTCATAGACTTCGTCCCTCACACCAATTCGATAGCGAGCTTTACCGCTCGATTTTTTAGTGCTTGCGGACGAAGGAGGCTGATAGCTCGCCGCAAATGTTCGCAGAGCCTCAAAGCCAACCCGATGGCAAAAATCACCAAAGCTTTCGGGATTCGGTCGTCGCTGTTGCTCTTCTTTGAAGTAGACCAATAGCGGTTCTAGAGTGGCTTCTAGGTCTTCACTCGCCATCTTGTCGAGATAGGGTTCGGCTAAGCGAGTCTGATTAGGATCAGCCCCCAACCACACCTGGTAAGCGCCTGGAGCCTGCCCGACAAAGCCGAGTTCGGCAAGGTATGGACGAGCGCACCCGTTCGGGCAACCCGTCATGCGAATCACAAAGTGCTCCTCTGGAAGCTCGAGCTTTTTAAGGAGAGCACGAATCCGATCGAGTATTCCGGGTAGCGCGCGTTCTGACTCCGTAATTGCCAAGCCACAGGTGGGCAACGCAGGACACGCCATTGAATAGCGAACCAGCGGGTCTATATCGTTTTCTCCCTGAATGCCGTGTCGATCGAGGATTTGTTGAATGTCTCGCTGCTGGGCAGGCTCAATCTCGTACAAAACTAAATTGTGGTTTGCGGTCAGGCGAATAGGCAAGGAGAAGGCTGCTTCGATTTCTCGCAGAGCCGCTTTGAGCTGGAGCGTATCGGTGTCTTGGATGCGACCATTCTCGATAGAAATGCCCAAAAACAACTTGCCGTCGCCTTGTTCATGCCAGCCCAAGAAGTCTTTGTATTCAAACGTTGGCAGAGGTTTATAGGGGGGAAGGTCTTTGCCAAAGTAGTCTTCGACTGTTTTCCGAAACTTCTCCACACCCCAGTCATGGAGCAGATATTTCATGCGCGCGTGGCGACGATTGACGCGATCGCCATAGTCTCGCTGAGTCGCAACGATCGCCTTGAGTAAATCATAGACATCATCTTTGTCTACGTAGCCAATGGGATCGGCAAGACGGGCAAAGGTTTCTTCTTTGTTATGGGTGCGTCCCATGCCTCCACCGACCAACACATTAAAGCCCTCAAGTCCGCCCTGGTCGTTCATCATCACAACCAGGCTGACATCTTGCGAATACAGATCGATTGAGTTGTCTCCGGGCACCGTCACCGCACACTTAAATTTGCGCGGCATGTAGTGGTCGCCGTAGATGGGCTCTTCGCTGCCGTGAACTAGAGTGCCGTTCCCGTTCCGCTGGCGTGCCGCAACGACATCGGGGTGCTCTTCTGCGGTCATAAACTTCTCGTCATCGAGCCAGATTTCGTAATAGGCTCCGGTCTGCGGAGTGAGAAGATCGGCAATGCGATTGGCGTAGTCTTGAGCGTATTGATAGTCTTGGCGGTTTTTATAGGGAGCAGGAGGTGCCATCACATTCCGGTTTAAGTCTCCGCAGGCTCCCAAGGTCGATCCCATGTTGCGAATGATGGTGGCAATGACCGTTTTTAGATTCTCTTTAAGCACACCATGAAGCTGAAATCCTTGACGAGTCGTGACTCGCAGCGTTTGATTGCCGTATTGCTCGGCCAGTTGATCTAGCACAAGATACAGCTGGGCTGGAATATATCCACCCGGATTCCGGGTCCGCAGCATAAATTGATAGTCTTTTTCTTGACCTTTCACCCGATTGTCACGATCGTCTTGCTGATACGAGCCGTGAAACTTAAGAATTTGCAACCCGTCGTGGCTGAAATGCGTCGTGTCTTGCAAAATTTCGGTTGCAACAGGCTCTCGCAGGGCATTGCTGCGTTCTTTAATGCCTTCTAGCTTGGAGACTTTAGGGGATTTTGTTGGAGTAGTTACCATTTTTTATGTAGACCGGATGAGCTAATAACAGGTCAGATACCGAAGCGGTGGGTGGGCAGAGAGTGGGGAGCGGCGATCCATCTCCGGTAATCCGATAGGAATTAGGGAGTATTTGAATAAACTGATTTTATCATCCTATCCCTTATCCAGTTTGAGATTAATCATTAGAAAGAATTTAGGGAGTGACGATTGGGAGATACCGAATCATTCGGATTGGATCAGATTATTCAATCATGGCTTCAAGAGCCGTTTGTAAATCGTGCGTGAGTTGGGCGATCGCCGTTCGTCGATTGGTTTGATAGGCGTCCCACCGATCAGATACCGACAGGGGTTCACCCACGGTAATCTGTGCGTATTGAGCCCCCAAATCAGGTCTTTGAATGCGGGATTTCCCTGTGATTTGCGTGACCGTTTTCCAGACGAGCAGCGTGGTATCAGCAAACCGTTCGACGGTGGGCTTTTCTACCACATATTTGCCGGTCACGCTCACAAACGTCTCGACTAGGCGCATGTGCCAGATCCGCAGATCAGCCTCTTCGGCAACCAAATCGGCTAACCCGCGCTCAACCGGAGACAGAGATTCTGTATTTTTCAAATCGTCTCGGTAGATGCGGTTCCATCCGGCTTGTTCGACCCGACGGCAGCGATCGCTCAGATTGCCTTTAGGTTTGACATCAAATGATTGCTCAGCGACGTTGAGCGCGGCATTCAGCAACACATGTAGCCGTTTAGCCAGCCGTTCATTGGCTTCCGATGGATGCAAGGTTTGGGGAGGGGATGGGTCTGAGGATGCGTCTGTCTTGGGCAGATCCGTCTCAATGATCTGGCGATAATATTTGCGATAAAACTCCTCCATGAGCGAGAGCAAGTGTTCACCCATGCGATAGAGGCGACGATAGAGAATCTTTTCCTGCTCCAGGGTTGGCTCGACTCCATCTTGCAAATCGGCAAGCTGACTCATGCCATCCCCCGTGTTTGGGTCCGAGAGAGGCGGTAGCCCCATCTCGAGTTCTAGCTGAGTCATGAGCGATTCCAGGGACTTCCAGGGAGCCTCGACATAGCGATATTGAATGCCCAGCGGCACAATCATGACGGGTTCTGACCGATTCGCTTTGCGGAGATCTTCAACGCACCAAAAACCGAACTGTGCGATCCCCGGTTCGATTGGGCTGACAATTTCATTGTGACCATTGGTGGCTCCTTCCGGGGCGATCGCAATTGGAAACTGCCCGTCTGCAAACAAATTACGCACCGATCGCAAGCCGATCACATCCAGCGATCCGCGACGAATCGGAGTCCCCCCTAGGGTAGAGGCGAGCCAGCCCACAAAATTACCCGCCCAGAGTGGAATGCCGCGATCGTAGACAAAATGGGCATGAACGGGAGACTCGACTGAATAGCCATTCTGGTGGGCATAGCGAGGAATCTGATTCCAAAGCACGTTGGCAACGCACGGCGGGTCGCTTGTCGTCGGGTGGCGAAATGCAATCAAAAAGCGCACCTCCCCTGCCTGAAACTGTTCGTAAAGGCGTGCCAACCCGTCAGCATTGTGAATATCGACCTTGCGAATTTGCTTATACCATCGCAACCAAAATGGCAGGAGCGATCGCCCAATTTGCAAGACCAGCGGATTAAATCGAGGCGGAATAAACTCTAACGGGGGCTGAGCGCGTGTAATCGGATGTGGCAATGTCAAAATCTCCTAGCGTCTAGCAACCATCTACCTAAAAGTGCCCAAACGGTGTCCAAAGGGAAGACCCTGATTAATCGGACTATGGCACGTATCCGTCTCTCGGTAGTTGTTCGCAAGAGGGTATTTCTACACTTTATTCATAATGGCTGCAATTCCGGACGCATTTGATGTGCTGTTCGCTGAACCGGAGTAAAGAATTATGACTGTTGCAACCAATCGCGCATGGGTCGCTGAGCATCTGCCAGAAGACGAACATCTCGATGTTAGCGGTCGAGTCATGGAAATCTTGAGTGAACACACCTGTCAGGGCTGGCTAGAAGGATATCTCCTCACGGGACGACATGGATTCTTTCCGTGTTACGAAGCCTTCATCCACATCGTAGATTCGATGTTCAATCAACATGCCAAGTGGCTTAAAGTCTCGCAGAATATCCCGTGGCGTCGACCCATTGCCTCTCTCAACTATCTGCTAACCTCCCACGTTTGGCGGCAAGATCACAACGGCTTTTCTCACCAAGATCCTGGCTTTATCGATCACGTGGTCAATAAAAAAGCAGACGTGATTCGGGTCTATCTTCCACCCGATGCCAATACGCTATTGTCTGTTGTCGACCACTGTTTGCGGAGTCGCAACTATGTCAACGTCATCGTTGCCGGAAAACAACCCGAGCTTCAGTTCTTAAATATGGATGCAGCGATTAAACACTGCACGGCTGGAATCGGCATCTGGGAGTGGGCGAGTAACGATCGCAACAGTGAACCCGACGTGGTGATGGCCTGTGCGGGGGATGTACCCACCATTGAAACCTTGGCAGCCGTAGATATGTTGCGTCACTTTTTCCCAGATTTGAAAGTGCGCGTTGTTAACATCGTCGATTTGATGAAGCTCCAACCCGAGGAAGAACATCCTCACGGCCTCTCAAATAAAGACTTTGACGCGATTTTCACAACCGATAAGCCTATCATCTTTGCCTATCATGGCTACCCGTGGCTAATTCATCGTCTGACGTATCGGCGGACGAATCACAAAAATCTTCATGTCAGAGGCTACAAAGAAGAAGGCACCACAACCACGCCCTTCGATATGGTCGTTATGAATGACCTCGATCGCTTTCATCTAGTCGGTGATGTCATCGATCGGGTTCCGAAGCTCGGCTATGCCGCTGCATATGCCAAGCAGGATATTCGCAATAAGCTCATCGAGCATAAAGAATACGTGCATCAGCATGGGCAAGACATGCCAGAAGTTCGGGATTGGAAGTGGCCCCACTAATTGCCTACTGACTGATTGACTCTATCTCTACAGGGTAGAAGCTATACATCACCTCAGTGCCAACTTCGTCTGTGTAGGTCGTTGAGGTATCCGGATCGTAAAGATGAACGACAATTTCGCTGATGTCAGATTCGACCTTGTCAGATTCGATATTGGAGGTTTGGAGGTTTTCTAGATTGCTTTTTACAATGCCAACTACCACACCAAACTCGTATTCCCTGTCGTCTGGTGTGGGTTGAAATGAGCGTTTCAGGCGTACAAGTTCGCCTAGTTCCATTGCAACAAATCCTGCGATCGCACCCTAAAGAGTGCTGTTGCAGACCACGGGCAACAGCACCTTAACAGCTCCATCCACAGCAACACGCTCCAACGAGCACCTATGACCGTTGCCCAATCCCAAGCTCTTTTTTGCTCTTCTTGAGCTGCTTCCAGAGTGATTTGAGCTGCCCAAACGACTCTTCTGGCGAGAGTTTGCCCGACGTTTCCAAATTGCAGATATAGCCAACTTGCTGAGCAAACTCTTGCAAATTTGCATTAAACACCAGATTTTCTGGCTTAACGTCTCCCCGATATCTGGAGCGGGGGTATAAAAAATCGTGTTTATCTGTCATGTCCATCTACTCACTCAATGCAATAAGATTCAAATCTAGAAAAAAAATCAAAAAAGAATGATTGAAGTCATGATCTATTCATCATATCTTAACCTGATCTTAACCTAACAAAAATCTGGAAAATGGCGTAGATGTCGATAAAACTTAATAGGCAATTGTTATAGCAATCCCAGATGGGGTGTGAGCAGTGGGGCGGGCGCCGCCTGCCCCACTGCTCACACACAACTCACAAGCGATTTAGGATCGCTATATCTGATAAATTTAATGCCTGCCAGCCATTAACGTCAGCACATTAACGTCACCTAAAACTTCCAGCGTTGAAAATATGCCTTGTTAGAAATACGCCTCAAACGGCAATCAGAGACAAACATCCCGGATGATAGAGTCTTGATGTAACAACAGCCAATTTAGCCAGTCCACACATTCAATTAGAACCATGACTGTTTCTCCACATGCTGCTCTTCATCAAGAGTCTCTATCCCTCAAGCACAGTGAATTCACTCATGTGTTATCCAGCATTGAAAATCTGCTAATCATTCAAGACTTAGATGGCGTGTGCATGGGGCTTGTTAAAGACCCCCTGCATCGAGTCATGGATACAGACTATATCTACGCAACTCAATCATTTGATGGTCATTTTTACGTCTTAACGAATGGCGAACACATCGGACAGCGGGGCGTAAACAGCATTATTGAACGGGCATTTGGAGAGGTCGATCGAGTGAAGCGCGATGGGCTATATTTGCCTGGTTTAGCAGCCGGTGGAGTACAGTGGCAAACTCGGTCGGGAGAGGTGTCTCATCCTGGAGTCAGCCATGATGAACTCGCATTTTTAGACGAAGTGCCGAGCCGCATTCGTGCCAAACTTCAGCAGTTTTTTGACGACCACACAAACGAATTACCCGACGATATATCGGTTAACGATATCGATCAGTGTATCCAGGCATCGGTGCTCGACAACGTGGCATCGCCGACGGCAAATTTGAATACATGCCATGAGCTGCTCATTGAGCATCCAATGCTGTATCGGGCTCTCCAACACGCAATAGAAGCCTTGATGAATGAGCTGTTGTACGATGCTGACACACGAGGACTCGGAGATTCCTTTTTTGTTCACTACGCGCCAAATCTGGGTCGAGATGACTCCGGCCATGAACTCGTCTGGTTTGCTCAAGGCAAGGAATCGGGAACAACAGACTTTCAATTTATGCTGCGCGGAGCCATCAAAGAAGCTGGAGTATTAGCGCTGCTAAATCGCTACTATCACGATCGAACGGGAATCTATCCGCTCGGTGAAGAGTTCAGCGCTCGACAGGCTCCCAAACAGCATGCTGCTCTTGTCGATTTGGTGAGAACCAACTTTGATCCCGCCTTGATGCCTTTCATGATTGGCGTGGGGGATACGGTGACGAGTCAGGCGGTTGAAGAGGGCGATCGCCTCGTGTTTAAGCGAGGAGGGAGCGATCGCAACTTTCTGCAGCTCATTCAAGACATTGGCTACGAGCTAGATACTGGCAACATCATCGCCTACGTCGATAGCAGTGGCGGAGAAGTCAAAAACCGTAAACCTCTCCCGCTCGATACTGTAGACGGAGTGTTGACCGTCTTAGAAGGCCCGGGCGATTCGCGCGATATAGACGATCCGCTCACGCTCAATGTTGTGTTTCCAGGAGGGTATCGAGAATACATAGCCGTATTCAAAAAAGCGGCTGAGGCCCGACAGCGGACTATCTACGGACACTAGGCTGCGGGCAATTAAGAGATTGCAAGCAGATGGATGGATTTGAAGCTGTGCTGCGGATCTGGGCATGACTGCACGGTGAGCACAGCAATAAGCTGAATCGGCACTTAATACCAATTCTTCAAAGTAAGGCTACAAATGAACAGGCCAGAACTCTTGCAAGGCTGGTAGCCGTCAATCCAAAATCGCAAATCCAAAATCGAGAATTGGTATACGCCGATCATGAATCGATTCTCAGCACGAAATCATCTGTCTTCGATACTGTGAGGCAAAACAGAGATAACCCCAAGGAGACACTATGAAACTAGATGGTCAGGTTGCCTTAGTGACGGGTGGAAGCGGCGGGATTGGTCAAGGTATTTCGATTCGCCTTGCCGAAGAAGGTGCTGACGTAGTGATCAACTATCGATCTGACCTTGAAGAAGCCCAAGAAACTAAAGAAAAAGTCGAAGCGGCGGGGCGTCGTGGGTTTATCGCGCAGGCTGACTTGAGCAAAATGGAGGATATTCAACGACTCGTTGCCGAAAGCATTCAGCACTTTGGCAAGCTCGATATCCTCATTAATAATGCTGGAGTAGAAAAGAGCGCGTCCTTTTGGGAGGTCACTGAAAAAGACTACGACATTGTCATGAATGTCAACCTCAAAGGAGCTTTTTTTGCGGCTCAAGCTCTCGTTAAACATCTGATCGACACCCAGCGTCCTGGACGCATCATCAACATTAGCTCAGTTCATGAAGAACTGCCGTTTCCTCACTTCACGCCATATTGTGCTAGCAAAGGCGGCATGAAAATGATGATGCGGAATATGGCCATTGAGCTAGGCTCGTATGGCATCACGGTCAATAATGTAGCGCCCGGAGCGATTGAAACGCCCATCAACACCAAACTTTTGAACAATCCAGAAAAGCTCAACGCCCTGCTAAAAAACATTCCACTCAATCGCCTCGGTCAGCCCCATGATGTTGCTGCGCTCGTTGCGTTTCTAGCATCCCCCGATGCAAGCTACATCACCGGATCAACTTTCTATGTGGATGGGGGATTGCTCTGGAATTATCAGGAACAGTAGGACAGGTGTTATGAATCTGCTTCGTGACTGGTGTCTTGAGATGCCCCGTTCAGAGTTTGTTCGATTTGCGCCAGATAAATTGCGCGAATATCGTCGGGTAATGCTGCTTCTAGTCGCTGATAGCCTTGACGAAGCTGTTCTTTGACCTCAGACACTGAGATGCGATCGCCCTCTGCTTGAAGATGAGCCGCAATGCGAGTATCACTCCAGTGAAACGTTTGCGTCATCAAAACCATGAGTCGCTGCATAGGAGGCAGGCGATCGATTGCTTGCTCAACATAGCACCACAGCGGCGGTGACGCATCCGCGAGAAAATAATGAATCGACTCAACCGGGGGAATAGGGGCTTGGTTAATACAAGCGGCGGTGACATTGATTAACCAGCTCTGTAACTGAATAGATTTTGATCCCGCATCCGTTGGCTTTAGTCGATCTGATGCGGTTAGCTGACGCAAATCTAACCCGCGCAGTTCATGAAAAATATGTCGCCACGTCACTGCAAATAGGTATTCTGCCTGGACGGGCGATCGCGCTGAATGTCGAATCAGGCTGAACACAATCGAGCTATATCGGCAAAACAGCGCAACAAAATATTGCCCAGAGTCAGGATGTCGCTGCAGCAGGGTCACTAACTCTTGATCACTATAGTGAACCAGAGACTTAACGAGGGGATGACTACATTCAGAAAAAATTGGCGGTTGCACGATACCGATTTACTGAGTCCAGCACATTAACACTTAGAGCCCAAATATGAAACAGAGCCCGAATATGAAACCAAGTTGGGTTGCCCTTGATTCTACTCGCTTTCGTTGCACGACTACGTTGAAATATTGACGTTAAAACGATTTAGTCTAGCGATCCTAAATCGCTTGTGAATTGCGTATGAGCGGAGGGGCGGGCGATGCCTGCCCCTCCGCTCACAACCCATCGGGGATTGCTATCGAGAGGCGATAAAACTTAAGAACAACTTTCAAGTCCTATAGAACTTCCTCATCAATTCCCTGCCCGTTTGTTCAACCAATGGACGATATACTTGTGCATAGTGTTAAGCAGAGGCTTTACACGACAAGCAATCCAGTTCCTACTGTTTACTCGACACTCAGAAAGCATGAATCCAGGAATCGACTTACAAGGAAGCTTTATCCACATCCTCACTGATTTGGGGCTCCCTAGCGGAGCTGCAAAACTCGTATGGATTCCCTTACCGATGCTGGTTATTCTGATCGGCGCGACATTTGCTGTATTGGTTACAACGTGGCTAGAACGAAAAATCTCAGCCGCCGCTCAACAGCGAATTGGCCCTGAATACGCAGGCCCTCTAGGAATGCTGATTCCCGTAGCCGATGGGCTCAAGCTGCTCGTCAAAGAAGATATCTTACCGGCCAAGGCAGACCCGTGGCTGTATACCATGGGGCCAGTTCTGGTCGTGGTCCCCGTGTTTCTCTCCTATATCGTGGTGCCGTTCGGGCAAAATCTTCAAATCACAGATTTGGGTGTCGGTATTTTTCTCTGGATTGCGCTGTCGAGCATTGCTCCTATCGGCTTACTAATGTCTGGATATGCATCCAATAACAAATATGCCCTCCTAGGAGGGTTGCGAGCCGCTGCTCAGTCAATCAGTTACGAGCTCCCCCTAGCGCTCTCGGTGTTGGCAGTTGTCTTAATGTCAAACTCGTTGAGTACGATAGATATCGTTAATCAGCAATCTGACTTTGGCATTTTGAGTTGGAATGTGTGGCGTCAGCCTGTTGGTTTTATCATCTTTTGGATTGCGGCATTGGCAGAGTGTGAGCGACTCCCCTTTGATTTGCCAGAGGCCGAAGAAGAGCTCGTGGCCGGATATCAAACGGAGTATGCCGGAATGCGATTCGGCTTATTCTTCTTGGGAGCCTATGTCAACTTGGTGCTTTCTGCCCTGCTTTTTGCGGTCCTGTATTTAGGCGGATGGAGTTTTCCCATTCCTGTTGAGTGGATCGCAGATTGGCTTGGAGTCAGTGAAACGGCGCCTTGGCTTCAGGTTATTACTGGCGCCTTGGGTATCGCGATGACCGCATTCAAGGCATATCTGCTAATCTTTCTAGCTATTTTGCTGAGATGGACAGTGCCTCGTGTACGGATTGACCAGCTTCTCGATTTAGGGTGGAAGTTTTTGCTTCCTGTGTCCCTTGTCAATCTGTTGCTGACTGCCGGTCTTAAGCTCGCATTTCCGATGGCATTTGGAGGATAATCAATCCTGCATCCCCTCCGCCTATCCGAATCATCCTTGTTGCACAGGTTGAAAAATCGCTAGCCTAAACTAGATGCGATTTAAGTCGACCATTTTCAGAGAGAGTGACATCCCATGCTGAAGTTTCTCAAGCAAGTCAGTGACTATACAAAAGGAACCGTTCAAGCGGCTCGATATATTGGTCAGGGGCTTTCTGTAACGTTTGACCACATGCAGCGCCGCCCCGTCTCAGTCCAATATCCGTACGAAAAGCTGATTCCCTCAGAGCGGTATCGCGGACGCATTCACTTTGAGTTTGATAAGTGTATTTCTTGTGAAGTCTGTGTCCGAGTGTGCCCAATTAATCTCCCCGTTGTAGATTGGGAATTTAACCGGGAAACCAAGAAGAAAAATCTCAAGCACTACAGCATCGACTTTGGGGTGTGCATCTTCTGCGGCAACTGTGTAGAATATTGCCCCACAAATTGTTTATCGATGACCGAAGAATATGAAATGGCGAGTTACGATCGCCACGAGCTGAATTATGACAATGTGGCTCTCGGTCGATTGCCCTATAAAGTCACTCAAGATCCGATGGTGCAGCCCCTACGCGAGTTGGCATATTTGCCGAAGGGAGTCACCAATCCTCATGATTTGCCGGCTGGATCTCGGCGGGCAGGGAAGATGCCAGAAGAAATTCTGGACGAAATGGAAGATGAGAACGCTGCGGCGACATCGGAGAGCACGAAATAAGCTGCATCAAGTCAATGGCGTGCAGATTTCGTGGAGTCGGCCGCATCTAAATTGGGTGCAAGCTATCTAGTTTGCACACCGAACATATACGAGATGCTTGTGACAATCAATTGTGAGGCGAGGAGAGTATTAAGGTGAATTTAGCCGATGGAGTCCAGATTGTTTCCCTAGGGGTGTTAGGAGTCATGATGATTGGCACAGCGCTGGGTGTTGTGCTGCTATCTAACATCGTGTATTCTGCGTTCCTGCTAGGGGGTGTGTTTATTAGTATGTCGGGCATGTTTATCTTGCTCAATGCTGGCTTTGTAGCCGCTGCCCAGATCCTGATTTATGTGGGGGCGGTGAATGTTCTGATCCTGTTCGGAATTATGCTCGTCAATAAGGATGAAGATTTCGCGCAAGTTCCGAATGCATGGATTGGGCGGGCCGCGACGGCGGTGGTCTGTCTAGGGCTATTTGCTTTGCTAGGAACCATGATTTTGGCAACACCTTGGTCGCTTTCAACCGCACCGAGCGTAGGGGATGCCGCAACCGTCGAAATTGGGAAGCATCTATTTAGCGATTTTCTGTTACCGTTTGAGCTGGCGTCTGTCTTGTTGCTGATGGCATTGCTAGGGGCGATCGTATTAGCACGGCGCGAATTCTTTCCTGACGAGCTAGAGCCAGCTGATCAGGCGCGTCAATCTGAGTTTATGCTGGCGGAGCGCCCTCGTGAGCTATCAACTGCTAGCAGCAGTCAAAACGCTTCGCAAAAATAGCGAGATCGGTTGTCACAGGCATTTGAAGACGTTGGGAGTCATGTTGATATGCAACTTGAATATTTTCTTTTTTTGGCCGCGGCGCTATTTTGCATTGGCATCTTTGGTCTGGTAACGAGCCGAAATGCGATTCGAGTGTTGATGTCGATTGAGCTATTGCTCAACGCAGTCAACCTAAATCTATTGGCGTTTTCAAATTATTTAGACCCCGCAACCATCAAAGGGCAAGTGTTTGGTGTATTTGTAATCACGATTGCAGCGGCTGAATCAGCGGTGGGCTTAGCAATTGTGCTGTCAATTTACCGCAATCGCGACACGGTAGATATGGAGCAATTTAATCTCTTGAAATGGTAGTGGCGTGAAGCTAAACCAGGTCATCATTGCCCACAAAGCAGGAGATGCGCTCAGCAAACGCTGGGCCGAAAAATGTGCTAAGCAGCTTGAGAATCGGAACTGTAATGTATTGATGGGGCCGAGCGGAACCAGCGATAATCCATATCCGGTGTTCTTGGCGTCGGCTCCTCAAAGTATCGACCTAGCTGTGGTTTTGGGCGGAGATGGCACTGCTCTTGCTGCTGCACGAAATTTGTCTGCCGATGGTATTCCGATTCTGGCAATCAATGTAGGCGGTCATCTTGGTTTTTTAACCGAATCAAGTGATGAGTTTAAGGACACTGAGCAAGTTTGGGATCGGCTCCTCCAAGATCAGTTTGCCGTGCAACGGCGGATGATGCTCCAGGCGACCACCTATGAGCGAAACAATCGTCTTCCTCTAGAACCCATGAGCGATCGCTATTTGGCGCTCAACGAGATGTGTGTCAAGCCAGCCTCTGCCGATCGCATGATTACATCTATCCTCGAAATGGAGATTGACGGGGAAGTGGTCGACCAATATCAGGGGGATGGGTTGATTGTTGCGACGCCAACCGGCTCAACCTGTTATACGGTGGCGGCAAATGGTCCGATTATTCATCCTGGAATGGATGCGATCGCAGTGACTCCGATTTGCCCGCTCAGCCTCTCTAGCCGACCGATTGTGTTGCCGCCCGGATCGGTTGTGAGCGTCTGGCCCCTTGCCGATCGGGACCTGACAACCAAGCTGTGGATGGACGGGGTGTTGGCGACCTCGATCTGGCCGGGGCAGCGAGTCGATATTCGCATGGCAGACTGTCAAGCAAACTTTATTATTCTAAGAGAAAATTATTCTTATTATAAGACGCTGCGCGAAAAGCTCCAGTGGGCAGGGGCGAGGATTCACTACAGCAACAATCATCGCAATTGATCTACGCCGCCACCCAGGAAGCATCGCTCAGTATGAGGACGCTATTGGGGGATGCTAACAATTACTAACAATTGATATAGTGTTCGAGTTCCCACGGCGTCACCGCTGCACAATAGGCATTCCATTCCTGATACTTAAATTCTAAAAACGTCTTAGCGGCAGATTCACCTAACGTCTCCATCATGAGCGGATCGTCTTCTAAAGACTTAAGCCCCTCCAAAAGACTGGTTGGTAACGTTGCCAGATTTGGGAACTCTGACCCCCGCACAAACATATTTTCATCCAGCCGCTCTCCTGGCTGAGCATGGGCGTTCATGCCATCTAATCCTGCGGCCAGTAGCCCAGCTTGAGCCAAATAGAGCGTTGCAGCTCCATCAATCAAGCGACACTCAAACCGCCCGGCTTCTGGAATTCTTACCATATGCGTGCGATTGTTGCCGCCGTATGACACATAGTGCGGAGCCCATGTGCTGCCAGAAACCGTATTACCCGCGCCAATTCGCTTGTAGGATGTCACAGTCGGGCTACACAATACCGAAAGCCCGCGTGCGTGACTTAGCACACCGCCCAAAAATTCATAGCCGATTGCAGATAACCCCACCTCATCTGATTCGTCTAAAAAGGCATTGTGTCCGTCGTTCCAGAGGCTCATGTGAATGTGTGCGCCATTTCCGGTGAGGTGGCTAAAGGGCTTAGGCATAAATGTAGCTGTAAGTCCCCGCTGTTCTGCCAGGGTTTTCACCATATATTTGAAAAACACGTGGCGATCGGCGGTAACGAGCGCATCATTGTAAGTCCAGTTGATTTCAAATTGCCCATTCGCGTCTTCGTGGTCGCACTGGTAAGGTTCCCAACCCAAATCTTCCATATACCCAACCAGCGTTGAAACGAAATCAAACTGTCGCATCAAATTGAGCTGGTCATAGCAAGGGCGCACTGCCGTATCTTTTGAATCAGCGATTTCATACCCCTGATTGACTTGCTTGAGCAAAAAAAACTCGGCTTCGACTCCCGTTTTGTAGCGATATCCTGCGGCTTCACATTGCTTCAAAACTCGCTTGAAAATGACTCTAGGAGAAGCATCAAAGGGTTCACCGTCTAAATATACGTCGCTGGCAAGCCAACCGACATTTTGCTGCCAGGGGAGAACGATGAGCGACTCTGGATCGGGAATTGCCGCAATATCGTGCGCGTCAGGACCCAATCCTAGGTTTGATGCAAATGGAGCAAAGCAGGCTCCGTCTGTCTCGACTGAGGCGATCTTAGCGGCAGGGACTAGCTTCGATCGAGTTCCGCCTAGCAGATCGGTATAGGACACTAAGAAAAAGTCAAGGTTCAGTTCTTTCGCTATCTCAGCTAATGTGCGATCGCGCGACAGAATGCTAACCACAGCAAATCCTCAAGACACACTTGCCACCAAGTAAATCAATCTTGTTATGACAAGTTTGTATCACGGGATACTGATCTCTGACATGTTCCCGAATCACAGCCTGGATAGGGAGATTGATAGGTCTCTGATCGCTTGCCAAACCAGCTATAGCGATGATCGCGAATTTGCTCATAAAGGCGATCGCCCGCTGATTTCACACCAGGGAGCGATCGATAGGCATTGATAAATATCTCGCCCATCGGCAGCAATCGCCCAATCTCTTCTGCCGCGTCACTCCCTTGCCACCGATTTTGGGGCTGATCGGCATCGATCAAGATCATGCCCAACTCACAGTCTTGAAAGGTAATATCAAGCTGATTCAGTGCCTCTTCATCTTGCATTAGCACATATCGAAAGCGATCGCCCTGATCTAAGGTTTCTAAAACCCTGACCAGATTGGTACACAGGTTACATTGCCCATCATAGATGACGTAATACATGGTTCTAAGTTGACTCCTTATGTCCTTTTCATTCAGCGCGACTCGCGCGGCACCCTTAAAATATTAGCTACCGTAACAGGGTTAGCGCAGCGTAACTTATGCCGTCCCGAAGTTTTGGCTTTCATCTCCTGATGGGAATAATCACTAGCTTTGAGAAGAAAATTCAGAAATATTTATATATCAATTTTTTCTTATATTGTCGGTCGCCTTTCATAAACTAATCAATCTAGTGTCAGGCATATTTAGCTCAATTCGCATAGGGAACCTAGTGTTTTGAGCAGAATTCTTAGCTCTTTGTAGACAATAAGCAAATATCAAAATTTACCTGTTTGGTCAAGGTGATTTTGAACAATACCGGTTTTCATTTTAGAGTTCTTAACCTCGACTTTACGTTGAAGTTGTATTGTCTTGCAGGAACGGTTGCTAGAGTACGTCAAAGAAAATAGAGAGTATAGACAACTATGGTTTTCCAGAAACGCGTGATTCGTACAGCTTTCTCAGTGTCTTTAGCTGCTCTGGTGGGTGGCTTGGCGGCATGTGCAGGTGGGCAAGACACCGCAACCACCGATGCCACAGAAGGCGCAGCGACTGAGGAAACAGGTTCTGAGTTAAGTGGCAGTATTTCGATTGACGGTTCCAGCACCGTCTTCCCAATCTCTGAGGCAATGGCTGAAGAGTTCCAAGCTGTGAATCCCGGGGTGCAAATCACGGTAGGAGCGTCTGGTACAGGCGGCGGATTTGAGAAATTCTGCAATGGGGAAACTCAAATCTCGGATGCATCTCGTGAAGTGAAGCCTGAAGAAATTGAAGCCTGTGCAGAGAACGGCATCGAGATGGTTGAGGTCCCTGTTGCCACCGATGCTCTCACAGTTGTGGTTAACAATGAGAACGATTGGGTTGAGTGCATGACCATTGATGAACTCAATACCATCTGGGCACCTGAAGCCCAAGGAACAATAGACAACTGGAATCAGGTCAACCCCGATTATCCAGATGCGCCTCTCGTGCTGTACGGTCCTGGAACCGACTCGGGTACGTTTGACTACTTCACCGAAGTGGTTGGTGGCGAAGAAGGCGCGAGCCGAGGCGACTACACCGCGAGTGAAGACGACAATGTTCTTGTTCAAGGGGTTGCCGGTGACGTGAATGCTCTTGGTTATTTCGGCTTTGCCTACTACTACGAAAACCAAGATGCAATGAAGGCTGTTGCGATTGATGGGGGTGAAGGATGCGTTGAACCTAACCAAGAAAACGTTTTGGCAGGTGAGTATCAACCGTTTTCACGCCCTCTGTTTATCTATGTGAGTAAGCAAGCGCTTGAGTCTGACCCAGCGGTGCAGACATTTGTCGATTTCTACCTCGATCCGGCAAATAGCGAGCTTGTTGGCAGCACTGGCTATGTCCCACTGTCTGATGACCTGTACACGGCATCCAACGAGAAGATTGCTCAGGGTGAAGTTAAGTCGGCTGAGTAAGCCATCCGGCTAAACTCGAAGGGCAGAGAGAATGAGTATGATTCATTCTCTCGCCCTACTTCTGTTTTCGAGGGACAGTTTTTCTTTTTCGGGCAAATTTGACATGGCAGATAGTACTCTTAGTCCATCAGCAGGCGAAGCTTCTCGTGATTCCCTGTGGAAGCCTAATCGCTCAATCAGTAAGCTCTCTGAGAAAATTGTAATTGTAATTTTTGGCGTGTTTGCTACAGTTTCAGTAGCTACCACGTTTGGCATTGTTTTTACGCTAATTTTCGAGACGTTTGAATTTTTCTCTGAGGTTTCCATCTGGCGATACCTAACAGATACTCAGTGGACTCCGCTGTTTGTGAATCCTCAATTCGGCATCATTGTGCTGCTATGTGGAACCTTTCTCACGTCGTTCATCGGGTTGATAGTAGCGATCCCGTTGGGCCTGCTGGCAGCAATTTGTCTAAGTGAATATGCGCCGCGTAATCTAAGAGCCTGGCTTAAACCAGCATTAGAAATTCTAGCGGGTGTGCCGACAGTCGTCTTCGGATATTTTGCACTGCTGTTCCTGACCCCTATTCTGCAGACGTTTATTCCGGGGCTGTCAACCTTCAATGCGCTGAGTGCTGGAATCGTGTTGGGATTTGCGATCTTGCCGACGATTGCCTCATTGAGTGAGGATGCTATCTTCGCGGTTCCTCAAAGCTTGCGTCAGGGTGCGTATGCGCTGGGTTCTACGAAGCGGGAAACAGTTGTAGGCGTTGTACTTCCGGCAGCCCTGTCTGGCATTGTGGCATCGATTGTACTAGGCGTAGCGCGGGCAGTGGGCGAAACGATGATTGTGACCCTGGCGGCGGGTCAGGCACCAACCTTAACCCTCGACCCTCGTAGTGCAGTACAAACCATGACCGCATTTATCGTCCAGGTAGCAAAAGGAGACGCGCCATATGGCTCACTTGAGTTTATAACCCTGTTTGCTGTTGGCATGACTCTCTTCGTTATTACCTTGGCACTCAATATTTTTAGCTTCTGGTTTGTCCGTAAGTTCCAGGAGAAATACGAATGACAACCACCGATCAAAACCCAAGCCTCCAAGAGTCGACAAGCTCTCAGTTTGAGCCCAAGCTGGCTCAGCGCTATAGGTATGATCAAGTTTTCAAGGTCATTACCTGGATTGGTACGTTTGCTGGGCTGATCATCCTGGCGTTGCTAATTTTTGACATTCTGTTTGATGGTCTTTCAGGTTTAGATTGGAACTTCATTGTTAGTCCACCTTCCCGCAAGCCTGAACAAGCTGGCATCTGGCCTCCTCTAATGGGCACCCTTTATTTGTTGATTATCACGGCTTTATTTTCCTTTCCGATCGGAGTCGGGACAGGCATCTTCCTTGAAGAGTTTTCGAAAGACAATTGGTTTGCGAAGGCAATCGAGATTAACGTGGGTAACTTGGCAGCCGTTCCGTCCATCATTTATGGATTGTTAGGGCTATTTGTATTTGCACGAATACTGGTTCCGATTACGGGAGGTCGCAGTATTCTTTCGGGTGGGCTAACGCTGGCGCTGCTAATCCTGCCGGTTATTATTGTGGCGACCCGTGAAGCATTGCGAGCAGTCCCAAACAGTCTCCGCATGGCAGGGATGGCGCTGGGTTCAACCCGGTGGCAAACGGTGAGAGTTCATGTGTTGCCCCAAGCGATTCCAGGAATCATGACCGGAACGATTTTGGCTCTTTCTCGAGCAATTGGTGAAACAGCTCCTCTGGTTGCGGTTGGAGCGGTTGCATTTATTCCGTTTGCACCTTCCTTTTCGATAGAAGGGCTACAGTCGAAATTTTCTGCACTGCCGATTCAAATTTTTAACTGGATCTCTCGCCCTCAGGACGAATTCCACACCATTGCTGCATCTGCCATCATCGTGCTGATGGTGATGTTATTGGCGATGAATGCGACAGCAATTTATATCCGTAACCATTTCCAGAGAACTCGCTAGAACATCTTGATCAGCGATCGCCAGGATTCTGTTTTTTGACAAGAGGCTCTCCCCTATGCAATCTCAATCTTCATCGGCAACGATTGGAACAGCTAACGTATTTCAGGTCGAAAATACGAGCTACTACTACGGCTCTAACCTGGCTGTAAAGGGCGTGCATTTAGACATTCCAGCGAGTAAGATTACGGCACTGATCGGCCCGTCAGGTTGCGGTAAAAGTACAGTGCTTCGGTGCTTTAATCGCCTGAACGATTTGATTCCTGGAGCCCGAATCGATGGGCGTATCACGTATCACGGCACAGATATCTACAGCAAGAAAGTTGACCCAACTGAGCTTCGCCGCAAAATTGGCATGGTTTTCCAAAAGCCAAATCCGTTTCCGAAGTCGATTTATGACAATATCGCCTTTGGTGCTCGAATCAATGGTTATCAAGGAGACATGGATGAGCTAATCGAGCGATCGCTCCGAGGCGCTGCTCTGTGGGAAGAGGTCAAAGATAAGCTAAAAGAGAGCGGGCTCTCATTGTCAGGAGGTCAGCAGCAACGGTTGTGCATCGCACGGGCGATCGCCATTGAGCCTGAAGTGATTCTCATGGACGAACCCTGCTCGGCTCTAGATCCCATCTCAACGCTTCGCATCGAAGAACTGATGCAAGAGCTCAAAGAGCGATTTTCCATCATTATCGTCACCCACAACATGCAGCAGGCATCTCGTGTGTCTGATATGACCGCATTCTTTAATGCCGAGGCGACCGAAGCCGGTGGAAAAGTCGGGTATCTGGTGGAATATGATAAAACTGAGACTATTTTTCAAAATCCAAAGCAGGAAGCAACCCAGCAATATGTGTCTGGGCGTTTTGGTTAGAGCGGTGCGGTCTAATAGCCATAAAATAATCGCTAGGCTAGACAAGAGCCCGCATTTATCTTAGATATGAATGGTTTGGGTAACAGTTGTCTGCCTTTGACTATATGGCTGGTCTAGCCGCCTCACAATATAAACCGTCATGGAGCGATCGCCCACGCCGGCATTATCCGCTGAGCGTTGCTCCTATGATGGATCGCACCGATCGCCATTTTCGGTATTTTATGCGGCAGATTACCCGTCGCACGCTGCTCTATACCGAGATGGTCACGAGTGCAGCAATTCTCCATGGCGATCGCGCTCATTTATTAGGGTTCTCACCTGAAGAAAAGCCGTTGGTGCTGCAAGTCGGCGGTGACAATCCTCAAGATCTAGCCAAATGTGCTCGTATTGCCGAAGATATGGGCTATGACGAAATTAATCTGAATGTGGGCTGTCCGAGCGATCGCGTCCAAAACGGTAACTTTGGGGCATGTCTAATGGCGCGTCCTGATCAGGTTGCAGCCTGCGTTGAAGCCATGCTTAAGGAGAGCAGTATTCCAGTTACGGTCAAGCATCGGATTGGAATTGATGACTTAGATCGATATGAAGATTTAGAAACCTTTGTCCGCATCGTGTCAGAGGCGGGCTGTCAGCATTTCACCGTTCATGCACGCAAAGCTTGGCTACAAGGCTTGAGTCCTAAAGAAAACCGCACTGTTCCACCGTTACGCTACGACGATGTCTGTCGGTTAAAGCAAACATTCCCGCAACTATGGATTGAGATTAACGGCGGTTTCAAGACTCTAGAACAGGTTCACGGCCAGTTGCAAGCTGTGGATGCAGTCATGATCGGTCGCGCTGCATACGACAACCCATACATGTTTTCAGTGGTTGATTCGGAATTTTTTGGAGAATCAGTTCAAGCACTCACACGTCATCAAGTCGCTGAGGCCATGCTTCCCTACATCGATGATTGGACTCGGAAAGGGCTGAAGCTTAATAAAATTACTCGCCATATGCTGCAATTATTTACCGGACAACCTGGCAGTCGCTCCTGGAAGCGCCATTTAACAGAACAGTCTTGTCATCCAGGAGCAAGCATTGAGGTGATTCGAGATGCATTAGCAATGGTCAACCAACAAGTCGCCGAACAATCAACTCTCGTTCAGCGACATATTCACTATTGATTCATACCATAGGGGACTAAGTAGACATCTCACGCACACATAGGTTATCGGGTGTTCTTCAAGCTTTCGAGCTTGCGAACAAAGAGGTCAGTGAAAATTGTAATCACTCGACGCTCGCGAGTTTTAATATTTGCGCTAATCGACATCCCTGACTGGAGATTTACCTCTTTTCCATTGATGACGAGAGATTGTTGATCAAGCTGAATTTTTGTCGGAAATGTGTAGAATGGGCGAATTTCATCGGGCGGAAGCGCATCAGAGCCAATCCAAGTGACTTCTCCTTTCACATCGCCAAACTCGCTAAACGGAAATGAATCAATTCGGACATCGACTGGCATTCCTTCATCAATAAATCCGATGTCTTGGTTTGTGATAAAGACTCGCGCTACGAGCGCATCACTTGGCACGATTTTGAGAATGGGCTCGCTGATATTTGTATTCACGTACCCTTGAATCTGTGC
This sequence comes from Elainellaceae cyanobacterium, assembly GCA_051117335.1. Classification (GTDB taxonomy): domain Bacteria; phylum Cyanobacteriota; class Cyanobacteriia; order CAZCXK01; family CAZCXK01; genus DBGGTD01. Next base: position 31,359 of record JBNPEB010000001.1, read on the forward strand.
CTGGAGATCAAATACAACCCCATCAATAGGAGCCCGGATCTCCTGATAATCGAGAGTCAACTCTGTTTGTCGGAGTTGGCTATTAATATCTGCCAGCTGTTTCTCGTTCTCGACGATTGATTTATTAATCTGGCTATCAATTTCGGCGATTTGTTTCTCGTTTTCTGCAATCCGACCCAGCATATCCGTTTGGGTAAGAGCTACAGTGTTTAGCAGTTGCTCACGAGCCCTTGCGATAGAAACTTGTAACACATCTTGCTGCTGTGCTAGGCGGTCGAGTTCGGCTTGACGGTTTAGGGTTTCAACCTCTTGACGACGATATTGAAGTTCGGCGATCGCGCCCTCTTCAACCAACGGCCCGATGTTGTCTAAAATGCTTTGCTCAATCGCCAATGTTTGCCGAGCCGTAGCAATTTGAGATTGTACCTGGCTGAGCTCTTCCTGCAGTTCTCGAACTTGAAGTTGAGCGGCTGATGTGCGCGTGCCTGCTTCTGCCTGAATCGCTCGGAGGCGAATTTGTTGGTTGGCAGATAAGCTCGATTCGCTGCCACCCGCCAGCAGGGTTGCGTAGAGTTTATTCTCTTCTAATAATGCTCTGCGGCTTGCCGTGAGTTGAATGATCTCAGCAGGCAAATCCAAATCAGCCGGACTCGCACCGTCGGGTAAAAGTACGCCACTGAGCTGAGCCCGATAATACTGATTTTCTTTAGTCAGAGAGTCTTGGATTTCCTGTAATTTGGCCTGCTCAGCTTGTGCTGCTTCTGGGTCAAGGCGTACCAGCAAATCACCTCTATCGACGCGATCGCCATCCCTAACCAACACATCATCAACCACCCCTCCAACGGGTGGCTCGACCTCATAAACGGTTCCTTGGGGTTCTAACTTTCCGGTCGCAGAGACTGCCTCCTCAATTTTGGCAAGACATGCCCAGAGAACCCCAAATGTTGTCACTCCAATAATTCCCCAAATAATGCCCCGCGACCAAAACGAGGGTTGCTGGAGAATAACGGGTTGATCAAACGGTTCATGTCGAACTAGTTTGCGATTGCCATTTGAGGACTGAACAGAGGACTGATCTTGAGTTGAAGGAGAGGGCTGATTAGCAGCAACAGCAATGGACTGTTGAGACGGATTGCCATTCCCAGCAGGCGGCATTTGCCCATTTTGCGGTTGCCCATTCTGTCCGTGAGTTGTGCGAGATTTTGGAGAGTCGTTCATAAGTCCCTACGGTCAGTATCTACATTTGGGCTTCTTGTTGTTGGTACAGAGCGTAGTAACGCCCCTGGAGTGCCATGAGTTCGTCGTGCGTCCCCTGCTCTACGATCGATCCCTGATCCATCATTAAAATCATATCGGCATTGCGAATCGTAGTCAGGCGATGCGTGATAAAGAACACAGTCCGTCCCCGGAACGCATCGGCAAGATTTAGACAGACTCGACGTTCTGTGTCATAGTCTAGGGCGCTCGTTGCTTCGTCCAGGATTAACATGCGAGGATTTTGCAACATCGTTCGGGCGATCGCAATCCGCTGGCGCTGTCCACCCGACAGCGATGAGCCTCGTTCTCCAACCCGCGTATTATAGCCATTGGGCAATTCCATGATGAAGTCATGGGCCGCTGCAACCTGAGCTGCTTGAATAATGGCATCTGCCGAGGCATCCGGAGTCGTCAAGGCAACGTTTTCTTGAATGGTTCCTTCGAAGAGCAAACTATCTTGCGGAACAATACCGATTTGCTGGCGCAACGAATATAGCTCAACCTTGCTGATGTCATATCCATCGATCAAGATTCGCCCTGATTCTAGCTCATAGAGACGAGGTAGAAGTTTCATCAACGTGCTCTTCCCCGAACCACTTTGTCCAACAACCCCGATAAACGCGCCTGCTGGAAACTCTACGTTGATGTTACTGAGTTGAGGGGGGCCACTCGTACCAAAGCGGAATGACACATTTTCATACTTCACTGCACCTTCGACACCGGGCATCGGAATATTGTTCCGATCTGCCTCATCCGCTTCCGGAGCAGCATCTAGAATGTCACTCAATCGCTCGATGGATAGTCCGGTTTCCTGGAAGTTTTGCCAGAGTTGAGCCAAACGTAGCAGAGGACTCGTTACATACCCTGCAATGATTCGAAACGCGATTAACTGCCCCAACGTTAATTCTTGATTGATGACCAAATATGCCCCGACCCACAAAACGAGCAACCCGGAGAGCTTGTTTAGAAAATTGCTCATTGAGCTTGCTGTTGTCGAAGTCAGGACGGTCTTAAAGCCAGCGCTGACATAGCGGGCATAGCGTTGTTGCCATTGCCACCGGGCTCGCAGTTCCATATTCTGCGCTTTGACCGTTTGAATACCGGATACCACCTCAACCAGATAGGATTGGGTTTCTGCGTTGCGCTCTGCCTTGGTGCGTAATTGTTGGCGAATAAGCGGTGACGCGACGACTGCGAGTAACACAAAAAAGGGAATCGTCGCCAGCGACACCAGAGTCAACACCCAACTGTAAATGAACATGACGACGATATAAATCACCGAAAAAATCGCGTCAAGCACAACAGTCAGCGCCGTTCCTGTTAAAAATTGGCGGATATTTTCTAGCTCGTTGATGCGGGTGGCGAGTTCTCCGACGGGGCGGCGCTCAAAATAGCGCAAGGGCAACCGTAAAAGGTGATCGATAATTTCTGAGCCGAGGGTCAAATCAATCCGATTCGTCGTATCAACAAACAGATACGTTCGCAAACTGGTGAGGACTGCTTCAAAGATGGCAATGACCAGCAAAAAGAAGCCCAAGACCTGAAGCGTATCTGCGCTGTTTTGCACAATTACTTTATCGATGATCACCTGAATCATCAATGGATTTGCCAGCGCAAACAATTGCACAAAGAATGATGCGACAAAGACTTCAATCAGAACGCGCCGATATTTTTTTAGCGAGGGCAAAAACCAGCTCAGGTTAAACCGCTTTTGAGGAGTTTGCCGTGTCGCTTTGAGTAGCAGAACTTGCCCGCGTTGAGAGCCATCGTCTGCTTCTGTGCCCCAGGTCTGAGCAAAGTCAGAGGTTTTGCGCCGCAAGATTCCAAGCTCAGGCACAGCAACGACCATTGAGCGTTCGTTGACTTCATAGATAAGAGCTAGGCTGCCTTGCCATTGAATCATGGCGGGAGCTTCCAGTCGACCGATTGCGCCCGAAGGAACCACGACAAGCTGGGCCTGTAGACCCATCAATTCAGCAACCGCTCCGCAAAGCTCTAGCGACACGCCTCCAATGCGTTCCATCTGGTTCACAAGAACACGACGAATGACATCCCGGCGGAATGGAACATTGAGGTGTTGACTGAGCATCCAAAAACAGGCGATCGCCACGTCAAGTTCGCCCTTGCCTTTCGCAAACGGATACTTCTGACCCGATGATTTTTGATCGCTGCCATGTTGAGGAACAAACCCCTCTTGGGGCTGATCTGGCGCATAGGGAATGGTGAGATCGTCCGTGAGCGCTTCGTCTTCATTCCATGGGTCGATCACCTCTGGGATGATCGGGGTCGAAGGAGACACCGTTGCGTGAGGCAAACCAATTAGGCGAGCTGGATAAGACCCAACCACATCAAGCGTCTCAGGTGGCTGACCGTGATCAATGCGGTCCCCGACTGAATGATCAGCGACGGCACCCCCACCACTCACAAACCAAACCATGTTTGGATCGAGCTGATTCACGGATGTTTTGCCGGGAGGCAGCTTGTAAACAACGGCCTCCGCTTGCGCCTGAAGAGACAGCTCGCGGAGGTCAGCTTCTCCATTTGCCTGCCGATGCAGCTCGGCGCCGAGCAGATCAAAGACTTCGATGAGAGCGCAGTGCTCTCGAAAGGCTGCCGATAGGATGGGTTCACCCTCTAGTGCCGCTAAAAAGTCAATCGCTGGAAGAACCAAACAAACGGTTTCAGTTGAGGCGATCGCGGTCTCACAGGGAACCCCACGGACTAATCCTGCCCAGCCGAGAACGGCGCCAGGCTGCATCAAGCTCAAAGTTACAGGTCGTTCAGTGCGAGCATCATAGCCCAACAGACGCGCTTGTCCTTGATAGAGCACCGCAATCTGAGCTGGCATCTTATCTCGAACAAAGACAGCCTGCCCCATGCGATATCTCAATAACTGAAAGCGCTCCACCAAACCCGCCAACGCAGATGATGGCAGTTGGTCAAACGGGTAGACCGTTGCAAGAAAATCTTGAATCGTTGAACGAGTATAGGTCATGAGGCAATCGTAGTAGCGGTAGAACTAGCGGCGGGAAGCGGTCTGATGTCACTGAGTTGCTCTTGCAACCAATTGCTAAAACACTCATTTAGCAAACGACGACGCATCGAATCATCAAGCTGGGCTGGAATAAATCGTTCTAAGCGAACGATGACGATCCATTCTCCGACTCGGGTGGGAGGCCACAACTGCCCCGGCTGACTAATTGAAAGCATGTGAGCGAGCGATGGATGGGGAACACTCAATTCTACGGGACCAATTAACCCATCTGTTTGGGATTCTGGGCCTTGGGAATATTCACGAGCGATTTCTGCAAAGGATTGTTCCCCTTCTAGAACACGAAAGTAAAGTTCTTGGGCAATGCCAAGCTCACGGACACGAATAAGAGAATAGATAACTCGATCTAGCTTTCCTTTGCGATCTAAAAAGTAGGATTCCATCTTTGGCCCCCACTTGCTCTGTTTGAATTTTTCAATGCGGATATCTCGCGTAGAAATAGACTTAAGCTGCTCTTGGGTCATGCCATAGCGCGCCAGCCATGCTTGTCGAGCATCCGCTTCAGTAATTTGATTTTGAGCATAAAACCGCTCACGAGCCTCTGATTCTTCTTCAGGAGTGCATTCGATGTCTGCGATCGCCTGATCAATCAGAATCTCTTGAAGGAGCTGAGGAAGCATTTGATAACCTGCCAATAGTGGCAATAATTCCTCAGCTGTAAATGAGCGGTCACCAAGTTTTAATACTACAGCCATTTAGATTAATCCCTGATATGAGCAGTTCTTCTGAGCTAGAAGATAATCGTTCAAATCAGCCTTCAGGTTCTAGGAGGGCTAGAACAGCTCAACAGATGTCTTAAAAACAGTTTATGGGTGCAACAGCCTCAATCATGGCGAACTTAAGGATTTTTGTCGGTATGTCTCATAAAAAATTGACAATCAATGAGGATTTTCGATTCCATTAGACCCTACACGATCATGGTTAGAGTTCCCGGAATTCACATCAGGATTAAAATCAATTCACCCCATATTCTCTCTACGAGCACAGAATGCAAAATCAGGGATTTAGCCTGATTCTAGGGGGAGCAACCTTGGTTTCTCAGGAAGAATTCTCAACCTACTCAGGGAAAATTCATTTGCGGTTAGATGACTCGGTCTAGAGTTAAATGGCCTGTTGGCAGCCTATACGTGGGGCGATCGCGTGCTGGTTGAGTCAGCTGGTTGAATCAATGGTGGCATCTAGACTGCTGATATCTGAGGCGTATGATTAGACCTATAGCAGAATGACCGAATATCAATGGAAGCCGAAGCGAATGTTCCATGAGCCAGGTATGAATGCACCCCGTACTCCAGTTCAATTTGTGAAACAGGTGTGGCGGAACATTGACCCTGCGTCGCTTCAGTTTCGGCTAACCGTGGGAACGATCTTGGTTTCGGTGCTGGGTATTGGCGGGATTGCGTTATGGATGAGCCTTAGAACGGAGCAAATTCTGATTGGCAGTCATAAGCAATATACCGTCGACATCGCGACTCGATTTCCGCAGGATGTTGCTTTATATAAGGACGTGATGTCGACTCAGCAGGCTCTTCAAAAAGCAGTTGATTTTCGGAGTTTGCCGAATTTAACGATTGTGGTTGCGGATACTGACGGCACGATTCGCGCTCAATCTCGCGGCCCTCAACAAAATGGTGAGCTTGCACCAGCACTGCTGACACTATCAAATCAGATGATCGACCCTCATCTTGTGTCAATCGATGACCAACATTTTGTGGTGTGTTCAGATTCGCTGGTGATCGACGGGGTTCAGACGGGTTGGTTGTATGTCGCGCTGGATGTGACAGACGATCTAGCGATGTTTCGTCAGGTCATTCAGAGTTTAGGGCTTGCAACCCTGTTTGCCATCTTTGTGATTATGGTGGCGATCGCAATTTATGTAAGGCGATCGCTGAAACCGCTGCGACAAATGAGCCAGCTTGCCGAAACAGTGACGTTACGAGACTTAGGTGTGGTCAAACTTCACCTCCAAGAAGCGCCAACCGAAATTAATGAGTTGGTTGAAACCTGTGAAAAAATGCTGACGCGCTTGTCGAGAGCCGTCGAACAACAGCAGCAGTTTATTCATGACATCTCGCATGAGTTGAGGACACCACTCACCATTGTCTATGGCTATCTGCAAAGCATGCTGCGACGCGGCAAAACGCTAACAGAGCCTCAGCGCGAAGCATTAGAAACAGCAGCCCTAGAGGCCGACCGCACCATCCGAATTCTGCAAGACCTGCTCGATTTAGCTCGGGCAGACAGTGGTTACTTGCCCTATAGCAACGAGCCTCTCTCCCTCAATTCGCTGGTTGAAGAACTAGTCGGCATGGCAGAGCAGTCAAGTGGTCGAACGATTAAGATTGACGCAACGTGCGGGGACATCAACGTGTGGGCAGACACCAGCCGCCTGACCCAGATTTTGTCAAATTTGATCGACAACGCGCTGAAATATTCAGGTGCGGATCAACCCATTACCATTAAGCTAGACCAGCACCATGGAGATGTTATTATCCAGGTGTGCGATCGAGGTCAGGGAATCCCCTTACAGCATCAGTCGCGCATCTTTGACCGCTGCTATCGTGTGGATGAAGCCCGTTCTAGGTCTACGGGGGGATGTGGGTTGGGCTTGTCAATTGTGAAAACCCTGGTAGAAGGCATGGGCGGTAGTGTTACCGTTCGTTCCAAAGTGAATGAAGGCAGCGTTTTTACCGTAATTTTACCCTCACCGCCAGTATAGTCATGACCGCTCACATTATCATCGTCGAAGATGAAGCGAAGCTAGCTCGATTTATCGAATTAGAGCTGAGCTATGAAGGTTATAAAATTACAGTCGCTAATGATGGCTTGACGGGGCTCACCGCAATCCGAGATGGCAACCCCGATCTAATCATCTTAGACTGGCTATTGCCCGGTTTAACCGGGTTAGAGGTGTGCCGTCGGCTAAGGACAACAGGCTCAAAAACGCCTATTATTTTGCTTACCGCAAAAGATGATGTGAGCGATCGCGTCGCTGGACTTGATGCGGGAGCCGATGATTATCTGGTCAAACCATTTAGCATCGAGGAGTTGTTAGCTCGCATTCGTGCCCATCTGCGGCGCACTCATGATGAAGAAACGGATCTGCTCCGGTTTGAAGATTTAAGCCTTAATCGTCAAACTCGTGAGGTATTTCGGGGAGAGCGCTCCATTGAACTCACAGCAAAAGAGTTTGATTTGCTAGAGCATTTGATGGCGCATCCGCGTCAGGTGATCACGCGCGATCGCATCTTAGAAGAAGTTTGGGGATACGATTTTATGGGCGACTCTAATATCATCGAGGTTTATATCCGCTATTTGCGGCTAAAGCTCGAAGCAGAGGGTGAGAAGCGTCTGATTCAGACTGTACGTGGGGTTGGATACGTTCTTAGAGATTAAAGAAATTCTCTAATCGTCAGGGTAATCTGGCGGTGATTCTCATGTTGGCAAAAGCTGTTAAAGCTTTGGATATACCGGCATGGTAATGACATCCGAGAGCCTCACGAGAGCCAAAACCGTCGAAAGAACGGGGGGGCGTTTGACACGTTCAACGTCCTAACGCGAGAGCATACGGCTATATTAATGATTGCAGGCATCTATGATTGCGGACATCTATGATTGCGGACATCCCTACGTCTGGATTATTCCAAAATTTCGTATAACGGAAATATGTGCCCCATCTGCGTCGTTCACGGGTTGCTGTTATGCCGGAGTCCTATTCTCAAGAAGATGTACAAGAAATTCTTGAACTGGCGATCGCCCGTCAAGTTCGCAAAGGGGACGTGCTATCTCGGGGGCAGCTATTCGAAATCGCTGATGAGATGGGCATCCCAATCCGAGAGATTGAGATTGCTGAACGAGAATGGCTACAGGGTGAAGGGCGCGATCGCGTCGAGTTTAATCGCTATCGGCGAGTTAACTTTCGGCAACACCTGGTGAAATACTTAATTGTCAACGGATTTTTAATATTGATTGATTGGGTCACCTTTGGCGACGGCGCGTGGGCGCTGTCTTTCTCTCTCTACATTGCGTTAATCTGGGGCTTATTTTTGACCCTAGATGGCTGGCGCACTTATCAAACGGAAGGACGAGCTTACGAGAATGCATTTCAACGGTGGCGACGGCGACGCTGGTTTAAACGCTCAGTCGGGAGTTTTCTGAGTCGCTGGTTGAAGCTATCCCAAACACACCGCTAGACTAGGGTGAGTCTTCGCGTTAGCGCGACGTATTCGTTTTTACCCCATTATGCTGTGAATCATTCTGCGTCTAACTCTCCCATCCCGAAGCGTCGATGCGTGCTGGTCTGTCAGCATCGATCGTGTCAGCGAAATGGCTCTGAAGCTGTTTTGGCAGCGTTTCAGCAGGCTGCGACTCCGGGTGTGTTTGTGAGCGGCAGCGGCTGCACGGGGCAGTGTAGCTCAGGCCCGACTGTCCGCGTCATGCCTGACGGCACCTGGTATTGCCGTGTTAGGCTTCCCGATGTGCCCGAAGTCGTAGAACAGCATTTTCAGAAAGATCAGCCCGTTGAACGATTGCTCCATCCCCGATTTCATCCTCGATTTGATGCCTATTAGTGGGGCGTTGCTGATCTAAAGAGACGATTTTCGGCATTGCTCATCGACGAATGATTTTCGGAGGGACATGGCATTGCCATGCCCGTACAACAGGTGGTTGGTGGCTAGTGGTTTCCCTATCATTCATCAATTTCGCAACGCCCGATTTTCAGTAGCGATCGCCAAGATAAGCAATGAGTGCAGCAGTTTACGATGAGTCTTCATCAGTACAGTTGCAAATATCATCGGCTACATCTGCCTGCAGCTCAAGCAGCATGTGTTCCAATCCTGTGGTTCCAGTGACTGTGTCTATGATTCCTCGGCGGCTCAAGTTAGCGCCAAATCTTGCTAAATTAACGCCTTCAACTACAACTGCTGGAGCTGGGTAGTTTTGCAAAAACTCGAATAGCGATATCTTGCCATCATCTATCGCCGACAATACGATTGCGGATCGAATTGCCTGAATGTTGGCGTTTCCTGAAGGCGTGTGAATAATAGTTCCAACTTGGAAGAGGAGATACTCACCGAGAATGTTATTTAACCACCCATTGATTAAGGAAACATCCGCCTCGACTTCCTCAGTGAGCGCTGTTCGAAATTCTTCTTCATTCAATCCGGTGACGTTAAAGTAAAATCGCCAGCCTGAGGGTACTTCACCCGTTTCGATAAACTGTTCTAAATCCCTGATCTTAAAGGAAGGACGAAGCGGGCCAAATGTGATAACGACAGTTTCTGCAATGGGGTCTGGAAGTCTGGAACGACCGTCTAGAGGCAAGGGAATTAAGGGAATTGAGGACGCTTCCTCTACTTGCTTCTCCAGTGCTATCGCGCGATTACACGCCAGCGGTGCCTCGTCAGTACGCTTATTTTGATAAGAAATGGCTGGGGAAAGCAAACTAGCAAGCTGATTAGCAGGTTGCCCAATCGCTGCCGTTGTGCCTTCTTCGAATTCGCAGTCGCAAACTAGTTCAGGTAACAGATCCTCTATTACAGTCAAGATGGGTTCAATTCGCTCTACAAAAAGGGTTAGGTCGGAGTACAGTTGAGTAAGCTGATTTAAACTCACTCGAATCGTTGAGTCAGGATAGTTCTCGATGATTTCAAGAATAGTGATCTGCCGATCATCTATGAAAGAGTCTCGCAGCGCCTGTTGCATATCGTCTCGACGCTCTCTTCCAAGCACATCACCAATGAAGGTGCCCAGTTGAATGCTGACAAACTCCACTCCTCTACTGCTGATGGGGATTTGCCCATCGTAGACTCTCGTGCTTAATGTTTCTCGTGTTTCTTCTATGTCTAAGGGAATGTCCTGAAAGAAGTTCTGCAGCATTGCTGAGGCTTCTCCGGTTTCAACTAAGACTTGCAAATCTGCCAGAGGTACTTGGGCAGACCTCGCTCGATACTGCAACAGGATAGTTTTTTCAGCACTAGCGACACTGGTAGGACTGAACAAAGAGACACTTCCAGAGAATAGAAAGCTCAGTCCAACTAGTTTGATGAATGCAAGCAGCTTGTAATGATTGAGCTGAACATACCTAAACCGATTCAGCATAGTGGTTGTAGTGGTTGTAATGGATACATGCTTACGACGCGAATTATTTTATAGCGGTATGTGCTTGAGTTAAATACGGTGGTGTGGGGCGCGGCGCGCCCCACACCACCGTATCTGTACTTGACGCAATGCACATTGATATAGACATCAACCATTTTAGACATAAACTACGGCTGACTTTGCTCTAGTTGATGACGGGTTGTGAACAGGGTTCGGCATTAGGCAGCCCCAACATGTCTCTCATTGAAAAGCATACAAACGGGCTTTCTGGAACTGGCTGTTCGATCTCGCCATTTGTTATCCAGAACCGCAGTCCCGTTGGGTCAAATACGACTTGTCGATGTGAGCCATTGCCACCAATGCTGGCATCATCGTCCTTCACGTCTGGGGGCGAAACCTCAAAGGTGTGAGGATTAGTGCGATCGCGCAAGATTCCAACGATTACTTCAGGGTTAATAGCGCCATAGCGGGTTCGCGCTCCGTCAGGTTCTAACATTTGCTGCAAGCTTAAAAACCGATTGAAAGACGACTCGTTACTTCGATCGCGTCCCAACATGCTAGGCGCTGCAAAATGGTTGGTCATATAGAGAAGGCCATTTTCATCAAGCTCGCGTACGCCCATTTCCCGACCCAGTAGTTCAAACACAGAAGCCTGCCCCGATGCAGCATCGGAAACGATCACTAGACTCGACCGCATTCGATTTTGAGTCGCCATGATTTCATAGGCTTCGTCATAGGTGCTGGCATACTGGGTAATTTGAGCCATGAGCTGCACCGTGCTCTTGCCGTAGAGATCAAGGTCTTCATAGACAGCAGGATGGGAGGTATTGTTTGACACAATGATACCGTCGGCATTAAAACCGCCGTTGGGCCAAACCATCCCCGGTACTGTGATAAACACATGGGGAATGCCGTTATCTGGCTGGCGTACCAAAATAGTTGGATTATCGGCCCAATATGGGATTGGGCCACCGTCGTTATCCAATGTCCAGCCATGATAGAGGCGACCATCGGCTGTTGCATCGCCAGTGGCAATAAAGTGAGCACACCCGACATTAAATAGAATATCCGGTAAAAGATACGTAAAATATTCTTGATAAACATCCCCAAGAGCAAGCACCATGCAGCCTTCAGTAGTCATGCCAATATCGGCAGTGGCTGCTGCCAGCCCCCGACACTCTTCGTAAATGTCTGGGAAGGAGCGACGTCGAGACAGCCGTCCCAATCCTAATGATTGACCAAAGAAGTTGAGTGTTGTGATAATTTCACGCCCCATGGAGGCGATTTCATCATGCAACAGCTCACCATGCTGGACTCCCATCTCATAGGGGCTTCCAGCCAGCCAGACTACTTTAATTTTGCCGTAGTCTTCTCGGCGGGGCGGGATGGGCTGCCACGCGCCTTCGGCAGGTTGCCATTGGAGGGTGGGAGGTTGCCAAACGGGGTCAGCATCCGGTTCATTAGAGGCTGATTCATCAGAGGCTGATTCATCAGAGACTGATTCATCGGAGACTAGTTCATGGGATGCTGGCGCAGAAGGATAGTTGGTATCCGGTTCTTGCGCGAATCCGGCAAGCTGGGACGCTAAAACACCGATGATAGAAATGCTAAGTAGATAGATAACCGAACACAGTAAGTTTAGATTCAATGGCGATCGCATCCCCAGCATCTTCCTCAAAATAGCTAAACCTATCTAATCTTGGTGCATATTCCATGATTCTTGTCAGCATTGAGACCATTCCTATTAAACCTAATGAAGACTTAACATTTAGGGCTTGCAAACTGCTTCTCTTTCCTTCATTCTTCAGCATCAATCCCGTGCAACCAACGATTAGTAATGGTAGTGATGGCTCCATTCTCCTCCAGGCTCACTAAAATCAAGCTCAGGTCTTTCGTCAGACTACTGTTGCGGGGCAATGCAAACCCCAGGTTTTCAGAGGTTAAGCTAAAGCCTGCAAGGCGAAGCGCTAAGTCTGGATGCTGAGAAAGATAGTATTCGAGGGCAGGGCGGTCAAACACAACGCCTTCGGCATCTTCTTCAGTAACGAGGGCGATCGCCTCATCCAACGTAGGACGCTCCAGCAGTCGTGCCTGATAGTCTGCTGCCCACTTGGCCCCCGTGCTCCCCGATACAACAGCCATGCGGGCTCCGCGTAAATCTTGAGGATCATCGATCTGTTCTGTCGGAACGTCTGAAAAGGCAAGCGTGAAGGCAGAGGCTAAGCCTCCCGTGAGGGACGATATGGCAATCACGGAAACGATCATCCAGATGCCAGAAATCATCCGTCCTGCTGGTGTGGTGGGTGTGCGATCGCCATACCCGACAGTGGTCAACGTCACGAGGGCAAACCACATGCCATTGCCCACTCCTCGCACATAATGTCTCGGAAATTGTTCAGGATTTTGTCGATGCTCAGCCAGCCATATCCCATTGCCTACGAGGAATAGGAACAATATCAGCACCCCTACAGAGGACAGTGCCGTTACCCTAAAAAATGGCTCAATCCGACTCCAAACACTGGGCGATTCCTGAGGGAGTAACACACTGACATTTGACACAAGAAATGGTTGAGTAAAGTCAACGATTTCCATGCGGTCTGCTGTAATGCTGAAAGGACCAATGAGAACGTCTAGCTCGCCCGTTGAAACGGACTCTAAGGCGTCTTCAGTATTGGTTTGGATGACAAATTCATACTCAAATTGTTTGACTAGGGCAATTCTCTCCCAGATATCTGGAACGATACCTCGGAGATTGTCGCCCTCTTGGATTAAGAAAGGAGGAGCACCGCCAATGCCAACGTTTAGAACTGTCGAAGTTGATTCGATCGCCTCAGCATCAGAATTGGGTAGTGATTCTGCGGGATCAGCAGGGGTTTGAGCCTCGCTCGAACCTGAGAACAGACAGGTAATCCAAATTCCACTCAAACTGACCAGCATCAGTCCAATCAAATGAGTTTTAATCTGTCTATGCATTGCTAGAAACATTCAATCTACGCGCCTGGACGGGTATTTTACGGATGTGAGAAGCATTGCCGAATCAGCTTTGAATAGCCGCTCTCGATCATCCAGCCCATTAATCTACACTAAAACACCTATCCAATGAAGAATGCCAACCCGCTAGAGAAAAGAATCAACCGCCCGCACTTTTCAGACGTGGTACGACAACGCGATCTACCGCGGTATGCGCTTGAGTTAAGTACGGTGATGTGGGGCGCGGCGCGCCCCACATCACCGTTTCTGTACTTAACGCAATTGCACATTGCTATCCCTAGCGAGTAGTAACGATTGCATCCTAAGCAGTTTTGGATAAAATCTGCGACTTGCGTTATTAGCTATCCTGTAAATACTCGTCTAGGCATCCCTTTGTTGTCGGGAGAATGCAAACCATGACTCCGTTGACGCTAGATTTGCGCTCCGTCATTCGTCTGACCCACGAGCAGTTTGAGCAAATTGCCCGTGACAATCCTGATGTCCGTGTTGAATTGACAGCCGATGGAGAACTTGAGTTAATGCCGCCAACAGGAGGAAATACAGGACGACGCAATAGTAAGCTGACCTATCAGGTCGAGGCATGGAACTTAAGGGTTGGGTTAGGCGAAGCCTTTGATTCGTCAACTACATTTCGATTGCCGAACGGAGCGGAACGCTCTCCTGATGTGGCCTGGGTGACGACAGAGCGCTGGAATGCCCTCACTCCAGATGAGCAGGAGTCGTTTCCACCCCTGTGCCCAGACGTTGTAATTGAGCTGCGGTCAAAGACAGATTCTCTGAAAAAGCTCCAGGCCAAGATGGGGGAGTATCGCCAGAATGGTTGTCGGTTGGGATGGCTGATCAATATCCAAGATCAGCAAGTCGAGATGTATCGTCCTGATTGTGAAGTCAAGATCTTAGATGCCCCTGATACGCTATCGGGAGAAGAGGTGTTGCCAGGATTGGTTCTTGACCTTCAGATGATTTGGAACTGAGGGCGATCGCAACACACACGAAAGCGGAGGAACAGCGTTTGAATTCATCATGGGATTTAAGATAGAGAGCTGTTGATGCTAATCTGCATCATCTCTAAGTATCTGCCAGATGGCGACGCCGTAAAGCGATCGCTTCAGCCCCCAAAAGCTCACCACATCTGGTCTGGTCAGACTCTAATGCATTATTAACTCGGATAAATCACCTTCTCGTGCTCCTCGCAGAGCCAGAGATAATCACCCTCTGGCGTCAGCACCCGCTTCAGCCCGCCCCAGCATTCTTGAGAGTCTTCGTTTTTCAGGAACTCGCGCAGTGCCCGCAGCCCTGACCCGGAGAGGCGATCGCGGTCAAGTGCATACCGATCAGCATCGCGCAACTGTTCAGGACGGGAGCCTTCGAGCGCGAAGCGATCTGAACCGGTAATCTCAGGCAGTTTGCCAACCAGGGCATTCATCAGGCTGACGTCGGTTTTTACCTGCTCATTCAGGTCTGCGGCGGCATAGCCCAAAGTCGGACTGACCAGTGGAGCGGCATATTTCAATACGCGCACCATGCCGCTGACATAGGGAGCTAGGTTTCTCAGCCAGGCATCAGGGCTGTCGATGGGATAGAAGCCCTGAGCCGGATCTTTTTGCGTCGGCGGATTCTTGGGGGCACAGACAGGATGCACTTCGCCGGGATATTGGCAGTAAAGCTGTAGGTTGATGCGCTGAGAACCGATGTCTCGGTGCCAGACGCTGCGGTTGTCGGGTTGCAACACAAATAGATTGGGACAGTAGGACTCTGGGAATTTTTGATCGCGGCGAAACTGGCGGAGAAACTCCCGCTGCACCAGTTCGCGCAGTTCTTGAAAGCCCTCTTGCATGTTTTGGTCGATGCGATCGAGCTTGGCAAGCACGAGGTCTTGCATTTGGGGCGTCAGGCCAAACAGCAAGCGATCAATGGACACATCCCCGGCACAGCTCGGACATTCCAGAGTGCGCTTGTCTTTGAGCAGTCGCTTTTCGAGGTGCTGGTAGTCAAATTCGTAGAGGCAGCTTTCATCATCGGGGTCGGGGCAGGGGATGAGACGGGTGATCTGCAGGCCAGGATAGCGGCTGAGGGTAAGCTCAAAGCCTTCGCGCAGCACATCAAAGAAGCTATGAGGCATGGGGCCACGCACCGTAAGGCGAACGAAGTCGGCGTTGGTGCGGGTGTCCCGCTCCACTCGTAAAAGACCGAGATGACGGGGATTGGTGCGGTTATCGCCAAACAAGACGCCCGTGCGCCAGTGGAGGTTGAGGGTAAAGCGGTGCTGCCGGGCAATGAACCAGGTGGGAATGCCTGCGAGAATTTCGCTGAGCTGAAACTTCATGGAAATTTCTTTGCAGGCGGGGTCTTGGCGGATTTGCGCCCAGCGGGCTTGGTAGTTTGGCGGTTCATAGTCGAGCCGCTCGACCACGAGGCTTTTGAACTCAGGGTCGTCGGGGATTTTGTAGGAAAGGTCAAACTGCTCCATCAGCTCCAGGAAGTGCTGGCGCAAGCCGGGGGTGAGGTTGTTCCACAGCTCATCCATACACTGGCGGGTGAAGAGGCCAAAATTATGGATAACGGCGTCTGCTTCTAAGACTTCGCTGATATATTGCGTCACCCACTGGGGCTTGAGGATGACCAGGTCGTTGAGTTCGGGATTGTCTTTAAAGAAGAGAATGTCGCCCAGCTCATGCAGCCAGGTGGCCAAGACGGGTTTGCCCTCGTCAGAAATTCCACATCGTGCCATCCCTTCCCAGAACTTGCTGGGGGTGGTGTGTTTAGCTTTTGCTTTACGAGCGATGTTGGCAAACTTGAGCCAGGACTCTGGCCAGATTTCGCCCATAAGGGGCAAGTCGGCAGCAGTTTGAGTGATGGCTTGCTTAAGCGGGTGGATGCCCTCGCCTGTTTTATTGCTGACCGGGTATAGCCCGACGATCTGCGGAAACTGCTCTTTCAAATCGGAGTAGGGAATGTCGGCATCGCGCTCGTCTGACCAGGTAGCCACCAAAATCACCGGAGACTCAGGGGCATTGGCGCGGATGGTTTTGAGCCAGTAGATGAGTTTGCTTTGCTCGTAGCCGAGGCGAGCATTGAAGGCCAAGAGAAACAGCGATCGGTTGGTGAGAAAAAACTGGTGGGTGGCATGATAGATCTCCTGGCCGCCAAAGTCCCAGGTGTTGAGGGTCATGGTGACATCGGCTTCGCTGGGATGCCCCAGCGGCAGGGCTTTGATCTCAATGCCGTGGGTGGTAGACTGCTGCACTTTGAAGGCTTCGCCGCGCAGCGCTCGTAATAAAGAGGTTTTGCCTACACCGCCTTCGCCGACCACGAGCAGCTTTGAGATCCACTGGGGTTCTCCATCCTTTTGCTGTTCTTGGAGATAGGCAAGAATCGCCTCTAGTCCTTGAGCAATGACCTCTGGGGGCGGAGAAACCAGATCAGGATTTTGGGAGAGGTCAAGCAAAAACAGATTGGCGAGATTGCCCAATTCCTTCGGCACCGAGGTGAGTTGATTGTGGTGGAGGTCAAGCTGCGACAGCTTGGCGAGCTGTCCCAATTCCTTCGGCACCGAGGTGAGTTGATTGTGGTGGAGGTCAAGCCGAGACAGATTGGCGAGCTGTCCCAATTCCTTCGGCACCGAGGTGAGTTGATTTTGAGAGAGGGAAAGCCGAGACAGATTGGCGAGATTGCCCAATTCCTTCGGCACCGAGGTGAGTTGATTGTCGGAGAGGGAAAGATCCAACAGATTGGCGAGATTGCCCAATTCCTTCGGCACTGAGGTGAGTTGATTGTGGTGGAGGTAAAGCTGCGACAGATTGGCGAGATTGCCCAATTCCTTCGGCACCGAGGTGAGTTGATTTTGGTGGAGGTAAAGCTGCGACAGCTTGGCGAGATTGCCTAATTCCTTCGGCACCGAGGTGAGTTGATTGTCGGAGAGGTCAAGCTGCGACAGCTTGGCGAGATTGCCCAATTCCTTCGGCACCGAGGTGAGTTGATTTCGGGGGAGGTCAAGCCGAGACAGATTGGGGAGATTGCCCAACTCCTTCGGCACCGAGGTGAGTTGACTGTGGGAGAGGTCAAGCCGAGACAGCTTGGCGAGATTGCCCAATTCCTTCGGCACCGAGGTGAGTTGATTTAGGGAGAGGGAAAGCACCGACAGCTTGGCGAGATTGCCCAATTCCTTCGGCACCGAGGTGAGTTGATTTTTGTAGAGGTAAAGCCGAGACAGATTGGCGAGATTGCCAATTTCAGGGGGGAGTTCTTGCAGGTTTTTGCCGGAAAGATTGAGTTCTTTCCAGCCTTCGGCGGCGGCGCGGTCGATGAGTTGGAGGAGTTCGTCGTGGGTCATGGAAGGGAGGGGGGAGGAGGGAAAAGAGAGGAAGGAAGAGGGAAGAGGGAAGAGAGGGGAGATGAGCTAGGGGAGAGGGTAAAGGGTAAAGGGTAAAAAGATGAGTTGGGTGCGGGTGATGACGGTGAATTTCCCTTCAAAGGTTAACTCATCGGCTAGGAGTAAATCGAGTAGCTGATCAGCAGGTTCTTCTGAATCAACCACGCTCTGCGGCAAAAGCAAAGACTGCCCGTAAAGATTCGGGCGTCAGAGTCGGATAATTTTCGAGTATTTGGTCTTCATTCCAGCCTGCGGCAAATAAACCCAGCAGGAATTCGACGGAGAGTCGAGTGCCTTTGACAACGGGCTTTCCTAAAAGAATGTTGGGGTCGGAGTGGATATGGTTTTGCCAAGTCATAGAAACGTAATGCGATCGAGTAAAGAGTTCATGGGAGGTTAAGGGAAGAAACGTTGGCAGAGTTGGGCGCGGGTGATGACGGTGGATTTTCCTTCAAAGATTAGCGCATGATTGACGAATAAATCGAGCGGGTGTTGATCGCTGTGGCTGATTATGGACGACGTTTCATCCAAAATTGGATAAACGCTAACCCCACCCGTGCTAGGCTCAACAGAAGGATGATGACGCTGAGCAGATACAGCTTGTGGTAGAACGACACGGACTGGCTATAGGGCAAGGCGCTGAGAAGTGCCTTGCGCTTGCTGCGACAAACAATCAGCCCGGTTGCCCAACAGGGTTAGGTACGGGAAAAAGACAAAGAAAAAGAATGCGATCGCCCTAATCCTGGGTTGCAATCTCGTTACCCAAAGGATTGACGTCCTAGAATTAAGCCAAAGCTAGGCAGGCTATGACACAGATTAAGGCATAGATTAAAGTTGAACTATGGTTCAAACTCCTACGCAATATGTGACTCAAGAAGAGTTCGAGCAGCTTTGCCACGAACATCCCGATCGCATGATAGAACGAACAGCCCAAGGAGAATTAATCGAGGTGCCGCCAGTAGGAGGAGAAGGGGGGAGCCGAGAGGCAGACCTGATTGGGGATGTCCTCATTTGGAATCGGCAAACCCAATTAGGAAAAGTGTTTAGTTCTCAGAGTGCCTTCAAGTTGCCGTTTGGCTCGACCCGAGCGCCTGATGTGGCCTGGGTTCAGCAAGATAGGTGGGATGCCTTAACCCCCGATCAACAGATTGGCTTTCCGCCCATGTGCCCTGACTTTGTGATTGAGTTGCGGTCTCAGTCTGTTTCCAATGGCGTCATCAAACCGCAATCTCTGTCGGAGCTACGCACTAAAATGACTGAATACGTAGCCAGCGGGTTGCGTCTGGGGTGGCTGATTAACCCTCCAGACCAGCAGGTTGAGATTTACCGAACTGGGCAAGCGGTTCAGGTAGTTGAAATGCCCAATATTTTGTCTGGTGAAGACGTGCTGCCAGGGTTTGAGCTACAGGTTTGAAGCCAGGAATTTGAACCCCGTCTATGCATGAAGTCGCTCAATCAGGCGATCGCCCACTCTCAGAGCATTAGCAATCACCGTCAGAGCGGGGCCAATACTGCTACAAGACGGAAAGAAACTACTGTCTACTACGTAAAGGTTTTCAATGTCGTGGGTGCGGCAGTTGAGATCTAATACCGATGTCGCCGGATCGGTGCCCATGCGACAGGTGCCAGACTGGTGGGCAACAACTTGAATCGGTGTCTCACCTCTGGGATGAACCCCACTGCGCTGGAAGCCCTTTGTGTTTTTTTCAACTGCTTGCAGAGCTTCTATCCATCGATAGACAAGGCGATCGTGCGCTTCGGTGTTGTTGGGAGTAAATTCTAGCCTCAGCTTGCCCTTCTCTAACCGCACCCGGTTCTTGGGGTCAGGCAGTACTTCAGTTTGTGCCCACCAGCCGATGGAGCGCGTTGCGAGCTGCTTAAGCCCTGCCCCCGGCATTACCTTGGCGAGAACTGACAGAATGGGGGGAGATTCTGCAAAAATCACATCTTGCAGCAGTCCGCCTGTGTTGTGAATATGCCCCATTGGGTACTTATAGTCGCGATCGCCCCAGTAAAAATCATTAAGGCTTACACTGCGAGAAAATTTCCCAGAATTTGTTTGGGAGGTAAGCTGAATGATATTAGTCATGAGGTGTTTCATTATGTTCCGACCGACTTGGTCAGAACTATTTGCCAGCCCGTTGGGATGCTTTTCGTTAGCAGAGGCCAGTAGTAGTACCGCAGAGTTGATGGCTCCACACGCCAGCACCACGATATCACCGGTATACAGAAAATACTGATCGCCAATGTCTGCCTGAACGCCCTTGATAACCTGTCCAGATGGGTTGGTGTGCAGGCTGACAACCTTCGCCCCTGTAATCAAGGTGACGTTCTCAAACGCGAGAGCGGGTTTGATGCCAAAGACTTCAGAATCTCCGGTCGGGTCGTCGTCTTGGCGAGTGAGACTGAGGGGCAGAGAGGTAGGATGCAGTCCCTGCCCTCCAAGGGTATCAACAATGGGCTGGAGCAGCGGCTCATGGGCGATCGCCGGAAAGGGATAGTCGGCGCTGTGGGTAGGCTCAGTGGGATCTGCCTTGGCATCACCATGCACCTGATAAAGCTGCTCAGCAGCAGTATAGTAGGGTTCAAAATCGGCGTACTTCAGCGGCCACTCTGGAGATACGCCGTCCTGGTGGGGAACGGCGTCAAAGTCACGCTCCCGAAACCGCATCAGAGTTGCCCCATAGATCTTGGTGTTGCCACCAACCGCATAGTTGGTTTGGGGCGAGAAGGGTTCTCCTGTTTCGTCATACCACTGCTCAGGGGCATGATAGCGTTCCTTCTTAAACACATCCACATTGGCGCGGTTTTGCTCATCCAAAGGCATGGATTCACCCCGCTCCAAAATCAAAATCCGCTTACCCGTGGGAGCCAGCTTCTGAGCCAGAGTGCCCCCTCCGGCCCCTGTGCCCACGATGATGATGTCGTAGTGCTGGTCGTCAATAATCATGGGACTCTCCGTGGAATCGTGAATGCAATTGAAACGGGCAAATCACCGCCAGACGTAGATTAAGAGAAACAAAACAATCCAAATCACATCGACGAAGTGCCAGAAGATGGATGTTGCGGAAACGCCAAACTCGCCACCCTCATAGTTACCTGGAATGAGCGATCGCCCCAGCATAATACCCTGCAACAATACGCCCGTTAGCACATGCAGCCCGTGGAAGCCGGTCAGCAAGTAGAACGTGCCGCCAAACAAACCCGACGTAAATCCAAAGGGTAGACTCATCCATTCGACGGCCTGCCCATAGAGGAAGAAACTCCCCATCGCCATAGTCAGCAACCAGAAGGCTCTAAAGCCCCAGAGATTCTCCTTGTGCAAAAACCGCTCGGCAATGTAAATAACAAAGCTACTGGACACCAAAACAATGGTGTTGATTAACGGCTCTCGAATTTCTAACCCCTCGAAGCCAGCGGGCAGCCACGGATCGGCACTGGTTTTGTAAACGATATAGCCGACAAAAAAGCTCAGAAAAATAACGCTTTCTGACAGCAGAAACACGATGAAGCCAAACATACGGTGGTCTTCTTCTTCATGCTCTGCCGCGTGGGCGGCATGGGCATTAACCGTTGGGTCAATGTTAACTGTGCTCACGGGTCAATTCTCCTGATGGACTAGCAGACTGACTTGCAACTAAAGGTTCACCAGTGCCGTACCCATAGGGAGCCGACACCACCACTGGAATTTCGTCAAAGTTCTCATGAGGCGGAGGCGAAGACACTAACCACTCCAAGCCAATCGCCCGCCAAGGATTATCTGGCGCGGGTTTACCCTGCACCCAAGAACTCAACATATTGAGAATAAAGGGTAGCGTTGAAACACCCAAGAGGAATCCACCGATGCTGGCAAGCACATTCCAGAAGGCAAATTCAGGATCGTAGGAGGCAACCCGGCGGGGCATTCCCTGCAATCCCAGCGGATGCATTGGGAAAAAGTTTAGATTTGCACCAATAAACGTCAGCGCGAAGTGCAGCTTTCCCAACCCTTCGTAATACATACGTCCGGTCATTTTGGGGAACCAGTGATAGATGGCAGCATAGGCTCCCATAACCGTCGCACCATAAATAACGTAGTGGAAGTGACCCACGACAAAGTATGTGTTGTTGACATGGATATCAAAGGGCACAGCTGCTAGCATAATGCCTGTGATGCCGGCAAATAGGAACATGACCAGCCCGCCCAGGGCAAACAGCATGGGCGTATCTAGCCTTAGCTTGCCGCCCCAGACCGTGGCGACCCAGGCAAATACCTTGATGCCGGTGGGCACCGAGATCAGCATGGTGGAAAACATAAAGAGCATTCGCATCCAACTGGGGGTGCCGCTGGCGAACATATGGTGAACCCAGACCATCCCGCTCAACACCGTGATGATGATCGAGGAAACGGCAACGACTTTGTATCCAAACAGGGGTTTGCGAGAGTAGACCGGAAAGATTTCTGAGAACACTCCAAAAATCGGCAGGATAATCACATACACAGCCGGATGAGAATAGAACCAGAAGAAGTGCTGATACAGCACCGGGTCGCCCCCTTTTGCCGGGTTGAAAAAGCTGGTGCCTACGGTCAGATCAAATAGCAGCATGACAGCTCCAGCGGTCAATGCCGGTAAGCCAAAGAGCTGGATCATCTGCGCGGCTAAAACCGTCCAGCAGAAGGCAGGCATCCGAAACCAGCCCATGCCGGGTGCCCGCATTCGAAAGATGGTCGTGACGATGTTGACGGCTCCCATAATAGACGAGACGCCAGAGAGCGCGACTGCCAGAAGCCAGAGCGACTGTCCATTAATTAGGTTGCCGGTGGGATTCTGCAAGCTGACTGGCGGATAGGCCCACCAGCCCGACTGAGAAGGCCCACCTGGAACAAAGAAACTCGTTATCAGAATCACCCCAAAAACAGGGACGAGCCAAAAGGCGGCGGCATTCAGCCGGGGAAACGCCATGTCGCGCGCCCCGATCATCAGCGGCACCAGGTAGTTTGCTAAGCCATTCAGCATCGGGAACGTCCACATGAACAGCATGATGGTGCCGTGCATCGTGAACAACCCGTTATAGACGGTGCGATCGACCAGATCGGCTTCGGGGGTAATCAGCTCTCCCCGCATCACCATTGCCAGCAGTCCGCCGATTAGGAAAAACAGAAATGCTGTGACGAGGTATTGAATACCAATCACCTTATGGTCGGTGCTGAAGGTAAAAAACCGTTGCCAGTTGTCTGGGGCACCGGGTTGGGGTTGTCCCCTTCCGGTCGCAACGTCTAGGGATGCATTACTCATGGGAATCCTCTTCCGAACTGGCGTAATTGACGACAGGGGCTGGGGCAGGTTTTACAGAGTCCCAGCCCAAACTAATAGGGTTTTGCTCAGCCTGCTTAAATTCATCAAATGCAGGGTTTTCAGCAGGAGTGGGGGAATTGGCAGCGGCGATCGCCAGCCATTGCTGATACTCGTCAGCAGATTCAACCACCACATGGGTCTGATTGGCTGCAAAATAGGTGCCGCTGTACTCCGAATCTCGTAGGCGATAGCGCCCCTCTCGAATCGGCGTGAATTCAAAATCAATCTCCCGCCCAGGCACCACATCTTGTTTGACGCGGAAGGCAGGGACATAGAACCCGTGGAGGACATCTTCGGATGACAGCAGCAGAGTAGCCCGCTGATTGACTGGCAGGTGCAGCTCTGTGCTCGTAATGTCTTGGTTGGGGTAATGAAACTCCCAAGCCCACTGGCGAGCGCGGACTTCAATGGGGGATTCGGATTCTCCGGTAGCCTCAGCGACGAGTGGAGCCGCTTCTGCCACAGGCATCCCCATTGCCATGGGAACCCCTTTCATCGAGCCCAAAATGCCCATCTGTTCATAGATCTGAAAGCTGTAGGTGCCAATCCAGATGACTAGGGCGAAGGGAATGGCTGTCCATACGACTTCTAGGGTGACGTTGCCTTCAATGGCGGGGCCATCGCTGGAATCATATTTAGCGGCTCGCTGAAACAGCACTGAGAACAGCAGCGTCCCTGTCACCCCAAGGAAGATGAAGGTGCCCAAGGTCACTAGAAAACTAAACAGATTATCAACCAGCACAGCCTCGGCAGATGCCTGAGGGGGCATCCAGCGATATGCCTCCTGACCAACCCAGAGACTAATCAGGGCATAGGCGATCGCCAGGAGGGTCAATATCACGATATTGCGTCGTTTCATAGCTACGTTGATCGTGTTTTTAGTATGCAGAGTTAACGGCTACAGCGTTCTATTTAAGGCTATATGAGATTTATGAGCGATGAGTTAGAGGGTGTTAGGGTCACTCCCAACCCGTAGCATTTGATCCGCGGTGACGTGTACTCCAAATTCACCGCCCAGATGTGCTCCCAGCGTGCCTTGAGCAAACATTAGGCCAAAAATGACTAACCCTGCTGCCAAGTATGACCACTGTACTTGCAACGAGCGATCCTGCCGCCAAACATAGCGCTGAAAGCCTCGCCACACCGTCATGCCGACAATCATCGCCAAGATCAGGATGCCGCCGAGGCCATGCAATACCATTGTCTCCATGGCCTTTAATCCCCATGAGCTGGTAATGTCTCTGGGTATATCGGCGGTGATGATTTCGTAGAATCCAGCTGCAACGGTAAAGAAGGTGACGATGGCCGCAGCGACCATGTTGTACCAGCCCACGTCAAACAAGTTAGAACGGGTGGCAGGGATCGCCAGAAACTTAAACACCGGCTTTTCTAGGGGAAATAACGCGCCGACAATATCAAAGGCGATCGCCACAATAAACAGCCCCAACGTCAGATGAACCAGATTTGGATGAATGGGAATCGTATAGGGCAAGTTGTTCGCGCCCACATCGGCAATCAGAGGCGTTGTTATCACAGCGTCCCTCCACGAATGGCGTCAACAACGGGTTCAGAATGCAGACCATAGACCCAAACCAGCTTATCACCCAGATAAATCTGAAATAGCACGATAGCCGTCAGCACCCCGTTCACCCCCAAATAGGAGACAGGCAGCGTTTCTGGCGTGCGAATGCGGATGATGTAGCGCCAGCCCGTAATGGCAGCGATGATGCCAGACAGAGACCAACCAATAATAGTGTGTAGGTTTAGGTCACCGACCGCAGCGGCATAGGGGTCCGCCAGCCCAGCTTCAATTTGACCAAAAATAATCGCGATGAAAATCGATACCGTAGCAAAGGTCATATTCCACCAGCTCACCTCATACAAGCGGGTGTTTTTGCTGAAATAGCCGATTAAATCGCATACGACTGCAAACAAAACCATTGCGATCACAAAGTGAACCACAATCGGATGAATGGTATCCGGATAGGGCAAATTATGGTTATTGAGTGGGGGTAAATACTCAAGCACGGTTGTTCGGAGAGGTTAGATAATTATCAATCATTTAGACCTTAGCAGACCTTTAGCAATCTTGACTGAGGAAGACGAGCGACTGTCTATCTGAGATGCGCTGCAAATGAGTCTGTCAGACGCTCAATTGAATTTTTATAGTCGGTAGGGCTATAACTGTTCATAGAGGAGCGGATACACGTAATTTTCCAATTCGATTCATCGAGTCCTTTGATCTCATGCCAATGACTCTCCACTCAGGCGATGATCTCCTGTTTTGTTCTCTACCAATGTTTTGTTCTCTACCAAGGCTGGGTCTGCCTTCGGATTGCGCTTTGGCGTTTTCTTCCAGCTAATCCCGGCTTGCTCAAACAGGGTGTAGTAACTTTGCTTAGAGTCAAACACCACCTCATACTCCGCCTTAATGTACGTTTGCAGTTCACGCAGATTCCAATAGTTCTTATCCTTTAACCAAGCAATCACCGACTGCCGTTGCTCAGCGTCTAAATACCCGACTGAACCCGAATACCTCAGTCTCAATCCAGCGACCCCTAACTGGTCGTACTGCCCTGTCCATTTGCTAATAAAGCCCGAACTCACACCGATACTCTCTCGTATTTCTCGATGCTTATACCCGTTGAGAAACATCTGCACAGCGACTGCCCGCTTGAGTTCACGCGCATCTGGGTTAGAGCTAATGAAGTCATTTAGGTCGTCTAGCATTGAACCTTCGCAACCGTATTTGGATCCTCTCTATATTCTCACAATTGACTTGGGACTGCTAAAGCGACTCAGTAGCAGGTATTTATCTTCAGGGTTTAGCTTGTCCTACGCAGCGCCTTGCCCTCAATCTTCTGCCCTCAATCTTCTGCCATAGTAGCCAGTTTGGTTTGGAAATGGGCGATCGCCTCATATTCTCCTGCAAACACATTAACCAACCGTTCAAACACCGGAAGTATTGTTTGATAGATAGCAACATTACTGTCATTAGGCGAATGGTGATGGGTTTCGCCAACCATCGTGGTAGCGACATCTAGTGAACTGATTTCGCCTAGCGCGTAGAGTCCTAAAATTGCGGCTCCCAGACACGAGCTTTCATACTGCTCAGGAATCACGACCTCGCGATTGAAAATATCTGCCATCATCTGTCGCCATAACGTCGATTCGGCAAACCCTCCCGTGGCTTGAATGCGGGTGGTATCTCCGGCAAAGTCTTCGAGCGCCTTAAAGACCAGATATAGGTTGTAAATAATGCCTTCTAATACAGCGCGAACCAGATGTGACTTGGTATGGTTGAGGCTCAGCCCAAAGAAAGATGCGCGGGCATCAGCATTCCATAGGGGCGATCGCTCTCCCACTAAATATGGATGGAAAATCAGCCCGTCCGAACCAGGCGGCACAGTTTCTGCCAGCATGGTTAGTAGCTCGTACACGTTTTTACCGAGGCGCTCGGCAGTAGCGATTTCAGCATCGGCCAACTGGTCGCGAACCCAGCGCAGGGCAAGCCCTCCATTGTTGACCGCTCCGCCAATAACCCAGTAGTGCTCGGTCAGCGGATAGCAAAACAAACGCTCTTGGGGATCGGTAGGGGGGGGATCGGTAATCGGGCGATCGATGACAGCCCGAACAGCGCCACTGGTGCCAATCGTAATCGCAACCACATGGGGGGCGATCGCCCCGACACCCAGATTAGACAACACACCATCACTCGCTCCTATCACGACTGGAGTTTCAGGTAAAATACCCATTGCTGCGGCCATATCGGGCTGCATTGACTGCAAAACTTGAGTAGTTGGGACTAACTCAGACAGTAATTTTTTGGACACCCCAGCTAGCTCAAGGGCCTCCGCATCCCAATCTAGTTGATTAATATTTAATAATCCGGTGGCGGCTGCCATTGAGTGATCTATCACATACTGGCGAAACAACCGATAAAACACATACTCTTTAATCGAAATGAACTTAGCAGCTCGACTGAATAAATCGGGCTGTTCATGGCGCAACCCCATCAGTTTTACCAAGGGGGACATGGGATGGATTGGGGTCCCTGTGCGGCGATAGATCGCATGACTGTCATAGTCTCGTTTGATTCGTGTCGCCCATGCTGCACTGCGGTTGTCTGCCCAGGTCATACTGCGTGTTAGAGGAGCACCCTCCGCATCTACCAAGAGCAAACTGTGCATCGCAGCACTAACCGACAGACAGAGAATATTACGAGGCTGGATTTGACAGGTGCGAACAACCCGGCGCACCGTGTCAATCACGGCGGCAAAAATTTGCTTAGGATCTTGTTCGGCAGTAGACCTATCAGGCGTATACAGCGGGTAGCCTTGGGATGCCTTGCCCACTATCGTGCCTGCGGTCGTAAACAGTACTGATTTGGTGCTAGTCGTGCCAATATCAATCCCGACGACGTACTGATAGCTTGCCATGTTTTGAAAAAGACTAAAAAGCCCGTGACGAGGATTGAACTCGTGACCTCACCCTTACCAAGGGTGCGCTCTACCACTGAGCTACACGGGCAAACGACCACTATCACTGCACAGTCACCACCATACAGTGGTGGGCCGGGCTGGATTCGAACCAGCGTAGGCATAGCCAGCGGATTTACAGTCCGCCCCCATTAACCACTCGGGCACCGACCCGTCTAACGTGCACGGATATTGATGTTAACATACTGTCGGCACCATCTGTACAAAACTCCGGGCGGATTTTGACTGAATTTGGACTCGCGTTGCAAAATTTAGCGTTTGTCTGTATTAGAGCCTTGCCCCGCTCGACGGATGCCGCCAAATCGTCCTCGACGGTTTAAGTGCGATCGCGCTGGAAAATCACTTTCGTCATAGATTTCTCCGACTAATTCTTCCAAGATGTCTTCTAGCGTAATCAGCCCAACCGTGCCCCCATATTCATCCACCACAATGGCGATATGGAATCGCTGCTGCAACATTTCTTTCAACAAATCAGCAACTCGTTTAGTTTCAGGAGTATAAATCGGAGGCTCCATTGCGCGAGTGATTGCTCCATCGGTTTGCCCCTCTTGACGAAGCGTATTTAGCTCTTGCAGAACCCGCTTCAGGTGAACAATGCCAACAATTTGGTCTTTCGATTCTTCCTGAACCGGAATTCGAGAATAGCCTGTTTCTAAACAGAGCGTAATCAAATCCTGAAGCGTCGCTTCATGGGAAATGGTACGCATCTCAATCCGGGGCTTGACCAGATCGTGAGCTTTGAGCCGATCGAGCATCAGCGCTTTGTTGAGAAGCTGATGTTTGTCGAGGTCGAGCTTGCCCTTACCGCCTAAGATTTCAATCATCAGTTGTAAGTCTTTCACCGACTCCTCAGGCTGCACCACATTCCCCTGAAAGACTCGAATCGCAGCTTGGGCGATCGCCTCCAAAAATTGAGTAATGCGGAACAGTGCCAGCACCCGTGAGAGCCAATAAATAGGACGAACCGACATCTTAAAGAAAGGCAACACGTTGTTAATTGCCAACGATTTTGGCGTAATTTCACCAAAAATCAGCAACAAGAACGTTACAACCGCGGTTGCAATCCCAACGGCTGCATTGCCAAACCAAATTGCAAACAAATTACTCGTTAGAATCGCGGTGAAATTATTGACTAGATTATTTCCGACTAAGAGGGTCGTAATAAAGCGGGCGCGTCTGTGCAAAACAAGCTGAAAAATACCGTCCGGATCGCCTTGTTCCTTGATCAGCGACCTAAGCTTGAGGTTGTCGAGGGCCGTAATAGCGGTTTCAGAACCCGAGAAAAAGCCAGACAGAATTAGCATTAGCACTAATACTGACAAATCAAGCCAAATTGCACCCAAGAAAGGAGTCGTCTGAGCCAGAAAAAACAGTTGAGGAATCAATATTTGCAGAATCACAGGGCAACCGAGAAGGAATAAGAGCGTCAACTAAAGCAAGACACGCTGATGTTAGGGCACGTGCGATCGCGCTCCTGACTCACTCTACACATAACAGCGAAGAAACGGCTGAACCAGCTCTTTCTCCATCGCTGATTTCTATTTTGAATTGAAACCTTAAAACTCAAGAACAGATTGCTGGCTTTCGATGCGATCGCGCCAGCGTACCAATCTGTTCCCCAACATTCACCGATCGCGTCCTTATCGGGCGTGCAGTTCATCTGTAAAAAGAGAAGTCTATTCTGAGATGATACTCTTCTCTTGAGATTGAGGATAGAGGGGGGCACACTGTTTCTAACCGAGAGGCACGAGTTTTCGGATAGATTCTAAATTATGCGGATGCCGAACCGCTAATCTGAGCCTATAGTTAAAGCAAGATTTCCTTCAAAATTAGATCATCCACAATGATTTATGTCTGAATTAAAGCCATTTTGCTCTAATTCTCAGCCTAGCCGCGACGAGATCAGTGCGCTCCAAGCCCAAAATGTGGAATTAGAGCAGCAGCTTCAATGCTACAAACTTGAGCTTGAACGGGCTCAAAATGAATTGAAGAGACATAAGCAGGCAGAGTTGAAGCTGCAACAAAATGAGGAATGTTTCCGGCAGTTTGCTGAAAATATTCGCGAAGTCTTTTGGATGACCGATTCTGACAAAAATCAAGTTATTTATATTAGCCCTGCCTATGAGAGTATCTGGGGACATCCCCGCAAAGACTTGTATACCTCAGCCGAAGCATGGATAAATGCCATCCATCCTGATGATCGCGATCGCATTGTTGCCGCCTTGTCTAAGCAAATTCAGGGTACGTATGACGAAGAGTATCGCATTGTCCGACCAAATGGTGAAATTCGGTGGATTCGCGATCGCGCCTTTCCGGTTTATAACGATGCAGGTCAAATCTATCGCATTGCCGGAATTGCTGAAGATCTAACTCAACGTAAACAGGCAGAGGAAGAGTTGAGACGGAGCCAAGAACGCTGGCAGCTCGCTGTCGAAGGCGCCAATGACGGTATTTGGGATTGGAATATTCAAACCAATCACGTCTACCGCTCTGCTCGGTGGAAAACAATGCTCGGATATGATGAGCACGAATTAGACAGCGATACACTCTACTGGGCTGATTTTATTCATGCAGACGATCGGGAGCGTGTCTTATCCGAACAGCAAGCATATTTAGATCAAAAAATATATTGCTATGCTGTGGAATGTCGCTTGCGCTGCAAAGATGGCACCTACAAGTGGGTACTTTCGCGGGGACAAGCGACCTGGGATGAGCAGGGCAACCCCATTCGCATTGCCGGATCGCATACTGATGTTAGCGATCGCAAACATACCGAGGCAGTACTAGAACAACAGCAACAGCAGTTAAAGTCCCTGCTGAATAATATTCCGCATATTGCGTGGCTGAAGGATCGCGACAGTCGGTTTATTGCAGCCAATGAGCCCTTTGCTCAAGCCAGCGGTGCTAAACTAGCTGACCTAATTGGGAAAACAGATTACGACATCTGGCCTTACAACCTTGCTCAGCAGTACCGAGACGATGATTGTGCAGTGATGGAATCACGGCGACCCAAACGAGTAGAAGAGCGGCTGATCACAACAACAGGGCAAACGCGGTGGATTGAAACAAGCAAAACCCCTATTTTTGACCACAAGGGTGATGCCGTAGGTACAGCGGGAATCGCGATAGACATCACAGACCGTAAACACACTGAAGACGTGTTGCGTCAATCCGAAACCCAGTTGAAGCAACAAAAGCGAGAATTAGAAGAAACCTTGCTGGAACTCCACCAAACCCAGGCTCAGCTAATCCAAAGCGAGAAAATGTCGAGCTTGGGACAATTAGTGGCAGGAGTTGCCCATGAAATTAATAATCCAGTTAGTTTTATCACCTGCAATATTGAGCATGCACGCAACTACATTCAAGACCTGCTCGATATCATTGCTCTCTATCAAAGGTATTATTCCAATCCTGTCGAGGCAATTCAGGAAAAGATTAGATCTGCTGATCTGGAGTTTTTAATTCAGGATTTACCCAACCTATTAAAATCCATGGAGGTTGGCTCAAATCGAATTCAGCAGATTGTCTTATCTCTCAAAAGTTTTTCTCGCATGGAAGAATCCGGAATCAAGGAAGTCGATGTCCATGAGGGTATTGATAACACCTTGATGATTCTGAATCATCGCATTAAAGTACAGCCTGATCGAGATGAGATTGAGATTATTAAGGATTACGGAGCAGCAGCATTTGTAGAATGCTATCCGGGACAGCTCAATCAAGTGTTTATGAATATTTTGAGTAACTCAATCGACGCGTTAGAAGAAAAACTAAGTAGGGAGTGTCAGGGCGTCAAGGGGAGTCTGACACCGCAGATTCGAATCAGCACCACGTTAGAAAATGAGCAGTTCATCATTCGCTTTTCTGATAACGGAACGGGTATCCCAGACAGCGTGAAGACTAAGATCTTCAACCCTTTCTTTACGACCAAACCTATCGGAAAGGGCACTGGTATGGGGCTTTCAATTAGCTACCAAGTTATTGCCGAGAAGCACAATGGCTCTATGGAGTGTATTTCTGAACCTGGCCAAGGTACAACGTTTATTATTCAAATTCCACTTTCGAGATGAGTTACTCTGCTTCATCATGCTCAGGGATATCGGCTACTGCTTGCAGTCGAGCGTAAGTCCCCTCAGCAAATCCATCGATTTTATATTTGCTATTTGCTTTGGTAGAAAGCTCTAAATGTTGCCAGGTTAATCCCTGCTCAGCTTGTTTCCAATAGTGAACCGCTTCAATCGCAGCTTTAATCTGTGGGCTTCGAGTATTCACCTGCTTCAAGGCAATTTCAAGGTCTTGATCTGAGGCTTCAAGCAGATTAATCTGATGTTCTAGCGGTAGTACCGACGATGGTTTTCCGTGAGACGTGAGTTGTTGCTGAATATCGTCCAGTTTCTGTAAAACCTTCTTTAGTTCATCTGAACTATCGCCTGCGTTACTGAGACTATCAATTCTGTAATTTAGAACCTTTAATTTTTCATCCAAATCACTTCTAATTCCATTGAGAAGAGGAGTGATTGAATTCTTAATCGAATGGGTAGCGAGCTGAAGCTTTTGGTCGATTAGAGAGGCGATATCAGAGTCTATAGGCTCAGGTGCTGTAGGCGTTTGCGTCTCTTGAGTACTTCCTGTCAGTGCTTCCATTTCATCAATGGCAGCGATCGCCTGGTCATCGGTCATATCAAAGACCCATGCCCACACCTTTTCAATATCTAACTCTTGAGCAACCTGCAACCAATCAGCGCCATATACCAATTCATATTCAATGTCTTCATTTTCATAAGCATCGGTGCGTCGTATGATTAGCGAAATCAAATTACTTTGATGTGCCAGGAGGCTCGCCTCGATAGCTTGTCGTTGCTCTAGCGAAATCATTTGTTTTCTAGAGTCGGGAAGGGCAATTTGAAAGGTATGAACTTGCCCATGATTAATGGGTTTAATGCCCAAGTTTTTGCTAATAAGCTCACGCCGAATGTCTTGACTCATGCTCGATCGATCTCCTTAGATTACACTCATCAAGTGGCTAGCTAGATTTTCCAACCTTGAAATCGCAGATTGAGCTGATTCTCGGTCTTGTGAACTCAATTCATCATCAAGTTCTGCGTGTTGGATAGGATAGCCTTGTTCTGGACATTTAGAAATAATATTTAATCTGGGTATCCACGTGCTCTCCGGAAATAATTTGATGGCTCTATTTTCTGAGTTTTTAGTCAATATATCTCGAAGAGATTCTTCCATCGAATGATTAAAGCTAGACGAGCGCTGATCATACATACTCACGGCAATTCCCAAAATGGGTAAAGGCTCATCTTTGAAGTCTTCCACCTCCTCTACGCGCCCAATTACATACTCCAACGCTCGAATGGGGTAGGGTGACAGCTGGGTGGGAATTAAAATTCCTGACGATGCCATTAACGATATGCTATTGACCTTACCAAACGATGGGGGAGGATCGATAAAAACGAAATCATAGTCATGGTTTTTTAGCTTCTTAACCAGAATGCGATCGCTATCAACCGTCTGGATTAATTCGCTCTCCATCTTACTCAATCGGATATGGGATGGAACAATATCTAACTGAATATCTCCCCAGCGCTTGCGATAAATTACGTCATTGAGTTTCGTTCTAGGTTCTAGCAGTAGATGAGTAATGTCTTTCTTGCCTGCTAATTCAACATCATTTAATGGGTCAATCCCTAAACCTGTCGATAAATTGGCTTGAGCGTCAATATCAATCAGCAGTACTCGTTTACCCAACTTTGTGAGCATTCCTGCCAGATTGATCGTCAATGTGGTTTTACCTACGCCGCCTTTGTTATTAAAAACGGTAATAATCATAGATTTTCGTTCCTTCTGAGTGGGTTGACTGATCGGGTCAGGATTTCTACCTAATAGCTTCAGCAGAGCTTGACTGGCAAACGCCTTTGAAATCGAGTGAGCGAATTTAAAGTGAACATGTTGCTGACTGCGATGCAATGCGTCTCCCACTTTTAAGCAAGTTGCCTTGCTGAGGAGGTTATAGAACAACCCAAAATGGTCGGCTAGGGTTGCCTGAGAATATTCAGAAATCGTGACCACCTGCCCTTGATAGTGATACAGGAGATGAAACACGTAGCCATTTGTTAGCAGCCCAAGAACGGCTCTGGATTGCCGCATGTATTCGCTAATTTGCCAAACGCTCTGAGCGATTTTTTTGTTGGGTGCCTTTACCTCTATGACAAGATATGGCAGATGATGCACCGATGAACTCGGAGGGTGAACGAGGAAGTCCGCTTTATTTTTACCAATTCCGACTTGAGATTTCCAGTCAGCATCACAATAGCCAAGAACGGTAAGAAGCGGAAGCACGACTTTGTGCGTGATGTCAGACTCGTTACTATCTAGAGTGATAGACTCAAGAAATTTTAGTTGAGGGAGAGTATTCAAGACGTTAAGTCCGGCCTACAGAACTCTCATCAGTTTAACAGTGGATATTTTTATGCAAATTACAACGCCCGCGCTTTTATTTCCCGCAATTTCGTTGCTGCTTCTAGCATATACCAATCGGTTTTTGGTACTTGCACAACTGATTAGACAATTACACAGTTCGCGAGGCACGGATACGAGTAGTTTAATCGTGCGTCAGATTTCTGGATTACGCAAACGCATTATTCTAATCAAGCAGATGCAATCCTTTGGAGTGATCAGCTTTCTATTGTGTACGGGATCAATGTTTTCGCTATTCTTAGATTTAGAACCGATCGGCGAGATTTTATTTGGAATGAGCGTGTTGGCCTTATCGACATCCCTGATTTATTCACTATACGAAGTCAGTATTTCGACGAATGCTCTGTCAATCGTTTTAGAAGATATGGATCGATGATTGTGCTATCTCTGCATCCTCTCTTCCATTAAAAATTTTCATTAAAAACGGCATCGGGAAACAACCCATGCCGCTTCTATAGTCGCTTTAAGGCATCGCAGTGCTGTGTCCTAAAACAACCAAAAGACTATGATTCTGACAATCTTTGATTGATTGGTGATTAAGAGGGTGCGACTTGAAGAATGAGCGATCGCTTATCGAAGGATTGCACTTTACCTGCCTCGCCCAGATCGGTCACAACTCTTTCTAAAAGCTCTGCGGCGCGATCGCGGTGTTGATGCTCTCGCCCCCGAAGCCGAACCTGGAACTTAACAGAATCGCCCTTTTCTAGCCATTTCAAAGCTTTCTTGATGCGAATGCCATAGTCATTGTCATCGACATTTGGACGAAGCTTGACTTCTTTGAGCGATGGCTTAGAACTCTGGCGCTGACGCTTCTTTTGCTGATATTGATGCTTACCATAGTCCATGACCTTGGCAACCGGCGCATCTTTACTTTGAGACACGACTACCAGATCAAGACCCGCATCTTGAGCAACTTGCAAGGCTTCACGAGTGTTGATCATGCCACGATTATTATTCTCGTGGTCAATTAAAAGGACTTCGGGAGATTTAATTTGACGGTTAACTAATTGCTTCTGTGCTTTAGCGATAGGTCGTTCCTCCTAAACCCAATAACTTGGCAAATATATACTCACTAGAATAACGCACCCCTGGCGAATGGCAAATCTTGCTCAAGGAAGAGACACACAGTGGGAGCGCTCCGGAACGCCATCGTAGCACTGATGAATTAGCACTGATAAAGGGGTGATTTAGATCCCCGGCTTCTATACTAAACTCTGATGATTGCCATTAATCCAGTCGAGAAGCCGGGGATCTGCCACCAATTCGATGGGTATTCAGCAACGCTACATCGATGTTTATGGACGGGTGATCGAGAATGATGGCATCAACACGATGGGCAAAGGCTTGCCCGTATTTAGCTCGACAACTTGGAAAACAATGATGAATATAGATCCTAACCGGGCATCATGCTATCTTCACCTCGATGAAACGACCTCTGTTACGCTGGATTGTCTTAGTTCTACTTGGCCTGGGGTTGATGTTTCGCATCGCCAACCTTGACCAGCGTGTTTACTGGGTAGACGAGGTTGCCACGTCGATTCGGGTGGCGGGCTATACCCGTGAGGAGGTTGTTCAAACTCTTGCAACTGGGGAAATCTGGGCGATCGCCACTGTACAATACTATCAGCAGCTTACGCCTGAGCGAGACTGGGCAGACACCTTCGATGCGCTGCGGCAGAGCCCTGAACATGCGCCGCTCTATTTCATCTTGGCTCGACTCTGGGTGCAGCGATTTGGCAGTTCGGTGGCGGCGATTCGCTCACTATCGGTTGTCTGTAGCCTGTTGGCGCTGCCCTGTTTCTATTGGCTGGCGGTTGAACTGTTCAAATCGCCACCCGTGGGCTGGATGGCAGTTGGCTTGCTGTCGGTATCGCCCTTCTTTGTGGCGTATGCCCAGGAAGCTCGCCCCTATAGCCTCTGGTCGGTAACGCTGCTGCTTTCTGGGATTGCCTTGCTACGAGCGATGCGACTGAAGACGAAAGCCAGTTGGGGACTCTATGCGCTAACGTTAGCGATCGCCCTTTATACCTCGCTGCTGTCGGTGTTTGTGGTAGTTGGACTAGGGATCTATGTCGTATTCATGGCGCGTTTCGCGTCATTGCCGTCTCAGTTCGCAGGACGGATGCGCCACTATTGGGGGGCAACAGGATTGGCCGTGCTTGCCTTCTCACCGTGGCTCATGGTGATTGCACAGCACTGGGGCACGCTACACGATAATACAACTTGGGCACGATCGCCCCTTAATCCACTGGCAATGGTCGCCATCTGGCTATACAGCCTTGCGATTATCGTTTTTGATGTGCCTGTGTCTGTGGATTTATCCATCGAGACGGTGATGAAAGGGATAGTGGCATCTACCGTTCTTGCCATCATGGGATATGCCGTTTATTGGCTGTGGGTGACAGCGTCGCGGCGAATCGGGTTATTTGTGATAGTGCTAATCATCTCAACGCCCACCGCCCTGATTAGCCTCGATCTGATTCGCGGCGGACAAGCCTCTGCGACGCCCAGATACTTGGTTCCCTGCCAGTTGGGGATGTTGCTAGCTTTAGCATATCTGTTGGGCGATCGCCTCACGTTATTCTCTCGCCGACGCACGATGATTGGAATCACAGGGTTTCTGCTGACCCTCAGCCTTTGGTCGTGTATCGGCAATCTTAGCCGCACCCCAGACTATCAGAAGGCTCGGAACCAAGCGAACCCAGCGATCGCCGCAGTTCTTAACCAAGCTCCAGCGCCGATTTTAATTGCTGAACCTGAGTATGCGATTGACGTGGTATCGCTCAGCTATGCGTTAAATTCTGATACGCGCATTCAAATTGTGTCTGCTGATGAAGCGGTTTTTCAGCGTGACCCTGAGCACGACTATGATGACAGCGTGTTTATCTTAAATCCGTCAGATGCACTGCGACGCCGGATTGGAAGGAGCGATCGCTTCGATTTGGAGCAGATCTATCAACCTGAATTGTTGACACCCGATGATATTCATTTATCGCTGTGGCAGCTTCAGGTAGATTCAAATTATGAAAGTAGATAAAAAGTAGATGCACCGATCAGGCAAGATTCTTATGTGACAATTTGCAAATTCGGCAGATTAATCCACTCAAACGTCATGATGTTAGGCCACTATGATTTATCGTCTTTATCCTTTTTATCCTTATCTTCGCCAATGTGAACGTTGATTTTAACCCCTTTACCCAAGTATTTTCCCAGTGCCTCGCCAAGCTGCTCTTCGACTGATTTTTCTTTTTTAGTTTTGCTTGCGTTCAAGATATCATTCGTCCAAATAACAACCAAGACAGCGAGAGGAATCAAAAGAATTTCCATTGGTAAATCATCCCTAGTGGAGAATAAAGTAAGAATTATATGCAAGTTCTGCTGGTTTTTTCTAAAGTCATTCTTAAACTTCACTCATGTTCAAAAATGAACCCTCTATCTGAACTCGCTATCTGCCCCCTCTAGCTATGGAGAACAAAGATATTAGGCGATCGCACCTTTTGGTTTATCCAGGGTTAATTTTCAGCATGGTTCTGTTGAGCATTGGACTTGCGTTTCGACTCATCAATCTAGATAACCCGTTTTACTGGGTGGATGAAGTCGCTACATCAATTCGGGTATCGGGGTACACCCAAGAGCAGGTCGTTCAGCAGATTGCAACGGGCGATGTGCTCTCCACAGAAGACTTGCAGTACTATCAGCAGTTGAATGCCGAGCGAGATTGGGCAGATACGTTTGACGCTCTCAGGCAGAGTCCTGAACACGCGCCACTTTACTTCATCTTGGCTCGACTCTGGGTGCAGAGGTTTGGCAGGTCGGTGGCGGCGATTCGTTCACTATCGCTTGTCTGTAGCTTGGTGGCGCTGCCCTGTTTCTATTGGCTGGCGGTTGAACTGTTCAAATCGCCGCCCGTGGGTTGGATGGCAGTTGGCTTGCTGTCGGTATCGCCCTTCTTTGTGGCGTATGCTCAGGAAGCTCGACCCTATAGCCTCTGGTCAGTAACGCTGCTGCTTTCTGGGATTGCCTTGCTGCGAGCCATGCGGCTGAAGACGAAAGCTAGTTGGGGACTCTATGCGCTAACGTTAGCGATCGCCCTTTATACCTCGCTGCTGTCGGCGTTTGTCGCTCTTGGGCAGGGAATTTGCGTTGTATTGATGGTAAATCCTATATCTCAGCTCACAGGAAGGAGGCGTCATTATGTGAATGCAACCGGATTGGCTTTGCTTGCCTTCTCACCCTGGCTGCTGATCATTGCCCAGCAATGGGTGACGCTGCAAACCAACACAACCTGGATGCGAGAGCCGATGAATGTTGGGGCGATCGCCGGAATTTTGATTTACAACCTTGCGGTACTATTTTTCGATGTGCCTGTGTCGCTGGATCTATCCCTGGCGACATTTGCGAAGGTAGCGGTTTCTCTAGTGTTACTGGCACTGATGGGATATGCCGTCTATCTCTTGCGGTTAAAATCACCCAAATCGGTCTGGCTATTTGTGGTGACGTTTGCTGGAACGCTGCCCGTCTCCCTACTTTTGCTGGATCTGGTTTCAAATGGGCAAACCTCGACTGCGGCGCGATATCTGATGCCTCTCCAATTGGGGATGCTGCTGGCGATCGCCCATCTGCTAATCCACTCAATGCATAGCAGCTCCGTGACTCAAGCCCTGATATGGAGAGGTGTGGCGATCGCCCTGATTTCGCTTAGCATTGGCTCGTGCTTGACTCACTGGCACATGCCGCCGAAATATCAAAAGAGCCGAAATCTCAGCAATAGGGCGATCGCCGCGATCGTGAATCAGGCGGAATCGCCCCTGGTGATCGCGGAGGCAGACCAAACTCTGGATATGATTTCTCTCAGCTATATGCTCAACGCCTCGGTTCGCATCGCGTTGTCATCGGACATCAGGTCTCTCTTACGCCTCAGCGCATGTGATTCAACCTTTGTGTTTAATCCATCGTCATCGGTGATTCAGACCATTCGTGCGAACCACCAGCTTGATTTAGATGAAATCTACCAACCCAAACGACTCATTGCCGCTGAGCGATCGCTTTCTCTGTGGACGGTGACGCCTACAGCGGAGAATTGTTTATAACGACTCACGTTATAGCAATCCCAGATGGGTTGTGAGCGGTGGGGCGGGCGGCGCCCGCCCCACCGCTCACACACAACTCACAAGCGATTTAGGATCGCTATATTCAATGAAAATTGCCATCATTTCCTCTGGCTTTTTACCCGTCGTCGATGGAGTCACCGTGACCCTATCAAATCGGCTAAAGGTGCTGAGCTACCGAGGACATCAAGTGCTGTTGCTGTGCCCAGACTATCGCCCCGTTGCCTTGATCTATCCCGACTGGCATGACTATGTAGGCACCATTTTGCCGGGAGTGCGAGTAGTGAGCCTCCCAAGCGAATCGTTTATGGGGCTTGAGTTTGAGCGAAACCCGACCCGCGCGTCGCATCGGCTGGTGTCACAAGAATTAGACGCATTTCAGCCCGATATCATCCATGTGGATGAACCCGATCGCCTCTTTCTGAGCCTGTTTAACGCACCAGGCGTTGATGTTGCCAAACGGCATCAGATTCCGTGCGTCGCGTTTTTTCACACCAATTTTGTGGACTATATCGACGACTATTTTGACCTGCCTTCAGGGGCGATCGCCCTGGCTCGGTGGGTTTCAAAACGCATCATCAGCCGCGTGTTTAATGCCTATGATGCGACGCTCGTTGCAAGCCGAGTAACCTACGAAAACGTCACTCGTATGGGAATTCGCAACGCCATCTGTGATGACTTTTTGGGCGTTGATTTAACTCGGTTCAATGTCGAGAGGCGGGATGATCGATTCTTTGAGAAAACCTACGGCATCCCCGATGTCGATCGGCGCATCAAACTGATTTTTCTAGGACGACTAACCGCCGATAAAGGCTGGGCATTTACCCTAGACGCCTGGTCGACGCTGGCAACTCGGTCTGAGTTTGATCTCGACCAGGTGGCGATTATTGTGGCTGGAGATGGCGATCGCCGCGACGAAATTGAAACCCGCTTCCGGCAGTTGGGAATGTGTGCCCACTGTTTGGGGCGCGTTTCTCCTAATACAGTGCCTGATCTGCTAATCAATAGCGACATTCACATCACCGCGTCTGAAAAAGAAACACGCGGATTAACTCTGTTAGAAGCATTTGCCGCCGGAATTCCCGTCATTGCCCCGCGTGCGGGGGGTGTGGTGGATACGGTGCAAGATGGATGGAACGGATTCCTCTTTGCACCGAAGGATATTGACGATTTCATTCAAACGCTACACCGACTCATTCACGAGCCGGATCTGCGTCGCACGATGGGGCATCGAGGACGAGAATGGGTGGATTCAATGAGTTGGGGTCGAGCCGTGAATAGGCTGCTCGCAGTTTGGCGATCGCAGATCGCGGCAACCTCAACCCCGTTGAAATGAGTAAAGTATTTTTGCCAGATATCTTGACAGCGCCAAATTTCCTGGTTTACGTAGTAGAAGCCCATTAAACCGGGTCTACGTCCAAAATAGGCGCAATAGGCGCGTTTGTTAGAAATGCTCTAAATTTCGCGTTGGACTTGGTTTAACCCCGCATCCTCAATTTTGGTCGTTTAACCATCACAAAGTCAGAATGTTGCATACGCAAGAGCCCATTGCGATCGTTGGAATTGGATGTCGATATCCTGGTGCAGACAATCCAGATGCCTTTTGGCAGTTGATTCAAACCGGCGTTGATGCTATCACCGAAGTCCCCCTGTCTCGATGGGATGTCGATGCGGTTTACGACCCTGACCCGACAATCCCCGATAAGGCGAATACTCGCTGGGGAGGCTTTCTTGACCAGATTGACCAGTTTGATCCCCAATTTTTTGGCATCGCGCCGCGAGAGGTCAGCACAATGGACCCCCAGCAGCGGCTCTTGCTGGAGGTGGCATGGGAAGCGCTAGAAGATGCCGGACATATTCCTGAAACACTCAAAGGCTCCAATACTGGAGTGTTTATCGGAATTGGCACCCACGACTATTCCATCATGCTGTGGCAGCAGCCCGTCAACGATCCCTACGCGACGACCGGAACGGGCAACTGCATTGCCGCCAATCGCCTGTCGTACCTGTTTGATTTTAAGGGGCCGAGTCTTGCGGTCGATACTGCTTGTTCATCGTCCCTAGTTGCCGTTCATCTTGCCTGTCAAAGCCTGTGGACTGGCGAATCAAGCATGGCGTTGGCGGGGGGTGTGAATGTTCTGCTGCTGCCTACGATCACGACCGGGTTTTCGAAAGGCGGGTTTATGTCAGCCAATGGGCGCTGCAAGAGCTTTGATGCGGGTGCAGACGGCTATGTGCGCAGCGAGGGGGCGGGTATTGTCGTGCTAAAGCCGTTATCCCGTGCGCTCGATTCTGGTGATCCGATTTATGCCGTGATTCGAGGCACTGCCGTGAATCAAGATGGCTTTAGTCACGGTATGGCGGCTCCCAATCCCGACGCGCAAGAGGCAGTGCTGCGCGAGGCATATCGGCGGGCAGGCATCTCGCCCGGACAGGTACAGTATGTCGAAGCACACGGCACCGGCACGAAAATTGGCGACCCGGTTGAGGCACAGGCACTGGGAGTTGTGTTGTCAGGCGATCGCCAACCGGGTGACAACTGTGCGATCGGTTCCGTGAAAACCAATATCGGCCATGCTGAAACGGCTGCTGGAGTCGCGGGACTCATTAAAGCGGCATTGGCATTGAAGCACCGGCAAATTCCGCCGAGCCTGCATTTTCAGACGCCAAATCCTCACATTGATTTCGCATCGCTGGGCTTGCGGGTGCAGACCACGCTGGAACCGTGGATTACAAATGGCGTTCCGGCATTGGCAGGCGTGAACTCGTTTGGGTTTGGGGGAACGAATGCCCATGTGGTGTTGGAGGGGGTGAGTCAGCAGTCAGCGGTGAGCGATCAGCCATCGACGTTTGACGACCCGCCGATGCAGGGTGGAGAAAACGTTGGGCGATCGCACGAGATTTTGACGCTGTCGGCGAAGAATGGGGCGGCGTTGCGAGAGTTGGCGGGACGGTATGAGGCGTTTTTGACGGGGTGGAATGGTCGTTTGGCGGATGTGTGTTTCACCGCCAATACGAGGCGATCGCGCTTTCATCATCGGCTGGCGTGCGTGGCGGCGTCAGTTGAGCAGATGGGTGAGCAATTGCGGGCGATCGCATCTGGGCAAGATACTTCTGGGCAAACCCTCATCGGCGTATCTCACGGAATCGTGACTGAAACCCCACCGTCTATTGCTTTTTTGTTCACCGGGCAAGGATCTCAGTACGTTGATATGGGGCGCGATCTGTATGCGACGCAGCCGGTCGTTCGGCAAACCCTCGAGCGCTGCGATCAGATTCTGCGCCCTCTCCTAGGACAGCCTCTCCTGGATATTCTCTTCTCGCCATCCCACTCAATCACCCCCCACTCCCTTGACCAAACCGCTTACACCCAACCCGCCCTCTTTGCCATCGAATATGCTCTGGCGCAACTCTGGCAATCGTGGGGCGTTCAGCCTGCAGTAGTCATGGGGCACAGCATTGGTGAATATGTTGCGGCGTGCTTGGCGGAAGTCTTTAGCCTAGAGGATGGGCTGACGCTGATTGCGGAACGGGGAAGACTCATGCAAGCGCTGCCGTCGGGTGGGGGCATGGTGGCGGTGATGGCATCTGCCGAACGGGTCAGAGAGGCGATCGCGCCCTATGGGGATGACGTGGCGATCGCGGCGGTTAACAGTCCGCAGAATATCGTGATTTCAGGCAAGGATGAGGCGATCGCCCAGGTCATGCCTACGTTTGAAACAACGGGCATCAAAGCGACGCGGCTCAATGTGTCTCACGCCTTTCATTCGTCGTTGATGACTCCCATGCTCCACGACTTTGCCAAGGCAGCCCAGCAGGTGACCTACTCCGCGCCGCGCCTTCCGTTTGTGTCCACCGTGACGGGCAGGGCAACTGAGGCGATCGCCACTGCCGACTACTGGTGCCAGCATATCTGCCAGCCGGTGCGCTTTGCGGCGGGCATGGAGGCGTTAAAGCAGGCAGGATATCGAGTCTTCTTAGAAATTGGAGCCAAGCCGATTCTGCTGGGTATGGGGCGACAGTGTTGGGAGCAGGAATTCGTTAATACTACAAGTACAAATAGGACTACTGCCGAGACTTCTCCATCAGCGACATGGTTGCCGAGTTTGCGTCCGGGGGCATCTGACTGGCAGACTCTACTTCAGAGCTTGGGAGACCTCTATGTTCGCGGGGTACCCGTTGACTGGAAAGGCGTAGACGCGTTGAGCAACTCTCCCCGGCAGTATGTCCACCTGCCGACCTATCCCTTTCAGCGGCAGCGCTACTGGTGGGACGGAGCGAACGCCCGCAATTTCGTTTCGCCAGTGCCTAATACTTCTACCCGGCGCGGACATGCTTTATTGGGCGATCGCCTGCGTCTAGCCGGAACCTCCGAGATTCGTTTTCAGGCGACGCTTGGGGCGGCCTTCCCTGTCTATTTGGGCGATCACCGCATCCTGGATCAGCCGGTCATGCCGGGAGCTGCTTATGTTGAAATGATGGTAGCGGCTGGACATGAAGTAGTCGGATCTGACGTGGACATCTTGGATGTATCCATCGAGCAGCCACTCATATTCACGACTCCGACGACAGTGCAGATTGTTCTCACTCCTGATGAGAAAGGAGGCTATGCTGCCCAGATTTTCAGCATCCTTGTCGAGAAAGAGGGCGCCGAAACCGTAACTCGCCACGCTCACGGCACGATTGCCCTGAGCTATTCCCATCCGCCTCACGCTCCAGACCTGACACACCTCCAGACCGCCTTGATTGCGAACTCAATCGATGTCAGCCACTACTATCAAACGCTGCGATCGCAAGGTTTAGAGTATGGCACCCTGTTTCAAGGCATCCGTCAGCTTTGGTGCGGCGACCAGGAGGCATTGAGTCAGATTCAACTACCGGATGCGCTCGTTAATAGTGCTAATTCTACTAGTAATTCCTATCACATCCATCCGGTATTACTCGATACTTGCTTTCAAACCCTCGGAGCGGCGATCGCCACTGACAGCACCGGAACATATTTGCCGGTGGGCATTGAAACACTGCGCCAGGTTGCACCGCTGGGGCAATCGCTGTGGTGCCATGTTGATATTCGAGAC
Source organism: Elainellaceae cyanobacterium (assembly GCA_051117335.1). Classification (GTDB taxonomy): domain Bacteria; phylum Cyanobacteriota; class Cyanobacteriia; order CAZCXK01; family CAZCXK01; genus DBGGTD01. Next base: position 75,634 of record JBNPEB010000001.1, read on the forward strand.
GAGAATTCCACGACTCCCCTTTCCACCCTCAAAGCCGACGTGTCCCTGTGGAACGAGTCCGGGGCGATCGCAGCTCACCTTCAAGGATTGACGCTCCGCTATGTCAGCGAACCGTCCTTACAGCAACTTTTAGGAGTTAAGAACGAGATTCAGTGGTTTTATCACCTGACTTGGCAGGCAAAACCGCTTAATATCGCGTCTGCCGATTGCCAGACTCAAACGATGTGGCTCCTATTTGCCGATGCTCAAGGCATTGGAGCAGACCTTTCTACGGCATTACGACACCGGGGCGATCGATGTGTGATGGTAGTTCCCGATGATGATTTCACCCCATTGGAAGAGGATGTCTATGCGATTAATCCGTCATGTCCTGATCAGTTTCATCAGCTACTAAAGCAGTTAGCAGTAGAGCAATTAGCAGTAGAGAATTCAACTCTGAGCCTGAATATCGTGCATCTCTGGGGAATCGACCGTCCCACTGAAAACTCATCTACTTCAACGACCTGGGAGCCGGTGCAGCAGCGTGGATGTGGAAGTGTTTTATACCTGATTCAGGCGATCGCGCAGTCTTCTATACAGTCTTCGATATCGATTCGGCTGTGGCTAATCACCCAAAATTCGCAGGCGGTCGGTGTTCCCATGCCGTTACAGATCGAACACGCCTCCCTGTGGGGACTGGCGCGAGTGATTCGGCTTGAACATCCCAACCTTCCCTGCACCTGCATTGATGTGGATCGGGCTGTCTCCACAGCGGATTTGGTCAACGAACTGTGCAGGTCAGACGATGAAGACCAGATTGCCTATCGTCAGGGCGATCGCTATGTTGCGCGGCTTTTGCCCCATCATCAATACCTTACCCAACGGGTGTCTATTCCAGAGGCAGAGTCATTCCGGTTGAGCCTGTCCGACTATGGGGTGCTAGACAACTTGGCATGGATACCTACTACTCGCCGCCCACCTCAACCAAAAGAAGTGGAAATTCAGGTGCGGGCAGCAGGCATCAACTTTCGTGATGTGCTAAATGCCTTGGGCATGTTGAAGGATGTGTTGAAAGACATGGGCATTGCCAAGGCGAGCGCGGTTCCGTTTGGGGGAGACTGTGCGGGCATCGTGACGGCGGTGGGCAACGGGGTCAATGGCTTGCAAGTAGGAGATGCTGTCATTGCTGCTCAAGCCATTGGTAGCTTAGGACAGCACGTCACCGTCGATGCACAGTTTGTGGTGCTTAAACCCAACGGACTTAGTTTTGCCGAAGCCTCTACCATTCCAACGACTTTCTTGACAGCCTACTACGGGCTTTGTCACTTGGCTAATCTCAAACCGGGCGATCGCGTCCTCATTCATGCCGCCGCCGGGGGAGTGGGGCAAGCCGCAGTGCTGTTAGCTCAGTCCATCGGAGCAGAGGTGTTTGCGACTGCTAGCCCCGGCAAGTGGGAGGTTCTGCGCTCAATGGGCGTCACCCATATCATGAATTCTCGCACTCTTGACTTTGCCCATCAGGTGTTAGACATCACGGCAGGAGCAGGCGTCGATGTGGTGCTGAATAGCCTCAACGGAGATTTCATTCCCAAGTCGTTGAGCGTATTGGCATCCCAGGGTCGCTTTGTTGAAATTGGCAAAATTGGCGTCTGGGACGAATGCAAGATTCACCAAGCGAGACCGGATGTATCATACTTTCCGTTTGATCTGCTTGAGATATCACAGAAAGCCCCGCATCTCGTAGCATCTATGCTGACAGACCTGATGCAGCAGTTTCAGCAGGGACCGTTGAAACCTCTGACTCATACCGTTTTTCCGGCAGACCATGTATCAGCAGCATTTCGATATATGGCACAGGCAAAACACGTGGGCAAAGTCGTGATTTCATTACCGGCGATCGCCCCCACTCAGCCAATTCGCAAAGATGCTAGTTACTTGATCACGGGTGGATTGGGAGCAATCGGACTCCATATTGCTCGATGGTTAGTCGAACGTGGCGCAGCTCAGGTCGTACTGACCGGACGCCGTCCTCCTTCCCCCGATGCCGTTGCCACAATTCGCCAGCTTGAACAGCAAGGAGCCTGCATTCGCACCGTTCAGGCCGATATTTCAAATCCAGCCGATGCTGCCGACTTGATGTCAACTCTCATCCCCTCTCCTGACTCTCCCCTCCCGACCCATCCGCTGCGTGGCATCATTCACGCCGCCGGAGTCTTAGAGGATGGCATGTTGCAAAACCAATCCTGGGAATCATTCAGAAACGTATTAGCGCCCAAAATTTCAGGAGCCTGGAACCTGCATACTCTGACGCGGGATGATTCACTCGATTTCTTTGTGTGTTTTTCATCAATTGCGGCGCTACTGGGTTCTCCAGGGCAGGGCAACTACGCAGCCGCCAATGCCTATATGGATGCGCTTGTCCATCATCGGCGTGGCTTGGGACTACCCGCGACAACAATCAATTGGGGACCGTGGGCAGTGGGCATGGCGGCGAATCTAGATGAACGAGATTCAAACCGACTTTCAGCTCAAGGATTAGGGGCGATCGCTCCCGATTTAGGACTCCAAGCGCTCGATGCTGCCCTCACCCACGGATTCTCCCAAGTGGGCATTTTCCCGGTAGATTGGGATGCTTTTTTCCAACACGCTTCCTTACATGCTGCATCTCCCATGCTGAGCGCCCTCAAGCCTACTGTTCAGACAGCGTCTCATCCAACTCAATCAGACCTGCTTCAGCAGCTTGAAACAACTGCTCCGGGCGATCGCCTGTCGCTGCTGCAACACCATATTTGTCAACAACTTGCGAACGTCTTAGGCTTTGGTTCTCCAGACCTGATCGACCCCTACGAACGCTTCAGCGACCTCGGCATGGATTCACTCATGGCAGTAGAGCTCACGAATCGGCTGCAAACCAGTCTGAACCATCCGATTCCCCAAACCCTATTGTTTGACTATCCGACCACCAATGCGCTTGCCAACTATCTCGCTGACACGGTTTCGATGAATGATTCAGCACGCATCTCAACGATTACTTCAGCCGATCCATCAGCCAGTTCGTCAGCTAATCTTTCAGTTACTTCGAATCATCCGTCAATCAACAGTTCCAAATCTTCAGCAAGCACGTTAGAGCATCCGTCAATCAATAGGTCAACCATCCTCCCAGCCAGCACTCCAAACATCTCCGCTAATCCTGATTCCAATTTCAGCCGTCCCCTCATCTCCCCATCCCCCTCCATCCCTCCCGAATACTACCAATTCGCCAAAACCCCAGAATATCTGGCTCTCCGAGGAGATTTAGATCGGGTTGAAATATTGGGCAATCCCTTCTTTGACGTTCATGACGGTATCGCTCAAGATGTCTCTTACATAGGTGGACGTAAGGTAATCAACTACTCTACCTACAACTACTTGGGATTATCTGGTGATCCAAGAGTATCTAGGGCAGCTCAAGAGGCGATCGCCCGCTATGGCACCTCAGTGTCTGCAAGTCGCGTTGTGTCTGGCGAACGACCGATTCATCGTGCATTAGAACAAGAAATTTCTGCACTGCTGGGCACGGAGGACTGCATCGCTTATATTGGCGGACATGCTACCAATGTCACGACAATCGGGCATCTCTTCGGCAAGAAAGATTTGATCCTCTACGATGCCCTGAGCCACAACAGCATTCGTGAAGGGTGTAATTTATCTGGTGCAACGGCAATGGAGTTTCCCCACAATGATTGGCATGAGCTTGATCAGCTCTTGCAGCAACACCGGCATGATTATCAAAAAGTACTGATTGCCATCGAAGGAATCTACAGTACCGATGGCGATCTGGCTCCTCTCCCTGAAATCGTCGAAATCAAGAGGCATCACAAGGCATTTCTGTTGGTCGATGAAGCCCATTCCATCGGCGTATTAGGTCAGCAGGGACGAGGCATTGGAGAATACTTCAGTGTTTCATCCAGTGACGTTGATTTATGGATGGGGACGTTGAGTAAGTCATTTGCGAGCTGTGGCGGCTATATTGCAGGCTGTCGAGAGCTTGTTGAATATTTGAAATATACTGCACCAGGGTTTGTGTTTAGCGTCGGCATGTCTCCTGCCAATGCAGGGGCAGCGCTAGAGGCACTATGCATCCTACGAGCTGAACCGGAGCGAGTCGCTCAGCTTCATAAACAGGCTCAACTATTCTTAACGCTTGCTCGGGTCAATGGGTTAAATACCGGCAATAGCAACCATTCACCCGTCATTCCGATTATCGTGGGCGAACCTTATAAAGCCGTTCGGCTTTCTCAAGTGCTATTTGAACACGGTATTAACGTACAGCCGATGGTCTATCCATCAGTGCCCTACAATGCGGCACGGCTGAGGTTTTTTATTACCTCACTGCACTCAGACGACCAGATCCGGTTTACGGTAGAAACACTTGCTCAGGAAGTTGCTAATATCAAGCATATGACCAACCCCTTCGAAGGCGATCGCCCCTAAGTTACACTCTAATCTACTGTATCTCCCTATGTCTCGCTCCTATCGCATTGCTGCCCTGCCTGGTGAAGGAATTGGTCCTGAAGTAGTGGATGCTGCGCTCACTATCCTCCAGAAAGTTGCCAAATTGCACGGATTCTCAGTGGCGATCGCCCATGGGTTAATCGGCGACCCTGCAATGCAAACCTTTGGAAGCTATTTTCCAGATGCCACGGCTCAGCTTTGCAACGGCACAGATGGGATTGTCTTTGGAGCCGTTTCTAAAGGGGGATTGCTCGAACTCCGCAAACACTTTGATTTCTTTGCGAATCTGCGTCCGGTGCGCCCGTCTCCAAGCCTATTTAGCGCATCTCCTTTGAAACCTGAACTACTTCAGGATGTGGATATTTTATTTGTGCGAGAACTCGTCAGCGGCATCTATTTTGGGGCATCCGGGCGATCGCGCGATCAGCAGGGCAACTATGGCTATCACACCATGCGCTACTACGACCACGAAATCCGCCGCATTGCCAGGGTTGCATTAGAAAAGGCGCGTATTCGCAAACAGGTGCTAACCGTTGCTCATAAAGAAAACGCCTTGCCCTGCCTACCCTGGGTTCAGCTCGTCCGCGATGAAGCGGAAGCCTTTCCAGACGTGCAGGTTGAACCGATGTTAGTAGACAATCTCGCGATGCAATTGGTGAGATATCCTCAGCGGTTTGATGTCATCCTTGCAGGGAATCTATTCGGGGACATTCTCAGCGACATTGGCGGTGCTTTAGTTGGCTCCATTGGGATGTTGGGATCTGCCAGCCTCAATGCCCAAGGTTTTGGCATGTATGAGGCCGTTCATGGCACTGCACCCGATATCGCTCAAAAAGGTACTGCAAACCCCTTTGGCACACTGGCAAGTATCGTATTAATGCTCGAACAGTGGGGAGAACTACAGGCAGCACACAGTATCATAGAGACACAAGAGCGAATTTTGGCAACGGGATATCGCACGGCTGACCTTTGCTCTCAGGACGCCCAGTGGCGCGATCGCCCGGTATCTACACAAACCCTCGTCGATGTATTTCTTCAAGAACTCATCAGCCGAGCAGAGTAGTCTAGTAGAGGACGCAACGATCACGGATTGGGGATGCAGGCATGGGTAGAACTCGCTTAAGAGATTTAGGAATTACGATGGGTCGTTTCCTGCCCGGACAGAACAATGCAATTACCGATGTCTCAGGGGTGTTAGTAGGGCACAGCACCATCATCAAAGATGAGCCGCGTGTTGCTAGAACGGGTGTTACAGCGATTGTTCCACGCTATGGAGACATATGGACCAATCACGCATTTGCTGGGAGTTACTGTTTTAATGGCAATGGCGAAATGACAGGGCTTCTCTGGCTAGAAGAATCAGGGTTGCTGACCTCGGCGATCGCCCTCACCAATACTCATTCTGTGGGAGTCGTACGAGACGCGCTTAATGCCTATTGTCTAGAACAGGGTAATGCGAACAGCACTTTTCTGCCTGTGGCCGCCGAAACCTATGACGGGTGGCTCAATGATATTCATGCCTTTCATGTGACTCCAGACCACGTCAAAGATGCACTGGCGATCGCCCAAAGTGGGCCGTGTGAGGAAGGCAATGTGGGAGGAGGCACGGGGACGATTTGTCACGAATTCAAGGGCGGAATCGGGACTGCCTCTCGCCTCGTGCCAACATCCGTGGGGCAGTATGTGTTAGGAGTCTTAGTGCAAACCAACTATGGTCGACGGCATTCACTCCGCATTGCAGGAGTTCCCATTGGATACGAACTAAACGCAACCCATACTCCTCTTCCCTGGAAAACGCCCCCCTTGGGTGGTTCCATTATTGTCATCATTGCCACCGATGCTCCGCTGATTCCGGTTCAGTGTAAACGGTTGGCGCGGCGTGCGACTGTTGGCTTAGCGCGAACAGGCGGAATCGGGCAAAATAGCAGTGGCGACATTTTTCTTGCATTTTCTACTGGAAATGACGTGTTTGCACATCCATCTAAGCTAACGTCCATCAAAATGCTGCCTCACGAGCAGATGGATGCACTCTTTGAAGCCCTCTCCGAAGCAGTTGAAGAAGCCATTCTCAATGCACTGGTTGCGGCCAAAACCATGACGGGCTTTCAAGGCCATACCGCCTATGCCCTTCCCCTGGATGTGCTCAAACATGTTATGAAGAAATATCGTCCATTTCATGGATTCAATTCTGATGAATGAGTTGCAAACTATTCGCTGTGAAACAAACATCTATCCAGGTTTCATCTACCATTGCTCCCACCTTGATTGGCTTTACTGCCGTCTTAATGTGGGCTACACTCGCCTTCTTGACTGAGCTGAGTGGCTCTGTTCCGGCGTTTCAGCTTACGGCCATGTCGTTTACGCTTGCCTTTTTAATTGGAGTCGCCTTGTGGCTGAAGCAGGGGGGCGGCATTCTGCATCACCTCAAGCTGCCATGGATGGTATGGGCGCTCGGCGTGCTTGGGCTATTTGGATATCATTTTTTCTACTTCATTGCCTTGAGACATGCGCCCGCAGTCGAAGCGAGTCTGATTGCCTACCTATGGCCCCTGCTGATTGTCGTATTTTCTGCGCTGCTTCCTGGTGAACAGTTGAAATGGTTCCATATCGTCGGGGCGATCGCTGGTTTTGGGGGAGCTGCGCTACTCGTCACCAAAGGGCAATCGCTCGCGTTTGATACCCGCTATTTGACAGGCTATCTCGCTGCATTGGTATGTGCGCTAACGTGGTCAAGTTATTCGGTATTATCGAGACGGTTCGGCGCTATTCCTACCGACGCGGTTGGCGGATTTTGCGGCGTCACCGCCATGCTCGCATGGCTCTGCCATGCCCTATTTGAATCCACTGTCATCCCGTCCGGATGGGAGTGGATTGCGGTGGTGTGTCTAGGATTAGGTCCCGTGGGTCTTGCCTTTTTTACGTGGGACTATGGCGTCAAGCGAGGAAACATCAAAGTACTTGGCGCACTATCCTATGCAGCTCCATTGCTATCAACCCTTTTACTCATAGTGTGTGGCTTAGCTGAGCCAAGTTGGAGCATTGCGATCGCCTGTTTGCTGATTGTGGGCGGGGCCCTATTAGCAGCAGGCGACTTTTTCCGACATAACCGGACACGATAGACAATCCTAATGCCCGGTGATGTTAAAAATAGAATCACCCCAACGACGAATTAAGCGAGCAGGCAAGCGATCGGGACGATCAGATACTCCAAGAAAAATAGCTTCCAAATAAACTGATAGAAGTTAGCAATGTCCTGCTTTTGCTGTAGATCAACCTGAGTACTGTAAAACCAAAATGCAGCAAGGGCTAATCCGTGGCTCAGCACCAGAAAAGGAGCATGAATCGAAGGAAGAATCAATCCAGCCACGAGCATGCCTACGTAGCATGCTGTAATGACCCATCGCGCTAGCTTAAAGACGGCAGTTTGCCCCAAGCGAATGGTGAACGTGCTGATGTGATAGCGGCGATCGCCCTCAAGGTCAGGAATATCTTTGAAGATGGCGATCGCAAACGTAAATCCTAAGATAAACAGCGTCAACCCCCAAACAGGTGCTGGAATCGTGGTACGCGATCCAAATTGTTGATTAAAGTGAAGAAACAGCCCCAAATTTACGATGACCCCCCGCACCGTAAAGATGCAAACAGAGGCCCAAAAGGGAAACCGCTTCAGCCGAATCGGGGGCAATGAATAAGCCGTCCCAATCAACACGCTAGACCAGACGGTGAGCGCCAAAAATAGCCCTTGCAGCGGTGACAGCAGCAGAGCAATTAGCCCGGTAATGATAACAATTCCCCATCCCGTCTTTCGAGAGAATTCACCAGATGCAATTGGCAAGTGGGGCTTATTAACCCGATCGATGGCAACATCTTGCATCTGGTTTAAGCCAACGATATAGATATTGCCGCAGAGGCAGGTAAACCAGGCAAACAATAAAGAATATATAAGTTGAGGTGCAACAGCATTACCCCCCTCAACTATTGAAACCGGGGAGGTAGCGAGGGCGATCGCCCATATACCCAAAACGCTGAGGCTCGTACCAATAATGGTATGCGGACGGGAAAATTTCCAGAAAGCGTAGAGCCACGGAGCATAGCGCTGCACAATATTCTGTTTTGAAGCATCTTGAGGCGAATTTGGCGGTTTGGGCGGAGAAATCTGGCTCATAAATTCATACGTTAGGTTTCAGGGTTGATTTTACGAAATTCAGGAACTCTACGGATAGTCACTGAATCTATCTGCTTAGTACCCTGGTACTAGTTTTTGCATCAACCTATGAAACTTTCTCGCATCGCCTCTCATACCAATTCTCGATTTTATAGCAATGTGCAATTGCGTCAAGTACAGAAACGGTGATGTGGGGCGCGCCGCGCCCCACATCACCGTACTTAACTCAAGCGCATACCGCTATAAGATTTGCGATTTTGGATTGACGGCCAGCAGCCTTGCAAGGGTTCTAGCCTGTTCATTTGTAGCCTTACTTAGAAGAATTGGTATGAGACGTCCAATTTCGGGAGTGATTGCAGCCCACAGTCTCCTAGATACCTTTCCGGATGCTGATCTCGGTTATCTAGACAGCCCCGATTTTTTGCTGACAACGGCATTGACGTAATGAAATCGCCGCCGTATCTAGATGAGGTGAAAAACGGGGATATCGTGGCTACTAAAGTCGATAGTCAAACAACTCTCAAATATTTTTATCGAAGCAATCACCCAATTACGCTTCAACCTGCCAATCCTAATTATCCACCGACGACTCTGGATCAATCGAGAATGCATATTCAGGGAGTTAGTGCATATTCAGGGAGTTTATGTCGGCTTAATGAGGGGATTGATATAGCAATTCCAGATGGGTTGACAAATAATTGAAGCCACCGATATTTTGGCATTGCTCATCGACGAATGATTTTCGGAGGAACATGGCATTGCTATGCCCGTACAACAGGTGGTTGGTGGCTAGTGGTTTCCCTATCATTCATCAATTTCGCAACGCCGATATTTTTATAGTCGCTCAATTAGAATTGGAGAGGCGCGATGTGCTTGAGGAGCATCGGCATCTTCTTGAGTGATGGCAATAGCTTCAACCCAGCCGAGATTGTGAAAAACGCTGGGTAGTGTGACCTGCTTTGATGCATGTCCTTGAGCGTTGACGGTAAACACATCCGTTAAGATTGCGTTTTTTTCGTCAGTGGTGACCGGGGCATTGGGGGCAACCACCGTCCATAGAGCATAGACGTTTCCCTCCTCCAACGGTGGCAAGTTGTCCGCATCTAAGGTAGCGTCTAGACGTGTAGGATTGACTACGACCCTAACAGAACCGGAAATATCTTCCTCAGTGGGTTGTAGCGAAAACGTCAGCAAATTAGGTGACTGCATTTCAGTCTGCTCAGCTTGCAGCGATCGCCACAAAACATAGTTGCTGATACTCAACCCTAGAATTACTACCGCCGCTGCTGCACCCAGACTTCTGATCCACCAACGAGGGCGTAAGACGGTAGGCTGTGCTCCCTCACGGCGAGGCGTTTGACGAAATTCTTGACGAGATGCAGACGCATCAGGCGTGAGGTGACTGGCGATATCATAAGCGCTCAAAATCGAGGATCTGAGATGCGCTGGAGGTTCAGCCTCAGAGGGAAATGTCATCTCTAACGCCTGCTGCATCTGGTCTATTTCGCGAATGAGGTTCGGATTATTAGACAGCAGTTGTTCAAGGGCTGCCGCCTCCTCTGGACTGAGATCGCAGAGAACATATCCTGCCATCAAAAGCTTTAGCTGTTCTGGAGATACAGACCCACTCATGCTGCCATCAATCCAAATAGTCTTGTAATATCTGTCGTAATTTCAGCAATCCTCGACGCGCCCTGGCTTTAATAGTGCCTAACGGGGTATCAAGCTGCTCGGCAATGGTCGTCTGAGTTAATCCCTCATAATACGCCATACGGAGGATTTCCTGCTGACTTTCTGAAAGTTGAGCCAGCGCCGCCCTAACCTTTTGAGATCGCTCATCTTGGTCAATCGTATCAGCAGGAGTGTTGGCTGGATGAGATGAATGATTAGCTTGCCAACGTTCCATCGAGGTCTGAGCAGTTCTGCTCCCGCGTAGTCGGTCAATTGCGCGGGAGCGAGTCAGAATACCTAGAAATGTCCTTAGAGAGCCTCGTGTAGGATCATAAGACGATGTACTTGCTAGCTTAATAAAAATATCTTGGGTCAGGTCTTCTGCCTCCTGGGTGTTGCCCAAGATCCGCACCGCTATTCCATAAACGAGTTTTGCATGACGGTCATAGATTTGCCCCAAGGCATCCGTCTGCCCTTGTCTAAGCGCCAACCACAAATCTACGTCGGTAGGATTATAGTTTTCAGCAAGGTTAGATTGCTCAGAATCCATAGAATTAGGACATTCAGACGCTAAACCTTGAATCATCCTACTACGTTATGCTGACGGCATCAAAATGCCACGAAGCTCTCCTCCTCGATTTCGTGTCGTGTGAAGATCCACATACAACAGTCCCTCAGAAAGAGCTTGCAACTGGTCTGCTGATAACGTATATTCACCTGCGACGCTACCCCCCCGCTCTGTTTCGTCAAGCATGACATTTAATGCATATTGAAATGGACCATTCATCGAGGAATCTCCCTGGTGAAGGTGGAATGCAGATGTAATGTTGGAGTTGGGTGGATCTACGGGATCGGTCGCGTAGTCTCGCATTGGGCTTGTTAGATTGCTGAAACTACCCCGCACTATCAGGCGATCGCCCGCCAAAACAGCACCTACGGCACCAAAAGCAGATGTGGTCGGAGCATTGGGGACGACATTTTGCTTGCTCATCACCGCCACGTAGGGCACAATCGAATCGTTTGACATGCCTTGAGCCAATAACGTAGACGTAGCTGCTTTAAGGGTGGTGTCTAAGTCTTCTCCAAGGGATCGTTCAACCATGGCTAGTTGGGATGTTTGAAGGCGAGCATCATGGATCGGTAGCAAGGCAATCATTTTGCCAAACGCGGGAGAATAAAGACTAATTGCCAACAGACAGGTGCAGATTGCCAATGCAAGATTTTTCAGCTGCTTTTTTTGGGTAGACATAGTGTTCCTTGATGATGTGAGTTCATTTGGGTGCCTTTTCAAAGGCTCAAATGAAGTACGTCGTCTTATAGGATTTGGATGCGATCGCGCAAAAGCAAAACCCGGTCAATCTCCCTTCTGTCTTAGATCGTGAGAACGTTGACCGGGTTCAAACATCTATCAGGCGATCGCCCCAGACATGTCAGTCTGAAGTAGGTCGCCGACTGCTGCACCATCCACTCCAGGGAACGTAACACCCATCTCAGCTACATCTGCGACCGTGATGCCAAGCTGCTGGAACGCATCATCAAGGGTTGATAGGTCAACCTCATCGAAAATGTCACCAACCTCATCGAAAATGTCGCCTGCATCGTCGATGAGAGCAGCAATGCCGTCTATTTCTCCAATCGCATCGAGCAGGCCGACTCCGACATAGCCGACTAGGTCGTCAAATTCAACCTCAATCTCGCTACCCGTTCCCAAGTTATCGAGATCAGGATTTTGTCCAGTTCCAGAGTCTGGCATTTCCTCAACCATCGGATTCGACAGAGCAACCAATCCTTGGAGATTGAGTCCGGCTTCGTCTCCAATCAGGCCGAGATTCGTGGCTGTCCCCGTATTGAGGTCAATCGAATAGAGCGTTGCGTCAGAGACAGCAAATGCCGAATTGGTTCCATCCGAAGATGAGACAATATCAAACCCACCCAACGTGTCGAAATCAATGCCTAACTCACCAACTGTCACTAAGGTGCCGTCATTCGGAGGGTTTTGGAGCACGAGGGTATTGAGCAGCGTATCGATGTTGTATAACTCGGTGCTTGTCGTCCCCGCAAATGAGTTGGTATAAGCAGATGCGGTGATGTTGGGGTTAATGCCATCATTGCGATCGCCATTTGCAAACGTTAGGGTGCCATCCACATTGACGTCACCTGTATCCACATTGATACGGAAGTTTTGGTCATTATCTCCAACCAGTCGCAAGCGGTCTGCAACAGGATTGAAGTCAAAGCCGGAGATGGTACCTCCTTCAAAGGGTTGAGACAGAGTACTGACAAATGCTGCCACGTTGTCTGTCGTATTAAGGTTTCGAATGATTGGACCATTTTCTCCCGCGCCCCCATTATGGAGATGGATAGCGCTTTGAGGATTGCCTTCTACATCTGCCGCTGGCCCTATAGGAAACAGAGGACTGGTCAAATCACTGAAGTCTCCACTCGTAGTCAGATTGTTGGAGGCATCATCATAAACGATACTAAACGCTCCCATTGCAGGACTGTCAGGCGGAACAACGTCTCCGACTTCTTGAGTTTCTTCAATGGGGATGCCATTAGCAACAATGTCATTTTCCAACTCAATATCAACCTGTCCCCGCAGTTCACCCCCATTGAAGATATCGGTGTGCAGGTTGATATAAAGAGCATCATTGAGTAATAACGCTTCTTCCTCATCGGTCAGAGTAAAGGCACCCTCAAAGCGCCCGTCGTCTGAAACTGTAAAGTTGCGAATAATCGGACCATTCTCACCCGCAACCCCATTATGGAGATGAATAGCGCTCTGGGGATTGCCTTCTATATCTGCTTCTGGTCCCACGGGGAACAGGGGGCTCGTCAGATCGCTAAAGGTGCCGGTGATTGTTAGAGCATTGGTGGCATCATCATAAATAATGTCAAACGAAGCAGTAGCTGGGCTATCAGGTGGCACAACATCGCCTACCTCCTGGGATTCCTCAAGGGGAAGCCCAAATGCAGCAACGTCATTTTCTAACTCAATATCAACCTGACCTCGCAGTTCTCCCCCATTGAAGGTATTGGTGTGCAGGTTGATATAAAGAGCGTCACTAAGCAAGAATGCCTCTTCCTCTTCAGTCAGGACAAAGGTACCATCAAAGCTACCAGAATCAAATCCGTCCGGGTCGATTGTGTAGATCGTATTCGCCGTCGTAATGCCATAGACTAAGTGATCAGCAGGTCGTGTATCGATGCCGAGTAAGGTTCCTTCTATTCCTGTGATGGGTATAGAAGTTGACTGGGCGAGATTGCTAGGATCAAACACAACTAGTGCGTTGTTATCAGTCAGAGCAATAAAGCGTTCCATCATTATTCCTCGTTTAATGTTCAATGAATGGTCAAGTTTTCAAACCTTGAAACAGGTTTGAACGGGGCTTTACCTGAGTAGGTTTCGTCATTGAGCGGATGTTGGCAAAGTGTGCTTGCTCTGCGGACACTATTAGTACGAGGAACGGGGAAAATTGGATTCACCTACATTGTCAGCCCACCGATAACTTCAAGAAGTTTGGGCAAGGGTGTTTGGCTATATAGAAACCCCAACGTATCTTGCAAATTGCCTAAATTAGCTGGAGGGTTGACAACCAGCGAATCGTTAGCGACGATGTGTTTCCAATCGAGGGGGCTAGTTTCAACCGTTTTCCCTGCATCCGCCCATGCCTGCTTCATGACTTTGAGATACTCATGGGCGGATAACCCATACCCAATCGTGCTGGGATGGATTCCGTCTAGGCTAAAGAGCCCGCCTTGATATTGCCGGGTTGGATCACGGTCTTGGGCATCGATTCGTGCATAGCGCGTGTCTAACAGAACGTGACCCTCTGGTGTAACTCGATCTTGGGTTGCTGGATTTGCCTTTAGGGCAGCAACTAAATCAGGCGGAAACTGATAGTGAGTATCACCATGCTGTCGACGAAAGGCAAGCTGATCGAGTACTTGACACATGTCTACCAAGTGCCAACTTCGCCGCTCTACTTCGTCTTGAATGAGTTGATTGTATTCGTCTATGACTGCATCGATTTCGCGGATTTGAGCACGAGTGAGACAGGGATATTTATCAGGGGTGAAATCACTGTCCCAAATCCAGAAGTGAGTGTAGTACTCGAAGTAGCCATCTGGGTCTTGCCTTTGGCCGGGCGCAGCTCCTGGAGAAACTCCTCGACTAATGGGAGGAATTGTAACATGAGGGATGTTACCGACAAACACGTGGTCTGCTCCAATCGCAGCTACTTTTTCAGCGGCACGATGCAAGACTACTCTAAAGTGTTCGGGGCGCCACAGATTTGCTTTTCGCTCATGAGGCAACTTATCTATTTCTGCCTCAGTAGACCACTCGATACTCAACCGTATGACGGTTCCTAGGCAGTGATTCCCACCCAGCCAAAAAATTAGATTTTCCAGTCCGTCTTCACGGGCAATCTTTTGAGCAATATCAATTTGAGTCAAAGACTGATATCGAGGATCAAAACTTGGATTCAACGTCCGCCGAACCGTGAGATATTGAGAAAATTCTGGGATTTGCTGCAAGAAATGGTCTTTGGCACGTGGAATGTATGATCGACAAATTTTTTCGGATACAGTATCACAGTCTCCAAGTTGAAATCCCCACACTGCTAAATTGCGATATGGATTTGCATTTAGCAACGGTTGACTCCCATCGCCGCGCTCCCAATAGTCTTCGACATCATCCATGAAGCTTCGCGCTGTTAATAGGGCAGGGATTGCCTCAAACCAGTTGATGCGATCGCCATATCGGTTTGCAAGTCGATGGAGAAGCGCTTCTAGATTGAGAGGCAAGCCTCCTTCTCCTGAAAGATCTGGAGTTGTGAAATCCTCATCGCCTAAGCATCGGGCAATCATTGCGGGAAATGACAGGCTGGTTTTGGAAATACTGCCGCTCAGAAAGCCCTGCGTTAAACTATCACCGATTGAAACGAGTTTTGCGGTCATCGTATTTATTTCCTCGTCAAAAATTAAATCTATCTGAATTGTGTTTTGCCTTTAAGTATTGATTGACGTTACTCACGACTATCGCAGGGATGTTTCATCCTGGACATGATTCGAATCAATGACAGCGCCCTGATAGACATCATGATAGACATTACGATAGACATTACGATAGACATGCTCCGTTGCCACTACCCTGACCTACAGCACTCGTAAGCCTCAACCATTCTTTGCACCTTGGCGACGGGTGTAAACAGTGTGAATGCAGGGATGCTGGACTACTTAAATGCAGTGTGTCGCAACGCGGCATAGTCCCAGTTTCCCAGAGCCGCAGCGTCATAGGTACTCTGTAAAAATTCCAGTAAAACCTCGTCTGGAGACTCCGCTTCGCGCACTGCATCATAGGGCAAGATGAACTCTCCCAAGTCATTGCTGTAGAAAGCTGCGTCTGGGCGAACTGGCGTATTACCGAACCCGTCTGGGGCCGGATAGGCATAGGAATAAAACGCTGGATATGACAACCCTGCACCGGGCCAAAATCCGCAACTACTGACTTCGTGGGAATAGGCTTCTCGCGCCACTGCATCCGGGAAGTTGGGTATATTTCCAGGATGTTCGGGAGCGGTGCGCCCAGAAAAGCGGGTAACGGCTAAATCAAAGCTGCCCCAAAAGAAGTGAACAGGACTGCACTTTCCATTAAAACGAGAGCGAAATTCCTTAAAGACTCGATCGGATTGCAGGAGCGCCCGCCAAAATCGGTTGGCATACTCAGCATCGTAGGATGCATGCGTGTAATCTTGCTCAAACGGAATGGCATCCGCAATTTCGCTTGGGGTTGTGTAGATGTGAATCTGAATGCCCATCTCGTTTAGGGCTTCCATGACCTCATGGTAGAACTCCGCCACAGCACAAGGACGAAGCGCGATTTGTGTGACAACGCCATCACTGGTTTGTATGAGAAGCTGATGGTCAATAAAATCAAAGTCAATCTGCACGGTGCGATCGCCATAGGGGATAGGAGATGTGGTCAGACCACGGGCGGTCAGATAAAGCGCGACGTGCCAAGAATGATTGACCCAAGATGATTGAACCAGCCTAATTTTGCCGACGACTTGCGTCCACATGTGTAGGGTTTCATACGTCTCTTTCCAGTCTTTGAAGGGGATATCAGGCCAGGCAGTCGAAGAGGTAAATTGAGACATCGTAGTGAGTCCTGTTGAAAAACAGTAGAAACTTAACTTCAACGCTAGAATATCCGAAATCATAGCTCTATAGGCTGTAGAAGACCTAATTCATCTGATAGATCGGGTGTTCAAGTCCATTACCCAACACGATGGCTGCAAATTTTCCAATCTGTGTTGGCGTGAAATCAGAAATTTCAAAATCCTTAAACCCTAGAAACTGAAACGTTTGAGCATCTGTTCAACAGGTGAAAACAACGGTGTTTCAATAGTAATCGTCTGAAAAATCGTCGCTTTCTTTGGCAATTGAGGTTTGGACATGGCGATCGCCATCGCTTCATGATTGACGTTAGCGGTATATTGGCATCCCCGTATCCACTATCTAAAATTCATTCTTCACATCAGATAGGTCTACCCTTGATCTTCTCGATTGCGGAATAGTGTCGAAGCAAGTCAACAGCTTTTCAACTAACTGATAACTGTTTTCTTGAATCCAATTCATCAGGAGATTCACTATGGCTCGCATTATTGGTGATAACGACAACAATCAACTATTTGGCACCCGAGAAGACGATCGCATCCTCGGATTGGGAGGCGACGATTTCATCAACGGTAGAAATGGAGATGACATTATCATTGCCGGGGCTGGAGATGATAGAGCTCAAGGACGACGCGGTGACGACACGATTCGAGGACAGGCTGGAAACGATAACCTGCGAGGCGGCGGCGGGAATGACAAGCTGAGGGGTGGCGATGACGATGACATCCTTGGAGGCGGAAGCGGAGACGACATCCTCATCGGTGATGCAGGAGATGACATCATGCGAGGGGGGGGAGGCGATGACCGGATGATTTGGAATCCCGGCGATGGGGACGACATCATGCGGGGTGGGTCTGGAGACGATACGGCAGTCGCCAACGGAGGGGGCGCAGGTGAAATCTTTACCCTGGTGCAAAATGGTGGACGCGCCATCTTTGATCGGGTTGATCCGTTTCCCTTCAATCTCAATATTGATGGAACTGAAACAGTCGAGTTGAATGCCGGAGGGGGGGATGATTCCTTTACGGTAGGAGATTTGTCCAACACTGATGTCGTCCGGGTCGTCTTTAATGGCGGCGATGGCAACGACACTCTGGATGCCAGTGAAACGACGACTCAGGTCAGCGCAAATGGCGGTGCAGGCAATGACACGCTGATTGGGGGTGATGCAGATGACCTGCTGCAAGGCGGCGACGGCAATGACGTGATTGATGGCGATCGCGGCGATGACATCATGCTGGGTGGCGCTGGTGACGATCGCATGATCTGGAATCCGGGCGGCGGCAGTGATGCCATGGTTGGCGGCGATGGCACAGATACTGCTGCTGTAAATGGTGGTAGCCGAGACGAACAGTTTACCCTCCGTCAAGAAAACAATCTGGCAATCTTTGACCGCGTGAATCCGGGGCCGTTTACGCTTACCATTACTGAATCTGAGGTAATGGAACTGAACGGGAATGATGGCAATGACTCATTTGAAGTCAGTGATGTTTCAAACACCGATCTCAGATTGGTGATCTTTAACGGCGGGCTTGGCAACGATGTTCTTAATGCGGCTGCCGCTGGCGTTGAAATCAATGCGGATGGTGGAGACGGCGACGATACCTTGATTGGCGGCAGTTCGGATGACACCCTCACGGGCGGAGCGGGTGTAGATGACCTGACTGGCGGCTTAGGACGCGATCGCTTTGTCTATGGTAGCAATGCCCTGGGCACGACCGATCGCATCAGCGACTACGAAATTACCAATGACCAGTATGTGCTCAATGGAGACGAACTCGGCATTGACGCGCTCGTATTTCAAAATGCGCTGCCTGATGACCTTGCTGGCAATAGCAATATCATTATTTTGCAACAGGGCTTTGCCAATGCAGGCGCAGCGGCTCAGGCGATCGCCGATAACGACCAGGTCGTGTCGCAGGAAGGAGCGTTTGTCTACTTCAACGAGACATTCGGAATTGGTCGACTCGTCCATTCCCAAAACCTCAGCGAAGGGGGTGAGTTTAACGTGCTTGCCAACATGGAAAACATCACCGATGTCGCTGATCTCGCCAACTTCACTGCTGACAACTTTGCTCTGGCATAGCAAAGGCACCGGGACTATCACAAGTGCCTTAGGCTAAAACTAACGCACTTGTTTCCTTAAATTGTCTCAAATTGAAAAACCTTTGCCCCGATACCATTTGGAGGCTAAGAGACAGAATCCGTAGTGGATCGACACAGCTAAAATGGTGCATTAGATAGGGTGCCGTTAGCGCAACGCAACGCACCGGTTTTAAGAGTTTCAGCCCTTTAAGGATTTGCACTATTTTAGGCATGTCACAACAGTAGGGTGGGTTATACCAATTCTTCAAAGTAAGGCTACAAATGAATCGGCCAGAACCCTTGCAAGGCTGCTGGCCGTCAATCCAAAATCGCAAATCCAAAATCGAGAATTGGTATTAGGCATGGCCGTAACCCACCGAATCCTAAATGGTTAAAGAAGATCCTTTGACGTTTATCAGGAAATACATCATGGCTCAAACACCATTGTCAGTGAAGTCCATCGAGTCGGGATCTATCAAAACAGCAGCACTTCATCGAGATCAAGCCCTTGCTGCTACCGTGCTAGCATTTAGCGCCGATCCAGTTGCACGATGGATGTATCCAAACACTCGGCAATACCTCACCTACTTTCCGTGCTTTGTCGAGACATTTGGAGGGAAAGCCTTTGAACATAACACTGTTTATTTGATTCACGATGACATTGGTGCTGCATTTTGGTTTCCACCAGACGTTGAGCCAGAGTCAGAGGCGTTTATTGCCCTTGTGCAACATAGCATGAGTGAATCTGTCCAAGAGGATTTGTTTCCAGTCTTAGAACAAATGGCGCACTACCATCCCGACGAGCCCCACTGGTATCTCGCAATTCTCGGAGTAGATCCGGCTCAACACGGTAAAGGCTATGGTTCATCGCTCATGCAGCACGGGCTATTACAGTGCGATCGCCATCATATGCCTGCTTATCTCGAATCGTCCAATCCAGCCAATCTTTCATTCTATGAACGCCACGGCTTTGAAGTACTCGGCACTATTCAGGTCGGTGCGTCACCGCCAATCTTCCCCATGTTGCGCCATCCCCATTAAGTGCCTATCCGAAAACTCGCTAGATAGCTTGGAATCTAAAACCCCATTAGGAAGTTTCGGTAGGGGGTTTCGGATAGGTTCTAACGAACTTCAAGCTTTACCTATTACGGAGCAATAATCACGGAGAATAATTCCGGAGAACAGCCATGATTACAAATCGTACAACTAACCAACCGCTAGAGACGGTCATTCAGATAGTCAAGGAGTTGAGCCATGAAATCATGCCTCTGATTCAGAGAAGAGATGGAAACGCCATTCAACGCATGCGATCGCTTTTTGACACTGCGTTGACTACCTTTCCTGTTGCAGATGATATTACCTGTGAGACAATTACCATCAACAAGGTGGCTGCCGAGTGGGTGATCGCACCAGATTCTGCAACAACAAAGATTCTACTATATTTGCATGGCGGGGGATATGTGTTTTCATCGGCACGCAACTACCGTAATCTCGTGTCTCGACTTGCCCAAGCATCAGGCGTCAGAGCGCTCAGCGTTGATTATCGCCTTGCGCCCGAGCATCCCTTTCCTGCAGCAGTCCAAGATGCGATTCTTGCCTATCGATGGTTGGTGTCGACAGGCATTCATCCTCGCCATATTGTCATTGCCGGAGACTCAGCTGGGGGTGGATTGGCGATCGCCACACTCGTAGCATTGCGGGATGCTGGAGATCCATTACCAGCAGCAGCGGTGTGTATTTCTCCGTGGATCGATCTAGAATGCAACGGCAAATCAATGGCTACAAACGCTGCAACCGACCCTATGATTCAAAAAGAATTAGTGCAGTTTTTAGCTCAGCACTATGTGGATGAAAGCTTTATCCAGTGCCCGCTTGCATCGCCTATTTATGCAGATTTAGACCAACTACCTCCATTGATGATTCAGGTCGCTGATACGGAAACGCTGTTTGATGATGCCCGTCGACTTGCCAGACATGCCCAACAGGATGGAGTCGATGTTTTATTTGAAATTTGGACTGACATGATCCATGTCTGGCACTTGTTTGCACCTGTTTTACCTGAAGGACAAGACGCTATCGAGAAAGTAGGCGCATTTATTCGCAAACATATCGATCTATGATGCGATACGTGCTGATATTGAGCATCTGCATATTCATCTATCGGGGTTCTACCGGATGATGAAACTGATACTTCAATCGCAGACGCTCCTCAATGGCGATCGCCTCACCAATGCCTGAGACGACCTCTGGATGGGCCGCAACATACTGGTCTACTTCGTCAGGGGTGAACATATTTGTTTGATAAGGAACGCCTCGATACTTGAGATTGAGGCTAGACTGCGGAACGTTTTTAGCGCGCCAGTCTTGAAGGGGGTAAGAAACCCCTCGATACGTTGCGGTAATTTGAGTCTCAAATCTCTCGACTACTGGAGGAGTATAGTCGTAAGACACGCCACGATATTTAAGTTTCATAAGAACACCTCGCCTATGGGTGCAGCTAGTTTGACGCCGTTTATCGATTGGAGAAATCCTGACAGTCTTTAATGTGACATGCCCAAGCTCATACCAAAATGCAGTGGAACACTGTCAGCGACTGTCAGCGACTGTCAGCGACTGAAGCTAGATTCATTTGGTAGCGATGAATCTATTATCTTCTCCTACTTCTATTTTAAGCTAAGTTATCAAAACAATCGATTGAGAAATTGGAACAGCACGCTCCAGTCGATTGACTGCACTAAAGCATGATGTCATTAGAGGGGAGTAGCCCTCATCGACAGTTTTTATGTAGCGATCGCTCCATTGTTGTTGGGTGATGCTACACAGGTAATGACGCGCTGCAGTGGTATATGAAGTTCCACAGCAATCCGATGTGATTACGCAGAGTTTTCGAGAAGGCCAAGTTCCGCCGCACAAACCGGGAGATTCGCTGACGCAACGTGCAGTTAGAGCGTTCAATATAACTGGTTTTGCCGCTATTTTTACTCACTACCCGATGCCGCTTCTGTGGCAGCACACCCCGGTATGCGTCCCACTCATCAGTGTAGAACACCGCAAACTGACGATAGACTGACGATAGATCGGCGGCGGCGATCGCCCGACAACTAGGCAGTTACCCGATGATCTTATGTCGAATTGAGCGATCGCTACCCATTTACAGCGGCTTTGATGTCTTTGCAGATTTTGACCCAAGCTTTGTCTTGGTCAGACTCGCTCAAACTATTTAATGGTTGAGCCGGTGAGTGAGCTGCTTGGTAGTCCTTAATAGGGGTTTCTTCGTAGAGGCTGTAACGAATGGGTACCCAGATAATGGTGAGTCCTTCAGTTTGAGCAGCTTCTAACAGGTGTGGCAATTCGTTAGCGTCAATGAAGTCTGAATTTAGAAAGTCGGGACTGACCAGCAGCACGGCAACTTTGGCGGCGGCGAGGGCTTTTTCAATCTCGTTGCGCCATTCGTCTCCAGGCTGAATCTGGGTGTCATCCCAAATGGTGAGGGTTTGCTTGCGAGTCAGCGGCTTGAGATGGGTTTGGAGTTTAGTTAGCCAAGTTTTGTCTAGATGGCTGTAGCTGATGAACACTTGATTGCGGGTGACAGGCTTGGGTGGAGTGGACGGTTTGACTTGATAATGCAGTGTTTCAAAGTTTTGGAGATTCACATCGTCAATCAAGCCTCGGACTCTGACCATCTCGTAACTGACCTGACACTGGATTTGGTCTTGGCGATCGTCCAAAAACTTTTGCAGGATTTGTAATGGGAAGAAATGGGGCGTCTGACGGCCTTTGCAGCTCGAGCAGTTGCAGGGAACCAGCGTTTTATACTTCAGCCGCTCATAGGATCGATGGATCTTTTCAAATTCATGGTCAATCACGGAGAGCAAGCCTTTTTGATCGCGGCCTGAGATGCGGATGTGAATTTCGCCTTTGTGGTAATACTCAATCACTTCGGCTCTGGCTCTGCCGCTGTTGAGAATCACGCCTTCTTTCCAAACGAGAGATTGCTCTGGCGTGGGTTGTTCAATCTGTTGGTGCATCTCAACAATGAAGCGGGTGAGGATGCCTTTGGGCATGAAGTCGTAGTCATAGCGCAGGATAAGATTGTGGCTGTCATCCCAGTCATACTCTGGCTTTTCAATTTCTAAGAGTTGAGGGGCGATGTAGTGGTTGGGCAAGTCGCGGATTTCGTAGCACAGCTTGAAGCGCATCATCAGATGGAGCAACTCGCCGCGCATGTCGGCATCGTCGCCTTCACTCCAGATTTGGGTGAGGTCGTCGCGGGTGAATTTGCCGTAGTTGGCTTTGACGCTGGGGGTGTCTAGCACTTCATAAACGGCAGTGGTGCCCCATTCGGGTTTGAGGATGACGGTCTTTTTCAGCAGGTCGTCGTCTTGAAAGTGGAGGCAGACGCCCAGATCGTGCAGGTAGCTGCTGAGGTTGAGCATGTGCTGGCGATCTGTGAACCCATTGAGCTGACACAGTTCAAAAAATTTCTCGTCGCTGATGTAGTTGCAGTGTCGGGCATAGTTTTCGAGGGCCGAGCGGACGCGCACCCAGATTTTGGGCAAGGGCGTACCGATATGGGGCAGGTGGGCGATATATTGCTGAATGGCGTCTTTAATTTCAGCTAGCCCCCGATTGGTCTGTAAGTTGGTGGCTAGTACTTTTTCTAAATTGGTAAACTCGCCGCGCAACTGGCGTTCATTGACGGGGCACTGACGGTCTTGCTTTTCGTTTTTGATGATGACAACGGGGCTGTTGTCGCTGAGCAGTTCGACGACGTTGAGCCAGTAGTAGAAGTCGGTGTTTTCTTGGCGGGTATCGGCGACGAGGGCATACAAAGAACGCTTGGTGAGAAAGAACTGATGGGTCGCATGGTAAATTTCTTGGCCGCCAAAGTCCCAGATGTTGACGCGAAATTCTTGCCCATCGATAAGGGGAAAACTCCAGCGAATCACCTCAATGCCTTCCGTGGATTCTTCTTCAGGCTTTAGTTCGTAATTTTCGTCTTGAATCTTTTTGGACAGGGAGGTTTTGCCTGCTCCACCTTCCCCAATAATCAGCAGCTTTGCTTCGTAAAGCGGCTCGGTTTCCTGGGGGTCTTGCACTTGAAAGTAAAAGTCGAGAATGGCTTGTATGTCACCGGGATCCTTATACCATTCTTTTGGCCCCAAAATTTCTGGTGGAATCGGAACTGGGTTGCCGCGCAGATCTATTTCCTCTAATTCCCTGAGTTGCGTAATTTCTATAGGTAGGCGACTAAGAGAATTGCTGGTCAAGTAAAGGGATTTTAGATTCGTTAGCTGAACAATTTCTGCTGGTAAGCTATTGAGCTGATTCTTAGCAAGATCAAGCCATGATAAATTCTTGAGTTGACAAAGTTCCAGTGGAAAACTGTTCAAGGAATTTCCTCTGTAGTAGGACGACCAACTGTTATTGATTACAAGGCCCCGTATACCAAGCGAAAGTTTCTCTAATGTGGCAAGTTTTCCAATGTCTTTTGGCACTGAAGTAATTTGGTTGGCGGCAAGACCTAGCTCCCGCAGTCGATTGAGCCTAACTAGCGATTCTGGAAAATCGCTCAGTAAATTTCTAGAAACATCAAGCCTTATCAGCCCAAATAGTTGACTGATCTCTGTTGGTAGTGTGCTAAGAGAATTGTCACCGAGTCCTAGCGATTGCAGACTCGCCAGTTGACTGATTTCGGCCGGCAGGCTGCTCAGCGAATTGTAGCGGAGATCAAGCTCTTGCAGATTGGTCAATTGACCGATTTCAGGGGGTAAGCTGCTCAGCGAATTACCGAAGAGGTTAAGCTCTTTCAAATTGGTCAGTTGACCGATTTGAGATGAGACACTACTCAGCGAATTGGAGCTGAGGTCAAGCTCTTGCAGATTGGTCAATTGACCGATTTCAGGGGGTAAGCTGCTCAGCGAATTGTATTGGAGGTCAAGCTCTTGCAGATTGGTCAATTGACCAATTTCAGGAGGCAAAGTATTTAAAAGATTACAGTCTAAATATAGTTTTTCGAGGTTTCCAAGTCTTAGAATTTCAGTCGGTACTCTAGAGAACTGATTCCCATTCCCGACCGAATAAACACCTGCGTATAATCCCAAATCTAGCTCTTCGAGCTGGTTTAAGTTCGTAAATTCTGCTGGCAAGTGAGAGAGCTGGTTGCTTCCAAGAAATAGCGATCGCAGATTCGTCAATTGTCCGATTTCAGCCGGGAGGCTGCTCAGCGAATTGGAGCTGAGTTTAAGTGTTTGCAGATTCGTCAATTGTCCGATTTCAGCCGGGAGGCTGCTCAGCGAATTGGAGCTGAGGTCAAGCCTTTGCAGATTCGTCAATTGACCAATCTCAGGCGGCAAGCTGCTTAGCGAATTGGAGCTGAGGTCAAGCGCTTGCAGATTCGTCAATTGACCGATCTCAGCCGGGAGGCTGCTCAGCGAATTGGAGCTGAGGTCAAGCCTTTGCAGATTCGTCAAATGACCAATCTCAGGCGGCAGTTCCTCCAAATCATTTCCCGCAAGATCCAGTTTTTCCCAGCCCTCTTCGTAGGCACGGTCAATCAGTTGCAGCAGTTCATCGCGGGTCATAGCGTTTGGCGGGGCGTTTTTGACCACTACCCTAGCAATTTCGTCTGGTAAACTCAATATTCCGTTGAGCGGTCAGGCGTCAAGCAATGTTTCTACAATCGATGTAGTATCAATTCGCTGGAACATCGATGCATATTGAAAGCTTATGACCATATCCGCTGAATTGGATACAGATCAAACTTGGTGTCTCCACTTACCATGCCTAGTGAATAATTCATTGCTTGAGCTATCAGAATTCGATCGAACGGATCCCGATGATTTGCGAAGAGTGGCAGGTTTATATAAGTTTTTGTATCTTCTGCTGCTATTGGTAAAATTTCAGCGTTGATGAACTCTAGCCGAATTAGGATTTCATCAAATGAGGAAGTAAGCTGGAGTTTGTCTAGGTTGAGCTTGATAGCAATTTCCCAGAGGCTAGCGATGCTGAAGAACAAATTGGTTTTCGTTTGAATGATTGCTCTGGCTTTATCACTTAATCTTGAATCAGACGTGATGTACCAAAGCACAGCATGAGTATCTAAAAGTGCTGCTATATCACATATATTCTGCTAGATCTTCTAACGGCTCATCAAAATCGTCAGCCATTATAATTTGTCCTGCCATACTGCCATATCCGTAACGCTTCTCGGCCTCCTCTTCTGTCAGTCCCTGTAGATTCTGTCTTAAGTCATCTAGGCTCTTCTGTTTACTTTTCTGGTGCTTCTCTAGAAGGAACTCAATATAATGAAGCACTTCAGTTTGCATTGATTCAGGTAAAGCTTTTAATTTTTCTAAAATGATTGGCTGAATCATGACTTTTTTCCTTCCGCTTTCGCACAAAAACATCGCCGCAATTCCATTATGAATCCCTTGCAAAAGCCACAAAAGTTTTGGATTTGAACTGCATCGCCACGACAACGAAGGCGAGCAATGGCGATCGCCCGACAATTAGGCAGTTACCCGATGATCTTATGCCGAATTGAGCGATCGCCCCTCGCGTTCTATTACCTGATTTCTAGCCGCATCTAATTCTATTTGTATATCAAGAAGATTTGGGTTGGGGCATTGCATGCAATGCCCCTGCGGTTAATGGGTGAATATCTCTTTGACTCAAACCGATTGCTCTGGTTTAGCCTCATCCTGCTTGGTTGTTGTGCGCGAGCGGCGGCGATCGCTGGGTCGGGTTCCCCCAGTGATCTCGTACTCATCGCTCTCTTTGCCGTAGATCGATGCCACGCTCGACAAAAGTTGGCTTGAATAGATATTCAATTTTTTCTCAGCATCGACCAGTGCATTTTGAGCCACACTCGCCGTCGATCGCGCAACGTTGTAGGCCGCCAATTTTTCTCGCACTTCATTACATGAGCACTTCGGCCTCCCCCTACTTGCTGCATGAGTTTACGCTTGGTTGGGTAGTTCAGAAATCGAGCATAATTCCAAGAAATATATTTCTTGCAGTAGAGTATGAGGCGAAGAAAGAAATGTTTAAGGCATGCATCCCCTCCAAAGCATAGTGCGAATATCAGTCCAAAAGATAAGACTCCCCATGCTGCCGCATTGTTTGCAATGCTATGATAGCCTTCACCTCAACCTGATCTCAGCCCACCTCATGACCACCAACCCACCCGATCGCCTAGACATTCTCATCGAACAAGTCGGACACCTCACCGAGGGGCTGATCGAAATTAAACTAATGATTCGAGAACAAACCGAATTAGTGAGAGAACAGGCAGAAACCGCCAAACAACAAGCCAACAGCATTACGACCTTATCTCGCGATGTTTCTAGGCTGGTCGGTGTCGTCGATCGTCAGTCTATTTTGGTCGATCGCCTGCTAGGGGCTGCGCGGGACTGAGTCTCCACAAAAAAATAGAGTCTCAGCCATGCCGAGACCCTAATATATGAAAATTGGACGGTTAGAACGAAACCCAACCGACTACGGATGAAATAGCAGATCCGGGAAAAAGCGATTAAACTCAATCAAAATTCCCGCCGTGATAAACATCCAAACCGTCGCCAAGACAGGCGCAGTGGACAGATATTTGAGAAGGTTGTCCATAGATGACTCCAAGCTAGATCGACAGAAGACAAAACCAAGAGACAATGAGCTGAATAGAGGCGACCGGATTGGCAGCCCCTATTTCGTGAGAATTTGTGCCATTAGCGCGGCGAAATCGGGATTTCAGAATCCTTGACGGTCAATTCGCCCGTTGTGAATTCTTTGACGGCTGCTAGAGGCCATGCAAACCCACTCAGCATTTTCTTGATTGCAAGAGGAACATCGATGATGATTTCCTTCTCTTCAGGATTTTTCCCATCCCGAATATCAATCAGATAGGCCCGACCAACCCAGCCAATCCATCCTGCAATATAGAGGAAGAGAATGCTAGGAATTAAGAATTCACCGGCGTGATTTAACCGACCATCGACTACGAGATGAGGAAGCCCATCGCTACCGCACAAAACGTTGGTGCTGGCATAAAAGTCAAATCGACGTTTTGCTTGGGGAGTAGCCGCCGCTTCGGCACGAGCCTGAAATGCTGGTGATTCACTGCAAGGGGTTAAGCCTGCCACACCTGCCGATGCAGGCGAGACGAAACCAATCCACAGAAAAACAGCCAACGCTAGAGCAAACAATCGTCGCATAGAAATTGTTTCCCTTTATTACAAAAAGCAAAGTATTTTGTACAAGGACGTATTAAGTTCTTTGTACGCAAAAAGTCAAGATTCAGAGCGATCATACTCTCCTGGGTTTAACCCAGTAAAGTTAAGCTTAATAAAGTGCTCTGATGATTCCTTACCGTACCTGATTTGTGACAAGTTAATGGCGAAAATTTTAGCAATTGAAACAAGTTGTGATGAAACGGCAGTTGCAATTGTTCATGATCGCAGTGTTTTAAGCAGTATCGTATCGAGTCAAGTGGCGACTCACCAACTGTATGGCGGCATTGTGCCAGAAATCGCGTCGCGGCAGCATGTTGAGATTGTCAATGTGGCGATCGCCCAAGCGCTAGCCGATGCCAATCTCGATTGGTCAGCCATTGATGGCATTGCGGCCACCTGCGCCCCCGGTCTAGTCGGAGCATTGCTTGTCGGCTTAACGGCAGCAAAAACGCTCGCGTTGGTGCATCACAAGCCGTTTTTGGGGGTTCATCACCTCGAAGGTCATATCTATGCCACCTATCTGACAGACCCGACGTTAGAGCCTCCGTTTCTGTGCTTACTCGTGTCAGGAGGGCACACGAGCCTAATCTATGTCAAAGACTGCGGGCAGTATGAAACATTGGGGCAAACGCGAGACGACGCAGCAGGAGAAGCCTTCGACAAGGTAGGCCGATTGCTGAATCTGGGCTATCCAGGGGGGCCGATCATCGACCGATTAGCAGCAGACGGTAATCCATCTGCATTTAAGCTACCAGAAGGGAATGTATCGCGTCCAGAAGGCGGCTATCATCCCTATGACTCTAGTTTTAGCGGCTTAAAAACGGCAGTGTTGCGCCTCACCGAAAAGCTCCAGAAAGAACCCCACCCCCTGCCGATTCCAGACGTGGCAGCCAGTTTCCAAGACACAGTAGCGCGATCGCTCACGAAACGAGCCATCGCCTGTGCGAGGGACTACGGGCTCACAACGATTGCGGTGGGCGGCGGCGTGGCAGCCAACAGCGGCTTGAGGCGTCATCTCCAGGCTGCTGCCGATCGCCACGGGCTGCGAGTGGTGTTTCCACCGCTCAAATTTTGTACTGACAATGCCGCGATGATTGCGTGTGCTGCCGCAGAGCACCTCAATCGGGGTCACACATCACCGTTGACAGTGGGCGCGCAGTCTCGAATGGCGATCGCAGACGTTATGAATCTTTATGAAACATGACAGGAAACATGACGAGAATCTGTGGCATACGTCGCTCTATGTGTGATGTTGCAACGTTTGACGAATATGACGAGTCAAGAGTTCAGGCTGTTCGACCATCGTTAAATGTCCGCAGTTTGGCAGCTCGGTGACGTTTTCGCCCGTGCATTGAAACGAGGGATGGAAGCTTGCCAAGTGGTGAACATACTGGGGCTCCATGATGTCATCGTTTGCGCCCGCAATAAAGTAAACAGGCTGCTTGATGCGAGACACAACTTGAGGGAGCCGATGAACTTCACGCTCGGTCGTTGAATCGAGCAATGCGCCCAGGGCAGCTTCTGGATGGGCTAAGACTAAATCGATTAGCCGTTGCCGTCCCCATTGACGAGCAATCGGACGAGCCACATTCATGCGCGTCATGATCAAATCAAGTAAGGGCAACTGGCACAGCCACCGAGGGCGCAGCCTAACCAACTGCTCACCGGCTGCCCGAAACCGTTCGAATTCTTCTTTGAGATAAATTCCGCCGCCCGAATTAACGCAGATTACGCCTTTAATACGCTCAGGACATCGATCAGATGCCCAGAGGGCAATACTGCCGCCGAGAGAATGCCCGACCAGCCAAGCTCTTGAAATATTGAGACGCTCAAGGAGCTGGATCAAGTCATCGGCATAGGCGGCAGGGGTATGCTGAAATGCTCCCAGCCATTCGACATGACCAGTCGGGCGATCGCCACTCGCGCTAGACGACAGGGACGGGGGAATTTGAGAGTGACCAAACCCGCGTAAATCATAGGATAAGCACTGATACTCAGACGACAAATCTTGAACAATCGGTTTCCAGTAGGCCCGACTGAGGAGCCAGCCATGAATGAAAACCAGAACAGTTGGAGATGTTTGAGGGGCAGTCAGCTCAACAGCGTGGGGAACGCCCTTTATATCAATGGTTTCGACCATACTACTATCATAATATTTCCTCAGTCGTCTTTGAAATAGGATGGAGTAAATATCAGGATTTTTAGGGTGAGCGGTTTTCTGCCGTTCGATTCTTCGCCCTGATAGGATCTAAAAAGAACACCATTACATCAGCAGGCATTTGGATTGAGCCATGTCTTTAGAGAATCTGCGCGATCTTTATCAGCAGGTCATTTTAGAGCGCTATAAAAAGCCTCGTAACCGAGGCACGACAAACCCCGTCGATCGGTATCAAAAAGGACATAATCCGTCCTGTGGTGACACGATTGAGCTGACGCTAAAGCTCAACGATGCCAAAGATCGCATCGAAGAGGTGAAGTTTGACGGAGAAGGCTGTGCGATTTCGATGGCATCTGTGGATCTTATGGCAGATGCCTTGCGAGGCAAAACGCCGGACGAAGCATTGGAGATGATTCAACGCTTCCAAGCAATGATGCGAGGAGAATCAGAATTTCCTAAAGAGCTTCGCAAGCTCAATGTCATGCAAGGCGTTGCCCAGTTTCCGGTTCGCATTAAATGCGCTAATTTGGGCTGGCATACGCTCAAGGCAGCGCTCGAACTCGCATCAGATGCTCAGCCCGCTGGCTTTATCAGCAATGAGTAAGGGAAATGTTGTAATTCAATTTATTGTTTTAGCAAAGAGCCATGCCTACGACTGACGATTTTCTGACAGCCGCTCAATGGTTTGGAGGGTTGACCCTGCTCTGTGGGGCGATCGCCGCATTTGGATTTATCTTTAACTGGGGCATCCGCTTCCGCATGGTCGGCGTGACTGGATTCATGGGAGTGTTAACGGCGGGGCTTTTTGCCTTAGGGCTGGTTCCATTTACCAGAACAGTCATTCCAGGTTCAGTTCGGTTCTCGACCGTTTATGATTCTGGGGCTACTCAAGCGGTGATTGCCGTTTCTCCAGAGATTACCGAGTCCGAACTAGAAGCGACGCTCCAGCAGGCGGCGAGCAATTTGTTTTCTCCGGGGCGCTTAGGACAAGGTGAACGCCAATTAACCATTCGTGCCCGAACGGTGTTGCATCCCGATGATGGGGTGTCTAATCCTCTCTATCTGGGAGACATTAAGCGATCGCTCACGGTTCGTGATGACGAAAATATGGATATCACCCTATATCCAGAGGCGATCGCCCAGCTTCCGTCTCCATCGTCAGCATCCCAAGCCCCCTCATCGCAAGCACCCCAATCATAGCGATATGCTGGATATCTCCATCCAGTTTCAATGAGCTGCCAAAGCCTATCCAGCCATTCTTATGATTTAGCGTCTTGCTCTGGATGGCACATCCCTGTACTGTTGATGTCTAATGGTCGCCTATGAACTCGTCATCGTTGTCTTCTACCTCCGACACTATTCATCGCCCATCATCGGTTGTGATGGCATTGGCTCCAACGCGAGTGGTTCGGGGAGCCAGTATTTTGCCAGCAACCGGTGATGATATTGCTCGGCTAGGGCAGCGCCCGTTGGTGGTTGGGGGCGATCGCACGCTTCGTACCGTTCAGTCTTTCTTAGATCCTGCTTTGTCCCAGCTCCAAGTGCGCTCGGCGGTCTATCACCCCGATTGCAGTGAGGCGAGTCTGGCGACGCTACGAGACGTGGCGATCGCTCATGATGCGGATGTGATCATCGGCGTGGGGGGGGGGAAAGCGCTTGATATCGCAAAGCTGCTAGCGCATCAGCATCAGATTCCGGTTGTGACCGTGCCAACCTCAGCCGCTACCTGTGCTGCCTGGACTGCGCTTTCCAATATCTACACTGATGAGGGCGGGTTTCTCTACGATGTCAGTCTAGCGCGCTGTCCTGATTTATTGATTTTGGACTACGACCTGGTGCAAACGGCTGCACCTCGTACCCTTGTCTCTGGAATCGGAGATGCGCTAGCAAAATGGTATGAAGCCTCCGTGAGCAGCGGTCATTCTGACCAAGCCCTGATTATCGCAGCCGTTCAGCAGGCGCGAGTGCTGAGAGATCTCCTGTTCCAAAAATCTGCGGAGGCGCTTCGTTCTCCAGGAAGTAGCAGTTGGCGTGACGTGGTGGACGCGTCGATTTTGTTAGCAGGAGTTGTGGGGGGGCTTGGTGGAGCCCAGTGTCGCACCGTTGCAGCCCATGCAATTCACAATGGACTGACCCATCTGCCCGAAAGCCATCGTGCCCTGCATGGCGAAAAAGTTGCCTACGGAATTTTGGTGCAGCTTCGGCTTGAAGAAATGATTCAAGGAAATGGGCTGGCGGCTAGCTCTCGCCAGCAGCTTCTCAAGTTTTATGGCGACATCGGGCTGCCTCGAAATTTGGCTGAACTCGGACTGGCAACTATCACCATCGAGGGGTTAGAGCGAGCCGCGGAGATTGCCTGTAATCCTCAATCAGACATTCATCATCTGCCGTTTGAGGTCACGCCGACTCACCTGATGGCGGCCATGGTGTCAACCACTGCGCCATGCCAAGTGTCTCGTGCGTCTGAATTAGAGTCCTGTTCACCATCGCTATCTGTCTCGCCCATCGAAGAGGGTCAACCATGAACCTAGATTGGATTAGCCCTGCCAAACGCCTGAGTGCATTGCCTCCCTATGTCTTTGCTCGCCTCGATGAACTGAAGATGCGTGCGCGAGAACAGGGATTAGATCTAATTGATTTGGGCATGGGCAATCCGGACGGGCCAACGCCTCAGCCCGTGGTTGAGGCCGCGACAGCAGCGCTTCAAGATCCGGCGAATCATGGATATCCGCCCTTTGAAGGGACTGCTAGCTTTCGTCAAGCGATCACCACGTGGTATCAGCGTCGCTATGATGTCGTGCTTGATCCAGACGGAGAGGCGCTTCCCCTGCTTGGCTCCAAAGAAGGGCTGGCCCATTTGGCGATCGCCTATGTCGATCCGGGCGATCTGGTCTTGGTGCCCACGCCTGCCTATCCGGCTCATTTTCGGGGTCCGCTGATTGCAGGCGGCGAGATTCATCCGCTGGTGCTAAAGTCTGAACAAGACTGGTTGATTGATTTGGCGGCGATTCCAGATAAGGTGGCAGAAAGGGCCAAAATTCTGTATTTTAATTACCCCAATAATCCTACAGCAGCCACTGCTCCGCGGGAATTCTTTGAGGAGATTGTCGCGTTTGCCCGCAAGTACGAAATTTTGCTCGTGCATGACCTGTGCTATGCAGAGCTTGCATTTGATGGCTATCATCCCACCAGTCTGCTCGAAATTCCGGGGGCAAAAGACATTGGGGTTGAATTTCACACCCTCTCGAAGACCTACAATATGGCGGGATGGCGAGTTGGCTTTGTCGTAGGTAATCGCCATATTATTCAAGGGCTGCGTACCCTCAAAACCAATTTAGACTACGGAATTTTTGCAGCGTTGCAGTCGGCAGCCGA
Source organism: Elainellaceae cyanobacterium (assembly GCA_051117335.1). Taxonomy (GTDB): domain Bacteria; phylum Cyanobacteriota; class Cyanobacteriia; order CAZCXK01; family CAZCXK01; genus DBGGTD01. The sequence continues at coordinate 108,968 of JBNPEB010000001.1, forward strand.
AACGGCGCTCCAACTCCCAGAGGTGTATCTTCACGAGGTACAAGCTCGCTATCGCACCCGGCGAGATTTTATGATCGATGGGCTGACTCGACTTGGTTGGGATGTGCCCAAACCCTATGCCACGATGTATTTATGGGTGCCTTGCCCGGTTGGGATGGGGTCCACTGATTTTGCTTTATCGGTGCTGCAACAAACCGGAGTGGTCGTCACGCCAGGAAATGCATTTGGAATCGGTGGAGAAGGCTATGTGCGAATCAGTCTAATCGCAGAGTGCGATCGCCTTGCAGAAGCAATCAACCGATTAGAGACTGCCGATATTCGCTATCAGGGAACGCTCGTTTCTCAGCGCGAGTCTCATTAGATGCCAACCTGATGGAATGACAGGGCAGTTGAATTGGCGATCGCAATATCTGGCATCGATTTGAGCGTATCTAAAAATGCAAACACCGCCGGGGGATGCAGCGCATCTGCTAACACCGCAACCCCATTTTTGCGGCTCAAGGGCACGGGCAAGGGGTAAATCTGGAGATCGGCGGGAATGGGTTCGGCTGCCATGCGAGGCAAGATGGCTGCGCCAAGCCCCTGTTGAACCATGCTGAGCATCGTCGAATCTTCACTGACCTCATAGGCAATATTCAGCGTCTGATCGTGTTTGGCGAAGTGACTCCGAATCAAGACGCTACAGCTATCGTTACCAGGAGACAGAATCAGCGGATACTGAGCCAAGTCTTCCCACGTTAGTTTGTTGCCGCTAACCGGGGTATCGGGAGGCAGAAACACAAAATATTCGTCCTCAAAAAGTTCCCAGGTTTCGAGTTCTGTTGCCCCTGGAAGATGAAACAGCCCCACATCTGACTCACCATGGCGCAATGCCCGCTCAACCTCGTCCTGGGTTCGATATTCTCGAATTGAAACCGAAATACCTGGAAAATTGCTGCGAAATGCCGCGATGACTTTTGGCAAGATGTGGGTGGCGAGACTGCGAAATGCGGCAATTCTCACCTGTCCGCCCTGAAGCCCTTTGGCAAAGCTCGCTTCCTTGTCGATGACCTCTAACGATTGCAAAATTTTCTGCGCCTGCTCGACAATGCGTTCGCCAACGGGGGTCAGCCGAGCCCCATAGCGCCCCCTAGACAGCAAAATCACGCCCAGCTCATCTTCCAACGTGGCGATCGCATGGCTGACTGCAGATTGAGACATCTCAAGCTCTAGCGATGCTTTGCCAAAATTATGATGCTCGGCAACTGCAATCAGCGTCCGCAATTGGGATAGTGTCAGACCGTCTCGACTTCGTCGTGCCATGGACTTATCTCCTGGACTACCCAGTGGTTACTGTCTAGTTATAGCCCTGCGGGCTCAGATTTGTGTGGTGAACCCGCGCGGCGCGTGAGTTTTGCACACGTTCAGCGTCCTAATGCGAGAGCGTTAGGCTATATGTGCTTAGTCTACCGAGAACTCGCCTACTCCGGTGTATTCCATCGAGCGCTTAGGGTTAAGACAATGGCTCCCCGTTCACTCGTGAGTTGAGGAATAGGCACGGTGCAAGTTTGGCGATCGTTTGTCCATTGCCCCGTAAACTGCTGCTCTCCAACCCTAACTTGGCAGAGGGTCGGCTCAAAATAGAGTGCAGTGAGCAGTACCTTATCGTCCGCATCACTGTCGGCGTCAAAAATTCGGACATCCGCTACAACTTCGTGATTTTGTCGCAGCGGATCGAGAGTATATGGAGTGCTCAGCGTCCAGTTGGGCGCGATCCGATGGTTGATACGGGGGATCGTGAGTGTCGGAGTCACAAGCCGCTGGTTGGCAAGCTGAATGACCGCGTATAGGTCAGGGCGTTGATTGCCGGGCGGCAAATCTAGCGTCGGGCTTCCCCAAACTTCTTGAATCAAAATATCCACAGAGAGGGCTGCCCCATTCTGAGCATTGGCAGAGCAAATCAGCCAGGTGGAGAAAAAAAGGCTTGGGACTAATAAAGCAAGCAAGCAGCGCAGCATAAATAGGAGTCCATTCAGGTTTTAAGAGACGATCCCCGATGGTGTGGAGCTAGAGTAAATTCATCGGATCGACATCAACGGTTAGGCTAACACCACGAGGGCAGTGCGATCGCACATTGGCTAAATCAAGTTGAGCGACTAGAGCCTCAACGGGATGTTGTATGCCCTTAATCAGCAGATGCCACCGATATCGTCGTGCTACTCGCATGATGCTAGCAGGCGCTGGCCCCAATAACTCATATCCCGCCTGCTGAGAATCATCTGGACGCAGGTGCTCGGCTAGGTGCTCAGCGGTCTGCCGAACTGCCGTTTCATCTAGACTGCTCAATCGGATCAAGATGAGATGACTAGCAGGCGGATAGTGAAGCGCCATACGCTGAGCCAGTTCAGCATCAATAAATGTCTCATAGTCATTCTGACGCACCGCATGGATGACTGGATGATCGGGCGAATAGGTTTGCAAAATGACCCGCCCTGGGTCATCGCCACGCCCCGCTCGTCCCGACACCTGGGTAAGGGTTTGAAAAGCCCGTTCGCTGGCTCGATAGTCTGCCAGATGCAAAAGCCCATCTGCCGCAACAACGCCGACGAGGGTGACTTGAGGAAGGTCGATGCCTTTGGTCAACATCTGCGTGCCGACTAGCAAATCGGCTTCTCCGTGGGCAAACCGACTTAATAAAGTGCGGTGGGCTCCTTTGGTGCGAGTTGTGTCGCTGTCAAACCGGATGCAACGCAAGTCAGGAAACTGGCGAGTCAGCTCCTGCATGACACGCTGAGTGCCGCTACCAAAATGCTTGAGATAGGGAGACCCGCACTCAGGACACTGGCTAGGGTGCGATCGCCCATAGCCACAATAGTGACACCGTAAGAGGGGGTGTGCGTCTGCCTGGGTCTGGTGATAGGTGAGCGAGACGTCACAGTCGGGGCACTCCAGCACATGCCCACAGCTCCGACATGAGACAAACGTGCTGTGCCCCCGCCGATGGATAAACAAAAGCCCCTGACGTTTCGTATCTTGTATCTGCTGCAAGGCCGCCTGGAGCGATCGGCTAAAAATTGAGCGATTGCCCGATTGAAATTCGTGCCGCATGTCCACAACCTCAATCGGGGGGAGCGGACGAGATTGGATGCGCTGGGGAAGGGAGAGGGAAAGACTGGGAAGAGAGGGGTAGACTTGGGAATTGGCGTGAACTTGGACCCACGTTTCGAGAGCGGGAGTCGCCGATCCTAGAATCAACGGACATTCGTCAAGTTCGGCACGCCACTGGGCGACGGTGCGAGCGTGATAGCAGGGGGCGGGCTGGTCTTGCTTGAAGCTATCGTCGTGTTCTTCGTCTAACACGATGAGACCCAGATTTGGAAGGGGAGCAAAAATCGCTGAGCGGGTGCCAATCACGACCTGCGAATTCCCCTGGAGCATCAGCCGCCACGTATCATATCGCTCTCCGTCAGACAATCCGCTGTGATAGACCCTGACCTGAGATCCAAATCGCGCCCGAAACCGATCGGTCAGTTGAGGGGTTAAGCCAATTTCGGGCACCAGAACCAATGCCGATTTACCCCGCTCTAGAATGGGGGCGATCGCCTGCAGATAGACCTCGGTTTTTCCTGACCCCGTGATCCCATGCAATAAAACCTGATGCGGTCGATTTAGGGAGGCGATCGCTCGGACAGCCTCTGCCTGGGCATCTGTCAGAGCCTTGGGCTGGTCAGGTGTAGGAAACGCCGAATCTTCTGACCGCAACACTTCTCGCGGCTGCACGACGACCCACCCCTTTCGCTCAAGGGCTCGAATCACAGACGAACTGGTTCGACAGGTTTGCAGCAGCTCTTGGAGCCACATGTCTCCACCGCGTCGCTTGAGTACGTCTAAAATTTCTTGCTGGCGGGGGCTGGCGGGGTCTGACTGGGGAGAATGAACGAGAATAACTGCCTGCTGTCGCTTTGGGCGAATGCTTTCGGGAGGTTCGAGATAGCTTTCGACCCATCCCCGCTGAAGCAAATCTCTGAGTCCACGCTGCGCGCCCCGCACCTGCCGCTGTAAATACGTCCAGGTGTAGTTTCCCTGCTTTTGGGATTGCAACCGTTCAAGGAGCTGCCGCGCGGCGGGCTGTAAAAACTCCTCGCCACGGGGGGGAATAGCTTCGGGCTTGAGTCGAATCCGCCGCTGCGATCGCCCCAATAGCCCGGGCGGGAGAGCCGTTCGCACCACTTGCATGACAGAGGTGCAATAGTATTCGGCAATTCGGTGCAGCAGAACCCAGTAGCATGGTGAGAAAAACCCTGGGCTGATAATATCTTCAACCTGCCGCACAGATTGAGGATCAAGCTCAGCGGGTAGCTGTGCAACCCATCGAATGGCGATCGCCCCAACCTGCTGATTACCAAACGGAACGCTGAGAATGTCGCCCGGTTCTACAAAAAGATTAGATGGGCACTGATAGGTATAGAGCCCTTGGGTGCCCCGGCAGTCGACCAGCACCTCGATCCACCGTTGAGAGAAGGGAGGGGAGTAAGACTGGCTAGGCTCAGCTAACGCGGTTGCGAACGGAGCGATCGCCCCGTTCGCAACTGATGAATTGAATAATACACGTTGGCTCATCCAGCAACTCTATACGGCACAAGAGGACAAATTCGTAAATCGCTCCCGATCTACGCTTGAACTAGTGTAGACCAGGTGTTGAATGCAAGCTATGGATTCGGATTGCCGATCTGAATTGCGCAAGCCGCTGCCCCTCAATAGCGGGATGTTTTAAGGGGGATGTTTTTTAGGGTTCCTGGTGCCTAACGGTCTTTTAGCAGAGACAAATACATACATTACATGCCGCTTGCGAAACGCTGCAACGCGTCTATAATCGCTGGATCCGTTTCAAAAATCTTACAAAACTAAAAACCTTAACTATAGCAAAAACCACTTATCAAGTTCACCGTAGATACACGGAAGATTCTTCGGCCCTCCTCCAGTAAGCCAGAATCTTTCCGTAAAAGCATGGACGTGAAAATACGGGGTTTCTGCTAGGCTCGTGCTGTGTTTATTAACATGACATATTTCATGATATTTCGGTGGTTTTTCCACCGTATGTATTGAGATTAGTCTGTTCAGTTAATGGGTTCAAAAAACGGAAGCAGTTTCTCATTTTCATTCGGAATCTAAACAGCCAATCCTGATGAATTAGTTTTGCAGCATTACAGACATTCAATTTTTTTATTTCGAATAAATTGAGAAATAAAAATTTTAGGACGGAAATTATGGCGAGATTAGAATATTTTGCAAACGTTTCAGATGGCTTATAAAAATAAATGGAATGCTCTTTATGTATCCTGGCCGCCTCTTTTTTTAGGTAATTTATCGCGATTAATAGAGCAAATTCAAATTCTGCGAGTCTCTGGGAAATTGAGTTTAGTAGGTTTTAGTATCTATGTTTGACGGGAACATGTCACTTTTGCAAATTTGCCCTCATCCCCCAACCCCTTCTCCCAAGCAGGGAGAAGGGGAGCTGACTTGAAGTCCCTCTCCCGCTTTGGGAGAGGGATTTAGGGTGAGGGCTACAAAAGTGACATGCGCCCATGTTTGACAATGGAATATTTCTTAGCGGTTATGAATGACATTGCTAAATAAATTTAATATTAAATATGCCGTACTTTCTAATTCTAAAAACTGATTGATGCGCCATACCTTTGATTGCTAGTAGAAAAGCCTGCCTCAATATACAATTTCTTAGATGTTGTCGATTCCATACTCTTTAGCTTGAATTTCCATGATGCAAAAATTATTTGAAAACTTTTTTGCTGAGGAACCTGAAACCCGGTTGTCACGTTCGAATATTTCTGCACCTCTGCCCTCATTAGTCGCCGATGAATTGCGTCAAATAACTGACCATCATCTCGACAAAGATGGGTTTGAATATGCAGAAAAAGTGCGCGCCGAGTCTGATGACTCGGATCAGATGGAGATGTTGACATTAGTTCCCCCCAATGAGGTCGTGGCAGAGTTTGCGTCTCATTCGACCGATCAAAGAAATCTCTCTGATGATGCCGTGGGCGCGTTTTTCAAGGAAATGGCTCGATATCCTCTGCTACAGCCCAATGAAGAAATCGAGTTGGCACGTCGGGTTCGGTTTCTCGCCGATGTCGAACAATTGCGCGATCGCCTCAGGGACGAGTTAGGTCGAGAGCCGCGTCACAGCGAGATTGCAAATGGGTGCCAGCTCACAGATCAGCATCTCCATCAGCATCTCCATGCTGGGCAGGCTGCTAAGCGAAAAATGATTCGCTCGAATCTGCGACTCGTCGTATCGATCGCCAAACGCTATCTAAATCGTGGGGTACCCTTTTTAGATTTGATTCAGGAAGGTGCATTAGGGCTCAATCGTGCAGCAGAAAAGTTTGATCCAGATAAGGGCTATAAGTTTTCCACCTATGCCTACTGGTGGATTCGCCAAGGCATTACTCGGACAATTTCTAACGATGCCCGAACGATTCGACTGCCGATTCACATCGTTGAAAAGCTCAACAAAATCAAGAAAGTTCATCGAGACTTGCGTCGAGAGCTCAATCGTAATCCGTCAGACTCGGAGGTCGCTGAAGCGCTTGAGATGACGGTCGAGCAACTTCGCAATCTTCAGCAGGTGCGCCGTCGTGCGCTATCGCTGAATCGCCGGGTTGGTAAGGGAGAAGACACAGAACTTCTAGAACTCTTAGAAGATGACCAGACCCAAACGCCAGACGGGCAAATCAGTGATGCCATGATGCGTCAAGATTTGCAAATGGTGCTGGCAGACGTGTTGACTGAGCGAGAAAAAGATGTGATTGCACTGCGATATGGCTTGACGACGGGCGAACCTCATACCCTGGAAGAAGTCGGAGGGATATTCAACTTGTCGCGTGAGCGAGTCCGGCAAATCCAAACAAAGGCTATGCGCAAGCTCCGTCGCCCTCCCGTGGCTGCCCGTCTGAGAGAATGGTTGCGGTAGTATACTCCAACGAAACAACCGATCGCTATGCCTCAAACTATGCCTGTGCGCACTCGTCTGGCAACGCCGTCAGACGTATCCGTTTTGTTTGAATTGATTTACGCGTTAGCAGAGTATGAAAAGCTTGTCCACGAAGTCGTCGGGTCAGTCGACGCGCTGGCTGATCATTTATTTGGCGATCGCCCCTGCATTCAGGCATTCATCGCAGAGCATCAGCGCCATCCGCTCGGCTTTGCGTTGTTTTTCCCGATTTATATCACGGCTGCCGCTCAAGCCGGATTCTATCTGGAAGATTTATTTGTGACGCCAGAAGCGCGGGGGCAAGGCGTTGGCAAAGCGCTGCTATCTCACCTTGCCCAGTATTCTCTAGAGCAGGGCGATGGCGTCTTAGAGTGGAGTGTCCTCGATTGGAATGCCCCGGCGATCGCCTTCTACCAGCGCATCGGTGCTTCTATTTCTGATCAGGATCGCGTGTGCCGACTCACTCACCACCCACTACAATCGGTGAGCACGCTGGCGATTCCATCTGACTGGACGGTTCGCCTTGCAACGATAGAAAATAGTTTGGCGATCGCTCAATGTCTGAGCGACACCAATAATTTAAGCGAAACCAAGCGGCTATTCGAACGATGGCTCACCCCGCCCCTTGCCCACGAATCGGCTCCCTGTTCTCGATTAGAGGTGGCAGTTGTTGCCCAAGGCGATCGCATCATCGGGTGTGCGCCCGTATCGCAGAGCTATTCTACGTTTTTGACACGACCCGGCTTTCTCATTGAGCGCGTTGTCGTTGCGCCGGGCTATTCGTACGAGTCAGTCAGTCAGGTGCTCGTTGCTCACTTGGCGAAGGTTGCCCTCGAACGACACTATGGGCGACTAGAGTGGCGTGAGCCCCTCCACCGTCCCCAAGCGATCGCCCACGCTCATCAACTGGGCGCAACCGTATTACACGACTGGCGAATTTGTCGGGGTAGCGGAGAGGCGATTGCCTCAATCTGAATTCCCTGAATATAAGCCGATATGCAAACCAAGCAACAATCAGTTTAACGATAGGATGAGAATGAATTTGGAGTAGTATCCGTGACTATCTGGATAAACGAACAGGTTGATCCGTCTGGCATCATTCATGCCTGCATTGCCTGCTGTGATCAAACTCAAGCAGAAGAGTGCCATGTCGAGTTTCAAGCAAAGCTGACCCCCAATCAGCGGCAAGCGGGCTGGTTAGCTCGGCTGCGGACGGTTGATTCGTGGGATGATGTTCCAGTCACGGCTCTGAAGCTCAGCTAGAGACATCAACGACAGGGCGATCGCCCCTCGGGTTAAATTCGCTCATCCTAAAAACATAGATGCAAATCGAATATGCAGATCGAAGTAAGGAGACCCGGACTTGAGTAATCCAACATCTCAGAATACGCTTGCTCTAATTCTCGGCGTGATTTCGGCAGCAGTATTGCTGGTCATATTGAATTCTTTTATCATCATTTATCCGGGGCAGGCAGGCGTTGTCAGCATCTTGGGTAAAGCTCAAGATGGCGCCCTTCTAGAAGGAGTCCACTTTAAGCCCCCATTCATATCCAAGGTTGACGTATATGACTTGACGGTGCAGAAATTTGAAGTGCCAGCCCAAAGCTCTACCAAAGATCTACAAGATTTAAAGGCAAGCTTTGCGATTAACTTTCGCCTCGATCCCGAACAAGTGGTGGCGGTCAGACGACAACAGGGAACGTTGGAAAATCTTGTGTCAAAAGTAGTGGCTCCTCAAACCCAAGAATCATTCAAAATTGCGGCAGCGAGGCGAACGGCGGAGCAAGCAATTACTGAACGGGAAGAACTGAAGCGCGACTTTGACACCGCCCTTAACGAACGGCTCGAAAAATATGCCGTCATCGTGCAAGATACCAGCGTCGTCGACCTAGATTTTTCAAAAGAGTTTACTCGCGCCGTTGAAGATAAACAAATCGCAGAGCAGCGGGCTCAACGAGCGGTCTATGTAGCACAAGAAGCCGAGCAGCAAGCCCAGGCAGATATTAACCGAGCACGGGGTAGGGCTGAGGCACAGCGATTGCTAGCTGAAACGCTCAAAGCAACTGGAGGAGAGCTTGTGCTTCAAAAAGAGGCGATCGCTGCCTGGCGCAACGGAGGCTCTCAGATGCCGCGCGTGTTAATTATGGGAGATGAAGGCACAGGCGGCGGCATTCCGTTTCTGCTCAATCTCAGTGACTTTCAACGAAAGTGATTGTTGGCGTCAGTGATTTTCGTTGAAAGTCGCTAGCCTCGCACACTAAACTTGATTGATGTCAGACAGCTTGATGCGTGGGTCAACGGCTTTTAGCATCAAATCGGCAATCAAATTACCGAGAATCAGCATGACTGCCCCCATCATCAAGCTGGCCATGACCAGATACAAATCTTGGGCGGTCACGGCCTGAAGAATCAAGCGCCCAAGCCCAGGCCAGTTAAAGAAATTCTCGGTAATAAATGCGCCACTCAAGAGACTGGAAAACTCAAAACCAAGTAGCGTAATTAACGGGTTGACCGCATTTCTCAAAGCGTGAACGTAAATCACTCGATTTTCAGGCAGCCCCTTCGCACGGGCTGTCTGAATATAGTCTTGGCGCAACACATCCAGCAGTTCGCCGCGAGTAATTCGTTGTAAACCGGCATATCCGGTGAGGCTTAAGGCAAGGGTGGGTAAGATCAAATGCCAGCCAATATCAACGACCTTCCCGATAGGCGTCAGATCGGCATGATCGATGCTCGTCATCCCCCCTACCGGGAAGAGGGGAGAAGTGTTTTGGGCAAGAAACAGCAGCAGCAAGCCTGTGATTAGGGTGGGGAATCCCTGTCCAACATAACTAAACACACGTAGCACGCGATCAATCCATCTGTTTTGGTGGACGGCTCCCAAAATGCCAAAGGGAATGGCGATCGCCCACGTCACGATAATCGACGCGATCGATAGTAGTAGCGTTGCTGGGATACGTTCTAACAAAATGGACGTAACGGACCGTTGATAGGCAAAGCTAATCCCAAAATCTCCTTGAGTAATAATATTTTTTAGCCATAGAAAATATTGTTCGATGGCGGGTCGATTGAGACCAAATCTTTCTTCGTAGTCCTGAATAGTTTCTGGGGCAATCTGAGGATTTTGCCTCAGCGTATCGAGAAAATTGCCCGGCGCAAGCTGAATAATAAAAAAGCTTAATGCAGAGGCAAGAAATAAAGTCAATAGAGCCTGGAGTAACCGTTTAACCACATAGCCAAACGTCTCACTGGTAACTAAATTTACCAACCAATCAAAGAAAGGCTTTAACCGCTGTTGTGCCGAGCGAACGTTGGTCATGATCAATACTCAATCAGCGTAAAGATAGGAACGTCGGGTAATTTTGCGCGCCCGTCTAAGGCTTTTAGCTCAATCACAAAGGCAAATCCTGCGAGCTCGCAGCCTGCTTGTTCAACAAGCTTAGCGGTTGCCGCTGCGGTTCCCCCGGTGGCAATGAGGTCATCCACAATCAAAGCACGACTTGGAATTTGAAATGCATCCTGGTGAACTTCCAGCCGATCCATGCCGTATTCCAATTCATATTCAACCGAGTGAACGGCAGCCGGAAGCTTTCCCGGTTTTCGCACCGGAATAAATCCGGCTCCCAGCCTACATGCAAGGGGTGGGCCAAAAATAAACCCTCTAGACTCCATTCCAATCACGTAGTCAACTGGCAAGTCAGCACATTGGTCGACCATGCGATCGATAGTAAACCTCAGCCCATCTGGATCACGCAGCAAGGTGGTGATGTCTCGAAAGATGATGCCGGGTTTAGGGAAGTCTGGTATGTCCCGAATCAGAGACTTCAAATCCATATCGAAATGGAATAACTATTAATGATGTCCTAGAAATCCTATCATTTTGTATCAAGATAGCGATCGCCCCCTTATATTTATGAATCGTCGCTGCGGGGAGGCTTGGAAAAATCTTGAAACCAGCCCTTGCGCCAAAAGAAGAAGATCAAAAACAGGGCGATCGCCCCCATACCAAGCAACACAGTCGGATATCCCAGATACCAGTCGAGTTCTGGCATATTCCAGGGCGACGCCTCCGGGTCAAAATTCATGCCGTAGACGCCAGCGATAAAGGTCAAGGGAATGAAAATGCTCGACACCACTGTTAGCAATTTCATGACTTCATTCATGCGATTGCTCACCGACGACATATACACATCCATCATTCCTGAGGTGAGTTCTCGATACGATTCCACCATATCCATGACTTGCACCGCATGGTCATAGCAGTCTCGCAGATACACCCGCACCTCCGGGCTAATCAAATGACTGCGATCGCGAATCAGTTGGTTAATCGCATCTCGCTGCGGCCAAATAGCGCGTCGCAGCGCCAGCAGTTCTCGTTTGAGGTTATAAATTTCTTGGATCGTCTTCCGGGTCGGACGCAGAACAACCTCATCTTCCAAGTCTTCTAGCCGTTCTCCATAGTCTTCTAGAACCGGGTAAAATCCGTCAATGATCGTATCAAGCAAGGCATAGGCTAGGTAGTCTGCCCCGTGTTTGCGAATCATCCCTCGGTTATAGCGAATGCGATCGCGCGCTGACTGAAACGTATCAGACTCTGTTTCTTCTTGAACGGTCACGAGATAGTGTCTGCCTAGAATAAAGCTCACCTGCTCGCTAAAAAATCCTCGTTCATCTTGGGTGGGAACGACCATGCGCGCAATGATAAGGAGCTGATCCTCATATTCTTCGACTTTAGGACGTTGGGGCACATTAACAATATCTTCTAAAACCAGTGGATGGAGCGCGAATACCTGCCCTAATCGTTTCAAAATGTCTTCACTGCCCAACCCCTGGACGTCAACCCATGAAACCGATTCTGTATCGAGATAAGGCACACAACTCTCAGGAGTAGCAAGATGCACTCGGTTAGCCCGTGCTGCGTTGTAGTCGATGAGATGGATACAGGGAAACGTAGCGTCGGGAGGGATGTTTAGCGTCCCAGGAATGCTACCGGGTTGATCGGAAAAATAATCATCAATGTAGGATGTTTCCTCCCGTTCATCGTCTTTGTCTAACGTCATCGATTCTAAGTCAGAGGGTAGAAAACTGGGGCGATTCATGGGTACAGGACTTGAAAAAAAGTGATCTGACATACGCGAGTTAGGGAATGGCTGCATTGGACTGAAGAATAATCTTCTGAGAATGCCTTGGAAATGGCAATGAAGCCAATTAAATAAGATGCATGCCTATTCCATCATTAGAACGCGTGTTGCCCTGCTAAGTAGGCGGACAGAAATATTTACGGTCATTGCGAGTGAAGCGAAGCAATCACAGCCCTTGAGATCGCTTCGCTTCACTCCGTTCCACTCGCAATGACATTGTGTAATTAATTCTGCTTGACTACTTATACCAATCTTCAATCTTTCATCTCTACAAAAACGGAAGACTTTATAACTAAATCCAATAATAGCGATCCTAAATCGCTTTTGAATCGTGTTTGAGCAGTGGGGTGGTGACCGCCCCACTGCTCATCACCCATGTAGGATTGCTAATGTTTGATCCAAAAGTTAATTAAAACATTGCTCTAAACTTAAGAACTTATTAAAAGAACGAGAAAAGATACTTTCTGCGGATAACGTGTATTTCAAGATACCTCCTAACTGCGTCTACAGCCTCATCGCCTTGCTCCGAATGGAACGATCGATGGGGCTGGCATTTTTATTGGTATCTCTAGAAGAGAAAACTATAGCGGTATGCGCTTGAGGTAAGTACGGTGGTGTAGGGCATGCCCCACACCACCATTTCTATACTGGACGCGCACATTGTATAGAGAGCAGACGTGTAAGCAAGCATGGGCTCACAAAAACAGCCCTGTCTCAGGGCTGCTGGAGCATGATTCAGTCTAAAAAGACTATATCATGCTCGTAATACGTTTGAACTATCCAAGGCAAATGCTAAGTAGACCTGCATTGAAAATGACCTACTTAGACTAAATGTCGTCGGGTTCTAAACGGGCGGCGGTAATAGCACCGAGCGCAAATGCTGCGATGAGGGGCATAGGAGATTTGAGCATGTAGCTGGCGATCGCCAACATAAAAGCGATCGCAGTTGAAACCATCGACCATCGCTTTTCCTGAGGACTTAACCCCTTCTGCGCCTTAATAATTCTCAGAATTTCAGAAGGAATCGGTTGCGGCATCACTGCTCCGGGTGGAAATGCCCAATAGTGATTGAGCGGTTCCATGACAGGATCAGTCCAGCCGTTTTCTTGACACCATTCAGCGATCCATTCGTCCGCGTAATGTTTCATCGGTTAAAGACTAATCAAACAACAGATAAGAGATATACAAAGCAAGCTCTATCCAGACCCCATATGGCGATCCTAAATCGCTTGTGAATAGTTAGAGCAATGTAAACAAGGTTTAGGAAAAGATTAAAAAATTCTTGAAAAGCTTATATCCTAATACTTCAAATGTTCTTACATCTCGCATGTAAGAACATTAGCAGACTGAAAATTTTAAACATAGGCAAAGCAATTAAAGTTTACGGTTAAACGATATCTTGAATTGTGCGTGCGATCGTCTACTGTTGGATATAAATTCAGCATCAATCTTTGGAACTGTTAGAAACCAACATCGCCAGTCAATTCTTTAAGTCAATTCTTTAGCTTTTCTACAGGATTTAAGGACTTAAAATAAAAGTCTTGCGGCCCCTTGAATTTGCTGAATCGGTTGAATTCCTCGGGGCAGGGTTGGTAAACGAACAATGGTTTGTTGACTAAAGCGGTCTTGGATATTACTGTGATCGAGTTCGTAGCGATTATAAACAATGTATCGCTGGTAAACGTTCAGGGTGTCGAGGGATTGGGTTAAACGCTGTGCCTCCGCCAAAATAGCAGATTGAGCTTGAACCACGCCGATAAATTCGCTATGAGTTGCATCTGTTAACTTTTTGTGGGCATTTACGACGCGCTGACGCAGCACCCTTAACCGTCCCATTAACTCGACTCGTCCCGCAATATCTTGATACTTAATCCAAAGTTTGAAAATCCAGGCAAGCCAGTCACCCAGAGCGGTAGGCATTTCAAGAAATCTGAGCAAATGCCCGGTCGGAGCAGTATCCAAAATAATCAGATCGGGGGCTCCGTGTTCAAGTAAATCAATGATAGTCAGCAACGACAGCATTTCATCAATGCCAGGAAGGGCTTGAGATACAATCTGTCGCCATGCCTGAGGGCCATACGCAAGCTGAAGAGTATCGTCGCCCATGTCGCCACTCATCATATCAGCGAGTTCCCATAAATAATCGTCTCGGAATTGTTCGAGCATTTGATTGGCATCAATTTCTTGAGCGCTTAAGTTTGGAGTCATCGCCACGGGTTGATGACCTAGCATTTCTCCCAGCGCATCTCCCAAGGAATGGGCCGGATCAATCGAGATGACCCGAATAGTACGATTGGGATGGCGCTCTGCCATCGCCCAGGCGATCGCCGCTGAGACAGTCGTTTTTCCAACGCCTCCTTTTCCTCCCACCAAAATAAGCTGCCGCCCGGCGTCGATAAAATCCTCTAAACCAGGCAAAATTTGCTCAGGAAACGGCACTGAATCGATTGACGCAACGGGTGCGGGTTGGCGAAGATCAGCCGTCGTAATTTGGTTGAATAGACAATCGAGCAAATCAGGGCCAACGGGTTCTTTGCGCTGCTGGGGAACCAAGAAGACGGGCTGATCCCCCGCTATCGCGAGAAATGAGGATAACAGAGCGTGCTGTTCTGCATAGCGAGCCTGGTATGCCGAGGAGATTGGCTGCTCATGTGATGCAGGTATGTTAAAACCCGATAAGCCAATGATGCGGTTGACAAACAACCCGTTCGATGGAATCTGGAGCCCATTCAAGGATTTAATAAATCGCTGTGTTTCTAGCAGGCTCATGGGTTCAGCGATCGCCACGATTAAACATGCCGTATGCTCAGCATCCTGTAACAACTGCCGCCCAGCCGCTAAGTCAGCACGAATCTCAGCCAAAAATTCGTCCGCTTGGTCAGCAAGATGCCGTCCGGTAAATCGCTCGCTCATCACCCGATGCTTCTCTTGAAACAGATCTAACGCATCTAGAAAGCCATCTAAAAAGTCCATCAACCCAAACAGGTTGAGCGTATGCCCGCTAGGAGCCATGTCTACTACCACGCGATCGGCCTCGCGGTCGCGCAGTAGCCGCTGAATTTCCAAAATTCCCATGAGTTCATCCAGACCAGGCCAGCTTAAATCCCATACCGGGCTCAGATCTTCGCCCTGCACAAAGCTGCCCCGCTCCACTAAAAGCTCCAAGACACTTCCATAGCGAGCTTTGAAGGTCTGCAAGAGTGTTTGGGCATCTAACGCTCTCACCCGGACATTCGGCAAACGGGCGATCGCCTGCGGAGTATCATCGACCCTCATTTGCAAGACATCTCCCAGCGAATGGGCAGGGTCAGTCGAAATCAGCAAGATGCGCTCATCGGGAAACCGCTGCCCCCAATATTGAGAAAAGCCACAGGATAAGGTGGTTTTACCAACGCCTCCCTTGCCGCTAAACATGGCCAAGCGAAGTGCATCGTATCGGCTCAAATCCTCCCTCTCAGGACGTTGGTCAATACGGCTTTGATATCTTGTTCCGAATGCCTGATCAATCACCATAGTTTGCGCCTAATGAGAGCCGTTTTACCTCCTTAGACTGCCCAGCGATTTAGATTCGGAAACGGCTTGGCTCTTGTAATTTATATCCTGCCGTGAATGTTAAGAATTTTTCACACGTGATAGCGGCCTGCTACGACGGGGATGACTAACGGGGTAATGCCCGAATCGGTACGTATGCATGAGTGATTTATTCAAGGGATTTGAACAGCTTCTCGAATTGGCAAAAGCACTCGAAGAAAAGGCTGAGAAGGGAGAGCTAAAGGCTGATGTGCAAATCAATAGCCGCAATCTCAGCAGCATTCCTCGCCAGGGCAATATCCCGACCGACATTGGGACAAGCCGATTTCGCCCCAAATCATCTGATCCGAATGCATCTACTCATCCCTCTGCATCCGCTGACGACGTCATCATTACACCACCTTCTGCTGATGCTGAATCCGACATTTCGTTGAGCGAAGTGGGTGGATTAGCCGACGTGCTTCGAGAGTTGCGAGAACTGGTCGAAATTCCACTCAAGCGTCCAGATTTGCTGCAAAAGCTCGGACTCGAACCGACTCGCGGCGTGTTGATGGTGGGTCCCCCCGGCACTGGAAAAACATTGACAGCGCGCGCGCTAGCAGATGATTTAGATGTCAGCTACATCGCCATCGTGGGGCCGGAAGTGATGGGAAAGTACTATGGTGAAGCGGAAACCCGCTTGCGAGGCATCTTTGAGAAAGCAGCGAAATCTGCACCCTGTGTGGTGTTTATTGACGAAATTGATAGCTTAGCACCCGATCGCAGCAAAGTTGAGGGTGAGGTTGAAAAGCGGTTAGTTGCTCAGTTGCTCAGCCTTATGGACGGCTTTGCCAAAACCAATGGAGTGATTGTGCTAGCTGCAACCAATCGGCCTAATCATTTGGATCCGGCACTTCGGCGTCCAGGACGATTTGATCGGGAGGTACAGTTTCGCGTCCCCGATCGCGACGGACGGTTCGAAATTTTGACCATTTTGACGCAGAAGATGCCCCTCGACGATACTGCTGATTTGGGGGTTGATTTGGGGGCGATCGCTGATGCATCAGTGGGGTTAGTCGGCGCAGATCTCAAAGCGGTCTGCCAAAAGGCAGCATACAGTGCTCTGCGGCGTTTAGTGCCGTCGTTGGATGCGCCTCTACCGGAAACAATGACCATCACTCAGCACGATTTTCTGCAAGCTATCAGGGAAGTGAAACCGTCGGCACTGCGATCGGTAGAAGTCGAGTCTCCAAATATAGCGTGGGATGATATTGGCGGACTAGACACCGTCAAGCAGACCCTCCAAGAATCTGTCGAAGGAGCACTACTCTATCCTGACCTATACCAGCGCACAGGGGCTCAAGCGCCACGCGGCATTTTGCTGTGGGGGCCTCCTGGCACCGGCAAAACTTTGCTGGCAAAGGCGATCGCCTCTCAAGCTCACGCCAACTTTATTGCAGTGAATGGGCCTGAGCTGCTGAGCCGCTGGGTGGGAGCTGCGGAGCAGTCAGTACGCGAACTGTTTGCCAAGGCTCGACACGCGTCTCCATGCGTGGTGTTCATTGATGAGATTGATACGCTAGCGCCCACTCGCGGCACATTTAGCGGAGATTCTGGAGTGAGCGATCGCGTCGTTGGTCAACTCCTCACTGAACTGGATGGATTGCAAGGCTGTAATAATGTGCTGCTAGTCGGCGCAACTAATCGCCCTGAAGCGCTTGATCCAGCCCTACTTCGTGCAGGGCGACTCGATTTACAGCTTAAAGTTGAGCTGCCTGATGCGAGTAGCCGCTTGGCGATTCTCAACGTACACAATCAGGATCGTCCCTTAGCAACCGTTAATCTGACAGATTGGGCTGCTCAAACGGAGGGCTGGAATGGTGCGGATTTAGCTCTTTTGAGCAACCAAGCGGCGTTAGAAGCAGTCCGTCGATATCGTGCCCAAGGACTGGATGATCCCTCCACGATTCAAATTACGACCGATGATTTTGCATCAGCGTATGAACGCCTTATGAGCCAACGACAGCAGCATTAAATTGCGCTCAATTCTCATAGCTCCATAGAACAACAGAATCAACGACAGCAGCATTAAATTGCGCTCAATTCTCATAGCTCCATAGAACAACAGAATCGCGGCCATTTTCCAGTTCTAGCGATTATTAATCCACATCGGAGGAAAAAATGCTCTCAGGTCAAGCCCCTGATCCAGTTCGTCAACAGGCTCTTTCAGCGTTAATGGTTCAGCTTGTAAAGCAAGGACACCCCGAACAGTATGCTCAACATATGGCAACGGCTGTAATTTTCCAGACGGATTTAGAACTTCGAAATGCTCAACTGGCGCGATTGCTGAGTTGGCTGAAGCAAGAACATACCGAAATCTATGACGAAGCGACCTCATTGGTTGAGGCAACCCGCGAGGAGTTTGAACGCCGAGTCCAGGCGTAGTGCTGTTTTGTGATTGACATGCTCTACTATGCTTTTATTCGACTGACAATCCAAATCGGTTGGCTAGCATTCCTCGCGTCGATCCATTCACACAAAACAAATCTCCAGAATAAAAGCTTTGCTGAATCTCCACTTCACTGAGCCCGACCGATGCGCTGGTGATATAGAGGTTTTGCCAATTTTCGCCGCCAAACGTGCATGAGGTTGGACGCTGGACGGGCATCTCGATTCGCTCGATTTCCTTTCCAGTTGGGGTAAACCGAATCACACACCACCCGTCCCACATGGCAGACCAGATGCATCCGTCTGCGTCAATTGTCAAGCCATCGGGGGCAAACGTCTCAGATGATAAATCTATAACAGGACGCGGATTCATAATCGCGCCGCTCTCTAGATCAAAATCGTAGGCAAAAATAGTTTGTTCCCGTGAGTCTGTGAGATAAAAGACTTGATGGTCAGGACTCCAGCCTAATCCGTTTGAGATGCCCAACCCAGTTGCCATGGTGTGCAGTGAACCATCAGGGTCATAGCGGTAAAGACTACCTTGCTTTCCTTCATGACACATCGAGCCAAACCAAAACCGACCCGCTGCATCGCACTTGCCGTCATTAAACCGATTGTCAGGCAAATGTTCTTCAAGACGGGTGACTGGCGTGATATGCCCCGTTGAGAGTTCTAGAAACGCGATCTGTTTACGCTGCACCATAATGAGGCGATCGCTATGGGTCAGAGCAATTGCCCCTACCACTTCACCCACATCCCAAATGCGATCGCCACCCGTTTGAGGATTAAACTGATGCACGCGATGATTGTAAATGTCTACCCAATAAAGCACTCTGGCGTGATCATCCCAAATCGGGCCTTCACCCAGCCGTGCCCGTGCGGTCAACACATTGTGAACTGTCTTAGACATAACCTTGAATCGTCTCAAACGAGTCGTCAGAATCATGCGGCGTTCGCTCAAAGCGTAGCAGATTCAACCCGCCGATAAACTATTACCCCGTCACTCCATCACCCCATCACTCTAGTCCTCCATCACAAGGACTACAGCACCTCACGCCTAATCCGCCGCTTCCGACAATACCTAGCGTCATCTGATTGTCGCCATCTGATTTAGGATGATGAAAGGATTAATTAAGACTCAATCGTTTGCGCTGATGACACCACGATTTGCACATCCAATGGCGTGGCAACAGGCTGAATTGCTCATGCAGCCTACCTTTATTCGCATCATTGACAATATTCGTAAACAGTTAGAAATGTCGTCGTGGCGAGGAAATTATCACGATGTGCAACGTTGGCCCCAAGGCACAACTGATGAGCAGAAGGCAAAAGTCTCTCAGTATCAGCGGGCGCTCAAAACGGCTCCGCCGGAACAGATTGAAATTCTGCATCGCGCGCTGGATCAACTGCCTCGTCCCTATCCTGGCTATGAGCTCCACCTAACCCACAATGACCACGCGATTGAGGTTGATTTGTGGCAACTGTGCTATCAGGTCTGCTTTTACGAGTTTTCGTCTGCCAACGCCGACGGCAGCAAACCGGTTGAAGTCGACACCCGTTTGATTGACGAAACGGGGGATGTCGATTGGCATCATCTAGATGAGAAAGCAAAACATACCGTCGGACAGGTGTTTGAAAATTTGCCGAGTTGAGAAAATTCTAATGAATCAAGACTTGAAGGAATTACAAACCGCAGCAGGTGCAACATTTATGGCGATCGCCCACCACGAGGTTCCTGCGAGTTTTGGCAATGACGATGCGGCAGTTGAGGCGGCTCGGTCAGGGGTCGCTTTGTGCGATCGCTCTCACTGGGGGCTGATCGAAGTGTCTGATGCAGATCGACTCAGGTTTCTGCACAACCAGAGCACCAACGACTTTATGACGTTGATGCCCGGACAAGGATGCAACACTGTATTTGTCACCTCGACGGCTCGCACCCTTGATTTGGTCAGTGCGTATGCGCTAGATGATGCCGTGTGGCTGCTCACCCATCCCACCCGTTGCCAAACGCTTCTAGAGTGGATGGATCGATATATTTTCTTTTCGGACAAGGTTCAGCTCAAGAATCTCACCGATACAACGGTGACGCTCAGCCTCATCGGCCCCAAGAGCGATGACCTGCTCAACACACTCGGCGCAACGTCGATTGTGGGGCAGCCCGATGCGAGCCATGATGTTTTTCAAATCGACGATGTAGAGGTTCGAATCGCAGTTGGTAGTGGCTTAGCGACTCCCGGATACACGCTCATTACGGATGCGAATCGAGGAGCTGCTCTTTGGCGATCGCTCACTGAGGCAGGCGCAGTGCCGATGGGAGAAACGGTTTGGGAACGACTGCGAACCGAACAGGGTCGCCCGGTGCCTGAGCGAGAACTTACGGAAGACTATAATCCTCTAGAGGCAGGGCTTTGGACGGCCATCTCTTTCAACAAAGGCTGCTATATTGGGCAAGAAACGATCGCCCGTCTCGACACCTACAAGGGCGTTAAGCAGCAGCTTTGGGGCATCAAGCTGGATCATGGAGTTGAACCCGGTACCGTCATCACGGTTGGAGACGACAAAGTGGGGGTTCTCACTAGCATGACCCCAACCGATGATGGCGTATTTGGGCTTGCCTATATTCGTACCAAAGCGGGTGGTGCAGGGTTAGAGGTTCAGGTTGGCGACCATAAAGGAACTGTCGTCGACATTCCGTTCGTGACTCGCGATCGCCATCGATAGGTCGCATTGGAAAGACGCGCTATGACGATCAGCGTTGCTCGGCAGGGATTTAGGATTATGGGAATGGCGATGCTCGTCGGCACCCTTGTGTCGTCAACAAGCGTTGCGTCTCCCTCGGCTGAGGAATATCGACAACGCGGGTTAGCGTTGCGACAGCAAGGCCGGTTGGATGAGGCGATCGCCACCCTCAAACAATCGGTGAGCCTTGCCCCCGACCACGTCTCCGGTCAGGTCATCCTCGGCTGGACGCAGCACCTCGCTGGGCAAGACGACGCAGCCACAGATACCCTGGTTCAAGCTTTCTACACCGATCCCTTTGCGGTTCCGACCCTCAACGCGTTGGGCATTGTCTATCTCACGAGCGACAAGCTATCTTATGCTCTAACCACCCACCTGTGGGCATCAGTTCTTAATCCTGAGAATGAAATTGCCTACTTCAATCTCAGCTTGGCACAACACCGATTAGGATATTATGACTGGGCGATCGCCACTGCTACTAAGGCAGCGGAACTCGAACCCGGTAATCCCCATCCGTTTATTGCAAAGGCGATCGCTCATTACAGTGCTGGCTCGATCGATCTAGCTCGAGAGGAATATCAGCGGGCGATCGCCCTCAGACCTTGGTTTGCGACCGGAGCGATTGAGCTTGACTTAGAAAACGCCGCGTTTAATCCAGCGCAGATCAAATTAGCAAACGAGATTCAGAGAAAGATTCAGACTGGCGTGAATTAGCGGCGATATGGGGTCATCAATCAAAGAGCAGTCTCACTGCAATACCTCTTCTAGTTTGTGCTGCTCCCATAGTTCCTGATATAACCCGCCCTGCTCTAATAGTTCAGCATGGGTGCCGATTTGAACAATGTGCCCCCGATCCATGACAAAGATGCGATTCGCGGTTGCAGCCGCCGACATCTGGTGAGAAATAAAGATGACGGTCTTCTGCTGCGTGCCCGATGAGAGGTTGTGCAAAATTGCCGTCGCGGTTTGATTGTCGACACTAGAGAGCGAATCATCCAAAATCAAAATCGATGCATCTACTAGCAACGCACGGGCTAGTGCAGTTCGTTGGCGCTGACCGCCTGAAAGCGTAATGCCCCGCTCACCAACAATTGTTTTATACTGCTTTGGAAAATTTAGAATTTCAGAGTCTATCTGAGCTTCCTTTGCTGCATATTCAACATCGGGCTGTTCTGCCAGCGGATCGCCATAGCGAATGTTATTTCGGATTGTTGTGCTGAATAGAAAACTATCTTGCGGAACATAGGCGATCGCCCGTCGCAAATCTTGAACTCGCAATTGAGTCACGTCATATTCATCCAAATAAAGCTGGTGAGCGTCGATATCCAGCAATCGTGGAATGGCATTGGCTAGAGTCGATTTCCCTGAGCCGATCGGCCCTACCACAGCAATCGTTTCTCCCGGCTCAATACAAAAACTCACCTGATCAAGAGCGGGGGTGTCTGCTCCCGGATAGGTAAACGTCAGATGTTTGGCGGTGAGCCGCCCTTCGATATTGTTGGGGGAAACCGAAATCGCATTGGCCGCATCTCGGATTTTTGGCTCGACCGTCAGAATCGCTTCAATTCGATCGATGCTCACCTCGCCTCGTTGATAGGCGGTGATAGTAAAACCAAGCAGAGCTGTAGGAAACACAAGCTGCTCAACATAAAGCAGCAGGGCAATAAAATCACCGACACTAATCTGTCCGTTGGCGATCGCCCCTGCTCCGAGCGCCAAAATCACCAACAGGCTAATGCTCGCTAAGCCACCCAATAACGGGAATAGGGTGTTTCGCGTTTTCCCTAACTGCAAATTTGCGGATAGAAGCTGGTTATTAAGCTGTCGAAAGGCGCGACGCTCATTGTTTTCTTGAGCATAGATTTTAATCAGCGACATGCCGCTCATATCTTCTTGAATGAGGTCGCTGAGATTCGCATTTTCTTGTTGGACGGTGAGCTGCTCATTACGGAGGCGATCGCTAAATAGCCGTACCAGCACTAGCATGACTGGATATATCACGATCGCAGCGAGCGTCAACCGTGCGCTGATGCTAAACATTACAGGCAGCCGCAGCGCATAGGCAAAAATGGTATTTGCTAGGCTCAACACCGCAAACCCTAACAACCGTCGAATATTATCAACATCACTCGTAGCTCGGCTAATAAGATCCCCAGCAGTGTTTCGAGAGAAATAAGCAGGCTCTAACGTTAATAGGTGATTGAAAATCTTCTGCTTTAAGTCAAACTCAACCTGACGACCGACGCCAAACAGACGGATGCGAGACTGCATTCGCATTCCCCACATAACGGATGCCAACACAATCACCAAAACCGAGCGATAGATGACCTGATCAAGCTCAAACGCCACCTGAAGATCATCAACCCCATTCCGAATCACGAGAGGAATATAAACGGCTAGACCATTCACCGCTAGCAGTGCCAAAATGCCCCAAGCAGTCTGACGCCAATGGGGGCGGATGTAGGTCGCCAGTTTTTTTAGTTGAGAACGAGCCATGCTTTTAATTTGCCATAGTGACTAGAGCCTCCACCCCCATAATCAGAATCTACACCTCCAGTGTGTGAGCGATTAGGGATGCTCTTTGCTAACCATGTCTAGTCTAGAAACTCATGGGATCAATTAGCCAGCCGCGCAAGAAATAATAAAGCGTCGCCAAATATTCTTCAACGAGTCGCGTGGTCAACGTCAAGGCCTCTACGCTCGGAATAATATCGGTAATCTCTAGCGGGAACCGCTCAGTGGCCTGTAGCTGAAACGCTGGGAGATCGGTAGCTCTGGGAATCACCCGCATCCCCAATTTGGCAAACGTGGCGCTTGCCCGACGGATGGTCGTTGCTGAAGAAATTAGTATGGTGTCTCCCCCTCGTTGCAGGCTAGCAACCGCTTCAGCGCTGCCGCGCAGATTGCGGGGTCCGGTTTCAACCCGAACCCGACTCGGTGGAACTCCCAGCATTCCAAGCTGATTCTGAATTGCCACGGTCAATGCGCGTTCATCCTCAATCCACGCCGGAGGCGGCCCCGTCACCACTACAACCAGCGGGTCATTATTTTGAATCTCGGGGAGTCGATAGAGCCGAGCTGCTTCTTGAAGGCGATCGCGAAAACTGCTACTCAAACCATCATCAATATTGGCAAAGCGGCTCTGAAGCCGATAAGCAGGTTCAGACGGAGTCACCGTGTCGCCCAACGCTACAATCGTTTGAACATCTTCAAACCGAGCCGCTGTCACGGACGGATTGCCCGTTAGGACGTCAAATTCAAACGTGGGCTGCTCCGTGCGCTCGGTTAACCAATAGGCGGCGATTGGGGTGAGTGGCAAACTCGATATGAGCAATATCAGAAATGCGGTTAATACAAGCCCACCTTTGACATTTTTTGCGCCCTCTCGGAGGGCAAACCCTAATAAAACTAGCGTTAACCCCAACGGTTTAAGCGGCCAAGCCAATAGATTCCAGATGGGCTCAATAATTTGGTCTTCTGGGAACAGGAATGCCGCAATGATCAGCCCCAATAAGAATAACCCGCCCAGCCACGTGAGATATGCCTTAGGAATCAACTCTAGCAAGACATATCTTACGAGGATGATGAGGAACACCACCAAAATGATGCGGGTTACAACGACAAACATGCGCTTTCCTTACGCCACCCTTATGTTGAAAAGAATAGAAATTGTCACGTTAGCACGCTAGCTAAAACCGATATAAATCTGTTTGAGTTTATCAACTAGGACTCTTATATCGATCCCAAATCGCGTATGAATTGTGTTTGAGTAGTGGGGCGGGTTGAGCCCGCCCTACTACTCATAACCCATCCAGGATTGCTATCTATTATCTCGATAAAAGCAAGCACACCTTATGGGGTTATAGCTGCTAAATATCAAGCTCAAGTTAGCCTCTATAACTTTAGCCTCTGGTTATGAAAATATGGAAGTATGAATTTATTTCAAATGCCAGAGCCTTTTTAGAATTTCTTCCTGGGATCTTTATTGAGTTAACGGTGGTCACGCTTCATTATTTTTATGACAAATCATGGCAAATTAAATATGGCAAATTAAATAGGTCAGAACAGCATACTGATTACATTCAAGATTTGTCAGTCAACTCAGACAAAAAACACTCAGCGTTTTCTAACATCAACAACCCTGTTTAACTTTTTTATAGTAAGAGATAGCGTACCTAATCGACCGACGACTAATTTCCCCTATGGTGTTTATCCGCATTCCCAAACCGTGGCAGCTTTCAGAAACGCTAGTCACTCCTGAATCTACTTATTTCAATCGACGCCGGTTTATCAAAACGCTGGTTGGTGTTGGTATTGGTGCATCGGTGTCGCCAATGTTGGGCTGTCAAAGATCTCAAAGTGCTGAAGCTGAAGCAGCGATCGCAGGTCTTGACGATTTGCGGTTTACCACAAGCGCTGAGTTTTCAGAAGCAGGACGCCCGATCAGCGGGCGCCTCGTCGCTGCGACTTACAACAACTTTTATGAGTTTGGTGGGAGCAAAGACATTTGGCGCAATGCTCAAAATCTGCCGACCGACGACTGGAAAGTTGAGGTTACGGGGTTGGTGAATAATCCTAAAACCTACGATGTGGATGAGATTATCAGCACGTTTTCCCTCGAAGAACGGATCTATCGCTTTCGGTGCGTTGAAGCATGGTCGATGGTTGTTCCCTGGATTGGGTTTCCCATGCGATCGCTCCTAGAAGCCGTTGAGCCGAAAGATCAGGCGAAATTTGTGCGATTCACATCCTATTACGATTCAGATGTCACTCAAGGCCCTGGATTTCAGTCGATGTTTTTGCCGTGGCCCTATACAGAGGCGCTACGCATCGAAGAAATGGCAAACGAACTCGCCTTCTTTGCCGTTGGCATTTATGGTCAAACCTTGCCCAAGCAACACGGGGCCCCGATTCGCATGGTCGTGCCTTGGAAGTACGGCTTTAAGGGCGCAAAATCAATTGTCAAAATTGAATTTGTTGACGAACAGCCTGCGACCTTCTGGAATACGATTAGCCCCAACGAATACAAGTTTGAGTCGAATGTTAATCCTCAGGTTCCTCATCCTCGATGGTCACAAGCTGAAGAAAAACTGATTGGCCCCGGATCAGAGTTTTCGGTCGAAGTCGTACCCACGTTGCCCTACAACGGATATGGCGAATATGTGGCAGGTTTATATACCTGATGGAGAATATACCTGATGAAACATGCGCGGGCTCAAATTAGAAAGCCGATACCGACTAATCTGTCTTAACGTCTGACGCATCAAACTTATTGGTAATCCAAGCAGACTGATACGGTTTCAGCTCAAATGCAGCATGAATATCTGCAATCAGTCGACCGCTAATTAAATCACACCACGGGTCGGTGATGATTAGGTTGAGATTAGAGAGCCGCAGGGTCTGGGATTTGTTGCTGAGATTATGAATCGAAAAGATGCTCTGATCTCGCGTCATACTCTGTCGCCAAAATGCGAACAGTGCTTTGTTTAACGGATGCAGTGTGTATTGAGTCGCATTCGGGTGAAATGCGCCCTGCCGTCGTCGGATTTTGATCAATCGGCTGAGTTCATGAAACACCTGCGAATGAGACGACTGGCGATCGCCCAATTCCTTGATCAGAGCATCATAATCCCAACGATGGCGATTAATCGAGCGATTTCGTCCTGTTTGCTTGATCCGCTCATCATCATTATGGGTTCCCAGTAGACTATGCAGATAGAAGGCTGGAACTCCTTCCAGCGACATCATAATCGTCTGGGAACAGATAAATCGCTCAATCTGCCACTCGTCCTCTCCGTCTACGGTGCCTTTGCACGCATCAAAGAGCGAAATATTAATTTCATAGGGGCTCTCAGTCCCGTCTGATTTTTGGCGCATGCTGATCTTGCCACCAAATTCTTGCATGGTAACCAGCAGAGCCTCGTATTCATCATCGGTGAGCAATCCCTCTGCCGGGCGCAGACCAATACCATCGTGAGATGCCGTGAAATTTAAATACGCACACCCAATCGGAGCAGGAGGCATACTCATCATCCAAGTCTTCAGGTGATCCGATCGCCCTTGAAGCAAGGCATTAATCACTAGAGGGGGCAAGCTAAAGTTGTAAATCATGTGTGCCTCATTCCGATTGCCAAAATAGCTGAGATTCTCTCGGTTAGGCACATTAGTTTCGGTAATGATTGCAATGCTGGGGTCAACCATTTGCAGAATTTCCCGCAGCAATCGAATCAAGGCATGAGTTTCTGGAAGATGGATGCAGGGAGTTCCAAGGGCTTTCCACAAATATCCGATGGCATCTAGTCGAAAGTACTTGGCACCCATGCGCACATAAAACAGCACAATTTCGATAAATTCCAGCAGTACATCAGCATTTGCAAAATTTAGATCGACCTGATCAGGGCTGAATGTTGCCCAAACGTGTCTTTTGCCATGAACTGTATCTACTTCAATCAACAATGGCGTACTTCGTGGACGCACCACCGTTGATACATCAACTGATGGATCAACCTCAATAAAATAGTCACATCCTGGCTTTTGGCCTTGCTTAAACTGCTCAAACCATTCACTTTCGCTCGACACATGATTGACGACTAAATCAACCATCAAGTTAAATTTTTGAGCAATGCTGCTAATTGCATCCCAATCACCCAGATCTGGGTTCACCTTTAAATAGTCAATAACGGCAAATCCATCATCAGAACTATAGGGAAAGAATGGAATGATGTGGACACCAGTTATGGTTCCTTGTAGATAATCTTCTAAGAAGCGATCGAGGGTTTGAAGTGGAGCGTCGCCACTCGTCGAGCAGATACTGTCGCCATAGGTAATCAGTAATACGTTGTTCTGGCTCCATTTGTTGAAGTCTTCTTCAAACGAATCAGCCATATAGCCGCTAACTAAGGAGAATAGTTGGTCGACTAATTCATCACATTTCTCATGCTCGTATACCATTTCAACCAATGGCCTAACTCGCTGCGAGAAATAGTCTCGCTTCATTTGAGACTGATCGCTTCGTGATGTGATTACGTCCGTCATAAGCCTGCTTATCGTAACTTCATGAAACCGTTAGCTAATCAAACAAAATTCCTGAATGCGAATATTTATAAGCCCTACGGACTCAGATTTGTGTATACCGTATGTGGCGATCCTAAGGGCGATCCTTAAGGACGATCCTAAATTGCTTGTGAATGGGGTATGAGCAGTGGACACGCGCAGCCCGTCCCACTGCTCATACCCCATTAGGATTGCTATAAGTCTTATACATAATGCACAAAATCATGAATTCATCTTTAACAATCATTTAGAGATATATATCCTCGCAAACTTAGCGTTTGTATTCTTCTTAACACCGCTTTTTTTAGATTGGTTTAATGATTGATGTGTAATGGGGCATTTTTTGATGGTCGCATGGACTACAAACAAGAGTTAATTACGACTATTCACGATCTAGGGTGTGATTTAGAGTTTCTAGAATCTCGCCTGATCCAGCTCAGCGAAACCTCTTCGACAGCCGTACTCATTCCTGCACTCTACGATGAGCTTGAAAGACCCGCCCTAGCGCTCATTCGTGAGCACTTACGGCAATGTTATTTTGTTAAGCACATTGTGGTCTGTCTGTATGCTCAAACTCAAGAACAATATGCAAATGCAGTCGAGTTTTTTTCAGAGCTTCCTCAAAAGACGCTGATCATTTGGGAAAACGGTCCTAGAGTGACTCATATTCTTGAGCAGCTTCGTGACCGAGGCTTGGATATCTTAAGCTTTAGGGGTAAGGGCCGAGCCGTTTGGCTCGGTTTAGGAGTGGCATCGTTAGAATCAGAGGCGATCGCCCTCCACGATGCAGATATTACCACCTACGATCGCTCATATCCGCTCAAACTTCTGTTTCCGCTACTTGAAAAAGAGTTTGGCATCGCCTTCAACAAAGCCTATTACGCTCGCATCGGCAGTTCTCCCCGAAGCCTACACGGTCGAGTGTCGCGGCTGTTTGTGACGCCGTTATTGGTAGCGCTGACAGAGCTGTTTGGCTACCGAGACTATCTTCGTTATCTGAGCGCCTACCGCTATCCTCTCTCCGGAGAATTTGCTCTAACTAGCGATCTCGCCCTCAATATTCGCATTCCTGGAAACTGGGGATTAGAAGTTGGGTTGCTTTCTGAGGTCTATCGCAATGTCGCCCAAAAGCGGATTTCTCAGATTGATATTGGCATCTTTGAGCATAAGCATCAGCCCTTAGGCAAAACCGCCGACGAAGGGTTGCAGAAGATGTGCCAAGACATTTTGCGTTCGATTTTACGGACGCTCACCGAAACCGAATCCGTCGTTGTCTCGATGGATCTCATTAACGCACTGCGCGTCAAGTTTCGCCGAGAGGCTCAAGATTTTACGCGACAGTTCTTTGTTGATGCTCGCTTTAATGGGCTCCACTACGATCGCCATCAAGAAGAAGTCACCATCGAACTCTTCGAGAAGGTGATCTTGCAAGCAGGAGAACAATATTTCCTCAACCCCTCAGGGGCGCAAATCCCTGATTGGACTCGCGCATTAGCCGTCACACCTGACTTGCGAGAACAGCTTTATGCCGCAGTCCAACTCGATGCGGAGGAGGTTCAGGTATTTGATGCTGCTCCCCCGACTCACTTGGTGCCTGCTTAGCAGCCCTTTTGAGCAGCGCAAGACTAATGGCGGCTCTCACTAATGGTATGAATCTTGAGAAAATTAGTGCCCCGCGTCTGCTGAACAGGGCTGCCCCCCAAAATTAAGATTTTGTCACCTATACTTGCCAGATTGTTCTGCGTTAGGTCTTTCTCGATCCCAATCGCTAAATCGTCCACAGATGAGATGGGGCGTTCAATCAGAAGAGGAGTGACTCCCCACATTAGATTGAGGCGAAAATAGACTTTGACATCGGGCGTAAAGGCGATGATGGGGGCATGGGGTCGTTCTGCGGCAACTAGCCCAGCCGTATACCCAGTGGTTGTGAACGCTGCGATGCACTGCAAATCAAGGATTTTATCAATCGTGGTGATGGCTTCACTAATGGCGTGGGTGATATCGGTTTGGGCAGGAGGGAGATTCGCAAATTCGAGAGTTTGTTCGACTTCGGTGGCGATGCGGGCCAACATCTCAACGGCTTGAACGGGGTACTTCCCGACCGCAGATTCTCCAGAGAGCATCACTGCATCGGTGCCATCAAGAATGGCATTTGCCACATCACTGGCCTCTGCCCGCGTGGGACGAGGATTGCTAATCATGCTCTCTAGCATTTGAGTCGCCGTGATTACCGGAATGCCTCGCTGATTGCACGCTCGAATCACCTGCTTTTGAAGAATAGGCACCTTCTCAGGGCTCATTTCTACACCTAGATCGCCCCGGGCAACCATCACCCCATCACATTCATCCAGAATGGCGTCAATCTGGGCGATCGCCTGGGGTTTTTCAATTTTTGCCAGCACGGGCATATCAGTTGCCCCTTTTTCTGCCAGCAATTGCTTTAGCGCCTGAATATCGTCGGGGCGGCGCACAAAACTCAGAGCAATCCAATCGACCCCATGCTGGATACCAAATTCTAGGTCTTGGTGATCTTTATCAGTGAGAGAGGGCAGCCGCAAGCTCAAACTGGGCACATTGACCCCCTTTCGATTTTTGAGTAACCCACCCCGAATCACTTGACACTGAACAGCAGAATTGGCGATCGCGCTAATTTTCAGCTCAAGCAACCCGTCATCCAGCAACACCTGGGCACCCACCTCAGCCTCTTCTGCTAGGTAGGGATAATCGATTGGCACCGTGGCGGGTTGTCCGGTGAATTCATCCATCGGCACCAAGTCAAGGGTCTCACCCTCGTTGAGAGTGATTGAGCCATCGGGCAACTGTCCTACGCGAACTTTGGGACCTTGCAGGTCTTGAAGCAGCGTAATCGGGCGCTCCAACTCATCAGACACCTGTCGCAGCAGGGCAATCATCTTGGCATGATCGTCATAGCTGCCATGAGAAAAATTCAACCGAGCCACGGTCATTCCTGCCTGAACCATGCGGCGGATGACCTCAGTAGAACTGCTAGCTGGACCAATCGTAGCGACAACCTTGGTGCGGTGAGGCAACAGCTTCATAACATGTCCTTCGCTAACATCGTGTGAAGTATCCCAGAGGCGATCGCTCTTGTCAGTTGTCTAGCTAACCTAATTCAGCAAATCACTCCAATCCGCCTGAAACTTTCTCAACTATGACTCGTCCACGACCAACAAATTTAGCCTCTGACAAAACCCCTCTATAAATTTATCGCCATAGAATAGAATAGGTCGGACAAAATTTGCCCATGCTGTTTGAAAAGCTTTGGCTAAGGTGGGCGTCATCTATCTTTAGTTACCCGTTATGTTAGATTTGCCCAATCTCACCTCAGACACATTTTGGAAAATCCTCAACGATGACATTGATGACAATACCGTCAATCAGTTGGTTTGGCACTGCCTTGGATACCAGTATGATCCATCGACCGGGCAGTGGAATGCGGCATCGGTTGCCCCAGAGTGGCGAGATGAGTATCCGGACCCGCCCGATTTTATTGCTAGCCGACCCGCAACAGTCAAGCTGACGCGATCGATTCCTAAAGAGCACAAACAGCTTTTGAAAGAAGAATTGGGATTTGGCGGCTACACGCTCGATGAGTTAGTACCACGTAAAACCCGTCGAGCGACGATGGTGAACTGGCTTCTCAGCTACCGGCAGCAAAATGCTTAACCATCTTTCAAATTTTGAGGCGTTGTACTCCCACGCACACGCTACACTAAGAGGTTAATTAGACCTTTTTCTTGCCTGATGGGGCACACATGCGATGAACTGGTGGCAAAAGCTTAAGAGCAATTCTCTAGCCCGATTCGGCGCGATCGTTTTGCTGGTTTTTTATCTAGCCGTCATTTTCGGTGAATTTGTTGCACCCTATGACCCCTATGCGACTCAGCCCGATGGCTCGTTGTTGCCGCCCACCGAGATTTATTGGCGCACCCCGGATGGCGATTTTATTGGCCCCCATGTCTACCCCACGACCCTAGGCCCCGTTGATTTAGAAACGGGCGATCGCCAGCTAATGGTCGATTTCAGCGAACCGTCCCCAATTCGTCTATTTGTTAGAGGATCTGAGTATCGATTCGGGCAAATTCGACTGCCTCTGCCGACTCGCTTTTCGCTTGCAGAACCCGGCATCGAAGAAATTGAGCTTTTTGCAGGCATTCCCGGAAATTTACATCTGTTTGGCACGATCGGTGAAGGCAAGCTTAATCTTCTAGGCACTGATGAGCAGGCTCGCGATCAGTTTAGTCGCCTAGTCTATGGAGGTCGAATTAGCTTGAGCATTGGGCTGGTTGGCATTGCCATCTCATTCCCGCTAGGCATGCTCGTCGGCGGAATTTCTGGCTACTTCGGCGGTGCGACTGATGGTGTCTTGATGCGCTTTGTCGAGGTCCTCATGACCATTCCGACGATCTATTTGCTGGTTGCGTTGGCAGCGGTGCTTCCCCCCGGTTTGACCAGTTCTCAACGATTTTTGCTGATCGTTTTGATTACGTCATTTGTGAGTTGGGCTGGGCTAGCGCGGGTGATTCGAGGTCAGGTTCTTTCGATCAAAGCACGCTCATTTGTACAAGCCTCCAGAGCCATGGGGGGTAGGCCGCTTTACATCATCATTCGTCATGTATTGCCCCAAACTGCAACCTACGTGGTTATTTCTGCCACGCTGGCGATTCCGAGCTTTATTGTGGCAGAAGCCGTACTGAGCTTGATCGGTCTAGGAATTCAGCAACCCGATCCGTCCTGGGGCAATATGCTCTCCCTGGCAACCAATGCGTCGATTTTGGTGCTTCAGCCTTGGTTGGTCTGGTCGCCCGCGGTTTTGATTGTATTGACGGTTTTATCGTTTAACCTATTGGGGGATGGGCTGCGAGATGCCCTCGACCCGCGCACGTTAGAACGTTAGTCGTGTAAACGTAGATATATTAAACTGGGCTTTGTCCATAGTAGGGCAACGCCGTTGACCAGTGAGGGCGATCGCCCCGTTGCCACCGAAGCTGAGCGAGTTCGACCAGGCTGCTGGCGAACGCTCCCAGTCCTCCTTCTAAATCAACTCGTTGGTAGGGGCGATGCCACGAGTCGAGCAGATGCTGCCATGGGTCTGCTCCCATAACGGTTTCAGCCTGATGAATGGTCAAGCCATTTAGAGTAAGCGTCAGGCGGTCAATCGAAGCAGAATAAATGGCTGCAAACACGTCTCCTCGCTGTGCCCTCATTGAAATCGCAACATCAGACGGGTCAGATTGAGGAGCAGATCGTATCTGGTGCCACGCTGCCACCTCTAGCGTAGAAAACGCAAATAACGGAATGTCAAGCTGCTGTGCCAATGTTCGCGCAGTGATAACTCCTATACGCGTGCCTGTGAACCCACCTGGCCCTTTGGCAACCGCAATGAAGGCTAGGTCTTGCCAGGTTTGAGGCTGGATAAAGTCGGCAAGTTTGATGTGCAGATGGGTTGAGAGCGATCGCCCCAAATCCCAGACCTGACAGCGGCTATCTTTTGAGAAATTGCTCAGCGCCAACCCAAGCTCAGGGCTTGCGGTATGGATCGCAAGGGCATACACCGAATGCGCTGATGAAGAATGCGCTGATGAAGAATGTGTCATGCAGTCCGTTAAACAATGTCAAACAATACATCAAATCGGCGTGGCGAGATCCATTCAATCACAGTGCTGTTTCGATTTGCCATCTTGCACGCCAAATCCGCGACGCCGCCCCACTTGAGGAGCACATTAATCAAATTCTCTAATACTATTTACGATTATTTGCAACAAAGTTTGACGTTTTGTAACAAAATTGTTACATTGATTTACATGGAGTTACAAATGACGGTTGAAATCGTGCAACCTAAAGCTTGTTCCCGTAGCTAACGAACTCCAATTGCTCTCGGTTCAAAAACGTGTTCTAAAACTAGGAGGCTATGACATGTTTGCTCCAATAGTAATTGTGTTGCAGAAGTGGATGGGTAAGCCGAAGTTTTTGAAGCTGCGTGGTAAGGCGATCGCACTTCATTCACAAGTGATTACCAACGTATGTAACCAGTTGAGAGTTGAGCGCACTCGTCGCCAGAACCTAATTCGTTTAGCTCGCAACAACGGGAAGAAGTTGGGGCTTTTAGCTTAGTCATTTGCATTGATTGAGCAAAACGGGTGCTTCGGCATCGTTCAGCTCAGATTTTGTAACGCTTTTTGTCGATAAACCGTTTATCCAAATGGGGGATAGACGTGTCAAGCAATCCCATTTTGATTCAGATAAAGCAAACGAGAAGAAGGAGACTGATTTTTATGACTATTTTGATTGCATTGTTTGTTGTGGGTTGGATCGCGGCTGCTTTAATTGGCACCCAAGTTTATTTTCGAGGCGAACAAACGAAGCCAATTCATGAGCGCAATTGGCGGTCTGCATCATTCGAGCGCGTCGCTGAAACCGTAACAGGTCAGCCAATTGACTACAACAGCAGAACTCATGCGTTTGGTCAGCTTGATGCCTATTCCAGCCAAACTATCTCGAACAATTAGTTAGCTTCCCCTGAGAGACTGAGAGGTTAAAGGACGGCAACGTCACCTCTAATTAGTGTTGCGATACCTACGCCCTCACGTGAGTGGGGGCTTTTTTTGAGTGACCGTTTTCTGAATCTTTATACATGTAGCCTACGGGCTTAGGTTTATGTGTGAACCCCGCGCGGCATGCGGGGGGCTCTACAAACCTGAGTCCGTAAAACGACATAAGACAGTTAAAGAATTGCACTAGGGAACTCTCAATCCGGAATGTTTTAAAGAATTTTCAAACAAACAAAAGCCCTTATTCTATACCCTATTCAATCCAAATCTATTTAATCCAATGTATTAACCTGATTGGACGATTCAAGAACTAGAACCTCTGTTCCCCTATACAGTTGCCTCGTCGGAAAGAATGAATTTGTAGCAGAGAAAGTCTCCTACTTTAGAGGCAACACCAAGCCTCAGGAAATTTTCTCTTTCACATTGAATCCTATCCATTCGTCATCTATCACGCCGAGCAAAAAAGTTATGAAATTTCCATTTCGTCGTCACGTTGCTGCGATCGCCACTGCTGCAACCACCCTAGTTGGCAGCTTAACTGCTATCAGTCCTGCGATCGCCGTCAATTTTGGTCAAAAAGAAGTCGATCAAAATAAATTTGTTGCCGTCGCAGCTCCCTATGGCAATAATGCTCACCAACTTTTAATTCTTGAGCAAATTGCTGAGACTCGCCCCTGCTGGAGAGAATTTGGGTCTGCTCCCGTCCAAATTGATCCACTGCTAACTAATTTCGATTTCACAGGCATCTGTGGGCGTAGCACCGATAGCAACGGATATTCAATTCGGATGGATGAACAAGATCTAGGCTTACGCTATAGCCTGCGAATTGTTCGACGGGATGGTAACCTCATGCTCATTGGCGCACCCAATAGGAATCGAAATTCTCCAGAAATTGAGATCGGTCGTGCAAATGGCGTTGTCAATGATTTTGCCAAGATTCAGCTCAATCCAGGTTGGCGATTCGCCAAGCGGACGTACGACGGACGAACGCTAGGGCATGTCTATCTAACCTACGACAGTTCGCTCCCAGGCGTGGATACTGGCTCTGACACTGATCAAGCAGCTCCTCCGGCATTTCGAGATATCGTTGGAGATGTCTATCGTAAAGAGATCGAAGATGCTGTCGATATTGGATTTATCGCAGGCTTCTACGAAGACAACACCTTCCGTCCGCAAGTGTCTCTAACTCGCGAACAACTGGTTTCAATGGTGCTTGAAGCCCTCGACAACATGCCGGAAGCCGATCTAGATATTCCTGCTCAAGTCCGTGCTAGACCCTATAGCGACGTAGATACAAATCGCTGGAGCGCAGCTAAGATCCAGTTTGCTCGTGAAAACAATATCGTCAGCGGATATCAAGATGGCAGTTTCCGCCCAACTCAACCCGTTACCAGGGCTGAACTCATGGCCGTGATGCGAAGAGCCGCGGAGTACGGTAAGTCGATTCAAAATCTAGATACAACGCTGTGGCCTCAGCAAGATGCATTTGACTTTGCAGACACTCAAAATCACTGGGCAGCACCCGTCATCGATCAAATGTCATCCTACTGTGGCGTCGCGTCTCCGCTTAATGAAGTGGGTCGCAGTTTCAAACCGGATGAGTCTGCCAAGCGAAACTATGCGGCAGCCGCAACACTCCGAATGCTAAATTGCGTAAAATCTGACGATGCTTCAGATGAGCTGTCATGAGTCGCCACTAGCTAGTTCCTCTAAGTTGCACTAACTCCAATTTCATCAAGTTTCATCCAACCTGACTCAGGAGCGTCATTTTACGCTCCTGATTTTTTGTGGAGCTATTCATTTTTTGCAACGAATTTTGCAACGAAACGTCTACATAACTAGAAGTAATCAACTTGTAAAGATTAAGATAGTTGAAGAGAAAGAATAGTTAAGGAATCTCATGACATCTGGCTTGATTGATGCAGCTTCTCTACCTCGCTTGAATACACCCACCATTCAACGATTGCCCAATGGGTTAACGGTTATCGCAGAACAAATGCCAGTCGAAGCAGTCAATCTCAGCTTGTGGCTCAGCGTTGGCTCAGCCATCGAGCCTGATCCGATTAACGGCATGGCTCATTTCTTAGAACACATGATTTTCAAAGGCACCAATCGCCTACAAAGCGGTGACTTTGAGCGGTTGATTGAGCAGCGCGGAGCCGTTACCAATGCTGCAACCAGCCAAGATTATACGCATTACTACATCACGACAGCCCCTAAAGACTTTGCAGAACTTGCTCCCCTACAAACCGAGGTGGTTTTGAATGCGGCCATTCCTGATGAGGCATTTGAGCGCGAACGATCAGTTATTTTAGAAGAAATTCGACGTGCCAACGACAACCCCGGGCGGCGAACCTTCTATCGCTCGATGGAAATGGCGTTTAATCGATTGCCCTATCGTCGTCCGGTCTTAGGATTCTCTGAGGTGATCGAACAGCTTACCCCCCAGCAAATGCGGGATTTTCACGCGAGGTGGTATCGCCCATCGTCTATCTCAGCAGTAGCCGTCGGTAATCTGCCGGTTGATCAGCTCATTCAAATCGTCGCTCAAGGATTTGAGCACGTTGATGATTCATATCTCTCCAGGAGTCAGCCGACCGAAACGATCAACTCACGACTGACTGAAACCGTCTTATCTGGAGAAATTGAGCTTGAATCGTCGTTTGAAGGCGTGTCTCGCCAAGACTATTATGACCCTCATATTCAGCAGGCCCGGCTGTTTATGGCGTGGCGAGTTCCAGGGATGGCGCATGCTCATCAGACCTATGCCCTTGACGTGCTAGCCTCTATTTTGGGGCAGGGGCGTACGGCGCGTCTGATCCGAGATTTACGAGAAAATCGCGGGCTGGTGTCCGGCATTTCGGTGGGCAATATGACCTACGCGATGCAAGGGGTATTCTATGTCTCCGCTCACTTGCCTGAAGAAAATCTCGCTGACGTTGAGGAGGCGATCGCCCAGCACATTCGACGTCTTCACGACGAACCCGTATCAGAGTCAGAAATTGCGCGGGTCAGAACTCTTGTCGCAAACCGCTACATCTTTGGAAACGAAACGCCCAGCAACCGCGCAGGTCTATATGGCTACTACCAATCGATTGCTGGAGATTTGACTCCAGCCCTCAACTATCCTGCTCGTATTCAGGCGCTAGATGCTCAAGATCTGCAGACGGCTGCTCGCCAGTATTTATCTCCAGATGCCTACGGAGTGTCCATTGTCCGACCGGTATCAGCTTGATGCCTCAGCCTGAAGATCAAGAATTAGCCGCTCTAGGTGATCGCTACTAGCCTGATATACTTCTCCACAGAAGTGACACGTTGCTTCTGCACCATCATCCTTTTCGATCATGTCTTGTAGCTCTGCTTGCCCCAACATTTTGAGTGCGCCTAGCACCCGATCAAACGAGCACCCGCAATGGAAGCGGAGCATCTGGGTTTCTGTCATGATTTCCAGATCCATATCTCCCAATAAATCCTCAAAAATTTGAGAGAGAGATTTTCCTGCTCGTAAGAGGGGCGTAAACCCAGATAATTGAGCAACGCGCGACTCCAACGTACGGACTAATTCTTCGTCTCTTGCAGCTTTGGGCATCACCTGAATCAAAATACCACCCGAGGCAGCAACCCCATCTGCCCCGACGAAGACTCCTAAGACCAATGCCGAAGGAGTTTGCTCAGACGTAACGAGATAGTGAGTTACATCGTCGCCAATTTCGCCCGACACTAATTCAACGGTGCTGGAGTAGGGATATCCGTATCCTACATCGCGCACGACATACATATAGCCGTCTTTCCCGACCGCACCTCCTACATCGAGCTTGCCGTTGGGATTGGGTGGCAACTCGATAAACGGACGATCAACATACCCTCGAACCGTACCATCTAGCCCAGCATCAACTAAAATTCCTCCCAAAGGGCCATTCCCTTTGATACGGATATTAACCCGGGATTCAGGTCGTTTCATACTGGATGCTAATAGGAGCCCTGCAGACATCGTTCTGCCAAGAGCCGCAGTCGCGACATAGGAAAGACTGTGGCGACGCCTCGCCTCTTCCACCGCTTTAGTTGTAATCACGCCGACCATCCGAATGCCCCTATCTGCGGCTATTGCACGCATAAGTTGATCTGCCATGAACCTACACACTTCTTAATAGTTCGCTACTGTCTATTTTAAGTCGTTGCCCTTAGGTCTATGTCTTCGCAAAACCGCACCCAAAGAGCGAGGATTTCGAATGAGTGATAGGGTTAAATTATAGGAACGTTTAGCTCAGCCGTTTCAACCTCATCTCCGCATCGCTGCACAACAAATCGAGAGATGAATAGATCGAGAGATGAGTTTCTGATTGATGGCTTTAGTGAGATTGCTTAACGGTAGAAAGAGCTCGCCATCTCACGAGAATAAGTGTTCTATCAAAGGCGGGAGCACAGGGCGATTAGGCACTGAAAGAGGTGAATACCTGTTCGAGGAGTTGATAGATATGGTCACACGATTTCGGAATCGGACAGAGGCAGGACGGCAGTTAGCAGAAAAGCTATCGCACTATGCGAATCGCCATGATGTCGTAGTGCTCGGATTACCGCGAGGAGGCGTGCCCATTGCGTATGAAATTTCGAAAGCGCTCAATGCTCCATTGGATATTTGTCTAGTGCGGAAGTTGGGTGTGCCTCAGCATGAAGAGTTGGCAATGGGGGCGATCGCCCCTGGAGTTCGAATTCTCAATCAAGACGTGATCAACTGGCTCAAGATTTCTCAGCCAACTATCGACGATGTAGCCGAAGCAGAGCAGAAAGAACTCGAACGGCGCGATCGCGCGTATCGCACCCGGTATGATCCCCAATCAGGCATTATTCACGATTCCCCAATAGATATTAATAAAAAAACCGTGATCATCGTCGATGATGGTATCGCCACTGGATCAACCCTACACGCCGCAATTTCTGTGCTTCGGGAACAGTCTCCAGCTGCCCTTGTGGTGGCCGTCCCCGTTGCTCCTCCATCCACCTGTGATGCATTAAATACCATCGTTGACGAGGTTGTCTGTTTGATGAGTCCAGACAAACTAGGCTCGATTGGCGTATGGTATGACGATTTCTCTCAGCTTGATGACAATGAAGTATGCCGCCTGCTCACTAGGGCTAGACGGCTCTATGCGGCTACATCCGCCTAATCGCCAACAAGCAAGGCAACCTCCTGGCTTCATTCTTTTGCGTAGAGGCTGTAAGGGATTCGCTTGTATGGCAACTGCCACAGTTCTTTGTGCAGTTGCAAGTCGGATAGCTTTCCCAGCTTTGGTTTCAGGCAGGAGTCATGTTCTAAGCTGGCTAACGCTATAAATAGCCAGTCAGTAGCAATGGCCCTGTACAGGGCTGCTGGGATATTATTTAAGCGCTAATCCCTAATGCCCCAGTAAGCTAAAGCGTTAGGCTTTGAGAATTGGTTTCAATCAGGGTTGCTAAGTCTTGCAAGAACGCAGCCGCATGAGCACCATAAATTACGCGATGATCGCACGTAATGTTGACCTGCATCTGTCGTTTGACTCCCATCATGCCGTCTTCGGTTGCCACGACCTGCGGACGCGCAGCACCAATCGCCAAAATAGAACCTTGACCCGGCGGCAAGATTGCATCAAACCGATCGACCCCAAACATACCCAAGTTAGATAGCGTGAATGTGCCTGTTGTATATTCATCAGGCTGGAGCTGCTTGGCTCTCGATCGCTCAACCAGGTCGCGCCAGGTGCGAGACAGGGAATAAATATCAACCTGATCGGCATCTTTCAGCACCGGAGTAATCAAGCCACCGTCGCCCATTGCAACCGCGACTGCGATGTTGATAGATTGCCGATATTGAATGCCTTGGTCGGTGTAGCTGGCGTTGAGGAGGGGATGTTTTTGGAGCGTGCTCGCGACGGCCTTAGCAAGCAAGGCCGTCATCGTTACCCCCTTAGACTTAATTTGTTTGTAAAGCCGATCGAGCTGATCCGTCGTAATCGTGTAGCCGACCCGGTAGGTTGGCACATCTAGGCTGGCGACCATATTCCGCACAACCGCCTGTTGTAGTGTGTTGAGCGGTGCAACGTCTCCGAGTGGAACAGGAGCAGCCGTCGAAGGAGCTGATGCTCGGGGTGCTGGGGTGGGTGCAGGCGACGGTGCAGATGGGGTTGGCGAGGGTGAGGTTGTGACGGATGTGGCTGGCTTGGGCTGGCTTTCTTTCCCCGCTGCTGCTTCTACATCGTCTGCCACAATTCGCCCATGAGGGCCGCTCCCCTTTAGGGTGCTGAGATCAATGTTAAATTCTTTCGCGAGCTTGCGGGCGCGAGGCGACGCGATAATGCGTCCGTTTTTAGTGGCAGATCCGTCAGATGCATCTTGAGCACCATCAGCTTGAGCCGTCGCCATCGCCGCGGGTGAGGATTGGGGTTCTGCCGATGCTACGTTGGACGCTGATGCTGTATCCGGGGCTGATGTGTTGGAGGGTTGACTATCTGCTTGAGCCTGAGCTTCTTCAATCTCTGCTTCGGTTTCAGCAATCAGTGCGATGGGTGCTCCCACAGGAGCCACCTGATCCGCAGGGACGATAATTGTTGCCAGATAGCCTTCGTAGAAAGCCTCCACATCCATATCGGCTTTATCTGATTCAACGACGACAACTGTTTCACCCTTCTCAACTTTGTCTCCCGGAGATTTTACCCAAGACACAATCTTTCCTTCTGTCATGGTGGAACTGAGAGCGGGCATGAAAACTTCATGGATCATGGGGTGGCTTCCAAATGAATCACTAAATGAATCACTAAAACGTTACGGCGCGACCAATCAACTCGACCGAGCAATGAGATGTCAGCTCAGTAAGCCCGCCAGGAGAATGGCGATCGCCCAATATCCGCGAGACTACCAAACTGAATTTTATCTGACATAGAGGCATCGTGGCAGATATTATCGGGTTCCAGAGCTAAGTGAATTAATAAAGACTAGGAACGAGCACGTGCCGTTGCCAGCTCAATGCTCGCGAATTTCTGGGAAATGTTTTGGAAGGCTAGAACTCGATTGAGCAGGATCCCTTTTACAGCTCTCCTCGAATTTCTTCGACAACGCCATCACGCAGGAGAATCTCAACCTGCATTTTTTGAATGAGATTATCGCCTTTCTCGACCCGAAAGAAACTCTCAAGCTGGCCTTGTCCAACCTCTTGATCCAGTTCTAGAAGCTGGACTTGCTGGAGCTGCTGCAATGCTTGATTCTTTTTCTCTAGAATCTCGCTCTTCTTGCGATTGACCTGCCCCTGGATATTGCTGACTTGCTGGGCGATCGCCGAATCGTCTGGGTTTGGGCTCTGCTTCTGAACTTCAGTAGCCATGCGCTGCCCTTGAGTTTCAAGCTGCTGCAGTTGGCCATCCAGGCGATTGATTTGAGTTTGGAGCTGTTTTTGAACCTCTTCTTTCCAACGAGGAGTCACGACAACCTTGATGTTGACAGCTCGTTTTAGAAGCAGATTAGACGGTGAAACATCCATGAGTAATGTGTGTGCGAAAACGACTCAAGCTAAGTTTGACTCACTCACCCCGGCTCTGTCATCTTTACGATTAAAAAATGATCCAGAGCCGTTAGGCAAACATCCCGTCGATCATACCTCGATAGCGTTCCATCACAACGGGTCTACGAACTTTTAAGGTTTGGGTGAGCATGCCATTTTCCATGGAAAATGGTTCTGAAATGATGCAGAACGGTCCGATGCGATCGTCAGGTCGATACCCAGGGCGATCTTTGACTTCCCGGTTTAATTCGTGACGAAACAACTGATGAACCTCCGGGCTGCTTAATCCAATCGTCTTGGATGCCGAGTCATCGGCTGTCGAATCGTTAGAGGGAGAGTGATCGCCGATCTGAAGGGTCAAATTCTGAGTCTCCGCCCATTTCTCTAGGGCGTCTAGATTCGGCACAATCAGGGCACCCAATGACTTTTGATCTTGACCTACGAGCATCATCTGGTCGATGTATGCGCTGCGAACACAGGCGTCTTCAATCGGCTGGGGCTCAATATTTTCTCCGCTGGTCAGAACAATCGTATCTTTGGCTCGTCCGGTGATGGTGAGGTCATTTTCCTCAGTCATCCAGCCTAAGTCGCCCGTATTAAACCATCCATCTGCGCTCAACACCTTCTCAGTCGCGTCAGGATTTTGATAATACCCCTGCATAATCTGGGGGCCGCGCACTCGAATCAGCCCCTTTTGACCGACCGGGAGAATCTCATAGGTTTCTGGATCAATAATTTGCACCTCGGTGTAAGGAATTGGAGTACCGGATGAGCCTCTTAAGTTGCGTTCAGGTCGTCGAACATTGGTAATCGGGGAGGTTTCGGTTAATCCGTAACCTTGTAAAATCGTGACGCCAATCACTTCGTAAAAGTCATCAAGATGTTTGGCCAGAGAACCTCCACCACTCACAAATAGCTTGACGCTTCCCCCAGTGGCTTCTCGAATTTTTCGATAGACGATTTGGTTGGCGATCGCATGAATTGGGAAGAGGGCGATCGCCTGCAAACCGGCAATACCCCGCTCCAATATGCCAGGATTACGATTTTGCAGATCAAGATTTTGCACAATACGACGTGCTTTGACGAATCGGTAACTCGTATTTAGAAAAAACTGGACAAGCTGCTGTTTGCGAGGCGGCTGTTCGCGAAACTGCTTTTGAACACCCTCATAAATCGAGTCCCAAATACGAGGAACACCCACCATGTAATGAGGCTTAAACGTCTTGAGGTCTTGCTTGATATGACGAATATTGGTGTAAATCTGGGTGCAGCCGTACGCAAAAATGAAATATTCAAACGTTCGCTCATACGAGTGCCAGCTCGGCAAAAGACTGAGAACACGCTCCCCAGCAGACGGAATAATCACATAGGGCACTGCAATCACTTGAGCCAACAAATTACCATGACTCAGCATCACGCCTTTAGGTTGCCCTGTCGTTCCAGACGTATAAATTAACGTAGCGAGCGCGTCTCGACCTTGGGAAACTGGCGTTAGCGAATGCTCTGCACCAAGCTCTTGAATCTGCCGATAGTTAAAAATTTTAAACTCTTGATTCGACGGATCTGACTTGTCAGGCTGTTCATCTGAGAGAAGAATGACCCGCCGAATCGAAAGCTCTGCCAAGCTGCTTCGAATTTTTTTGAACGTTTGCACGTCTTGGGCAACGAGAGCAGCACTACCGCTATTTTTTAAAATGAAGGTTAGTTCATCTCGGTCTGCCTGCGAACTCCGAACTGCGTCTGCCGCTCCAGCCATCATGATGCCCTGATCGGCAATCAGCCATCGAGGAC
This sequence comes from Elainellaceae cyanobacterium, assembly GCA_051117335.1. Lineage (GTDB taxonomy): Bacteria > Cyanobacteriota > Cyanobacteriia > CAZCXK01 > CAZCXK01 > DBGGTD01. The sequence continues at coordinate 152,741 of JBNPEB010000001.1, forward strand.
TATTGTCTGAAAATAGCGCCACGCGATCGCCCGCCACAATGCCCAGCGACTGAAGCCCTGCCGCAAAGCGCTGAATATCTCGATACAGTTCGGCATAGGTCAGGATCAGCTTGGGCGTACCGTGGGGGTCATTCACTGCAACGACTGCACCGAATCGTTCAGCAGCAATTGACCAAATCTCAGTAATCGACTGTGCGGAGCTATAGTCAATCTCGCTCCAAGGAGGACTCTTGAGATCGCTATAGGTTTGAGGATTTCGATCGAGGTTGGATGCAGACGCGGCAGCACGGCTCATGATAGTTACTCCTAACGGATGCAGTCAATGAGGAAACGGTCAGTTGAGATCCAATTTTGGCAACGAATATGTATCAGCCGATTGCGAGAGAGTTAAAATATGCGATTGATGGGGGCAAAGTTTTCGGCTGCCTACTCGCCTTAATCGTCTAATAATCACATGATTTGAGAGTGACACGATTTGAGAGTTTTGGCAGTTGATACGGTTGAAAATACCCATCAATCCTGGTCTAAATTGATTCGTGAGAGGTTCACAAATGCCGAAAGCAATTTGGAATGGTGCGGTCTTAGCCGAGAGCGATCGCTGTGAAGTTGTCGAAGGAAACCAGTATTTTCCGCCTGATTCCATTCACTCTGACTATTTCAAGCCAAGTGACACCCAGACAAGCTGCCCCTGGAAAGGAGTCGCAAACTACTATACCTTAGAGGTCGACGGTCAAATTAATAAAGATGCAGCCTGGTATTATCCTGACCCGAAAGATGCGGCCAAGAATATTAAAGAGTATGTCGCCTTTTGGCGGGGCGTAACAGTTGAATCATAAGTTAAATCCAAACTAGGTATTGCTCAAACTCTACTTCAGCTCGGGGCAATTTTGATGAGCCTGCTCTTAGCGAGAGGATCAAGACGCAAAATTGGGCATCATATTGGGCATCATAACGTCGGTGCATTGCCACTAGTCATTCTCTCCGATCACTCCAACGCTGTTTGAGGCAAAACTCAGAGCTTTTTCTTAATGAAAATTATAGTTCCGGACGTGGACGGGGTGTCGATGTATTCAACTGCTTAGACAATGCCGACCTTAGCCGTGAGGAGTGTTATGATCGTAAGCTTGTGATAGCCAAAGCCTGCGATCGCCAAGGATAGAGCAGATAGTCATTAACGCTTACGACAGTTCGTTCTGTGGACAATTCTGTGGACAATTTTGAAGAGGGTCATGCACGTCTCTAATCCACCTGCCCAACACTCGTTTTCCGTGATTCTAGATACTTTACCCGATCCTGCTCTACCCGATAAGTCGTGTCCTCGTCGGGCGAGGTTACAGATTGACTTACTCTTGTTAGCCATCGAAGCGCTTGATCTCACAGGGTCTGAAGCATTTTTGGTTGCAGCTCGCGAATTAAACATGCAAGAGGTCATTGGGAACCGGGTTGAATTGTGGAGACTACGCAGCACAAATCCGCTTCGCCGCAGCAGTCAGCGCCGCCCGTTAAGCGTCACCGAAGCTAAGGCGCTTGTGATCATTGCCTGTCATCTGGCGCGACGGCTAACGGTTCTGATTCGACAACTGCTCCTAGCCTATCAGCAGCTCTCTGAGAAACAATTGTCGCCCGACCATCATTTTCGGCTATCCGACTATTTGTTGAGGTTTCGCTCACACTTTCGCTCTCGGATGAACCCAAAACGAGCAGGGGTGATGGCGTATAGCACCGATGAAAAACTAAATAGTTTAGCCTTGAGTCTGCTGGGGCAACTTCTATTTTGTACAGGAACTGCTGGAGCGCAACGACTCTGGAGCAGCTTATTCGATGGGGAGGTTGCATGACAATCCGACGCCAATACAGCTTGCCAAACTGCAAGCTGATTTTAGAAGGATGGAGTAATGAGCCTGAGTCGCCAGACAAAGCGTCAGATCGTCCTCTCTTAACGATGGTCGTCAATGCAGAATGTCATTTTGCAGGCTATGAGAAGCCGCTTGTGGGCGGGCGTGAATTTGTAGAAAGCTTAGTCAAATCGGCGAGCCGATACGCACAAGAATTTTTGAGCGGTATTCCTCATCCGCCACCTCTCGATGAGAGATCTGCTCCTGTCCAGATTGGCTATGTTCAAGGGGATATTCATCGCTTAACGTGTCGTTCGTCTGAGTCAAATGGTCACCAGCCCGATCAGTCGATGCAGATTGACTTGAAGACGGTGCAGCTTTTTGATTTGGTCGAAGCGATTGACCAAATGCTGGCCGATAACCAGACATTGCCTGACTTTAAGGTAAATTTAGTCCCTATTCGCAAGCGTCACGTTGCACCTCAAGAACCCGTCACTAAGCGGGCGTTGCCTGCCGCGATTGGGATCTCGGGGTTAGCGGTCGCGGCGATCGCCATTTTCTTCGTTCCACCTCCCGATCTCCGTCGTACTGGCGCGAATGGTGAAGCCTCTAGCGAGCAGTCCACTGAGGTTGCGCCCGATGCTGCAAACTCTAGCCCGGCGGGTTCTGATCCACCCGATGCGTCCCCGGAGGCAGATCTGTTGACCTCTCCAGATGCCCAACCATCCGAAGATGAAGCATTTCCGACAGGTGAGGCATCCTCTCAAGATTCATCTGCTCAATCTGCTGAGCCGAATAGCTCATCGTCGGCATCACCGCCAGTCGCTAGTGCAGACAATTTAGATGTTCTAATTGGGCAAGCCCCAAAAATTACAGATCCCGCTCGCCTCGAAAACTTAAAGTGGGGCTTGTTTGATCGGATTGATCAAGCCTGGAGGACAGACGTTCGGTTTAGCGAAGATTTGGTGTATCGAGTCGGCGTTAACCAAGATGGAGACATTGTCGGCTACCGATATGAAAACGATGCCGCACTCACCTATGTCAACGACATTCCATTGCCTGATTTGCGATCGACACCCGTCAGTGTAGACACTACAAGCCAAGACTCGATCGCCCAATTCCGCGTCGTGTTTAGGCCCAATGGCGCCCTCGAAGTGAGCCCGTGGCATGGGGCTCCCCGCCAGTGACGAAAAGAAAAAATGGGGGAGATAGGAGATCGTGAAATAGGTAAGGGTGTCGGGACGGGAACCCATCAGTCAGCTTCTGCCCACATCATTCCAACACCCTCTCCTTAATTCACTGATAGGCTTGAGGTCCAGACCATGTTGAAGTCACGCGTCGACCGAACGCAATCGGTTGGTCATCGGCGACGGCGATCGCGCGTCCGGTTGAATCAACGGCATAGAGAGGCCATTGCTCATCACCCAAATTACCAGCCCGGAAGAGGACTTGCCCAGGGTTGTTTTGGCTCCAACCGATTAATACGGCGTTGGTATAGCGAATATTTTCCGGAGCTACTGTACGAGTTAAATTATGGTGACGATCCCAGATGACGGCATAGTCTGAGGCCAGATCAGTGCCAAAGAGGGATTCAAACTCGCGGGCTAACATGCGATCGCTCGCTGCTGACCACGACACTGGAACCAAAATGGCGATCGCTCCAGGAATCTGATCGTCATGATTGGGTAAAAACTGAGTAACTCCTAAGGGCGATGACGCAGTAATCAACTGCAAATCTCCGGTTTCTAGATTTTCTAGAAACAAGATACTGCTGACCTGATTTTGAGTCGGTTCTGACACAACACGAAGCTGAATCCGACTATATGCCGCATATTGCCCGTCTGGTGAAACCAAGGCGTCGCTACGGTAGTAGCGCATTTGCGGAGTCGTCGATTCACCAATTTCCTGTTGCGTCTCAACGACCCATTGCCAGGGAACAGGATACGGACTATTCAGGGGATCACTCGGTTCGACCGCATCGGCGTCAGATTCGCGATCTGAGACGTCTCGATCTAAGGCATCCGCATCTAAAGCGCCGGGATCAGTCTCTGGCTCAGGAATCGAAGGGGGTTCTGCTGCGATAGCTCGGACAGAATTGAGTAGTTGCACACTGGAATTTATCCGGCTGATTAGAATGCTCGGCGTTAGTAATATTGCGATCGCAGCAAGAGAAATGATCGATGGTTGATAAACCAACCACCTTAAACAAATTCTGGTGTGCAGCATGAGGCTCGTTTCTCTATCAGGTGGACAGACAGATGCAGGTGTTGATTGAGGCGGACTTGGAGATTATTGGGTAATGATATCGATCGAATATTCTTGCTTCATGTATAACAAATGCAACGCGACTAAACAGGAAAATTGACGGAAATTTTAGCGTTGAAACTGAAGCCGGGAAACGATTTAACTCGTTCACACCGCCATAATTTCATGGGATGATGACAAGATAGGGAGACGACTATCTCTCAAGAATCTTCAAGACACTCATACTCGTCTATATAGCAATCCTAGATGGGTTATGAGCGGTGGGGCAGACTGCGCCTGCCCCACCGCTCAAACACAATTCACAAGCGATTTAGGATCGCTATAGGTCTATAGATCTATATATCTACAGTTAGTCTTCCTATGCGTTTTGTTTGAGTGCAGTTGCACGACTGCCTAGAACAAACCCTCCTCTAGCAATGGTTGCAGATGAGCTAGTATCACAACAGGCGCACGTCGTGGGGGAATATCATGACTGAACCATCGACCGTTCACAAGCCAAAATTGCAGTCCACCCAGCGGTCATTTAACTGGGGGATCGGGCTGCTCATTATTATTTTTCGTCTATTGCTTTTGAGCGTTGGAGGTGCCACGGCAGGCTTGCTTGGTATTGCGATCGCCCAAGTCGTTCCGGGTAATGTAGACGATCCTCCGTTCCTCGAAAATGTTCTCCGGGGTGGGGCGTCTTTACGTCAAAATGTGCGGCAGTTGCCTGAGTGGGGCGAACCCGATTCAGATGATCCTCAATCCTCTCCTCAAGCTGACGATTCTTCGACCGCTTCCGATCCGACGTCGGAGGATACGGATAGTGCCACAGAGTCTCCGTCAGGGTTCACTTCTGATCAGCAGCAAAGACTTCAATCTGAGATCGATCAGCTACAGGTTCAGCTCACGACGGTGCGCGATCGCACCTCCGAAATCGAAGCATTGATTGGTTTGCAACCCTCTAAATCGTCGCTTGAGGAACGACTTCAAACGCTGGAGCAACAGCTCACATCAGCGCAAACTAAGCCGTCATCTGATCCTGCATCGCCTGTCCCGGCGATTGATAGCTCAATCTCTAGAGATGGCGATATCTTAATTACGTTGCCGAGCGATGCGCTGTTTGGGTCTGACCCGACGGTACTCAGTGCAGATAGCCGAGCTGTTCTAGACCCAATCATAGACGAAATTCAAAACTATCCAGGGGCCGCAGTACAAGTGGCTGGATTTTCAGCTAGCCAAAACTCGCCAGAGGGCGATCGCAGGCGAGCATTTGAGCAAGCAACCGTCATCAAACACTATCTTGCCGACGCCTTGGGTGAGCAACAGCATCACTGGGTAGTAGTTGGATACGGGCGGCTTCACCGTTCTGAAGAAAGCGTATCTCCTGATGAGTCGCTCGATCGCCGCATTGAAATTTCAATTACGCCTTAATGAACATTGTCTTTTTTGGTACTCCCCAATTTGCTGTACCTAGCTTCGAGCGCTTGATTGAGAATCGAGCATTTGATGTGCTAGCGGCAGTGACTCAGCCCGACAAGCGGCGTGGGCGCGGAACGACGCTGATCTCATCCCCTATAAAAGTGGTTGCAGGGGATCACCACATTCCAGTCTGGCAACCTCGCAGCGTCAAGAAGGATGCGGACACCCTTGATTGGCTCCGCCAAAGTGACGCAGATGCCTTTGTGGTGGTGGCCTATGGGCAGATTTTATCTCAAGGAATTTTAGAGATGCCTCGCTTGGGCTGTGTTAATGCTCACGGCTCCATTCTCCCCCGCTATCGAGGTGCGGCTCCGATTCAATGGTGTCTCTATCATGGAGAAACGGAGACAGGCGTGACCACCATACTAATGGATGCGGGTATGGATACAGGCGACATGCTGCTGAAGTCAAGTATGCCCATTGGCCTGCTCGATAATTCTCTCGATTTGGCAAAAACCCTCTCGCAGATGGCTGCTGATTTACTCGTCGAGACGCTGATTGGCCTAGACCAGCCCACTATCAACCCTGTCCCGCAAGATCATGAACGGGCAACCTATGCCCCGCTCATTCAAAAAGATGACTACCCAATTGACTGGTCTCGCTCGGCGATCGCCATTCACAACCAAGTGAGGGGGTTTTATCCAAACTGCGTCACAACGGTTCAAACGCAGATGCTCAAAGTGCAGGCAACTGTTCCCTTTGGAATCGAGACGATGTCAATGCTCGACGATTTGCCCAACGAGTTAAAAGAATTGAAGGCGATCGCAACTTCCCTCGCCCCGACGTTCCGTGAGAATCCTGCTCAACCTGGTACCGTTGTCGAGTTAATTAAAAATTACGGTCCGGTTATTCAAACCGGAGACGGCGGGCTGCTGTTGCAAACGGTTCAACTGGCAGGAAAGCGATCGCAGTCTGGATGGGACTTTGTCAATGGCACCCGGTTAGGCATCGGAGCAATCTTAGGCTAGTCAACATACGCGTAAGTAGCAATCAGCTATCAGGTCTTTGGCTCATAAAATTGGCAACCATTACACGGGCCATCTGGCCGAACAGCACAGCGAATGATTTCAGAATCGGCATTGTATCGACACGATGCATCTCCGATTACCCACCGCCCACCAACTAAGCTCTGTTCACTGGGGCGCTGAGCCGATTGCACATACAACGCAATCTTTTGCAGCCGATATCGGCCCGATCGATATTGATACTGATGACGCCGCTCTAGAACCGCGTAAGTTTCTCCGTTGATGTCTAAATACGTGCCGGGTTGAGGTCGCCAGTCGAGGTGACGATTATCTAGGGTCTTGCGAGGATGATTGAGAATAATTTCGGTTGGCAATAGATCTGAGTCTTGATCTTGCTCCATGACAATGTATTGTTGCCTACATCATTTAGGATGGTATCGCATTATTCAATCAACCAACTGCTCAATCTTCGATGCGGATCAATAAAGATCGTGCTGCCCACTCAGAGCCTATCCGAAAATTCCGTCAGGAGTTTTCGGATAGGCTCTCCATACTGCATTAATTTGCAGAGATTAATTCACAGAGATTTTGCAGAAAATTTAACGATTGCGATTCAGCAATTCTTGCGATTCAGGACTCAGTGGATATCGATAGCCAAACGTCGAATTTTCTGAATCATCTAAGATATCAACAGACAACAACGCAATCACCTCTGAACGAGAGTTGTCGCGATCGGTTCGTCTAAATAGAGCCCCCAGTAAAGGAATATCTCCCAGAATTGGCACTTTAGACACAGTTGTCGTGTCTTGTTCCTGAATAATCCCAGCAATAACGAGAGTTTGACCATCTCGTAGGCGAAGTTGACCTGATGTCACTCGGCGCTCCTCAAGCAAAGTCAAATCAATGCTTGCACCTTCTACTTCAACAGTCTCAACTGCACCCGGAGATGAAACCGTAGGCGCTACAGAGAGGCTGACGAATCCGTTGTCATCGATTCGGTCGATTTGGACTCGGAAAACCACACCCGCAGGCTCCGTCTCAACGGTAACCGTTTGTTCTTGCACGCCACCCGTAATAGTAGTTTCAATTTCAATGTTGGTAATTACGTTTTCTGCCAACACAACTTCTGCCGCTTGCCCTTCTTGAACAACCAGTGTTGGGTCGGTCAAAATCTTGGCATTCCCACTCTGTACAGCAAACTGAAGCTGAGCTAGGAAATTGCGTGCAAAGGAAAATGCATCATTATCACCCGAAACTTCAAGTCCAGGGAAATTATCGACTACATCACCAAACGTATCACCGGTTAAGGTGGTGTTGAAGGGGGCATCATCTCCGAAGTTGAGCACGCCAATGCCGTTCTCAACCAAAACACGGGTATCGTCGATTCCGAATGAGAAACTGGAACCCTGTCTCTCAAGTGCACTTAAGTCAATGTCGATAATCCGAACGCTGACTGCTACCTGCCGACGACGGATATCAAGCGGCACGAGCTGGGCGATCGCCATTTCGACCAATCGAGGCGGCCCGACCAGCGTTACAGAATTGGTTCGCTCATCTCCGACTACCTGCAAGCCACGCAGGATTGGATTTGAATCTTCATAATCAATCCGCTGAGTCTCAACTCGATCTTCCGTGACCGATTCAGTCTGCGTCAGAGCAGGCGCACCTTCGCCCACTTCGACGGCATTGACGAATGTGACTAACCGCTCGCGGCTCACCGCCGTTTCTGCGCCCAGCCCGACTAAAAAGTTCAACGCGGTCGGAACATCCACTTGATTGAGGCGCAGGTTTCTCACAACGAGCTGGCGAGCACTATTGGGTAAGCGTGGCCCCGCAAAGATGGTTCGCCCAAAGCGACTCGCTTGCACACCCGAAATGCGTAACACATAGTTAAAGACGTCCTCTACGGGCTCATCTTCAATCTCTAAGGAAACTCGAACTTCGGGCACCTCTTCTTCAGTGCTTTCGGCATCTGCCCCAATGTAAGCAAGGTTTAGCCCTGCGGCGCGCGCCAAAAGCGCGAGTACTTCCCGGACTGGAGCATCTCTCAAGACGAGGCGAGGAACCCGTTCTGATGTGCCTAAATCAATTCGACTAGGGGACGGATCGATATTGGAGATGGCAATATCTCCCACGGGTGGGGCGATCGCCCGAGGCAAAAATGGAGGCGCAGGCTCACCAGCAGAGGGTTCTACCTGAACCCCATCAATACGAACTTGAGGATTAGGGACCATCACGTCGGCAGGGCGCTCTTGCACGACGGGCGGTTGGGCAGGTTCTTCCGATGGAAGCTGAGTCACGGGGACTTCTTCCACCTCCTCGTCGTCTTCGATTTCGGGCAAAGTTTCAGACGGGGTTTCTGCGGGGGCTTCGGCAACTTCTCCGCCCACGCTAAAGCTGAATAAAATATCTCCATTTGACTGCTCAATCCGCCCTTCTGGAGCCATATCTTCGCCATCAACGATGACTCGCACGCTGTTGGCATCGAGTTGGCTGACCGTAATTGCGCTAATTCCGGGGGCAGGATCGTTTTGTAAGAAACCGTTCCCATCCGGCAAACTAAGCTGGGCGTTGACCACATCGGCGACGAGGGTATTTCCACGACGCACTGTAAAAATCTGGGGGCGATCGCCATTGTCTGTTTCTAAGACAACGACGGCTCCCGTATCGGTCGGATTAACTTGAATTCCAGTAATAGCGGTTTGTGCTGATGCAGGCTGTGTAGTTAATAGCACTGCGGTTGCACTGCTGCCCAGGATGCTACCAAGCGCGAGATGCCGGTTCACAGTTCCCTCCTCATAATCTTAAAAAATATCGAAAGTAATCAAATGAACGTCAACAGTATAGTCGGGGGCAATAGCGCACTAGCGCGTCAAACCTAGATAATCATTACTAAACCTGTCAGACTAGCGAAACCCACGCCCCAACAGGTCAACGAATGTCTTAATTACTCCCTTGAGTCGTACCTTGTTCGGGTTGGTCTGCTGGCGCAGCCTCACCCTCAGCCGCCGGATCGGCGGTCGGTGTCGGCTCAGGAGGTAACTCGTCAGGCGGAACCGGAAGCAGAGCATCCAACTCAAAAGACGTATCTAACCGCGTGACTGGCGTTCCAGCGGGGACGAGATTTCCTTGCAAGTCAACCTGTAACGTTCGCTCAGAGGTATTCAACGTGGATTGAAAATCTCTGACGAGCAAGAGGGGCTGTAACCGTTCGATATTACGCAAAATCGACTGGGTCTGAGCGTAATTGCCTCTCATTTCAACGTTGTAGGTTCGTCGCTCAATGCGCCCATTGACCGCTTCACCCAGCGAGCTATCGGTGACAATCGCCGATTCACCCACCTCAAACAAAGACAAAACGGCTCGTCGATCCTCGTCCTCGATGCCTGCATTTACGGATTGAACTCGCTCGTTTAGATCGAGTAGCAAGGTGTCTAAACTGTCCTCTGTGGCAAACAGTGCCAGCACATCTTGCTGGAGCTGCTCTGCGGCTGCTTTGCGATCGCGCGCTTCTTGAAGCTGCTGCTCCCGCTCAGCCACATTGTCCAATTGATCTTGCTTCTCTTCAATTTCTTGAGAGAGCTGCTGGCGAGTCTGCAAGGCCGGACGCACCAGCAGAAAAAAGAGATAGATCGCTAAGCCAAACAAGGCTACGCCAAGCACACTTCCAATTACGGTTGGAGTCAGCGGAACCCCAAACGCAGTCGGATAGTTTCGTCTAGCCTCAAAATCTTGATTGTCATCAATGGGTGTAAATTCACCGCTCATGGTCATTGTTCAAAGGCTCCTCTATCCCGAAGTGCTTGAATCCTCGATGTCAACCCCACTGCCAGCGTACTCTCCAACTCTGGAAGCAATTCTGATGCAGGCAGATCGGTCAGTTCGGCCTCAATGTTATACTCGACAACTTGCGGAACCCGAACCTCGACTCCAGATGGCGCGTCATCCGGAAGCTCAATCTGCTCAGGATAATCAGACAGTTGAGCACTGAGCAATCGTGTCCTTTCAGCTTCTAAGAAGGGCGATCGCTGCAACACCAGCAGAAAATCGTTGACATCATTAAAGGACGACGCAAACCCTGAAATATTGATGACAATGGGTGGCGGTTCAGGTTGTGTGGGAGCGGCTGCATCAGTAGCAGGGGTTGCATTCGCAGGTGGTGCGGGGGGCTCACCTTCGCCCTGCTCAATGGACGAGATTTGAACTCTAGACGGCACACTATCCCGGATACTTTGCAGCAATGCCGACCATGGCTTGATTCGATCAAATACGGTTACAAGCGCCCTGGCCGCCTCTTCAGCCTGATTGGCTTCGGCAGTCAAGCTGGCCAACTGAGCCTGGAAGGACGTTTGCGTTGCCAACTGAGCATCTAACTCCGCCGATTCACGCCGAGCAGATGCATTGAGATTTTGCAAAATCAGCCACGATGCCACCACAAACACGAGCGGAATCACACCCACCGCAAGCCCCACGAAGATAGGCAAATTATCACCCCTACCACCAGTAGCAGTAGAGGTTCTAATGTCTCCCTCACTCGGCCTTTCTGTGCGATCGTTGAGAAAATTAATATCTAGACTATACATAGATCACCACGCCTCCCGAAGACCCAAACCAATTACCACGCCCAAGCCGGGTCGCTGCACGTCAGGAATATCATCTTCGACATCCAGAGAAATCGTGCTAATCGGATCAACCTGGCTTGCGGGCAAACTTAGCCTCTGAGAAAAGAATTCGTCGAGTTTCCCAATGGCTCCTCCTGGCCCTGCTAAGAGAAGCTGAGCGACCTCCAAGTTTTCGCCTTGATTGAGATAAAAATCAATCGAACGACGCAATTCATCGGCCAACTCACCCACGATTCTGAGCATAGCCGCCGTTCCGGGATTCGTGCCTCCCATTTTGGGCATTCCCACACTATCCATCGGAGTCACCGGAATTGTCATTCCCTGAAGCAAATCGGTGTTTCGTGACGGAGGCAGATTCATTGCCCGACTCAGCGCCGTTTGAATTTGATACGTTCCGATGGGAACGGTTCGAGAAAACTGAGGGACTCCATCGACCACAATTGAAATCTCGGTATTCTCAAATTCGATATCAACGATTGCAACTGCCTCTTGAGGCGTAAACTGTCGGAGCTGCTCACGAATCGTTCGGATCAGCGAGAAACTGCTAATTTCTAAGACATCGATTCCCAAACCGGCCTGCTGGAACGTACTTAAATACGAATTAGTCACCTCTTTGCGAGTGGCGACCAGCAAGACCTGGACCTTCTCAATGCCATCCTCATCAACGAAGAAGCCAAGTTTTTGATAGTCGACATCTGCCTCTTCTCGAGGGAAGGGTAAATATAGACCTGCTTCTTGATTGAGAACCATTTCCCGAAGTTCTCGATCGTCTAGTTCTGCTGGCACGGGGATAATGCGAGTGACTGTATCTCGACCACCCGGAATTGCAGTAGCAGCAGACTTTACCTTGATCTTGCTTTCGCTCACTAGTGCCTGAATAATCTCAGCCATGGTCGGGGCATCTGTAATCTGCCCCTCTTGAAAAATACCTTCAGGAACTTCAGCAGAGGCAAACTTGACCAACTGAAACGCCTGACCTTTTCGCTTTAGCTGAGCAATATTAACTCTCTCTGGGGTCAACTCTATGCCCACCCCTTTCGATTTCTTTGAGAATAAACCTGTTAGAGCCCCAACCACGATCTTGCCCGCTTATTCAAAAGTATAAGAAGATGGATCGATGAGAAAAAAGGAACAAAGTAATCGACGCATCTAATGCTGCTATGCATGGTATCCAATTTAGTTCAGAATTGCCACTTTGGCGATATGGTCACAAACCTTAAAAAAGGGTGATCAATCGTATACAACATTGAGCGAACGAAATATCAAACCGACACCCTGAGGAAAGATTCTCATCATTCACGAGACATCTATCAAATTAAGATGACCTTGAATTAAAAGCAAGATTTTTATGAGAAATAGCCGCTCCTCGATTATTCTTAGAGGCTATTTGAGACGGATGAAATGTCAGGGGGAACGGGGCGATCGCAGAATAATAGCGCAGCCATGCCCTAACGGTTAAGCATTTCAGCCCGGAGATCAAGTTGAGATTCCTCGCGTTGCGTCCCGCTCTCGGAATGACAAATGGAGCTTTTAAAGAGTTCTCTTAAAACAAATTCGATTGAATTTTCTAAGACAATATCCGAGATTGGCTTAAGCCTCTAGTCACCAACTGCCGTATATAGCGGGTTCAAAGCTGATCAACTCTATGCAGCGCTATCGATAGCGCTGCATAGGACGTACAACCGGAGCATTCCATCTAACTGAAAAATCCGATAACCCAGACTCAATCTATAATTTCTCGCATAAGGGGAGCAAATTGCGCCTCTAGTCTATTCTTCTCCTCCTAAATTGCTTCGATTTACCAGAAATATTACCCATAAATGTTCAGATAGATCGCATTAATCGTCTATTTGAGGGGAGAAATGATCTCGAATTTCAATGGCAACGATAACGATATAGAATTTGCTGTCTTTTTAAGGGCGCTATTGAAATAATTTCAGAGATGGAATGACAATTTGATCCAAGTCAGAGTTTAGAAGATGGTTTATAAGGTCCTGCTTTTGTTATCTTGGAGACTAAAATTTTCTTGGCAAAAATGGCGCGATGCACGTCGCTTGCAAAACCCAGGCTGTAGAAACAAAATCTACCTCTGCAAGTTCTCTGGCTTCAGACCGCGATAAGTCTCTGGGAGTCCGCAAACATGCATCTTGCATAATCGCGGTTTATTTCGGTGAGAGGCCGCGAGGCATCCATAACCGGTGGACTCTCTTCTTGGTTGTCTATTACAGATAACGACATTGAGAACCATCATATGGGGAGATGATGAATTCGTCTGGATCACTTCTGGATCACTTAGAGTAATTTCTCTAATCCGTAGACTAATGATTTGAGCTGTGTCACCTGTCGAATTGCCAGCAAAACGCCGGGCATGTAGCATGAGCGATCGCTCGTATCGTGCCTTAGCGTATAGATTTGACCCGGCGCGCCAAAAATAACTTCTTGATGGGCAATTAACCCAGGCAACCGCACGCTATGGATGCGGATGCCATCATCCGCTTGTGCGCCTCGGGCGCCCGAGAGCTTTTCAGTTTCCTCAACGGATGGCGGATTGTAGGGTTTGCCAAATTCTGCGAGCATTTGAGCAGTTTTAATGGCAGTCCCGCTGGGCGCGTCTGCTTTTTGGTTGTGATGCAGTTCGATAATTTCAACATGGTCAAAGTATTGAGAGGCGCGCACAGCAGCCTGTTGCAGAAGCACCATGCCAATCGAGAAGTTTGGGATAATCAGACATCCGGTGCTGGCTTTTTCGGCAAAGTCTGCCAGCTCTTGGACTTGATCTAGGTTGAGTCCTGTGGTGCCGACAACGGGGCGAATTCCATAGGCGATCGCCGTTCTCACGTTCTCATACACAGAACGGGGGTGAGTAAAATCGACCATGACGCCCAATTCTTTTTCTTGAAGCGCCATCACCAACGTAGCCTGCAAGTCATTGGTAATCGGAATCTCTAACGGACCACATCCGATAATTTCGCCGACATCTTGACCGTTGTAGTCAGGATTGCGCTCAACAGCTCCAACCAACGTCATATCGTCAGCTTGGGACACGGCTTTGACAACTTCGCGTCCCATCTTACCTGCTGCGCCGTTCACAACGACTGGAATTGGAGCCTGCACCATAATCTCAATGATATTTTTGACTCGACACAGGCATTATATTTCGCTTCGCACAGTGTGTCACAATGAAAAACAGTCGTTAACGTCGTGTTTAGGTTTCAGGTAGCTCCGTGACTTCTACTGTTGCAGCCAATCCATCTTCTGCTACTCGCCGTGTCGTTTTCCCCTTCACCGCCATCGTCGGCCAGGAGGAAATGAAGCTTGCGCTGTTGCTCAATGTGATCGATCCCAAAATTGGTGGGGTGATGATTATGGGCGATCGCGGCACTGGAAAATCCACCACAATTCGCGCATTGGCAGATGTGCTCCCCGCTATTGAGGTGGTTGCTGATGATCCATTTAATAGTCATCCCAGCGATCCTGATTTGATGAGTGATGTCGTGCGCGATCGCCTCATCCAAGGAGAGGACATTCCCGTCGCCCACAAAAAAGTGCCCATGATTGATTTGCCCCTCGGCGCAACCGAAGACCGAGTCTGTGGCACGATTGATATCGAAAAAGCTCTGGCAGAAGGGGTGAAAGCATTTGAACCCGGCCTGCTAGCGCAAGCCAATCGCGGCATTCTGTATGTCGATGAGGTAAACCTGCTCGACGATCACCTCGTTGATGTGTTGCTTGACTCAGCTGCATCTGGCTGGAACGTGGTTGAGCGAGAAGGCATCTCCATCCGCCACCCGGCCCGCTTTGTCTTGGTGGGGTCAGGTAATCCTGAAGAGGGGGAACTGCGGCCTCAGCTTCTCGATCGCTTTGGCATGCACGCAGAAATTCATACGGTTAAAGATCCCAATCTGCGCGTCAAGATCGTGGAAGAACGTACCGAATTTGATCAAGAGCCAAACGCCTATATCAAACAGTACGCCACCCAGCAGAAAGAGCTTCAAGAGCAGATCGTCAACGCGCAGCAGTTGCTCAAGTCTGTCACAATGGACCACGAACTGCGGGTTCACATTTCGCAAGTGTGTTCTGAGCTCAATGTTGACGGTCTTCGAGGAGACATTGTGATCAATCGAGCCGCAAAAGCCTTAGCGGCCCTCGAAGGACGAACGGACGCAACGGTCGATGATATTCGTCGGGTTGTGGTGCTGTGTCTCCGTCATCGCCTACGCAAAGATCCGCTAGAGTCTATCGATTCGGGCTATAAGGTAATGAAGGTCTTTAGTCAGGTGTTTGGGGTGGCTGACCCGGATGAGGAAGCGGTCTTGAACGGAGCTCGCTAACGAATAGTAGAAATCGCGCACCTATTCAAGTCAAGGGTTGTTCAAGCCAGGGGTTGTCAGGCACGGCGTCGGTATCTGGCAAGGAAATCGACGAGGATGAGATTACAGGGGAAACCTGGAGCGATCGCCCGTTGTGATTAAGCATGATTCGGCTTGGGCGATCGCTCAAATTGGCCATTACAAAACCGTACAAACCTTCTCAGTCAGAAACCCGCTTCACAATAGATCCATGACACATTCGACATCGACTCCACTAAAATACGCTTACTTTCCTGGCTGCGTGGCGCAAGGTGCCTGTCGCGAGCTTTATCTCTCAACGGCGGCGCTTGCTCAAGCATTAGACATCGAATTGGTTGAGCTTAAAAAGGCATCATGCTGTGGCTCTGGAACCTTTAAGGAAGATTCGCAATTACTAGAAGACACCGTCAACGCCCGCAACATTGCCCTTGCCGAAGACTTGAACCTACCCCTGTTAACCCATTGCAGTACGTGCCAAGGCGTCATCGGTCGAGTGGATGACCGTCTAAAAGATAGTCACAACTCTGATCCGGCATATCTCGACCACGTCAATGGGTTTCTGAAACAAGAAGGCTGTTCGCCCTATCAGGGCAGCACCGAGGTCAAGCATTTACTCTGGGCGATTGTAGGAGACTATGGCTTAGACGCGGTGCAGGCGCGAGTGACTCGACAATTATCCGGCTTGAAATGCGCTGCCTTCTATGGATGCTATCTGCTGAGAGCGCAGGATCATCTGCCCCATGATGATCCCTATGATCCCCAATCGATGGAGAATGTGTTCCGCGCTGTCGGGGCAACCCCTATCTACTATCGAGGGCGCACTCAATGTTGTGGTTGGCCGCTTTCGAGCTATGCCACGACGCAATCATTTAAGATGGCAGGTGCCCATATTCAAGAGGCGATCGCCAACGGAGCTGACTGCATCGTCACGCCATGTCCGTTATGTCACCTGAATCTAGATTCTCGCCAGCCCGAAGTCGAACAGGTCGTTGAGCAATCTCTAGGGCTCCCCATCTTGCATTTGCCTCAACTGGTTGCATTAGCCCTGGGGGTAAGCCCGAATCAGCTCGGGCTCGACCGCCACATTGTTTCGACACGCTCAGTATTAGACAAGCTAGGACTCTAGACCAGAGTACTTCTCAGTTTGGCCTAAAAGCTACTGGCACACGTTCAGCATCCTAACGTGAAAGCATCCGGATATCCACCCCGCGATTCGCCCTCCTATTTGATGGTGGTGTGATCGGTGGTTGTTTTAGATTCTCCCGCTATATCTCCTAGATAGACTTACGCAATGGGTGCAAATTCGGCTGCGACTTCGCTGCGAACGCCTTCATTGGCTGCAAAGACTAGCAGCCGCACGGGCATATCATTGTTGAGTTCAATATCATCAACCTGGATGCCTTGAGAAGAGAGGTTAAATTCAATTGGGGAAATGCCATCGGGCTGCACTTCAAACGCATCCGCCACGGTGAAACCTAGCGGCAGATCGATTTCGACATCGGGAGTAGATTCGTCAAATATCCAATGGGGCACACCGCCTTCAGAATTCACCAGCAGGCATTCTAAATCACTCGGTTCGCTTTCAGTATCAAGACTAATGATGGGGACAATCAACGCATCACGAGCTTGAATCATTTCAACGAGTGTTTCATCGTCTGATGATGCAGCTCCTGTTACATCACCTTCCCGCAACCACGGTCGGACTGCTCGAACCATTGCATTCATATCGGCGATCGCCTGCCACCGCTCAGGTGCTTCGTCGGCTTCATCCTGGTTGACCTGAAACCACAATAATCCTTTCGCTCCTGCGGCAACCGCCATCATTCCTTGTGCCAAAATTTCTTGCGGGTCAGGCTGCACGCTAAATTCATCCCCTCCTAAAAGCGGGCTGCGATTCCAAGCGGGAGACAGCCCCTGAGTATACATCCACGTTGTTAGGGGCATGTGATTGTTGCGGGTGTTGCGAAGATAGTCGAACGTAGCCCGCAGAGGAGGATGTTCGCCAAACGATGTCACATGGGGCGCACAGGCGGCTGTGTAAAAATCCATCCCTTGAATATCGGTCATGCCTGCAAACGAACCGATATGTTTATTTGTTTTGCCCCCATTGAATGTCGGAAGTTCGGGATATCGCTGCCACGATCGCCATGAGTCGCGTGCTTTCAGGGCAGGAATTGGAATACCCGTATCGTCATCATAGACAGTATCGTCTGATTCATCGCCCGTGACAACGGCAGCAATGCCAGACGTGTTGGTAAAGTCTGGAAAATTCCGACCGGGGTTGATGTATGGGTTGTAGTTGACAAAGGCGCTAAAGCCCTCCAAATTCGCTAACTCATCATTGATTAATGAATAGGGATCACAGACTCCATCGTTACAGGTCGTGCCGTTCACAAAAATCGTGTCAATGCCTGCCTCGCGGATATTTTGATAGTTTTCGATGTTTCCAGACGGAAACGGACGTTCTGAGGTATTATTCCATGCCATCACGGGGAAGAACTCAGGAATAACGCGCCCCGTTCCCACGGCAGCATAGGTATTTGCATACTCCACTACCACGGTCCAAGCCTCACCAGGAGCAGTCGGTTCTGCTAAGGGAACGGTCCATAGATCATGGGACTGTGCGGCAATCGTTTTATCAGACACTACTGCTGGGTTAGATTGCAAAATATCAACCCCATTCACCCAGATCCGCTCAACGTGATGAGCTATTTCATCAGCATTTTGCACATGAATGATGAAACTAGAATAGTCGTCAGCGGTCGTGACATAGGTAAGCGGCGCTGCCGTTTGCGTAACGGAGAAACGACCATCGACAACGATCCCCTGATTTGTTTCAACTCGAATCGAGCCGCTATCGACGGTATCCCATTTGGCATCACGAGAATGAAAGTTAACCCAAATAGGCTCTCCAGCTTCAGCGCGTCGAGGCCACACATGCACCCATTCAAATGGGGGAGTTTCGCTGGGATTACGTTCATAAATGACTTGCCGTTCGATGCCATCAATCGAAACATGGGTGACTCGTCCGGTTGATTGAGCCGTTGTTGCAATCTGAATTCGCCCGCCTGTTACGGGTTCAGGTGTATCTTCATCATAGACATCATTCGGGAAGTAAAAGTCTTTGCGATAGGATGCAAAGATGGGCGGGGGCGTTGAAGTATCGGTTGATGGCGTTGCAGGGGAAGCAAGGAATTTAGCTTCGCGAATCAGGCTCTCATCGATTTGAGAGCTGGATACTACAGGTGCAACGAGTGCATCATCGGCTCTACCGCCGATGAGCGATCGCACCCTTAAAGAGTCAGACCGACTTGAAGTAGCGCGTGTAGTTCGTCGGACGCCTTGATGAATGAGGGCTTCAGAGTCCGGCAATAAAGAGATGTCAGGTCTAGTTTCGACTAATTCAGCAGCAGCAATATCAGAGGCAGCGAATATCTGTTGCGTCGTCTGTTGAGATAGGATAGTTGGACGTAAAAAAAGCGGATCTTCAGATTGGTTACGAATCTGGTTGGTAGTCAGCAACCCTTCATCAGACGGTAGAGTGTTGATTAGCTCCATCGTGGCTTAATTCAACTCAATCTAGGTACATCCTGACAGTAGCGGAGCATGATGACTTCGTGAAGTTATTGATTCGATAAACGGCTATGATTTCATCAAATCGTTACACTAGCTGGTAAATTCTTTATCTTCTATAGCGATCTAAATCGCTTGTGAATTGTGTGTGAGCGGTGGGCGGGCGACGCTCGCCCACCGCTCACCGCTCACAACCCATCTGGGATTGCTATAGTGTCGAAATAATCCAAGATTCCTAAGGTGTTTACCAGGAGGTTATCTATGAGTCAAATTCAATCTATTTCAGGGCGAGGTATTCCCCTTAGTGGCAATGACATTGATACCGATCGCATCATTCCTGCACGATTTCTCAAATGCGTCACCTTTGATGGCTTAGGAGAGCACGCCTTTGAAGACGATCGCCAACAGCTAGGGGGAACTCATTCGTTTGATCAACCCCAGTATCAAGATGCAAATATATTGGTCGTTAACCGCAACTTTGGCTGTGGATCATCTCGAGAACATGCCCCGCAGGCGATCGCCAAGTGGGGCATCAACGCCTTAGTCGGTGAAAGCTTTGCAGAAATCTTTTTTGGCAACTGCGTCGCCATGGGAATCCCATGCGTGACGGCTGAAGCGGCTGATGTGAAACACCTCCAAGAAGCGATCGCAGCCAATCCTCAGGCCGAGATTCGAGTCGATTTAATGACCATGCAAGCCACCTGCGGAGATCTGTCTATTCCAATCTCGATGGGCGAAGGCCCTCGTCAAATGTTTATCACAGGCACATGGGATGCGTGCGGCCAGCTTGTGGCTCAAGAGCATCAAATCAAAGAAACGGCAGCCACACTTCCATACGTTACGTGGAGCCGTCTGACTGCTTAATGGAGTATTAGTCTGCACTGATTTAGCAGTGTGACAGAAACGTAGTAGATTTATACAACAAGCTTTTTAGGCTGAAGGTTTAGTTTATCCTCGACATCCCATCCGAGTGCCTGGGCAAGCTGTTGAGGTAACGCAACCGGGTTAAACGGTTTGGCGATCGCCCCCTTTACGCCAAGCTGTTCGAGCTGTTGAGAGGTAAACCATCGTGCCTTTGCAGTTAGCAGCATCACCGGAATCTCAGACAGCAGCGTGTGCTGCTTGAGCGTTTCAAGGAACGAAACGCCATCTGCTTGAGATGACATAATATCCAGCAAAATCGCGTCCGGTTGTGTCACATCAAGAAACGCCAGCCCTTCTTGCATTGAGGCAACAGAAACGACGTCCCATCCACCCAAGTCAGTCAGACACGCATGAACAATCTCACGCACATTTGCCTCGTCATCGATTAGCAGAATTACTTTGGTTAACATGCCTAACGCCTGAGCAACATCCAACCAGCTATGGATTGACCCTAAACGATAAACATAAGGATTTTATAAGGGGATGGTTGAACAGGGTCTGGCGTCAGATTTTCGATTTTGATGGACGAGCACAAGCCCTGATTGGATTCCAACCCGTTTATTTGAGCCTTACGTTGAAGAATTGGTGTGATAGCCCTATGGGCTAGGCATCCTGGGTCAATCATTATCTCTAGGGATTGTGAAATAAAAAGTACTTCCCTGATTAGGAACGCTATCAACCCAAATTTTTCCGCCATGCTGTTCGACAATCGTTTGGCAAATGGTTAACCCCAAGCCTGTTCCTCCTTTTTGGCGCGAGTCTGAAACATCTACCTGCTCAAATCGTTTGAAGATGCTGTCCAATTTCTCAGGTGGAATACCACGCCCCTGGTCGGTAATTTGAAATCGAATAAAACTCGCTGCGGGCGTGGCCGATACCGTCACGGCAGAATGACTGGGTGAAAACTTGATGGCATTACCAATCAGATTAGTCAACGTTTGAATAATCGCATCCGGAGCCGCCCGCACCATGACCTGAACAGGCTGACACACCAGCGAAACATCAGCATCCTCCGCAATACTTTGCATTGCTTCAACCGATTGCTGAAGCAAATCAGCCACCTGACAGGATTGCATCACCAATTCGACTTTTCCTGATTCGAGACGTTCGAGATCGAGAATGTCGTTGACCAAACGCGCTAATCGCTCTGTGTCAAGCGCCGCAATCTCTAGCATTCGCTTGGCTTTTATGGGATTTTTATCATAAATCCCCGTTGCTAAGATCCCAAGCGATCCTTGAATTGCGGTGAGGGGAGTACGCAGTTCATGACTCACGATGGAGATAAACTCATCTTTCATGCGATCAATTTCTTTGCGATCGCTAATGTCTTGCACAATACCGATGACATGAGATGGACTGCCGTGAGCATCTCGAACCAAAGAAACGCTCAGTAATACCCAAACAATATGACCTTGTTTATGGATATATCGCTTCTCAATGCGGTAGTAGGAAATCGTGTTGGTAAGAAGCTGTTGAAGATACTCAAGCTCTGGTTCAAGATCGTCTGGATGCGTAAAATCTTGAACGACTTTGGTTAATAAGTCTGCTTCTGAATAGCCGACAATATCACACAGGGCTTGATTTACCTGTATTAACTGCCCATCAATTTGAGCGATCGCCATCCCAACGGCTGCATCTTCAAAGACGCGGCGAAAGCGCTCTTCACTCTCACGCAGCGCAATTTCAGCTTCCTTCAATGCGGTCAAATTCCGGATACTAACAACGGCTCCGGTGATTTCTCCTGCCTCATCAATGTAGGGATAATAGGTGACGTTCATGAAGTGGTGCCCAGTATTGGGATAGGGAAACCAGTTTTCATACTGAACAGTCTGTCCGGCTAAGCACTGGTCGAGCGGCTCCCGAATCACCGATTCGAAAACATCATCCCCAATCAAATCTGCAACCGTATGACCTAAAACGTCGCTGCGCTCTAGTCGATGCCAGTCGAGATGAGCTTGATTTGCCACTTGATAGACGTAGTTAGTATCAACCAGTGCCACTCCATCCGTGCTCGCAGCAATGATGCGTTCATATTTTCTCAACGCCTCTTCACTGCGTTTGCGATCGCTGATATCTGTAACTCGCACTAGGTGAAACGCCTGGTCGGCCACACAAATTTGCGTTGCCGCTAAATTTCCCCAAAATTCATTTCCCTTTAAGGTGATATATTCAACCTCTTGGCTCCAAAAATGCTGATGATCAACCGCCCGTCTGCTTTCTTCAGTCTCTTGATTCGTAAACGGACGTTTTTGGAGCATATACCCTTTTATACTCATCAGGGTACTCTTATCATTGGCTTCAAACAATTCGACGGCTCGATCATTACAGTCAATAATTAACAACGTTTCGGGATCGACAACAAAAAGCGCATCGGCTGATTTGTTAAAAATTGCTTCTTGCAGATCGTGACTGCGAATCCGCTCAAGCTCCGCGTATTTGCGATCGGTAATATCTCGACCAATATTCAAAATGGTCTGAACCGAACCATCTTCACTCCACTCTGGAACCATCCGAACTAACCAAATTTTTATTCCATCGGGTGATGGAAAGTCTGATTCGTAAACGAGTTCTTCACCCGTATCAAATACATGCTGTAGTGCAGTGTGCCAAGGATTTACAAGTGTTTCGGGAAACCCCATTTCTAATTCAGTTTTGCCAATCCAATGCGCGGATGGGATGCCCGTTGTTTCCTCAATGCGTGGGTTGACATATACAAATCGATAATTACGATCAACGCGGGAAATTACATCTGGAGAATTTTCCACCAATGCTCGAAATTCTTGCTCGCGCCGACGCAAGGTTTCCTCGGCCCGCCTGCGTCCAGTAATATCGAGTGCAATGCCACACACCGCAAGCGGACGACCATTATAATCAAGCAAGGGAAATTTTGTCATCAGCAACGTACCCAGTCCTTCAGCAAGGGGCACCTGTTCCTCAAACACCAGGGGATGACCTGCTGTCAGGGCAGCGTTGTCGCTCGCCTGACACCCCAAAGCTGCCTCATTCGAGAGAATATCAAAGTCAGTTTTGCTGATGAGTTGGTCTTGACGAAGCTGCGTCATGCATTGATAGGCAGAGTTGGCATAGATGTATCGCCCCTGCAAATCTTTGAGAAAAATAGAATAGGATGAACTATCTAGAATAGAGCGAAGGCATCCCTCGCTTTCTTGCAAGGCTTGAGCACCATCAGGATTGTCAGGATCTTTATTGTCAGAATCTGTATTGCCAGGATCTTTGTGGTGTAGCTCTTTAATCTGGGCAGGATGTTTATCGAAATCGAGCGATCGCACGAGATTGGCATGGGTCATGACTCCTAGAAGTTGATTGTGGGCATCTACAACCGGCAACTGCTGAATTTGATACTGCCCCATTCGCTGGAGAATATCTTCAATATTCGGTTGATCTCGCTCGATGTTGAAGGTAATAACAGTAGATACCATCAAATCTGAAATGGGCAATTCTAGCGAAAACTTTTTTGTTGCCACCACGCGGACTAAATCCCGCTCAGTGAAGATGCCTTTGATTTGACCTGCATCTGCAATGATTGCATAGCTCAAGTCATGTTGGCTCATCAATGAAATGACCTGTTCTGCCAGTGTTTGCGGCGAAACAACAGTTGGACAGGGCTGAATGATCTGATCAAGCGAGGTCATCATGGTGCTAACGCACAGTGTGCATCAAGATTAAATCTTTAGGAGTAGACACTTCGTTTGGTTAAATATTTGTAGTTTTAGTTAGATTTTCCACG
Organism: Elainellaceae cyanobacterium; assembly: GCA_051117335.1. Taxonomy (GTDB): domain Bacteria; phylum Cyanobacteriota; class Cyanobacteriia; order CAZCXK01; family CAZCXK01; genus DBGGTD01. Next base: position 176,483 of record JBNPEB010000001.1, read on the forward strand.
ATCTTTCGTCGCGATCGGGAATTTACCTCAATATTTGGTTTTGAGCGAAATTTGATATGTGACATTCGCAGATTTTCAACGACGGCGTTTATTGATCCTTAAAAATTTCAAAATTCAGAAGATGGGTTAAAAATTCTTATAGCGGTCTGCGCTTGAGTTAAGTACGGTGGTGTGGTGTGCGGCGCGTCCCACACCACCGTTTTTGTACTTGACGCAATGCACATGGCTGTAGCAGCGATGAACGCTTTGCGGCTGCGTATTTGCTATGCAAAAAAGAGTGCCTACGAAAGCACTCTTCCACTCACTGACACTAACTTCGACAATGCAGAGCAAACTGCCAAGCTCTAACCAACAATGGAGCTGACGGGAGTCGAACCCGTGTCCGCTCTGGGTATTAATACCTCACTCATTCACAGGTTTAGCCTATCTTGTCCTCAAGGCGGGAATCGTTCATTATCCCGAACGATAGGATTCTCTGGTGAAGTCTTAGCTAGCCGTTGACCAGAGGCAAACGACTAGAGCATCCGTTGGGGTTGTGCCCATAGCCCTTAACGGAGTCAAGCTATGAGCGCTCGCTAAGAGTTTTAATTAAGCAGCAACAGGAGCCGCTTTGCGAGCAAAAGGAACGATGTTATTCGCACTTACTTTTTGTTTGAGTCTTGATTTACGAGAGTAGACTCACTCTCGACCTGCGTCATAAGGTAGCTTTCGCCAAAACGTCGAAACCGTTACAGCCCCTCGCTTTGTTTTCCTGATTGCATTATATCTGGGCACGCTGCCTTGTGTCAGTTAAGCAGAGTTCGGTTTTCTTGAGAATTTGTTACGGTTTTCTGTGAGATCAATCAATCTCACAGTTATTTGTCTAATCGGTGACTACCGATGACGCCGTTGTTGCTTCAGTCGGCTGAGTTCCATTGAAATAGGCTTCTAGGACTTGGCGAACCATCGGAGCCGCCACCGAACCGCCGCCGCCACCAGAGTTCTCACCAAATGCGACTACCACAATTTCTGGATTTTCATAGGGCGCATATGCTCCAAACCACGTATGAGAATCACGAGGGGGATCTTCGGCTGTGCCGCTCTTGCCTGCTACGGGAGGCAGAGTTGATACATTTAATGCGGTGCCTGTGCCTCCAGTGATCACCTGGCGCAGACCTTTCTGCAACACCCGTAACGTTTCGGGCTGTAGACCAATTGACTCCCGCCAGGTTTGAGCAGCCTCGTCGTCTTTGAGCAGGTGAGGGGTGACGCGATCGCCTCCATTTGCAACCACCGCAAACATGACGGCAACCTGTAGCGGAGACGATTGCATATATCCTTGACCAATCGACATATTAATGGTGTCTCCCTGATACCACGGTTCGCCAATTTCCTCTAGTTTCCACTCTTCGTCTGGTACTAGTCCCGGAGACTCTTCACTCGCAATTTCAATGCCTGTCTTTTGCCCAAACCCATATCGACGAGTCCATTGAATCAACGGTTGCTCACCCATGCGCATGGCAGTCTGATAGAAAAAGGTGTCGCTGCTCCATGCCATCGCACCAATGAAGCCCAACGGACCAAATCCGGCTCGGTTCCAATCCCAAAACTGAATTCCCCCAGCCGTAATGAAGGGATACGTTTGCAACACCGTCCTTGGAGAAAATCGCCCCGACTCGATCGCAGCCGTCGTTGTTGCAATCTTAAACGTGCTAGCAGGCGGATAGCCTTGGAGGGCACGATTGAGGAACGGATATTCCTTGCTCTGAAGCTGCTGCCATTGGGCATCTGTAATGTGAGTTGAGAAAATATTGGGATCAAAGGCAGGGCGACTCACCATCGCCAGTACCGCACCGTTGCGCGGATCAAGGGCTACGATCGCCCCCGTGAGATCGCCCAATGCTTTCTCAGCGGCCTGCTGCACTTTTATATCGAGGGTCAAATGAACATCATTTCCGGGTTGAGAGGGTTTTTCTCCCAATATCCTTAAAACACGTCCTGCGCCATCAACCTCGACTTGCTGACCGCCCCATTCCCCTCGTAAACGAGGCTCAAACGCAGCTTCAACGCCCATCTGACCGATCACATCTCCCAAACGATACCCGCGATCTTGATATCTCTGAAGCTCATCATCGCTCATTTCACCCGTATAGCCCAAGACATGCGCGGCTAAATCGCCATAGGGATAATTACGCTCAGTTTCAGCTTCAACCTGAACTCCTTTGAGCTCTTGGCTATACTCAGCGAGGGCGGTGAGTTTGGCGGGGCTGATTCCTCGTGCAATTCTGACGAGAAACGGAGAGTCATATCCGGCTTGCCCTAAACGCTTTTGAATCTCATCTGCCGGAATTTCTAAAATCTGAGCAAGCCGACGCGTAATCGTCGTCCATTCGCCTTGCTTGTTGCTAATAGGCCACAAATACACCGAATAAGATAATCGACTACCGACTAAAATTTTGCCGTTTCGATCTAAAATTTTGCCCCGCTCAGGGTTCTTAGGAATCAGCCGAATTCGGTTATCTTCTGCAAGCTGTCGGTTGCGATCGCCTTGAACTAGCTGCAAGTAGGCTAATCGGCTTCCCATCCCAACGGGCAAGACGAGCAACACAACCAGCATGATAATGAGCGAACGAAACGACTTGCCTACCGTTCGAGAAATTTGCCGAGATTTTGGCTGGCGACTTAGTGGAGAATGTTGAGTGAGCGTCATAGCCTCTGCAGATAGCGGATCAGGGAACTTCTAACAATATGACTCAGCCTAGGAATTGCCATCTAATGCTTACCTAGTCTAGCGTCATGCTCAACATAGATGAATACAATTGATGCTAAGAGACGAATTCAGGTGCTCGAAAATGCGACATCTCCCTTCTATCATTCGTTCTAAATGCTGAGGTATGGTAAAAGCTTTATGAGTCTTGTATCAGATTTGACGACCGTTTTTAACGAGCTGACCAAATATTAAGAAGAGCAGAGTCGGGGGATTTCATTAGCGGGAACAATAAGGAGTATTAATGTTCTAAGACTTGACTGTCAACGATTCGGAAACGCTTTGCCATTACTCAACCATCGTTCATTGTACTTGGGCATTACTCACTACCTATGAATATTGATCGAGGAATTGCCACTGTGTCCCAGACTGTTGCACCAGACCAGATCACAGCCGATATCGAAACTAGCTTGGATGTTGAACTTCGAAAAGTCTTCAAAGTTTTCAATGGAGACACCGCAGTCCGAGGCGTCGATCTGGATATTCACCAAGGTGAATTTTTTAGTATTTTAGGCCCCTCTGGATGCGGCAAAACGACCACTCTCCGACTCATTGCAGGATTTGAAGACCCCTCTGCTGGCGAGGTGCTCATCCGAGGGCGATCGATGACCTATGTGCCCCCCTATCGTCGTCCTGTGAATACCGTATTTCAGAGCTATGCCCTCTTCAATCACATGACGGTTTGGGACAACATTGCCTTCGGATTACGAATCAAACGGCTCAGCAAACCCGAAGTCGCTAAACGGGTCCAAGAATCGCTGCAACTGGTTAAGATGGAAAGCTTTGCCCGTCGATATCCGATACAGCTCTCAGGAGGTCAGCAGCAGCGAGTCGCACTGGCTAGAGCATTGGTCAATCGTCCGACCGTCATTTTACTCGATGAGCCGTTAGGCGCTCTCGACTTAAAGCTTCGCAAAGAAATGCAGGTCGAACTCTCTAATTTGCATCATCAGCTTGGCGTCACCTTCGTGATGGTGACCCATGATCAAGAAGAGGCACTGAGCCTGTCCGATCGCATTGCTGTCATGCAAGATGGCAAAATCGAGCAAGTTGGGACGCCCAGCGACATCTACGATTATCCGAAAACCCCGTTTGTTGCTGATTTTATTGGTGATACTAATCTGTTCCACGGCAATATTGAGCGATCAGACTATTCATCCCTCCAAATTTCCACAGACTCGGGATTACAGCTGATTGTGAAGCCTCCTGACCATTGGAATGGGGCTTCAGCACATCGGAAGGTGGTAGTCAGCATCCGTCCAGAGAAAATTCAAGTGAGTTTTGAGAAACCTAATGAAAGCGGAATTAATTGCTTTGAAGGTCGTCTGACCAACATCATGTATTTGGGCACTCATGTTCACTATATGATGGAGCTGCCGTCTGGGGATTCGCTCAAAATTTTACAGCCCAATAAATTTTCAAGTTTACCGGAGCTTTATACGTCTGTGTACGCCTATTGGGCAGCGGCTGATTGTTTGGCGTTGACTGTCTGATTCAAGGGATGGTAATTTCCTGGTGAATTCCATGCCATATCAGGACTGCCTTAAGTCGATTACAAAGTGCAGCCATAAAATGGCCCGTCTGTTCTATTTAGTAGGGTTTGGGGAGTAAAAACTAGGAATGAAAAATCATTCTCGATTGTATGCAGGGCGATCGCCACGGATTTCGAAGCCAACTCGGCGGCGATTTTTGCAAGCGTCAGCAGCGGCACTTTCTGGAGTTATGCTCTCAAACTGCCGACGCAGCGTGACGAACGTTCAGTCATCTCCAACAGATGGGGAATCACCCGCAGCCGCAGGTGACGGAAAAACGCTGCACGTTTACACATGGGCGGACTATACGGACGAAGCCCTGACTGACTTATTTACCGAGCGGACAGGTATTGACGTAGTTGTCGATATCTATGACTCGAATGAAACCATGCTCGCTCGGATGCAGGCAGGCGGCGGAGAAGCCTACAGCATCATCTACCCGTCTGACTACATGGTTGCACAAATGATTGAGCTAGAGATGCTCACCACTCTTGAGAAAGATCGCTTAGACGGTCTAGATAATATTCTCGATAAGTGGCAAGACCCAGTCTACGACCCTGGCAACACTCATAGCGTGCCGTATTCATGGGGAACGACGGGGTTGCTGTATAACCGGGCAGAACTGGATCCTGGTCCCGAAGATTGGGATTATTTGTGGGAAAACCAGGAGCAGCTTGAAAACCGGATGACCTTGCTCAATGACGTGAGAGAAACGATGGGTGCGGTGCTTCGATCGCTCGGCTATTCGTATAACTCAACCGATCCGGCTGAGCTTGAAGAAGCCTACAACAGATTGGTCGAGCTCAAGCCTGCGGTGGCATCATTTCAATCATTTGGGTGGGAAGATCAGCTCCTTGGAGGAGACTTATTATTAGTGATGAGCTATTCTGTCGATGCGATCGCCGCCACCTTAGAAGATGAAAACCTGGAATATATCGTCCCAGCAAGCGGCTCTTCCTTATGGACCGATACGATGGTGATTCCAACGTCAGCTCCCAATATGGATGCGGCATACCAATGGATTAACTTTATTCTCGATCCTGAGGTGTCGAAGCAGGCAGTGGAGAGTCTCTATTTTGCAACTCCCAATAAGGCAGCCTATGACATGCTCTCCGATGAGCTTAAGGACAATCCTGACCTGTTCCCTCCCCAAGATATCCTTGACAATTGCGAGGGGATTGCTCCAGTTGGAGATGCGACAGATACCTACGATCGCTACTGGACTCAATTGACAAGTGCATGATCACGGCTCAACTTAAATAAGAAGCAAAGATGGCAGGAACACGGGTCTGACGTAAATGAACTCTGTCAAACCTCAATCCTGCCATGAGTGTATCCGGTGATTAAATAAGCGTTACGACGCGCTCTTGTTAAGACCTATTCCATTACCTATCCGTAAGCGTGCTATGAATCCTCGGTTTAATCTACGTCATCTATCAAGCCGAAAGCCGACTCGACGGCGTTTTCTCCAAGGCTCAGCAGCGGCTCTATCGGCGATCGCCCTTTCAAACTGTAGTCGAAATGTATCGGATGTTCAGTCGGATACGAGTGCCGAATCAGATACAGGCAGCTCTTCATCTACTCCGGCAGCATCAGGACCTCTTCACATCTATACCTGGGCAGACTACACCGATGAAGAACTCACGGCTCAATTTACCGACCAAACCGGCATTGAGGTCATCGTTGACGTTTATGAATCAAACGAGGCGATGCTTGCCAAGATGCAGGCGGGTGGCGGCGATGCGTATAGCATTTTGTATCCGTCCGACTACATGGTCACGCAGATGATTCAACTCGGCATGTTAACCGAGATGGATCATGCCCGTCTCGATGGGCTAGAAAACATGCAGGACAAGTGGCAAGATCCGGGCTACGATCCGGGCAATCAGCACAGCGTTCCAACCAGTTGGGGAACGACCGGGTTAATCTACAATTCAGAGGCGCTAAATCCAGGGCCATCGGATTGGGATTATTTGTGGGAAAATCGCGATCGCCTCTCCCGCCGCATGACCCTGCTTGATGATATGCGCGAGATGCTGGGAGCCGTGCTCAAATCATTAGGCTATTCCTACAATTCCACCAACGAAGCAGAACTCGAAGAAGCCTACGCAAGGCTGGCAGAACTCAAACCTCACGTTGCCTCGTTTAAGTCATTTGGCTGGGAAGATCAGCTCATGGGAGGAGATGTGCTGCTATCGATGAGTTACTCCGTCGATGCAATCTCAGCAACGCTCAAAAATCCCAAGCTAAGTTACATCATTCCTGAAAGCGGTTCATCGGTCTGGACAGACACGATGGTCATTCCAACGTCAGCCCCTAATGTAGATGCTGCCTATGAGTGGATTAATTTTATGCTCACCCCAGAGGTAGCGGCGAAAGCAGTCGATCGGCTCAAGTTTGCAACCCCCCATGCGATCGCCTTTGATATGCTCTCCGATGAACTCAAAAACAACGACGATCTATTTCCTCCGGATGACATCCTCGCTCAATGCGAAGGCATCTCCCCTGTCGGAGATGCAACTCAACTCTACGACCGCTTTTGGACTCAGATTAAGAGCGCATAATTGTCTTTGAACAACCAGATACTGCCATGGCTGCCTCAACGTCTTCAGACTCAGTCGAACTTAAACGTCCTCCAATAGGCTGGGCAGCCAGACTGAGGAAGCTCATTCAGCCAATTGTATTGCTTGGTCCGTCGGGGCTTTGGCTGTTGCTTCTATTGGTTATGCCAACGTTACTGATTACTGAAATCAGCCTAGTCCCCAATTTACGTCCTGAAGACCCAATTGCGAACTATTCGTTCGCCAACTATATCCATATTTTTGAAGGGTTTGGACTAAGTTTTCAGAATAGTTTTCCCTTTGTCTCTGTTGAGGGCGTTTATATCCGCGTCATTCTCAGGACATTCTACTTTGGCATTGGGGCCACAGTGCTTTGCTTGTTATTGGGGTTTCCAGTCGCCTATTGGATTGCCATCATGTCTCCCCAGCGCTGGCGCAACTTGTTTTTGGTGGTCTTCGTACTGCCGCTGTGGACATCCTCTCTCCTCCGAGCCTATGCCTGGATTAGTATTCTCCGCCCGACGGGGGTTCTCAATACGTTGTTAGGATTTGCTCACCTGCCAACGCTCGATTTCTTGCATCGAGATGTTGCCGTGTTTATTGGGCTAAGCTACAGCTTCTTACCCTACATGGTCTTAATCCTGTATGCGTCGCTCGAAAAGCTCGATCGCCGCTTACTCGAAGCCGCCGCTGATTTGGGGGCAGCCCCTAGCGAAACATTCTGGAAAATTACCGTCCCTCAAACCATGCCAGGAATCACCGCTGGATGTCTGCTGGTGTTTATCACCAGTGCGGGCGATTTTGTAAACCCTGAATTGCTCGGCCCTCCTAGCATGACGATTCCCCGCTTGATTTACAACCAGTTTCTAACCGTTCGCAACTGGGGATTTGGTTCGGCGCTGAGTATGATTTTGATTTTGGGAGTAAGCTTAGCTATTGCGCTGCTGATTAAATATGGCGATCGCAACGCTGAAACTCTTTCATGAGCAAGCCATACCTAACTCTGACTCAAGACATCATGCACCACGAATTCTGATCACGTCATGGAAAAATCTTGGCAACGCTCGTCCTCCTGGTTTGGGAGCCCTATTTTGAAGCCGTTCAGATGGCTCCTGCAAGTCATGCGACACCATTGGCAGCTGGTGTTTTCCATGGTCATGTTCGCGTTTATGTATTTTCCCATTCTTGTGCTAGCTGTTTACAGCTTTAATGAGTCTCGCTATGGAGCCGTTTGGGAAGGATTTAGCTTGACGTGGTACGACCAGATGATTCACGATGAACGGCTACTGTCAGCCCTGGGCGATAGCCTAAAGGTTGCATTGATTGCCGTGGGAATCTCTGCGATTTTGGGAACCATGATGTCGGTGGGGCTGGCTCGCTATCGATTTCCGGGAAAGGGGCTGTATCGAGGCATTTCCTATCTCCCGCTGATTATCCCTGATATTTCGATTGCCGTTGCCACGCTGATTTTCCTAGCCACCCTGGCAATTCCCTTGAGCATTTGGACGGTTATCGCTGCTCATATGGTGTTTTGTATTGCCTACATTGCGATCGTAGTCTCAGCTCGGCTTGCCGATCTCAATCCCTACTTAGAGGAAGCGGCCCTAGACCTCGGCGCAACTCCGGCACAGGCATTTATTAAAGTGCTGCTCCCCGAACTGATGCCCGGCATTATCTCTGGATGCCTGCTGGCATTTGTACTCAGCATGGATGATTTGCTCATCTCTAGCTTCACGGCAGGCGGGGGTGCCAATCCGCTCCCAATCGAGATTTTTAGCCGGATTCGCACAGGCGTTAAGCCCGATATCAATGCGCTGAGCGTGGTTTTAATCATAGGCTCGGGCATGGTTGCGTTTATTGCCGAATATATCCGCTATCGAAGCGTGCAGAAAAAGGTAAATTGAGACAGGTAAATTGAGACATTACACCGAAGCTTGCTGGCGTTGATAGAGAGAATAATACAGTCCTTTATCGTTCAGCAGCGATTGATGCGTGCCTCGCTCTACAACAATCCCTTTGTCCATTGCCAAAATCAAGTCTGCGGTTTTTAATGGCGCGAAGCGATGGGCGATGAGAAATACCGTTCGATTGTGAGACACGTTGCGGAGATTTTCTAAGACTTGCTGTTCAGTTTCTGCATCTAGATTGCTGGTTGCTTCGTCCAAGATCATAATCGGCGCTTGCGAGAGGAATAGTCGTGCTAACGTAATGCGCTGCCGCTGACCGCCAGAGAGCGCTACCCCCCTTTCTCCTACGTTGGTTTCATAGCCGTGAGGCAAGTCAGAAACAAAATCGTGAGCGACTGCTAGTCGGGCTGCTTCAACCACATCTTCAGCAGAAACATCCGGATTGCCTAAGGTGATGTTATCTAAAATCGTTCCGTTAAATAGAAAGTCGTCTTGCAGAACGACGGCAATCTGAGGACGAAGAGACGCTAAATCGGCACTTTTGATATCGAATCCATCGATGGTGATGCGACCTGATTCAGACGGATAGAGCCGCTGAATGAGCTTAGAAAGGGTGCTTTTGCCTGATCCGCTCCGGCCAACGATGCCCACAAACATCCCGGGTTCTACATTAAATGACACACCCTTGAGAATGGGCTCTTGTTCGCTTTGGTAGCGGAAAAAGATTTTGTCAAAAGCAACCTGTCCCTGGAGCGGTGGTAACACTAAGCCGGTGCCCGGTTCAGCTTCAGGCGGAACGTTGAGAATGTCACCAATGCGATCGACGGCTAATAACACCTCTTGCAGATTTTGCCAAAGCTGCACCAACCGAAGGAGAGGCCCAGTGACCCGCGCTGAAAGCATTTGAAAGGCAATCAGTTGACCAATCGTAAAGTCTTGATTAATCACCAATCTAGCGCCAATCCACAGCAGCAACAGACTCGAGAAACTAGTTAAAAAATCTCCAACATGATTGCTGATATTTGCCGTTGTATTGGCTCGAAAGCCCGTGCGAACAAATCTCGCATACAGCCCTTCCCAGCGATCGCGCGCCGCTTTTTCGGCAGCATGAGCTTTGACCGTATGAATTCCGGTAACCGTCTCAACTAAATACGATTGACTATCTGCGCTTCGATTGAAGGTTTCGTTGAGCCACACCCGCAAAACGGGTGTGGCCGTCAACGTCAGCACCGCAAATAGAGGTAAGACTGCTAGCGCAACGCCTGTCAGCTTGACGCTGTAATAAAACATCACTAGCAGGTAAATTACTGCAAAGATGCTGTCTAAAATGACGGTGAGCGCCGTGCTGGTCAGAAACTGACGAATTTCTTCTAGCTCTTGCACACGGGCGACTGTATCACCCACCCGCCGCGATTCAAAATAAGACAGGGGCAAGCGCAGCAGATGACGAAACAGCTGGGCAGACAAACTCAGGTCGAGGCGATTGGTTGTGTGGGTAAAAATAAACATCCGCAGCGTACCCAATACTCCCTCAAAAATAGCAACGCTCAGGAGGGCGATCGCCATCACGTCGAGGGTGGGAATGCTCCCCTGGACCATCACCTTGTCAATAATCACCTGAGTAATGATGGGCGTTGTCAATCCTAAAAGCTGAAGCGTAAACGATGCTAATAAAACTTCGCCGAGCAAGCGTTTGTAGCGCCAAACCGCAGGCAAAAACCAGCTTAAGTTAAAGGTTTCCTGCGTCTGAATCGGCTCAACTTGCCACAGTTCACCATCCCATGACTCCTCAACAATGCGCCGAGGCAGGCTCTCGCAGGTCTGAGATGGGTTCATTGGGTCGCCAATCACAAGGCGATCGCCCCGGATATCATACAGCGCCACCCACCGCTCGTCTTGCCAGCGAAGTAAGGCGGGTAGATTCGTCTGGCGCAAATCTGCCCATGTGCTAATTAGCAGTCGCCGCAGATGCAGTCCTGCCTTCTCTGCTCCATCGACTATGTGTTTTGGGGTTTGCCCTCGAAGCTGTCGCTTCATCCAGTCAAACTGGACAGGCGCATCAAAATACTGACTCACCATGGTCAAGCACGCCGCAGCCGTATTGATACCCGCCACAAAGGGGTATCCTGCCACAGGCTGAGGGGTGTCAGAAACATCAGGTTGATAGCGCGATCGCAGTCCTGCCCAAAACTGGCGAAGGGCTTGAGATGCCTCTGCTGAACCGTTGCGATCGCCCGTTATCATCTCAACCCACAACGATGATTCCCATCTCAGGATCACGACCTCTTTACTAGCAGCTCTTGCTTTCCATTCTCCGGACAGCTCAGGCAAATCACCAAACCAGTCACCTGCCGTCAGCATAGTGGGCTTCTCTGCATCTGGGATCAACCGAACCTTTCCAGAGACGATGCAGTACTGGTAGCCGAATGATTCACTTGACCCAATGACGTCCCCTAACCGATAGACGCATTCTTGAGCCGATGCCTGAATCGTTTCCTGCTGCTTCGAGTTCAACCAGCTTAGGGGCGCATGATCCCAATCCAGGCTAGCGAGTTGGTTTTGCAATGTCATTCACCCACCTGCAGCTTGATTGGTAAATTCTGCATTTTTTCAGCTAGCCATTGTTCAAACAACTCGTCTTGAAGCGACTGCCGTAGTTGGGGATTGTCTAGCGATGCGGGTAGCATTTCTTCGATCCGAAATAAGCCCCACCGTTCTTCCATGCCAATGGGCCCGACAATTTCTCCCGGTTGCGCCTCATCAATCGCAACTCTCAGCAAATCGGGCATCGAGCCTCGACTCACAGGCCCCACCATGCCGTTTACAATCCGGTCATCCGTTAACGAATAATCTCGCGCGAGCTGCTCGAAGCTGCTGCTCCCTTCCTCGATTTGACTTTTCAATTCGTCAGCAAGCTCTTGATCAGCGACGATGATACGAGAAATGACAACTCGATCGAGGTAAATTTTGCGTTCGATGAAATATTCTTGGAGCTTGGGCTGGGCGATCGCATCTTTGAGTTTCTTGAGCTTAAATCCTGTCGCGATCTGACTGTGAAACGTGTCGTAGGTCGTACCATTTGCAGCCAACCACTCTTGAAACTGCTTCGGCTCAGTCAGTTGCCGCTGGAGACGAAAATCGATAATTGCCTGCTCAATGACGGGCGAACTCACGTGGAGGTCATCCCGAGTCCGTAATTCTTGCTCGACGACAAACTGACGAAGGATTTCTCCAATAAACGCGTCAAATTTCCGTGCAGTTTGCAAATAACGAACAGCCTGCGCCAACGAAACGGATTGGTCGTCAATTGTCAGAAACGGAGTAGCAGCCATGAATCAACCATCAAGAATTCTAGCAACCCCATTATGCCCAAACCACGGAGATGGATTTCAGTATGGTTAAGTGAAATTACGAGAATCTAAGCCCTTATACCAATTCTCGATTTTGGATTTGCGATTTTGGATTGACGGCCAGCAGCCTTGCAAGGGTTCTGGCCTATTCATTTGTAGCCTTATTTTGAAGAATTGGTATTACTTCTCTTACTAGCCATGATATCGAGAACTGACTCCGTAATATCGCTAATGTCAATGGGCATCGCTATATCTACCCGATCTAAATGATCTCTTACTCTCGATCCCTTGTATTCTGAATGAATGATTGGAACTCAAGGGAGTTGCTAGATATGAATTTTATTGTGATGGATGTTGCTTCGGGTGCATCTTCAGGGCTTCCGACCGCATTTACGCTGGTTTACGTCGTTGGCTTTATCGCAGCCGTCGTGATTGGGTCAATTGCTTGGTACAACTCCAAGCGTCCGCCTGGTTGGGAAGGAGCTGAACGCCCTGATATCGTTCCAAAGGTAAATGAGCAGGACAAAACCGAATCATCCTCTGACGAGTCATAGCTTTCTGATGCTCATTCATGAGCATGGGGTTATCAAGAGGGAGGATTTATAGCTGCTGAAGACACACCATAAAGAAGCCGTCCATCCATTGTCGATGAGGCCAAACTTTAATCCATCCCTCTGATTCTACAAAGGCAGCCGCTGGGTTTGCACTCGCGGGTTGAGAAATGTGCCAGTCCGGATGCTGACTTAAAAACGACTGAATAATGTCTTCATTTTCTGCTGGATGAAGGGTGCAGGTCGAATACACAAGCTTGCCGCCGGGTTTGACCCATGTAGATGCCTGTTTTAGTAAATCAGCCTGAAGTTGGGTGAGTTCTCGGACCGTATCTGGAGTTTGTCGCCATCGAGCGTCGGCATGGCGATGTAACGTGCCCAATCCTGAACATGGCGCATCAACTAAGACGCGATCCGCTCGTCCGATGAATGTCTGAAGATGACGGCTATCCTCAGCTAAGACTCGAATTGATGTGAGCTTGAGTCGCTTAGTATTCTCACTTAGTTTTTTTAATCGGGAGGGATTGCGATCGCATCCCCATACCTCGCCGCGATCGCCCATCATCTCAGCAATATGGGTGGTCTTCCCCCCAGGAGCCGCACAAGCATCAACGATCAGGTCTCCAGGATGGGGATCAAGCAAATACCCGACTAGCTGAGCACTAGCATCTTGAATCGTCCACCACCCCTCCTGGAAACCCGGCAATTGCTGGATATTTCCTGGCTTATCCATCAATCTCAATCCAGAGGGTAGGTGAGCAATGCCACGAGTCTCAATGCCTGCCTTCTGCATTGCTGTCTCAACACGGGGGAGCGACGTTACCAGAGCATTGATCCGCAAATCAATCGTAGGGGGTCGATTAAACCACTCACACAGCATTTGAGTTTCATCAACGCTAAGCTGCTCTAACCAAACATTGATAATCCAATCTGGAAAACTGTGCAACAAGCCCAGTTGAAGCTCAGCGTCTTGAGGCAAATTCAATCCCAAGTCTGAGAAGATACGCACAAGATCGGATGATTTGTCTTCATCGGATATAGAGTCAACTCCTACGCGCCGACTATATTGACGCAATACGCCGTTAACGACTCCAGACAACTTACCCAATTGATAGCATTTCGCAAGTTCTACTGCCGTGTTGACAGCGGCAGATGGAGGAACATGGTTCAGCCAAATTAACTGATATAGGCCCAAGCGAAGAATGATTTGTAGATCGGGCGGCTGCTGGCCTGTTTTTTTGGTTGTCAGGTGACTAATAATGGTGTCAAGTGTGCGCTGACGTCTGATTGTGCCATACACTAATTCGGTTGTGAGCCGACGATCTGCTGATTTAAGACTCACTCGATGCAACACGTGATCGAGAGCCTGGTCAGCAAAGCTGCCCTGACGAATGCGACGGAGAGCAATGAAGGCTAACTGACGTGGATCGAGTGGCTCTTTTTTTTTCATAGACGCTGACAAACCCACATCGATGTCAAGCACAAGCTGGTTTGTGGGTAAGCTATTGGAAGGAACATTTGTGAGGTAAATTAAATCTTAATTTACAGCGAGAGCCGTCTGGACAGTGATATTGGTGAAGCTTGGTTTATAAGAGCGAACGATTGAATGAAGTTGAGACGTGAAGTTAAGACATGAAGTTGAGCCAATCAAATTCAGCTTGCATCCGTGTCGCTAATCGCTGTCAAAGCATTTGAGATCGCCCGTGTTGGGGTGCAGTCGTGACTTATAGTCTTGGCGATTGGTGATAACAGAGTCTGTGGATTTATACCGAGTCTAGCTCGAGATCCGGGATTTTCTCACAGGCAGCGCTCCAGTTCTAGACTTGGAGAGGTTTATTTATCACTGAGCTTTATCTCGATTCAAGAAAAAAATTCTATCGGTAGCTGGATTAAAGCTGATCTAAATCCCCGTTGAAGAGATTAATTACTACTGTCAATTATTGAGACGCATTAAGCGCCAAATCGTATCAGTAGACAAGATTAAATTTATGTGAAATGAAACTTACATAGGAATTGAGTTTCGAAATTGCCCCAGAAAATTCATGTAGTCTTCAAGTCCTAATTGTTGCGGATATTTTTTCCTTAAATTCGTCTTCTCTTAAGTCAGATTCGAAAACACTATCTGTTAGTCTACTTCTTAGTTTTGCGAATGCGCTTGACTTTAACTTCAGTTCATCACTGGCTTAACTGCTCTGCTGATTTCCGATCGACTGATTTCCGAAAAGACATTCACATCCGATGGATCTTATATAAAGACAAGTTTCAACATTAGCTTTATAGAGCCGAGATGAGTGTTTAAATTTGTTCTAGAATCTATCTTTAGCTGGATTGAAGGAGGTATTTCATTTAGCCAACATGTTAAATCTTTTTCTCTTCCTTCAATAACGCTTTACACATCGACTGAAATGCTATGCGAATCCTGATTTACTCCTACAATTATCATCCTGAACCCATCGGCATCGCTCCATTAATGACAGAGTTAGCCGAGGGTCTGGTAGCTCGAGGTCATGAAGTTAGAGTGATCACAGGCATGCCTAACTATCCTCAGCGGCGTATTTATGAAGAGTACAAAGGAAAGTTTTATACGACCGAAGAGCGTAATGGGGTTAAGATTCAGCGCAGCTATGTTTGGGCTAGACCTAAGCCAGGATTGATCGCTCGTATCTTACTAGACGGTAGTTTTGTAGTGACCAGCATATTCCAAGCCTTGAGGGGCTGGAAGCCTGACGTGGTTTTACTAACTGTCCCACCGCTGCCCGTCAGCGTACCTGCCGCACTTCTGGCGTGGCTAAGTTCGTGTCCTGTTGTCTTAAACCTTCAAGACATTCTACCAGAGGCAGCCGTTCAGGTAGGGTTGCTAAGCAACAAGTTTGCGATTCGAGTATTTGAGGCACTAGAAAGATTCGCATACTATAGCGCAACTTCTATCAGCGTTATTACGGACGGCTTTGTGGAAAACTTGGTTGGCAAAGGGGTTCCGTCCGACAAAATCACCTGTATTCCCAACTGGGTTGATACGCATTTTATTTGTCCTCTACCGCCTTATACCGGTTCATTCCGAGCCACTCATAACCTCGGAGAAAAGTTCGTCGCAATGTATTGCGGCAATATTGCGTTAACTCAGGGTTTAAAGACTGTGATCAAGGCGGCTGCCTTACTGCGGCATGTACCAGACATCATTTTTGTGATTATTGGAGAAGAATCAGCGCTCGAAGACTTACGAAAAATCTGCGTTGAATATCAGACTAATAATGTCATGTTGCTGCCATTTCAGCCCCGAGAACAGCTTCCCCAAATGCTAGCTGCCGCTGACGTAGGTCTCATTGTTCAGAAGTCAAATGTCGTATCGTTTAATATGCCCTCTAAGACCCAAGTATTATTAGCAAGTGGCCGACCGATTATTGCCTCAGTTCCTCTCAATGGAACTGCTGCTAATGCAATACGGGCAAGCGGTGGGGGTGTGGTTGTAGCTCCCGAACGCGCTAATATTCTGGCGGATGCAGTCTTTGACCTCTATCAAGATCCCGAACGGGCGAATGTGCTTGGGAAACAGGGACGCCAGTACGCAGTAGAACATTATTCTTTTGAACAGGCAATTAAGTGTTACGAAGCGCTTTTTACAAAGGTATTAGCCGATCACAAGTCTGATACACCCCTGTCTAATAAGAATAAAACGTCCTCTGAGATGATCGTTTGAATTTGTCGCATACTCACTCTGAGTGTGGGTTGCTCTACACCCGCAATATAGAAGAGTGATCTACAATAATGATGTTTCTACAGGGCTGCTACTTTAGTAGTTAAGTGGAGCTCTTGGAAAATGGAATGCGCCACTATATGTCGTGCGTGTCGTGTTTCAACGCAGCGAATTCAGTTTCGAAACCTGCTCATGGGAATCATGGGAAATTTTTCTAAAGCCCCACGAGAAAAAGTTCTGAAATGGCTAGACAAGCATGTACCAAAGCCCCGGATAGATCATGTCCTTAGGGTAGAAGCGCTGGCGATCGCCCTGGCGAAACATCACTCCCTAGAGGTTCATAAAGCAGCCCAAGCTGGCCTAATGCACGATCTGGCTAAATATTTTAAGCCCAAGAAGCTCCTGGCGATCGCTAAATCCGAAGGCATTGCTTTAGACACCGTTTACGAAACGACCCCTCATTTGCTGCATGCAGATGTCAGCGCCATCATAGCGCGGAATGAATTCGACATTAGCGATCCGCAAATTCTTGATGCGATCGCCAATCATACCCTTGGCAAACCTGGTATGGACGCTTTAAGTTGCACCGTATTTTTGGCAGACAGCTTAGAGCCGGGTCGAGGAGACACCATTGATCTAAACCATCTGCGCCATACGAGCCAGCAAGATTTAGCGCAAGCTGTCTGGATGACCTGTGACTATACCTTCAAGCAGTTGATTGAAAAGGGGCGTCTGATTCATCCCCGTGCAGTTCTGACTCGCAATTGGTTTTTACAAAGCACTAAGACTCGGCTCTCTTCGGACAAAAGATCGGTAGAATGCTCTCAAAGCCCTGCTTTCCCCCATTGAATGTCTCATGAATATCTAGAGCGATCGCCTCCATATTTGCTGAATTGAGGAAAAAAATATTTGATGTCTAATCATTTCAAAACTCGTTTAAACACTCCAACTCCATCTGCTCGTGCCGGGTCTTTAGCTAGTCTGTCTGAGATAGATAGCAGCAGTCTCGAACTCGCCATGACAGTCTGCCAAGCTGCTGATGAACGGAAGGGTGCCGACATTACCCTTCTTAGAGTGGCAGATGTCTGCTATTTGGCTGATTATTTTGTCATCATCACAGGTTTCTCGAATGTTCAGGTGCGGGCGATCGCCCGGTTTATCCAAGACACTGTGGAAGATGACTGGCAGCGCAAACCCGAGCAAGTCGAAGGTATGTCAGAGGGGCGTTGGGTGCTGCTCGACTATGGCGAGGTCATTGTTCATATTTTCTTGCCACAAGAGCGCGAGTTTTATAATTTGGAGGCGTTTTGGGGACACGCTGAACGCATTGAGTTTTTTGCATCTGAATCATAAAAGATTCGTTAAATTAATAAGCAAAAGCATGTTGACGCGCTCATGCGTCTATCGAGCGACGACCCATGAAATCTTCCACATTCGTCTGTCCAGTTCCAACTGAACAACTGCCGATTAATGAATATCAAGACTTGAGGGATTCCTGGTTTTTTCGCTGGGCTGCTCTTGATATGGCCCATTACCTTAGACCCATTATCATTCTCTGGGGAATTAGCTGGCTAGTTTCAGGTCCGGTTGCGTCAGCGAGCTTTCCATTTGCGAGACATCCGATTTTGTTCTTGATAGGCGGCACGTCGGGGGCAAGCGTGCTTCCCCTTTTGACAGTCTTACGACTCTATTTGGGCTGGAACTACGTGCAAAGCCGCTTGGTCAAAGAAACAATTTTTTACGAAGAATCAGGCTGGTATGATGGCCAGACATGGACTAAGCCTGAAGAGGTGATAAAACGCGATCGCCTGATTGTGACCTATCAAATTCAGCCGATGTTGCGCCGCTTAAAGATTACTCTTGGAGCGCTTGCAATACTCTTTTTGACATCTGCCTGGATTTGCATAGCCTTGAGTTAGAATACAAGCCTTACCGATCATTGCAGCCTGATAATTGCAACAAGGCTAGGAGTATGTCACAGTCGCAGTCATGACACGAGGAAAACGCACCCAAACCGCAGCCTTACAAGTCCGGCTGCTTCGAGAAGGCATTGTAGAATCGACACATTCTGTTCAGGCTGTTGTCTGTGATAATCGAGGGCGATTATTGTCAGTAGCAGGTGACCCAGAAGCCGCTGCATTTGTTCGTTCAGCTCTAAAACCATTTCAAGCATTGGCCGTTACAACCACTGGCGCTGTCGAACGCTACAAGTTGACCGACAAAGATTTGGCAATCATTTGCAGCTCTCATCAAGGCACTATCGAGCATGCGCGACAGGCGTTTAATATTCTCTGGCGCTGCGATTTAGAACCGTCTTTACTTCAATGTCCGATTCCGCCAGGAAAACATAGCCCTCTCCAAAATAATTGCTCAGGCAAACACGCAGGTATGCTGGCAGTTTGTCAGCAACGTAATTGGTCTTTAAATACGTATCTTCACCGCAATCATCCGGTTCAGAAATTGATTCTTGACAAAGTGGCTGAGCTGCTGAAGATGCCCGCAGAAGAATTTATTGCTGCTCATGATGATTGTGGAGCACCCACCTATTTTATGCAGTTGGGTCAAATGGCGACGCTCTATGCTCAACTTGCGTCTGGCGATAGCTTAGATATGGAGCGAATTGCTCGGGCAATGGCTCATTATCCCCGAATGGTTGCCGGAGAAGGATCATTTGATACAGAAGTCATGCAGCTCACTGAAGGAGAGCTGATCAGCAAGGCTGGCGCAGAAGGGATTCAGTGTATTGCCCGTATGGGTGAAGGTCTAGGGTTAGCGATCAAGGTCGTAGATGGAGCAAAGCGAGCGAAATATGCGGTCGCAATTCATCTTGCAAAGCAATTAGGGTGGATTAGTCCAACGATTGCAGAAACATTGTCTGAGCGATTTATGGCGCTTGGAGACTTTAAGCGGTTAGATGTGGTCGGAGAACTTTCTATTCTTTAATTGAGGTTCTGCAATGCATGTGTTGATGATGTTTCTATTTTTAGGCTATACTTACAAGAGTGCTTAAGAGACGCACTAATTACGCATCGCGGGGTAGAGCAGTCTGGTAGCTCGTCGGGCTCATAACCCGAAGGTCAGTGGTTCAAATCCGCTCCCCGCCACTTATCTTATTTAATCCACGATACATTGCTATCGTGGATATTTTTATGCTGAGTGGTAGTGATTTCCACTGTAAAGATCTGGGTAATAACTCCCCCATAAGGGTGACAAACGCTCGGTAAGATGAAGATATTAGTAGCACGATTCTATAAATCTACATATCTTATGTAGATTTTGATTAGCAATCGGTGCTTGTTCT
The DNA here is from genome assembly GCA_051117335.1 of Elainellaceae cyanobacterium. Classification (GTDB taxonomy): domain Bacteria; phylum Cyanobacteriota; class Cyanobacteriia; order CAZCXK01; family CAZCXK01; genus DBGGTD01. Next base: position 196,125 of record JBNPEB010000001.1, read on the forward strand.
CAACATAAATGGATTTTTCATGGCGGTAAAGCTGCGGCGACCTATTTTAATCGGTGGATTAGGACTCTCCTTTGGAGTCTGGATTTGGGATAGTTTTTCGCCATCGGTCTTAGACGTTGGAGGAACGCTGGTGTGGGGGGCGATCGCCATCGGTTCTGGTGTGTGGTGGCTTAAGCAAAAATCACCATTAGCCAATGAGTCTAGGTCATCAGCTAATGTTGAGCTAGATTACGGTGCAGTCAGAGGGGCGATCGAAACGACAGAAGCTCGCCTTAATGCGCTGATTGATGAATCTGGAGACCATCTAGACTCCGTTACCGCGTTACAAACCCAGCTTACCCAGCTCAATGAAGACCTTCATCGCACCAAGATTTTGATTCGCGTTGTCGGCGGAACCGCAGTCGGCAAATCTTCTTTAGTGAGTCAACTTACCTCAAACTGGCTTACTGAGTTCTCCAAAACGTTTCCGCTGCAGATTTCTATTCAAGATACATGCGGTACACCTACACCAGGCGCTACGCTGGCTGGCGAGATTGATGATGGGTTGAAATCTGACCTAGCGTTATTTGTGGTTAATGGAGATTTGACTCAGCTAGAGTTTGAGCAAATTCATCAATTTCTCGATCGCAACCAGCGACTGCTTTTAGTCTTTAATAAGCAAGACCAGTATCTACCAGCCGATCGTCTTACCATTCTGAAGCGGCTTCAAGATCAAATGCAGGGCAGTTTGCAGCACGAGGATATTGTTGCGGTTTCTACGGCACCGGCACCCATTAAGGTGCGTCAACTTCAATCAGATGGCTCACTGCAAGAGTGGCTTGAGCAATCTGCATCGGATGTCGCAGCCCTGACAGACCGTTTAGGCTTTGTTTTGCAACAAGAAGGGCGACAGCTCATCTTAGCAACCGTTTTTCGGGATGCACAAACCCTTCAAGCTGAGATTCAAATTCGATTAAACCAAATTCGATGCGATCGCGCGTTACCTCTTATCGAGCAGTATCAATGGATTGCCGCAGCCGCAGCATTTGCTAATCCGCTTCCTAGCTTAGATGTCATCGCGACCGCTGCAATCAACACCCAGATGATTGTTGATTTGGGTAGTATCTATCAGCAGAAATTCTCCGTTGAACAGGCAAAAACCGCGGCCAGCACCCTGGCATCCGTCATGGTGAAGCTTGGATTGGTCGAACTGTCGACTCAGGCAATTAGCCCGCTGCTCAAAAGCAATGCTGCTACGTTTGTTGCAGGCGGAGTCGTACAGGGCATTAGCGCTGCTTACCTAACACGAATTGCTGGATTAAGCCTGATTGCCTACTTCGAAGAACAGAGTTATCACGCCGATACCAACTCTGCATCACCATTTCAATTCGAACGATTGACGGATTCACTAACCGCGATCTTTCAACAGAATCGGCGAACTGCATTTCTTAGCACGCTAGTTCAACAGGGGATCAAGCGGCTAAATCCTGGAAATTCGGCGCAAATTGCCCTAACCGATAACCGCTCTACATTGGATCAGACATTGACACCCATCTCACACTCACTTGCAAAATCATCCTGAGCGATTGCTTAGCAAATTAGGGAGAATAGAGACAATCTACTAATTATCTACTAATAAGATTTAAAATTTATTCAGTTTACAGGGAATGGTGGGTCTGATTGGCTTTGAGGCGTCCACAATCATCGGGTGAAAATTCTAATTTTTCTGATGTGAATGAGGCATCGGCACCATCGCCCCATTCAAATTTGATGCGGGTGAATGCATCCAATGCCCACTTTAATCGAGCTCGTGCTAGTCTCAAACAGGTAATTAGCCGTTATTCCAGGCAATTATGCTCGTCAAGGCGGCATCCTCAAGCCATCAATTTGCAGTCTGCGCTGAAAACAGATCTAGAACAGATCTCAGCCACCTTAGACAAACTAAATCACAACGTCATTCGTATTGCTGTCTTCGGACTGGTGAGCCGAGGCAAGTCAGCGGTCATCAATGCCTTAATCGGACAGAAAATTCTTCAGACGGGGCCTCTCCACGGTGTAACGCGTTGGCCCCGCTCGGTGTATTGGTCGCCGTTGGGTAAGACGGATCAATTGCTCACAGTAGAATTGATTGACACACCTGGACTCGATGAAGTCGGCGGTGAAGTTCGTGCTGGAATGGCTCAGGAAGTCGCGTACCAATCCGACTTGATTTTATTTGTTGTTTCAGGCGATATTACTCGTCGCGAATATGAGGCATTGGTGCAGCTTCAAGACGCTCACAAGCCCCTGATTTTGGTTTTCAATAAAACTGATTTATATCCCAATACCGACCGTCAAGCAATTTATCAAAAGCTTCAGGTTCTTTTTAAGCAAGATTTAGGGGCTACCCCGCCTCAGCCAATTTTGTCCAAGGATATTGTGATGGTGGCAGCTGAGCCTGCTCCGCTTCAAGTGAGGCTTGAATGGCCTGATGGGCGAGTGACTCACGACTGGGAGTCACCACCTCCCCAAATTGATGAATTAAGCCAAAAACTGATCGCTATTTTGAAGCGAGAGGGTAAATCGTTGCTGGCCTTAAACGCCCTCCGACAGGCGAGGGAGACGGAAGCAGCGATCGCCCGTAAAACCCTCCAACTCCACGAGGATGAAGCTGAAGATCTAATCTGGAAATTTGCTCGTTGGAAGGCGATCGCGGTTGCCGCAAACCCGATTGCTGTGCTTGACCTACTTGGTGGTGCCGCAGCAGATCTAGTCATGATTCGTTCTCTGGCTCGTTTATACGGGCTACCGATGACGGGCTATGAGGCAAACAAGCTTTGGAACGCGATTGTTTGGAGTTCGGGTAGCCTATTTCTTGGAGAATTTGGCAGTGGGTTGCTGCTAGGCTTTGGGAAGAGCGCAGCAGCATTCGTCTCTGTCTTTGACAGCGTTGGTGGATTTGCTGCCTATTCAACAACGGCGATCGCCCAAGCAAGTCTTGCCGGGTATGGTTCATACCGGGTCGGCAAAGCAGCGCAGATTTACTTAAAACAGGGCTGCACCTGGGGGCCTCAAGGGATCAATACCATCATTCAAGATATTCTTGAGCAGGTTGATTCTGACACCGTGATTCATAAACTGCGCCGAGAGATCGAATATAGGCATCCCAATGACCCAGCACCAGAGTGATCAAGCACCCCAGTGATCAAGCGACCTAAACCGCAATCGGAGATGAATTCGGATATGCGACGTCTGTATCAGAATCAGACGATTGCCACGGCTGACCGTCAAGTGCCATCTGTTCGATTAGACTAGCTAGTCGAAGCGCTTTAAGAGCTTGCTCCCCCCCCACAGACGGCTGGTTTCCTCCTCTAACACAGCTCACAAAATGCTCTAGCTCAGCATGTAAAGGTTCGATATTACTGGTATAGACCTTTTCAATCAGCCCATCTTGCCGGTACAAAACTTGACCATAATCAGTCGAGCAATTCGCAGTTGTTTGGCGATGAATCAGAATCTCATTGTTAAGAAAATCTGCTTCAGTCAGTGAATGCTTACAGTGGGCAGCAATTCGTCGAGTTTTTCGATGCGTGACCTTACTCGCCGTCACGGTCGCTACGATGCCATTGGCAAATCCTAGCGTAGCGGTTACGTAGTCGAGATATCCCGAATCCGAAGCGCGGCTGCCACTCGATGTGAGTTTTGCCACCGGAACGCCCACTAGTTCCATTAAGAGGTCAATATCGTGAATCATCAAATCGAGCACCACCGAGACATCATTTGCCCGTGTTGAGTAAGGACTCATCCGATGTGCCTCTAGTGCAAGGATCTCCTCAGTCTTTAGAACTTTACTAAGTTCCTGAAATGCAGGATTAAACCGCTCAATGTGCCCAACCTGCAAAATCCGATGAAATTCGGCGGCGGCGTTCACCAACGACTCTGCCTCTGCGATGCTGGCAGCAATTGGCTTTTCAATTAAAACATGAACGCCCGCTTGCAAACAGGTCATTCCAACGTCGTGATGCAAGCGAGTCGGGACTGCAATACACACCGCATCAACGTGAGGCAACAAATCTTTGTAGTCCTCGTAAAACCGAACCTGATATTTACTTGCGGTATCAATTCCTCGTTCAGCATTGACGTCAGCCACACCTATCAATTCGACATCCTTTAACAAACTAAGGACTCGTGTATGGTGTTGTCCCATGTTGCCGACTCCAATAACACCAATTCGAATTGGCGCTAGTGAACTTCGCTGTGAACCAGCATCGGCATTGCTAATTAATGTACTCTCACGCACTCCTGCTGTCTCCTACACCACAGGTTCAATGAACGGGGCAGCGTAAGGCTTCGAACCATACAAGATACTACCACAATGAATCCTTGTGCGAAGAATTTCAAATTTTTATCTCAAAATCTAAAACGCACACGCCGCCCGCTCAAAGTCTAAACCTAATCAGTGATCTCCGTATCAGGACGACCCCATGTGTCAGTTTTGATCCTGGCCACCCGAATAAATGCATCAGATTATACGTAATATTGCTGCCAGAATTAGTGTTGCCCCAAAAGGCAGAATTTATTCTCTCAAAGGTTTTGAGATGTCTATAAGATTGCGTTTTTTTGCGTAAAGGCGCGTACATACTAGTGTATTTCTTATCGAATACATGCTTTATTAAAGCTTGTTAAGTCCCTGCATTTCGCTCTTTCGGTTTCTCGAAGTGATTTTCTTGCCCAAGTATTAAATACGTAATCTAATTGTCGTGAGTTTTCCTGGGATTAAGCGCGCATAAACTATGGAACTAAACTATCGTGGTAACCGATATCGGCAACGTAGCGCAGACAAATCTTCCAGCGGAATTGAGCACTACCAAGAAGGGCGCTATCAACAGGCTCTTGAAGATTTAAGCCAAGCACTCCGATATATTCCTCAGGCTTCAGGATTATGGGCTGTTCGGGCAGAATGCCTGGCCCAATTAAACCGCTATGATGAGGCTATTCTATCGATGGATTATGCAGTTCATCTTGATCCGTCTAATCAAACTCTTCAGCGCGATCGCCAACTTCTAGTGACGGTTGGCGGGATGCACCAAATCAAGATGTAGCGACGTAAAGGGATGGCTGGTGGCTCCGTAGGCGATCGCTCAGCACCCGATTAATAGATTTCCATATATTCATGTTTCTCCCACTCAGTAATGTGGTCATGAAAACGAGTCAGCTCAAAGCGTTTGACCGTAGCGAATAGATGAGAGAAATCAGTCCCTAGCTGGTCTTGCATGTCAGTATCAGCCCCCAACGCGTCTAGCGCCACATCAAGAGTGGCCGGGAGTTTAGGTAAATCAGGGTCATCTTCACTTGGCCCCTCGACCATCGGCTGCAAGACACTCTGATTCTTAATGCCTAAAAGCCCCGCAGCCAAAGTTGCCGCAGCCGTTAAATAGGGGTTGCTCAATCCTGATGCCGCCCGCATCTCGATGTGAGTGCCTTCGTCACGAGTCGCTTTCACTCTCACCATGGCTGATCGATCTTCGATGCCCCAACTAATGTTTGACGGAGCAAAGGTGTGAGGCTTAAGGCGACGGTAACAATTCGGAGTTGGACCAATCAACGACATCATTGCTGGAGCATGATCGAGAATCCCTTGAATAAATGACTTGGCAATGGCAGATAGCCCCAATTCATCGTGGGGATCTAAGAATACATTGGTATCGGTGCCCGTATTCCATAAGCTGACATGAAAGTGGCAGCAGCACCCCGCTGTTGCTTCGAAGGGTTTAGACATAAACGTTGCCTGATAGCCTAGCCGATGGGCGATTTCTTTTACCGCATTTTTGAAGGTAAACGCCTTGTCTGCGCCTTTGATTCCTGTCGATGCACCATAATTAATTTCAAATTGAGATGGGGCATATTCACAGTTATGAGTGATTACATCAATTCCAGATGCTTGAAGATAGGCCAGCATTTGATCGAGTTCGGGCACATATTGATTACGAATGTGGTTGAAAATATGCAGCCCATCAAACAAAGGTTGTTTGGTTTTTGCATCTAAGAGGTAAAACTCAAATTCATGACCCATCATGACGTCAAAGCCCAATTGATGAGCGTGCGCCAGCAAATTTTTGAGCACTCGACGAGGGGCTGCTTGCAGAGGTTCGGCAGGACTCCAATAGGGATCGCAAATCACTTTTGCCGTTTTCTCAAGCCAGGGAACCAGCGTTAACGAATCTAGATCAGGGAACAGATTATGGTCTTGGTATTTGCGCTCAGCGTGATATCCCGAATTGGGAACCACGATCGACGCCGTATCTAGCGCTAGGGTGCCACCATAAAAGTTAAGCCCTTTGCGGATATAGCCTTCGACCTTGTCAACTGGTACCACCTTGAGGCGGGAGATACCGTGCAAATCGGGCAGCTCAAATCGTAGATACTCAACTCCTTGGCGATTGAGTTCGGTCATGAATTGAATAATGCGATCGTCATCTAATTCGTCGAGCATCCCCGGAGCACTCATCTCCATCACCATTAAACTTTCTCCAAATAATAACTTACACGAATACTCGTAATGAGACTCGCCCAAAGTGAAGGAATTTTGAGTAGCAATGATTACAGATTAAGGGGTAAGGAGACGGTGTCCTCCGAGCAGCCAAAACCATTATCTTGCCGAGCTACGACAGTTTCAAATGTCGATACTGAACCCTCACTGGCTCCTTTCTAGTCGATTGCTGTCTCCTTGCTCATCCCCTTGCAGCCATTGATAGAGCGCCTTTTGAGGTGAGCTGATTTCATCGACAGATGTATAGTAATAATCCTGCCAGCGGGTTTGGGGTAACCCCGCGAACAACATGAGATTGAGGGGATATTCTTCACTGTCGGCACAGTGGCGAAAGTCATCTCGGAATAGGAAAATGGCTTTATTAAGGGCGATCGCCATCCCTAGCTCAATCATCACGCCTTCGTCGGGCGGGGTGCCATTCACAATCGCAAAAATGCCGTCACACGTTTTTACATCTTGAACGTCCGCTTGTGCAACTTTGTAGGCCCACCTCTGCTTTGAGATGTCAACTTGATTATTGCGCTCAAACGGTTCCCACACCTCAGCTCCCAAAGATTCAAGTATTTGAATGATGGGAGGAAGCAAAAGGGTTCGCTGCTGTTGAGAAAAACCGTAAGGATTTGCCAAATAAAGGATTTTATTCATATGAGAAGTGTAAATCGGTCTATTTTTAGATCCGGGCGAAAACGGATCAACCCGCCAATTCTTATCAGGTTTCATTTAGAGTTGGTGAGTATCACGAAGCAGGGCAGCGAATAGAATGCGGATTCAGCATCCTTAGGTGGGAAAGCTGAAATGTAAAGAACCAGGATGTATACGAATCAGCCTGAACGCAATGACCGATACCAACAAATATTACAAAGTTTTGAGGCTTCAACCGGGGGCATCACACCACGATATCAAGCAAGCTTATCGTGAGCTAGCCAAGCAATGGCACCCTGATCGGTTTCCGAATAATCCTGAAAAACAGCAAATAGCCGAAGAACTAATCAAACGGCTGAATGAGGCATATCAGGCATTGAGAATTGTTTCTAATCCATTGAACGATGTCGTTTCACGACCGACGCAATCGTCTCAAGTAAACACCTACTCAACTCGACCCACTAATCCTGAACGTTATTACAACCAGGGTGCGGAAAATGCGAAACAACGAGACTATCAAAATGCCATTGATGCATTCACGATGGCAATTCGCCTCAATCCGAATTATGCAGAAGCTTACCGCTATCGAGGACTCGTCTTTTCGGTATTGGGGTATGAGAATCGAGCTGAATCTGATTTGTTGAAGGCAACACAGATCGAATTAAAGCAAACCGTTGAATCCAAGCAACCTGCTGAACGACATTCTTCACCTGAAACTCAATCTCCGATGCCCTCTTCATCCCAAGAGCCACCCTCAATGCCCGGGTTTTCGTGGGAATGCGTGCATACCTTAATCGGGCATTCCAACAGCGTCACCAGCGTTGTCGTTGTTCAAGGAAACAAGATGCTGGCGAGCGGTAGTCAAGATGGCACCATTGGCTTGTGGAATCTTCGTACTCGAGAATGCTTTGCCACCCTAGAGGGGCATTCAGCCGCAGTGCAGTGTCTAGCGATGAGCCCAGACGGGCAAATCTTGGCGAGCGGAAGTGAAGACTATACCATTAAACTTTGGCACCTCCGCACGGGCAGTTTGACTCGCACGTTGGAAGGACATTTAGATATCGTCACTGCTGTTGCATTTACTCCAAATCGCCATACTTTGATTAGTGCGAGTTTGAACCATCAAATTGGGGTTTGGGATATAACATCGGGAAAACTAATCCGCACGCTAGTCGGGCATTCAGCCCCTATTAGGGCGATCGCCCTTAGTTCTGACAGTCGTATGTTGGTCAGTGGTGGAGACGATCACTGCCTTAAGGTGTGGGATCTACAAACCGGCAGGTTGATTCAAACTATTCCCAATGATGATCATCCAATTCTGGCACTAGCGATGAGTCGTGATCAGCAGGATGTATGGGTAGGCAACCACTCCGGAGAAATTCAGCGCTGGACAATTGATCAGGCGATTTTGACAGATACGCGAGTGGGGCATACGGGCAAGATCAGGGCGATCGCCACGCAGCCCAACGGGGAGCTATTTGCCAGCGGCGGCGATGACCATACGGTGAAAATTTGGTCATCTGAAGGATTACAAAATACGCTGACTGACCATGATGAGGCCGTTTTAGCGGTGAGTTTTAGCTCAGATGGTCAACTGCTTGCTAGCGCCAGTGCTGATGAAACGGTTCGGGTTTGGCAATTAGCATCAACTGCATCGCCTTAATTGCCCACTAATCGCTGGATTGAATCGCTGAGGTATGCATGGGCTTCACCTTCAGGAGCCATTTCCACAATTTCTCCATCGATTAATTCGACATGACGAGTCTCTAGGATGCCAGCCGCAATCATCTGGTGATAATCCTTGAGGCTCCGGCGGTGATTAGATTCACACGTGCTACTCCTGTTTGCTTAGCGATTAGTAACGATTAACAACGACTTGAACCCGGTTTTGGAATAGCGGCACCCATTTCTCCTGACTCACAACCAGTGTGGGGAACGATCGCGTGCCATAATCATGGCCGGGTTGGAGGGGAAACACAGGAGTCTTATCGAGTGGAATCCAGATAGCCCCAGCGGCTTGGGCGATCGCCCAAATTGCCGCAATATCCCAGATTTTAGGCGTGGCTTCTACGCCGCCCAACGCGGTTCCCATCGCCACTGTCAGCAGATTATAGGTCGCGATGCCCAGCATCCGAATCTTGCATGGAAACGGCTCTGGATTCTTCAAAACCATGGTGCTACGAGCACACAGGCTAAAAAAATGATTGGCTGACGGCGCATCTATACTGACGCGAATGGGTTGACCATTCAGAAAGGCACCTGACGGCATATCTAACCCGGATGCTCCTGACCAGTAGCCATGAAACGCATAGTCAAGCGGGGGCAAATACACGTATCCAAACACTGGAGTGCCCTGATAGAGCAACCCCAATGAAATGCCCCATAGGGGAATGCCGCGCGTGAAGTTGGTGGTGCCATCAATGGGGTCAATAATCCAACACCAGTCTGTCTCTGGAAAAACATGCTCGACTTCTTCGCTCAGCACTCCGTGACTGGGAAATGCATCCTGAATAGATCGTCTCAATTCCTCGTCGGCCCATTGATCGGATTGCGTGACTAAGCTGCCATCAGCTTTTTTACTCGCTTGAGCCGAGCCAAAGTCGTCTAGCAACTGTTTGCCAACTCGACGAGTCGTTTGTTCAGAAAAGGTCAGAATCTGAGTCCAAAAGCTCATGGTGAGGAAGTAGAGAATAAGGAAAGAGGGTGCGACCGGGCTCTTCAGATGACTTCAATCTAGGTCATTTTTCAATACGGTGGCGATCGCCTCGTTGGTAGTTGAGCGAAATTCTTGAACGTTAACACGATTTAAGACCCCGATGGCTAACACCATGCCGATGGCTTGCAGACTGAATACGACCCCGTATGCCAAAACAGGAGAGTCGAATATCATCTTTCCAAACCCAAGAACATAGCCGCCTCCGGCAACGGCAACCCCTCGCGCCATCGACTGTGCTAAGCCCCACGCGCCGCTAAACGTTCCAGCCGTTTCAGCCGCCGTGAGATCAAGTGTCAGGCTCAAAGCTCCAGTGGTCAAAATTCCGGTCGCCATGCCAAATAACACCAGGGCAAGTCTCAGCATATTTTCATTGGCCGTGAACCCCGACGCAATAATTAAAAAGAACGAAAACGCGACTGCTAAACAGCCCAACTTTGTGGTTCGTCGCTTGCCGAGTCGAGGGATAAGGAAAAACCCCGTTGCGCTTAGGCTGAGCAATAGACCTATGGCCCAGTAGGTATTGAGCAAAGATGTTTCAGGAATTGACATCTGAAACACTTCGCCACCGTAAGGCTCCAACACCGTTTCTTGCAGAAATAGGCTAAATGTCATCATCAGCAAGAACACAAAGAAGACCACCGTTTGCCGGCTCGCCGTTAACACTCGCAGCGCAGCACCCAAGGTAATTTGGTCTTCCCGGTTAACCGCCATTGAGCGGTGTGAATATCTAGAATATTTCGTTTCTACCCCGACTGTAGCGGCGATCGCCAGCCCAAACACAATCAGCGGCACTATCCAAAATAAACGGGTCACTGAGCGTTGCACCAGGTCAATTGAGGCATTGATATCGTCTAACGGACTGAGCAAAATTTTGCTGCTAATTCCACCGATGGCTAACCCGACCATGAGCATCGTCCAGACAATGCCGATCAGTTTGCCGCGATCATCCTCGTCAGACACATCTACGAGTAGTGCAAAAAATGAGGTAGAACTCAGACTCGTAACCAAGCCATAGAGCGCCATCAGGAGTGCTAAAAGTGTCGTCCACCCAATCGTTGGCGTCGTCCAACTCCAGCCTTCATTCACCTGCACCAGATCACCCAGTTGCCAAACAACCTGGACGGCGGCCAACAAAATCGCCATAAAACACGCTGCACCAATCCAGACATACCCCGTGCGGTGATATCTGCCCAGAGGTTTGGCATCCGACACTTGACCCACCCAGATCCGCGCGGGAGCAACCAGCAGAGAAATTGCCAGCACGCTTGATGTGATCGCTTCAGGGATGGACAATTCGGTGATCATCACCCGATTGAGCACACCCACCGTGAGAACGGTCAAAACGCCCAGCCCCATCTGAAAGAGTCCGAGCCGGAACATGGTCAATGCATTGATTTTGGGACGGGAGTGTCCCGATGAACCCGATTGAGTTGGAGGGCGATCGCGCGTGGTCATAGGTCAGGAAGGTAATAAAAGCAAGACATCGTTACTACTCGAATCACGTTCAGGCTATACCCTTTCCATAAAAGGTGAGGTGTCCTTGATTTCTAGAATAGGCTGAGCTGAGCCGGTGGTGGCTCTACCCCATTCCACGGTAAGGGTGAAACAGGTACGTTATTTTGCTCTAGCATCCTGTGAAACTGCCGAGCTATATGAGGCGATCGCCCCTCATCAGGGCAATGCACGAAGAAATAAATATCCGTTCTCTCTTTAAGCCATTGATGGATTGGCGTCACCCAGTCTTGCAAATAGAGATGATTAAACTCTAAATCAGGATGGCTGATAAATCGAACCAGGCTAAAATTGCCCGTCGTGACTCGCTGAAGCGGGACTTGAGGCTTTTTTCGTTCAGATGCTACTTGAGGATCATCGGGGCACTCATAAATAGGACGAGAATCCAGGAGCACTCGTCCAATCCCTAGTTTAGATAATTCTTGATTGAGCGTTTCGGCGTGAGGCGATTCAAACCAATCAGCATGACGCACTTCCACGGCAAATGGCAGATCGTGATGCGGTAAGGAGTCTAAAAATGTGATTAAGTCATCTAAACTGTGGGGATGATAGCTGGGTGGCAGTTGAGCAAAGATAGGACCAAGGCGCGATCCGAGGGGTTGCATGTGATTAATAAAGGCGATCGCCTCTTTGAGTTGAGGCATCAGCATTCCCTGATGGGTGACACTGCGGGGGAACTTGAGACAAAATTTGAAGGCGGACGGCGTTTCATCTGCCCAGCGCTTTACCGTTTCTGCATTCGGAACTGAATAGAAAGTCGTGTTTCCCTCGACAGTCGTTAAGCGTTGACTGTAGAGACTTAGAAAGTCTGACGCTCGACTCTTCGACGGATAAAAATTTCCAACCCAATGTTTATAGGCCCAAACTGCACACCCGATGTAAAATCCCATGCTCTCTCTACTGATTCCTGATAGTGTTCGTTGGAGTTCATCACTGAACCACATTATCAGCAATAGAGCAAACACCCGTTGAAACAGATCCCAGAGCAAATTTCAGGTCGAGAAAATGACGTCAGGCTCCGGTGCAAAAATATAGTCATAATCAAACATCAACGCATTAGGATGCCGAATGATCGAAAACCCAAATCGGGTCGTTTTTTCAGTGGTAAAGGTCGCCATGATTAGCTCAACGAGTTTTTTATCAGAGATTTTTGGCACCTGCACGAAATAATCTCGCTTCGCAAAAAAAATGCCTTCATCTCTGGGGACGATAATCCCGTTGATTCGATGCGCGTGCTGAACTGGTTTGATATAAGCGTTAATAAAATCCTCCTGGTTTCGTTGGAGGCGATAGAGCCGCTCATGCTGCTGCCAACTCATGCAAAACAGCATGCGAAACAATTCAAACCCTAGAACATAATTAAAAACGTTATTGCGTTCTTCGGTGTTAAAGACGAGCTTGAGGGCAGATTCTAAATATAAGTCGGGCTGTCGGCGAGCATCCTGAGCGGAGTGAATGTAAAACTGACGAATGTATCGCCGTAAGACAGTTGCCGTTAATTCTGTCTCAATTCGAAGTTGTCTTAGATAACTCGTTACCCTCTGGCGGGTATCTCGGTCTTCTAATTTTTTAGAAACGAGCCCATCGGCTGTGTAATTATCTAGAAACTCAGCTTGAGCTTCAGGTGAGGCAGCACAAATAAAATGACATAGAGAAAGAACATATCGTCGGTGTTGCCAAGACAGGCTCTCTACCCATTTTCGTGCTTCACGCGGCAGTTTCCCCAAAATATTATGAGCATCTGAGGAGCGGGCGATCGCTGCCAAAGGATAAGCCGGAATAGCCATAATCGATGGATTTATTAATAAAATTAATTAATCGCAGAAAATAACAGTATCGTTGGTTGCACAAACTACTGCTCATTAGCTATTGCCTTAAGCTTGGCAAAGCTGACTGCTAGCATTGGCTGCAGCAGCCAAAACAACGTTTGTATAATCCTTAAAATCAAAAATCCATATAGTTCATTTTGCCCGAATGCTTTTGGTCAGTCAGTATCATTCAGAAAACGAAGTAAAGAATTCATGAAATCTTAAAATTTAATTCGGTGGCACCCTAAGTAGTGCAATTTGCCAAGCGCTACCTCTATGGCTCCACAATTACCGAAGTTCCTAACGCCACAAGTTCAAATAGGGCGCGCACGTCTTCGTTATACATCCGAATACAACCGTGAGAGGCAGCTCGCCCGACAGACTGAGTATTAGGTGTGCCATGAAACCCAATATAGTTCTGCCCATCTGTCCAAAACCCAATCCACCGTTCACCCAAGGGATTACTAGGGCCAGGGGGAACCACTTCGCCCGTAAAGGGATTTTGCCATCCTGGATCCTCAACCATGCTAATAACTTCATGCTCACCTGTCGGAGTTTCCCACCCGGCTCGACCGACTGCAATCGGGTAGCTAACAAAAATCTCGTCATTTTTATAGACATAGACCCGCCGCTGCCCAAGTCGAATCACTAGCTGCATCCTAGGCACCGCTTCGGGAAAGATGGGTCTTGGAGGCGGCAAATTGGAGAGGGATAACGGCGGGTAATAGGGCTGAAAAACTCGCTCAGGAAGGGATAGCGGTTGTAAATAAATAGCAGTCAAGTCGTCAAACGGCTCAGCTTCGCCAGAGGACTGAGCAGAAGAGGTTTGAGCTATCCCCGTCCCTTGCGCTAAGAGAACTAGCAGAGCAGAACTAAGAATAGCGGTTAACGAATGAGAATAAGGCAAGTATCTGTTCATCCCTTAGAGTTCACACGTTGTTTAAGATTCAAAGTTTATCTGTAGCACTACTTTGGAGAATTGGGATAAGTTGCCTTGCGGCTAGACTGACCCAGCTAATCAACTGCTATGACATCACGCAAAACTCTTTTTTAATCTAGCATTCACGCCAAGCTACGAATTTGAATCAGCATGGAGTTGCGCCCATCGAGTTTGGATATCGTGAATAGAAAATAATGCCTGGAATGGTAAATCATGGCGTTGATACAGTTCTGCAGCCCCCTGATGGCGATCGACCAACGCAATTATTTGACGAATAACATAGCCTGCTTGTTTCAGGCGATCGACCGCTTTAAGAGCAGATTGCCCCGTCGTTACCACATCTTCTAAGACTGCGATGGGAGTTCCGGGTGGTAAATCTGGACCTTCGATATAGGCGCGGGTCCCGTGACCTTTGGCTTCTTTGCGAATGATGAGTGCAGTGAGCGATCGCCCCTCATAGGCCCCCACCACGCTCACTGCCGAAACCATTGGATCTGCCCCTAACGTTAATCCAGCAACCGCTTGCACATCAGGCAACAGGTTTGACAACACGGTTCTCCCAACCAAAAAACCACCCATCGGATGAAGCGTCACCTGTTTCCCGTTGATGTAATAGCTGCTCTTCTGCCCAGACGACAGAACGAAGTCTCCTTCCTGATAAGCAACCTTACAAAACAGGTCGAGTAAGCGCAAACGCAGGTCGTCAGGATCAGTTAATTCTCGAAGTTGAATGAATTCTGGTTGAATCAGGGCAGGATCCATAGCGGATGGGTTCATGATGATACTAAAGACTACAAAAGGTCAATTCTTTCGATGCCAGAGTTTATGTAGTTAAGTTCTCTCGTCGCCAGTTCATTGATCTTGACATTTAGAATTTAGACACTAGATTTTGATGAGTTTAAATACGATCTAAAACCAATCGGTAATGCCAAATCATAAAAAATTCGACCATTGATGATCATACGCTTTAATATGAATTATCACGCATTAAAAGCTGAGGATTAAATATGAGCATCAGCCTTAAGAATTCCTTTGCTGCATTGACGCTAGCAACTTCCTCGCTAATTTTTACGTCTGGTGTAGCGATCGCCCAGCTAACTCCGACAGATCTGGACGAACCCATCACAATTTTTGAAGCCATTGAGAACGAATATTATTCCCACGATCGTGACTTCTATCGAAATCGATCGTTGATTCGGCAGGTTGACTGGTTTTTTGGATTTTCATACCCAGAAAATGAAATCTTTCGAGATGGCCGAGAAATCAACGAAATTTATAATGAGCTGCTAGACGCGCAAGTCTCAACAACACCATTGATTCGAACTCCAGACCTAGTCAATCCCTATGACACGTCCCTGCTATCAATGCCTCCCGACGTTGAGGATGAGCGAGACGTAAGGCGCGAGCCGATTCCACCTGTTCCTTTACCTGTGCAGCAACAGCCTGCTCCTCCCCAGCCTGTGCCTGCATTGTGGTAATGCCGTCGCGCTAGGGTAGTGACACCTGCGTATTCTGAACAATCCAGGGTGCAGGAGTCGAACCTGCCTAGCGCGAATTATGAGTTCGCTGCCTCAACCGCTCGGCCAACCCTGGGAGAGCTATATGGACTCCCATTTTATATCGGATTTTTTATCCTATGCAGCGATATGTGAAACTCAGCCTGTTTATTTGACGATTCGCTCCTTTTCTTAATATCGTTTCTGAACGCTGAAATCCCTGATCAGCATGGATTGGCGATGCTGATTAGGGGTCTATCTAATTGAGGCCACCTGCCTCCAAAACTCTTACTTTAAATTTTTAAAGTTGAATATTAAGCCTTACGCTCTCGCGTTAGGACGCTAAACGCGTACAGACCCCGGCACGCGGCGTGGGGTCTACACACAAGCCTGAACCCGTAGGGCTATAAGTGGGATGCGCTTGAGTTAAGTAGGTGGTATGACGCGCACATTGCCATACAAGGTAAAGTCACGCATTTAAAGTTCGGACTTCGTAATGTTCTGTAAATGTTACTGGGATGAATCACTCAGACGTTAGACAATTTAGGAAACACTCCATATATTCAGAATTATAGAAATATCGAGTTTTTGTAAGTTGGGCGCTTGACCATGGGACTCCTATATCGTTCTCCTCCTGCTGAAGAGGAAACTCAAGCTCGAATCCTCAAAGCTGCACAACGGCTATTTGCTCGTCAAGGATATGATGGCACGACGACTCGCGAGTTAGCTCATGCAGCGGGAATCGCCGAAGGAACTCTATTTCGACATTTTGAAAACAAGAAAGCAATCCTTGTAGAAGTCGTCACTCAGGGATGGGTTGAGATTTTGACCGATCTCTTAACAGAGTTGAGCGAAATGGGCAGCTATAAAGCCATTGATCAGGTGATGCGTAAACGCATGTTGCAAATGCACAAAAATGCCGACATGCTGAGGGTTTGCTTTATGGAGGCTCAGTTTCATCCTGATTTGCGCGATCGCATCCAGTCAGAAATCATTGACAAGATGACCGATGTTGCCGAGGCATTTTTTCAAACAGCTATGGACCGAGGAATCTACCGCCGCATGAATCCTCGCGTGGTTGCTCAAGTATTTTTGGGAATGTTTGTAGTGTCTGGCTTCAGCAAAGACACCGTAATGAAAGAAGGGGCATCCCCTGAGTCCATGAAGGAAATGGCCGAAGGCATTGCTGATATTTTCTTAAATGGCGTGTTAGCCAGATCCTAATTTCTAATTTCTAAAACATAATTCTCAAACGCTGAGTGAGTCAGACTATCGGCGGATGTTGAGCAATTCTTGGGGCGCAGCCAGTAGCTTGACTCGAACAGACACAATGTCTGATTGAGGGTTTAAGACAAAGAACCACGCGACATTGACGCCAAACATAGAGGTCTGTACCTTTCCAGTAATGTGATACTGGGTATTTCTATCCTCAAGGTGCTCCACGGTTCCTTGGCTGGGGCAAAGGCGCATCCCAGCGGCTTCGGTGGCTAAGTAGTGGGCGATCGCCTCTCGACCGATTACAGGTTCCTCAAACGGTGGAAGCAATGCACCGTCGGTTGTGAACAAAGCTGCGGCTGAGGAATAATCTTCAGCATTGAGCATTTCGAAGTAACGGTAAATGCTGAAATCGGAAATTCCGTCAATGGCGATTGTTTCAGACACCTTCGTGTCAGACATCTCAGATTGAGCAGACATAGACCTATTCTCCCTAAATCTCGTTTCCTTTAAGCGTATGAATAATACGAATGCTGGTAATGCGATCGCCCCTGGATTGCCCCTGGATCGCCTACTGTAAGTAGGTAAACACAATCAAATGTGAGCATACGTAGGTTGCGGTTGAGGAACGTATAGCCCAAGGGGCATTCAAGAAAGGCAAAGCCTTGCCGAAGGCAATAACCCAACGCCCGCATGGGTTACGCTGACGCTAACCCATCCTACAAATAATTCAGCCCTCCTACTTAATGAGCTTATAGAATTAAAGAAATGATGAAACACAGCCCTAAGGCATAAATCTAGATAATCACATAAAGTCCGGCAATAAAATAAGTCTCATCTCGGCTTTAGTGCTTATCCGAAAACTCGCTAGAGTTTTTGGAATCCAAAACCCCGTCAGGGGCTTTCGGATAGGTTTTTATGATTGTGCAGTTTTGTAATGTCACCAGCAACTCCGGACAGGGTTGAGCTTACCAGTCAATCGATTAAGCAGAAGGCCCATGAACTAGGCTTTCACAAAGTGGGGATCGCTGCTGTGGTGCCACATTCTGATGCAACGGATGACATCAGTGAGGCCGCAGACGTCCGGGCGCTAGAACAATGGCTCGCTCAGGGCTATCACGCTGATATGGTGTGGATGGAATCGTCTAAGCGGCGTGATATTCGGCGCGTGATGCCAAATGTCCGGGCTGTCATTTGCGTGGCTCTCAACTATTACACGCCTGATCAGCGCCCTCCAGGTCACCACTATGCCAAAATTTCTCGCTACGGGTGGGGACGAGACTATCACCGGGTCATGCAGAAAAAGCTGAAGGCACTCGCCCAGTGGATGCAAGCTAACCATGAGACGGTTCAGGTTCGCTATTACGCAGATGCTGGTCCTATTCAAGATAAAGCCTGGGCACAACGAGCCGGACTTGGCTGGATTGCCAAAAACAGCAACGTGATTACGCGAGAGTACGGCTCCTGGGTGTTTTTGGGGGAGCTATTAACCACTATCAATCTGACGCCCGATCGCCCCCATGCCGAGCACTGCGGCACCTGCACTCGCTGCATTGACGCCTGCCCAACCCAAGCCATCACTCAACCGTTTGTGGTAGATGCGAACCGCTGCATCTCGTATCACACCATCGAAAACCGATCGGATTCGTTACCAGAGGCGATCGCCCCTCATCTAGACGGTTGGGTTGCAGGGTGCGATATTTGTCAGGATGTCTGCCCGTGGAATCAGCGCTTTGCCCAGGAAACGGATATTTCTGATTTTCAGCCTTATCCTTGGAATGTCGCTCCTACCCTTGACGATCTTGCAACATTATCAGATGACGATCACGATCAGCGGTTTCGCGCATCCGCTCTCCGGCGAATCAAGCCAGACATGATGCGTCGGAATGCACGGCAGAACTTAGAGAACTTAGAGAACTTAGAAGCGAGCGTGAAAAGCGCCTATGAAGTGTAAGAATTTTTGCCACGACCGGGGGTAGATGATCTAAGCTAGCGGAAGCAACATTTAAATTTTTGATGGTATTGGTTGTGCCTAAGCGGATTCCTTTTATTTCTCTGATTATTTTGGTTGGCTTGCTGAGCCCCATGCAGGCGGCACACGGGCAGGTGCTCGTTCCCCACGTGCCCCAGCTTGATGGAGAACAGCTTGAGCAGCAAGGGCTGAGCCTCGCACAGGAAGCGGCTCAACTGGCACAATTCCAGCAGTATGAACTAGCGCTGCCCAAGGCTGAATTGGCGAGTCAACTGGCTCCCAATAATTCTGCGGTGTGGGTGCTTCTGGGTCGACTCTATCTCCAGAGGGAAGAGTTTGACCAGTCCCTAGAGGCGCTCAAACAAGCAGAAGCCATTGACCCGGAAGACCCAGCCGTCTTATTTGACTTGGGATCGGTCTACTTCCGGATAGAAGATTATGATAGGTCCGTAGAATATTTGCAGGCTGGGCTGGAAATCAGTCCCAATGTGCCTGGCGCGCGATTCGATCTGGGCAATGCCTACTACAAAATGAACCAGTACGATCAGGCAATCGAAGAATATGAACAGGCGGTCGAGTTAGAAGAGAAATTTTGGCCCGCTACCAATAATATTGGATTAGTGCTCTATGAAATGGGTGATGTGGATGGGGCACTCGAAAAATGGCGAGAAGCCTTAGCAGTTTCGGATGGCGAAGCCGAGCCTCAATTGGCGATCGCCATTGCCTTATATACCCAGGGTGAACGAGACGAGGGCGTCCGACTGGGTGAAACGGCTCTGCGGAGCGACCAGCGCTACGCAGAGGTGGAGTTTTTAAGAGCCAATCTCTGGGGCGATCGCCTCCTATCTGAAGCCGAAGCCTTCCTCAGTTTGCCCCAAATTCAAGAAACAGTCGCTCAGATTAGTAACAGCCCTAGCCCTGAAGCGGAGGAGATTCCTGACGGTGAAGAGGATGGAGAATAAATTTCTATATTCCTATCTCTCTGCCACTCGCGGCACTCTAGGACGGCTGGCATTCTGCGGAAACAGAGATTGAAAATGGCGATCGCGATCGCCTAAACTTTCATAGAAAAAGAACGAAACGCCTGAAAGCTCATGCGTTCGCGCGGTGTTGACCTGTTCTCGGATCTGCTCAATGGGAACGGGTCTATTTTTTAATCCAGTTAAAATACCGACGCCAACGGGGATATGCTGCATAGCCTGCAAGACTTCCGGGCGTTCAATCTCTCGAACAAAACTGTCAAGGCTGTTGCGGTAGACCTGAACGATCAGTTCTTCAACGAAGCCAAGCCGCTCCCACGTTAACCAATCTTGCAAATAAAACTGATATGAAAACTGCCAGGGATTGGGAGCTAAAGAAATCAGGCAGTCTGGTTTGCGAGACTTGACGGCATAAAAAATTTGAACCATTAAATTGGTAATCTTGTTTGCCCGCCAGCGTACCCACTCGGCCTCATGGGGATCATCGGGGGGAGACTGCCCCTGATGATCGCGCTGATATTGCTGAATTGTATAGTCATCATAGCCAAGCTCGACGGGCATCCCAAAATGGTCATCAAACTGAATGCCATCGACATCATAGGTCGTAATAATTTCGACCACCAAGTCAACCATAAATTGCTGAACGTCAGGGTGAAGCGGATTCAACCAGACCCTAGGATGTCGCCCTTCCATGACGATTCGGGTTCCATTTTGCCGCCGAGTGATCCACTCGGGGTGGCGTTGCGCTAATACAGAATAAGACGGAGCCATGAGCCCAAACTCAAACCAGGGAATTACAGAAAGCCCTTTCTGATGCCCCTGTTCAACGATCTCGGTGAGGATGTCTCTCTCCTGCAATCCTGGATGGGGATCAAGGGATTGCCCAAATTCGGCCTCAGCCACAGTGCTGGGATATAAGGTATATCCCCAGTTCCAAACGGTAGGATAGACCGTATTAAAGTTTAGTTGGCTCAAGCGGTCTAGCCCATTGGTGAGATTCTCGCGAGAGAACAATACCTCACTATCGATGTTGGTCATCCAAACTCCTCGCAGTTCTTGATGAGGAGAGGATGCGTAGGGAGTAGGAGAAGCTGATATTGAATCGTGCTCCTGAGATAGAAGCCGACCGGGTAACAGCGCCTCGGAAAGAATCAATGCCAGAGCAACCCCTATCCCTAGCAAAACTGATATCCATGTGTGCCGCGCTAGCTTCACAGAGTCTCCATATTCAATCGAGTCACAATCTGATTAGGCATATCGTGCCACCTGCTAAAGTAGCAGTACACAAGAGTACAAGTGTATCCTGATGTGGTAAGAATGCCTTATTGTTTAGGCAGGAGCGCCACGATTTGATCGACAAACCCTTGGTGATCAACCACAGGTTTTGAGATATAGGCGTCTGCGCCACTTTGAGCTAGAAAACTCTCGCGATCGCCTTGCATTGCGTGAGCGGTGACCAGGATAATTGGCAAGTTTGCCGTATTCGGATCAGATTTCAACATTTGGGTAATCTTGATGCCGTCAACGGGTTTGCCTTGGTACATACTTCGAGATAAAGATACATCCATCAAAATGACATCGGCCTCATGATTTTGGGCAATTTTGAGAACTTCTTCAACATCTTCGGTATGCTTAACAGCCAACCCTCCGCGTTTCACCAAAATTTTGGAAAAGACGCGGGCGTTGATCAGATCATCTTCGACGATTAAAACGGTTTGCATAGTGCTTTACCTTCTCACACTGCCAGCATGAGGCATTCTCAGGCTCTGCGGTTTGATATTACCTTGAAATGGAAGCCGACATTTATATCGGCCATTTATATCAGCGATATCTGCATATTGAGACATCTACATCAAAATTATCCGAATTATTGGATAACTACGGCAAGCGACCTTGTAACTTGATAACACCATCATCATTTAATAAGTTGTTACATCTCAGGCATTTGGAAGTCAGGATCTAGGGAAAATTTCATGGCAAGACAGCTCAATATTCTCTCTCCAGGACAAGTCGTCGGAACCGCATTGCATACCGAGGTGCAGCGGTCATATTTGGAATATGCCATGAGTGTCATTGTTGGACGGGCACTTCCCGATGCCAAGGATGGGCTAAAACCTGTACATCGACGTATTCTATACGCGATGCATGAACTTGGCTTAACCCCCGATCGCCCCCATCGTAAATGCGCTCGTGTTGTGGGAGATGTGCTCGGTAAATATCATCCGCATGGCGACCAGGCGGTCTATGACGCACTAGTGCGAATGATTCAAGATTTTTCAAGTCGCTATCCGTTGCTGGCAGGGCACGGTAACTTTGGTTCGGTGGATAATGACCCGCCTGCGGCGATGCGATACACCGAGACGCGTCTTGCGCCCATCGGCAATGATTGTTTGCTCAATGAGATCGGAGAAGCCACTGTCGATTTTATTGACAACTTTGATAGCTCTCAGCAAGAACCGATTGTCTTACCGGCTCAACTGCCATTTTTGCTGCTCAATGGCAGTTCAGGAATTGCGGTCGGCATGGCCACGAATGTTCCGCCTCATAACCTAGGCGAGATTGTGGATGGGCTCATCGCTCTGATTGATCGCCCCAATCTATCGGATGAGCAACTCTTTGGCCTAATTCCAGGACCCGATTTTCCGACGGGCGGAGAAATCATAGATACGCAGGGCATTCGCGATGCCTACAGGACTGGGCGAGGGAGTATACCGGTTCGAGGGATTGCCCAATTTGAGGAGATTCAAACGGGACGAGGTCGCCATCGTCGCCCTGCGATCGTCATTACCGAAATGCCGTTTCAGGTTAATAAGGCGGCCTGCATTGAGAAGATTGCAGAGTTGGTCAACAATAACCGGATTGATGGCATTTCTGATATTCGGGATGAGAGCGATCGCCAGGGAATGCGCGTTGTCATTGAGCTGAAGCGGGAGGTGCACCCCGAAACCGTTCTCAATCGCCTCTATAAACTGACTCCCCTGCAGAGTAACTTTGGCGCTATTTTGCTGGCGCTAGCCGATGGGCAGCCGCGGCAGATGAGCCTGCGAGAGTTGCTCCAGCATTTCCTTAGCTTTCGTGAAGAGACGCTGACTCGGCAGTACCAGCACGAATTTCAAGCCGCAGAAGACAGAAGCCACTTGGTCGCTGGCTTGCTCGCAGCCCTTGAGATTCTAGATGACATCATCGACATTTTGCGCAATGCGCCAGACGGCACGAGTGCAAAAGCAGACCTCCAAGAGCAATTTGACTTTAGCGATCGCCAAGCCGATGCGATTCTGGCTATGCCCCTCCGTCGGTTGACAGGGTTAGAGCGGCAAAAACTGCAAACTGAGTTTGACGAGCTGAGCGAGCGGATGCAAACCCTCACCGAGTTGCTCACGAACCGTCGGGAATTCTTTAAGGCGCTCAAGAAAGATCTGCGAACCCTCAAGAAAAAGTTTGGCGACCCTCGGCGGACTCGCATTCAAAGCGAAGCCGAACGGGCTGAAGAATCGGAACGACTGGCCGAAATAGCGGCGGCTGAAGCGGCGGCTGAAGAAGCTGTTGTGCTTGAGTTTACGCAGCAGGGCTATGTCCGCCGGTATTCGAGAAAATCCTATGAACGCCGACAAGCTCGCCAAGACCCGCAGGCGTCGCAATCTCTAGAAGAGAGCAGCGATACGATTATTCAAGTCGAAGCAGCCACCACCGGGCAAGAAATCTTGGTGCTGACGCGCAGTGGGCGAGCGTATACCGTGATGGTGGGCGATATTCCACCCACGTCGCGCAACTCGAAGGGAACGCCGCTGGTCATGATGCTACCGCCCTCCGTACAAGGTGACCCAGAAGCGATCGCCGCCCAGTTTATCCATTCGCCCGATAATGAACAGGATGACCTGATCATCGTGACCCGTCGTGGACGCATTAAACGGCTCCCCTTGTCTGAGTTTACGAATCTCACAGGGCGGGGGCTCACAGCCTTAAAGCTAAAAGAGAATGATGAGGTCTTATATGTGAGCCTCGTGAAGGTTGGAGAACAGTTGATTTTAGCGACCTCGGGCGGGCGGATGCTCCGCTTTGAGGTGGATGATGAGCAACTCCCCATGATGGGGCGCGCGGCTCAAGGGCAGGCAGCCCTGCGCCTCAGTAAGAAGGAAGAGCTGATTGGGTGTGCACGATTATCGGAAGAACGCGACGAGGTGCTAGTCGTCACAACTCAGGGCTATGCCAAACGGATGCCTGGTGATGCGCTCAAACGTTCAAATCGAGGAGATATTGGCATTCAGGCCATCCAGTTTGCTAATAAGACAGACGCGCTTGTTGGAATCGTTCCGGCGTATGCAGGAACCTCAGTCACCGTGATTACCAATGCCGATCGAGTCGCACAGATTCCGGTTGAGACCGCTCCACTACGAGGCAAAGACGGCAAGGGCGATCGCATTGTCAAAATGCCGAAGCAAGAAATGATTACTGCGGTGGCGATCGCCTCCCTGGATCACGTCACTGACGATCCGTCCAGCTAAGGTCTGTCCAATGCGGCTGGGCAATCGAGGGATTAATCTGTCTGATGAATCAACTGATGGGAGGCTCGTAATAAATAGGTACGATTTTGGGCATCCACGAGTCGCACCACTGCATCCACGCGGCTGCCGGGTTCCCAACGGGGACCGTTTCTGGCAATTGCTTCGCGCTGATTTGGCCGATGCGCACCATCGGGACGAGGTTCGTCTGAGAAAACCGTTTCCCAAATTCGCTCGTCTCTAATGAGCCAAAGACGATCCGCACGAACGGACGACGGAAACTCTGGAGACGTGGTCGCTGTAATACGAATGAGCGCAATCAACGAGCGATCGCCCGGTGACATTGTCGGCATACAGTCTCGCCAAAGATTAGTTTCTAGCACATAGGTGTGTCCATCGATGTCAACCATTTCGGGTGCAGATTGAAGCTGAAGCAAAGATATCCGACCGTTAAGCCCGAAAACGACCTGGCATGACAGCAGTAGCCCGGTAGTTAGCACGACCACAATCAGGAATTTTGACACGGTTTTTGACATAGGAAACGCTCTGCTCAAAGCGGTAGATCCGGTAGATACGACCTTGAGCAGACGGTTTCCAAAAACCGTTACAAATCTCACGCTTCGAGCGCGATCGCCAATGCTTGAAATCGATTGAGAAAACAGTTCACAATGGAAGCACGATTGCGACTATAGGCAACCCTGATGGAGTTCCAAATGGCGCTGACGACTGCAAAATGGACGCTCAACGACTACCACCGGATGATCGAGACTGGAATCTTGAGCGATCGCCGGGTTGAGCTTTTGAATGGAGAGATTATTGAAATGTCGCCGGAAGGGCCAGACCATGCCTATCTTGGAGATGCAGCGGGGGACTACTTAGAATCATTGCTTCAGGGCAGAGCTAATGTGCGCGAAGGACGTCCGATTACGTTGCCCGATGACTCAGAACCAGAGCCCGATATTGCAATCGTGAACCTGTTGGGGAAGGTGTATCGACAGCGGCATCCTTACCCAGAAGACGTTTTCTGGCTGATTGAGTTGTCTAACTCTAGTTTGACCAAAGACCTGGAGCCGAAGCAGTTGATTTACGCTGTAGCAGGCATTCAAGAATACTGGGTTGCCAATTTAAAGACCAGCGAACTCGTTGTGTTTCGAGACCCTCAACGGGAAGACTATCGGGTGCAACTAGCTTTGAAAGATGGAACAGTGCAACCCATTGCGTTTCCAGACATCTCGATTTCAGTTGAGCGTTTATTTCATCCTGAATGAAGAGTCGGGAAGTAGGAGCCATTTTCCTTGCTGTTGGGTGTGGTAACTTTTCAGCATAAATCAGGCTCCTCTTCCTGCCCAGCTTGCGTTTCCTTCCTTAGAAGATTTGTCAGTCAATCAGGGTATTGCTCAATCGCCTGGTCTTGTAACTTACTATTCAGCAGCTTTTCGATCAGCGGATGAGACAATTGCCGCTGCTGTGCATCTCGCACAAATTCCTGGGCGTTGGCTTTTAGCAGAGCATAGCAACTAATAAACAGCGGTGCTGACGCAGATAGGTGAGTACCCGTTCAATTTGGGCTGCTGGTTTTTGGGGCAGTTGGGTATCCTGCTGTTTGGATAGAACAAGAATCAGCTCGGGCAAGAGTTCTGATAGCGGCAGCGCCAGACGGAGCGATCGCCAAATGACATACTCAAACTGACCACAGACCTGTTTGGCACATTTAACCGAGAGGGCGGTTTTACCAACGCCGCCAATCCCTAGGAGGGCAACTAACCGACAGCGATCTTGGACAATCCAGCGTTTTAGGAGTGCTTGCTCCTCAATCCGACCATAAAATGAGCGAACATCAACGGCTTCGCCCCAGCTTTAGTATGAGCAGGCTGGGTTAGACGTTGCTGGTGTCTCCTGGGGGGCTTGTAACGGATGGGCAAGCCCCATAATAATGTTACGAAC
This sequence comes from Elainellaceae cyanobacterium, assembly GCA_051117335.1. Lineage (GTDB taxonomy): Bacteria > Cyanobacteriota > Cyanobacteriia > CAZCXK01 > CAZCXK01 > DBGGTD01. The sequence continues at coordinate 222,357 of JBNPEB010000001.1, forward strand.
ATTGTTCTTCGTGACCTTTTTGCCGAGCACCTCAGACAGCAGTCGCTATAGTTGCGCACCGCTATCTTTGATGTAGCCAGGGTCATATCCTGTGGCGATCGCAATTTTGATATACGATTCACCCTTCCAAACTCGTTGGAAGATGGCCGTCTGAGTCTGGCTCAGGTATTGCGAATCTAAAAGGCGCTCGAGTAGCGCCAATGCTTCCTCAGCTGTCATGGTTTTGCAATATTTGTCGCAGGGGTAAATCTCATAACAGGAGACATGCTATGACACACGACAGATATTCAAACAGGGCGATCGCTGTTACGGGCTAGTATCTTTAAAGAGCTTTTACTGAAGAATTTATAACCTCTAAGCAAGGCGTTCAGCCTCAGTGCTAATTAAGTAATAATTGATACCTAATAATTGGACTGATGTTGCTCTTTTGAACATCTAGTATTTGACAAATAACTTAATAGCGATATGCCGTATTTCAGTAGGCATGGAGTGTTAAATTCTGCGGAACCTCATCGAATAGGCAACTCAGCATTAAGCCAAACTGACGAACAACTGAAAACCGACTCTAATGCCCTTTCATGCGACGAGCCTAACGGACCGTACGCCTATTCTTCCCGACTTCTTCCCGTTGTTTAGACATGCTATATGCATGAGGCCGTCAAACAGGGGGGAATTGGGAACTGATGCAGCGATGAGACTTTTTTGAGAAGGAGTGATTGTGAACAAGGTTACCCTCAAGCTTTTTGTTGACAGGCAATTTTCAAGCCCTTATGCCATGTCGGTCTTTGTGACACTTCTTGAAAAAGGAGTTCCGTTCGACATTGAAACGATTGACTTAGATGCCAACCAACACCTAATTCCCCCTTACTGCGGCGATTCGCTGACGGCAAGAGTTCCGACTCTTAACCATAACGGCTTTTCCCTTTCTGAATCAACCGCCATCATTGAATACCTCGAAGAACTGTTTCATACGCCTGACTATCGATCGGTATTTCCTAAAAGTAGAGCCGATCGTGGGAGAGCAAGGCAAATTCAGGCGTGGCTTCGTAGCGATTTAATGCCTATCCGAGAGGAACGAAGCACTGAGGTAATTTTCTTCAAACCAACCGCCGCCCCGTTGTCAGAATCTGGTCGTGTAGCACTGGCAAAGTTAATCCGTGTGGCTGATCGCTTGCTAAACAGCAAACGCCCAAATCTGTTTGATGAATGGTGCATTGCGGATACCGATTTGGCCCTGATGTTAAATCGGCTGGTTCTGAATGGGGATGAAGTGCCAGAGACGCTCAAGCGCTACGCAGAGTTTCAGTGGCAACGTCCCTCTGTCCAACAGTGGGTACAACAGGAGCGAAAATAAGCGATTCAGATTTACTCATGCTCCCGTTTCGATTAATAGTCATTCACAGGAGTTTATCATGACATTTAACTACAAATATTCTGCTTTGTTTCTAGCTACTATCCTGTCAACGTTGGGAATTACTAGCAGTCCCATACTTTTTGCGAATCCAGTCCATTCTCAGAACACCGAATCGATTTCATCTGAAACTAGAACAGGCGCGATCGCCCCTCTATTAAGCAATCTAGGCGACTATCAGTTTCCCATTTCAACTAACAATATCCTAACCCAGCACTTTTTCAATCAGGGCATGATTCTTGCCTATGGCTTCAATCATGCAGAAGCGGCGCGGTCATTCCGTGAAGCGGCGCGCCATGATTCGACCTGCGCCATGTGCTATTGGGGGTTAGCCTACTCGTTAGGGCCAAATATCAACGCAGCCATGGAGGCTGATGATGTGCCCACAGCATACGACGCCATTCAGCAGGCGATCGCCCTCAAAGACTACGCCACCGAGCGAGAGCAAGCCTACATCTGGGCAATGGCAGACCGATATGTGGCCGCCCCTGTCGATGACCGCTCTGGGCTCGATTTAGCCTATACCGATGCCATGCGCGACGTGGCGCAGCGCTATCCAAATGATGCAGATGCGCAAACCCTATTTGCCGAAGCATTAATGGACACCATGCCCTGGGACTACTGGACTGATGAAGGAGAGGCTAAGCCTGACACCCTTGAAGTACTCAACACCCTAGAATCTGCGATTGAGAAACACCCCGACCATATTGGTGCCCTCCATTTTTATATTCATGCGGTCGAGAAAGAAAGACCCGAATTAGGCATCGAAGCCGCCGATCGCTTAGGAGACTTAGCACCTGGCGCCGGACATTTGGTGCATATGCCGTCGCATATTTACATTCGGGTCGGGCGCTATCATGATGCTGTTGTTGCTAACCAAGTGGCCGCTGCCGCCGACCAAGAGTATGTGACCCAGTGCCATGCTCAGGGAATTTATCCGGCTGCTTACATGCCACACAACCATCATTTCCTCAACTTTGCAGCGATCATGGCAGGGCAAAAAACCGTGGCAATGGAGTCAGCTCATCAGACCTCTCAGATGGCCGATCAAGACCTGATGCGGCAGGCAGGCTACGGCACGTTGCAGCACTACTACATGATTCCACTCTATACGATGGTGCAGTTTGACCTGTGGGATGAGATCCTTGCAGAACCTGCACCTGCCGCAGATTTGGTCTACCCTACTGGAGTATGGCACTATGCTCGCGGGATGGCCTTCGCTGCCAAGGGGCAGGTCAACCAAGCGCAGCAAGAATTGACATCTCTCACGGCGATCGCCAGTTCCCCCGACCTGGATGGCGTCACTATTTGGGATATTAACACCACAGCGGCTCTACTCGACATTGCCTCTGAAGTACTGGCTGGTGAAATTGCCGTGAGCCAAGGCGACTATGACCGGGCGATCGCCTATTTTCAGCGCGGCGTTGAGCTAGAAGATCGTCTCAACTACGACGAACCTGCTCCGTGGTCATCACCTGTCCGGCAAAATCTGGGTGCAGTTTTGCTCAAGGCAGGGCGTCCGGCTGAGGCTGAGCAAGCCTATCGCGAAGACTTAGCCATCTATGCCAATAATGGCTGGTCACTCTATGGATTAGCGCAAAGTCTTCGCGCCCAGGGCAAGTCTGGTGAGGCAGAAACGGTGCAACGGCAGTTTGAAGACGCGTGGCAATATGCTGATATTACGCTAGTTGCTGCGCAATAACAGGTGGCTCAGTTTCAGGTATCTTCAGGCATCGCTGAGTACAGGTATGATTCTTGGACGAGAATCCCTATGAAATTTACCCGTCAGACCAGCAACGCCCAATTTTGAATGTCTTTTTGAGTCAATAGTCCCTGGCTATGTCATCAGTTCGGTTTTAGAACTGCATAGCCAGGTTTTTTTATGCAAGACATCAATACATGCGTTTTATACCAAGTCTCGATTTTAGATTTGCGATTTTGGATTGACGGCCACCAGCCTTGCAAGGGTTCTAGCCTGTTCATTTGTAGCCTTACTTCGAAGAATTGGTATTATAACTCTCTAGTTATATTCCAGAGAATTTTTGTGTTGAGACAGTATCGGTTAGGCGTAGCCCTGTAGTTTCATGTAGTATGCTCAGAATTACAGGGTTTATTAAGTGACCTGTTTGAGATCCATATCTCAAACTCACGACCTAAATCCGTTGATCCGCTGTTTTTCCAGGAGGGAGAATTTCCATGCAAACACTGAACCGCACCCCAACGACCGATATGGAGGTTACCAGCATCCGATTAGAGCGAGGATTAAAAGAAAAGCTTAAAATCCTTGCTGGTAATCAGGGATATCAGGCTCTCATTCGGGAGGTGCTTTGGGATTACGTGCGGCAGCAGTCTGAAGATTATCAGTCAACTTGGACTCGTCACGATATTCGTGCAAGCGTTGAGGCGATCGCCCAGCGAGAAGAACGGTGTGCGCTCACTGGGAGTGTGATTCGTCCCCATGAGTCCATGCTGCTGGGATTGCTGCCTAACGGAAATATGGTTCCGCTTAGTCCGACAAGTCTAGATAATTGACCCTTATGCCAATCCGCAACTTTTGCTACACGGGCGAAACTCGCTTTTATCTAGGTGGGGTTCGCCCCTATGCGGTTGGCATCACCTAATCTTCTACAAATCCTCTTAAGCAGCCTTCCGAATGTTTTTCTATACCTGCTATAGCCGTACGCTCTCGCGTTAGGACGTTGAACGTGTGGTGAGCCCCAGCGGGCGCGGGGGCTCACCACACAAACCTAAGCCCGTAGGGCTATATTTTTCAAATTAAAACTGGTAAAAATTACTGAAACTCCGATCCAGATTCAGTAGCTAGATTCTAGTTGAGAAAGAAACTATGTCCGGTAACGTCAGCAAATATTGGTTTGTCTCATTGGAAAACTTACTCTGGGACGGCGGAGTTCAATTAAGACGTGCTGATTCACCTATCTTAGAGAGCGATCGCCTGATGGAGCGGGGAAGTCCGTTCACCATTTCCCTCGAAAGTTTTCATGTGGTTAAAAAACTAGATCGGAAAACAGGCGGCAATGATTTATTAGTGCGTTCATGGACGATGTACGGCAGCGAACCTCCCGTGGAAATCGTGCATTTTTTCAAAAAAAATGTTGGCGAAAATTTCATTGGCGAAAATCTTGCTGTCGAGCATATGTTTGCCGATCAAAGCTATCATAATGAAACGTTAGAAATTCATCTACAAATTCTTGAAGTAGACGGGCATTCTAATATTGAGCGAGACATTAAAGCAGTCGCTCAGTTTTTAGGTGCCGTGTTTCCCACAATTCTTCCTTTTACTAGCATTGCGTCTGGGCTATATGCAAGCCTCAATGATATCTTCAAAAACCAGCATGATCTCGCATTTTCTGCTTCTTTAGAATTGCATAGCGAGGCCACGTATCAGCCCAATCATGGCTATATTCCCCTTCGATGTGGAGCCTATATTTTCTTCGAGAATGACGTTGATGGGAGCATGTATAAGCTTCGAGATCTCAAAGTTGAACCGATAGTAATCAATCAAAGTTCTACTGCGCTTGATTACATGGTAATTAAAATCATTCCTAGATTTATTAACTCGCTGAATAGCGAAGACTTGTTGGCGAATCAACGGCTCGCAGCGAGTCTCTTTCAAGAAAATGTACAACGAGAATTCGTTATGCCCGATGCAATACTCAAAAAGGTAGAGCACAAAGTAGCGTCATTTAAGCTGCTTCAAGACATTATTAGAAAAGCTAAATATCTTGAGGATTTAGCTGAATATTATAAGTTGAGAAAACTGCAACAAACAGAATCTGATTCGATCTCAATCAAGAAACACCTCGATCAAGAAGAAAGGCTCCAGTCAATCGCAGCAGAACTGAAAAGAAATTTGGAGGGGTTCTAATCTTTATGATCAGGTGCAACGAATTTCACGACATGATTCATATTTTTATCATGCGGAACAGCAATTCTTTTGAGAAACCTGATAAAGTCAAATCCAAGAGCGTTAAGAATTGACAGGGTACGTGGTGTATGAAGATTCTTCACGGCACTTGGATTCCAAACTCAACTCAAGATTTTATCCAGGCGGGATATTTTTATCTTTGGGTAGAAACATCTGAGCGTAAACGCCAACGCAAGACGAGCGATCGCCATCCCTGGCAGTTGGCAGAGGCTGAGCTAGAGCCGTTTCTTAGCCAAGAGCTGGGGATTTCACTCGTGACACGCCGAAATCAGAGTGCGATCGCCCCCCAATATTTCTTGTTGCCCAGTGCTGAATCTCAGCCCCTGCCATCCTTAGAGCTATCTCGATATTTGGAAACCGACCCACCAGAACCGACTGACTTCCAATACTGGCAAATTGATTGCTATCGCGCAGAGGTTTCTACAAAGACAGGAACCCATGGCTCTAGCACGGTCACTCCAGTGATTAAGCTGCTCAACGATTTACATTTCATCGCGCTGCATCGGCTTGCAGAGGTGCAGCTGGGGTCAGATTTACTGTTTTGGTATCACTATACCCAATCCCTTCAGCGAGTCATTCTCAAGGATCACTATATTCCTGCGCTGAAGTATCGGGAGCCCATAGAGGAGCGATCGGGGGGGCGATCGGGCTCCAGCCGTACGTCTAAGCAGAAAACAGCGCGCAAATCGAGTGCTAAATCAAATTCTAAATCAAATTCTAAATCAAATTCCAAATCACGTGCGAAGGCCGCCGCTGCTCAAACCAGTATTAAAACCCAAGTTGATATCTATCCAGGGTGGGAAATTATCAGTGAGGCATACGAAACGGATATCGACACCTACGTCGATTACATGCCACTCGCTTGCGTCGCCGGATTTACAACCCCTCAAACCCCTCCTCAGTTTTACGATCGCGCTACGTTGCTGCGCCACTTTTCTGAATATGTGCTGACGGATATTGTCACCCACGTCTATACGCCCCAATCCTTTCAAAAGCAAATTGATGGATCACTGATTGATCAGTGTTTGAATGCGGCCCAAACGCCCCTGAAAAATGTGGAGCAGTATCACCAATGGCAAACTTGGCGCGATCGCATCAGCCGCACGCAAACTGACCTGCCATTTCACTTGTGCTTTAATCTGCAAGACCCGCAAAAACCCGATGATTCCTGGATGCTCCAGTTTCAAGTAGCCCCCAAGCATGATCCGTCACTCCGCATCAATCTGTTGGACTACTGGCGAATGCGTTCGACCCAGCAAGACACACTCCACAAGCAGTTTGGCGATTCATTTGAGCAGCACCTCCTCACCAACTTAGGCTATGCCGCGAGGATCTATCCGAGTCTGTGGCGAGGGCTCGAAACCGATGAGCCAACCGGGATTTTTTTAGATCTCAACGCCGCATTTGAATTTCTTAAAGAATCAGCCTGGGTGCTAGAAGACGCGGGCTATAAAGTGATTATTCCAGCATGGTGGACGCCCAAAGGACGGCAACGTGCCAAAGTGCGGCTTAAAGCCAGAGGCAAGTCTCTATCAGGCGGCGACGACAAAGCGAAACAATACTTCTCATTTGACATGCTGGTGCAATACGAGTATCAGCTTGCCGTCGGGGATGAACCTGTCTCAGAGCAGGAATGGAACCAGTTGATCAATGCCAAGACGCCGCTGGTCAAGTTTCGCGGACAATGGATGGAGATCGATCCTGACAAGATGCAGGAGATGCTGGAGTTTTGGAAAACGCAGCAGCAGGAAAATCCAGACATGAGCCTGCTAGAGTTTATGCAACTGAGGGCTCGTGAAAATGAGAACCTAGAGCTAGAGTTTGACCGAGATGAAGCCTTAGCTGACATGATGGCAAAGCTCAACGATAAGGGGCAGCTTGAGCCAATTGATGACCCAGAGCAGTTGAATGGTCATCTGCGAGAATATCAGAAGCGGGGAGTTTCTTGGCTCCAGTATCTCGAACAACTCGGCTTGAACGGCTGCCTCGCCGATGACATGGGGTTGGGAAAGACGGTGCAAGTGATTGCTCGACTGCTGCAAGAGCGAGAGCAAGCCCAACATCACGGCAGCACGTCTCTCTCGCCAACCTTGCTGATTGCGCCCACATCGGTGGTGGGCAACTGGCATCGGGAAATTCAGAAGTTTGCACCCCAGTTGCGATCGCACGTCCATCATGGCAGCCAACGGGTGACGGATACCGACGCATTTAAGCAAGCCTGGGAAACCTATGATGTTTTGATTACCTCGTTTACCCTGGCGCGAAAAGATGCCAAACTCCTCACCAGCGTCAACTGGCACCGCATCGTGTTAGACGAAGCGCAAAATATCAAAAATCCTAAAGCTGCCCAGACCAAAGCCATTCTGAAGCTATCGGCTCCCCATCGACTCGCGCTCACAGGAACGCCGGTCGAGAATCGCCTGCTGGATTTGTGGTCAATCTTCAACTTCCTCAATCCGGGATACTTGGGCAACCAATCTCAGTTTCGCCGCAACTTTGAACTCCCCATTCAAAAAGCGAATGATCCGAAGCAATCTGCCACTCTCAAGACGTTAGTGGAGCCGTTTATTCTGCGTCGCGTTAAAACCGATCAAGCCATCATCAAAGACCTGCCGGATAAGGTTGAACAAAAGCTCTACTGCAATTTGACCAAAGAACAAGCCTCGCTGTATGAGGCCACCGTCAAAGACGTGGAAGAGCAGTTAAAAAGCGCCGATGAGGGCATTCAGCGCAAGGGATTGATTCTGGCGACGCTGATGAAGCTGAAGCAGATCTGCAACCACCCCATGCAGTTTTTGCAGGATGGTAGCGAGTTTACGCCAGAGCGATCGCACAAGCTGAGTCGTTTGAGCGAAATGGTAGATGAAGTGATGGATGAAGGGGAGAGTCTACTCATCTTCACGCAGTTTCGCGAAATTGGCGACGCGCTGGAGAAGTATCTGCGCCATACCTGTCATTACAACACTTACTACATCCACGGCGGCACGTCTCGTTCAAAACGAGAGCACATGATTACGGAGTTCCAAGACCCCAATACAGAGCCCTCAGCGTTTATCTTGTCGCTGAAAGCAGGCGGTGTCGGAATTACCTTAACCAAAGCAAATCATGTCTTTCATTTTGACCGCTGGTGGAATCCAGCAGTAGAAGACCAAGCGACCGACCGCGCCTTTCGTATCGGGCAGAAAAAAAATGTGTTTGTCCATAAATTTGTGGCCATCGGCACCCTCGAAGAAAGAATCGACGAGATGATCGAAGATAAAAAGAAATTAGCCGGGTCGATTGTCGGCTCGGATGAAGCATGGCTAACTGAGCTCGATAATGACGCGTTTAAGCGACTGATTGCGCTAAATAAGACTGCAATTTTGGAGTGAGACTCATGGCAACCTTTACACGAACCTGGTGGGGCGAAAAGTTTCTCGATGCAATCGAAGATCTGACCGATTCTGGACGGCTCAGTCGGGGGCGTTCCTATGCCAGTGGTGGCAAAGTCAAAAGCTTTAAGATTGATGGCACGATGGTGACTGCGGAGGTAAGAGGCTCGGTTAATCCATACTTTGGGGTGTATAAAGAACCACTTTACTCTACTACGATTGAGTTTCAGCCTATTAGCGCAGCAAAATGGACAGCGGCGATCGCCTACATCGCCTCTAAAGCCAGCCTGATTTCGCGTCTACTGCTCAATGAAATGCCAGATACGATTGAGGATGCCTTTTCCACCCTCAATCTAAATCTTCTACCCAAGCATCGTTCTGACTTCGATACGTCCTGCTCTTGCCCCGACTGGAGTAACCCCTGTAAACACATCGCCGGGGTGTACTATTTAGTAGCAGCCGAGCTTGACCGCGATCCCTTCTTGCTCTTTGAATTACGAGGGCTTTCAAAACAGGCACTCCATACAGAGCTATCAAAAACGCCGCTGGGGCAGGCACTCTCCGCCGAACTTCAGGCTGAGCAGCGCCCACCCGATACGGTATCGTCCTACTTTACCCGGCCTCAGCTGACCAACAGCCCCAAAGAAATCGATATCCGACGATTTTGGTACGGTGAACACCGGCTGCCTGATACAATCGAGCCCTCATCTCCGGCGGCTATTCCTGGCATCCTCGTCAAAAAGCAAGGCGATTTTCCTCCCTTCTGGAATCGAGATAATTCCTTCATTGATGTGATGGAAGAACTCTATGAACGAGTGCGCACCAAAAGCCAGGATGTGATGTGAAGGAGCTTCAACTTCTTTAAATTCAGACTACCCATAATACCAATTCTCGATTTTAGATTTGCGATTTTGAATTTACAATTGCTGTTCCAACGTGGCGAGTAGAGACAGCAAAGAATGAGGAGAAATGGGTTCGATAATTAGGCGTTGCCCTTCCTTGTGCAACAACACTTCTGTACCTGATAGGGCAAATTCGCGGGGGATTCTCAGGACTTGATCTTGCCCATTAGTTAATAAAGAAACATGGCGCGGGTTTTGCATCACGAAAACTCCTCGTTCTTTAACGTCCCAAAACTTTAGGGATTCTAACTTTGAGCGATCGTCCTATCGCCTAAAGTTGTTCTTAACTATAGAGATGATTTAAGGCTTTAGATCACCACATTATGACGAGCGATCGCCCTCAATTACTCCATATTCATCACGCAGCGATCGCCTCTATGGTCCCTCCTTTTTTTTGAAAGGAAAGAGTTCCAAAGCCATCGCTGGCTTATGATAAAGCCAGCAATGATAAATTTTCATCCTCATAAAATAATTGGATCGTGCTAAATTCCTGACGCAGCAAATTTTCAACTTGTAATGTCGAACAGTTTCCAAGTCGAAGCCAAATAACTTTGGGTGGATTCCCAAATACTAAGCTCAGATCGTGCATGTCAGCATCTTTCGAGACAATCATCAAATCATTGTCTTTTGCATAATCCCAAACTACTGGGTCGATCGCTCACGGTCAGCAGCATAAGCAATACAAGCCTTTAAATCTTCTCGTGTCAGATCAGGAAAATCATCAAGAATTTCTGCTTCAGTCATCTCGGAAGCTAGGTATTCGAGTACTTCATAAACTGTAATTCTCAAGCCACGTACGCAAGGCTTACCACCGCGTTTGTTTGGTTCGATCGTGATGTAGTTTCTGTAGTTCATGGTTGAAATTATTGGTACTATTTTATATTCTTGCTATTCACATGATCTTAGAATACGAACCATCACTTTGCTCGTTATACAGCGAGGCGATCGCACAGGCAAACCCATAGGAGCGATCGCCCCTTTTCTCATAACAGCGATCGCCCCTCAACCATTCCACATCCCTTATACAGCGATCGCACCCTGTTATCAAACTTATCTATTGAGCGATCGCCCCTCTTTCGGATCGCCCCTTTTGATAGTGTTGTCAAAGATTGGTGATTCGCAGTTGCTGAGAATTGGATTGGAGTGAATGTGAATTTTTTGGCGATCGCCAGTTTTTTTAGGGACTTGTGTGAACGGTATTCGGGCGATCGAATTGGCTCAGAGTTAGTATGCAGAGTTTAGGTGCGTCATAGCGCATTCTATTCTATAGGATGGCGATCGCACTTCTGTTGTAAGGTGTGCTGCTGTTAAGCAAGTGCACCATATCATTTGAGTTCAAACGCAGTTTTGTGATGCTATGGCTGCTAGCCCACTGAAAGCAAGACGTTTTCTACAGCTTTTAGCACTTCAATCGGGTAAAACCGATACACCAGGGTTATTATGCTGGCGGTAACTGATCGTGTGGCTCTGGCTCAACATCAGCAACTTTAGCCAGCACAGCCTCGTATTTTAACCGATCTCCACGGCTAGCACGTTCTTGCAGATATCCTTCGGTTGTTAACGCCGAAATCTTCTCGGCAACCGCTAGAGCAATAAACTGATCCAAAGAAACCCCATCCTGCTCGGCAAGCTTTTGCAGGCTTTTATACAGCGAGTCAGGTAACTGGATATTCAAGGTACTCATCGCAATGCTCCAATGGATAAAAACTCTGCCGGTGTAACGGCGCTGACCTCAAACTGCTCAATGCCCGCAAAGTCGCGAATGTTGTACGTTACTACGCTATCACACCCAGCTTTAACTGCCAGTTCCAAAACCATGTCGTCTTTGGGGTCACGCAGATAAGGTCGCCAGAGGAAGAAAATTTGGTGGTGTGTTGCAATTTCACAGTGGAAGTCAATAAAGCCTTGGACATCTGAAGCATCCACAGTTAGGTTTGGTAATTCTCGTGATAAGACATCTTCGTATTCCAAAACTAGAGGTACAGAAAGATGGATTTCGAATCGCTCGCTACCAACTAGGCTTAATAGCCGAAAAGCGGTCCCGTTTCTAGATCTCAACCCAGCTACAACTACATTGGTATCGATCACAATCTGGGGAATGGGCATCTGTTCGAGTACGAGGCATTTCTATTGGCAATCAACCAATATTATCCTCTCAAGATCAGCCAGATAAAGTCGCCATTCAGGTAATTGGCAACTTATGAAAATCATCAACAAATTTAGGGTATAGGCAGCGCGATCGCCCCTTCTGATAGCGTTGGCAAAGATTGGCGATTTGCAGTTGCTGAGAATTGGATTGGAGTGAATGTAATTTTTTTTGCGATCGCCAGTTGGATTGTAACGACAGAATTTACATTCAGAGCAAATCCAATTCGTTTTGCAGTAAATGTGAATTTTTTTAGAGCGATCGCCATTCAGACTGTAACGACAGAATTTACATTCAGAGAAAATCCAATTCGTTTTGCAGTGAATGTGAAATTTTTTAGAGCGATCGCCAGTTGAATTGTAACGACAGAATTTACATTCAGAGCAAATCCAATTCGTTTTGCAGTAAATGTGAATTTTTTTAGAGCGATCGCAAGTTTTTTAGGGACTTGGGTGAACGGTATTGGGGCGATCGTACCGAGCCCGATTGGCAAAGACCGATGCGAGCTTATCCAAGTTAACTGTTTCTACTCGAAACAGCGCCACTAGAAAGAGCGCGAGGAACGCCAATCGAGTTACCATGCCACGGAAGACGTGGTCGCAGAGTCGCTCAAATTCAGTTTATCTCGTTCATAAGGAGATCGATACTAAGAACGTAATAATTCCTAGCTCACATCCTCTTCCATCCATGGGTCAAATCCCCTGACGGCAGAGCTTTCCACTCTTCTCGTTCCGCTTTTATCCCCATACCTTGGGTCTAAGCTACCAGATCTTCGAAACCACCTCCTTTGCGTTCTCAACTAAAATGCGATCCTTAATACCTTAAAAAAAATTGCTTTAGCTTAATACTCTTATTGGTTAGAATATGTTATCACTCTTTAGAGTACTTGCTAAAGTAAGGTGATGGGTTTCTTCAAAAGGCTTAGACGGGAAATTCTACTGGCTTATCTTGGGTACCTACTAATATTCTTCGGATTTGCAATAGTTAGTCTTTTTTCTGGGAGTTCCTTTACGTACGTAATGGGCGAGATCGTTAAAGCTTTTACGGCTGAGAATTTACTCAATTTTTTAATACTTGGTTCTATCAGCGGATTGGTTTATGCAGCTCTGGATGGACCTAGGAATGGGTGCTTTATCCTTTTATTGCTTGTTTTCGCATTCCCTAATATGGTTGTTAGGATACCGGAAGTGATTCTTAAGAATATTCCTGAACCTTAGAGGCATATTGAGTTGGAAAACTTTTTGCTTGAGTCGAAATCAGCTCTGGTGACGCTTGTGGGTAAAAGAGGAGAGATGAAGCGGTGAAAGGAAAGACAATTGAGTTTAAAATCACTAACGCTTTTCTCAGGGTTGAAGGTTCCACATATCAGATCAGCAATATTGCTTCTGCAGATTGCTATCAAATTAAAACCAACTTGTGGGATGCAATGACTGTAGGAAAAAGATATGGTATCTGGCTCAATTTGACTAGTGGTCGCACAATACCTTTGGTGAGAAGTACTGACAAGGAAAGTATATTTACTGTTCGCGACAGGATTGAGGCGGCTATGGATGCTCAATCAAGAGGTGTTACTTACAATACCAAGTATGAGCTTCAAGGAGATTTTATCAAACAGGACGGGAATTTTGGAACCGGAGTTAATTTCAGTAATTAGTTTGCTTCACTAATGCTGACTTTAACATGGATATTCTTTTATAGAATCTTCAGTTAGTTGTTTTAATCGGAATTTTCTAGACTTGAAATTGTTGGAGTCTTGCTTTTCTCATTAGCATTTAGATCTTTACGAAATATTCATAGGATCTGATTCGATTACATGGCAAATGATTTTGTCATTAGTGTTAGAGCCTTCGCTAAATGCATTACTGCATTGCTTAATAATTGTTGAAAACATCTTCAAAATAGGTGAATTCTATGAGCGAGAAAGATCGCAAGAATGTCAATTACGTGAGTATTTCAGGAGATTATATTCGTCAGTCAGGAAATTTTAATAACGGAGTCGACAAGAGCAGAAAGGTGTCTAATCAATATAGCAGCGGCGATGTTGTCATGGGCAATAAAGTCAGCAATCAGGTTTCCAACTCCAATATCGGCAACATAGTCAACGAAGCCAAAGACAACGTCCAGGTCACCGCCTCTGGCTTTACCCAAACTGCTGGCACCAGTACTGCCGAACTACTGGAAATCATCGCCCACCTGCGTCAAATCTCCGCTCAGTTTCCGCCAGAAGTCCAAGAAGACATCGTCATCGATATTGATGATATCGAAGACGAAATTAAAAAGCCTGCAAACCAACGCAACTGGCCCAAAATTAAAAAACGTTTAACTGCTTTGGCCACAACCGCCTCTCTTATCGCTAGCGGAGTCGCTGCTGCCAACAAATTTACTGAAGATGTCATCGAACTAGGCAACAAGGTCGGTATCGAACTCCAGCTCCCTTCCTCGCCGTAATACCGCGGTTCTGTCAGTCCGTTTAAGACCAGTCCTGACAGATAAATCGCGGCGATGGCTTCCGTGCCGTCTGTTCCACTATCATACGATGAACCTTTCTAGTAAATGCTGAATAGCTAATGATGGCTTATACCACCAAGCTCCAGCCCGCTCTTAACGATAACCGATGAGCTGTTTTACCAACTGTGCGTCGCCAATCCTGAACTAAGGTTTGAGCGCAACGCCTAAGGAGATTTGCTGACATACGTGCTACAAGCTAAAAGCAGGCTGTCGGGTAAAGGAGGAGGTTTTAGATATGGCTTCCTCCCTCCCCTCAGAACCATACGTACAACTTTCCCTGTATACAGCTCAAGCAACGTCTTGAAATTCAGTGTCTCCGATTCTTAACCACCCCAGCGAATTGGGCGATCGCCCAATCTCTTAAACCTCACTCCACATGACGAGCGATCGCCCAAATTTCCACTAAATTTCTTTCACAACAGCCAAGTACGGTTGTTTTCTTTTACACATTCAGCTATGCTCTGCCCCTAAGCGCTCAAATAGCGCAGCGTTCCCTAGAAGTGGTTGCAACACGACTAGAGAGCTCACCACCAACTCTGTGCTAGCAGAATCGGCGGCTATTTGGATTTTACAAGCTCCAATAGCCATCCCGCTTTGCCATGCAGAAAAACGGGGTGGTTCGTTGTTTGAGCGCCCATAGTAAAAGGCGGAAGGCGGAGGGCAGAAGGCGGAAAACAACACCTGCTGCTGGGTTGTTTCAGCCATTTGAACTGTCCTCATGCATCCGTCACTTGCTATACCGTCCATATAACAAGGAGCACATTCATGATCTATCCACCCAATCCACCTGGTGGGGCGGACAGCTCATCGCGTCCAGACGACGATCGCCATACCCTGCGCATCATTGCCGTCGGGGCGCTCACCGTCGTCAACCACCACATCATGCAGATGTTTCAACTTGGCTACGCCGAACCGGGTGACTGGTCAAAACCCTTGCCGACGGTGAATCCCAACGAAGTGATGCGGATTCTCACAAAACGTATCCGGGCATCAGCAACTAATCTTAATAGGGGTGCTTTACTCAGGCATTTACCCCATGAGAACTATGGCAAGGCAAGCTCAGCCACCATTGGAAAATGGTCTGAACTGCCCATATCAGATATCATTCATGCATCAACCGCTATCCAATCATTAGAGTGCCAAACATAGTCAAACTGCTCTCCTATGGCGATCGCATACGGTTGTATTTTTCTTCCGAACCTTCCAGATCTGCGGATTTACCAGTAAAAGAGTGGTGATGTCATACTGCACCTCTTTATAGCAACCAATTATCTAAATTCAATTTAGGCACACGTTCAAATTCACGAGTATTCCCTGTGATGAGAGTTAGATTAAACGCCAGAGCATGAGCGGCAATCAATAAGTCGTTTGGGCCGATTGGAGTTCCTGATTGCTCTAAATGGGTACGAATCTCAGCATAATGCTGATCTACAGGAGACTCCAAAGAAAGAACGGGTAAGACTTCCAGAATACGTTCGAGTTGTTGGCTCAAACGAGAAGAACCGCTCTTAGCTGCTCCAAATCGCAGTTCACACGCCACGATAATAGTTGTACAAACAGTGTCTTCTCTAACAGTAGCAATATGCTGAAAAACGCGACCCTGAGGATGCCTAACCAAATCTGACAGAATGTTGGTGTCAAGCAAATATTGATAGGTCATGAAGTCGCGCTAGAGTGTAATGTCATCTAGTGGCTGTAGTCCCTCATCAACATCAGGAAAATGATCTGCAATGTCTTCCAACGTGGCGAGTAGAGACAGCAAAGAATGAGGAGAAATGGGTTCGATAATTAGGCGTTGCCCTTCCTTGTGCAACAACACTTCTGTACCTGATAGGGCAAATTCGCGGGGGATTCTCAGGACTTGATCTTGCCCATTAGTTAATAAAGAAACATGGCGCGGGTTTTGCATCACGAAAACTCCTCGTTCTTTAACGCCCCAAAACTTTAGGGATTCTAACTTTGAGCGATCGCCCCATCGCCTAAAGTTGTTCTTACTATAGCGATGATTTAAGGCTTTAGATCACCACATTATGACGAGCGATCGCCCTCAATCACTCCACATATCTTATTCAGCGATCGCCCCAATTCAGCAAATATTTTACCTGAGCATAACGATGCTGGGTGACCTTTCACAGCGAAGTGCGACGATAACGCGGTCAACCCATCAGAGAGAAATAATCACCCTCATCAGTGAGCCTCGGTCAGGGATGCTGGATGGGCTATCCGATATCCTGATTGGGGAATCGACTATATTTAAATTCAGAAATTCCTTAACAATGACTATCCGAGAACTTCAATGGAACAGATTGCAAATTTACATATTGAAAAGCTCCCTGAAGGGGTTTATCTAGCAACCTCAGATGATATTCCTGGTTTAGTTGCCCAAGGGCGTACTGTTGCTGAAACGATTGAAATCGCCCGCGATGTCGCTAAAAAACTTCTAGAAGCCCAAGCTGAGCGCCAAAATGCAATTAGGCTCACTGATATTAGCGATACATTCGACTATCCGCTGATTGTGGGTGTCTAATGGGACGTTTGGCAGGATTTAAGTATCGGCAAGTCGTGAAACGGTTGAAAAAGTTGGGCTTTGAGTTTGACCGACAAGCAGCTGGTAGTCATGAAATCTGGTACAGTTCAGCAACCGATTGCTACACCACGATTCCAAATCATCCGGGAGATATGCCTGAAGGAACATTAAGGGGCATTCTAAAGCAAGCTCGAATTACCCCCGATGAATTCCTCCGAGCCTGAAGTCATAGCCAAATTTTTCCTTTCCCCCGATTCCACCCGTACGGTTGTTTTCTTTTACACATTCGGCTATGCTTTGCCCTTAAGCGCTCAAACAGCGCAGCGCTCCCTAGAAGTGCCATCAACACGACTAGAGAGCTGACCCCGCGAATCTGTGTACCCAGAATCGGAGGCTTTAGGCATTTTAGCTCCTATCGCCATCCCGCTTTGCCATGCAGAAAATCGGGGTGGTTCGTTGTTTGAGCGCCCATAGTAAAAGGCGGAAGGCGGAGGGCGGAAGGCGGAGAACAACACCTGCTGCTGGGTTGTTTCAGCCATTTGAACTGTCCTCATGCATCCGTCACTTGCTATACCGTCCATATAACAAGGAACACATTCATGGTTTATCCTCCCAATCCGCCCGGTGGGGCGGACAGCTCATCGCGTCCAGATGACGATCGCCATACCTTGCGGATCATTGCCGTGGGGTCGCTCACCGTCGTCAACCACCACATCATGCAGATGTTTCAACTTGGCTACGCCGAACCTGGTGACTGGTCAAAACCTTTGCCCACGGTGAATCCCAACGAAGTGATGCGGATTCTCACAAAACGTATCATGGGCATTGGTGACTAACACCGATTCCCTATTTCGCAGATTCGTGTCAGGGCAAACGGCACCATTTGCCCTGACACCGAGTTATCCTAATTTGATTTGAATTTTTGGCTTAAAATTACGAAAAGACTCACAATACTTAAATCCTACCCTGGCTCAATTTATGACGTTGCGAAATTGATGAATGATAGAGAAACCATTAGCCCACCAAGTACAGGCATGACAATGTCATGCCCCTCCGAAAATCATTCGCCGATGAGCAATGCTCAATTTATCGTGCCTCCCATTCTCGATCGGAAAAAGCAGCGTGCCTATCTCAAACTCCACGACTGGTAAAAACTCATCGTCCATTACGCCACCCGACCCGATTGATTCACTCCATCCGTTTCCATCGGGCCATATTTTTCATAGCCCAGGCGGGCATTTTACGTATCGGGTGATGGGGCCGTGTTGTCGGCTATTCGATCGAGACGAACTACCTTGGCCCTGCTGCCGGATTCAATGGAGAAGTAAAGAACCCAGTTGGAGACGCATCGGCAAGCGCTTTATTGCTGATATTGCTGCTAGAAATGCTCCGTCCTACTCGGTTGAAATTTTAGGACAAGAGCCATCCCGTGATTTTTTTGTGGTGACGCTTTATTGGTCAAAGCTTCCCCCACCGCTAAAAAACTGGTGGTATGCTAAAAAGCCACCCGACGATTGGACATGGTAACCCCCGCAGGCGCTCCGCTATCTAAACACATACCCCACATGACTGCTTGTGGGAGGGCGATCGCCCAACGAAGCGGCGACGACCTGTGCGAGATCATACGGACGCGCAGACGATACTAGCGTAGACGGATACACCGCTTGCCCCCAGATGGGATGGATGAGGCTAATACAGCCGCCCACGTTGGCCTTGTCATATCCCAACATTGAGTGAGCCACTGCCACATCATCTAATTGGATAGACCCCGGCAGAGACAGCAGGGGAAACCCAGTGCGCGGGTCGAATAATTCTGCCATATACCCGCAATTTTCTAATCGATGAGCAACGTCGTAGCCAAGCGCAATGAAGCGATCGCGCAAGGTGTCTTTGCTATGCTCAGCATCCGACGTATGATTCACCAGGCTGACGCACGGTCGCTGGAGCACAATCAGCACCGACAGAACCGGAACAGTCCAATCGGGCAATAGGCGACGAAGATGCGTTTGAATGAACGCATTGGGTGAGTGGACTGAACATTGAATCTCGCTCGAAATGACCACGTCACCCAAAACCCTAGATTCTAAACGAAGTCTCCTTATTCTGACTCGTCCGGTTCAAACGTAAGTGAGGCAGAATTGAGGCAATAGCGCTGACCTGTTGGCGGCGGCCCGTCATTAAAGACGTGACCCAAGTGGGCTTCGCATGCTCCACATAACACCTCAATCCGGCTCATAAACAAGCTGCGATCCTCTTCGAGGTCGATATTTTCGTCTGTGATCGGTGCCCAAAAGCTAGGCCAGCCCGTTCCAGAGTCAAACTTGGTGTCTGACCTAAACAGCTCAGTCCCGCAACAGACGCATTTGTAAGTACCTGGTTCTTTATTATTCCAATATTCGCCCGAAAATGCGCGCTCAGTTCCCTTCTTACGAGTCACCTTAAACTGCTCAGGCGTGAGCTGCTCTTTCCATTCTTGGTCAGATTTTTGAACCTTAGCTGTCATACGTGAATCTCCATTCATTCAGATATGGGGCAACTTGAACCCCGTTCACTTCGTAGACCCTCATGTTCTCTCAGAAAAGCCCCGTTCTCGAAGTGAACGCGTCTAAATCAAATGCCCCTTTCGTAAATGTTAATAGTTGTTAACAGGTACTGCATCGCTTTGCCGGGATGGATAGCACCCTGAATCATTACGGTTTTCTGTCTACAGGGTAATTTATATCAATTCTCTAGATCCAATTTACAGATCTTCGAAGGGGCGAACGGCCGTTCGCCCTTACGGCCAGTCATCTGTAGCCTTTATTCGAGGAATTGGTATTATTGGAGGGATTTGAGCATTATGTGGGAGCGATCGCCCCAAGTCTCTCCAAATCGCCCTACTCGATTTTCTTCAAAAATTCTCCACGAGGGTTGATATAGCTGCGTTGTCCATCGATTTCGACCCACGCCCATCCTTCCGAAAACGACCCGGCATTGGTAAATTGCGGCTGAATTGCCACATCTCCAGATCGGTTAATATAACCAAACTGTCCATCGATTTGAACTGTCGCCAGCCCGTCTGAAAAGGGGGAGGCATAGCTAAATCTCGGTGGGATGACTAGAGTGCCTGTTGCGTCAATGTAGCCCCATTTGCCATCAATTAATACTGCGGCAAGCCCTTCAGAAAAGTCGGAGGCAAAGGCATATTGAGGTTCGACAATCGGCACTCCGGATGGGTCGATATAGCCCCACTCACCGCCTCTCCGAACGCGTGCCCGTGATTCAGAAAAGGCAAATGCCCCATCCCAAGTGGGTTCAATGATTTCCTCGCCTGCCGGATTGATATATCCCCATCGACGATTAAGGCGAACTCCAGCCAGAGACTCCGAAAACTCCCATGAATCTTCGTATTGGGGCTGAATGATCCACTGCCCGGTTAAATCAATATACCCATATCGATTTTCAACCCGGACAGCAGCTAGACCTTCAGCAAACTCGGTTGCCAGATCAAACTGAGGTTCGATACTGAGGGCACCCGTTTGGTCTATATAGCCATACTTGGTGCCCGTGCGAACTGCCGCTAAACCATCAGAAAAGGGGAGCGCACTGGGATATTGGGGAGCAATCACAATATCCCCATCACGGTCGATATAGCCGTAAAAATCGCGGACTTTGATCAGAGCCCGTTGATCAGAAAAGGGCGAAGCCCCATCTAATCCGGGGTCAATCGTGAGAATGGCATCGCCCGCCTGGTCGATATACGTAAATTGATCGGACGGAATCGAAGACGCAGAAGACGCAGAAGACGCATCAGTAGAGTCGTGACGGCGAACCACTGCCAAGCCTTCTGAGAAATCAGATGCGTAGTCAAATCGAAGAATAGTGTGATCCATAGCGGGCGATGAAACAGCCGTCTCCTTCTCAAAAGCAGGGGTTGAAATCACAGATGAAATCCTAGATGCATCCATCTGCTGGATACAGGATACTAGACTGACTGTCATGAACCCAAGAAACAGGATAGGGATATGTCTCATGTGTGCTCCAGCATCGACACCGACTCTGGCGATCGCCATCACCGCTTCGCAACCGCAACCGAATGCCGTTTGTCGTTTAATCTAACCTGATTAACGGTCAAAGACTGTGTTCGTCGCTTCAAGAACCGTCGCAATCAACACACTGATGAAATTAAAGACGACGTTGCAGCGATCGCCAGAGTCGATATCCAGCCCAACCCAATGCTCCAGCAAGTAATCCCCATTGAGTAGAGGGTTCAGGAATCGACTCAGCAGGATCGCTATCCCATTCGTTATCAAAACCGGGTAATAGATCTGGTTTCGCAGGAAGCGGATTCGAGCTGCTCATAGGCGGATTTAGCGAGTCAGGAGATGAAAAATCCCAACTGTTAGGCTTCCGAAACGAATCGGGGGGGAGAAAGCCAATTTTAGGTGCGCCATTGGGAGCTTTAGGAGGAGCAAAGAGAGGCTGATACGGGAATGTATTAGACGTTTCTCCGTCCTTGATAGGAGGATTCACGTTAGGAGCCCACAGCGACGGCTCAAAGGGATTATCTTTGGGGTTGTCGGGGGACAATAGGGTGTCAAGTTTCGGACGATCATCTGGTGGCGCAGAAGGGGCTGAATCCGTGGGCAACTCATTTGGCAATTCCTCAACCGAACCTAAAGAATCTATGGATTGGCTGGGTTTGGGTGATTTATAAAGAGACGGCTCGAATACCGGAGATAAATTAACCGATTCTTTTGGCGATTCTATCAGCCCAGTCACCGAGATCGGCGGTTCAGTCACATCGTTAGCTGCTGGGTTGACAGAGACAGGCAGATCGGCAGGAGCACTGAGCGCGTCTTCGATGGGGAACTCCGGATGCTTAGACGTTTGAACGAATTTTACTGGATCGACAGGTTGAGGCGGTTGAACCGAGCCATTCACGACGGTAACGAGATGACCGACGGGCACCGCAACGGCATTTTTTCCGTCAGCATCCGTGACAGTAATTTCACCGTCTGACAACGCAATCACGTAATCAGCCTTTAGGCCAGCATCATGCATTGCCAGCACTTTTTCAGACTGATCCTCGGGCTTGCTAGAATCTGGGGCGATCGCGGCGGGTAAAACCTGAATCTGGCTTCCAGGCATGTCTATCTGCACCGTTTCTGCATCAGGCGTAGGGGTAGGCGGCACGGTGATGAGAGCGATGCCGTCTTGCATGTGCAAATCGATGCTAGCTCGGATGCCGCTGGCATCCATGTTAATCGGCTGCTTTCGGGGCGCAAATCGAAAAAGGCTGCTGGAGCCAATCCGCAGCAGCGTCCCTTGATTAAACAAAAGCTCCGCCATCGAACTTTTGCCCGTCTGCACGGCGTCGAGCGGTCGCACGATGTCGTCAATTTTGGCCGGTCGAACCGTTTTCTCGAAGGGCAGCAATTGCACGTCATTTCTAAGGTTGCGAATGGCTGCTTGAGTCATCTCGCTTTCGGGTGCAAGTGCCGGAACGACCGAAACCAGACTCATCAAACCAGCGGCAAGTGAACACTGCCCCCAGAAGACGGCTAGGCTGATCAAACTACCCGCAATCGAATATCGGTTGGGCAAACGCACGTACCTTACCATCCCTTTTTTCTAAGATAGTCTTCTCGACTCAGCGACAAACGCAATGCCTAGAAACGAGAAAAATCTTAGCCCCCAGATTAGTGAATGCGTCATTGAATGTGCGATGTAATCAGGCACCCGTGATCACCGTTGGCGAGGTATCCAGTGATATTACGCGACACTCAATCCCTCATAGGACTCAGTATGATCACGGTCAGATTGTTTCTATCTTCTATCTTGTGAGCAAGACTGCCATAGATCAAAGGGACGGACTATCCCTTTATAGAAACTTTAAGCGGGTCGGCAAATTGTCCGGTTATAGGAGACGCAGGATTCTGGGGGAAAGTTTCAAAATTCCCCCCTGTTCACTTTGAGTCTACGTAACCCAGACACGTTCAAAATTCCAGCAAAAATACGGGGCTTTTGGACGAAACGATTACCTCGTGTCTCTAAGGGTATTCCGTCTCGTTTTATGATGAAGAAGCAGCACCGTATAATAGATGTCTTGCAACGCTTTGACGATAGGAGCCTCTCCGAATGGATGCAATGGAATTTTTTCAGCTCAGTGCGGGTCAGTGGCGATCGCAACGCACGACCCATCACTTACCCTTTAGGCGATCAGAAACCGGAGATTCTGAAATTTGGGTCGAAGCCTTTCCCGCTGACCATCCCAAGGTCGTCGAAATTTGCCAATTACACGATGTCGATCCGTCTTTGGCGAGCGGCGGCGCATTTGTGAAGTGGCAAGGTTCGATGGCATGGGATCGGGAAGATGATAATCATCAAGGAACCACGGTCTTTGCCCTCGTGCCTGATCCGGAAAATCCTCAACAGGGGCGGCTCTTACGTGAACGAGGCTATGCAGAAATTGTCCCCATCATTGGTCGATATCACATCGACGATGAGGGCGGCATGGTGCTAGTCACCGATTACGAAACAATGAGTTCTATCGAACGATTTTGGTTCGCAAGTCCAAACCTACGGTTGAGAAGCAGTACAGTAAAGCGATTTGGCGGATTTAGCACGGCATCTTTTTGTGCTGAGTCTCGCATCGACGCAGAGGATTCTACCGGCAACCAGGGAGATTTAAGCCCTGAGCAATTACAACGCGCCTCCGAATCCCGGTCGTTTTACTCGCTGATGGGATGGTAATCCATCGAGCTTTCGGTATGGATGCGATAAAGATCGGAAAATTAGCTGTGTGTACTGAGTCAGACATCCCTTGAGTTACGTTCGCCAAAATCCTGATGCCTTCCCCGACTCCTATCTCAAAGACTTGCGGGGAGAAATTCAAGCCTGTCCATATTTTGCAACCAACAACCTTAACCGAGACTTTATCGCCACTAAAGGATTTTCCGTTGTATTTCAACGGTCAGGATTATCAACCGTTGAACGCACGTTTCCTTTCTTTAAGCGTTATTTAGATCAAGCCCTACAGCCAAGCTGTAATGCTTTCTATCTCAACCCCCTGTGGCTCAATCAAGCCTCTCGCGTTGATCCTCATATCGACCGATCATTGCGGTCGTACTGCAAAACGATTGCGCCTCCCCTCGTTGTGAGTGTGCTGTATATTCAAGTGCCTCCTAATATAAGCGGGGGAATGTTAGTTCTAAGCAATGGAAAGAGGCAGGTTAAACAAATCAAGCCCTGCATCAATACCTTGCTGTTTTTTCAGGGAGATTTAACCCATTCAGTCACAACGGTGCAAACACCGGGAACCCGGTTGAGCCTAGTTTGTGAACAGTATGCGCTCAGCACTGCTGAACTTTGGGATATTCCCGAATTTAAGATCGAATCGAGAGCCCTCCAATCCGCAGCCAAATCAAAACGAAAACGCCCGTCAGCTAGATAAAAATCCCAAGGGCGTAGCCTCGCGTCTTATCAAACATCCATGCGTTTTGAAGGGCAATACCCGCCTGCACATTAAAGGCTTCCATGAATTCTTGGTCGGTCGAATCAAAGCTCGCCTTCCAGCAGTCAGGCACCATCGGCCAATCGTTAGGATTGTAAGGGGGAAAGATGCCCGGTCGTTTTTTGTTAACTAGTTGCGTGACTGCAATGACTTCTTTCACATGATTGAGAACTGGCATACAGAGCAAACTACACGTACGATAGCCCGTCTTTCGATCCATCTCCTTTGCCGTTTCGGAATGGGGATGATCATACAAATCAAAGGAAATATTCAGCGCTTTGCCTGTCGTCGCAACTTGCCCCACAAACCCCGCATTTAATGGAATTCGCCTCTCTGACATCGTGCCATATACATCAGATATGCGAGTCCATAGCTCATGTCGCTCACGATCAATTAGCCACAACGTACTTCGATCGGCATTCATCAGTGTTTGGGCTTCACTGATGACCGTTTTAATGACTTCATTAATCGTATTGCCAAGGTCTAAACTACTGCGTCCCAGTGACTGAATGGATGCCATCAGTGCTTTTGCAGCTCGTTGCTTTTGAGCGGCTTTGTAGAAGAGCTGAGAAGACTTCAGCACAAGTTGAATGGATAACGCAAATTCAGAAAACAAAGCTTGGTCGGCGGAGGTGAACCCAAGGCGATCGATCCGTTGAGCCAATGGTGCATTCGGGTCATTGGTTTGCTTGAGCTTATTTAGAAGTTGGACGACGGCAACGAGATGACCTTGCTCATCTAGGAGCGGCAATGCAAGCATGGTATATGTACGATAGCCCTTGATGCGTTCAATTTCTTGCGCCTTAGTTGAACGTGGATCATCATAAAAGTCATAGGGAATATTGATCACTTGCTTGGTCTTTGCAACATCTGCAGCAATGCCCTGATCCGCCGGAATGCGAATTTCTTCAGAGTCTCCATGTTCTCCTTGAGCCACGACCGACCATAGCTCGTTTCTCCCTTGATCGAGAAGGAAAATAGTAGTGCGGTCGGCATTGAGAATTTCGCCAGTCTTGAGTGTGAGTGACTTTAAGATTTCGTAGAAGGTCGGATCAAATTCGTGATTGTCGAGCATTTGGTTAATCATCGACAGGGTTTGAGTGACGAGATTAAAGTCTTGCTCTAGATTGGGCACAATATAGCGAAAACTATCGGGGGTGAGGTAGTTGTAGAGTTGATGAATTGTTTCTAATGCAAGACTGTGTCCTTCACCCGTTCGAGCTTTCAAGTATCGACTGTCTTCTAATGCTTTTTGGAGTTCTTCAAACTTTCGCTGTACGTTGCCCTTCTCAAATTCTTGGCTTGTCGTGAGGAATTGATAGTCTAGATGGCTTAGGCTTTTATCAACGGCCCATCCTAGAGCCTCTTGTAATCCTGGACCTTTTAATAAGCACTCCGTATCTTGGCAGTTTGAAGCTTCCCATGCCCGAAGTTCGTCATGATAGGGACGCAGATTTGCTAGCTCTTGGTCAATCCACGCGTCATTAAACACCGATTGATAGATCTGGTTATAAATTTTGAGTTTGTCGTGTCGCTTGACAATCAAACCAGATCGCTGGAGCTGCATTTGTTCTGGACTTTGCTCCGCTGCTACTTCACCGTGGTCAAGAATTTTTTGATAGAGTCCGAGAATGCGCCCAGTTTGAGATTCATTGCTTAAGATGCGATCGCGAATGGTTTTCAAGTGTTCGGGTTCATCATGAGCTTCCCAATTTTGAATGATTTCAGACTGTACAAGCCGTTTCACCCAGGCACGTTCATCTCCACTGGGCACCTTGGATGCACTGGTGTTGATGAGTTTGCAGAGCTTCTGCGTCAGGAAGGGTTGCCCTCCTGTCCATGCCAGTATTTCTCTTAACATCGCCATGGGAGCATCGGCTTGATCCACCAGCCCGTGAGCAAGCTTCTGGGCTTCGTGGAGCTGAAACCCATTGAGGGCGATCGCCCGACCGATATTAAACGGCGTTCGATTTCGATCTTCGATCAGCTCAGACGGAGTTGCCAGACCCAACAGACCAAACGTCAGCCGCTTAAACGCAGGATTTTCAGCACGTTGGTTGTAGCACGATCGCACAAAAGCAAAAAAATCGTCTTTGAATTCTAGACTCGAAATATTATCAATTTCATCAATAAAAATAACGATATTTTGAGAGAGTTCTTTCAGCAAAACCCCTTCGATAAACTCCCATAAACACTGCTGAGGAGCAAGATGCTCGCGATCGCCCCACCACGATTTCAGGTGCAAGATCGGCAATGATGGAAAGCTATTATTCAAGCGTCGAATGAAACTGCCATACCACTGTTCTGCGGTGACATATTGAGTCCCAATCACGGTGATATCAATCGCTGCACACGCAATTCCGTCCGCCTCTAACCGCTGCATCGTACGCACACGCAGACTTGATTTCCCCATTTGCCGAGAATTCAGCACATGGCAAAACTCTCCCGCCTTCAAGCCTTCATAGAGATCTTTATCGGCCTGTCGTTCGACATAGCTAGGAGCATCCACGGGTAGACTTCCACCCACCTGATAGTTGTAGGTCATCGTTTATTCTTCAAATTATCTGCAAATTCAGCCACACCGCCGCTCCTCCAACGAACGGGTCAGGCAGACAGTTGGTCAGCGAAGTATTCTCGATAGAGATGACACCGGATCATCACATCATTACCTTGCAAGCGAACCAGTCCTCTGCTGTAGAGCTGATAGGTTTGGCTAGGCTTTAGGCGAATCGGAACATCTGAATGAACTAATATCTTTAAGGTTTCGATGCGCTCAGGATGCTTGCGAAACACCGACCAATGCTTTTGCAAGTGATCTCGATAAATTCCGGCTTCTGTTGCTGCGGTTTGCAGTAGCGCATCATAGGACGCCTCGCTCCGATCTTTGAGATAGGAAAACGCTTGTTGCACCAGATACGGATGCCCGCCCACCAAGTCAAATAGCTGTTGAATCTGAGCTGGGTTTAAGCTCAGTTCATGTCGGTCAGCGAGTTCATTCACCTGCTCTCGCGTAAATTCGGGTAGTTCGATCGCCAAGCCAACATTGAACGGCGACTCGTTGATATTGAGCTGGAGATAAATTTCAGTTGAATGCATCACCACGAGCCGCAAATGCCGCCAAATGGGGCTAATCTTAGCCTGTTCATGCCATGCTCGCAGCAAGCCCAAAAACTCAGCAGCAACTTTCGGATAGGGAAAGATGCGATCGACCGCATCTAAACACAGCACGATCGGGCTACCAACCTTGGGCAGCAAGTAGTCTTCAAAGTATTGGGTGCAGTTGGTCTTAGCGGTCGAAAAACGTTCATCCCACACGTCTGCGAGTCGGTTTGGCTGCCGTAAGCGTTGTCCAACAGTAATACAAAACCACCGCAAAAATGCATCTAGCGTATCAAAATCCGTCGCTTCTGCCAGATGGAAATTGACCGATGCGACTTGAAATCCGTGCTCTTTTAGGTGAGGGAGGATGTGCGCCAACAGAGCACTCTTTCCCATCAAGCTGGGCGCTTTGATTCGCACTAGCGCCCCCGCTTGAAGAAGCGCTTCTGAGCAACTGTGCTCAATCGGTGGACGCTCAATATAAATCAGATGATTCAGGTCTTCTTCATACGGCGTATGACTATCAGCAGGAAAGTCTGACGCATCCGGAACAAATGGATCAGATTCGCCATCATTATGGAAAGATGCAATGTCGCTCCAATCTAGGTCAAGCTGCGCGCAAATCTCCATAAAGTTGAGATAGTCAACTGGCTTTCCGTTTAAGAAGTTGCTCACCGTTGTCAGAGAAAGATTCAGAGCTTCTGCGAGATCTTTCTGACGAGGATACCCGTGGCGCGGAACGGCGAGTTTAACATCATCAATAAGGCTTTTGTGAACTCTGAGCGATCGCGGCATGGTTCAGATATACTGCAACGACTATAAATTTTAGGGCTGTCATCCAGCAAGGCCGAGAACGCAGATAAAAGTCAGCTACAAGCCAGAAATCTGGTTTAAGTTTGGCAGCAACTCAAAAATAACTAAGGCGTTCCCAACACTGAAGACAGTCTTCATGAAGTTTTTATAGATCTAGAGGAAATTGCACGTCAGCCTCAAACAAGCTTGACAATCAATTTCGCTCCAGGCTGATATGTGTCGCTACGATGGCAGCTAATGAAAGCAGCGTGAGCTACTTTTTTCATGCCGCTGTAGCGCATCACCTTACGCCACTCAATTACCCTGATATTGACTCGTTTATCTTGATTCTCCCCCGATCGATAACCCCTTACTAGGAGGCATCTATGCTCGACCTGACATTCGCTAAAATCAGCAGATGCAACGACTATATTCAAACCAGCTATCGCCAAATGTACGGTGATCGTGAGCCAACTGATGTTGATCTAATGAACACCGCCGTCGGCAAAACTTTGTCAATTATCGCGAATAGTGATGCGCTTTACCACAATTTAGAACACACTATTCTTGTGATCTCAGTCGGGCAAGAAATCTTGCTAGGCAAGCAATTGCTTGAAGGCAGCGTCACTCGCGACGATTGGCTGCACTTTACCATTGCGCTGCTATGCCATGATGTTGGCTATGTTCGCGGGGCGTGTAGCCACGATCAACCGTGTAAAAACTGCTACGTCACAGGAGAATCTGGGAGCCTAATCGAGCTGGCTGATAATACAACCGATGCCAGCCTAACGCCCTATCATGTCGATCGGGGAAAGCTCTTTGTCAGTGAGATGCTAACCAACTGCCCTGATATTTGCATTGACACGATTCAGCAAACGATTGAATTCACCCGATTTCCAGTGCCAGCAGAAGCACGCTATCAAACCACAACTAGCTATCCAGGGTTAGCGCGTGCTGCCGATTTGATTGGTCAGCTCAGCGATCCGCACTATCTTAAGAAAATTCCAGCCCTGTTTCATGAAATGGAAGAAACGGGGGCAAGCCGCACATTAGGATACCGGCATCCAGGAGATATGCGATCGCGCTATCCCGAGTTTTATCGCACGGTTGTTTATCCGTATATTCAGGATAGTTTGCTCTACCTAGAAGTCACGCCTCAAGGTCGGCAAACAATCGCCAATCTCTATCAAAATGTCTTCCTAGATGAAGACTCGATTGCGGCGTGACGTGGAGACCTGGTTGACAGGTTGTGAAAGCCCCCCAAAACACAATCATTGACCAGTCTACTAAACCCCTAATTGACACACTCCTGTTAGCAAAGATGCCAACGGCTAGAATTGCTAGAGTAACGGGTGTTTCAGAGCTCTGCCTACAGGACTTTGTCAACGCCAAATCTCACGCTGTCCCTCGGCGTAGAATTCTTACAG
The DNA here is from genome assembly GCA_051117335.1 of Elainellaceae cyanobacterium. Classification (GTDB taxonomy): domain Bacteria; phylum Cyanobacteriota; class Cyanobacteriia; order CAZCXK01; family CAZCXK01; genus DBGGTD01. The sequence continues at coordinate 251,981 of JBNPEB010000001.1, forward strand.
CATTGAGCGCTATATCCGCTAGCGAATTTCTGATAGCACGTCGTCAGGGATAAGCACCTGGTCGATGACATGAATCACGCCGTTGCTCGCTTCAATGTCTTCTTCAATCACACGAACCCCATTCACATACACGTTGCCTCCTCGCGGTCTAAGCTCTAACTCACTCCGCTCCAAGCTTCTATAAGACGCAGCGCTTGTCACCTCATCGGCTTCAATCGGCTCGGTGGATGCAATGACGTGATACGCTAGCACGCGCGCCATCAGTTCGCGATCGCTCACCAATGCCTGAAACACATTGGCGGGAATTGCGCGAAAGGCGTTATCAGTCGGCGCAAACACGGTGAACCGTCCATACCCGCGCAAATCTTCTGCCATGCCTAGTTCTTCAAGTAAGCCAATCATGGTGCTGAGCGACCCATGCGTAATGGCAGTATCAACGATGTCTTGGCTTTGGGCAACCATGAGAGATTGATGAGGGGCGATCGCCTCCGTCGGCTGATCCGTCATCATTGAATCGGCTAAATTTTGAGGTGCAGCTGTACCAGGAAGCGCCACTAAACCGGACATCACCGCTGCCGCGCTTGCATACCCTATCCATCGAAAGGACTTGCCAACCTGCGAAATTTGAATGGTGGACATGGTTAATACCGTTTTTAGAACTGTTTGAGTTGAATTGCTCGTTAGTGCGTTTAACTGAAGCGTTTAACTAGAAGCATTTAACTAAAACATAGAAGGCAGGAGCCTGTCCTGCCTATGTCATAGATTAATTGTGAACGATTCACAGGATTAACGACTAAGCACCGCCCCTCAATTTGTCTAAGACGGTTCGATCTTCAAGAGTCGACGTGTCTCCGGAGATTGCCTCGCCACTCGCCAGTGATCGAAGCAAACGGCGCATAATCTTGCCAGAACGAGTTTTGGGCAAGGCATCGCTAAATTGAATGTCACCCGGACGGGCGATCGCCCCGATTTCCTGAACGACATGCTTTCGAAGCTCATCTTTCAGTGCTTCGCTAGGAGATACCTCAGCTTCGAGGGTTACAAACGCGAAAATTTCCTGCCCTTTGATGTCATCGAGTTTGCCCACTACAGCCGCTTCTGCAACTGCTGGGTGAGACACGAGAGCCGATTCAATCTCCATGGTGCCAAGCCGATGACCTGAGACACTAATCACATCATCAACGCGACCCATCACCCAAAAATAGCCGTCTTCATCTCGACGTGCTCCATCCCCAGCAAAGTACATGTATTGACCATCTTTCGGCGGAATATGTTCCCAATATGTCCGGCGAAAACGATCGGGATCACCATATACCGTTCGCATCATCCCGGGCCACGGGTGCTTGATAATCAGATAGCCCCCCTCATTCTCCCCAACAGAATTGCCGTCTAAGTCAACCACGTCTGCCAGAATGCCGGGGAAGGGACGAGTCGCAGAACCAGGCTTAGTAGGAATGGCACCGGGCAGCGGTGTGAGCATGTGCCCGCCTGTTTCGGTTTGCCACCAGGTATCAACAATGGGGCAATTGCCTCCCCCGATCACCCGGTGATACCATATCCACGCTTCAGGGTTAATGGGTTCACCGACCGTTCCGAGCAGCCTCAGCGACGAAAGATTGCGCGCCTTCGGAAGATGTTCACCCATTTTGATCCAGGCGCGAATCGCGGTTGGCGCAGTGTAGAACACGTTCACGCCATATTTTTCGACAATATCCCATACACAGCCTGGATTCGACGGACGAGTCACGCCTTCATACATGAGGCTTGTCGCGCCATTGGAGAGGGGACCATAGACAATATAGCTGTGCCCCGTAATCCAACCTACGTCTGCCGTGCACCAATATACATCCGTATCTTTGATGTCAAAGACCCATTTGGTTGTCATGTGGGTATATAGGTTATAGCCTCCTGTTGTATGCACGACACCTTTGGGCTTACCCGTGCTACCCGAGGTATGGAGAATGAACAGCATGTCTTCACTGTCCATCGGCTCTGCCGGGCAATCTGCTGATACGTCGTGTTGGAGAGTATGCCACCAGTGGTCGCGACCGGGTTCCATGTGAATGGTTTGCTGGGTGCGCTCGACGACGAGAACATTCTCGACGGTCGGGGCAGCATTGTTTTCGAGTGCTTTATCAACCTGTTCTTTGAGCGGCACAATCTTATCTTTGCGGAAGCCTCCATCCGCCGTGACCACAAGCTTCGCGTTTCCATCGACAAGGCGATCGCGCAATGCTTCAGCGCTAAACCCACCAAACACAACCGTATGGGGTGCACCTATTCGAGCACATGCCAGCATGGCGATCGCCGCTTCTGGAATCATCGGCATGTAAATTCCAACGACGTCGCCTTTTTGAACCCCCAGCTGCTTGAGCACATTGGCAAACTGACACACTTCACGGTGAAGCTGCGCATAGGTAAGAACCCGTGAATCGCCCGGTTCGCCCTCCCAAATGAGAGCCGCTTTGTTGCGTCGCCAGGTTGTCAGGTGGCGATCGAGACAGTTATATGAAATATTAATTTTGCCGTTGACAAACCACTTTGCGAAGGGAGGTTGCCAATCTAACACCGTGTCCCATGTTTGAAACCAGTGGAGTTCTTGTTCTGCAAGTTCTGCCCAAAACGCCTCTGGATCGGCCTTTGCCTTTTCATAAATCTGCTCATAGTCTTGCAGACTCGAAATACATGCATTCTGAGCAAAGCTGGCAGGCGGATTAAATAAACGCTTTTCTTGAAGGATCGACTCAATTGTGGCGTGTGTCATAGGTTATGTGGATCTGAGGATAAATGGTTATGTGAATCTGAGGATGAGGATAAATGCTGAACTTTTATTAAAGCTACCTTTCCAAAACATACGAGGTTTTGGCTCATTTATGTCTAAGTTAGAGTTTCTTTAAGGTTTTGAATATAGAGATGCAGGCGATCGCACTATATAAAATAATCTGACCAAAATTTTTGTGACATCCGTTTGCCTACACCGTATCAATCGCGCTACATCAATGTTCGGTATTCACGTCTCGGTATTCACGTCTCGGTATTCACGTCTCGGTATTCACCTAATGTATTGAAGCTCTTAGCAAATCTATGCTCTTCATCACGAATCGCGTCTTAAATGAAGGACCCACCCCTCAAAATCTTGATGGATCTTACGCCGTCCCTCGTTCTATTAGTTTTGATTTCAAGAATAACCAAGCCGAACAATCGGTCTACTTTTGCCGCCGCGACGCCAGCAATCGCTATCGAGAAATCGGTGGCTTAGCCTTCTTCGATGAGCTAAAAATGGCAAATGCCGATCAGCTGTTGTTCTACATACACGGGTTTTCTAGCCTGCCCGAACCAGCCATCTTCCCGACGGCTCAAGAACTGCAAGACCTGTGCGATCGCAAAGATAATCCTAGAATTCTGGTGATTCCAATCATCTGGCCGTGCGATGATGATTTTGGCATGGTTAAAGATTATTTCGATGATCAAGTGGCTGCGGATGCTAGCGGCTTCGCCTTTTCTCGGTTATTGGAGAAATTCTTGGCGTGGCGAGAATCGGGAAGCACCCTCGAAGACCCTTGCATTAAGCGAATCAACGTGTTGGCGCATTCAATGGGCAATCGTGTCTTGCGAGGGGCGCTCCATATTTCTGCGAGTTATCATCATCCAACCGGCATTCCAATGATTTTCCGCAACATTTTTATGGCGGCTGCCGATGTTGAAAATACTAGCCTTGATCTCGGAAATGTCGGTGAACACATTGTCGAATCGGCACGCAATGTAGTAGTTTATTATGCCGCTGATGACTTGGCGATGCGAGCCAGTAAGGTCGCAAATATGCGGGTGACCTCTCGCCGGTTGGGGCATACTGGTCCCAGAGACATGGACAAGGTCGGACGAAACACCTACGCCATTGACTGTGGAGATTTTAATAATACCTACGATGAGCCGGCTGGACATGGCTACTTTACGACCGATCCAGAGGGCAGTTCGGGATTAGTGTTTGATCATCTGTGGGAATGCCTACGCATAGGACGCGTCCCGCTAGAAGACGGGCAGATACGAGTTCAAATTCTAAGCTATCGATACTGGGAGTGACTCTTTACATGCCCTCACTGAGTCCGTTCTCTAGGGAGGATCGGTTCCCTCGACAGCAATCCAACCATTTTCGACGCGTTGGAACAGCGGACACTTGATCGGGGCGCGAACCAGGTCAATCCATTTAGGCGCGATCGCCCTCAGTTTTTCGATCCACACGTTGGTTTCTTTCACCGCCGTGATAATGCCGACTACATTGGCTCCAATTTTCTCCATCAACTGCAATTCGGCGGAGATCGTTCCCCCGGTGCTGATTACATCTTCAACGAGCAAGACGCGCTTGCCGTCTAATCGTTCTAACAATTTGGGGTCGATGTAGACGGTTTTCGGCTTGATGGGGCTGGTGATCGAGCGCACGGGCACCGATAGCTCATCGTCGTACCAAAATTTGCGGGAGTAGCCGAGAGGCACGTAGCGATCGTGTCCCAGCTTTTTCGCCACCGACGACGCATAGACCATACCGAGGGTGGGCATGCCTACGACAACCTCCGGTGTGAGTTCTGCTGCGATCGCCGCCATGTGAGTCGAGAGGCAATCTTCGACAGCAAATGAGGTCTGATTAGAACACAAAAAGGCGATCGCCGTCCTAAAATCAGGCGGCAACGGCAGAAAGGGCAATTCTAAATAGTTGCCATCCGGCAATCGACAGGGAAATGCGTCTTGATAGGGCGGGTCAGGAAACACGGGCAGCTCAGCCGCCGGGATGAACCGTTCTCGGTAATATCCGTTGTCAATCACACGCATGATATGGTGTCCACCCATTCAACCCAACACACTCCACCACCCATCTGTCTATAACACCAATTCTTCAAAGCAGGACTACAGATAAACGGGTTGGAATCCAATCAGGCTTGTGCCCATCCAAAATCCAAAATCTAAAATCCAAAATCTAATCAGGCTTGTGCCCATCCAAAATCCAAAATCTAAAATCCAAAATTGGGACGACCTCGCCAGCCCCCGCGATTATGGCAAACAGTCGATATAATTTTCGACATCCCAATTGGTCGTCGTCGCTAGAAACCGTTCCCACTCGTCTCGCTTATACCAGCTATAAACCTGATACATGTCTCCCGGCAGGGCAGATTTAATCACCTCATCCTGATCGAGGCATTGGAGGGCTTCTCCAAGAGACATGGGCAGCTTCTTCACCTGCTTACCGTCTTCCATAGCTTCGTAGAGATTGCGAGTTTCAGGCTCACCTGGGTCAAGTTTGCGCCTGATGCCATCATCAAACGCTTTGAGAATCGCAGCCGCCATCAGATAGGGATTGACCATCGAATCGACCGCCCGATATTCAAAGCGACCAGGAGCAGAAACGCGCAACCCGCAGGTGCGATTTTGGAACCCCCAATCGGCATAGACCGGAGCCCAGAGTCCGGTATCCCACAACCGGCGGTATGAGTTGACCGTGGAGCAACCAATTGCGGTGAGTGCGCTGAGATGCTCAATGACCCCTCCAATGGCATTTAGCCCGACTGGACCGGGCTTTGTGGCTGAAAGCGATGGATCGGGCAAAAAGGTGTTGGTTCCGCCTTTTCGATAGGTAAACGAACCAGGCATACCGGGTAGTGTCTCTAGCCCAGCGTCTTTGATGGTGTCTTCTCCGTTTTGCCAGAGAGAGAGATTGTGATGGCAGCCGTTGGCAGAGACGCCCATGAATGGCTTTGCCATGAAGCAGGCGATTAGATTAAACTCTCGACCGACTTGAGCACAGATTTGGCGATAGGTGGTGAGGCGATCGCACGTCCGCAAGGCGTCGTCAAACATAAAGTTCAATTCAAGCTGTCCGGGGGCATCTTCATGATCGCCTTGAATCATGTCTAGACCCATGGCCTGAGAATATTCAATCACGCGCAAGAAAACCGGGCGCAACTCTTCAAACTGATCGATGTGATAGCAGTTGGGTTTGGTTTTGCCACCATCGGGCATTCCATCGGCCCCTTTCTTTAGCCACATCATTTCGGGTTCGCAGCCGTGGCGCAAATGGAGCCCATGATCAGCCTGAAATTGGTCGTGGATGCGGCGCAGGTTGCCTCGGCAGTCAGCAGTGAGGAATGCGCCCGGAGCTTCAGGCTCCTCGCGGTTGCGGAAACAGGTGCAATAGACTCGCGCCACGCGCTTATCCCATGGAAGCTGGCAAAAGGTGTCTGGGTCGGGGATCGCAACTAGCTCTGATGCTTCGGGGCCATAACCGATGTAGTTGCTGTAGCGATCGAGATACAAATTAGCTGTAGAGCCATAGACCAGCTGGATGCCGCGTTCTGCGATCGCCTCCCAGTGATCGGACGGCACGCCCTTGCCCACAATGCGCCCCGTCACTGAAATGAACTGATAATAAATGTATTTAATACCTAGTGCATCAATTTTGGCGCGGACTTTCTTGACAAGTTCATCGCGCCCTTCTTGGGCAACATAGGCTTCTAAATCGGTTAATGTTTCAGACTTAACAAGAGTTCCAGTCACGGTTTATGACTCCCTACAAGCGACCAGCATTCCGTGTTCAACCCTCAGCATCAACCATCTGCTCTCAATTAAGCGGATTGCGATTGAGCTAACAGTCGAACACTTCTCTGTAGTAAACCGAGCTTGTTATGACAACTCTGTATCTAGAGATACGGTCAGGGCGATCGCAACAACTTTTAAAGGGTTATTGCCAGGTTGAGGAACCGCACTCTTGGTAATCCAGCCACAAACCATCCAGCCACAAACCATATCTGGAACTGGTAAGATAGCGAATACTTTGAACGGTCTTTTTGTCATGAGCGTAGAACGGCGACTCGATGCAATTGAATATCAGCTCGGTCGAATCGCTGAAGCAACCACCGAGTTTCGACAGGACTTGGCAGAGATTAAAGGCATGATTCGGGAGCAAGCCGAAACAACAAAGCAGCAGGCTGAAATCGCAAAGCAACAGGCTGAAACAGTCGCACGGCTCGTCGGTATCGTTGAGCGATCGCTCACTTCATAAGCGGGGCGATCGCTCACTTCATAAGCGGGGCGATCGCTCAAATAATCTTAAAAAGGGAAGGGTTTCCAGGGAATCCAGGTATTCCAGAGTTTCATCATCGTTCCATCGGCAATCAGCACATCGAGCGTTTCGTTGAGAGCCTGGTGAAGCTGAGTCTCTTCTTTGCGAACTGCAATACCAAACGGAACGCGAGTCGGTACGCTAAAGGCAATTTCCAAATCGGGGTCTTCGTCTGCGGCAACGAGTAACACCAGTTCGTCGTCAATCAATGCATCAATATCTCCGCGTCGCAGCGCTGCCAACATTTCAGGTAAGACCTGATCGCTCCCTGGATAGGACACCGTTGTCACACCCGGAAAGGTGGCTGCAAGCGCAATGTTAGTGCTATCCGCAAGCCCTCCAACCTTCAAACCGGCTAAATTGTCCACTGAATGAATCGATCGCCCCGTCTTGACCAATACGGCTTCGTCAAATAAACCATAGGGACGGGTGAAATGTGCCCATGCTTTGCGCTCGTCTGTGATGGCTTGGTTAAACCAGATGACATCGTAGTGCCCCGTTTGCAGACTCAGATAAAAATCCTCCATCCGCAGGTTAAACCAGACGGGGTCTAGCCCAAGGCGATCGCCCACAGCACGCGCCAGATCAGGCTCATAGCCAAGTCGCTGGTCGCCCTCGACATAGCTCATCGGTCGGGCATAAAAGTCACTAGAGGCGATCGACAACTGGCCCGGTTTGACGGTCGTAACATCCATACACGTTTTGGTAGAGTTAACAGAACAGAATAGAGGCAACTAGGTAAGGCCAGCAGACTATAGCCGTAACGCTCACAGACACCGCTCATGAAGGCACAGGTCACGAGGGGGCAGTCTAACGATTAAACAGGCGAGGTAACCCATAAATCGTGCCCGAAAATACAGTTCGATCGTTGCGATCTTGTTATAACAAGCACGGAATACGCCAAATTATACAGGGGGAAAGGGGCGTATGGTTCGTGAACCTATTCAGATTGGTGATGAACAAGTTGCCCGGTTCCGAGACGACGGCTTTTTAGTCATCGAAAACCTGCTCGATGCAGATTGGGTGACGCGCATCACGGATCGAATCGATCCGTTATTTTCAGGCAAGTTTGAAACGGGGATCTATCCAGACGAGTGGCACTGGCGACCTGGCATTGGCAAACCAGATGCTACCCGGCAAATGTGTAACGTTTGGAAAAGCGACCTCATGGTTGCCAGCATTACCCTCTCTGCCGAGCTTGGCCGCATCATTACGCTTCTATCAGGATGGCCAGGAACTCGCATCGGGCAAGATAGCTTATGGATGAAACCGCCTGGTGCAAAAGAAATTTCGCTTCACCAAGACGCCACCTACATTAGCTACATCGATCCGCCCGAGATGACCACCTGCTGGATTGCCCTTGACGACATGACCGCTGAGATTGGCACCTTGGAATACGCAAAAGGGTCACATCGATGGCCCCTTGTGACGCAAACGGGCGAATTTCATGTGCCCTCAGAAGGCTACAGAGCCGCCATGGAACGCGCCGCTGTGGAAGTGGGCATCGACCATCCTGACATTATTTATGTCGAGATCCCCGCGGGGAGTTGTGTTATTCACCACGGCAACGTTTGGCATGGATCGGGAGCCAATCAGCATCCCAATCGCCCTCGTCGCAGCCTTTCTCTCCATGCCCTGCGATCCGATGCTGCATTCCAGCCGGGCGGGGGTGGCTATATCTACGGTCGCTATAAGCGCATTGGCGACACCACGATGGATGAGAGTTTTTTCCCGATTCTTTGGACTCGTGACGGATATCGCACGCCATTCTTAGCTGATTATTGCGCTGATGCCTTGCAGGCCAAATCTCCTGCGGCATTGGGTGTTTAGTGATGAAATAATTCAACCCAATGATGGATTGACCGTGTGGATTGATAGTACGGATTGACCGATATGCATGAGGCGATCGCAGGCATTTACAGCTTCTCATTTCCGACGTCGATTCGGTTTGGGGTGGGTTCTCGTCACGATATTCCAGAGATGCTGAGCCTCAACGGCATTCAGCGTCCAATGGTGGTGACCGATCGTGGGGTTGCCCCCTTACCGTTTTTTCAAGACATTCTTACTGAACTGAAGTCTGCTGGCTTATTAGTCGGCGTGTTTGGCGATCTAGAGGGAAACCCCGTTAAATCCCAGGTGACTGCCGGTGTCGCAGCGTTTCATGACCACCATGCCGATGCCATTCTTGCCGTTGGCGGTGGGGCTGCGATGGATGTGGCCAAGGCGATCGCCCTGATGGCGCATCATTCGGGCGACCTGTTTGACTACGAAGATGGTAAACCCGATGCCCGCCCCGTTGATCAGCCCATTCCGTATCTAGCCGCTATCCCCACAACCGCAGGAACGGGGAGTGAGGTAGGGCGCAGTACCGTCATTTCTGACGACGAGACTCATGCTAAAAAAATCATCTTTTCGCCGCGCATTTTGCCTCAGCAGGTGTTTGCCGATCCTGAACTGCTAGTTGGGTTGCCACCCCGGATCACGGCTGCAACCGGCATGGATGCTCTGACACACAATGTAGAAGCCTATCTCGCAAGAGGATATCAGCCCATGTGTGACGGCATCGCTCTCGAAGGCGTGCGTTTGGTCGGCAAATACCTGGCGCGGAGTGTTCATCGGGGTGATGATCTTGAAGCGCGAAGCTCGATGCTGGCTGCCGCCATGATGGGCGCAGTCGCCTTTCAAAAAGGGCTTGGTGTGACTCATTCGTGCGCCCACGCCCTGTCGACAGTCTACGACTTACACCACGGGCTTGCGAATGCCGTGATGATTCCCTATGCAATGCAGTTCAACCTGGCAGCGGTGCCTGATCAGCTAGCGATGCTCGCAACGGTGGTTGATGCGCGATCGCCATCGGGTGAAGGATTTATCACATGGCTAGAGTCGTTGCGAAAAGAGATTGGCATTCCGTCAAGGCTGGCTAGCGTCGGGGTTGGATCTGACCAGCTAGAAAAGCTCGTTGAAGTTGCCTACGCAGATGGCTGTCATTCTCTGAATCCGAGGGCTTGCACGCCGGAAGACATTCGCGAGATTTATCTGGCAGCACTGGGATGACTCGGCAACAGGAAGAGCGGGGCGATCGCTTCATTAGAACTTTATAAAACTAGGGGAGATCTCTCCCTACTCTGTGAAGATTGTGCAAACTTTCCTGATCCCGCCCTCTAGTGTAGTTAAAAACTCATCTACACATTCTGATAAACGACTATAAGTAGTTATACGGTCATCCACGTCTTGCAATGGGGTTGCTCCGAATGACCCAATACACACACGTTGATAGTCTCACTGCGATTCGCATTTCTCCCGCCTTACTATTTAAAGATATTCATCCGTCGATCTGTTGCCCGTACAAGCGGCTAATCGATATACTGGGGGGCGTCGTTGGACTTCTAATTTTATTCATCATATTGATTCCAATTGCGATCGCCATCAAACTCGATAGCCCAGGTCCGATTTTTTACACGCAAGAAAGATATGGGCTTCACGGGCGAACGTTTATAATTCGCAAGTTTCGTTCGATGGTGCCCAACGCCGATGAATTGAAAGCTTTGGTTCCGAATGAGGCAAAAGGCTTGATTTTCAAAAATGAGTCTGATCCTCGCATTACCCGCCTCGGCGCATTCTTACGCAGGAGCAGTCTCGATGAATTTCCTCAGTTCTGGAATGTCCTGATTGGGGATATGAGCCTGGTAGGAACTCGTCCTCCAACTGCCGATGAGGTCAGTCGATACAGCGATCGCCATTGGCAACGACTCAGCGTTAAACCGGGGCTGACTGGGGAATGGCAGGTTAGCGGACGTTCGAATATCAAAGACTTTGAGAAAATTGTTGATCTCGATCTCCATTATCAGACTCGATGGAGTCCAATCTACGATCTAATCTTGATTTGGAAAACAATCCGCGTCTTGATTTTTAAAGACGGTGCGTTTTGACGGTGCGTTTTAATGGGCTGCACCATATACGCCGCAAGATAGTAGGTCGCAAAATAGATAGATCGTAAAACAACTTAACTCTTCTAAGATTTGCAAGCATTCTGTCAAGATGCCCTACGAGATTGTCTACAACTAGAAATGGGGGCAGCGTCGTGAACGAGATAAGAATTGCTGCATATTGCTGCATTAGGTTGCAGAGTAAGTCTGCCGGATCGGGTCTAAGGGCGGCAATCTATCTTGATCCATGGATATGGGCTGCCTCCAAATTTGACATTTGGAGAGATGCATCATGTTTCGCAAAATTTTAGTGGGTCTTGACACCTCTGATATGCATCGGCACGTCTTTGAGGAATCTGTGGCGATCGCAAAAGCAAACCACAGCAAGTTGATGCTGTTACACGTCCTATCTCCTGAAGAAGAAGGCAGTCCAGGGCTTGCTCTATATGCAGGGCCTAGCGTGTATCCTGTCCCGGATGAAGCGTATCTTGCAGCCTATCGCCAACAGTGGGACGATTACGAAAAACAGGGTCTCCAATTTCTGCAAACTCTCACCAACGAAGCGACCGAAAAAGGGATTCCGACTGAGTTTACCCAAGACTTTGGCAACGCTGGACAACGCATTCGACAGATGGCTAAAACCTGGGATGCTGATCTGATTGTGCTAGGGCGACGAGGACGGTCGGGGCTAACCGAGCTGTTTTTAGGAAGCGTCAGCAACTACGTCATGCACCATTCAAAATGCTCTGTCCTCATTGTTCAGGGAGATGCCGCCCCCTCCTCTGGCGATTCACAATCCGACAAAGAAGAAATGGCATCTGCGTCTGGTGAATAGGCTCTAAAGGGATCTGAATAGACACGGTTGAGGGCATTTCACGGCTGATGTCTAGTCGGTGGATGCAAATGCCCAGAGCTATAGTACATTCAGGATGGGGGCTATGTGCCCAACGAATGCCCCGTAAACTCACGCTCCTTTTGAAATGTGCTCTTTCCGCTAATGAAGCAAAACGTTGAGGGTTATAGTCAAAGTTGAACGGTTTACGCGACGGACTTATCTACAATGGGTAGATTGGGAGGCGTTATCACAATAGGTAAAGGCAGTGGCAATGAAGCGTCAAAACATTAGTATCCTCGCAATTATCTCTTGGAGCAGCGTTTTTCTCGCATTTTTGTTGCTCTCTGCCGGCACAGTATACGCTCAACCGATTCGCTCTGATAGTTCAATGTTGCTGGCCCAAGCGACTGATACTGATACTGACAGTGCCTCGGCTGAGGATCTAGAGCAGCTTCGTCAAGACCTAGAGCAGCTTTCGAGGCAACTTCAGCGCGAGCGCGATGCTCAGGAGCGCGAACGGGAGCTACAGGCAGAGTCGCAGGCAGCCGCCAATCGCTCAATCAGTCGCACCACAACCCTGTTTAACGTGATGCTGGCTGTGTTAGCGCTGCTATTGGCAGCGGCGATCGCGGGTTTGTATCTTCTGCGCCGCTCGGTTATTCGAGAAGTGACCGAAATCGTTCAATCTCACTTGAAAGAGCTCGGCGATCTAAAGGGGCAAATTGACAGCGCAAAGCAGGAAGTCGGAACGATTCTCCACGATTTCGAAGACTTTGCAGATGAAGCGGGTGAAGAAGCCGATACGTTCCAAAAACAGGTCAACGCTCGTAAAGAATCACTCAATCAGCTATCGGGCGAGTTGACTCAAGTCAAGCAAGAGGCAATCGAGTCATTACAAGCGACTCTAGACTCCGCTCAGCAGACTCTCGCGCATCTAGAGGGTGAGTTTGCGTCACGAATCGCGGCTCTTCAGTCTGAGGTCTTGGGGCAAAAAGATTCGGTGATTCAAAAGTTTCGCAATTCAGAATCAGAGTTCGCCGCACAGCTGGCAGAGTTTCAAAGCAATGCGTCTCGGCAAAAGGATGCGGTCTTCGAGCATCTCGGCAACCTGGATGCTGAATTATTGCCCCAGCTTGACGAACTTCGCTCAGACGTACAGGCACAAGTTCGTCAACACAAAGACGCAACGATTCAAAATCTGACGCAACTCGAACATGAATTTGGTGGGAATTTAGAGGAATTACAATCGAGCACCTATGGGCAACGAGAGCAAATCCTTGAGAATTTGAAGCGCCTAGAGGCTGAATTCTCAACTCAGCTGGTTGAATTAAGAACGGGGGCAATCGAGCAAAAAGATGCCGCATTTGGTCGATTTAAGCAAATTGAAGCCGAGTTGCGCGAGCAAATCTCAGCACTGCGTGCCAGTGTCGAATCCCAACGGGATGAAATTCAGCAATCGCTTCAACGCTTACAGGGCGATTTTACTGCCCAGATCTCTGAGTTTCAGTCTGATACCGAATCGCAGCGAAATTCAATTCGAGGCACCCTAGAACGATTAGAGTCAGAATTTGAAGCCCAACTCTCTGAGCTACAAACCGATGCTCAAGCTCAAAAAAATGCAGTCCGCGACAATCTGCAACGACTGGAAGAGGAGTTTGAGTCACAGAAGGCGGCGTTGCGGTCTGAAGGTCAAAGTCGAACAACCGAAATCCGCGACAATCTAGAGCAGCTTCAGTCAGACATTTCTTCGCAGCTTTCAGCATTGCAAACGTCGGCAGAAAATCGTCAAAAGATCCTCTTTGAGAATCTAGAAAAAGCAGATGCTGAGCTGTCTGACCAACTGGCAGATATCAAGTCAATCGTGAAAGACCAGAAGGAAAAGCTGCGTCAAAATGTTGAGAGCTTAGAGTCAAAATTTGCATCCAAGCTGTCTGAGTTGGAATCTGGCGCTGAAGGGCAGCGAGAAGCCACCCTCGAAACCTTTAAGACCCTTGAGCGAGAAATGGCAGAACGGCTCACGGCCTTGGAGTCTGACGCTCAAGCTCAGAAGGAAGCGATCTTAAAGAAACTAGCTGAAATTACACCCGAATTTATTGCAGATTCATTCATCACCGAGGCGCAGCAGACGTTTAAGACTCTAACCGAGCAGTTCGATGTCTTGAAATCCAATAATCCAGAGCTGTTTTTGACGATCGACGATTATGTCGAGGAAGCAGACGCATTATTTGAGAGGGGTCGCTATGATGAGGCGATCGCCACCTATGATAAAGCGCTGGAGATCAAGCCCAATACCTTCCGATTGTGGTATCAGCGGGGGTTAGCTTTTGAAGAACTGCGGCAGTTTGATGAGGCGATCGCCTCCTATGACAAAGCCATCGATATTAGCCCCGATGATCCTAATCCTTGGTATCACCGGGGGCTATTGCTCAAAGAACTGCGGCAGTTTGAAGCAGCCGTTGCCGCTTTCGATGAGACGGTGCAAATTCAGCCCAGTGATTACAAAGCGTGGCTCAATCGAGGCATCTCTCTAAATCGGCTAAAACGTCGGGATGAGGCAATCGCCTCCTTTGATAAAGCCGTTGAGATCAAGCCCGATTACCATGAAGCGTGGGTCAATCGGGGGGTAGCGCTCGGCATCTTGCAGCGACATGACGAAGCCTTTGAATCGTTCGATAAAGCCGTGCAGGCGCAAGATGATGATTCGGTTGCTTGGTTTAATCGAGGGTTGGCACTCGAAGAGCTCAAACGCTACGATGAGGCGATCGCTTCCTTTGATAAGGTGATTCAGCTCAACCCCACCTCGCCCAAGGCGTGGGTTAATCGGGGCGCTTGCCTGATTCAAATGCGTGATTATCGGGAAGCGATTCTCAGTTTTGAGAAGGCGCTGGATTTGCAGCCTGACTTTGCCCCTGCATACTACAACAAGGCGATCGCGCAAATTCGGCGCAACGAGATTGATCCAGGGTTAGAAAGTCTTCAGCAGGCCATTGATCTGAATCCTCGCTATCGCGAAGAAGCCCGGACAGAATCTGCTTTCGATCGGATGTGGAGCGACGACTGGTTTAGACAATTGGTCGAATAGGCATTGTTTGCGTTGATGAATGAATCCATGAATTTTTCGTGGACTGGGAAGTCACCAAGAACCCCTTTTGGTCGAATTGGGGACAATAGAAGTAGTTTGCATCCTTAACATAATTGCAAATTGCCACAGCATCCACTATGCGCTTTGTTCCGAATGATTCTTTGTTTAATGATCAATGGTATCTCCTCAACGTAGGCCAATCCATTAGTACGGGGCAGTGGGGCGGGCTAGCCGGTGAAGACCTCAACGTCTTGCCAGTTTGGGATCGCGGCATCACGGGGCAAGGAATCGTCATCGGCATCGTGGATGATGGATTGCAATATGACCATCCTGATTTGAGCGATAACTATCGCGGCGATTTGAGTATTGACATTGTTGATGGCGATGCTGACCCCATTCCCGTATTGGCTGACAGAAACTTTCACGGCACCTCTGTAGCTGGTATTGCAGCCGGTCGGGGAGGAAACAGCATCGGCATTACAGGAGTTGCTCCAGATGCCTCCGTCGCAGGAATTCGATTAATCACCACCCGGATTGTGAGCGATCGCCAAGAAGCCGCCGCAATTTCCTACCGAAATCAAGAGATTGATATTTATAACAACAGTTGGGGACCTGCTGACACGGGAGAATTAGCAGCTCCGGGGTCTCAGTTTTTAAACGCACTAAAAAATGGCGTCAAGCAAGGTAGAGGAGGGCTTGGCAGCATTTTTGTGTGGGCGGCAGGCAACGGCAGACAGCAGAGCGACAACGTCAATTATGACGGGTATGCCAATTCTCGCTACACGATTGCAGTCGCGTCGGTGACGCCCTTCGGACGACAAGCTAACTACAGCGAACCGGGTGCATCTATTTTAGTATCAGCCTTTGGAGACAGCAATTTTACCGGCATCACATCGGTCGATTTAGGAGGCGTAGAGGGCTACAACTCATTCGGGGAAGGCATCTTTGGCGTCAACTACGCCGATGTTGACTATACCAACGACTTTGGAGGCACATCCGCCTCTGCGCCCATGGTGTCAGGCGTCGTTGCCCTGATGCTAGAGGCAAATCCAGCGTTGTCATGGCGAGATGTTCAACACATTTTAGTCAATACCGCTCGGCACAATGATCCGCTCGATACTGATTGGCGCTTCAACGGAGCCGGCCACCTCGTTAATCACAACTATGGATTTGGGGTCGTTGATGCTGAAGCCGCAGTTAATGCCGCTCAGTCTTGGATACCCGTCGCTCGTGAACGGTCGTCTAAATCGGGTCGAATCTGGGTTAGGCAAGAGATTCCCGATAACGACCCAACGGGCTTGGTTTCAACCGTTACAGTCGAAGACAATCTCAAGGTCGAATGGGTTGAGATTGTCTTCGATGCCAATCATCGGTCGAGTGAAGACTTGAATGTAGTGCTGGTGTCGCCCGATGGCACTGAGTCGGTGCTGGCAGAACAATTCAATGCTCGCGGGATTGACCACGGCGATTACAACAACTGGCTGTTCACGTCTGCTCGTCAGTGGGACGAATTTGCGGTCGGCACGTGGACGTTGCGCGTTTCAGATACAAGCAAAACCCAAGCTGGCGAATGGAACGCTTGGACGTTACGAATCCATGGAACTCAAACCTTTGTCGATACGCCGTGGGCCGATGAGCTGATTGGAACGAGCGGCGATGACGCGATCGCCGGGAAGCAGGGTAACGATCGATTGATAGGATTGGGCGGCAGCGATCGCCTAGTGGGTGGCAGGGGGCGCGATTATCTCAAGGGCAACGGTCGTGCAGATAGTCTACTGGGGGGTAACGGCAGCGATCGCCTATTCGGGAATCAGGGGCGAGATACATTAGATGGCGGTCATGGTAAAGACCATTTAGACGGCGGAATTGGCAACGACACTCTCATTGGAGGTCTGAAAACCGACAGCCTCACAGGGGGGCGAGGGCGAGACCTCTTTGTGTTAGAAAACGGCGTTGGGCGCGACAAGATTCTAGACTTTGAGCATCAGCGCGATCGCCTGGGAATGTCTGACACCATCAGCTTCGACGATCTCGATATTCTTGAGCGCGGTGCAAACACGCTAATCAAACACGGGCGCGATCGCCTTGCCCTCGTGGTAGATATCACCCCTAATCAGCTTGATCGCCGTGATTTTGTGACGATTTGATAGACGTCATTGGAATATACACAAATCCTGAGCAGAGCTCTAAAGCTCTCTCTATTTCAGCGAATCTCGCAGGGTCTGTTCGGGCGATCGCGGTTGCCAGCCAAGGGTTTGACGCGCTTTGGTTGCATCGACTCTGACACAGCGATCGTAGATATAATGCACGCGTTCACGGCTGATGGGGGGTTGCCAATTGAGCAGACGACCCACGGGGGTGAGAATCGTGCCAACCAGCCGCACGATCGGTTCAGGAATTTCGATGGGGGCAGACATTCCGGTTTCTTGGCTAAGAAACTCAAACATGTCGCGAGTCGTCATATCGCCCGCTGAAAAGATATAGTAGTCCCCGCGATTTCCCTTTTCAGCCGCCAATATCATGCCGTCTACGAGATCATCCACATGCACAATGCCTGTGACGCGATCGCCGCCTGCCCAGACTCTGAGTTTTCCGTTGCGGAACGTCTTCAACACAGGACCAAAGTGGGGATCATCCGCTCCAAAGATGCCAGATGGCATCACGCTGATGACGTGGAATCCTTGGGAAGCAGCCTGATCGACCAGCTGTTGAGCGAGATATTTTGTGCGATCGTAGGCTGATGAGAAATCTTTTTGAGTTCGTTCAAAGGTTTCGTTAATGACTCGTCCTTGGGTATCCCCAAAAACGCCGATGGTGCTGCAATACACCATCTTTGGCACTCCCAAGTCGCGTGCAACCTCTATTACGGCGCGGGTGCCTTCGACGTTGACGGTTTCCATTTTTGCATCATCAACCAAGCCCAGTTCGACATAGGCGGCAATATGAAAGACCACGTCAGCGCCTACCATGCCGGTTTTGAGAGCATCGCGATCGGTAATGTCACCCTGTACCAATTGAATGTCGTAATCTGCCAATCGAGACAAGTCGCTCGTTTTACGCACCAGACCCACGATCGTATCTCCGCGTTGATCGAGGGCACGCGCCAAATGAGAGCCTGTAAATCCATTAATGCCGGTAATAAATGCCTTCATAGTGACTTCTCGTAGATGCGGTACGTCTTATAGATTTTGCCACCCGCAGCCTCGGTCACCTTTCGTGAGGGATAGTTGTCTTCGTAGACATAACCGAGTTCGCCTTGCTGATATGGCGTACGCTTACTCGCAGTGCCGCCCTCCATTCCAAGATAAATCAATGCCAACGGTACGAGCTTGCGAATGAATTCGGGCAACGAACAAGTCACGATAACACGAGCCCGATTAACCTGACGGCGATACCACAAAAATTTGAGAATTCCCCACCAGTTCAACCTCCCGTTGACATGTTTTAGAGCAATGTTATAGTCTGGCAACGCCATAAAGAAGCCGATCATGTCGCCGTTGTATTCCGCAATCCAAAAGATGTCAGGATCAACCAGGCTTTGCAGCTCCTTGGCTTCTTCCATGAATTCGTCTCGGGTGCGAGGAGTCGAGCTGTAATTGTTGGCAAAGGCAGTCGTAAACAGCCGATATAGCCCCTCGCAATCGCGTTTAAATTCGTCTCCTTTGGTACGCAGCTTCCGAAACGCGACCCCTGACTTCAGCGCGATGCGATAGCCCTTCTCAAATTCAGGCGGTAGTGGGTCACCTGGAAAATGATAGGCATAGGCATCTTTCGCTTTGTGCCAACCGGCCTTCGCCATAAATTGAGGGTAGTAGGGAGGGTTGTAGGGCATCAGCAAATAGGGCGAAGACTCAAATCCATCGACCAGCATGAGGCAGCCATTGTGGGTAGACAGATTAATCGGACCGCGAACCGTTGTCATGCCGCGATCGCGCAACCAGCCACAGGCCGCATCGAACAACGCCTGGGCGATGTTGAAGTCATCAATGCATTCAAAAAAGCCAAATAGCCCAATCTGCTCTCCTTCTCGCTCAATCAAGCGCTGATTAACTGCAGCGACGATGCGACCGACTGCTTCCGTTTTACCGTCTGCGTCACGAATTGCGATAAACGGTTGGAGCGTCCCATATTCTAAAAACGGATTCTCGTCTGAAAAGTTTTTAGCAACGCTGCTGCGAAGCGGCTCCACCCAATTGGGATCGTTCGCATAGACTCGTTTGGGCACGTCCAGAAATTGTTCTATTTCGTCTGGGGTCGTAACCCAGCGAATGTGAACCGTTGCCGACGGGCTAGTTACAGTAGTCATGATCGTTCTGGGAAGAAATGACGCAGGTATCCCCAAATTAAATCATTTGCTGTGGTGTTTGGGGGGGCGATCGCGTGTCGTTTCTGTACTTAACGTAATTGCACGTTGCTATATAAGTAGATTCAATGAAGAACTGTCTCCCCCGATAGTAGAAGGTTATATTGAGTACATCATTGGTCGTACTTATACACTCAGCGCACCCATGGATCGCCTTACCATCCAAGAAGCTCAGCAACAACTTCTAGACTTGCCCAATAAGCTTTCTAGTGAGCCCCTAATTATCACGCGCGATGGTCAACCTGTGATGGCAGCGATGAGCTATGAGCAGCTGACTTCATTGCTCGAAACGCTCGACGTGTTGGCAGATACAAATTTTGCAAACTTGCTGCAACACAGTATTTCCCAAGCAGACCGGGGCGAAACACTGTGTTGGGATGATGTTCAAATTCAGCTTGATGCATGATCGATCCGTCTCTCTATAAGATTCGCCTGACTCCGCTAGCGCTCCGTCGGCTAACGGATATCTCGGATGTGCATGATCGAACTCTTGTGGGCGATCGCCTCCATCGGCTTAAAAAGGAGCCAGAAACCCAAGGAAAACCTCTAATCGGCAAACTCTTTGGCTATCGAAGCGTCAGAACGGATAATCATTGCCACCGAATCATCTATCGATTAGAACATCAGACGATCGTTGTGGTAATGGTTGAACGTGAGCAACATAACGGGCGTGCACGAACTGGTATTCATGCAATGCTCGCCCATGCAATAATCAAGTGTTGCTAGACGTGGGCATGATTTTAATGAGTTAGCGGTGGAACTTTCAAAACGCGCTCTGGACTAATGGAGGTAGCCGCCGCTTCACTGGCTTTGCTTCCTGCGACTGCCACACTAGTGGGTGCGCTTGTGCTTAACCAGATTCCAACATCGAACGATATCGTCGGCATTCTACTCGTGATGGTGGGTGTGGCAATCCACAAACCAGCAATATAGCGTGTATGGTTCAACTGCATTGCTGTAGGCAGTACCTCTATAAACTTAGTACGAGGTTACTATACTATGGGATAAGCTTTGCCAAATTTAAGCCATGAGTCTTGTAAGCAAACGTCTATCTGTCAGTGAGCTGAGCGATCGCATTTTGGATATGGCAAAAACCGGCGTGTATCGCCAGTCGGTGCTTGAAGCATTAGCGCCCCTTGCAACGCAAAAAGAGATTCGGTTGGCGATCGCCTACGCAAAAAAGTTTGGGCTTCATTCGGTTTCGAGTTTGCGAGATGCAGAGTTAGGAACCTACTATCAGCTCGACATTGCTAAATACGAGTCATTACGCCATGCGCTGCATGGCTCGATTGATCTGAGGGATGATGAGGCTCTGTTTAAGTCGGCTGTTGACCTAACCCAGACCATTCAAACCATGCTTGTTAGTGCGAAAGCTCTGGCAATGAGTTTATTTACGATTGGAATAGTCAGTATATTTATCAATCATGGACAGGCTAATCTAAGTATATTTGCAGGGGCGATCGGCGTAGCAAGCGTATGGCTAATTCAGCGAATCTTGGCACAGCGAGTATTGCCGCGCTAAACCAAATCCACTCAGAGCAAATTGGCAACTCCAACTTGCCAACTCAAATTTCTGATTATTCAAATTGCTGATATTGTACGAGCATGGAGGGATTCGAACCCCCGACCCTCAGAACCGGAATCTGATGCTCTATCCACTGAGCTACATGCCCTTGCAAAATGTCTTGCGTCTCTGGCGAGTATAGCATTTCTATGATTTCTTTGAGGATATATGACCTATAAGCTCCTGTTCGTCTGTTTGGGCAACATTTGCCGATCGCCCTCTGCTGAGGGGATTATGAACCATCTCATTCAGCAATATCGCCTCCAACATGAGATTGTTTGCGACTCATCTGGAACATCGGATTATCATATCGGCAAGCCCCCCGATGAACGAATGACGCTAGCCGCCCATCAACAAGGAATTCAGCTTACAGGACACGCTCGTCAGTTTCATCCTCGTGATTTCGAAGCCTTTGATTTGATTCTCGCGATGGATCGGGATAATTACGCAGATATTCTAAGTCTTGACTTTACAGGTCAGTATCGCCATAAAGTGAAGCTAATGTGCGATTTCTGCCGTCATTATCCGGATAAAGAAGTGCCCGATCCCTATTATGGCGGGCCAGACGGCTTTACTTATGTGATTGATTTACTACTCGATGCGTGTAATGGGTTAATCGATCATGTTAAAAGTGTTCAAGGAATTCGATAGCGATCGCCTCGCGTTTTGAATCGCCTTGGGTTCTCGGGTGTCTTTAGTATGGCCGCATCTACGAGCTATTACGGAGATGTACCCCTACCAGACGGCGGAGGTTTCATAACCATCGTGTGAGCGTCTTGCTCAGGTCGCGGGCACGATGCCCGCACTCTCCAGGATTAGCTTATTTATGTCAAACGGTACTAGAGACTTGATTCATCCGAATCAGGAGGGTCATCCTCCGACTGTTCATCGCCTACTACCCACTGGCTCAACCGTCCAGACAATTGAGCAACGCCGATTCCTAGGCTGACGACGACCAGCCAATATAGCACCTGGGATAGGGTTGGCATCCCATCGAATGTCAGTGCATCAGTTAAGGTGTCTAGTTCAAACACGATTGCGTTAATCTCCGCATTTAATTTCCCTAGATATAAGCCATACGCTCTCTTGTTAGCACGTTAAACGTGGGTGAGCTCCCGCGGCGCGGGGCTCACCCCACAAACCTGGGCCCGTAGGGCTATACACCCCAATTTTCCGCATATTTACTTATATCTTTATTGAGGTTTTATTCAACTTTATGGGCGCTTGACTAGCTGTGAACGGGAACAGTGCAAGTATAGAAATACACGTCCGAGGATTTGCGTAGTCCGATGTTGCCCCCATATCGACCTGCAATAGGTTGGGATCATAGTCTTCAACTTACTCGTCCCGGATGTCATTCTCATCAGGGGATCGCCATTGAATGAATCGGTTTGAAGTTCCCTATTTCAACCGGATGAGCTTGGTAATAAACCGCTTAAAACTGCATGCATCTCGCGTTTACAGAGATGCTGCTTATTGAGTCTGTTTAATAAGACCCCCTTTACATTTGCCCCTCGACTCCGAATCATGAATGCACTAATTAAGGTTTTGTTTTTGCGTAAGCAGCCTCGATGTCTTCAAGGATTTACGCTGATTGAACTTTTAGTTGTCTTTGTTGTATTAGGCATATTGGCGGCGATCGCTCAACCCACATTTCTGAGCTACGCCCGCCGCGCCAAAGAGGCGAACGCCAAAGAATATTTGGGTCAGATTAATCGCGCTCAACAACTGCACTACCTGGAGTTTAAACAGTTTGGTGATTTACCCGAGCTTGGCATCGAAGATGATATTCGCTACTACCAAGTCAGCGTGGTCATCAGTCCTCAAGAGGTAATGACCTTAGCCGAGCCTAGAACTTCTGAGCTTCAAGGGTTTGCAGGGATCGTCAGCATTAATATGGTTAATAATATTGAGCGAACCGAAACCGATGTGTGTGAAGGTTCGCCCGGTCAGGCCCCGACGCGAACAGATTGCTAACACCGGATCGGCGCACTCCACAACTCTATCCCTGTAAGACCCCGTCCTCTAAATACAGAACGCGATCGGCGATATCTTGAATTCGAGGATCGTGGGTCACCATCAGCACAGTACATCCTCCCTCTTTGGCAAGATGTCGAAGGAGTGAAATCACCATGTGACCACTCTGAGAATCGAGAGCAGCGGTCGGTTCGTCTGCCATGATGATGGGCGGATTCCCTGCTAGAGCGCGGGCGATCGCCACCCGCTGTTTCTGACCCCCTGATAAATCGCGGGGTAAGCTGCGTAGCTTGTCTCCTAAGCCAACCTGATCTAATAAATCGACTGCCTTCTGACGCGCCATGCGATCGCGCATTCCTCTCACTTTCAGCGATACCGCAACATTTTCAACGGCGGTCAGTGCCGGGAAGAGATTAAATCCTTGAAAAATAAAGCCAATATTACGTAAACGAAATCGAGATAGCTGAGTTCGAGACATTTGGGTAATGTTGCTTCCTAACAAATGAACGTGACCGTGAGTTGGCGTTAAGATGCCCCCAAGAATTGACAGCAGCGTTGTTTTTCCAGACCCAGACGGCCCCATCAATAGTTGAATGTCTCCGGTCGCCACTTCTAAGTTGATATTTTTCAATGCAGCATAGTCCTGATTTCCGCTTTGGAAAACCATTCCAATATCATGGGCGGCGATCGCCACCGCGTTGGATGTCATGGAAGGGGTTAAATTGCCAGTACCACTCTTTGCTGCACTCTGGGCAAATTTATTCGGATTAATTTGAGAAGCAGTCATGTGTCGTGTGTGTTCCGAGTAGCAGTCTTCACGAGATGTATGAGGGCGAACCTGGCAGTCAAACTGAAGGAGGCAACTAGTCAGCAATAGACCGCAAATTTAATTATGGACTGTCGATCATGAGTTGATACATGAGTTGATACCTATAGTTCTAGTTTAGTCAGCCTGTTTAGTTAGCTCGGTAACGAGTAACACGGAAGCCAAGCAGAGGTCATGCCTTAAACACAATCGCTGGATCAACATGAGTCACCTTTTGAATCGCAAATAGCGCCGACCCTACACACATCACAACGGTGATGCCAAACACCCCGGTCGCCATTAGGGGCGTGATCAAAATCATGATGCCCTGAGTATTAAAGGTCCAAATTCCCAATCCAAGACACAACACCATGCTTGGCGCATACCCCAAAACAGCCATCCAAAGCGCTTGTTCGATGATCACTCCGTAGATGACTCGATCAGACGCTCCCATTGCTTTAAGCGTTCCATATTCTCTCAAATGATCGGCAACGGATGAGTAGAGAATCTGCCCCACAATCACCATCCCGACAATCATGCCAACGGCGGCACCAAGCCCTAACACAAAGCCAATGCCTGTCCGCAACCGCCAATAATTTCGGGTGCGACTCGCCATTTCTTCGCGAGTATAGGCAGCAACGTTAGGGAGAGCATCTTCTAATCGCTGTTTGAGACTGTCCAAATCCTGATCCGGCACTGCACGAACTAACACATACGAAATCGGATCAGATAGGTTGAGAGGCTCAACATCGGTGTCAGGTGGAGTGTCTGTCTCTGATGAGTCTTGGCGTTCATAAACCGTTGTACAATCGAGTCCTCCTCCGGGTTGAACAGCACATTGAACGCTCGAAGACAAACCTGCTGTTGAATATGCCTTGGCATTTCTCAAGGACGTAAATACCATCGCACTCGACACGATTGATTGAGTTCCTCGGGCTAGACCCACTAAACGGACGACTTCAGAATTGATTTCTGCCTCTGAGCCGACTCCTTCAAGATTCAATGAATCAAGACTCGACTCATCCGTGATGATGGTGCGAGGCTCTGTCAAATCGCTAATTTGACCCGCCGTAATATCCCGGAGCCTAAAAAGCTGACCATTGGGGTTAAACCCGATGATACGAACCGGGGCGATCGTCCCCGATGCTCCTCGCCACCGTCCAGTTGCCAAAAGTAAGGCTTCAGCTCGCTCAACCCCTTCAATCTGTTCAGCTTGAGAGACTCGTTCAAGGGGCATCGGTTGCGTCAGCTCAAAATACACCATTTCTTCAGCCGCAACCCAAATATCAGCGTCAGAATCATCAATCAGTTGGGCAGTTGAGCGAGTAAACCCATTGAGGATGCCAATTTGAATCGTTACCAAGCTAACCGCAAACATGATTCCCGCTTGGGCAACGAGAAACCTGGGGATATCTTCAAAGAGATTCTTGCGTGCGATTGAAACCATACCGCAATAGAAAATTGATAGGCTGCACCACTATTGTTACAGAGCAGTGTTGCTACAGAGCGTGATATGAGAATGGTTTGATTAAGTTAGACTGCTCTGACAAACTGCTCTGACAAACCAAATAGACGACCATGGTTCGGTGTTGTTGACGCCATCAAGGCATATCCAAGTCCGAAACCGTAATCATTCCCTTAGATTTCTAAGATTCAAAGAAAAATTTAGACGTTGGATAGATGTAGTTTGCCAGACCCTGTTAATCTAATATTCTTTTTCTGGATTGGGAGTTAGGTGTGTGCCAGTAAATTTGCTCATTCAAAAGCGTCCACTAAAAATGATCTCACTGGTTTGATAAGGGGCAGCCCTATCCAACCACTTGATAAATCTGTATGAAAAACTGTAAACAAATCTTGCTATGAATCCGAGCAGACTCTCATAATCAAAACGTCATTTAATAAAATTTTGATTTAATGGGTATGCAGCTTTGTTACCAAGGCTACCTCTTAACTCGTTAAAGTAAGGTTAGAAGAGAATTTAGGAGCGATCGCAACAATGGGTCTGATTAAAAAGTTGCTAGGTGGCATCTTCGGTCTTATAAAAGGAATCTTTGGCTTCCTGGGCGGGTTGCTAGGGATTGGGAAATCATCTGAATATTTTCTTGAACTAGATAATTCTCAGGATGAACCCAAATCTAATACCGATGCTAATAACAATGGTGTAGCAAGTCAGAAAAAGTCTGCTACCCGCGCTACAGCGCCTGCTCAAGCCAAGCCAGCTCAGTCTGAGGCTCAGCCGACAGTTCCTTCAGCTAAAACCTCTACGTCTCAGCCTTCGCCGTCTAAGGCGCAACCTAAGGCGCAACCTAAGCCTGCTCAAGTCGCGGCTTCATCCAGTAAGCCTGAACCAGAAATGAAAACATTTGCGCCTGATTTTATGCTGTCTTTGTCGACGAAGAACGGTCGCCGTCGTCCGGGGCCTAGCATGAATCCGTTTTTGGATATGGCAAAAGATATGAAGTCACCTGGACGGGCATGATGTCTGATGCAAATCAAACCCGCCTGCGCGGGTTTTGTTTGTGTTGTGGCAATGTGCGCGTTACAGAAACGGTGGTGTGAGGCGCGGCGTGACCCACACCACCGTACTTAACTCAAGCACATACTGCTATAGGAGTGTTTTTAATGAGTCGGATATAAAAAGACGAGCCCGCTATAAATCTGAAACGCAGGATCCCAATTTGTGCTTGATTTACGAAACAGGTCGATATGGGTTTCAAAGGTTTCAACGAGATCGAGATGATCTAAGGCAGTTTCGGCAAAGCTTGTAAAACTAGTTGCGGTTGGCACATCATTAAGATTTTGGTCGAGCACTCGGAGCAGGCTATTCCATCGAAGCCGAAGCGTAGACTGACTGCCGCCTGTTTTGCCATTTTGCTGGGCATTAAACTGAATTCCGTGCTGAAACTGATAACTTCGGTCACAAATTCTCAAAATGCAATGTCTTTGGGGGAGATGCAAGTCACAGACTTGGGCATAGTCTTGGGTCTTTTCTTTGCGGGTGAGCTTATTCCGAGCATCTAAATCGACGACATCTTCAAATATAGGCAGCAGTGCGCGCACCTGTTGACTCACATCTGACCAATCAAAAGTCAATGTGCCCAAGTGCCCGGATTCATTTTGGCAAACAACCATCGGTTGCGGTGAGATTGTCTGGATATATTGAACTCGAAACATTCGAATCTTGCGAATCTGTGATAGGGCTACCCAAAATGCCGGAATCCCAGACTTGCGAAGTTCTTCCCCATAGACTTGCAGTTCGCCAATTGTCCCGGTGCGATAAAGTCGCCAGCCCCGACTCGGCAATTGAAGTTGTGCGGTGTAAGGGTCGAGCTTCATAATTCGTGCCAGACTTTGAGCAGCAGTCTTCCTTGCTTCGCCATGAATCGGTTCTAACACTAAGAACCCCGATCCTGAGTTGCCTGAGTGCTCTGCCATTTCTTCTGCTCGGGCGATCGCCTGCTGACGAGTCTCGCGTTCAGCTACCTCAAGTCGCAATAACCCTTGTCGGGCTTGGAGTGCCACTTTAGGATTTCGCACATCTCGTAGGAGAGTGCGATAGAGTGTTTCGGCAACGTCAGGTTTGCCGTTTGTCTCATTCAGCATTGCCCAATAAAGACGCACCCACGGATCGTCAGGAAATTGCTTAAGCAGAGGCTTGAGCAATTGAGCGGCCTTCTTGTAATTTTTTTGCTCAAATGCAGCAGCAACGTCTTCAATCATGCTAGAAGTGAAAATTTCTTGTGATGTTATAGCGATCCTAAATCGCTTGAGGTAAACAGGTGGTGTGACGCGCCCCGCGTGGACATTGTCACGTGTAACCAACCGCAAAGCAATCAATTCCTAGAGATTCTGGAGTTAGTAAAACAATACAACCCCAAATTTGTCCCAAATTTGTTTTATTTTCGGGGGGAGGCAATAGCGATTTAGGATCGCTATATAGTCTAACGCTCTCGCGTTAGGACGCTGAACATGTGTAGACTCTCCGCAGCGCGCGGAGTCTACACACAAACCTAAGCCCGTAGAGCCATATAAACTATCCCTCTGATAGAGAGTCGGAATCTACTCTAGGATGGGTGAAAAATTAGGAATTAGCTCGCTATCCTAAATTTAATGATAAATATTAAGAAATGTTTATAGAACGATTGTCAACAGCGAGTTGGTGTTGAGTCGCTCCGTTATTTAATCCTAAGGGGGGTTCATTATGAGTCCACGCGCGAAGCTTTCGATGGAGCAAGAGTTTAATCTCAGGAATTTTTCTGATCAGGTGCAGCACATGTCACGCCAACAGGCTCAAGATTTTTTGGTGCATTTGCGTAAGCAGATGATGGTTCGCGAGAACCTTTATCGGTCTATGCTGAAAGATAGCTGGGAAATCGGGACTGAAGCATAATCTCTAGCCATCCTAATTCTCAATCGATTGAGGAATTTTCCATGGGCGCTGTTACGGGCATTATCTTAGCCGGGGGACGAAGTTCTCGCATCGGGCACGATAAAGCTCAGCTTTTGATTGATGGAATCCCCCTGTTGCGGCGGGTGTTTGATAGCGCCGCTCAATGCTGCACGACTGTGTATGTGGTGACTCCATGGGCGGATCGGTATCGGGAGATATTGCCCCCAGACTGTCATTTTGTTCATGAGACGAGCCGCTCAGACTCGTCGATGTCCCAAGGTCCTCTGATTGGATTTATTGAGGGTCTTGCTCATGTCGAGACGGAATGGACATTGCTGTTAGCCTGTGACTTGCCTCGACTGCAGGCAGAGGTGTTTCAATCGTGGGTGTCAGAGTTAGACGCGGTAGATGATTCTATCGTGGCATTGCTTCCCCGCCATTCGAAAGGCTGGGAACCTTTATGTGGGTTTTATCGACAGCGATGTTTGCCAGAGTTGCAGGCATATCGTGAGGCAGGGGGGCGATCGTTTCAGCGATGGCTTTTAGGGCAGACGGTGCAGACGCTACACGTCCCCGACACTCGCATGTTGCTCAACTGCAACACGCTGCACGATCTGGAGCAGGTGATGGATACTAGAACGATTTTGTAGGTGTGGTGTGGCACTATGTTCTTGCGTTAGGACTGGGCTAATTGGTTTTCACTAAGATGTCTGACGGATTGCCGTTTAACGTGGCGATCGCCATGCGTAGTTTGTCTAAGGTTTCAGCTGCGAGCCCGCCCATTAAAATCTCGCGGGCTTTAGCTAAGCCCGATTCAGCAGTTGGGCAAACGCCACTCTGCCATAGATAAAAGCCTCCATTCCAGATTGCAGAGCGGGCGAGTTCGGTCGCCTCGCCGCTAAGAGCAGCCTGAATATCGGTGATCAGTTCTGGTGGTGATCCTAAAGGAACCTCTTTGCCCGCAAATCCGTAATCGCGAGGATGGAGCAACAGTCGTTCAAGATGAGGCTGGGGTTGAGTCGTACCGATGCCGATGATGCAAGTGCGATCGCGCGGCAGGTCGCAGCTTCCTTCTAACCCTTTGACCGTAATAAATCGATGCATGTCATGATGGGCTAGCGCCTCTTGAATCATGTGCTCAGTCGGAGGATGCACAAACCCTGAGACGAGAATGGCCTCTCCGTCGTAAGGGCACCATATTAGTTCAAGAGTGGCAAATGGCGGACGCTTACCAATTTGATCTCGATACGGAACGAGATCATCGGCCAGGGGAAAGTGATGCGGCAAATAGACAAATCCGAGGTGGGTTTGATTGAACATCGCTTGAACCTGATTGAGGGTAAGAAGCGTCCAATCAATGCCAAGTGCTTGCCAAATTTCGATTAATGGAATGCCATATTTTGTCGGCATTCGCCGCCCGCCGTGGAGAATGACCGGGCAGTGGGCAGTTGTTAAAATCAGCGCTGTTAATACCGAAATAGGAGCCGTGCGCGATCGCCCATCATAAGGCAGGCTAAATACTAGGGTTGGATACGATGCCGAAATAGCCTTGAGGTGCGGACCGAGCTGATGATAGGCGTCTAGCATTCCAGCAAGTTCTTCACCGGTGGGTCGCTTAATGCGATGGGCAATCATAAACGCCCCAATCTGGGCTGGTGTTGCCTCTTGCTGGAGAATCATCTGAGTCGCTGCGGCTGCTTCAGCACGGCTTAAATGTTCGCTCGTGTGAGAGCCGCTGCCAATCTTGCGAAGTAAGTCTCGAAACGCATTACTCATAACTCTCAAGGAGTGCGTACTATTAGGGTGGCGGAATCATTACTAGGAGCGACGATCAGTCTCCAACGGCAGCCAGCGGGAGTTCTAAGCGTGGGCTATCGGGGGGCTGCACAAGCAGTGTTTGTACCAAATTGCGGAAATGCTGAATGGGCGGAATTTCGAGGCGATCGTGAGTGGTTACCAACACGACTTGACGACTCAGATGAGGCGTCGCCGTTTGGCGCACCGTTAGCGTTGGATCTCGACTGACTTCAAGGAGTGCTGAGCGGGGCAACAGGGCAACCGAACTGCCCTGCCGAACGATGCCTCGAAACGCATCCAGCGTGTTGAGTTCGAGACTCACTTTCAATGTCAGTCCTTGCCGCTGAAATTGCTCTTGAACCAGACGCTGCATTCCATATCCATCTTTAAAGACGACATGGGGATATTGAGACATTTCATCCCAAGGAATTTGCTGATAGCGGGTGAGGGGATGATCCACACTCATTAAGACTTCAATGGGCTCTTCATACAGCGTGTCAACCACCAGCTCTGGACTCGCCGTCAAAAACCGATTATTCATAACGATCGCCAAGTCAACCAGCCCATCGCGCAGAACCTTAAGCGCGCGATCGCTTCCTAGAGATGTCACCCGCAATTGCACCTGCGGATAGTCTTGACAGAACTGTTGTAATATCGGGGGAAGATGATGGGCACAGATCGAATGGATTGCCGCAACGCATAGCTCTGGCTGCTTCCCATCTAACAACTCTGCTACTTCATCGGTGATGTTGCACCATTCTTGGCAGATCTTTCGCGCTCTAGGCAACAGGCGATCGCCTGCCAGAGTCAACTTAGCTTGGGACGTGCGATGGAATAGGGGCAGCCCCAATTCAGTTTCTAAGGCTTGAATTTGACGGCTGATGGTGGACTGAGTCACACCAGACTTTTGGGCTGCTTTCTGGAAACTCCCAGTCTCAGCCACATTGAGAAATGCGCGTAGTTGTTCAAGCCGCATGATGCCTCTTCCCTTCGGTTGGCAGTCGCAAACGATGGGGATAGATAGAACGATCTCCCATTTGAAAGCAAACATTAAGAGAATTAGGCAAAGACCTTAGTATCAGTCAATACATTTCTTGGGGGATCACACCTTTTCAACAGGTCTTTTTATGCAGAATTTACATGACCTGATGCGGTTTTGCGCTGACACGATTTTTTCCTAGACCAACATTTGGAATGACATAATCGCGGCATCAGACATTCCATTCTTGCAACGCATTCGCGATGCCTGCTTGCAATGCAGAATCGAGAGTTGTATCCGTAGACAGATGTCGCAAGTGTGGCAACACCTGATCTGCGTCGATGTGTTTAAGCGCGGCGATCGCATGGAGGCGAACTCCTGCGTCTATATCCGCAAGCAAATGAATGAGGGTATCTATGGCGTGAGGCTGACCGAGATAGCCTAAGCTGAGGGCGATCGCTTGTCGAGTATGAGGCGACTGGGCGGCTGGGTGGTGTGTGACTAGAGCATCAATCAAGATTTGGCTGGCTGACGGTTTGGATGCCTCCGGCTCGACTCGCCCCAAGACAGTGAAAATTTCATTACACACCGTCCTATAGTCAGAATTTTCACGCATGTTGGATTCTGGTGGGGAGGCGGTTTCAGTGGAGTTGAGTTCTAAGTGCTCAACTAACTGGGACAACGCCGATGGAGTGCCAATCCATCCTAAAACACCGACAATCTCAATGCTGACCGTCAAAGGAGTGTAGGGCGATCGCAATCCGTCAGCCAATGCTGCAACTGCCGCAGGGGTACCAACTCGCCCGAGGGATATTGCCGCTTGGCGACGCACATTGATGTTGATATCCCACAACAGAGGACTGAGCCACGAAATTATAGCTGCCTCATTTAGGTCGTGCGCCTGCAGCCCAAGCCCGACCACAGCCGCTTGGCGAACCTCAGCAGCGACGTCGCGGAGTGCTCGAACTAAAACAGGTGGAACATAGGATTCGTGAATGTGACTCAGCGTTGAAATGGCGATCGCCCGAATCAGCGGATTGTCGTCTTCAACGACTGTCAGCATTGTTTGAGGCACTTGGGGATGCTGGATTTGAGCCAATGCCCGGACGGCTGGCAATCGCGTGGATGTGTCGTTCACTAATTCGACGATCCGATCGACGGCTGGTTTACCAATATTGGCGAGTGCGGCTCCGGTAACGGCGATCAGATCCTCGTTTGTTGATGTTTTGAGGAGGTTGATCAGCGCGGCGATCGCATCGGGGTGTTGAGATTCTCCAAGGATACGAGCAATGAACCACGTCAGTTCCCAGTCGTCGTCATTATTTTCTAACAGCTCCAGCAGCGGGGCGATCGCCGCTGAACCAAAATTAGACATCACTTTTGCGATGTCCCATCGAGATTGAAAATCACCGAGTTCTAACGCTTGAATCGACGACATCAGTAATGTTTCAATCTCAGCATCTTGATGAGTGGCTGAGGGACGTTCAGACGCTAGCGTCTCGTGGCGAGGCAGTAGCTGCTGCAAACAACGATTGAGAAGCGCCCAATTTTCCTCTTGGACGGCAGTCTGTGCTTGCTTGAGAACGTTGGACATCACAAACGCGACGATAAGGTTCAATTCTGATCTAACCAATAATACTGGTAAAAATACTGGCTAACGGCTGAGATACTGCAAAATTTTGACGTAGTCCAAATCGACATAGTCCAGATCGGCTTTGTTCTAATCGTTTGGGACGTTTTGGATGAGATGTTGAGAATTTATATTTATAGCGAACAATCCATGTCTTAAAACCAAATCCATTTCATCAGGTTTGATAGGACAGCAACCGCTACTGTCACCGGCCTAGGGCAACAGCATACGACTATATCGCCGATGAGAAAATCGCCAATGAGAAAAAATAGGTGTTGCCATATGCAACACCTACATTTCCATGATGCAGCTTAAACATTCAGCGGTTTTTTATGTAGTTAGCGATACGAAGCTCCTTTCTGTTCTTGCCTACCGTATTCGTGAAATCAATAGGTTGTTGTTCTGTGGCGCGTTTATTAGCGGGTCGACTGACAAAACTCTGGACGCTGGAGGCTATAACCACCATCCCCTAAAGATTACTGCGCGTGTTTTATGTGAGGAAACGGAAATATGACATTACAAGTTGAAATCATTCAAGAAAGTTTTGAAAAAGTAAAGCCTCAAGCGAATGAATTTTCAGTTAGTTTCTACGAAACGCTTTTCGCCGATTATCCGGATGCAACGCCGTTGTTTGCTCACACCGATATGGATATGCAACGCAAAAAACTACTAGAATCGCTGGTCTTAGTCGTTGATAACTTGCGTAATCCGGACGTTCTGACTGGCTCTTTGAAGGGGCTAGGCGCGCGCCACGTCCAATATGGTGCACTCCCCGCGCATTATCCGTTGGTCGGAAATGCGTTATTGAAAACCTTCGAATCTTACTTGGGGACAGAGTGGACCCCTGAGGTGAAACAGGCGTGGGTTGATGCCTATGGAGCAATTACCACGCTCATGCTGGAAGGGGCAGATTATTCGGATGATGCGGTCAAGCTTGAACAGAATCAAGCATAGCGATCGCTCTCTGCCACCCGTGTGCGGACTAATTTACGGATGCAGCATTAGCATTCCACTGCTGATACTCTTCATACCGAGCTTTGGCTTCTGCTTCATTGTGAACAGGATACTGAACTTTCATTCCGTCACCTAGCGGAATTACGAGACATAGTCTCGCTCGATTACCCATTTTTAGGGGCTTTATGGTAATTTCCATAGGCTTTTTGTCTCAGAAAGAACTAATTGTCATTGATCCGCCGAGACGTCAGCAATTCTGATCGGATACTGCTAACACCATTAGGCACGACGCATTTAACTGGGTATATGAAAATAGTTGAACGGTAGCTTTAAGACAGGCGATCGCCTACGATTAGGTACGTGCATCATGATTGTATGCCAAACTGTTTCATTGACTGTCCCTATCACACTTGACGATACTAGTAAGTCACAGTTCCGTAAAGATTCCATAAATGCTGGGAGTTGGAGAGGAAAATAAGCACTTTCTTGAAGCATTTCTGAATAGCGACCCGAAATCGCTTGGTATTTGACAGGACTCAATGCAGAGATGATGCAGAGATGATGCAGAGAACTCAATGCAGAGATAATGCATAACCGGGCATCCTTGCTGCTATTCTCCTTTAATCACGTCGGATAGGGAGTCAATAGCGGTGCTGTTTGTCCTCCTGCAATCTCCTGATGCCAGACCCAATCA
Source organism: Elainellaceae cyanobacterium (assembly GCA_051117335.1). Classification (GTDB taxonomy): domain Bacteria; phylum Cyanobacteriota; class Cyanobacteriia; order CAZCXK01; family CAZCXK01; genus DBGGTD01. The sequence goes on from JBNPEB010000001.1 coordinate 286,085, forward strand.
AGATGAACAATCATTGCCACTCTATCTAGCCATGTCCCGCTCCGTCTGTTGGCGGCGACCGCGATGTTTCGTTTCAAGGCCATCTTCGCGGGAATCTCAAGACACGCAAATTTGCCAATCAAGCGCATACCGCTATAAACATCCTCTTAAAGTTTGTGGACTGATTAGATTCAGCTGACCGAACTTGAGGGTGAGGAGACTACGACTTCTGCATCTATTGCCAAATGCAGACAGGTTCATACAGAATAATTGAGAGTGTGATTTAGCACTCTAAGTAGGAGAGTGCTAAGTTCTACATTGGAGAGCTGTAAGCACAGAGACATATGGCAAAATTTGTAGTATTTGATGAAGCATCGCGTCAAGCCCTAGAGCGAGGCGTTAACGCCGTCGCTGATGCAGTCCGTATCACCTTAGGTCCTAAGGGGCGCAACGTTGTTCTAGAAAAGAAATTTGGCGCCCCTGATATCGTCAACGATGGCATCACCATCGCCAAGGAGATTGAGCTTGAAGACCCATTAGAAAATACAGGGGCTCAGCTCATTCGAGAAGTTGCCTCAAAAACGAAAGACTTGGCAGGTGATGGCACAACCACCGCAACCGTTCTGGCCCAAGCCATGATTCGGGAAGGTCTGAAGAACGTCGCTGCCGGAAGTAATCCCGTCAGCCTCCGTCGGGGCATCGAGAAAACGGTTAATAAGCTCGTTCAAGAAATCTCTGCTCTTGCCAAGCCTGTCGAAGGAAATGCGATCGCCCAAGTTGCCACCGTTTCCGCGGGAAGTGACGAAGAGGTCGGCGCCATGATTTCTGAAGCGATGGATAAAGTCAGCAAAGACGGTGTGATCACGGTTGAAGAATCGAAGTCGTTGACCACTGAGCTCGAAGTCGTTGAAGGCATGCAATTTGACCGGGGATATATTTCGCCCTACTTCATCACCGATCAAGAGCGCATGGTCTGCGAACTCGAAGATGCTTTTATCCTGATCACCGACAAAAAGATCGGGAATATCCAAGATCTGGTCCCCATCCTGGAGCGTATTGCTCGTCAGGGTGCGCCTCTGTTGATTATCTCTGAAGATGTAGAGGGGGAAGCCCTCGCTACGCTCGTCGTCAATCGCCTGCGGGGTGTGCTAACGGCAGTAGCGGTTAAAGCCCCTGGGTTTGGGGAGCGTCGCAAGGCAATGCTGCAGGATATTGCCGTACTGACAGGCGGGCAGATGATTTCTGAAGAAATCGGGCTTAGCCTAGATACCGCTACGGCAGAAATGCTGGGCCGAGCTCGCCGGATTACCATTACCAAAGACTCCACCACCATCGTGTCAGAAGCCGGCAACAAAGCCGACATCGAAAAGCGGATTGTTCAAATTCGTCAGGCAATCGAGTCAACTGACTCTGATTATGACAAAGAAAAGCTCCAGGAGCGTCTTGCGAAATTAGCCGGTGGTGTTGCAGTCATTAAGGTTGGCGCTGCAACCGAAACCGAGCTTAAAAATCGCAAACTTCGGATTGAAGACGCACTGAATGCGACCCGTGCAGCAGTCGAAGAAGGGATTGTTCCTGGTGGTGGCGTTACGCTGATTCGGCTTACCGAAAAAGCCGATCAGATTAAAGAAGGGCTGAGCGTCGATGAGAAAATTGGAGCCAACATCGTGCTTAAAGCACTAGAAGCTCCGCTTCGTCAGATTGCTGACAATGCTGGAGCCGAAGGTTCTGTGATTGTCGAGAAGGTTCGTAGCCTAAAAGGCACCGTCGGATACAACGCACTCAACGGTTCATTTGAAGACCTAATTGCCGCAGGTATTATTGATCCCGCTAAAGTGGTTCGTTCTGGACTTCAAGATGCTGCATCTATTGCAGGAATGGTCCTCACGACTGAGGCGCTTGTGGTCGAGAAGCCCGAAGAAAAGCCTGCTGCACCAGATATGGGCGGCATGGGCGGCATGGGTGGCATGGGTGGCATGGGTGGCATGGGTGGCATGGGCGGCATGGGCGGCATGGGCATGATGTAGCCCAGTATCCGTCTCCATGCTGATCCATGTATCGTCTTACGCTCTCGCGTTAGAACGCTGAATGTGTGTAGAACCCGCGCGGCGCGTAGGTTCTACACACAAACCTGAGTCCGTAAGGCTATGGTGTCGTGGCTGCACTGGCAGAAGATTAGAATAGACGCAGTCTTCGAAGAATGGGTATTAGAAGGTTTAAATGATTTGTCAGGCATGGTGTAGCGCCATGCCTTTTTCCATAACACTATCTAGCCAGCCAGATTCATTCATGCTATGAGCTGCAATCATGCAAACTATAGCGATCCTAAATCGCTTGTGAGTTGTGTTTCACTGGAAAATATCAGCGATCTAGACTAATAAGCCAGGTAGAACATCGTGTCAAACCATTAAGTTTTGTATCAAGATGCTCATTGTTATTTAAATAGTTAGATGATTTTAATAGGAACCTTAAATAATCATTATGATTAATGGGTAAATAAAATCCGTACGATACTATGCGCTGCCCTTAGAATATTGTTAACGAATTCTTGGGTTACCGGATTTATAGCGCGAGTGTGCAACTCGACTGATACATCGCCAGTCTTAATACACGCCGTGTACTGTCGTTATAGAGCGGTTTCGAGTGAACGCTTTGAAAACCCTGAGCGCTTAACAGTTGCAGTTTGATACATTTAGAGGCACTGGTTTATGAGCACAACAAATACTCCTGAAGCGAATGGACATCCAGATCAAGCAGTTCAGGATGCACCTGAGCAGGGCGAATCTGATAAGTCTGCAATTGAGCTACGCCCGTCAGGTTCTATGATGGGAAATCGCCCGATTGGCTCAGACGACATTGACGTCAAAAATACCATAGTCTTGTCTGGCAGGCGTCCGATTGCAGCAAGCCATCTTGAAATATATGGCACGTTGATGGGGGGTCGCCCTATCGAAGCAAGCCACATCCAAGTTGTTGACACGGGACTCATTCCGGGTGGGCGCCCTATATTTGCAAGCGAATTAACGTTCGTGGATGCTGATACCTTGCCTGGACATCGCCCCATTGCAGCAAGCTCAGCTGATTTAATGCATGGAAGCAATTTGCCCGGAAATCGCCCCATTGCCTCTAATGAGGTTGACGATTCTGGAATGCTGATGGGTTATATCGACTAGGCTGTCTAGCGAGAACAGAATATTAACGATTAGCGGGCGATTCAGCAAATGAGCTGGGTCGCCTGTTATTCTAGAGCCTTCGCCGCCAGTAAATTTTAAGAATCTTTAATTCAAAAAACTAAACTTAAACACTAGCTCGCTGTCAAAGATTGATGGTATCGTCTTCATAGATATAAATCAATGCCTATCGATTCATTCATTGAAATAATCTGATAATTTGGGTGTCCATCGGGTATCTCTGATGCAACTGACAAACCACATTCATTTTAGAAACCTGCGTGGCGATATTTTCGGCGGTATCACTGCTGCAATTATTGCCTTGCCTATGGCGCTTGCATTTGGCGTTGCGTCGGGAGCGGGAGCAACTGCGGGTCTGTGGGGAGCCGTTTTGGTGGGCTTTTTTGCTGCTTTGTTTGGTGGCACGCCTACGCTGATCTCTGAACCAACTGGTCCGATGACCGTCGTGATGACGGCAGTTATTGCAAAATTGACGGCCTCAAATCCTGAAAATGGGATGGCAATGGCGTTTACAGTTGTCATGCTCGCCGGGGTCTTTCAAATGCTTCTCGGCACTCTGAGATTGGGGCGATATATTACCCTGATGCCCTATACCGTGGTTTCTGGCTTCATGTCAGGAATTGGCATCATCCTGATTATTCTTCAGATTGCACCGTTTTTAGGGCAGTCTAGTCCCCCTGGAGGAGTGGTTGGGACTCTTCAAAACTTTCCCCAGCTTCTGGAGAATGTCGATCCGTCGGAAACAATTCTTGCAGTTATCACCGTTGCGCTGATTATATTTACACCGCCTCAAATAAAGCGGGTGATTCCTCCTCAACTCGTTGCATTGGTCGTGGGGACTGTTGCATCACTCCTGCTTTTTCCCGGAATCGACATTCGTCGCATCGGAGAAATTCCGATGGGGTTGCCCGAACTTCATCTGCCGGTTTTTAGTCCTGAGCAGCTGCAATTGATGTTTGTGAATGCAATTGTGTTGGGCGTGTTGGGTGCTATTGATGCGCTGTTGACCTCCGTGATTGCAGACAGCTTAACTCGCACTGAGCATGATTCTAATAAAGAGCTTATTGGCCAAGGGCTTGGTAATCTGGCCTCTGGCCTATTTGGCGGCATCGCAGGGGCAGGCGCAACCATGGGAACCGTTGTCAATATTCAATCGGGGGGGCGAACTGCGCTATCTGGCTTAACTCGGGCTGTGATTTTGCTCATTGTGGTGCTCTGGGCAGGGCAGTTGACGCAAAATATTCCCCTGGCGGTTTTGGCGGGTATTGCACTCAAAGTCGGGATTGACATCATCGATTGGAGCTTTCTAAAGCGAGCTCATCAGGTATCTCGCAAGGGCGCATTCATTATGTATGGGGTCATTATCCTGACTGTGTTTGTCGACCTGATCGCAGCAGTTGGCATTGGTGTTTTTGTTGCCAATATTTTGACAATTCAACGACTCACCGAACTTCAAGCCAAAGATGTGAAAACGATCACAGATGCGGATGACGCAATCTTGTTGAGCGATGAAGAGAAGGAGCTTTTGAATGAAGCAGATGGGCGAGTGTTGCTGTTTTATCTAAATGGACCCATGATTTTTGGAGTCGCAAAGGCGATCGCCCGTCAGCATGTCGCGATGGACGACCATGATGCCCTCATCCTCGATCTCAGCGATGTTCCCCATTTAGGGGTGACATCGTCGCTAGCCATTGAGAACGCTATTCAAGATGCCTATGGAAATGATCGACATGTGTTCATCGTCGGTGCCGTGGGTCAAACGAGACGCAGGCTCAATAAACTGGGTATTCTAGACAACCTCCCGCGACATCATCTACAAATGGATCGTCTACAGGCTCTCAGAAGGGCTGTCGAATTAGTGAAGGAATCGGGTTCGGGTCCACAAACGGATGAACCTCATCTACGTGAGTCTGAATCTGTAAAAAATTAGTTGTATTTGGGAGCAGTCAGCAGTTAGGGATTTGCGGGTTAATAAGACACCACAGTTTTGTAGTAACGGTTTCAACCGTGCCGACTAAAGTCAACACTACAAACAAAGACACTGGTATTTTATTTCTACGCATTGCCCTTAGCAGTCAGCACTCGGCGAAAAGCTGATAACTGATATCTAATAGCTGCTCCAAACATGCAAAATTGTTTTCTAACAATCCCTAGCTTGTCGTGATGTCATGTAATAGCTGAAACCATGTGGTCGAATCGCATTGCTGTTATTGCCACGATGCATAAGAAAGAACAGGTCATCGCTCCAATTTTGGAACGTGAGTTTGGGATGACTTGCATCGTTCCTGATTGGTTGGATACGGATCAATTTGGCACCTTTACGCGCGAAATGCCTCGCGCCGGAAGCCAGCTCGAAGCGGCTCGACAGAAGGCCGCGCGAGCCCTCGATCTGACCCATGAAATCTTAGCGATCGCCAGTGAGGGGGCATTCGGTCCGCATCCATCGATTCCTTTTCTGCCGTGCGATCGGGAGCTGATTCTCTTGTGCGATCGCCAGCATCAGCTCGAACTGGTTGCCTATGAGCTATCAACCGAAACCAATTACAGCCAGCGGACTGTCAAAACAGTTCGTGAAGCACTCGAATTTGCTTACAAGATTGGGTTTCCAGACCATGCTCTAGTCGTGCGACTCGATCCGGACGCTCACCACCCCGGAGAAATCTACAAGGGAATTCAAGATGAGGATCGCTTAGTGCAGACGGTTACGGCAATTCTGGACACCTCGCCAACTCGAACGGCTTATCTCGAAACGGATATGCGCGCTATGTATAATCCCTCTCGAATGAACGTGATTGAACGGGCTATCTATTCTCTCGTCAAAAAAATGAATCAACGGTGTCCTACCTGTCAGCATCCTGGTTTCGATGTCATCAAACAGCTTCCGGGTTTACCCTGTGCCATGTGCAATACACCGACTCCACTAACGCTGACTGATATTTATCAGTGTCAACGCTGTCAGTTTGAGCGCAAGGTTAGATTTCCAACGCGCCATCAGTTTGCCGATCCAACCTATTGTCAATATTGCAATCCTTAAGATGAGATTCCTCCTGCTCAGCGAGCGAGTTGTGGGATAAAACTAAATAAGAAACAGAAGATGACTATCCGTGTTGCATTGTCGAAGCGAGACATTAGCGTTGATAGGATAGAGAATTCATCAAGCGATTAGAGACATTAGCGTGTCGTTGATAGTCTTGTCGAAATAATTTGAGGAGGTAAGAGGCTTGGGCTCTTTGTTTAAGCCGATGAAACCATCTAAGTGATCAACGTATGCTGACACGCTGCCTTAGTCACTGCGGACTCAATGGCATGAATGATTAACATGCAATCACTGCATAATATCGGACGTAGTTTCGTCTGCCTTGATTCATCTGAACACTGATTGCACTCATATGCCATGGAACAGATTACGAGCTGGCTCCCAGACAGCCCGATTGTTGGGTTTACCATTCTTCTCCTGGTTACGCTGACGATTCCGCCTATCTTTGAGAAATTGCGCTTGCCGGGGCTTGTCGGGCTTCTCTTTGCCGGAGTCGTTTTAGGCACAGACGGTTTGGGGCTCTTAGATGCCGAATCAGAGATGATGAAGCTGCTCTCTGATGTGGGCAAAGTCTATCTCATGTTTGTCGCGGGGATGGAGATTGACCTGGCAGAGTTTCGCAAAACGAAACATCGCTCAATGGGCTTCGGCGCGACCACGTTTATGTTGCCCTTAGCGTCAGGAGCATTAATTGGCTGGCAGTTTGGATTTGGTTGGAACGCTGCGGTTTTGATTGGTTCGTTGTGTGCCTCCCATACCTTGCTTGGATACCCGATCGTTCAGCGGCTAGGGGTTGTCCGCAATGAGCCCGTTACGGTCACCATTGGAGCAACGATTTTCACAGATATTGCAGCGCTGCTGGTGTTAGCCATTTGTGTGGCAATTCATGCAGGTGAATTTTCGTGGATTAACCTCATCTTGCAGCTAACAGCCTTGGCAATCTATGCAGCGGTTGTTTTGTTTGGGCTGGATTGGGCCGGAAAAGAATACTTTCGCCGCACCGGAGATGAAGAGAGCAATCAGTTCTTATTTATTCTTCTGGCCGTTTTTTTGGCATCGGTGGGGGCTGAATTGATCAATGTCGACAAAATTGTGGGGGCATTTCTGGCAGGCTTAGCGGTCAATGATGTGGTGGGTCATGGTCCGGTTGAAGAAAAGGTGGAATTTGTGGGCAGTACCCTCTTTATTCCTTTCTTTTTTATCGGGATGGGGTTGTTGCTCGATATTCCTGCGTTTGTTGACAGCTTGACCACCAATGGTGGGTTGACCGTGGCGATCGTCCTTAGCCTAATCATCAGCAAATTTTTGGCGGCATTCATTGCCAAGCTGGTCTATCGATATTCGTGGTATGAAGCCTTAACGATGTGGTCGCTATCATTGCCGCAGGTAGCAGCGACGTTGGCGGCAGCGCTGACAGGGCTGCGGGCGGGGCTGCTGAGTGAGGCTGTTTTCAACAGCGTGATTGTGCTCATGCTGGTCACGTCATTGCTAGGGCCGTTGCTGACTGAGCGATTTGCTGCGAAGCTTTCACCGCTCAAACCAAATCTAAGTGCTAACGAGCCAGGGTCGCCATCGCAATGGCATGACGGTCATCCGATGAATGCTCAGATGAATGCTCAGAATGCTGAAGACGGGACAGTCCAGACGCATTACTTCACTGCCGTTGTGCCAATTTCCAACCCGATTACGTCTCCCTATCTCATTGAAATGGCGGCAATGCTAGCGCATCATGAGTCGGGCAAAATCGTGCCCCTCGCCATTACAAAAGCTCATGTTCACATGGACGAACCTCAGCTCGGCGTTGAAATTCGGCGCAGCGAGCGTCTGCTTGAGCGCGTTTCTGACATTGGTCAAACATTTGGGGCTCAGGTCGAGTTGGATCTTCGAATTGATGATGATATTGCTGAGGGCATCAGCCGTGCTGCTCGGGAACGCAAGGCAGACCTCATTGTGATGGGGTGGAGTGATGTCGGATTGCGATCGCGCCTGTTTGGTAGCTTAACGGATACTGTGTTTTGGGCTTCTCATTGCCCGGTTGCCGTGACGCGCCTGCTTGATGAACCCATCAATATTCGCCGAATTCTCGTTCCGGTCAAGAACATCACGAAACAGACCTTGCGAACCGTGCAATTTGGGTGCCTATTTGCGGATACGAATGACGCATCCGTCACGCTGCTACACGTCGCCGATCCGCGGACTCCCCTCGATCGGGTGTCAGAATTCGAGGCAGAGCTGTCTCAGGCATTGGCTGGAAGTGAGATCAAAGTTAATGGAGGGATTAAGACAATCGTGAGTGACAATGTGGCACAAACCATTCTCAAGGCGGCTCAATCGATGGATCTAGTGATTTTGCGATCGATGCGGCGACGAACCGCAGGCGGGCTTGCCGTTAGCGATGTTACGACAGAGGTTATTCGAGCGTTGAAAGGCTCGATCGTATTGTTTGGTGAACCCCACACCTGATTGACTGACAAAATTTTGGACGCTAGCGGTTAATACCCATTTTAGATTTTGGATTTGCGATTTTGGATTGACGACACCAGCCTTGCAAGAATTCAATGTGGGAGAAAATCTGGGCATTGCCCATCGGCGAATGATTTTCGGAGGGGCATGACATTGTCATGCCCGTACAACGGGTGGTTGGTGGGCTAGTGGTTCTCCTATCATTCATCAATTTCGCAACGTCAAAATCTGGGCTGATAGGATGCTGGCATCCACAAAATTAATCGGGATGATGCCATATATTTCTGTCACAATGCAAATATGTCTTGAGCTCGCAGCATGACTGATATTCAACCCAACCGAATTAAACTGTCGCAGTTGCGGGCGCTTGTCGTCATTGCCGACTGCGGAAACTTTAGCGAAGCCGCGTTGCAGCTTGGCATCTCTCAATCTGCGGTCAGTCATGCGATCGCCTCTCTTGAAGACGAACTTGGCGTCGTTTTATTATCGCGGGGGCGTCAAGGAGCACAGCTTACCTCCGCTGGGGAAGGCATTACCCGCTACGCGCAACAGATGCTCCAGCTTTTGGGAAACATCACCGAAGAAGCACAACTCCATCGAGGCATGCATGCAGGACGAGTTAGAGTCGCTGCGTTTCAAAGTGTTTCAACGCGTCTATTGCCCCAAAAAGTAGCCGCGTTTCGCGACTGCTTTCCCAATATTTCAATCACGCTTCTCGAATGTTTTGACTCATGGGATGTTGAGCGCATGCTTCGAGACGGACAAGCCGATGTGGGGCTAGTTGATGTTTTGCATACAGACGGGTTTGAAACCTGGGACATTATGCGAGACGAATATCTTGCGCTACTGCCTCCCAACGTTTGCATCGATGGTAACCAACTCACCTGGGAACAAATTCGCCAGATTCCTCTGATTTCGTATATTCCAGGTAATTCTTGCCATATTCGACTGCGCGACTATCTCCAGCGCCACGGCATTTCGATGGACATCGCCTACGAAGTGAGAGAAAGTTCGACGATGGTGGGCATGGTGGCTCAAGGTCTGGGCATGGCGATTCTAACTCGTCTATCGGCAGGCCAGATTCCTCCAGAAATTCGAGTCTGCCCGTTGCCGACTCCTTTTGAGCGCGTTATTCGAGCTGCGATTTTAGAAGATAGCATTCAACCGCCGCCCGTGTTTGCGTTTGTCGATATGCTTCAATCCAGCCCAAAATTGGTGCCTAGCAACTCTCTTCAGCCTGCTTAGAATACCTCGTGTAGGAAATAGGTGAATAGACACTCGATGTCAACTCGTCGCATTTTGACTCTGCTCACTGACTTTGGCCTGAGCGATGCCTACGTCGGCATGATGAAAGGCGTGATTGCTGCGATCGCCCCTGAGGTTCATATCATCGATTTAACCCATCAAATTCCGCCGCAAAATATTGCAGCCGCCCGCTTTAACCTCATGAATGCGTATCCCTATTTCCCTGAGGGAACCGTTCATGTTGCAGTCGTTGATCCAGGGGTAGGAGGCTTGCGACGGGCGATCGCCCTTCAAAGTCCTAATGGGTTTTTCGTCGGACCTGATAATGGGTTGTTTGATGGAGTGCTCAGCCAACAGAGAAATGACCCATCTGTTCAAGCGGTCGACCTCAATAATCCAGCTTATTGGCGCAACGCTCAGCCTAGCGCAACTTTTCATGGTCGCGATATTTTTGCTCCGGTCGGCGCTCATCTGGCAACGGGTGGTTCACTTCACGAGCTTGGTACTACTATTTCAGTTGACTCACTCGTTGGATTTGATATCCCCGATGCTCAAAAAACAACGACTCAAATCACAGGATATGTGCAGCACATCGACCACTTTGGAAATGTGATTACGAATATTTCAGGGGATGAGGTGCGATCGCTCCACTGGTCTGTTGAGGTGAAACACACCCAAGTTCCTAGCCGGCACACCTATGGAGAAAGTGCGATCGGAGAGATGCTAGCGCTCATTGGCAGCCACGGATGGATAGAAATTGCGGTGAATGGGGGCAATGCCCAAGCACGGCTTCAAATTGGGGTTCGAGATGCGGTCACCGTTTATCGAGTTGAGCACACAGTCAGGTAACTCACTATGATGATTCGTCCAGTTGATATCGCAGGAAAAACAAGTACCAACTATCCCGATCCGTTTCGATCGCTCGTCGCCGGACGACTCAAGCGCAAACTTGGGGATGCCGCAGGGCTGAAAAACTTTGGCGTCAACATGGTGACATTAGACCCTGGAAGTTGCTCAGCCCTGCGGCATTGGCATCTCAAACAGGATGAATTTATTTATGTGCTGTCAGGAGAGTTGACACTCGTGACCGATGAGGGAGCACAGGTTTTACAGGCTGGAATGGCAGTCGGATTCCCTGCTGGCGATCCCAACGGGCATCATTTAATCAACCGCTCGGGCAGTGTGGCGAGCTATCTCGAAATTGGCGATCGCACGGCTGATGAAGAGGTCATTTATCCAGATGTGGATTTGACGGCTCATTATCATGCGGGTGAATGGACGTTTATGCACAAAGACGGAACGCCGTACTCGTCATAGTTAGTTGACTGACAAAACTCGGAGCGTGGCTAGATCCCCAGCTTCTGCGTTGGGATTGTGATTATGACTCGACGACTCAATTAAGAAGCCGGGGATCTCAACCCCAACACATAGCTACGCGAGTCCGACTAGTTTCTCGCTGAGGTTCCACATGCGCTCTGCTTTTTCATCATCGCGGGCTTGTGGCGACACCTGTTGGACAAACGACTTGCCATTTTTCTTTTGGCGATTTCCCCAACTCCAATATGCCCCAGACTGCCGATATTCAGGATCGGCAACAACGGCTGCAACCCTTTCACCGGCTAACTCTTGAGACACATATCCACCTGTGATGTTTTTCTGAAACCATGGGAAAAGCTTTTGAAATAGGGGATAGTGATTGCGGAATAGTGGCGTGTCTGCCACGCATCCCGGATAGAGAGAACTAAACGTAATTCCAGTGGAATCGTGATAGCGCCGATGGAGTTCTCGCATGGTCAGCACATTGCAAACCTTGCTATCTTTGTATGCTTTTACAGGTTCGAACGACTTGCCATCGACCATGGTGTGGGGCGCTTTAAACCCGGCTGCAAACCCGTCAAAATTTCCTAGATCGGGACGGGGTGGAATCTTGCCGCCCAATTCATCTGGATTGTGCGTCACAGTACCTAAAATCACGAGTCTCTTATCGTTTCTAGGCGAATTTTTGAGGTCGTCGAGCATGAGATTGGCTAATAGGAAATGCCCCAAATGATTGGTGGTCATGGTCAATTCATAGCCTTCGGGCGATCGCAGCGGCTCTTTCAATAGCGGCATATAGATGGCAGCATTGCACACCAGTGCATCTAACGATTTGCCACTCGCTCTAAACTCATTCACAAATGTTTTGACGCTCTCCAAAGACCCCAAATCAATATGCATTAACGAATAGCTATCGTTAGGGATTTCAAGGTCTTGAGCCGCCTGTTCTGCTTTTTCTAGATTTCGACACGCCATGACGACATGCCAGCCTCGCTTTGCCAGTGCTTTTGCAGCGTATAAACCCACCCCAGAGGAAGCACCTGTGATGACAACTGTTGATTTCTGATCGTGTACCATTTTCTTAAACTTTGTTAATCACGTTGACTATCATGTAAGCTATTTTCCAGAATTTTAGTTTGATAAGATAATTAACTCTCATCGGTTGAAAAATCCTGGAGCTATAGCAATCCCAGATAGGTTGTGAACGGTGGGGCGGGCGGCGCCCGCCCCACCGTTCACAATTCACAAGCGATTTAGGATTGCTACAATCAGTATCTTAGGAAAACATTAGGAACAGTTTTCGATATATTGAGAAAAGTTTTCAAACCCAACGGGATATAGCCCTACGGGCTTAGGTTTGTGTGTAGATCCCGCGCGCCGCGCGGGATCTACACACATTCAGCGTCCTAACGGGAGAGCGTAAGGCTATATCACACTAGTTAATGAGTGTGTTGAGATGCCGGATTCAGATGTTAGGGATTAGCTTTTATCCTGGCAGTTGGGTAGGGGCAAACGGCCGTTTGCCCCTACAGAGCCGTTGTTAGGGGTCGGCTATTGACAAGCGAATCCCTTAGGAGAGAACAAGTCCTCGCCTCTTTTAATAGTTCGTCATAATAAAAGCGTGGTTCATTTGTGGAATTATGGCTCCTACGGTTCTGATTACGGGCGCGTCGCAGGGTAGCGGAAAAGCAGCCGCACACCTCTTTGCTCAAAACGGATATCGGGTTGCATTGGCGGCTCGCCAGCCGGAACGCCTAGAACACGCCGCCGCCGAGATTCGGCAAGTAGGTCAAGATGCGATCGCCATCCCGACTGATGTGGGCGATCGCCATCAGGTTGAAGCCCTTGTTGAGAAAACGCTTGATCACTTTGGTCAGCTTGATGTGTTGGTGAACAACGCTGGCATCTGCTTAACGGGTCCTGTTGAAAACACCACGCTCGACGACTGGCAGCAGATTATCAATACCAACGTTTGGGGATATGTCTATACCATTCATGCGGCGCTGCCTCATATGCTAGATCGCAAAGCCGGGACGATCGTAAACGTCGGGTCGTTTGGAGGCAAAATGCCATTACCCACTATGACCGCTTACTGCACCAGTAAGTATGCAGTGACTGGGCTCACCGACTCTCTCCGCCTTGAGCTTGCCCCAAAAGGCATTCACGTTGCGGCAGTGCATCCTGGCGTGATCAACAGTAGTTTCATGGAACGGGCACAGTTTCGCGGGCAAGATGCACAGGCCGAACAGCAGGGACGCGATCGTTTGCAGTCGGTGCTCAGCAGCTCGTTTGTCAGTGAGCCAGACGACATTGCGATCGCCATCTGGGACGCCGTCAGCAAGAAAAAATCTGACGTCGTGGTAGGCGTAGCTTCCGTTGCAACAGAAGCCTATCGACTCGTCCCAGGGCTGATGCAATGGGCGTTAGGTCAAGCAATTTGAGCCTTAAATCAAGCGTCTGGCAAATCGCCGAAGCGCTCTCGATATCGAGCTAACGTTGCTTCCAACTCTTCTGCTCGTTGGCGTGCTTGTTCTGCATCTGCTTCTGCCTGCACCCGTGCCTGCGTTTCTTGCTGGAGCCGTTCCGCCAGCTCGTCAGGAATTAACAATTTTTCACCGGTGTCTTCTCGATAAAAGGCGATAAATTTGTCCTCAACGGCAAGTCGTAGCTCAAGCGGTTCGCTGCGGCTGTCTGTAATCGGTTCGTAGGTGTCTCTGAGGAGGCGATAGCCCACTAGCTTTGTGTCAATCCACTCGCCTCTAGGGTCAAACATCCAGTATTCTTGAACGCCCAACTGTTCGTATAGAGTCTTTTTAAATTCGCTGTCTTGTGTCCGAGTGCTTTCAGAGGTCATCTCAAAGATCACCTGGGGAACTTGACCCTCGTCCCAAATCTTGTAGTTGTCGCGCCCGCCGGGTTCTACGCCAAAGATTACCATCACATCTGGAGCGACGCGCAGCTTTGGAAACCCTTGCGAGTAGTAGAGAAACTGGTTGCCCAACACCGTAGCTTGCTGGCCTGCCAAATATTGCCGTAGCACTTCTAAGGTGGTGAGCAAGGCGAATAGGTGATCGTAGGTTTCCGCCACAGGTTTACCATCACCGCTTGGGTAGAAAATATCGGTTGTTTCGGCTGATGAAAGAGCGCCGGTCATAGGTGATTGCCGAATGGAGCAGTATACATTCATTCTACGAGAGAGATGAAAGTTAAGATTGAATTCCTTAACTTTTCTGTATCGACGGCTTGGAGCCTAATCTGCAACATTAACGATACGAGACAGCCTCGTGGGTGGTGCGTTGCGGCTACGCCTAACAGCACCCTACAGCACCGTTTATTTATGTCCACCTACTTAGTTCAGCAATTCTGACTGGTCAAGGTTGATCCGAGATTCAAATTCATCGGTAGACTATCCCTATCCTGCCCCATCGTATAGGAACGCAACGATGCAGCATCCATCGTCCAACTATCAATATCAAGTCGGCGGGCGGCTGCCGTTCGATGCGCCGAGTTATGTCATGAGGCAGGCAGACGACGAACTTTATCACGCTCTCAAAGCGGGTGAATTTTGCTACGTCCTCAACTGCCGTCAAATGGGCAAGTCAAGCTTGCGAGTGCAGGTTGCTAGGCGGCTTCAGGATGATGGCATTACGTGCGCTACAGTCGATTTGTCGGGCATTGGGAGTCACAATATTACGCCTGAGCAATGGTATGCCGATATCATCATGCGATTGGTGCGGAGTCTCCAGCTCGTGCGATCCTTTAATTTAAGGACTTGGTTAGACGAACACAGCACCCTCTCTCCTGTTGGACGATTGGGTGCATTTCTTGAATCAGTCGTTCTCACAACGATTCAACAGCCCGTCGTCATTTTTTTAGACGAAATTGATAGTACGTTGAGTTTGCCCTTTGACACGGATGACTTTTTTGGCTTGATTCGCTCGTGCTACGAACATCAGCATCTCACTTTTGCGCTGCTTGGCGTTGCGACTCCCACAGATTTGATTGCTGACAAAAATCGATCGCCCTTTAATGTGGGTCGGGCGATTCAGTTGATGGGGTTTCAGCGGGACGAAGTACAGCCGTTGATTAACGGTTTGGTTGAGCGAGTCGACTATCCGCGTGATGTGATTTACGAGATTTTGGCATGGACATCAGGACAGCCCTTTTTAACGCAAAAGCTTTGCCAGTTGTTGATTCAGCAACAGGAGCAACACTTTGATAGACTGCCTCATCCCTCGCCTTCTCAGGGAGAATCACCGTTTATGCAGCAGTTGGTGAGAGAAGTATTAACTCAGCATCATGACATTGCGGTGCAAGTTGCAAATTTAGTTGAATCATGCGTGATCGATAACTGGGTATCCCACGATGAACCTCCTCACCTACGCACCATTCGCGATCGCCTCTTGAAAGACGAATTGCGATCGAGCCAGATTTTGGATCTATATCAGCAACTATTGCAGCACGGACAGTTGCCTGCTGATGATTCGGCGGAACAGGTAGAGCTGTTGCTGTCGGGGTTGGTGGTCAAACAAAACGGGCAATTAAAAGTCTATAACCGCATTTATCAAGAGGTTTTCAACCCGGCCTGGGTCGAAAAGCAACTATCGCGGTTGCGTCCCTATGCCGATCAGTTGAAGGCATGGGCTGCATCCGGGTATCAGGATTCGGCTCATCTATTAAATAGTTTGATGCTCGACAACGCTCAAGATTGGTCGTTGGGAAAGCAGTTGAGCAGCTTAGACTATCGATTTTTAGCAGCAAGCTATGCCCATGAACGGCGCAAAATGCAGCAGGAATTGGCGATCGCCACTGACCGCTATCAACGCCTCAGGCATGAACATCAGCAGAGTCTGCAACAGAGCCGCAATCGCCTTTGGTTCATGGGAATCCTGGTGATGGTGCTGCTGAGCGGCATTGGGATTCTCTATTGGCGATTTGTGTCTCCAGGTGAGGGTTCGGTTTCGACGGGTGGCGATCGCGCGTCCCCTCTGTCTAACGTTGCGCCCCCTTAAATCTTGAATCAAACCAAAACTACGGAATTGGAATGATTAGTCAGTTAAGATGCAATACAGCGAAATGCGATCGTCTTCCTGTGCTGATATCCTCTCCTTGCAATCAATAGAGCATCTGAGATGAGCAAAAAACTTCTAACTGTCGTTGTTGATGAGCAAGAATTCCGCCACTTAGATGAGCATTGCGCTCGATCAGGCAAAACCCGCACCGATGTCATTCGTGACTGTCTCCGATCGTTAGCGAGTCCGTCTGACGATGCGCTCCGCACCGAGATTTCTCGCTTGTCTCAAGAGGTTGCCGATCTCAAACAAGAAAAAACTGACCTCGAAATTCTTCTAGAAACGACGACCGAGCATTCTGATACGGTCGAAGATGAGCTGCATCATCAAGCTGTTGAAGCCCTTCGCCAAAGCGAGGAATGGTTTCGGACAATTGCAGAAGCGACGCCCACGCCAATCTTGATCTGTCGCACCTCAGAGGCAGGCACGATCCTCTATGCCAATGCAATGGCAAGCCATGCGTTTGGTTTGCCCGTCGATGAGATGGTCGGTCGCCCCATCCTCGACTTTTATCTGAATCCCGCTGAGCGATTGCAAACGCTTAATCTTATTCAGCAGACCGGGCAGATTCAAAGCCGCGAAATCCAGCTTCGTCGAGCAGACGACACGCCGTTTTGGGTGACTGCCTCACTGCGACAACTTACCTTTAATGGCGAGCCAACTACTCTCAGCGCCCTGTTTGACATTAGCGATCGCAAGCGAGCAGAAGACGCATTGCAACAGGCAAAAGACCAGCTTGAAGCGGTGTTGGAGGCCGTTCCAGGGTCAATTTCCTGGGTGGATGCCAATGGGCATTATTTGGGCGTCAACCCCTATTTGGCGGCCCAGTTTAATCTCACTCCTGATGCCTTTATCGGTCAGCGGCTTGGGTTTTTAGGAGGCGACTTTAAATTTGCTGACTTTATGAACGAGTTTTTAGCAAGCTCCCAACTTGCTGCCTCTCAAACCGTTGAAATTCATATCAATGACCGCCTCTATCATTACTTGATAGCAGCCCGTAAATATCAGCGCGGTATGGCGGCAATCTCTGTTGGCATTGATGTAACGAAGCGCAAACACGCTGAAGACGCATTGCGGCTTGCAGAAGCAAAGTATCGTGGCATCTTTGAAAACGCAATCGAAGGTATCTTTCAATCGACTCCAGATGGCCGATATATCAGCGTCAATCCCGCTATGGCGCGTCTATTTGGCTATGAGTCGACGGATGCCATGATGGCAACGGTGAACGAAATTGGGCGACAAATTTATGTCAATCCAGGGTGTCGCGATCGCCTCCGATCTATCATTGAAGCCCAGGGCGAGATCCACGGCTTTGAATGTCAAGCCTACTGCCAAGACGGCAGCATTATTTGGATCTCGGAAAGCACTCGCGCCGTCTATGACACCCGCGGCGATCTGCTCTATTTTGAAGGCATTGTCGAAGATATCACAGAGCGCAAACAGGCAGAAGAGACTCTGCGGCGACAGGTCGAAGAATTACGGATTGAAATCGATCAGGGCAAGCGTGCCAACCAGGTTGCAGAAATCACTCAAACTGATTACTTTCAGCAGCTCCAGGCTGAGGTCGAACAGTTGCGTCACGCCGATGATAGCGACTGGAATTTTTAGTTGAATGCCTAGTCGCCGCGCAGCTCATGACCTAAATCCTATTCCTGAATTCTAATGATTGTGCCTGTCCACTCTGTTTGCCTACACGACCATCATGAAACTCATTCGTCGTATTCCTGTTCGTGAACTATTTGACTTGTTTACAGCACGCCTGTCTAGAAAAGTTGTGCTGTGGATCTTTGCAGGAATTGTGGTTATTGAAGCGATTATTCTAATTCCATCCGTTAGACGGCATGAACGAGCGTTGTTGAATCAAATTCAAGATCTCTCGTTTGCAAAAATTATTTGGATTGTCACAGCCTATCCAAATCTGACGTCTGAGGAGCTGCTTAACGAGGTTGAGAAACTTCAGCGTGACCCAATGACCCGCCAAATGATTATTGGAGCAGTAGTTTACGATAGCGCGGGGCAACTGATTGGCACGTCAGGCGAGACGCCCGTTTTGGCCTATGCAGACCTCACGAATCTCAACAGCATGGATTTTAAGGCGGCTGATTTCTACGAGCCTGCGACTGGTCGCTATGATGTCGCATGGTCAATTCCCCATACTAGTCAGCAGTACTTTCTGATCATCCGCCACAATGCCTCGTCCGTGAGTGGTGAGGTTTCGATGTTTGTGCTCCGGATTGGAGGATTAGCCTTAATTATTTCTGGGTTTGTGACGTTGGTGGCGCTGATCGCGCTAGGGCCGACGGTGATCGTTCCGATTTTGCATCTCCAGTCTGATTTGCTCGGCGTCGGTGAAGCGATTCGCTCCGATCGCCCAGTTCCAAAATTCAAATCCAGCTCGATTCAGCGCCAAGACGAGTTAGGAGACGTGATCAGCGCCTTTCAAGAGATGGTCGATAAGGTGTATCAGGCAATGGGCGATCGCAAAAAAGCAGAGCATCGTCTCGAACGAGTCGTCCGTCAGCTCGAAAACGCTAGCCAAAAGATTCAAACGCTGAATCATCGGCTTGAATCAGAGAATTTTCGACTGTCAGCAGAGCTAGATATCACCCGTCGGCTTCAGCGCATGTTGCTTCCCAAAGACTACGAACTCAAGCAACTTCAAGATCTTGACGTGGCGGGGTTTATGGAGCCTGCTGACGATGTAGGCGGAGATTATTATGACGTGCTCCAGCACAATGGCTCGATTAAGATTGGCATCGGTGATGTGACAGGGCACGGGTTAGAGAGTGGCGTGTTGATGATCATGACGCAGACCGCCGTCCGAACGTTACTCGCGAGTGATGAAACCGATCCGGTCAAATTTCTAAATACACTCAACCGGGCAATTTATGGCAATCTGCAGCGGATGGATTCTGAAAAATCTTTGACGCTTTCCTTGCTCGACTATCAGGACGGCGTGATGTCGATTAGTGGTCAGCACGAAGAGGTGCTGCTGGTGCGAGCCAGCGGAGAAATTGAGCGGATCGACACCATCGACCTTGGGTTTCCAATTGGTTTAGAAGCAGAGATTTCTCAGTTTGTTGCACAAATGCAGGTGCCCCTTGAGCTTGGCGATGGCATCGTTCTGTACACAGATGGCATCACAGAAGCAGAAAACTGGCGGGGCGATCACTATGGTCTGGGTCGCCTGTGCCATGTCGTGCAGCACGAGTGGTATCGCTCTGCTGCCGACATTCAAAATAGCGTCATTCAAGATGTGCAGCAGTTTATTGGCAAGCATGACATCTATGACGACATCACATTATTAGTGGTCAAGCGAAAGTAGGATATTCACGACTTAAGGAATTAACCCACTGTCAGTCTATCGGTCTGAGCATTCAGAAAAATATCATTCGTGAGGACAGCATGTATGGTCGAAATATTCGGAGATTTCAGTGAAAATTTGCCATCTAGCCAGGAGTATTTGCGGATTCAGTTTTCGCCCAGCTCGATACCGATTAAGCACCGATGGCGGAATAATGGCCTATCTGCCGATTTTATGGCAGATTATCTCATTACCTTTTTTTCGAAGTCGCCTGACGAAGATGAGCTGCCTGACCAGCACGATATCAAAAACACGATTAGCTATATTGCCAATGAGCTCCTTGAAAATGCAATGAAGTTTAGCGAGAGCATTCCTGAACAACCCATCAGTATTACCCTCCATCTTTTAGACGATCGGCTAATTTTCGTGTCTACCAATGGGATTACCCCCGATTCTAAAGGAAAACTGCAAGCTTTTATCGATAAACTTTCAGTGTCAGACCCGGATGAGCTCTACACTAAACAGCTCGAAGAGTCAGCGATGGGCGATCGCCAGGATTCGTCAGGGCTAGGTATTTTAACCATGATGATCGATTATTTAGCAAAAGTCGGCTGGAAATTCGAAACCGCCCACACCAATCCTAAAGCATTAGTAGTGACCACTATGGTGCAGCTTGCCGTTTAGTTTTCGCACGAGCTTAAACACTTGCTTAGACACCAAGCAACATTAGGGACATCAGGGAAATATGGAGATTCAAACCCCCGACTATTTTGTGGGCTACGATGCCTCAACTCAGAGCATTTTGTTCAAGGGATCGCTTCGCTTGAATGGCGTAGAAGCCTATGCTCCCGTGAACCAAATCCTCAACAGCGTTGTCGAGAAAAAGCCAGATACGCTGACCCTTGATTTAACTGAGCTGAAGTTCTTGAATAGTTCTGGAATTAACATGCTGTCGAAATTTGTGATTCGGGTTCGGCAGATGTCGGCGACACAGCTCATCGTAAAAGGCAGTCAAACGATTTCCTGGCAGAGCAAGTCTCTCAAAAACTTGCATCGGCTCATGCCAACTCTCCGGCTTGAGATTGAATAATCGTCGCCATAGGTGAGTGCGATGCAGGTGCGGCACCTCTTATGGCGCAACCTTTTATGGCGCAACCTTCGGCGCAACGGTAGAGGGTTTGGGCATCGCCATCGCCCCTTTGGGATAGGGAATTCGTTTGTGGTTAAATTGTTTCCAGACATGCACGAAAATGTTAGCGATGCGCGACATGTCTTCACGAGTTAACCCTGAATCGATGAGTTGATTGTCTTGCCAGCGAGCTCGCATAATGCGGTTGACCATCGCCAGGGCTTCTTCAGGGGTTGCATCCTTGAGCGATCGCAACGCCGCTTCACACGAATCAGCCAGCATGACGATTCCAGTTTCTCTCGACTGAGGAATCGGACCGTCATAGCGGAAATCGGCTTCATTAATCGTGATGAGGGGATCTGCCTTGGCTCGCTGCTGTGCCTGGTAGTAAAAATAGGTGATTAGCATGGTTCCCTGATGCTCGGGAATAAAAGCTTGAATGGCCGTGGGAAGTCGGCACTTGCGAGCCATGACTAGCCCTTCTGTCACATGCTTTTTGATGATGGCAGCACTTTTCCAAGGGTCATCGATCAGATCGTGTTTGTTGGGTCCGCCCATTTGATTTTCAATAAATCCAAGCGGATCGTGCATTTTCCCGATGTCGTGATAAAGCGTCCCTGCCCGGACGAGTTCTACATTACATCCCAGCTCTCTAGCAGCTGCTTCTGCCAAACTTGCCACAAACAACGTGTGTTGAAAGGTGCCTGGAGCCTCTGAAGCTACTCGCTTAAGCAGGGGACGATTAGGATTAGACAATTCCACAAGGCGAATCGGCGTGACGAGGTCAAACAGATGCTCTAGATATGGACTCACTCCGAGCGCCACGATGCTCCATGCGACCCCCATTAAGCTCTGTATTGCCGCTGCCATCAAAACGCTGTACCAGACCGAACTGGCCGCCGAACTCACAATTAAACTCACAAGCAGATAGACAATGCCTGTTGTGAGTCCAACTGCGCCCCCGAGCATGGCTAACTCTTCGCGCGATCGCAACCGTCCGGCTAGCAATGTCCCTAGCAAACTCCCCGATGCGCTGGCGATCAAATGGCTGCCACCAATTTTCGTGCCAATCGGTAAAATGACGCTCAGCAACCCGACTACAGCCACTCCTAGCGGGGAGCCATAGAAGCTACCGACGAGCAACCCCACCATGGGCAAGTTGACGGATGGGAGGCGCAGCGCTAAGACGAGCGGCGTTGACAACGTCAGCAACAAAATCAAAATGTGATCGCGCCGTCGTAAGCCTCCGTGAAACCGATGTTCGACGAGAAGAAAAACGCCAACGGCTCCCGCGATTAAGCCTGCAAACCCGCCTAAACCTAGCCAATTGACACCTCGGCGGCTCATGCCGAAGTGATCGAGCAGCACGAATTGTTGCTGGCTAATAGTTTCCCCTGCCTGCACGATCACCTCACCGCGGCGAATTTCGACGATTTCAGGGTCGATCGCTTGGGCGGCCTGTTCGGCTAGGCGACGAGTCCGCTCAGGGTCTTCGATGAGATTGGGCTTGACCACAGGTGTCAAAATATCGACTGCCAGTGGGCTTCCTGCTGGAGGCACATCAATCTCTGTTTGGACTTGTACTGCGTTTGCCAGCACATTGTCGGGCAACCCTGGCGGTATCCCTTGCACGAGGATCCGTTCGAGAGCTTCACGAATCCCAACTTTAGTGACAGTCCACTGCTCGTCAGTGAGCTGAAACAGAACCTCATCGTACCCATAGGCAGTTTGGGATGAGTCTGGCTTAGACAACGCCGCGATCGCCGTTGCATAGCGTTGACGAGCGCGCTCAATCAGCTGCTTTAATGCAGTAAAATCATCCCGGGACGCCGTTCGGTAATAGCTTTGCAGCTCGATGATAGCGAGTTGTTGCGACGAACGCGGAGAATTTTCTTCCTGAGCAGAGTTGCCTGATGTGCTAGGGGTTGAAGCGCTAGATTGAGAGATGGCTCTTCCATTGCCTTCTGCTGCCGCAATCGTAGCGCGCCATTCCCATTCTTCAGCTTGCCGTAAATAGTTCTGAGTATTGGTCGATAGAATGGATGTTTCGACAAATGGAAAGGCTCCAGCCTGCTCCCTGAGTTCATCCCCTTGGTCTAGCACACGCTGCAACGCTTGATAAATACGCTGATTGGTTGTCGAGTCAATCATCAAGACAGGAACGGCTCCTGTCACAGCATTATTCCGCTTCTGTTCGGTCGTTTTAGCATCTTCAACCGCCGCAGATGCAGGAGCCCGTAGCGTCTGAGGGGCGATCGCCCCAGTATCGAGCTTGGGCTCGTTATAGAAGCGATAGCCAATCGTACTTGTGAGCGAAACGACAGCGACCACAAAAATAAATTTGGGGCGGGAGCGCTTTGCTGCTCGATTCCGTTTGCGAAGCGGCTCTGCCGGACGCAACATTTCAGCGACTTGGTCAGGCTTCAGATGCTTGAGGCGTGAAATCTGCTGCCAAGGTTGGCTAGAACGGGCCGCTTTGGTACAGCGTTTTGCCTGAACCACAGCCTGCCGCAGCGTATGATTGGATGGCTTTTGCGAAGTACTTCGAACCTGTACTCGCCACCACTGATCGAACTGCTGCGTTAATAAGCGGAATGATTTCATCTCTTCACCAATTCGTAGACCAAGAGTGGCATTTGCGGAAATAGAGAAGGGATCGAGAGGGACGACGCTTAGATAGTTTGAATAATTTCCATGAGTAATAGTATATCTAAGCGAAATCTAGGGTAACGCGTCTGACACGGTTATGACGAAATGATTCGTGGATAGGCGATGGCCACAGGACAACTCAGGGGTTGAACCGTTCCGGGCTGTTCTACCCCAATCCACGCCGCAAAAAGCTGGTCAGCAAGATCGAAAACGTCTAGCAATTTCTTACCACCCCATTCGGTTTTTGTGGATGAGGGTTTCACCCCCCATTGGGCGATCGCCCATTGCCACTCTAGCGGTAAATTCACGTCACCATGATATGCACCCATCAGCGCACCCATCAGCATCGTCATCATCGGCAGATGAGACAGCTCATTGATGTGACGGAGAGCGTGAGACAGCCGATATAGAGCCAATTGAGGCTCATCAGCTGCTGTGAAGAATCCATACAGTGACCCGATAATCGGCATGATATAGACGGCGGGCGACAATGATTCTGCATGTGGTGAACTAAACGATGTGCAGTGAGATTCAGCCCATTCTCGAAGAATCGTCAGCGCTTGTGGGGCTCCAATTTGTGGCTTCATCAGATCTTTAATCACCAACAGCCCTTCATTTAGAGTTGACGAATTTTTTGTGTGGAAATGCCTCTCTTGGAGTTGGTGAATGAGGCGATCCGCCGGAGGCTGCTCTCTCAACGCCACTATGGTGGTGTCAAGCCATAGGCGCGTGGCTGCTTGCCCCCAAGAGGGCACCTGCCACGCAGTCATAACCTGCTCAAATCGAGCCTGAAATACGTCGTCGTCATCTTGAAAAAAAAGGGCCAGAGGCAATGTGGCGATCGCCAACCCGTCTGCTCGAATCGGAGACGGCACGTCCTCTAGCGAGATTGGAAACTCAGCGTCAGGATGTCTGGACGAAGACTCATGGACGGGCGATCGCGGCATAGTGGGCAGGCGTTCTGCATTGGCTTGTCCCCATACCCCGGCAATCAGCACGAGGATTAAATCAACGGCTACTCTTGGCCATTCTGAGTTATTTACGGTCGAGGAGGTGGAGGCAACCGGGAATGATTTGTGTGGCAGCCCCTGCGCCATCCACTGAGATGTCAGGTGAGACTGAGTAGAGTCCCCAACCAGTTGCCCAAGGGCTGCGCCCACTAATGCTCCGCGAAATCGACTCTGAAGAGAGCTATCCATATTCGCCCCAATACTCAAAGCATGCCAAGATAGCTAAACTATCCTAAAAAAGTTACCTAGCATTATAAAGAAGAATCTTCATAGGAAATTTGATGTTCCCTCATCCTGACTCTAGAGAGCATCTTTCCATCGGAGGATTATCTTTGACAGTGATCGAATCTACACCCAATCCATCTCAGGGTCTGGAGGGACTTCACAGGCAGAATTTGGGGTCTGGATTTGGATGAGGGTTGTATATTATCTGAGGTGTCGTTTTTACCCATGCCCATCGTCTCGAATCCTCCGTTTCTAACGCGACTGAGAATCATGCGCCAATGCCATAGCGTCTTGAGCAAAATTCCATTTAGAGCATCGACAATCCGTAAATGTGTTCTGATTACCCTATTAACCGCGTCGGTTTGGGGTGGGTGGGGAGCGCGTGGGCAGGGACAGTCTGAGCCCCGCGTGACTCGCCCCTCTTCGAATCAGCCCGTGTCTCAGTCACTCGGAATGCGGCCTATTCTGAGTCTTGGCGACACCGGATCGGGCGTTGCAGAATTGCAGTCAATGCTGACCCTCCTGGGGTATTACCAAGGGGCAATCGACGGGCAGTATCAAGACGCCACTGAAGCCGCTGTCGCCAATTTCCAGAGGGCCGCAGGGCTAACCGTTGACGGTATCGTGGGGCCAACCACGTGGACGGCTCTGTTGCCGTCTCCGCCTGCCAATCAGTCAGCTCCTCGATCGCTTCCGGTCAGGGATTCGTCTATGAGAACGACGAGTCTTGAGAATCCATCACCCCAAGCAACCCTCTCTCCATCCGCCTCCCCATCACCTCAGCCTGCCCCATCACCTCAATCAGAGGATGACGATGACTCGCCGACACTAGTGACGCTCCCGATTCTTAGACTCGGCATGGCAGGTCCCGCGATCGAACGGCTACAAGAACGATTACGTGGATTGGGCGTGTACCCAGGGCTGATTGATGGCATCTTTGGCAGCCAGACTGAAGCCGCGGTGATTGCGATTCAGAGTCGCGCAAACCTTGATCCTGATGGGATTGTAGGACCTGAAACCTGGACAATCCTTCTCCGCTGAAAGTTTCAGACTGTGACATAATTGTTGCGCTCTATCAATCGGCATGAATTTTAGTAACTCCGTGGCGATCGCCCCGGAGGTTAATGCTAGGTTAATATCAGGCACAAACAGCGATGAAATTCTTAAAACGGTTTCTGGCTCAAGCCCGTGCCTCCTGCTTAGACGCCAGCGCAGCACTTAAGCCAGTCGATTGCACGACTGTTATTAAGAAGGTCAAGATGCGTTCCGGTCGGTACTTAGGTTATATCAACATGATGTCTCCTGTATGCGACCTGATTTGGCATTCACCTTAGCTCTCAAATCTCCTAGAGATTGATATGCAATCGAGGATGGTGAGGGATGTTGTGGGTTTTGTCCACCTTAGTTTATGTGTACGTACTTAACTGAATCTTGATTAATCTCCAATCGATTAATCTCTAAAAGCAAGGTCAATGTACTTCGTTAATTAGTTGTCTTTTGGGTCTAGTCTTATCGAGGCTAGACCCGTTGCTTTTGAGTCCTGGTGCTGGTTAGGGCGATCGCCCACGATCTCGATCAGGAACAAAGCACATATCATCTGGGTCAGAGAATTTGGACAGCAATTTTGAATTAGCAGGTGCTTCTGCCTTCCGCTCCGATGGGAAAGCATAGCACCTGCTTTTTTCATGCAAATGCTGTCAACCAGTTTGCTCGCTTTGTTGTGACTTCACACTAGGACTCAGATGGATATTCTCAACTTTTCCATTGCTAACGACTGGGGACAAGGGTTCACTGGTAACTTATCGATTACGAATCCAGGATCAACCCCTTTGGATGGTTGGACGCTTGAATTCGACGCGCCGTTTGAAATCACCAATCTCTGGAATGCTGAAATTGTCAGCCGTAACGGAAATCACTATGTGATTCAAAATACTGCCTGGAATCGTACTATTCCCCCCGACGGTACGATTACATTTGGCTTTAATGGCAAAAACTCTGACGGCATGACCATTGAACCCAAAAATTATCGATTGAATGGAGATGCCATCAACGGAAGTCTCCCGGCTCCTGCCCCGGCTCCCACGCCCGATCCAGATCCGGCTCCTGCTCCGTCTGCGCCCCCAACGCCTGCACCGATACCCGAACTGGCGATCGCCAATACGACGGCTACTGAAGGTCGTGATTCCCACGCTAAATTCACGGTTAGCCTGTCGGCTCCGAGTCTTGAACAGGTGACGGTTGAATATTCTACCAATTCTGATACGGCGCGAGCGGGATCAGACTATCGGCGCAAGGCAGGGCAACTGACGTTTATGCCTGGTGAAACGTCTAAGACGATTGCGGTTAAAGTCCTCGACGACCAAACCGTCGAGGCAGATGAACGGTTTGAGTTGAATCTGTCCAGTGCTACTAATGCTCTCTTGGGTAATGCTCAAGGCATTGCAACCCTGATCGACAATGATGATTTAGCGCCTGCCCCTGCGCCTGCCCCCACGCCTGCCCCCACACCCGCTCCTACTCCTACTCCTGCTCGTGATTCTGCTGCTCCTGGGATTGACTTTTCGGTTGCCAATGAGTGGAATGGTGGATTTACCGGGAGCATGGCAATCACCCACACGGGGAGTCAAGATCTTGATGGCTGGACCGTCGAATTTGAAGCCCCATTTGAGATTACTGATATCTGGAACGCCGAAATTGTGAGCCGGACGGGCGATCGCTATGTGATTCGCAATGTCAGTTGGAACGGAAGCATTGCCCCTGACCAAACGGTTTCTTTTGGCTTTAACGGCAAGGGCTCTGCATCTGAGCCAAGCAACTACGAGCTGAATGGAACAGCGATCGCTCCATCTCCCAATTCACCTCCCAATTCACCTGATCCGTCTCCTCCTACTTCGCCTCCTACCAACTCACCGGATCCAGCTCCGGTTGACCCCGTAAATCCCCCTGATTCTGGCTCTCCATCGCCTGATCCGGGCAGTTCAGGATCGTCTCAAAACGGCGATTTCAACTACGGAGAAGCGTTGCAAAAGTCGCTGCTCTTTTTTGAAGCACAGCGGTCAGGGCCGCTTCCGGACGATACCCGCATCGAATGGCGAGGCGATTCTGCCTTAGAGGATGGATCGGATGTAGGCGTTGATTTGTCGGGCGGCTATTATGACGCAGGCGATCACGTCAAGTTTGGGTTCCCAATGGCATCGTCAATGACGATGTTAAGCTGGGGAGTCGTTGAATATCGCGATGCCTACCAACAAAGCGGTCAACTTGATGAAGTACTCGATGCCATCAAATGGGGAACAGACTATATCCTCAAAGCTCATGTGTCAGACAGCCAAGGCACCAAAGAATTTTGGGGACAGGTGGGCGATGGCAATGTCGATCACGCCTACTGGGGACCCGCTGAGCAAATGTCAATGGAACGCCCTGCGTTTAAGATTGATCGTCAAAATCCGGGGTCTGACCTGGCGGGTGAATCGGCAGCCGCATTGGCAGCCGCATCGATTGTGTTCAAAAATCGAGACGCCAACTATTCGGATCGTCTGCTTAAAAATGCCGAGCAGCTCTTTGAATTTGCAGACGACTATCGCGGCAAGTATTCCGACGCCATTCCCAATGCCAGTTCCTTTTATAATTCCTGGAGCGGCTACATGGATGAACTATCGTGGAGTGCCGCGTGGCTCTATAAAGCGACGGGCGATCGCACCTACCTAGACAAAGCAGAACAGTACTATCAAGGAGCAAACCCCCAATGGACTCAAAACTGGGATGACAAGTCTTACGGTGCTGCGGTGTTGTTGGCTCAAGCGACGGGCAAGTCTGAGTATAAGCAGGATGCAGAAAGCTGGCTCAACTATTGGTCTGACAAAAATGGTGGCATCCAATATACGTCGGGAGGGCTTGCCTGGTTAGACCAATGGGGTGCGTTGAGGTATAGCGCCAATACCGCATTTATCGCCGGGGTGTATAGCGATACGGTCAATGATTATGGCGATCGCTATGCTGATTTTGCAGAAGACCAAATTGACTATATCTTGGGCGACAATCCGAATAACTTCAGCTACATGGTCGGGTTTGGCGACGACTTCCCGCTAAATCCTCACCACCGGAGCGCTCACGGTGGCGGTAATATCAACGACTCAGCCCCCAATGACAATATTCTCTTTGGTGCCCTTGTCGGCGGTCCTGCGTCTCCCGATGACAATGACTACGTAGACTCTCGCACGGACTACATCCGCAATGAAGTCGCGCTTGATTACAATGCAGGCTTTACTGGAGCGCTTGCCCGCTTATATGACACCTTTGGCGGTCAGACCTTGAATGACAATCAGCTTAACAATCTACCTGGCATTGTCGTGCCCGACATTGTCTAAGCCCGTGTCTAATACCAATTCTCGATTTTAGATTTGCGATTTTGGATTGACGGCCAGAACCCTTGCAAGGGTTCTGGCCTATTCATTTGTAGCCTTACTTTGAAGAATTGGTATTACGCTCTCACGTTAGGACGCTATCTGGCGTGCAACCGCACAACGAACGGTGGCGGTTGCTATACTTGCGCATTCAGCAAAGCCAACTTAAGCACACATGCGGTTCATCAGCGATGCCCTAAACCGTTCTAGAAGATAAATCTAGAAGATAAATTTTAGGGTTAGATGCCAATGGCGACGGTGCTCGTCGCGGATCAACAAAATTTGACGAATAAACTCTCGAAAATAAAAGCGTCGTTCTGATTCCGATAAATCAAACCAAAACTGAGGAATTGATACGGTTTGGGCGATCGCCTTCAGATTCACCGGAGGCAACTGGTCACGACGAGATTGAATCACCGCTATTTCAGTGCGCACCGTATAGGTTCGCAAATCTGCCGTTTTTTCATCGAGCACCCCCGTTTCAACTAGAGCTGGAATTTGCTCTAAAACCGCCTGTTTTGCCTCCATTTGTTTGGTTAACCTCTGCTTAATGCCCTCTATATCAGGCATTTCAGACTCTGCAACCGCACGAGGCAGATCGTCACAAATGCGTTGAATGGTTTGATCGAGAATCTGCTCATAGGGAATTGCTCGGCAGGCCACGCCGCCAGCAGTAGAGGACGCAGAAGAGCGCGTCGCACCAAACGGACACGCAACCGGACGCACATATAAATACTCTTGAGGTTTTCGGCGTGCTGTCACTCGCGACACTTTCATCGCAGACCCGCAGCGATCGCACGTCACCAACCCCGCGAGCGAACGAGGTGCGCTTGCCGCTCTGGGGGATAATGCCTGGTTGCGGCGCAACAGTCGGTCAATCTGAGCCGCTTCGTCCCGCGACAAAATCGCAACGTGCGTATTAGGCACGGTTTCTCCCGTTTGATAAATCAGGTCGCCGCGATAAACCGGACTTGTCAGCCAGCGTTTCCCGGTCGAAACTGAGATGGTTTTGCTATATTTCTTTGCCAAATATCGAACGCTGCCGCGCAGCGACCCATAGAGCAAAAAATGTTCAAAAAAATCTTTAACAATCGGAGCCGCTGCCCGGTCGAGCGCATAGCGATCTTTTCCTCGACGATATCCATAGGGGGCTTTGCCGGGAGGAGGCAACGCCTTGACTCGGTTTTGAGCATGTCCAAGTTGAATGCGTCGCTGTCGCTGTCGCTGCTGCATGTCTTGCAAAAATCGCAGCATCTCCGATCGCGTCAGGTTGAGATGCTGCCCGTCGATTTGAATCTCATCCTCCACGGCAATCAGGCCCACGCCGAGAGTTTCAAATGCGGCAAGGCGATCGCTCACCGCCTCAAGCGATTCGCCTAATTCATCAAACCGACGCACCAAAACCGTGTCAATCAATTGGCTACGGCAATCGTCTAGCAACCGCCGGAGCTGCTGACGCTGCCCCAAGTCTTGATAGACATACTCCACCTCACGCCCCCAGATGGACGGAGGTGGAGGCGATTCGAGCAACGGGTCGCTATAGGAATAGGCGACAGTGGTCACGAGAATATAAGGTTAGGGAACGAATAGTCTCCCATGCTGGATGTCCGGCGATCGCTCAATTGCTATCGCCCATGCGTAGGACAGGGGGGAGCAGAAATGGAACGATCGAGCCATCCGGCAGCTTGTTGGAGCCGAGCTAGGGCTTCATCCGATTGGTCATTGATCAGATAGACTAGGGCGATCGCCGCCTGTTCGCGTGCTCGTGCACTGCGGTTTGATTTCAACCGATGCCAATCATTAGGGGCGATCGCCAACCGTTCTGCCAGGGCTTGAGCAAGCTCTAGCGTGCTCACGTCTGCGAGACTGCTTGATTTCGGATTGACTAACGGATCGGCAATGAGGGGTTGCGTCTGAGAAGAATCAGGCATAGTAATCGTCTCGTAGGTATTTAGAATTCAGAAAAGGGTCTAGCGGTTAGTGTGATAGATCCCCCCTTGCTCCCCTTATTAAGGGAGGTGCCGCAGGCGGGGGGATCCTGCAAAGCGCATATATCCATCACTACTGCGTTCGTCCTAAAAAAGAAAAGGCTTTTCAACCATCCTCTCAAAAGCTTCCTAAAAGGATTACGGTTTTAGTAGACAAGGTCTATACTAAATTCGGCAAAACTAAGGCTCGACAAAACCAGGGATAGTTCAGCCAGCCTTTTTTCTACTTTACAATGTCGGCATGAGTTCATCACAAGATTCCCCCTCGTCACCATCTGGCGCTCCCGATGCCGAGCAGCAAGAACTAGAGCGCGCCCTGCAAGAGGCCGAAGAATCGCTTCAGGCTCTCAAAGAGCGATATGCCAGCATCCAAGAATCCCAACTCCGACAGCAAGAACTCAAAGTGCAGATCAATCGCACCCAAGGCGAACTGCGCCGACATCGCACGAAGCAGCTTCGAGAGGAGCTAAAAGCCCTGCAAAACCAGCTTGACGATGTTGAAATTACGCTAGAGAGCCGATTGCTATCGTGGAGCAGCGTGAAGGAACCGTTTTGGCAAGCGGTGCGCTTTGGAGGGCTGGGGGTGGTGATTGGCTGGGTGATTAAGGCGATCGCGGGTTAGTGATTCGGACGCTTAGACATGCCGCAGTGTTAGCTCATTAGTGAGCGGTGGGGGTGAAATATCGAGGAACGATCGCGTATCCTTGAAGCAAGCATTTTCCTTCTTGCATAATGACTGGTTTAGAACCTGCTGCGATCGCCACCACTGCTGTTATTAATGCTGCCGCTGCTGGACTCACTAAAATCGCAGTCGATGTCTTTCGAGACACGAGCGGAGGATTCTTTGAGCGACTGCGTAGCGGAGTAGACGAGCGCACACGCCAGTTTATCTTCACGGCATTGCAGAAGTATGTCGAGAATTATGGCGATCGCCACTGCAAACTCAAAGTCCTGGGAATGCCAAAGCCTATTGATCTAGAAGATGTCTACACCACCGTTCGGCTTTTAGATGCAACTGAGGTTCGAACGCTGGAATCGATCGCATCTTTGGAAGACGCCTATCGCAAGCAACGGCAACGGAGGTTTCGGTCGAGTTCTGGCAAATCCAAGCCGGGAGTAGAGATTGCCCGCAACGAACAATTTCTCATGGTTCTGGGCAGTCCGGGAGCGGGCAAGTCTACGTTTCTTCACAAGATGGGATTAGAAGCCCTGAAGGGCACTAAATTTCTTCGCAAGATGGAATTAGAATCCTTGAAGGGCACTAAAGTAAGGTTGCGACATCACTGCATTCCAGTTCTTTTAGAACTGAAGCGCCTCACGGAGCAAAGCATCGATATTAAGAAGCTAATTGCCCAAGAGTTTCAGACCTGTAACTTTCCTAGGGCGGAAGAGTTCACCAATCGAGCTTTGAAACAGGGCAAACTCTTGATTTTGTTTGATGGGCTAGATGAAGTTCCTACAAATAACTTAAATAACGCAATTCGCACGATTCAAGATTTTGTCGATCAGTACAGCGGGAATCGATACATTGCGTCGTGTCGAATCGCCGCCTATCGCGCCAACTTTCGCCGATTTACCGATGTGGCAATCGCTGATTTTGACGATCAGCAGATTGAGCAGTTTATTCACAACTGGTTTAGCAGTCCTCAAGATCAACAAGCGGGAAAGGGAACGAAATGTTGGAAGGTGTTACAACGTCCTGAAAATGCAGCCGCGAAAGAACTGGCACATACGCCCCTGCTGTTGACGTTTCTATGTTTGGTGTATGGGCGATCGCAACGGTTTCCCGTTAATCGAGCAGTGCTCTATGGCAAGGCGCTACGAATTCTTTTAGAAGAATGGGCGGCAGAGAAGGCGATTCTGCAAGAAGAGATTTATGAAGGACTCAGCACTGAACTGGAAGAAGCGCTGCTATCAGAAATCGCCTGTCGTGGGTTTACCAACGACCAGCTTTTCTTTTCTCGGCGAGAACTGGTTGATGCAATCAAGACGTTTCTATCCAGCAATCTCAATGCGCCTCAGCATCTAGATGGGGAAGCAGTGCTTGAGGCGATCGCCATTCAGCAAGGCATCTTTGTGGAGCGGGCTGAGGATGCCTATTCGTTTTCTCATCTGACATTGCAGGAATATTTAACCGCTCAATATATTGATGATCATCACCGGATTCAGCAACTTGTCAGCGATCACCTTTTTGACGACCGTTGGCGAGAAGTGTTTTTGCTGGTTTCTGGACTCATGCGAGGTGGAGCCGATGAGTTGCTCTTGTTGATGGAGGAGAAGGCAAAGACTAGAATTGCTACACCTAAGCTGCGCCAACTCCTAAATTGGGCAGACGTAGTGACTCAAGGGTCAGAAGGAAAATACAAGCCTACAGCTAAACGGACAGTCGCAATTTATATTTCCCGTGCCCTTAACCGTGACCTCACTCTTGCCCTTGACAACGCTCTCGACCTCAATCTTGACCTCGAACTCGCCTGTGCTCTTGATGGGGATCTTGCCTACGCCCTCGCCATTAGTCGTAATCTTGCCCTAAAACTCACAAGTGACTATGACATAGATCTCGACCTTACCTACTCTCTAGCCCGTGACCTAATCCGCAATCTCACCCGCGCTCGTCAACTAGAAGAAGTGAAACTATTCAATACAGGTAATCTTAAGGTACTCATCGCTCGATTAGAAGCTTTGAAGCGCAAAGTTCCCAATGAAAATCAGTCGTTTGAAATTCGTGTTGATTTTGTGAATCAAATTCGAGGATGTTGGTTTGAGGCGCTGCAAATTGACACAGAAATCTTGGAGCTTTCAGATAAGGAAAATGAGGCATTCAACAATTATGTCTATGCCAATGAGCTAATGGTGAGATGTAGGGAAGCGGCGGTGCGGGTTTCGCCGCAGGTTTGGGAGGGCATTGAAGAGCGCATGGTGACGGTTCCGTAGGGGCGTACGGTGTACGCCCAATGCAGACGGTGGATATGCAAATCCAGATGTTGCGTTGGGCGAATGGCGATCGCCCCTACGTGAAATGGGGTTAATGGGGATGGTTTTTGGATTGGGATATCCAATGCAAATGGGGGATTTGTAAATCTGGGTGTTGCGCTGGGCGAATGGCATTCGCCCCTACGTGGGTGGCGATCGCTCCTATGGGGGATGATTTGTGGATTGGGATGCCCCATGTAAATGGGAGATTTGCAAATTTAGATGGTGCGTTGGACAAATGGCGATCGCCCCTACAGGATGTAAGGTTAGATGGTGATTGCCATTGAGCATCTCGCTTGCGATGTCGTTTCCGCCTGGATTTGATCATGCCAAGGAGTTTATAGCAATCCTAGAGGGGGGAATGAGCAGTGGGGCGGACTGGCCCGCCCCACTGCTCGAACACCATTCACAAACGATTTAGGATCGCTATAGAAAACTAATTAACTAGTTTTACTTAACGCTTACTTTCGCGCCTGCATCTTCCAGTTGTTTCTTCATATCTTCAGCAGCCTCTTTGGCAACCGCTTCCTTAATCGCCTTAGGCGCAGATTCGACCATGTCCTTGGCTTCTTTCAATCCCAAGCCAGTGAGGGCACGAACGACCTTAAGAATAGCAATCTTCTTGTCGGCAGGAACATCTTCGAGAACAACGTCAAACTCAGTCTGCTCTTCAACTTCCTCAGCCGGTGCTGCTGCACCCCCTCCAGCCATTCCCGGAGCCATCATCATCATGCCTCCACCAGCAGGCGCGGATGCATCAACGCCAAACGCCTCTTCAATTTGCTTAACAAGCTCGGAGGCTTCCAACAAGGTCAACGTTTTAAGCTGTTCCAAAATTTCATCGGTTTTCGCAGACATAGTATTTCTCCAAATACAATCAATGGTGAACAGTTAACAAACAACACAACGGAGTCAAGTAAGGCTCCAGTATCCGAATCTAGGCAGCTTTGGATTCGTCCGAACCCGTTCCGTCTTCTTTCTGAGATACGGCTTGAATGGCACGGCCCAATGAAGCAGGAACTTCTTTGATTCCAACAGCCAGTTTTGTAGGAACGGCATTAGTCCCAACTGCCAGCTTGGTTGGAATTGACTTAATTGCACCAGCAATTTGAGCAATAAGCTGCTCTTTCGACGGCAACTCGGTGATAGCTTTGATCTCATCTTCGCTAAGTGCCCGACCTTCCATTACGCCGCCACGAAGGGTCGTCTTTTTTCTATCTTTCTGAAAGCCTTGGTAAGCTTTGATTGCTTCGCCCAAGTCATCCTTTAAGAATAGAAATGCAGAGGATTCACTCAAAAATTGAGTCATGGGCTGCCATGTTGAATCACCATCAACCGCAATCCGCATGAGCGTATTTTTGGTGATTTTACACGTGGCTCCACTTGGGCGCAGACGCCCTCGGAGATCGGTAATTTCAGCAACCGATAGCCCTTTGTAATCAATCACAATCGCCAATTGGGATTCGCTCAATTGGCGTTTGAGCGCTTCCACAATTTCCTTCTTGTTTTCCAGCGTTCTCCCCATCCTTATCTCACCTCCTTCAGCATTGGAATCACACCAAACTTGTTTTGTATCTAGATGGCAAACCAGAGAAAAACCCCGCACCTAGAGGCCGGGGTTTCGCTATCCTTACGTTCCAATACTTGAGCGGTCATAAACACAGTGGTGTTTAGATTGACCTTACTCAAATAGGAAATGTCAAAAGGAAAAACGCAAACCTCAGCAGGATATTAAGCCTCAGGCACCTGCTATCTCCGGCTTACACTATTCAACTGGATCAATAAAACTCTCTGATTGCCCTCCTAGCCTCGCTTTCGGAAATTGCGAGTCAACAAAAAAACTTGTTACCTGTCTTAAGCAGCGATCTCAGCCATCTTCAAATCGCGAAGACCACTGATATCAACCTCGATGGAGGGTCCCATGGTCGCTGCAACGTAAATACTTCTCCAATACCGACCTTTAGCGCCAGACGGTCGATTGCGATCAATACACTCTTGAAGCGCTTTTAGATTAATTAACAGATCCTCTGCCGAGAAGGATGCCTTGCCAAACATGACATGGACGATCCCCGTACGATCGGCACGAAACTCAAGCTTTCCTGCCTTAAAGTCATTAATTGCCTGCGCGAGATCAAATGTTACAGTCCCACCTTTAGGCGAGGGCATTAATCCACGAGGACCCAATAAACGTCCTAGTTTTGCGACCTTAGGCATCATATCAGGTGTCGCGACTAGCACGTCAAAATCCATCATTCCTTTCTGGATTTCCTCAATCAGCTCTTCAGATCCGGAGATATCTGCTCCTGAATCTGCTGCTTCGGTGACTTTCTCACCTCTAGCAATAACGGCAACTCGGACGGCTTGCCCTGTGCCTTTGGGCAATGCAACCGTTGTCCTGAGTTGCTGGTCTGTATACTTCGGGTCGATCCCTAGCCGAATATGAGTCTCTGCTGATTCTGGAAACTTTGCTGTAGCGGTTTCCTTCAGCAATGAGAGGGCTTCTAGTGGCTCGTAGGGGCGATCTTCAACTTTTTGAGTCAACTCTTGGAGTCGTCGTGAAAGTTTTCTAGGCATGGGTTTGTCTCCTTGGGGTGCTAACGAAGCACTACGCCTCTCCCCCGATATGGTTTACAACAATAAAAATCGGACGAGTCGCGGATCGCCTCTAATCTGAGACAGTCACTCCCATATTCCGGGCCGTCCCTTCAACAATCTTCATGGCTGCCTCAATATCATTAGCATTGATGTCAGGCATTTTAGTTTGAGCGATTTCTTGAAGTTGGGCTTTCGTAATTGAACCAACTTTTTTGAGATTTGGCTCGCCCGATCCCCGCTCGATACCAGCAGCTTTCTTGATCAAAACTGAAGCAGGAGGAGTTTTGAGAATAAAGGTAAAGCTGCGATCTTCGTATACAGAGATCTCGACGGGAATAACCAACCCGACCTGATCGGCAGTTCTGGCGTTATATTCCTTACAAAACATCATGATGTTGACCCCATGCTGACCTAGAGCGGGACCAATCGGAGGTGCAGGATTTGCCTTCCCCGCGGAAATAGCTAACTTAATAACTGAAACAACCTTCTTTGCCATTGACTTTGATTAACTTTGTTTTTCGACTTGATTAAATTCCAACTCTACTGGGGTATCTCGACCAAAAATAGAGAGTAGAGCTTTAAGCTTGCTGCGCTCTGGACTGACCTCAATCACCTCACCCTCAAAATCTTTGAACGGCCCCGAGAGAACAAGTATCTTGTCTCCGGCTGCCATATCGATTTTGACGATGGGCTTTTGTTCCTGAGTCTGCTTAAAGATACGCTCGACCTCAGATGCCCCTAGTGGCATAGGCTTTACGTGACCTCGCCCACGGCCATATCGGCGCTTTTGCTCTGCACCGACAAAATTGATGACGTTGGGAGTATTTTTGACAACTTGCCAGGTTTCATCGTCCATAGCCATTCGAATTAGGACATACCCTGGAAACACTTTCTCCGCCGTCTCTTTTGGCTTTCCTCCTTTTTGAGGTTTTAGAACTGGAGTTTGAGGAATTTCGATTTGCAGGATGCGATTTGCAACATCGAGGGTTTCGATGCGTTGCTCCAAGTTCATCTTCACTCTCTTCTCACATCCAGAAGCAACCTGGACGGCATACCAACGGGCAGCCGACTGGGCGACAGAATCACTATCGCTGTCATCCTCGTCGTGAATGGAAAAACTATTATCTTGTTCGTTTGACGCAAAAGTCATCGAAACACCCAATCCGCACCAAATCTGAACAACTGGTCGGCCAAATAGATAATGCTAGCAGAGAGCGCCACCATCAGGATCACTGCTAAGGACTCGCTAATGAGTTGCTGACGACTAGGCCAAACAACTTTATCTAGCTCCTCTTTGGTACCGCGCAAAAATTCAATGGCATTAAATTCAGACTTCTTATTGTCTTGAACGTCTGCCTCGCTCTTCTTTGACACGTCCCCCCCTATATCCTTAGCACACTAAAAATCAGCCGAATAGATAACCCTAAACGATACACAAGCGATCGCCCGCCTGATGCAATAAAATGACTCAACTAAACTAGTCTACCTAACATAAGTCGATTGGCAAGACAGCGCGTGGGCATTTTACATCGTGAGCCGGAAGGCGATCGCTCACACCCTAAACTAGGACAGCGCGCCCTGGAGGACTCGAACCCCCGACATCAGGTTTTGGAGACCTGCGTTCTACCAACTGAACTAAGAGCGCACAATTCGATCTAGGGCAGCCTTGCCCCAATTCGTCACTTTAGTTTAGCAGCTTATTAGGTTGATCGCCGGGGCAGCCAACAACCAATGTGCTAGACCCCAACTCCTACAGAGCGCGATCGAACCTCTGCTTCAGTCGGGTTGCCTTTCCTACACGATTGCGCAGGTAATATAGCTTTGCTCGCCGTGCTCTACCGCGACGCAAAACTTTAATATTTGCAACTCGAGGAGAATGCAATAAGAAAACCCGTTCTACCCCTATTCCTTGAAAAATC
This sequence comes from Elainellaceae cyanobacterium, assembly GCA_051117335.1. GTDB lineage: Bacteria > Cyanobacteriota > Cyanobacteriia > CAZCXK01 > CAZCXK01 > DBGGTD01. Next base: position 324,584 of record JBNPEB010000001.1, read on the forward strand.
CGGCGAACGGTTATGGTTTCGTTGATGCCGCCGTTACGCATCGCAATGACAGTCCCCTCATAGGGCTGAATGCGCTCTTTGCCACCCTCACGGATACGAACGCCAACCCGAATCGTATCGCCAACATGGATAGTCGGCAAGTCTGATTTAAGCTGCTCTGACTCAATCGAGCGAATCACCTGTTCAGCGTTCATAAGCTCAAAAAACTCACAATTTATAAGTATAACTCAATGTCATCGACCCTATCCAATTTACGGCTTGACCAGCTGGCGTCTCCGTTGCCGCACGCTTGCCAGGGGAATTTATTGTCACCCCCTACTCGCGATCGCGGCCCTCTCCTCTCAAATGCTCACCCTAAGATCGAATGAAAAATAGCTGAGCCAACGGTTGAGCCAGTGGGTTCGGTATCAGAATGCATCAACAGAACCCGATGCTCACAAGGAGACACCAATAAAATTGGGATTGTGAACCATTCAGCAAATCGCTGAGACTGATTCAGGGCGAACGACGGGACTCGAACCCGCGAATGGTGGAACCACAATCCACTGCCTTAACCTCTTGGCTACGCTCGCCATGGCGTTTCCCAATATAGCACTTCAATGACTGTTTCATCCACCAATGGCTTCCCCTGAATTTCGTGTTTATCAGGTTCAATGTGAATGAATACGATGTGAATGAATACGATTCAAAGTTCGATTAAACAAGGATATAGCGATCCTAAAATCGCTTGTGAATTGTGTGTGAGCGGTGGCGGGCGACGCCCGCCCCACCGCTCACAACCCATTTTGGATTGCTATATTGACACATGTCCTTAATTTTGAATCCTAATCGGACAATTTAAGACAGCAGTGAGAAGAAGAATGAAACCATTCAAAATTAGCGCATATCTATTTGGCATGGCGTTTATTGGAGTGGGGGTGGCGATGGGGCTGACCAACCCTGATAAGACTGCCTATGACGACTATGCGATCGCTCGCTTTGACGCATACCTAAGGTCAAACGTTTGCACCCAAGCCCCTAGCATTTTCGGGAACATCCTCGAAAACGCCTGCGTTTCCTTGATAGACGACAACCAATCCCAAATTAGCGCATTGATTTCTGAGAATACAGAGAGACAAAATTATTGGATTCTCAGCATCTATGAGACAGATTTAGCGGTCGAACAACTTTTGTCTGTAGACTGGCTAGACGGCTCACTGCCAGCCTATCAATTCAAGACGGTTGGCGTGTTTCAGCGTTTCTATACGTATGAGGTAACGCGTCAGAACAACACGCAATAGACCCGGCGTGGCGTTTCCACATTGGCTCAAAGTCCTGCATTAAGGAGACGAGGCAACTGCTGATGCTCTGCGGCTTAGGGCTGCTTCAACGGCATGTTGCTGATCGCGACGGGTTAGCCAACGGTGATAGGTGCGGGTATGAATTGTGACCGAGTGCCCCATCATGCGAGCAGCGACGGTGTCAGGTATACCGAAATGAATGGTGCGAACCGCCCAGGCATGACGCAGATCGTAGGGCGAAAACGGGAGGCGATATCGACGAAATTGGCAACTGACCTGCTGTCCGACTCGTTGCAGAGTGGTGTGATTGAGATCGGTATTGATGTTCGGGAGATTGATGTCGCGCAATTGAAATCGATCCACCCATTCGGGATGGAATGGCCAAACTTCGTGATTGCCCGTTTTGGTTGTGCTGAGCACCTCAACAGTGGCAGGCTCACCATTGTGTTTCAACGCGGCATAATCGCAAAAAAAGACTTCGTGATTTCTGAGGCCGTATGTTGCCATAATCCCATAGACAAATCTCCAAGCGGCATTAGGAATTTGCTCGTAGGCGTTTATGATGTCTTCATCAGACGGTAACGCTCGTGCTTTTGTATCACGTGGGCTGTAGCGTCCCCAAAATTCTCGTAACTCATAGGGAAGTTCGAGATTCAGAAACTGAGCAAACGCGTTGAGAGCCGTACAACACACTTGACGACTTCGAGAATCGGGTTGGGTCGTTTGTAGGGTCTGATAAATTGCCTCTGCAAGACTGAGACGAGCATTGGAATGGGCGATCGCCATAAGCTTGCGAAAATATGGAGCGTATGCGGTTTCCCAGGTAGTCTTAGCAGAAGAGGAGAGAATCGCACTATCAGATTTGCTAAGAAACGAATCTTTGAAGGCTTGCAGTTTCTGTGCCAAGTCCATTTGATAGAGCCTTCCGCCATCATGAATAGGTGAATAGTCCCGCCAATCAAACGTATTTTGGATGAGGTGGGCTGCAATTATTTTCGCCTGCTGCTCCGCCTGCTTCAAACCTGGGAGAGTCGCAGGCAGCCCTAAGCTAATTCGTTGCTGATAGGGATGCAAGCGATGGCTAGCAGGACGAGGCGGAAGGGTGCCCCGGAGACTCAATTTTTGCCCACGTCGTTCAACTTGGAGCCCCATCTGAGCACTCTTCAATCGCTGGTTCACTTGAGCAATTTTGGAGTCAATCGTCTGCTGATTTGGCATGGTTAACTTTTTCTTGCAGATACGTCACTGCGTAGTCTTTAATGAAAGAACTTAAGAGAAATTTAAACTCTAGTTTGCTCACAAAATCGATTGATGGGCTATCAGCGTTTCGTTTTATCAAGTTTTGTCTTGAAATGCTTGCTCGCTCCACGAGGAATTTTATCGTTAAAATAAGTAACAAACATTAAATGGAAGGGAAGCTGTGACTGCTACAGGTCGTGTTGGTGTCTTATTGCTGAATTTAGGTGGGCCTGATCATCCAGACGATGTCCGCCCATTTTTATTTAATCTCTTCTCAGATCCAGAAATTATTCGCCTACCGTTTCCATGGCTCCAGCGCCCCCTCGCGTGGCTGATTTCTACTAGTCGCGCCCAAAAGTCAAAAGAAAATTATAAGCAAATTGGCGGAGGGTCTCCGCTAAGACGCATTACTGAAGAGCAAGCGTGTGCATTACAAGATTCTCTACGAGAGAAGGGGCGAGATGCCCAAGTCTACATCGGTATGCGCTACTGGTACCCGTTTACGGAAGAGGCGATCGCCCGAATTAAGCGAGATCAGATTGAGCGGCTGGTCATTTTGCCCCTTTATCCGCAATTTTCCATTAGCACAAGTGGTTCTAGCTTTAGGCTTCTGGAACAGATTTGGGGCGAAGAGCCGGGATTAGAGGAGATTGAGCACACCGTTATTCCCTCGTGGTATAGTCGGGCTGGTTATCTCAATGCAATGGCAGATTTGATTGCCAATGAATTAGACCAACTAGACGATCCCGATGGGGCTCATATCTTTTTTAGTGCTCATGGTGTGCCTCAGAGCTATGTCGATGAAGCCGGGGACCCCTATCAACGCGAAATAGAGGAATGCACAACCCTGATTATGCAAACCCTCGATCGCCCCAATGAGCATACATTGGCGTATCAGAGCCGAGTTGGCCCAGTTGAATGGCTGAAGCCATACACAGAAGATGCGATCGCCGAGCTTGCGGAGAAGGGGGTTCAGAATCTGGTCGTGGTTCCGATTAGTTTTGTGTCCGAACATATCGAAACCCTTCAGGAAATCGATATCGAGTATCGTGAGCTTGCTGAGGAAGCCGGTATCCAACACTTTCATCGCGTTCCTGCTCTCAATACCCATCCCGTTTTTATTGCAGACTTAGCAGACATGGTGATTGAGGCCCTCGATTCTTCGAGTATTCAGCTGAGCGAAGTGACTCGACCCGCCAAGAACGTCAAAATGTATCCCCAAGAAAAGTGGGAATGGGGGCTGACCACCGCTGCAGAGGTCTGGAATGGTCGTTTAGCCATGTTAGGGTTTATTGCGCTGCTAGTGGAGTTGATCAGTGGTCACGGCCCGCTGCATTTTGCAGGTTTGCTATAGGCGTCGTTTAGCATCCTATGGTCGCTGTCAGCCCAACTATAGAATTCTTGAGAAGTTTGGGCTTGAGTTCGATCCCCTTCGTACCTAAAATTAGGAAACGTTCATGTGTTGATGACCTTTTAAGAATCTAACGTCCTGTGTTGGGGTAACCATATGTCAAGTCGACCTATTATTCTTGGGATTGTCGGCGATAGCGCTGCTGGAAAGACGACCTTAACACGAGGAGTTGCAAAGATCTTAGGAGAGGATAATGTTACGGTCATTTGTACAGATGACTATCATCGGTATGACCGCCGTCAACGGGCTGAAATCGGCATCTCCGCTCTACATCCCGACTGTAATTATCTAGATATCATTCAGCAACATCTTGCGCTTTTGCGAACTGGGCAACCGATCCTCAAGCCAATCTATAATCACTCCACAGGCGGTTTTGACCCGCCTGAATATATCAAACCGAGTCAATTTGTCATTGTCGAGGGGCTCTTAGGATACTCGACGCGTGGAATGCGAGATGCCTATGATGTCAAAGTGTATCTCGCTCCCCCTGAAGAATTACGGGCAACCTGGAAAATCAAGCGAGATACGCGCAAACGAGGCTATTCTGACGAGCAGGTGTTGGAGCAGCTTCGCAAGAGAGAGCCCGACTCAGACGCATTTATTCGCCCCCAACGTCAGTGGGCAGATGTCGTAGTCAGTTTTTATCCGCCTAATTCAGAGCCCGATCAGAGCGAAGTTCTTCTTAATGTCCGACTTGTATTAAGACCTACGATCCCACATCCAGATTTCACTAAAATTTTGAATCCAAGTGGGAACCATCTAGGAGGCGCCATTCGGTTGGAGCTCGATCGAGACATGGGCAGGCCAGTTGATGTGCTCGAAGTCGATGCCCATGCGACGAGTGACCAAGTTAAGGAGCTGGAGCGTACTCTTTGTAGCGAAGTTCCATACTTGGGGCAGTTTTGTAGCCTGGAAGGCAATGAGGAAATTGGCAAATTAACGGGTACAACCGGAGAGACATTACAGAGCTATCCTCTTGCCCTGACTCAGCTCTTGATTACATACCACATGCTGAAAGCCGCTCATGTGCATCAAAAATAGTGAAGCTCTCTATCGTCTAGACGATTGTCTAGACATCGGAGGATGAGTTGCGGTGTCGTTTGGGGCGATCGCCCTACAGGTGTTTACGCTTTAACATAGACGGGCGATCGTGTCCTTTTTGCCAATGCCGCCATGCAGTCGAGCTACGAATTGCAATCCAAAGTAGCAACAGGGCAATGATTCCGCCTTGGTGAGGGGCATCAAAGGCTAGAAACACGAGGATAACGCACAAAAAATCTTGAACAAAGGTAAACCACCTAGGGAGCCCTTGTAGGCGATAGAACCAGCCAACTTGAACAAGCTGGAGCACCAGTGCAAGTAATCCGCCAACTAAGCCAATCAAGCCAATCAACCAAGCGTCTACCTCGGTAATCCGAGCGATGGTGATTCCAATAATGGCACCCACTATGGGACTAAATAAGAGCTGCACCGTCTGTAGGAGGCGCTGCCCTAAAAGCTCTTTAGAGCAAAGGAATTCAACCAACGACCAACTGACCAACACTCCTAAAACAACGGCAGGAGGCATGTGCGACAAAATTGGGACATTCGCCCAAAGAGTTTCGCTCTGCAGTAGCCCAATCAACAGCAGGGGTAAAGCGATCCTCATCCCTGCAGCCGCAGATGCAGAGAGTGCGGCTAGGATTTCAATCATGGCGTCGATTTATGTATTGTCAATCCCTTATGTCTTAATGTAGATCGATTTTGGGGAGATAGTAATTAAGCAAATACTCAATCGAGGGGCCCCTCGATTGAGACAACGTCACGAAACATCCGATGGCTATACCCACTGCGTCTAAAATAGCCTGCAAATTTGCAAATCTTGCAAATACATAAGTCTGCCATCCATGACATCTCATCCGATCCAGGCACAAATAACCCAGCGCAAATAACCGAGCGCAAATAATCGCTCTTCCTTCAATGACTAGCCGCATATTGTGGAAACAGGAAAGCGTCTCTGTCAGGAGAGCTTTAGTGGGCAGGGCAACCAAGAAAAAGACCCTTGAGGCATCCGTTCAGGCTCCCGCCGTCTCCGTCGATGTCGAACTTGCCCCATTGGTAGCTGGGTAGCAATCATCGTACTTATCTTGATCAAAGAAATAGACCGTGCGAATTGGATAGGGAATATTAAGCCCCGCCTCATCACAGGCTTCTTTGAGGGCTAGCATGACTCGCGTTTTCGTTTGCCGAACATACACAATTTGAGGCAGCGTCCAATAGCGCACCACAAAATCGATAGAGCTATCGCCAAAACCTACCACATCAACTTCTGGCAATGGACTAGCAAGAATACCGTCTACATCGACGAGCGCCATCTGAAGCACTTGCCTCGCACGAGGCAGAGGCGTATTGTAGTCGAGCCCAATTGCCAAGTCCGTCCGCCGTGATTCATATTCGGTCAACACTCGAATTGGGCTCGTAAACACAATTGAGTTGGGGATAACGACCTGTTCGCCTTGATAGGTGCGAATTGCCGTAGAGCGAATATTAATGGCCTCAACCGTCCCCTCGTAGTCTTCCACAATAATTTGGTCATTGAGCTTAAACGGTTCATTGAGCAGCAACAATATCCCCGCCAAGAAATTTTTGAAGATATCTTGAAATGCAAAACCAACGGCAACAGACCCCAATCCTAATAACCCGATCAAATCTCCTAACCCTAGATCGGGAAATGCAATCAGGCAGGCAATGAGGATGCCAACTACCCATGTCGAAACGGTGACGATTTGGACAATAAGAGTCTGCAAGGACGAGCTCTGAATGAGCTGATCTGCTGTCGCACCAACAATTCGCCGAATGGGCTTAATGCTGAATCGAGTAATGACAAGAATGATGATTGCGACAATCAGTGCCGGAATAATCTGAACTGCTTGCCCGACCAACTCTAGAAGGCTGTCATTAACGGTCTGGATTAATTCGTTCACGCTCACGATTTGGAATCATACAAATACAACCATTAGTTAGTATCTATGCAAAGTATTAGATTGTGCAAAATTTAGCGAGCGATCGCACAAACGGGGGACATCCCCACGCAGGGCCCACGCAGGGCCCACGCAGGGATAGATACCTCTTCAGCGCCTATGCAGGATCGGCTACAGAACCGCAAGTTAGCTTGCCCGGTGAGTCAAAATTGGGTGAATCGTTCTACAGAATGTTCGAGAACAGGGCGATCGCACACTACCCTGTTAAAGGACTCTGTCAGCAACTCGGAGTGCTATCTCAAATTCTTCAGACCAAACCCGCAGTAGGAGATGAATAATGATCGAGCTTTATCAGTTTGAGTTATCCCATTACACCGAGAAAGTCAGGCTTATTCTTGACTACAAAGGTCTAGCCTATCGAAAAGTAGAAGTCACTCCCGGCGTTGGGCAGCTAGAGCTCTTTCAGCTGTCAGGTCAGCGTCAAGTTCCTGTAATTAAAGACGGAGGTGAGGTGATTGCAGATTCGACGGCGATCGCCTTTTATCTTGACAAAAAATATCCCGATCGCCCCATCCTCCCAACTGATCTAAAACAGCGCGGGTTATGCCTGCTCATGGAAGAATGGGCAGATGAATCAATCGGGCTAAATGCTCGAAAAGCGCTGATCGGGGCCTTTGGTCAGCATCCTGACTTTCGCACTGCCGTCTTACCTGCATCCACTCCCGACTTCCTCAAAACGATTGTGGGGGCAGTTCCCCATGAGGCGTTCGATCTAGTCAATTTTGGCATTGGATTTGGACCTGATGTGGTGAAAGCAGCCCGCAAAGCGCTTGAGCAAAATCTAGACGCACTGACCCTATTACTAGATAACAGCCCGTATCTAATTGCGGATTCTCCAACATTGGCAGATTTTGCCGTGGCAGGGCTGACGATGTATATCAAGTTTCCAGCAGGAAATTATCTAGATCTCCCTGAATCTCTCAAAGGAAAAGGCGTTCCGGGATTGGCAAATAATCCGGCCTATGCGCGCTTTTTTGAATGGCGCGATCGCCTCTATAGCGATTTTCGATTATCTACTGGATCATTGAGCCCATCCTCATCAAGCCCGCAATCTATCGAGATTGAGTAAGTAATAGACCATTTATAGCCTACGACCAACCTATTCCCAAAAATCGGCGATATCGTATCCTAGTTCGTCTAGCATCTGTCTTAAAAGAGGGAGGCTCAGCCCAATGACGTTGCTGTGGCATCCCTCTATTTTTTCAACAAACGCTCCGCCTCGCCCTTCTAGGGCAAAACACCCCGCACAATGAAGCGGCTCGCCCGTTGCCACATAGGCTTCGATTTGGCGATCGCTAACGTCTGCGAAGAAGACCTGCGTCACTTGACACCGCACTAATGCTCGGGGCTTTGAGAGATCAACGAGCGCATGCCCCGTGTAAAGCTGCCCGACTTTCCCCCGCATCGACTGCCATCGGGCAATCGCGTCATATTCATCAGCGGGTTTTCCATACACCTCATCCTCTAGAGCAAGCACCGAGTCGCATCCCATAACGAGCGTATCAATTGGATGACTCGTGGCTTCTGTAAGCTGAGCCACGATTACCTCAGCTTTGCGTTGGGCTAGCGATCGCACCAATTCTGCTGGGGTGTCAGCCTGGATGCTTGATTCATCAAACTGGCTCGGCATCACGACTGGTTCAATCCCGACACGTTGCAACAGCCGCCGCCTAGCCAAAGAAGCCGATGCGAGTACAAATGTTGGTGTTCCCATAACAATGCCCGCGATCAGTAAACCGAATTAGTCAACCGAACTAGTCAACCAAATTAATAAACCGAAAAAGACGATACCACTTGCCGAAACTTTTCTTCCACCTTTGACCAGCGCCGCTCGGTTGTTGAAATATTAAAGGTAAATAGCTTGTCTCGCCGCACCGCAACACTGGCAAGATTATGCCGAGCCTGATTGGGAAGCTGAACCGCATATTCCAAGAGATAATAGGTCGTGTTGTTCTTTGTAGACGTCCGGGATTCAGCATTGACCAACTCAGCCTGACGCTCAGACGATGCAGCAGTCGAGCCTTGAGCCAGTCGTTGTCCGACTTCGCTGGGGCTGCCCAAATCTTCTAGCGATTTCCCCTCTGGAACGTCGCTAATAATGACGCTGACGTTCTCTGTCGGCTCAATCAAGTCATGAAAAACAACATCCGGGCCATCCGGAACTTCAACCGGAAGCCAACCATTGGGATACAAAAATTCATAGCCCTCATACGAGTTTACATAGCTTTTCAAACCGGATGCTGTTGAAATGCAACTCTGCAAACTCAGACTCAAGACCACCAAAAAAATTGCTGCAAATCGCTTCAGCATTGCTTAGATTTCCTCAAAAACCCTCTATTATCGACAGTGATATAAACCTAGTATGGATATCCCTGCCTGATCTATAGATTTATTCTGCCATCACGCGGGGCGATCGCCCTAGAGATTCTCTACCGCACCATTCCAATCAGGGCATTGATGAGTGTCTCGCCATCCGTAGGGATGAAACCCACACACGAGAATCGTTCGCTGATCGCGGCTCTGACCATAGGCAATCCCGTGATAATGAGTGCAACCTACACACGCCTTTGGGCGCGAGGTTTGCACATCATTAAACCCAAGTTGCGATCGCAAAATATGCTGCTTGCTCTGAAGTCGATGCCACTTATCGTGAGCAGCTTTTCTTAAAAGATAGTTGGCAGTTCTGAATGGGTCCGAGGTCGTACTCATAGATGCTGTTATCTACAGACCATATCTTCTAGGCTACCCACAACATCTGCTTGTAATGAGATCTGGTGAGAAAATATAAAGAAAGTACACCGTTTAGAAATATTCATACCCGTCTTGTCAAAACATTCTCGGTTTCCCAGTACGCTGAACGTATCTAGCATATCTAATACCGTTTCTCAAAATAATGCACCACAAACCAAACCATATCCCAATTCTAAGAATTGGTGTAAGAAACTGCCTCCAAAATCGAAATTTAGGAGGCAGCGGGGTGATTTGTAGGGGTGCGTATCTGTTCCCTATTTTCTAAGTATCTCGTTACGTTTGGCAGTACCCACGCGGGTACTCTTCACTCTTAAAGAGCTACACTGAAACCGAGTTGAACTGAGTATTACAAGAACGCAATGGCTTCTCTCACTCAATCTGCTGCTTCTGCTCTGCCTAATTTACCGGCTACAGTAGATGGCTTACCCAATATCTGTGGCTGGGAGCCAGAACTACAGTCCGCGGTGTTACTCAATCAATCCGTTTTTTTGCCGCAGTCCAATATACACCTAGATCAGATTTCAGCCGGGTTTGCGATCGCCCTCCACATGCATCAGCCCATCATTCCGGCAGGGGAAAACGGGGAACTAATCAGTAATCTGCAATATATGTTTAAGCATCCCTACGAGGGAGACAATCATAATGCAGGTCCCTTCTCCTACTGCTACAGCCGCATCGCCGACTTCATTCCTGATTTGATCAATCAAGGATGCAACCCCCGTGTCATGCTCGACTACTCTGGCAATCTACTTTGGGGATTGCATCAGATGGGTCGAAACGACATTCTCAATAACCTTAAGCGCATCACCTGTGATTCAGCTTATCAGCCATACGTAGAATGGCTGGGCACGATGTGGAGTCATGCCGTCATCCCATCAACACCGATTCCAGACATCAAGCTGCACATTCAAGCGTGGCAGCATCACTTTGCTGCATTATTTGGGTGGGAAGCTCTACAGCGTGTCAAAGGGTTTTCTCCTCCAGAAATGCACTTGCCCAATCATCCTGACACTCTGTACGAATTCATTCGAGTGCTCAAAGAATGCGGATATCGCTGGCTTATGGTACAAGAACATTCTGTCGAATTACCCAGCGGAGAACCTTTGCAAAATAAGCATATTCCCCATCGTCTAGTCAGTCACAACTCATCGGGAGACACCGTTAGCATCACCGCCTTGATTAAAACCCAAGGCTCCGATACCAAGCTGGTCGCTCAGATGCAGCCGTATTACGAAGCCAAAACGCTTCCACAGGCAACCATCAGCGGCATTCACGTCCCACCCTTAGTGACTCAGATTGGGGATGGTGAGAATGGTGGGGTCATGATGAACGAGTTTCCCGCTGCGTTTCGCAATGCCTACTATGAAATGCGCGACCAGGGGGGAGGAACAACCGGAGTCGTTGGCATGAACGGGACCGAATATCTAGAGCTGATTGAGGCATCGGGCTGCAATTCTGACGATTATCCAGTGTGCCAAGCGATCGCCCAACACCGAATCTGGGAGAGAGTTGACCCTGATTCTGCGACACCTAATGCCGTTAGCAACGCCATTGATGCTCTAAAGCAAGATGATCCTAATTTTCATATGGACGGCGGCTCATGGACGAATCACATTAGTTGGGTTCAAGGCTATGACAATGTTCTAAACCCCATGGAAAAATTAAGCCAAGCGTTTCATCAAACCATTGATCCGCTTGTCTCATCTCAGCAAGCCTCATCGTCCTCCGGGAGAATGACCCGACAGCACCGCTATCGAAATGCCTTGTTTCATAACCTGCTGTTGCAAACCAGTTGTTTTCGCTACTGGGGGCAGGGCACCTGGACAGACTATGCCCAAGAAATTTATCGCCGGGGGCAAGCTGCGCTTCGTCAGGATTTTTAGCTAGGATTCTTGACAGAGTTCGGCGCAAAACTGTTAATATGTGAAAGCTGGTTTGCACATGCCTGTTGGGGTGTCGCCAAGTGGTAAGGCAGCGGGTTTTGGTCTCGCCATTCCTAGGTTCGAATCCTAGCACCCCAGTTTTTTTGAGTGGTTGAGTTGCATATTTGTTTCACCGCATGGAAATGGCGCTAGGGATTTCCGTAGTTGCTGTCCTATACGCGCTGTCTCATTTTGAAGCTATTGCTAAAACGGAATATCATCATAATCCGCCGGGTCAATGGGAGGCGCTTCGCTTGGAGCCGAGGGCGTAGCGGTTTTAGGTTGAGGTGACGCCTCATAGCTCACCGCTGTCGGATCAGATACGGCTGATGATGGGCGCGCGCCTCCTTCGATGCTGCCAATCCGGTAGATCCGTTGAGCCGTCAATTCGGCTCGTTTTTCTCGAAACCCTTCGGGACGATCCAACGTATTCATATTAATGCGACCCTCAATAACAATGCGATCGCCCTGATGATAGTGCTCCTGAATCTCCTGGGCTAGATTTCCCCAGCCGATGACTTTTAGCGTTTCTGGCGGATCGCCATCCCGCAGCCCATCAAACTGAACCAACATTTCTGCAATTGGAATCTGATTATCTGATGTATAGCGGAGTTGAGGATCTTGGACAATCTCCGCCATCAAGATACAGCTATTCATGTCAACTATCTCCTACCCAAATTGAAACCCAAAAATCTGCTGGAGCGGATTGATCACTAGCCATGCTCTAAATCCACTCCAGCGATTGACTGCTACCGTGCAGCTTTTATTAGTCAGAACAGAGTGTAGTCATGCCACTCACTCCGTGAGTGATTATAGCTCTACGAGCTCGAATTCATGTGTAGAACCCGCGCGGCGCGCAGGTTCTACACACGTTCAACGTCCTAACGCGAAAGCGTAACGCTATAGTATTCTATTTTGCCTAATTAATAGGCCGCTTGTCCAAAGAAAAACGTCATGATGGAAGACCACAAGCTATTACGAGGACGTTAATGCCTCCATGTCAGATCGACTTTCCTCGATGCCTTCTTCCTGTTCGACAAAGTCATGCACGCGATTGCGATAGTCTCGCAGAGTTTCATCGACCCAACTGCGATCGTTGCTGTTGGCATACAGATGCACCAACGGCTCACCCGCATCCGGTAACACCAAGACCCAGCTATCTTTATTGCGGGAGTCTAGCACTTTAACGCCATCCGTCAAATCCAGCACGTCACTGGGATGAGTTTCGACCATGTGGCGCATTAGAGCTCCTTTTACCAACCATGGACAGCGGACTGTTACTCCTTTATGGCAAACGCGCGGCAACTCAGAGCGAAGCTGACCGAGCGATCGCTCTTGAATCGTCAACATTTCAATCAGCTTCGCAATGCAAAACATCGCATCAAAGCCTGGATGAAGCTGTGGAAAAATAAAGCCCATTTCGCCACTGCCACCGAATACAACATTGGGGTTGGTGTGGCAAGATTCCATCAGCGCTGTTGGGTTAGCCTTCGTACGAATTACCTCGGCATCGTGACGTCGAGCGATTTGTTCAACCGCGCTAGATGCGTTAACAGGCACAACCACGGCGCTTCGAGGCTGAGCAGTGAGAATGATGTGAGCCATCAGAGCCGTCAGCAATTCGCCGCGAATCGCGCTGCCCGATTCATCCACCAAGACGAGTTGTTCACCATTAGCAGACACTTGAACGCCTAAATTAGCATTCAGCGCCTCAACTACGCTGCCAAGCTGATCAAGCATCACCTCTCGATCTGCGGCAGACGGCATAATCTGGCTGAGGCTGGCATTGAGTACGACCGCATCACAGCCAAATTTGTTCAGCAATCGAGGTAAAACAGCCCCGGATACGGCATACACATAGTCAATGACGACTTTTGAATTGCTATTGCGAACTGCTTCCACATTCAGATGTCGCTCAAAGCTGGTGCTGTAGATATCGATCACCTGGCTGGGATATACCATATTGCCGATTTCCTGAATCTGGGCTCGGCGGAAATCCTCTTTAAAGTAAGCTCCCTCAATCTTTTTCTCACGGGCTTTAGAGAGCGCAATGCCTTTGCTATCAAAAAACTCGATGAGAATGTGATCCGAGCGATCGGGATGGATGCGAACGTGGACTCCGCCTTCAACGGGGAGCGTTGGCACAACCGCCCGTGCTACTGGAATTGCCGTTGCTTCTAAATTTTGGACATTGACCCCAACCGACATGAGCCCAGCGATGAGCGATCGCGACACCATTCGGGAAATGCTGCGCTGGTCGCGAGATACGATCACAGAGGAGCCGGTTTTGAGCGTGGAGCCAAACGCAGCGCCGAGCCGAACTGCAAATTCGGGTGTAATGTCAACATTCGCCAATCCAGATACACCCCGTTGCCCAAACAAGTTTCGATGGGCAATATGTCCCCAAATTAGATTCATATTGAGAATTGCACCCGGCTCAATTTTCTTACTCGGCCAAACCCTAACTTCTGGGCTGATTTGGGCTTCTTCTCCAACCGTTGACAGCGAGCCAATCACCGCGCCTTCTAAAACATGCGCCCGTCGGTCAATGCGGGTTCCGCGTCCGGCAACACAGGCTCTCAGATGGGCTTCTTCCCCGATAAGCGCCCCATTCCAGACGATTGGACGCTTTAAGTCAGCATCGGCTCCAATCGTGACATTATCTCCGATGACCGTTCCCGCTTCGATCTGAACCCGCGCGCCAATACGACAGTTGTTGCCAATCAGAGCGGGGGAATGGATTCGGGCCGATGAATCAATTTGAGTGTTTCTGCCAATCCAGATACTGGGCGATCGCTCGTCATAGTCAAACTCTAATTTGACCTTGCGATAGAGCGCATCATATTGGGCTTCTCGATAGGCGTTTAGATGTCCAACATCACACCAATATCCCTCTGCTACATAGCCATACATCGGCTCGCCTTTTTCTAGCAGTGAGGGAAACAAATCTTTCGAGAAGTCAGATTCCTGATTTTCAGGCAAATACTGGAGAACGTCGGGTTCTAAAATATAGGTTCCCGTATTAACCGTATCGGAAAAGATTTCGCTACTTGACGGCTTTTCCAAGAATCGCTGAATGCGCTGCTCTTTATCTGTAATCACCACCCCAAATTCGACTGGGTTGGGCACATGCGCCAAAACGAGTGTTGCCTTTGAGCCTCGCTCTTTATGGAATCGAATCGCTTCAGTTAGATCAAAATCGGTGATGCTATCGCCGCTAATGACCAAAAACGTATCATCCAGTAATTCAGCGACGTTTTTGACACATCCTGCGGTTCCTAGGGGCTGATCCTCTTCAACAGCGTATGTAATTTGCACTCCAAAATCGCTGCCATCCTGAAAATAGTCACGCATGACATCAGGCAGGTAATACAGCGTTGCAATGATTTCTGTAATCTGATGCCGCTTAAGCAGATTAATGATGTGCTCAGAAATCGGTCGGTTTAGGATAGGCACCATGGGCTTTGGAAGATCACAGGTCAGCGGTCTGAGCCGCGTCCCTGATCCACCCGCCATCAGCACTGCTCGCATACATCCTCCTTGCTTTTAGTAATCTCCACTGTGCCCAGCGGTGATTTCAATATCCGCTTGTCTCTGCAATAATTCAGTCATTTACTCGCCACACCACGTCTCCTTCAAACAGGGGACTAGACGATCGCCAGGTAAAGAAACACACGTTTAATCAATCAACAAAATAATTTTCAACTAGGTATTAAGACATACCGCCCCATGCTTAGCTTACCGAGATATGGCGTTTGCCTTACGCCTCCAAAATACTTCTTTGCCGCTTTAGCGGAAATCATCTGCGGAGAGATATTACTCCAAAAAATCAGGATCAGGCTTGGGGTGATTGGGGTGACCTTGTAATTGTGCATCTTGATGTTCTCTAACATCATTTCCGCAAGCACAGCGGGTCGGTTCACTCCATTATGAGTCATGCATTGATGAGTCATGCATTGATGAGTCACGCATTGATGAGTCACGCATTGCGCCAACTGAGCATAGTGCAAAATGCAGTCAGAATTTCGTCGGCTATCCTACACTTAAGTATAAAGACCTCGATAGTAGTTCTTAGAGACAGTTCTAGTTTGATTTACTTATTACCATGATTTAACTGATGTTTTCTACTGACGCGGGTTAAATCGAATCGCTCTGTGAAGATGTGCTGACTACGCTGAGGTCAACGTTTAGCGTTAATTGAGGAGATTTGAGTCATGAACCTCTTGATAACTCTCTTATTAATTGTGTATTTGGGTGGTGGTGTGAAATTTTGGACAGGGTTTAAGCGAACCAATTTTGACCAGGGGCGCTTGTATCTAACGCTGCTCTGGCCTGTACTACTGATGAACAAGTCATATCGAGACAACTTTAATCGAGCCCTTAAAGGATAAGGGATGGGTGATCTCTCAAGTGAGTTGGCGAATGTTGTTAAGGAGTGAGTCTAGTGTCAAAGGGGCAGAGCCAGAAATCTGATACACAAAACCTAGCCAATTTTTTGGGCGATCGCTCATCGGATTGGCAGACCCAACTTTCAGCCGTTGCCTCACGGTTCAACAAAGAGTATAAAAATGAGCCCTTTGACTTGCCCCCCGAAGTTGAAGCAATGCCGATTTTTCGAGAGTGGACAAGCGGTACCCTATCGTCAAAGACGGCATCACCGTTTTGGGAGATTGCTCAGCCTAAAAAAAATCAGCAATGCCTAGATTTGGGATGTGGGGTCAGTTTTCTCATCTACCCCTGGCGTGATTGGGAAGCCTTTTTTTACGGGCATGATATCAGCATCGTGGCACGAGATACGCTAAACGCGAGAGGGCCTCAGCTCAATTCCAAACTATTTAAGGGGACTCAGCTTGGAGTTGCCAATCAGCTAAACTATGAGGCTGACCACTTTGACTTGGCGATCGCCACGGGAGTGAGCTGTTATTATCCGCTTGGTTATTGGCGCGACGTTCTTGCAGAGGTGAGGCGTGTTCTCAAACCCGACGGATTTTTTGTCTTTGATGTCATTGATTCTGAGGCTGAGATCGCCGAAAACTGGGCGATTTTAGAAACCTACCTGGGAGCCGAGGTTTATCTAGAATCATTGGATGACTGGAAACATCTTCTCAAAGAATCAGGAGCAAAAATTGTCAAACAGCTTCCAGGCGAGCTTTTTCATCTGTTTAAGGTAAGGTTTTGACCCCTCCTATCTGGCTCATTGGCGGGACTCATGAAAGCGCCCAGTTGGCAGAGGCGATCGCCCACACAGGCTGGACTTGCCTCATTACAGTCACCACAGACGCGGCCAAGCACCTCTATCCCCGCGTGCCCAACGTGACGGTTTGGGTGGGGTTGCTAGATGAAATAGGCATTCGAGAGTTTATCATCCAGCATCAAATTGGGATAATCTTGGATGCGTCTCATCCGTTTGCGGTTGACATTTCTAAGCTGGCGATCGCGGCTGCCACTGCCCATCACATTCCATACCTTCGTTACGAGCGCCCTGATGTCGCGAAGTCCGGCTCTCGTAGTCGTCAACAACACCTCTTCAAAGAGTTTGATGATGTAGTTGAAAGTAACGTCTTAATCGGTCATCGGGCATTGTTAACCATTGGCTATCGGCCATTGCCTCAGTTTCGAGAATGGCACGATCGAGCCACCCTCTTCACCCGAATTTTGCCATCCCCCAAAGCCCTCAGCGTTGCCCTAGATTCAGGGTTTACACCCGATCGCATCATCGCCATTCGTCCGCCTTTGTCAGCAGATTTTGAACGTGCCCTGTGGCATCATTGGCGCATTACGCTGGTAGTCACTAAAGCATCCGGTAACGCAGGCGGAGAACCGCTCAAACAGCAGATCGCCGACGAACTAGGCATCCCATTGGTCACGATCGCTCGTCCATCTGTTCGCTATCCCCGACAAACCCAGTGTCTTAACGAGGCGATCGCCTTTTGTCATGACCAGGCTAATGCTCAAAACGCCTGAATCCATTCCTTAATCTCATACTCTATCCAAACGCCACCCGTCCAATAGGGATCAGATTCGACCAGTTGCCGAACGGTTGCCTCATCCTCGGCGTTGTAGATGCCAAACACTTTGGTGGTGTCTTTGGTCGGTCCGATGGTGACCAGCACTCCCGATTCTTTCTGTTTGGCGAGGCCGTCTAGATGCGCTTGACGATAGGGAGCACGCTTTTCTAGTACGTCGTCGCAATAGCGTCCCCACATGATGTACTTAGGCATAACCATCCGCCTGCTAAACCTGTAATCGTATCAACATCAACAAATTATATAGCGGTATGCGCTTGAGTTAAGTACGGTGGTGTGGGGCGCGCCGCGCCCACACCACCGTTTCTGTACTTGACGCGCACATTGCCTAGCTGCGCAGCTCCACCCCAAATTTCTCTGCGAGGCTATCTCGCACGTTTGCATGCACCGGATCAACATCAACATCGGTCAGCGTGCGATCGCTTGCCCGATAAATCAGCCGGAATGCCAAACTGCGCTTTCCCTCTGGAACCCCTTGTCCGCGATATTCATCAAACAGCTCGACTGACTCTAGCAGAGGAGTGCCAGCCTTCTGAATCGCTCGCTTTAATTCTGCCACCGAGACTTGGATCGGAGAATAGAGAGCGATGTCTCGAGCAGAGGATGGATACGTAGAAAACGGCTTAAAGATTGGATTGATTCGCTCCTCTTGATCCATCTGATCAAGCATGACATCCAAGTCTAGTTCAAATACATAGACTTGATCGGGCAATTCTCGCTCTTGACGAAGCTGCGGATGAAGCTGCCCAAACGTCCCCAATCTTTGACCTTGAACCCACAACGACGCAGTGCGTCCAGGGTGTAGCTCAGGGCGACGACAATCGGGTTGATATTCCACACTCAACCCTAACCGCTGAAATGCGCTTTCCAACATGCCTTTTGCTTCAAACCATGTCAGAGGAGCTTCGCGCCCGCCACTAACCCAGCGCCCAGATCGGGTGTCGCCTCCGATGATGCCTGCGACTCGATCTGCTTCGTCAAACCCATCTTCAGCACGCCAAAACACTCGGCCAATTTCAAACCCGTTTAGAGTCCCACATCCTTTCTCTAGGTTGTATTGAAACGCATCAATCAGACCGGGTAGCAATTCGGTGCGCAATGCAGAATATTCAGCAAAGAGGGGATTGGCAAGCTCGATTTGATTGGTGAAGCCGGGTCGAACGAGAGAATAATGAATGAGCTCTGTCAACCCGACTGCCTGAAATGCTGCTCGGATTTCTTGGGTTAGAGCATAATCAACTGACAGATATCCAAGCTCTGATTTGTCAGGCAAGGTATCGCAAAATTTATTGTATCCATAGAGACGAGCGACTTCTTCGATGAGGTCAATTTCGCGTTCCAAATCCCGATACCGATAGGGTGGAACGCTCACCGTCCAAACGTTTGGCTGGCTCGCTGGCGTGAGCTGACAGCCCAGAGCCGTGAGCACGTGCTCCACATCTCCTGCGGTGAGTTCACCGGGCTCGATATCCGATGCGGATGAAGGCCCTGCTCCATTCACTGGCTGCGTTACGGCGATCGGTCCTAACACGTGGTTGATCCGCTCCAGACGGAGTTCGATCGTTCGAGAAAATGAAGCAAAATCGGGAAGATGATCGGCGATCGCCTGGGTATGAAGCGTTCCACCACTCAGATCACCCATCAGCAAGAGCGCCCGGCGACATGCCAAATCTAGTTCCGCTTGGTTGACACCGCGTTCATACCGGGTGGATGCCTCACTCCGCAATCCTTGACTTCGAGCAGAGCGCCGAGTCGCCACCGGATCAAAAATTGCGGCTTCCAAGACTAAACGAGTCGTTCCGTCATAGACTTCGGTTTCTTCCCCGCCCATGACACCCGCTAGGGCAACCGGTTTGTCATTAGCCGTAATCAACAAAGACTGCTCAGATAGTTTACGAACTTGCCCATCAAGAGTTTTCAAGGATTCGCTGGAATGGGCAAATCGCACTCCAATTGTCAACGAATCATGACCCGTAATTTCAGAGAGGCGATCGGCATCAAATGCGTGTAAGGGTTGCCCCCATTCCAGCAAGATATAGTTAGTAACGTCGACCACATTATTGATGGGGCGAATGCCCGACGCTTGTAATCGCTGCTGAAGCCATCGAGGAGACGGGGCGATCGTAACGTTCTCAATTTGAGTACCGATGTAAGCCGGACAGGCTTGCGGTTCGGCTACAGTCACGGCTAGCCCACGACCTTGGGTTTGAATAGACACCGGCGGCACCTCAGGGAGATGAAGCTGAGCCCCCGTAATTGCCGAAATTTCACGAGCAATTCCCACCATACTAAGCGCATCCGCCCGATTTGCCGTTGACGTGAGGTCTAACACTACGTCATCTAATCCTAAGAGGGGTCGAGCATCGTCTCCCGGCTTAAGATTTGCCTCCGAAAATATGTGAATCCCCTCTGACTCCTTAGCCAAACCTAATTCAGCTAACGAACAGATCATGCCCTCAGAAGGAACATCACGTAATTTTCTAGGTCGAATCTTTAAGTCAACAATAGGCAAATACGTTCCAATGGTTGCAACAGGTACAAACGTATCCGTCTTGACATTAGACGCTCCGCAAACAATTGTTGAAGGAGTATCACGACCGATCTCGACCGTACACACGCGCAACTTGTCCGCATTCGGGTGTGGTTTACAGTCTAAGACGTTGCCAACCACAACCCCATTTGCCCAGGCGCGCCGGTCTTCAATATCTTCGACTTCAAACCCTGCCATCGTTAGCGTTTCCGCCAGCTCGTCAGGGGTCATCGTTAGGTCTACTAGTTCAGATAGCCAGTTTAGTGAGATGCGCATTGCCGTGCGTGCTCTTCAGCCAGTTAAGTTATGCTACGCCCCCTATTCTACTGCCCAGACGCGAAATTCCTCCTAGTTTCTGGATAACGCGTTGGGGATGACGTAAAGGTAATTAATTTTGCTCTCTAACTAGGTGAACATATGGGCTTTTACTAAGATTTCAATCAAAATGAAGATAGCTTCAGCAATTCTTTAAGAGATTTCCCGCAAGAATGGGGCTGCATTCTGCCTTTCCTGCCAAGATAATGGAATCATCGTGTCAAACTTTGGGCAAGCATCCAGATTTGTGGGTCTGTTGATACAGGTTACGAGGGTTGACACTTCGGTGCGCGATAAAGCGAGTAATGTGGAATGAGCTACTGTTTGAACTCAGCCTGCCCTCATCCTGAAAATTTGGCTCACACAGAATTTTGCCAAGCCTGTGGCTCTACGCTACTGCTACGCGATCGCTATCGAGTTATTCGAGCGCTAGGGCATGGAGGGTTTGGAGCAACATTTCTGGCAATTGACGAATCGTTGCCAGGTCATCCCAATTGCGTCATCAAACAGTTAAGACCTGCTGCTTCGTCGCCCCATGTTCTAAAGATGGCGAGGGACTTGTTTGATCGAGAAGCCAAAACGCTCGGAAAAATTGGCGATCATCCCCAAGTTCCTAGACTGCTCGATTATTTTGATGCCAATCAAGAATTTTACCTAGTTCAAGAATTTATTAGTGGTTCGACGCTCCAGCAAGAAGTCAAGCGGTCGGGGCCATTTAGTGAAGCAGGGGTCAAGCAGTTTCTCAGCGAAGTCTTGCCGATGCTCCACTACATCCATAGCCAGCAAGTCATCCACCGAGACATTAAACCGGCAAATTTGATTCGTCGCTATCAGGATAAAAAACTAGTCCTCATTGATTTTGGAGCGGTTAAAGACCGCATTACGCCGACTCGTGCAGGCGCATCTGAGCAAACAGCACTGACGGCATACGCAATTGGCACACCGGGATATGCCCCCCCCGAACAGATGGCAATGCGCCCAACCTATGCCAGTGATGTGTATGCATTAGGTGTCACGTGCATTTATCTGCTCACGGGCAAAGCCCCCAAAGACATGGATTACGATACGGCAACAGGCGAAGTGCTGTGGCAAGATTATGTGCACGTTAGCGACCATTTTGCGGACGTTCTGACGAAAATGCTGGAGGTGTCCGTTCGGCATCGCTATCAATCGGCGGCAGAAGTTCTCAGAGCCCTTGACTTGGTTCCATATATGGACAGTCTGGCAGAGAGCATGGTATCCCGCCCCAATCCGCCCTCGTCCAAAAATTCTGACTATAGCTCGGATAACCTGTCGAGCCCAATTCCACCGTCAACCCCGACTGCCAGACTTGCAGCGCAAATTCGCGCCCGGAAAATAAGAAACTCCTCGGGGTCAACGAGCTTCCAGGTAGACTCGTCTCGAAAGGGGAGCCGATCTCATCCATCTGCAGGGTCGGGGAATTCTTCAGGACGAGCGAATAAGCCGATTTCAACCATCAACAAGCTCGATGAACGGCAGATCTTAGATGCATACGCTAAAGGACATCGCAATTTTGCCCAGCGCGACCTGAGCTTACTCAATTTGCAAGAGGCTCAACTATCGGGGGCCAATTTCCATCAGGCAAATCTGCATCAATCAAAACTCAGTGGCGCAAATTTTCAGAAGGCCGATCTAGGCGAAGCTGACTTGGCGCAAGCCAATTTGAATCAGGCAAGCCTGAAGGATGCTAACCTTGTGGGCGCATTTTTAATGAATGCGGATCTAGGCCGAGCCGATTTGCGCGGAGCCAACTTGAGCTATGCCCACCTCAGCAATACTAACCTTCGAGGAGCCAATCTTTGTGGAGCAGACCTAACGGGTGCTAAAGTATCAGATGCTCAGCTTGCAATGGCTCGAACCAATTGGAAGACGATTCATCCACGCGGAAAACGCTTGTGGTAGGGTGCTGATAAAGTTAGGAATACTACATGACTCCTCCCAATGATAAATCTTCAGACCGCTCAAAGCGTTCTAACTTGAGTTCTGAAGAAATTGCTCGATTAAAAGCAGAGTTAAAGGCTCCCTATCGAGGGTTAAGGCAATTTGTCTATGTGGTTTGCGGAGCATCTGGATTAATTGGGGCGTTTGTCTTTTTGTCTCAACTCATCGCCGGACGAAATGTGGAGAATGCTCTTCCGAATTTTGCTCTACAAGTCGGTGTCGTTGCATTGATGGTGTGGCTGTTTCGTTTAGAACTTCGAGCCAGCCGCAAGCGTTGACCCAATGGTTAACTAATTTTTAAGCGATCGCCCACCGAAATAAGCCTCTCTCTGACTCTCCTCCGTCTTTCTGGAAGGCGGAAGAGTGAAGGCGGAAGAGTGAAGGCGGAAAAGTGAAGGCGGAAGGCGGGAGGCGGAAGAGCGAAGACGGAAAAGTGAAAAGAGCGATCGCCCACCGAAATAAGCCTCTCTCTGACTCTCCTCCGTCTTTCTGGAAGGCGGAAGAGCGAAAGCGGAAGGCGGAAGAGCGAAGACGGAAAAGTGAAAAGAGCGATCGCCCACCGAAATAAGCCTCTCTCTGACTCTCATCCGTCTTCCGCCTTCTCTCTTCTCTCTTCCAAAGTTTCCGTCCCCTTTCGGGGTAAGAGGAATTGAACAGCAGCAGTCACCAGTACCACCGGGGGGGCGCACAGGTTTCCGTCCCCTTTCGGGGTAAGAGGAATTGAACTCGTTTGGGCCGTGTAGAACTTGAAACGCGGCTAGAGCTGTTTCCGTCCCCTTTCGGGGTAAGAGGAATTGAACTTGTTTGAGGGGCAGAATGGTGAAGTGCAGTCTTCTGGTTTCCGTCCCCTTTCGGGGTAAGAGGAATTGAACGATTCAGATGATGTATTCACAGAGGTAATGGAAGTTGTTTCCGTCCCCTTTCGGGGTAAGAGGAATTGAACTTTCTCGTTCGTCCACCCGCGTGGAAGGATACGATGAAGTTTCCGTCCCCTTTCGGGGTAAGAGGAATTGAACAATGCGCTTCGGCTGCATTGACCTAACTGCGAGTGGCGGGTTTCCGTCCCCTTTCGGGGTAAGAGGAATTGAACGGGTAGAATACCCCATTCAATGGGCGCAACTAGCCTGTTTCCGTCCCCTTTCGGGGTAAGAGGAATTGAACCAGAGGCATGGCTGATGATGATGGAGCATCCTGATCGTTTCCGTCCCCTTTCGGGGTAAGAGGAATTGAACGTTACATGCTCAGTGCATATGACGAAGGAGTCCTTGTTTCCGTCCCCTTTCGGGGTAAGAGGAATTGAACCTTTTTTTATAGGGGATAAGCTAGAGTTTTTATTCTCGTTTCCGTCCCCTTTCGGGGTAAGAGGAATTGAACGTGTGTCGTTTTGAGTATGGACAGTTGAAAAGCCTTGAGGTTTCCGTCCCCTTTCGGGGTAAGAGGAATTGAACTCTCGTTCGTGTTGGGGCGCCTGCGACTGGCGCTGGGAGTTTCCGTCCCCTTTCGGGGTAAGAGGAATTGAACAGTGGCTCAACAACGTTAATGCGGCCCAAAACGGCGAGTTTCCGTCCCCTTTCGGGGTAAGAGGAATTGAACGTGTCGAACCCCTCGCATATAAAATTCTGCGACATCGTTTCCGTCCCCTTTCGGGGTAAGAGGAATTGAACCCCCTCGATCTAGAACCCGCACTAGATAAGGCTTTGAGATACCCGATTTCGCTAGGGTCGATCAGAGGGCAAAATTATTGAGAATCGCTCCTAATAGGCATACGGAGAAAAATGCTCTAATGCAGATGCAGAAGGCGATTCGCTAGGGTCGACGTTCGCCCTGGCGACTCCAAAGGAGTCAGTTATGCGGTTTTCAAGGTTCGTCAGACCCTAGCGAAAGGATCTGATGAACACAATTTAAGAGCTGAAATCAGGCTCGTCAACCCGTGGTTATTTTTCTTAACGAAAAGTATTTCTCGCAATTGGATTGTATGCCTCGTGGGTTATAACCTTCAAAGGTGAAATTGATGAGTTTTCTTGCTGACACAGGAGTCGATAGGGAATCTAGCCATCGCGTATGATCGGGACTTAACGATCAGGCAAACCTAAGCCCGTAGAGCTAATTCTCTCCGCGATTCAGATTGCCCCAACGCTGATTCGATTCACTCAACCACCCTCGCAGCGCAGTCGGTACCAAGCCATCATCAACGGGCTTGGAAACATTTCATCATCTCTGGGATAGCTTTGGCTGATGATGTAGTGATTCTGAGTCACTGCGAGCGATCGCTTGCTCAGTTGCAATCTCATATTGGTTTACGTGCAATGAAGGCAGCATGGGCTTTTGGCAGTTCGTACTGACCATAACTACCCATGATTTGAATCTGGAAACCTACTTGACGAAGTTTTTCAGCAACATCTGTTGCCTTATACAGCCGCAAATGATGTACTTCATCATCTCGCCTGTAATGTTCTCCCACTTTTCGTAAAGTGATAATGCGACGAATCAATCTTGATTGCTCTTGATTCTCCTCTTTCTCCACAAGGACGATCCAGTCCTTACCTTCGGTGAAACCCTGGGTTTTATTTCCTTGCATCGCCTGTCCTGGTTCTGCAATGTCAAAGACAAGTACCCCTCCTGGAGTTAATGCGCTGTAGATGCGATTAAAAAGTTGAACCAGTGTTCGGCAATTGTTATCTATATCGAACAGGTAGTTAAAACATTCACCAACTGAAATCACAGCATTGCAAGGGGGAATGTCAGTTCTAAACAATGACTCAACTCGAAACTCGGCATCTGGAACTCTGGCTCGTGCAATTGCAATTAGAGACTCAGAAATATCGACTCCAAGAACACGATAATGAGCCTTGCTAAGCTCTAACGCAGATAATCCGCTTCCACATCCCAAATCTACTACTAGACCTTCTCGAATATTGTTTTGAGCCAAAATGACGAGTATGCCAGGAGCAGATTTGAGAGCGTAGTCACTGTGACCAACATCATGAATGTATGCAAGGTCTTCCTTATACCACTCTTTCATGGCTTAACTCCGACAGATCATTGTGCTCATTTCTACAATCGCATCTCACCAATAGCTGACGTGTACCGTCTCCCCTCAAGACTGAGCTGTATAACAATAGTGTTTGTTGCGCACTGTCTCTCTGTTGAGAGTCGCTACGGGTAAGAATCGCTATGGAGTGAGGCGTATCTGACTTTGAGTGAGGGCTGTCTCATTTTATAGGAAACGATTCTCACATTGAGTGAGGAATGTCTTGTTTTCAGTGAGATTCATCTCGTTCTATGTGAGATGTGTCTCGTTTGAAGCGAGATAAACTATGTTCCATGTGAGACGTGTTTCATTCTATGTGAGATTCATTTCGTTTTAGGTGAGACACGTCATATTCTATGGGAGAACTATCCTGCTTTAAGCGAGAGTATTGAACCTCATTGGGCGAGAATGCAGGTGGCGTCGATGACGGTCAGGCGATTTTCGGTGAGGACAGAACAGGGCTTGATTAGCTTTTTCAGCATGGGCACCTCGCCCGATTGCAACTGGGTGAGCGTCTCTGTCAAATCGGTTTGATATTGCCGAATCCAGATGTCGGTGACATATTCAGCGCTAAAGGCATCCCGATCGACTAGCCAAAAATCGACATTATAAGAGCGAATGAACGCTTGCAATTCTTCTAAGCTGGGAGTGTATTGGGCGCGGATTAGGTCTAACGCGCGGTCTTGGAATTCTTGGTAGTACCCCAAGTGATAGGGAATGCCAAATTCTCGACCAATGAGAATCGATTTTTGTGAGAACACGGGCAGGTTGTTAACCTCCTCCACAACGGAGGCAATGAGCGTATCCGTTGGTTGCTGCTGGAAGAATTCATAAATCTGGGGGGTGTTTCCCGTTTTATATTTGGTGAGCGGGAAGTTTTCTACAAATGCCGGATAGACAAGCAGCAGCAGCGCCATGAATAGGGTAGTGCCCCACGCCAGCACGGGACGCCGGAGACGGGGCCGTATATAGGGGGCAGGCGATCGCCAACTAGCACGGATCACGGCATCAAACACCGCCGTTACGAACATCGCAGCGGCGATCGCCGTAATAATTCTCAGGCTATGGTCGGTGTAGCGGGCGGGCAGATGCAGCCGAAACAGCAGCAGGTGCGCCAGCACAAACAACACGGTCGCCGTGATCCAAAGCCGAATCAGCAGCCACCCGTTTGATGTAATCTGGCGCAGAATGGGAAACCAGGCCGGACGCACGAACAACAGGGGCAGAAAGAGGCTGAGCGCGAGCGTTGCCGGACGCACCAGCCCCACGTGCAAATATCCGCTGCGATCGCCCACGCCATAAAACCACCAGAGATTCTCATTGAAAAAGAAATTGCGACCCTTGGGCCAAAACTCCGGCATGGCGCGTGCCTGCTCTGCCGTCACCACGGGGCCAAAGTCAGAAGTATTCACCGCATAAACCAGCAGCATTCCGAGAATGACCACTAGATGAATCGCCACAAACTGATAGTCACGACGCACCGACGAGAACCGCACGCGCCCGTTGTCCCAGCGCACCAGGCATAGCAGCAGCACCCCCGCAGAGACGAGCAGATATTGAGGATAAAAGCTTCCCAGTAGGGCGATCGCCGCCAAACTAAGAATCAGCCATCGCCGCCAGGAGTGAACCGATCGAGAGTTAGATGAACGACGTTGAGATTGATATCGGCACACACACACCAAAAACGCTAGAAAGAACGGATACACAAACGACCTTGGACTTGCTGACACCAGGTCATCTTTCATCCACAGGGTTTGGTTGAGCAGCAGCGACGCCACGAAACCGGTGAAAGGCAACGGCAGTATTTGCAGCGTCAGCGCGAAGCAAAACGCCGTCGTGGTCAGACTCAAACCCAGCGGCAATAGTTTATTCAATAAAAACGGATGAATGCCAATGGCTGCCGCTCCTCGATAGAGCGTCACATAGCCCAGTGGACTCACCGACTGAAAATAGTCAGCAATCAAATCATCGGGAAACAGCGACGGATCAAAAAATCGCTGCATCCAAAACACATATTGCCGCGCATCGTCTTGCACAATGTAGTCACCCGAAAAGGCGATCGCCAATGCTAGACCGCTGTATAGAGCAGCAAACGCTAGACTCAGGCTAAACCAGAAAATGACACGCGAATCAGCCGGATTCCGAGTCGACGCTGTAATAAATTTGTGCAACCGAGCTAGCACCATAATGTCTCAAATCGTAGACGCGCAGCGGGAAGGCGGAAGGCGGAGGGCGGAAGGCGCAAGAGGGAAGGCGCAAGAGGGAAGGCGCAAGAGGGAAGGCGCAAGAGGGAGGGCGGAAGGCGGAAGAGGGAAGGCGCAAGAGGGAAGGCGCAAGAGGGAAGGCGGAAGAGGGAAGGCGGAAGGCGGAAGTAGGGTGCTGTATAGCCTTTCAGGCATGGCTAAGCTAAAGCGCCAGCTAACGCACCATTACGGCGGAAGGCGGAAGGATGAACGCTGACTGCTAAAATCCAAAATCCAAAATCCAAAATCCAAAATCCAAAATCCAAAATCCAAAATCCCCCCCTATCCCGACCCAGGCCGCCTAACCGCCTCCCATAGCCAGACCTCACCCTCTTGCTCAATAGGCTCGATGTTAAAATTTTGTCTGCGTTCCAGGCGTTGCTTGAGACGATCAGACGGCAAATAAAGATAAACCGTTTCAAATTCATCAGGAACCCTGATCATGCCCGGTCGTTCGCCAAGCTGGAGCGCGACACTGGGTTTCAACGAATGGCTCAACGACAAGATTCGCCCAGGCGGTAAGATGTCGCTCACGAGTAGGGGTTGGTTGGCTTGGTTGACTACCATCGCCACGTCAGGGTTGCGTCGGCTTTTGGAATGGCTCTTATGCCACCAGACCGGAATTTGAGAACTCGCCGTGCAGGAGACAATGCCAAACACGGCAAGGGCGATCGCCACGGATCGCCATCGTTTGCGTGCCCGAAACTTTGCGCGAATGTTATACGGTTTGGCCGTAATTTTGGCCGTGAGCAGGTAGGCGATCGCAATCTCAATGCCGAGGTAGCAGGGAATCGCATAGCGAGTAATGCTAGAGCGTCGCCCTCCCAGAATAATATCCGGCCCCAGCAGGGCAAGCCCGGTGACGCCGATGAGGGTGATAACAAAGACCCAGGCGCGAATGGGGGCTTTCTGGCAGAGATAGATCAACGAGGCGATCGCCAACCCCGCCAAAGCGTAATGAATGGGATTAATTGCACTCGGTCCTTGATTGAGG
This sequence comes from Elainellaceae cyanobacterium, assembly GCA_051117335.1. GTDB lineage: Bacteria > Cyanobacteriota > Cyanobacteriia > CAZCXK01 > CAZCXK01 > DBGGTD01. The sequence goes on from JBNPEB010000001.1 coordinate 353,308, forward strand.
TCAAAGAAGACGCGACTCAAGTTCAAGAGCCAGAACAATGGCATTGACCCAGAGCGATCGGCATTCACCGAGGCTGTGTTGCCAACGAATTGATCGAATCGGCGCACCACCACCACCAACCACGGGGCAAACAGTATAATACTCAGCGCCGATGACAGCACATAGCCAATCAGTCGTTTGCTAAGCCGAAACTTTTCAACCACGAGGACATAAATTCCATGACTGACGGAGACAAATCCCGAAAACGGATGCACGTACAGTCCTAACGCCGCAGTCACTCCGTAGGTAATCCAATGCAGGGGCTTCTCTCGGCGCATTGCCCACAGCAGCGTCGCGCTCGACAGCAAAATGGTCACCGTCCACAGCGCATATTCTCGTGCTTCCTGGGCATACAGCACATGAAACGGCGAAATTGCTACGAGTGCAGCGGTTACCCACCCCACGGCTGGAGACTCAAACAGCTCGACACACAGCCAATAGGCAAGCGGAATGACCAGCAAACTCACGAGTACAGACAGCAATCGAATGCTCGTCACCGAACCTCCAAATAGCTGCATCCAAAATCGAGCGAGCAGGTAGTAAAGCGGGGAATGCTCTGGGTGCTCTGCTAGCGCCTGCATCGTGTCGTTCAAAGTCTCTTGGGAATTAGGAGCCTGATAGGTCGAGAGCAACTCCTCCACGCGCATGACTCGCCCGTCAAATAGGTCTGTCACGAGCTCGTCTTGGACGTGCCCTGAAACTCGCAGAGACGTCATGGTTTCGTCGTACCAATACACCTTCCGGTCGATATTATAAAACCGGAAGAAGAACCCTAGCACAATCAGGATTAAGACGAAGTTGCGTAACCACATAGAATGGGTTGATTGCGATTTAGGCAGCATTGGTTTGATGCCGAACGAGACAAAAATCGAGCGAATTCGCGTCCTAAATAATGATTCAACAGCAGGGGCGACTCGCCACCCACCCGCACCCGTCTCCCGATCGAGGCGACCGGATGTGTGCCTGTCCTGTTTTCTGCCCAAACGCCACCTAGAAGAGTACAGGAACACCTAAATCAAAGGAAATATGAATTCTAACTGTATCAGGTAATTCAGCCGGAGAAAATCTATCGCGATTTGCAAGTGCGATGGACTGATCGTGCAACATCGTGTTGGCATTTATTCGGTAGGATTGGGATTGCTCAGTGTGGTGAGGAGTCTCCCGTGGGAGTTATGGATCTTTGTAAGCAGCTTCGATCCGTTCCATTTATGACGCCGTTGGTGGCGATCGCCCAGTTTTTGGCCGTCGGCATTCTCTTCGGGTTGGCTTATGTCCAAGATCCGATTTATCACTCACCCGAAAATCAAAACACCAAATATTTACAGGGCTTAGCCCACGCCGGACACGGATTCCTAATCAACGATTGGACGGCTAACACCCTCGATCCGCTGCCCGCGTTTACAGCACTGGTGCGGCTTACCTATCAATTCATTCATCCCGAATATGCGTTTTATGGATATTACTTTCTGATTTTCGGCGTGTATGCCTATAGCCTGCTTGGGATTGCGTCTTATGTGTTTAAACTCAATCAATCGCGGGCGAAATGTCTGGTATTTCTAGCGCTGCTGATCATTACCCACACCGTTGAAATCGAAATTTTTGATGTCAATACCGATTGGGTGGTTCAGGCAGGCGTCGCGCAGCAGTATATTTTGGGGCCGGTGTTTCAGCCGTGCAATTTTGGAGCATTCATTCTGCTGTCGGTTTGGGTGTTTTTGCAGCGCCGACCCTTTCTCGCGGTCGCGTTGCTCGCGTTGGCGGGAACGCTGCATCCTGCCTATTTTCCCAGTGTGGGAGCGCTGACGCTGGCGTACATGGTTGTCATTTTGAGGGAGGACAAAAACTGGAAAAAAGCGCTGGCGGTTGGCGTCGTTGCAGGGCTGCTGATTTTGCCTGTGTTCAGCTATATGTATTTCACCTTTGCAGACACCAATCCCGAACTCGCCCAACGCGCAACTGATATCATCGTCAACGAGCGAATCCCCCATCACTCGATTCCGGCGGTGTGGCTGGATGGCGAAGGAGCTTATTTTCAGACCCTTTGGGTGGCGATCGCCATCGTCTTAGTGCGGCGCACGCCATTAGCAACGATTCTGCTCATTCCCTATGCGATCGCCGTTTCCCTGACTGGGGTGCAGATGCTGACTGACAGCGACACGCTCGCCTTCATCGCGCCGTGGAGAATTTCGGTATTTTTAGTCCCCATTGCAACGGGCATTATTCTGGGGCAATTTGTCTCGTGGCTGTTTCGCAGATTTCATAGCACAGCGCTACGCCACGAGATTCTCATTGCCCGCGCCAGTATCGCAGTAATTCTCACATTGGCGATCATTGGCGGCTATCACCAGGTGCAAAGGCTGCACGCCGAAGATGAGACGTTCCCGATGATGAAATTTGTGCGCGACCATCTGCGCGCCGAGCAAACCTATCTGATTCCGCCGGATTCTAAGGAACTTCGCAAGTTTCGGCTGTATACGGGCGCTCCCATTTTGGTAAACCGCAAAACTCACCCCTATCAAGATGTTGAAGTGATCGAGTGGAATCATCGCTTAGAGCTGGGCAAGGAATTTTACAAAGTCAAGCGCCGCCGAAGCTGCCGAATGCTGCGCAACGAATTCTCAGACTATGGCATTACCCATGTGGTGTTGCCAAAGGAAAATTTTAAATCGCGGTGTCGCAGACTGGTGGAACTCTATCGAGATGAGGAATACGGGGTGTATTCTGCGGAGAAACTCGTTGATTGATGAACAAAACTCTGAATGCTGACGGCTAGAAGTTAAAATGGTAGTGGTATGACATGCCTAAAATAGGTTGGTTGAGACTGTTACAGAATTATTGCTGCTGATAATCGTCTAGCAACGTCGGCAGATGATCGTACCCATCAACCCCAATGACTCGAATAATGTGCGATCGCCCTTCCTTGAGCAACGTTTGAAACTCATCATCTCCTAATCGACCCCGCAGAATAACCAGCAACCCGGCAGGCTGTCGCCAACTGCTCGACCCGATTTGGTTGAGCAGATACATGCCCAGACTCGCGGTATAGATCGTTTGTTGGGTATTTTCAAGCCGGTGATGGGCTTCTGCCAGATTCGCAAGATTGATGCCCTGTAAATACAGATCGCCTGAAAATTGAGCCGCTTGAATGCCCCCTTCGAGATAGGAGATTGCTTTTTCGGATTGGTTGAGCGCTAGCTCTGCCATGCCGAGGCTGCTTAGGCAGAGGGCTTGGCTTTGGCGATCGCCCAGTCGTTCTGATAGCTGCAAGCCTTGCTGGAGCCGCTCGATTGCCATCTCATAGAGATCCGGGTCGAGGCGTTCGAGCTGCTGATGTTGAATGACCTCACTGTAGCCGAGATTGGCAAGCGCGTTGGCCTCTCCTTTGCGATCGCCCACCTGCCGACTGAGAATAATCGCCTCTTGGCTGTAGCGATTTGCATCAGCGTAAGCCTGCTGTCCGATGGCGGCGCGGCTGAGGTGGTTGAGATTAGCGATTTCACAGGGGCGATCGCTCGATTCTCTAGCAATTTTTAGCGCCTGAGTGTGAAATGCGGTAGCGCGATCGGTTTGTCCGAGAGCTTGAGCTGAATAGCCCAGTAACGTTAAGATTCGAGCTTTTTCCTGGGTGCCTTCTGCTTGCTGAAGCGGTTCATCCAGATAGCTCAGCGCATTGCGAATATAGCCCCCCGAAAATGAGGCAAAAACTCCGCCATAGAGCGGAAAATAATCCCGCTGAGCAAATAGCCGCAAAATCTGGAGCGTAACTTGAAAACATCCTTGGCTAAGCTGGTCGCGCCGAGCGGGGCTGATGCTGAGTTGATTAAACCCAGTTGCGAGTTGTGACCAAATCACCGAAAACGCTAGATAGGTCGAAATAGAGAGCTTTGCGCCCACTTTCGAATCATAGACTTGCTTGTCAAACCAGTTAATTAACCCCTGTTGCAAATATCGGAGGGTGATCAAGAGTTCAATCCAGTCTGTTATATCTAGCGTGGTTTGCTGAGAGGCCCACTCGGTAATGGATTGTTCTAGAGAGAGGGTTTGGAAGAGGCTTTTGGGGATAGGTCGGGGCATTAGGCTCGCCCAAAGTGACCATGGACCTCGCTGCCCCGGAACTCCCTCAAACCCAATTTGGCTGCGGCTCTGGTCATAAATCCAGCTCACAACGTTGCCATCGAGCCGCTGACACGACTCTAGTCCTTGAGCAATGCCTTGAGCGATGTGCTGAAGCTCGGCAGTAGAGTCGGCTGCGGTGGCCGGATGATTGTTTAGAATTTTGGCGATCGCCTTAATCTGCTCTAGGTTAAGAGGCTGGGTTCGATTGGGGTCAGAAAGTTTGATAAAGTCATCGAGGCGATCGCCCGGTTCTGTTTCTACCAAGTGTTGAACGGCTGTTTGCAGCACCTCATCAGCTTGCCGTTCGTTTTGCCACCGCTCCCACGCGCTTTGGATCGTGCGAAGCGCGCGGAGGCTACGCTCTGCTTTGGCTTGTTTCAACTCGTCAGGTTGTGTGGTTGCCTGATGCTGTGCTCCATTGAGGCGATCGCCCAATGACCGCTCAAAGATTTCGCCCGTCCCTGACTCAATCCCGTCTACCAGAAGTTGATAGACCTGCTCTTTGGAGCGAATCTTGCCTTTGAGCGTCATTTGGACGATTTCATCGACCAGTTCAAGATAGCGATCGCGCAGCGGTGGAGAATCTGACATGAGTCAACCTGATTTTGAACAGCACATTGGAGACAACGGTGAATATTTCGAAGTTTGGCTACTTGGGTTATTAATTAACTGACTTAGATACCGAATTAAGATTCTTTTACAGTTTCTTCCAGAGTAATCGGTTTTCTTGACAACGATTCGATACAATCACAACAACCCATCATTCCGTGTCAGCAACGCCTAAATGGGTGTGGCCTTACGCTCTCGCGTTAGAATGTCGAACGTGCGTAGAACCCCTGCGGCGCAGGGGTTCTACGCACAAGTCTGAGCCCGCAGGGCTATAATACTCAATCACTGAACTGATTTATTCTCTAACGTTTCATGAGTTCTCTGCAGGATTCCGATATCAACTCATCGGCGCACGAGCCAGAAGTTGAGGTATACCGTCCGACACCGATGCACTCCACCCTAGAGTCAGATGAAAGACTCACCTCTAAAAGCTGGTTTGCGTCTCTTTCAGGGGGAGGCAAGCTGTTGGTCGTTGTGCTAGCAGGCGTGGTGACATTAGCGCTTGTGGGCGTCATTGTGCAAGTCATTGTTTGGTCAATTCAGCTCGCATTGATTGGAATTCTGCTATTTCTGGCGTATCGATTTTTTCTGCATTCTCACGTGTCATCGTAAATTCTTGGCTCGATGTCTATGCCCAACTCCTACCACGCTCAACCCCTCCCGCCAGACCCAACCCGTGATGTTAGTCAAAATCACTATTGGAACTACCACGGACTCGATGATCTGTTGGGCTGCAAGCGTCCGATGACAGCCTCTCAGGATGAAGACCTCTTTATTACGGTGCATCAAATCTGTGAGCTAGCGTTCCACCAAATGATTATTGATTTAGGGAGAGTTTTGGAGGCGATCGCCCTTGCCCTTACCCCCTCTGATTCGATCATCAACGACACGAGTGAAGCCTGTTATTTCTTTGAGCGAGTGTTGCGGCTGTATGAGGTGACCCTCACCACGATGCCGATTCTTAAAACGATGCGAGCCTTTGCTGAATTTCGCACCAGTATCGGCCCCACGAGCGGATTTCAGTCATTTCAATTTCGCCACCTCGAAATCATGAGCGGGGTTCAGAAATATTGGCAGGGGGGCACCCATGACGCCGATGGCAAGCCTCACATTGCCGAAACAGAGTTCGATCGCCGCTACGGTGCCGAGATTGACACCTGGCTTGAGCATCACCGCAATCATAATCTCGCTGCCTACTATGAAACGTTTTTAAGCCGCGTGGATGGCAGCTCCCGCCAAGACCGAATTGCTCAGTTAATGGCGCATCCGTATGCCGCTCCGCTGCTGCGTCAGATGCACGCCTATGATGACCTTCAAAATCGATTTCATCGGCTGCATTTGGCGCTGGCAGTCCAGCAGTTAAAAAAAGTTGGAGCCGAAATTGGAACGGGGGGCACCTCGTTTCGGACCTATCTGGCGAAGTATGAAGCCGAACTATCTCCCCTGTTTGCCGATTTGGCGACCTCCCTCGGGTAAGTCATTCTCATTTGGAACTCGATCACTAGAGAATCCGTCAAACTGCTGTCAAATCTGCCTTTTAGGGGGATCTCAATGAAATTTTGATGAAGCTTGCGGAAAATACTGGAAATTCATCGCGTGAAAATGTCAGATTCTGATTGAGGCATTAGTATATCCAATCGTAGTGACAGAGTTACTGTTTCTTGACGTTGAGGTTTGATGCTGACGTTGGCAGACCAAGGATGATTGACGCTCATCCATGTCCCTGCCGACGTTGGCAGATTTTAAGGCTTCAGTTGTGCATCTAATCCGATTAAGACTTCAAACCTCGACAGTGCTATTTGCATTTCAAGATCAGAATTCTTCACTTTTTTTTCTTTGTTGATTCACTGCTGACTATCAATCAGTCTCAACTCTATTTGGGGCATTACTAGGCGGGATAGTTCACCATGGCGATCGCTCGACAACAGGTTAGGGCAATCCATTAATAGCCTGACAGCTTGCTGAGTCGTCGGTTTATGCCATCAAAAGTGTGAACTATCAGGGCACGCATTCCACATAGATTGAGTCTGATTAAGTGGCTATTCTGGGGATTTTTCTTCAGAACTAGACCGTCATTGTCAGTAGGAATTTTCTATTGGGAGAGCGATCGCACCATCACTCTCCAAATTTGATATTGACTTACGTTTGCAAGACTCAAAAGCAGCAGGACTATGACAGCAACGATAGGCGCACAAGGCGGGTTGATTGAAGAGGCTCAACGTCTCTTAAAAGAGTCCACCGTTTATTTTCGAGGTCAACCCGTAGGCACGGTGGGGGCTCGCGATCTCGAAGTCGAAGCCCTGAACTATGATCAGTGTTTTGTTCGAGACTTCGTTTCTTCGGCACTATATTTCTTAGTTAGCGGCGAACCTGACATTGTTCGTAATTTTTTGATTGAGACGCTTGCATTCCAAAGCAGTGACAAGCAAATGGATTTGTTCAACGCTGGACAGGGCTTGATGCCAGCCAGCTTTAAGGTCGAATCTTGGGATGATCATCAGTACCTAACAGCCGACTTTGGTGAACATGCGATTGGGCGGGTGACGCCCGTTGATTCGTGTCTGTGGTGGCTGATTTTGTTGCGTGCCTATGTGAAAACAACTGGCGATATGGGATTAGCCCATCGTCCCGATTTTCAACACGGTATTTTGCTCATCCTCAAGCTTTGTCTTGCTGACCGATTTGATATGTATCCCACGCTGCTGGTGCCGGATGGGTCGTTTATGATTGACCGACGCATGGGAGTAACAGGGCATCCTCTTGAAATTCAGGCGTTGTTTTATGGAGCCTTGCGGGCAGCACGCGAATTGCTAAATCCGGGCTGTAAAAAACGCGAGGTCTATCTTCAAGTCATCAATCACCGCCTGAGCATGCTTAACTTTCATATTCGCGAATATTATTGGCTTGATCTCAAACGACTCAATGACATTTATCGCTATAAAGGCGAAGAGTTTGGCATTCAAGCAATTAATAAATTCAATATTTATCCAGATTCCATTCCGTTCTGGCTCACCGAGTGGATGCCTAAACAAGGAGGCTATTTAGCAGGCAATTTAGGACCCGCCAAAATCGATTTTCGATTTTATACCCTTGGCAATCTCATGGCGATCATTTGCTCGTTGGCGAGTGAAAAAGAATCACAATTGATCATGGATTTGATTGAGCAACGCTGGCAAGACTTGATTGGCTATATGCCCATGAAGATTCTGTTTCCAGCAATTGAAGGAGAAGAATGGAAAATTCTCACGGGGTGCGATCCGAAAAACGTACCCTGGTCCTATCACAACGCTGGAAACTGGCCCGTGTTGTTGTGGCCGCTGGTATCCGTTGCGCTCAAAACAGGACGGCGAGAGATTGCAGAACGGGCGATCGCCATTGCAGAACAACGCCTGAGCGAAGACGAGTGGCCCGAATATTACGACGGGCGCAACGGTCGACTCGTCGGCAAGGCATCACGAAAATATCAAACCTGGACAATCGCCGGCCTCCTACTCTCTAAAGCCCTCATGGAAAATCCTGAACAGTTGAATATATTCAGCTTTGACGAAGACCCAGACATGATCGCGTGGTATCTTTAGCGGTGCTGACCTTGTGCCGTAGACGCAACCGGCTGTACGATCCCAAAGAACACGCCATATCCCGGAATCTCGACGACATGATCGTAATGCCGATTGACAAAATCAGCCTCATCCGCCTCCACACAGTCAGGAAATACTGACAGATCTTGGTGGATAGGCATGGGGCTGAGATTGAATAAACAGATGAGATGCTGTTCATCACAAATGCGCTCAATACCTAATATCGGCTCCTCGGTATTGAGCAAACGGATATCTCCCCACAGGAGAGCAGGCTGTTTTTTGCGCCAGGAGATCAAGCGACGATACTTATTCAGAAGCGAATATGAATGATCGTCTTGCTGATCAACCGCATGGGAAACATGCTCGTCTGGAATGGGAAGCCATGGCTCATGGGCCGTCGTGAAGCCTGCATTGGGTGTATCTTTTTCCCAAGGCATGGGGGTGCGCGACCCGTCTCGTCCCAAAATGGCTGGATACCCAGCTAGCCCAAATGGGTCTTGCATTTTCTCATAGGGCACATGGGCTTGCGTCATGCCAATTTCATCGCCTTGATAGATACAACAGCTGCCCTTCAAAGACAGCAAAAATGCCGCAAACATGTGATCAAACGCTTCTTGGGTAAAGAAGTCATCGGTCAAGAATTTTCGCCATCGAGTTTTGAGTCGCGGAAAATCGTGGGTTCCTCCCGTCCAGCAGATGACGCCATCCTGAACGTGCTTCTTCACCCGCCGAATGATGTCGTAAAGCAAATCGCACGTCAACGGCTGGTCGTTCATCAGCGATGAATTGTATGCCATGTGCAATCGCCCCGGCTGCACATATTGGCTGGAAATTAAAATAGCGTCCTCAGCTGAGCTGATTTCTGCAAGAGTGGTTCTGCCCGGATATTCGTCTACTAGTTGGCGAATCCGCTCAATAATGCTTAAGGTTTCAGGCTGACAGAAATTATAGAGATTGATCTGAGAAAAAAACGGGTCTTTCGGATCGGCACCGGCAGGACGCTCCTGATCAGCGGGTCGAGGCGGATTATCTCGCAACTGGCGATCGTGCGTGAAAAAATTCACCACATCTAAACGAAATCCGTCAATGCCCATGTCAAGCCAAAATCGGGCCACGTCTAAAATCGCCTCGACCACCTCTGGGTTATACCAGTTCAGATCAGGCTGTTCTGACAAAAAATTATGGAGGTAATATTGTTGCCGCTGGTCGTCCCACGTCCATGCGCTGCCGCCAAATGTTGCGAGCCAATTGGTTGGAGGAGTGCCATCTGGTTTTGGATCAGCCCATACATACCAGTCAGCCTTCGGATTATCAGGGCTACTACGACTTTCTAAGAACCATGGATGCTGGTTTGAAGTATGGTTCCAAACTTGGTCGATTAAAACTTTTAGACCCCGCTGATGAGCTTTGTCTAGCAGTTCCTTAAAGTCATCCAGGGTGCCAAACATCGGTTCGACGGCTCGATAATCTGAAATATCGTAGCCAAAGTCCTTCATCGGTGACTTGAAAAAAGGCGAAACCCAGACAGCATCTACTCCTAAAGAGGCAATATAATCAAGCTTTTGGATAATTCCTTGCAAATCACCGATGCCATCGCCGCTGCTATCCATAAAACTGCGAGGATATACCTGATAGATGACAGCATGTCGCCACCAATCGTTTGCCGTCATGCTTAACCTCCTGACTAAGACAGCCTTACTACTATTCACACGTCAGATTAAATCGATGATTGCGCTTGTCCGAAACTACGCTGTCGAGTGTTCTTAATCTGGTGTCTTTTGGTCTACTATCCTTTCAAGTCAAAGTCTGTCTGACATCGTCCACAAGAGGGATCCAACACCAGAATCGACATAAATCCATCTGATGAGAGATTTATGACATACAAGCTTAGGTTTGTGCGTAGAGTCCCCACGGCGCGGGTGCTCTACACATGTTCAATGGCCTAACGCGAGAGCGTACGGCTATATGGCGCAACCCTAGCCCAAGGTCACCGATATTTTGCAAAATCAGCAGGCGATCGCAGTCCTGTGTGGATGACATTTGACACGCGCCAAAAACCTGTGACGGTACAACTTATTCGCTGCTCTGATCACCCTCTTGAGGTGACTCACCTTCGAAATAAAATTGAGTCTCTTTATTCAAATCACCAATCCGATCCGGGGGCCAAAACCGGACTGCCGCCCGCCCGATGATATTTTCACGCGGGACAAACCCCCAAAAATGGCTATCATAGCTGTTGTTGCGGTTATCACCCAGCACCAAGTACGAGCTCTCAGGAACGGTTTCAGGGCCCCAACGATATTCGGGTTCATCAAAAATATAGTTTTCTCGGATGGGTTGACCGTTGACGTAAACTCGTCCGCCTCGAACTTCTATGGTTTCTCCGGGTAGGCCAATGATGCGCTTGATGAAGGCATCCCGTAGACTGGGGTTTTCTTCTTTGAGACGATCGGTGGGCCAAAAGACAATGATATCGCCTCGTTGAGGGTCTTCAAACCGATAGGTAACTTTTTCTACAATGAGGCGATCGTTGACTTCAAGTGTCGGTAACATTGACTCAGATGGGATATAGCGCGCTTCAGCAACAAAATGACGAATTCCGAGTGCGAGAATGGCGCTCAATCCGACAACTTGAAGCCCCTCAATCCAAGGATTTTCAGCCTGTTTTTCGCCCTGATTATCAGATTTGGCAGAGTCGAAGGAGTTGCTACTTGATTGGGGTGGGGGTGTCACTGCGTCGATGTCAGCAGCCCGAGTTTTGGGAAGGTCATCCGGATTGGGCTCGTCGGTCACATTTGTGTGAGGCGTGACGAGCGGTTCTGTAACTTCAGTGTCAGAGCCATTACGATTTGATTCTGCATCGCTCGGTTTGGCAGACTCAGCTAAAGTCAGTTCGTTTAAATCGGCATCTGCATGGGCTTGAGTGTCTTGTTCATGCTGATCAGAACATGAGTGCTTTGAGCGCTCGGCACTGGAGTTAGGATGCTCTTCGAAGTTGTTAGACACAGACTGCGGTTCACGACTCATAGAGGTACTATCACATGATAGTAAAGAGATTCGGCAAAGGAAGACGAAATATGCCGTCTAAGATTATAAACAGAAGACATTTGCTTCTTCAGTCAATTCTAGCTGGAGGCTGCTAATTTAGCTGCCGAAGGTGGCATTCTATTAATCCCGTTATACATCAATTGAGCGTAGCGATTATGTCTACTGCATCCCATCTTCTGATTCGTCAGGCTCACATTCTTCTTCCGACTGGCGAATTTTTAAGAGGAGACGTTCAAATTCAAGACGGACGCATCACTGAAGTTGCGTCACACATTTCCCTCTCTGACCAAGACACCCCCGATCGCGATATTGATGCGAGTGGGTTAACCCTATTACCGGGTGTCATTGATCCGCAGGTTCATTTCCGAGAACCGGGGTTAGAACACAAAGAAGATTTATTTACCGCGAGTTGTGCCTGTGCAAGAGGCGGCGTCACGTCGTTTCTGGAAATGCCAAACACAAAGCCGCTGACGACGACGCAAGCGGCTTTAGATGACAAGCTCGAACGGGCATCTCAAAAAAGCTTGGTCAACTACGGGTTTTTCATTGGCGCGACGTCGGATAACTTGGCGGATTTGAATCAGGTCCAGCCGACACCGGGCATTAAGATTTTTATGGGATCGTCCCATGGTGCGTTACTAGTCGAAGATGAAGCAGTATTAGAGCGAATTTTTGCCCATGGCGATCGCCTGATTGCCGTTCATGCAGAAGACCAGGCTCGCATCCGAGAGCGTCGTAAAGAATTTGCAGGCATTACCGATCCGGCAATTCATTCCCAAATTCAAGACAATCAGGCCGCATTGTCAGCAACCCAGCTTGCCCTGCGGCTATCTAAGACGTATCAGCGTCGCCTTCATATTTTGCATCTGTCTACTGCCGATGAAGCAGACCTGTTGCGACACGACAAGCCTCAGTGGGTGACCGCCGAAGTCACGCCTCAGCATTTACTGCTCAATACAAGTGCCTATGAAACAATTGGCACGTTAGCCCAGATGAACCCTCCGCTGCGATCGCCCCATGACAATGCAGTCCTTTGGCAAGCGCTCTTAGACGGTGTGATTGACTTTATCGCCACCGACCATGCGCCTCATACACTAGACGAGAAAGCAAAAGGGTATCCCCATACCCCCTCTGGAATGCCCGGTGTCGAAACCTCATTAGCGCTGATGTTGACCCAGGCGATGGCTGGACGCTGCACCGTCCAGCAGGTGTCTCACTGGATGTCAACGGCTGTCGCGAATGCGTATAAGATTCCCAATAAGGGGGCGATCGCCCCAGGGTACGATGCCGATTTGGTCTTGGTTGATTTAGACACCTATCGAGCGGTTCGTCGTGACGACCTCTTAACCAAGTGTGGCTGGAGCCCGTTTGAAGGATGGAAACTAACAGGGTGGGCTGCAATAACGATTGTCGGTGGGCAAATTGCCTATGAAAACGGCAGGGTGAATCCAGAGACTAGGGGCAAAGCTCTCACATTTTTAAATCCATAAGCGCCGAAACCGACTAGGAAATGACGACTTGAGCTATGTTGCCCGCCTACTTTGTAGAGGCATTGTAGAGGCATTATCTTTTGCTAGCTAATATAGCCTTACTCTCTCGCATTAGGACGCTGAACGTATGTAGAACCCGCGCGCCGCGCGAGTTCTACATATAAACCTAAGCCCGTAGGGCTATACCAAGTTCTTCAAAGTAAGGCTACAAATGAATAGGCCAGAACCCTTGCAAGGCTGCTGGCCGTCAATCCAAAATCGCAAATCCAAAATCGAGAATCGGTACAACACCCTAGGCATTAGCTGTCAAGCAAGCTTGGCGCGACGCAGCGTCATAGCATTAATCGCCACGATTACCGTGGAAAGACTCATCAGCAATGCACCGACTGCCGGAGATAACACAATGCCCCAGGCTGACAGCACCCCTGCGGCAAGGGGAATCGCAATGACGTTGTAGCCCGTGGCCCAAAACAGGTTTTGAATCATCTTGCCGTAGGTTTTTTTCGCCAGCACCAGGGCTTTTACCGCATCTAGCGGGTCGTCTTCCACCAGCACGAGGTCAGCAGATTCGATCGCCACGTTAGTCCCCGCCCCGATCGCCAGTCCCATGTTGGCTTCTAGCAACGCTGCCGCATCGTTGATGCCGTCGCCGACAAAGGCAGTGGGGGCTTCTTTTTTGAGTTCTTTGATGCGGTTCACTTTGTCTTCGGGCAGCACGCGAGCATAGTAGCGATCAATGCCCAGATCTTGTGCAACGGAACGGGCCACGGCTTCCGCATCTCCGGTGATCATCACCGCTTGGATATTCATTTCGTGGAGGCGATCGATCGTGGTGCGAGCGCGTTCTCGTATCTGGTCAGCCATGGAGATGACAGCGATCGCACGGTCTGGCGTCATCAGCACGACGGCACTTTCGCCGCGATCATCCGCGCGATCCAGCGCTATTTGCAGCGGATCTGAAAAGGAAAGGTTTTGCTCCTGCACCCATTCCGGGCGACCAACTCGATAGGTCTGCCCGTTTACCTGGCCTTCTACACCGCGCCCGGTGACGGTCTGAAAGTCTTTCATTTCCGGCAGGTTAAGCTGGCGTTGCTTCACAGAATCCACAATGGCTTTTGCCAAGGGATGTTCGGAGGGCGTTTCTAGGGCAGCGGCGATCGCCAACGCCTCATTTTCATCTATTCTTTCTGTAGTAACAGTCTGAACGCCAAACTTCCCCTGGGTGAGAGTTCCGGTCTTATCGAAGGCCACAATTTTGATGTCTTTTGCCCGTTCCAAAGAATCCCGATTTCGTACCAGAATCCCATTTCGCGCCGCCAAGCCGGTGGAGTTGGCAATCACCAGCGGAATCGCCAGTCCTAACGCGTGGGGACAGGTGATCACCAGCACCGTCACGGCTCGATTGATAGAGAAAATCAGATCGTCCAGCGTGAGCCAGATGATAAAGGTGAGGGTGCCAGCGGCGATCGCAATAATCGTCAGCCAGTAGGCCACCTTATCCGCCAGCACCTGATAGCGACTGCGGGACGACTGGGCCTCTTCCACCAGCCGCATGATCTGGCTGATGGCGGTGTCGTCACCAATCCGCGTCACCTCAACTTGGACAGAGCCATCCGTATTCACTGAACCCGCAACGACTTCATCCCCCACATGCTTGGAGACGGGCTTCGATTCTCCAGTCAAAAACGACTCATTGACGCTGGTCTTGCCCTCAATCACCTCGCCATCGTTGGGAATCTGCTCCCCTGGCCGAATCAGGATCACGTCTCCGGTCTGAATTTCATCCACCAAGACATCTTCAATCTCCCCGTCCCGCATCCGGTGAGCTTCGTTGGGCACTAGAGTTGAGAGTTCTTCCAGGGCTTTGCTCGCCCCCTGTACCGAGGCCATCTCAATCCAGTGACCCAGCAGCATAATGTCAATCAGCGTCGCCAGTTCCCAATAAAAGGGTTTGCCCTCCAGCCCCAGAGATACCGCCAGGCTGTAGACAAAAGCCACCGTAATTGCTAGAGCAATCAGCGTCATCATGCCAATTTTGCTCTGGAACTCGTGCCAGGCTCCCTTGAGGAACGGCCAGCCACCGTAGAAATAGAGACCAATGCCTAAAATCGGGCTAATCCAACCGGAACCTGGAAAGGCGATCGCCTCATACCCAAGCCAGCCCTGTAGCTGTGGAGAGACGTAGAGAATCGGCAGAGTCAGAACCAGCGAAACGAAAAACCGCTGCTTGAACATCGCCGGACTATGATGTCCGTGGCCGCCACCGTGATCACCATGACCACCCTGTTTGTGATCGGGGTGTCCGTGATGATCTGCGTGATGCTGGCGTTGGGATACCTCGGCTTGGCTACCTCTACGCGGATCGGTCTGGGTTGGGTGATGAGAATGGGAAGGATTCATCAAATTTCCCTCGATAATGCTGAATGGGCCTAAATAGCCTTGTCTTCACCCTAAACTCTCAAGCTGACTGGAGACTCTGCACTTTGTAATCAATCTTAATGATTAAAATAGTCGGGATTATGGCAGCCGAGGAGTCGGATTTTCTTGGGGTAGACTGAGTCAGTCACTCTCGTCAGTCACTATAGAGTTTGCAAAGCCGCGCTGCTGGCCCCGTCTGTCGCGATCAAGGCAATCAGTCCCGCCAGCCAGACTTCATCCGGCACAAAGCTGGTGCGATCGCGAGCCTGGTTTATCCATCTCTTGGGATAAGTCAAGCGAATCAGGCTAGTACTGATGGCAATTAGAACGATTCCGCTCGAGGCTTAATCTAGGTTGATTCGGTGACAAGATTCGCAAAAAGAATTCGCAAAAAGAATAGAAAAGAAACCTACCTTTACTGAGATCAATCAGACCTATTCAGGGGCTGCAGAAAAATCTGGTACCTCTCTTCCCTCTAATTCAGCCTCTGCGGTGACTAAAACCAATTCTTCGAAGTAAGGCTACAATAGTCCACATCGCTCACCGTGACCTGACTGCGTACCAGCCATAGTGAAACGCCAAACAGCACGCACCCACACAAATAGCGAAGAAGTTAAGCCATTGACATTGCGGCCTTGGCAATCTTGCGATACTCTTCTGCGACCTCATGACAAGAGCGGGCACGTTTTTTGCAGTGAGCGTCGCAATGGCTAATTCTTACTAAAGAAACAACCGCTTCCACACCTATCAATAGTGATAAACAGATAAACAATTGATAAACAATAGTAATAATTGATTGGCTGACGAAAATGCTGACAAAGATTTTGTCTCGCCTCTTCTAGCGCAGTCAAGAAGATTGCATAGCGTCGAGATACGACTGAACACCTAGTTTTTCCAGACGTTCTTGCTTTTCCAGTACCATTTCGGTCAAATGCTGACGATACTGCTGAACCCTTTCTAACAGCTCAGGTTGATTGCTTGCTAATATCTGCACAGCAAGCAATCCCGCATTCTTTGAATTCCCGATCGCCACCGTCGCGACTGGAATCCCTCCTGGCATTTGCACAATTGAATATAATGAGTCAACTCCATTCAACTGCCGAGTTGAAACGGGAACTCCAATCACAGGTAAAGGCGTTAGTGAGGCCACCATTCCAGGCAAATGGGCCGCGCCCCCTGCGCCTGCAATGATAACCTTCAACCCTCTTAGGTGAGCTGATTTGGCATAGCTAACCATGCGTTCAGGTGTTCGATGAGCCGATACAATTGCCACATCATAGGCAATGCCAAACGTGTCACAAATGGCGATCGCCCCTTGCATAGTAGGCAAGTCTGAGTCACTGCCCATAATAATGCCGATTTGAGTGGAGTTGTCGGTCATAGGAAAATGGAGACTCTTAACAACCAATCATTTCTTAAAAACTAACCACTAGAAAGCTTTAGGATCATACTGCATCGTTTTAATGCAGTAATAAGCGGTAATGGATTCAATATGGACGGTAATGGATTGTTCCCCAGCCTACAGCAGATTTAGTGAAATCTGTATTTTCGTTAAGAAACACTGTCTTTCTTTGGATTTTGAGTAAAAAAACGTAATAGGATTTAACCGATACTAAGTTTCAGAAAACGGGTAATTGGGCGATCGCATGAACCTACTTGACGATAAGACAGTTGTTAAAGAATATTTCAATGCCACAGGGTTTGATCGCTGGCGACGAATTTATGGAAACGGTGACGTTAACAGCGTTCAGCTTGATATCCGTAAGGGTCATCAGCAGACAGTGGATACGGTCTTAGAATGGCTTCGAGCAGACGGAAATCTAGACGGATTGACGATTTGTGATGCAGGTTGTGGAGTCGGTAGCCTCAGCATCCCGTTAGCTCAAGCGGGAGCAAATATAGCGGCAAGCGATATTTCTGAGAAAATGGTCGGCGAAGCAAAAGACCGTGCCAATCAATCCCTCGAACATACCAACAATCTAGTCTTTACAGTTCAAGACCTAGACGATTTAAGCGGAACCTATCACACCGTTATCTGTCTAGACGTGCTGATTCATTATCCTCAAGATAAAGCGGCTCATATGATTCAGCATCTAGGTGCTCTCGCGAAGTCTCGTTTGATCCTCAGCTTTGCGCCGAAAACTCTGGCATATAGCTTGCTCAAAAAAGTTGGAGATTTTTTCCCTGGACCGAGTAAAGCGACTCGCGCTTACCTGCATCGTGAAGCTGATGTCATTAGCATTTTAGAATCCCAGGGATGGACAATCAAGCGAAATGCGATGACCAAGACACGCTTTTATTTCTCGCGCGTGTTGGAGGCTGTAAAAGAGTAAAATTGCACATTTAGAGTATTGGATTTTTGTAGATTGATTCAGGCCACGTCTCAAATCCCATCAAGATTCCTGTACTCCTGTAAAAATTTTTAATAAAAACTCTAATCAATTCAGTCTACTGTAGCAACGTAGGGAGGCGTATCAGCCTTTGTTTCTGATGTCCCATTTCAAGTGGCAACACTCAGATTCTCGAATCATTTAGTGTTGAGAATTTAGCAGGATATTTAGCATGAGCTGTAATTTAGCAACCAAATTGCGAGAAGGCACCAAGAAATCTCATACAATGGCTGAAAACGTCGGCTTTGTGCGATGTTTTCTCAAAGGAGTTGTAGAAAAAACATCCTATCGAAAGCTCGTTTCAAATCTCTATTTTGTCTATTCCGCGATGGAAGAGGAGATGGAGCATCATCGGCAACATCCAATCGTCTCCAAGATCTACTTCCCCGAACTCAATCGTAAAGATAGCCTCGAACGCGATCTTCAATTCTATTTTGGAAATAACTGGCGCGAAGAGATAGCGCTTTCTCCCGCGGGAAGCGCCTACGTGCAGAGAATTCGAGATATTTCTGCAAATGAGCCCGAACTTTTGATTGCCCATTCATATACGCGCTACTTAGGCGATCTATCAGGCGGGCAAATTCTCAAAGGGATTGCTCAACGCGGCATGAATCTTGCCGACGGAGAAGGAACAGCCTTCTACGAATTTGTCGATATTCTGGATGAAAAGCAGTTTAAGCAGCAGTATCGCCAAGCCCTAGATGAACTTCCCCTCGATGATGCAACCGTAGATCGAATCGTAGACGAAGCGAATGCGGCATTTGGCATGAACATGAAGATGTTCCAAGAACTCGAAGGCAATCTCGTCAAGGCCATCGGTCAAATGCTGTTTAACAGCATCACCCGCCGTCGGACTCGTGGCAGCACTGAGTTGGCGCCTGCCGACTAATTTTCATACGCTAATCGTTGCTAGCGTCAGACCAGAAATCTCGGAATCGATGTGGGACACTTTTGTTCTATACCAATTTCAGGATTTCTGGTCATCTGTTTGTTTAAGGCAATCGTGGGGCATCCAATTGCAACGGCTCAGCCAGCGAATCCGTTTAGATCTCACAAGAATGGTAGGATTGACTTCTGGCTTACTGCATCCGAGTTCCTAGTTGACGCGTAAACGCACTTCTTTACGCTAACGTTGGAGCCTTGGGATGCTTTGAAAGCGTAGGTTCACTGATCTCTTGCCTTGACAGCTAGACGATGCGTTTTTCTAAGATTTTGATCGCAAACAGAGGAGAAATTGCTCTCCGAATTCTTCGTACCTGCGAAGAAATGGGGATTGCAACGGTTGCCGTTCACTCAACTATTGATCGGCATGCTCTTCATGTCCAGCTTGCGGACGAAGCAATTTGCATTGGTGAGCCTCCGAGTAGTAAAAGCTATCTTAATATTCCTAATATCATTGCCGCTGCTTTAACTCGGAATGCAACAGCAATTCACCCTGGATATGGTTTTCTAGCTGAAAATGCTCGATTTGCAGAGATCTGCGCCGATCATGAGATTACATTTATTGGCCCCACCCCTGCAGCAATGCAGTCGATGGGGGATAAATCAACGGCGCGGGAAACAATGAACCGTATTGGTGTTCCGACGGTTCCTGGGAGTGATGGGTTGTTGACTGATGAACCAACTGCAATGGCGATCGCCCGTCAGATTGGTTATCCAGTCATGATTAAGGCAACAGCAGGGGGTGGCGGGAGAGGGATGCGTCTCGTTCGCAGCGAAGATGAGTTGAGTAAATCATTTTTAGCGGCCCAAGGTGAAGCAGAAGCCGCATTTGGCAACTCTGGTGTCTATCTCGAAAAATTTATTGAACGCCCTCGACACATTGAGTTCCAGGTCTTAGCAGACACCTATGGCAACGTCATTCACTTAGGTGAACGAGATTGTTCAATCCAACGTCGTCACCAGAAGCTTTTAGAAGAAGCGCCGAGCACTGCCTTAACTCCCGAATTACGAGACAAAATGGGTAATGCCGCAGTTCGAGTTGCCCAAGTCATTGGTTATGTTGGCGCCGGAACAGTCGAATTTCTTCTCGATCAATCCGGTCAGTTTTACTTCATGGAAATGAACACTCGGATTCAAGTCGAACATCCAGTGACCGAAATGGTAACAGGGCTCGATTTAATTGCCGAGCAGATTCGGGTTGCTCAAGGCGAAACCCTCAACCGAAGGCAAGAGCAAATTAAACTCAACGGACATGCAATCGAGTGTCGGATTAATGCCGAAGATCCCGACCAAAACTTTCGTCCCCATCCAGGCCGCATCAGTGGCTACCTGCCTCCTGGCGGTCCTGGCGTACGGATAGATTCTCATGTCTATACCGATTACGAAATTCCTCCATATTATGATTCGCTAATTGGGAAACTGATCGTTTGGGGGCCCGATCGAGCGTCTGCCATCAACCGAATGAAGCGAGCGCTCAGAGAGTTTGCTATTACGGGCTTACCTACCACAATTAGCTTTCATCAAAAGATTTTAGAAACTCCAGAATTTGAACGAGGAGACATTTTCACAAATTTTGTAGAGCATGTGATGCAATCGCCCAAGTCTAAATCGTGAGGCAGCACATTACATTATTTTCAGCAATCCCTGTTGCCCGACTAGCAGCTCGCGAAGCAGGCTAAAAATGCCGACCCAAATAATTGGCGTAATATCGACCCCCCCTATGGGGGGGACAATTTTGCGCAGGGGAATTAAAAAAGGCTCAGTAGGCCACGCTACCAAATTAAATGGGAATTTGTTTGAATCGATTTGTGGGTACCAAGTCAACACAATCCGCAGCACAAACAGCAGAATCATCAACCCGAGCAATGGACCTAAAACCCAAGAGGTGATTTCAGTAGCAGTCATAGATTAAATTCTTATAGACATCCGATCAATTCTTAAGCATTGTTGCTTAATTTAAGTCATATTCTATCGCGCTCTGCGCTATCAAGATTAGAGTGTATGTAGACTAGTGTCGTGACATGCCTAAAATAGTGCAAATCCTTAAAGGGCTGAAACTCTTGAAACTGGTGCGTTGCGCTGCGCTAACGGCACCCTACCTAATGCACCATTTTAGCTGTGTCGTACCACTAGGCTTGCTATTCCGAAGTGGTGAAATAGACTTCTCAAGACGCAGGTGGAGCGATAAGATTATTAATAATCCAAAAATTTGCCAAGATAAGAGGTTGTAAATTCATGACACCGTCTCTAGCTAATTTCTTTTATAGCTTGCTAGCGGGTGCCGTTATTGTCGTCATCCCAATCATCGTTGGTTTGGTCTTTATTAGCCAAAAAGACAAGGTCAAGCGCTCATAAGCTAGGCTGATAGCGTCTTGTTAGAGATTTGAATCCGGAGGTTTACATCTAGTCTCTGAAGCTTTTACTAAAAGGAACTGCAAGTTCTAGCTAAGTGTGATGGCTATAGATGCGAGATCCTACGTGGAATCTGTCGATTCAAATTGCTTGGCTATCCCTGCACCCTAATCACAGCATGCTTGCTGCAATACTATTGAGATAGCGTAGACGTGTTGCAGGAACTTAAATGCTGCTGATGGGTGCAGGGATTTATATTTCTACGCGGGCAAAGTAGTAGTCTGTGACGTGCCACTTATCCATCGATTGTGGTTGTTATGAGGTTTAGAAAAACTCGATAAGCAATCGCAACGGACGGGGTGAGGTCTTTGTAGACCCATTTACATAGGCTAGTTAGCTCTGTTAACGTGGCTGGGGAATTCTTAAATTGTATAGACATGCTACGAAGAGATTTTATTCAAGACTCGTTAGCATATAGATACGTAGCATAAGAGAGGAGAGGCGATGATTACGTTCGGGAGCGATCCTATCTTTATCTTGGCGCAAGTCAACATTGGGGGCAATCCTGCGGTCATTTTGGGGATTGCTTTAATACTTTGTGGTGTCGCCCTCTATGGAATGCGGTCGGTACGCCCGGAGTTGTCTCGGGATCATGACATTTTCTTTGCTGCGATCGCCCTTATCAGTGGCTTAATTTTGATGTTTCAGGGTTGGCGGCTTGACCCACTCTTGTTATTAGGCCAACTCTCTTTGGCAGGGTCGGCTGTCTTCTTTGCAGTTGAAAACATTCGCTTACGCAGCGTGACAACCGAGCAAGCAAAGCGAAATACGCCAATTGTGGACGACGATCGCCCAGTGAGTCGTTCCTACTCGTACGAGTATCAAGCCGAACTAGACGAGTTGCCCTCTACTGAAGAGCGTGCTTCAACTCGCCGTATTCGCGGTAGCCGCGATCCGCGATCGTCAGATATGGATGATTATAGTGACGAGGTTCGTCGTCGACCACCAAGCCGCCGTCGCAAAGACGATGATGACTATGGCATGAACGCGAGCGATCGCCTGCGGAAACGTCGCCTCTCCCGTTCTCGCAGTCGCCCAATCGATCCACCAGACCGTCGTTCAGCATGGGATGAAGATGTCGATGATAGGGATGCTGAAGAACATTATCCAAGCCGACCTACATCATCACGCTCGTCGTCTCGCCCTTCTCCGAATCCGTCATCACGCCCGCCTCGCCGTCGTCCCCCCCGCCCTCCATCGTCACGCAAGAGTCGAGCAACATCCTCCAACGCGCCAGATGATTATGTTGATTATCAGCCCGTTGACTATTCAGACGACGAATCGGATGGCTCTCTAGATTATGGCGAACGGTATCGCTAGGCATCGCTAGATCAAGGATTTAATCTAGCTAATGCCTTAAAAGTATCGGCTCCTCTCCAAGGATGATTAAAGATTCCTAGCAATTAAAGATTTCTTAATGCTATTTAGGGGCGATCGCCCTTGTTCAAATTAGTTCTACTTGCTTAGCTAGGAGAAAGCAGCACGCAGATAGTCTGTATGTAAGCTGTTGTTATACCTTTCCGGGTAGTAAGAATACGCCCAAGAAGAACATAGAGGGTGATCACGAATGGTGGACGATGGGTGTCTACTAGCAATCACTTCACGCTATAGCAGTTAATTATCGATTGTCTGAACAATGAACAGAAATCTCTTCCGGTTTGCAGCCTCAGGGCTGATTGTCGCGGGTACAGCTACAACATTGGCACTAGTAGATAGCATTTCTCCGGTGAGCGTGTTGAATCTGCTAAGCGACCACTCTAATCGTGCACTTGCTGATTCAGTCGATGAAGAAACTAATATTCGGGTGTATCGTGAAGCGAGTCCGGCTGTTGTTTCTATTGACACGGGTGAAGGAACGGGGAGTGGGACAATCATTAGTCCAGACGGGTTGGTATTAACCAATGCCCATGTCGTGGCAGGGAGTAGAACTGCTCGGGTAATTTTAGAAGACGGTCGAGAGTTTGAGGGTGAGGTCATTGCCTTTGGTGATCCAGGGCTTGATTTGGCCGCCATCCAAATTCAAGATCAAACCAATCTTCCTATAATTCCGCTAGCAGCTTCTGATGCTATCAATGTGGGTCAACAGGCATTTGCAATCGGTAATCCCTTTGGTCAATTTCAGGGAACGTTCACAACCGGGATTGTAAGCCGAATCGATCCGCGGCGGGGTTTGATTCAGACAGATGCTGCGATTAATCCAGGAAATTCTGGAGGTCCCTTGTTGAATAGCCGGGGAGAGTTAATCGGAGTCAACACGTCAATTTACACAACAGGCCGAAATTCAGGAAACATTGGCATTGGCTTTGCAATTCCGATTAATCAGGTTCAACCGTTTTTAACGGCTGTCAGAAATGGGAGAGCACCTCGTGAATGGTCCCGGTTTGCAGGAATTCAGACCATTGATATCAATGGATCTGCGGTAAGAGGCAAACTCGATGAAGACAGCAATGTTTTAGAGTTTGACCGAAGCTTCTTTAACGCTTATAACTTTCAAGCCAATGCGGGCCAGCGATTTGTAATTGATATGCTCAGCAGCGAAATTGATGCGTATTTAATTTTGTTAGACCCAAACGGGGAGGATCTCGCTCAGAATGATGACGGAGGCGGTGGCACTAATGCTCGTCTGATGGCAACCGCTCCGGTGTCTGGCACATACACGGTATTAGCGAATTCATATTCAGCGGGTGAATCGGGACAATATGAATTACGTGTATCGACAGCAGCACCGGATGAATCACAATCTACATCCACGAATGAAATCATTTTGCAGGAAGAGGGTGAACTCGGACCTGATTCGGCGGTCTTGCCATCAGACGGTAGCCTCTATCAAGAGCATCTTTTCGAAGGGAACGAGGGGCAAGCAGTTACCATCACCATGGAAAGTGAAGAATTTGATACATACTTGATTTTGATCGGACCTGACGAGGAGGTCATTGATCAAAATGACGATATTGGACCTAACAATCTAAATTCGTCTTTGACCGTTACTTTACCTGCAACGGGTATGTATCGAGCGATCGCCAATTCCTATGACTCAACAGGGCGAGGGCGCTATACTCTCACCATTCGCTAAATCGACAATAGACTTAGTGAATTCCTAGCCATGTAAAAAAATCCTGGTGTGTAACAAGCTCTAGGATGATGAGTGCTGCAAAACCGATCATGGCAAAGCGCCCATTGATTGTTTCAGCGTACAGAGTCCAGCCAAAGGCAGGGTCAAGATTGTTGGCAGAGGGTGACTCTGGTTGATGATCTGATTGATCAGGAGAATCCGATGGATTGGGAGACTGGCTCGTTTCGTCAGGTGAGCTCATTGGGCGTCCTCATAAATGTCTCTATGAATTGCTTCGAGAATATTATCGTTATAGAGAGCTTGAGGGGTCGTGTTCAGGATTAGATTCTTTAAATTGCTGAACTGATTCGATCAGCGATCGCACCTCACGAGTGCCCTCGGATGACTCAAACGTCCAGGGAAATTTACCTCGTGCCAACATACGTAACCCCAAAGCTCCCAGGCTTGCTACACCTCGCAGGTCACGAAACGAATTGCCAACCACCTTTAGACCAAACTGACGCTCATCAATCCAACCGCCTTGCTTCACCAAGTCAATTAAGACTTTGCGGTGACGAACTGAACGGCTTGCCTCAGCATCTTTTCGGCTCAAGATTTCCTGCTTGATTTCACCAATCTGATCCATAGGCGCAACGTCCATAGGACAAACGGAATTGCAATAATAGCAGCGGGTGCATCCCCAGACTCCTTGAGTTCCCTGGGTATAATTTTCTAACCGCTGCTCAGTTTGATCGTCGCGTGAGTCAACTATCATCCGATTTGCCTTGGCGAGTGCGTGAGGCCCTACGAAATCTGGATCGACCTCGCGAGCGTTGCACTCCGAATAGCACGCCCCACATAAAATGCAGTTGCCGCTCTGATTTAATCGCTCCCGTTCTTCTGGCAATTGCAGATACTCTTTGTCTGTGTGCTGGCGCGCAGACGTGCTCACATATGGATCAATAGCGTCGAGATTATCCCAAAAACTACTCATATCAACGACCAAATCTTTAATGACGGGCATATTGCCCATTGGCGCGATTTTAATGGTCGGAACCGGAGCCTGCTGATCAGGAGACAAATCCATCAAACGTTGAAGACGAGCTAATTCGTGACCCACATTTTCTTTACACGCCAGTGCTGAGCGGCCATTGATTTTCATACCACAGCTTCCACAAATAGTGTTGCGGCAATTTTTACGAAATGCAAGGCTGCCATCCTGGTGCCATTTGATTTGATTCAAGCAGTCTAAGACCGTATATCCTGGCTCAACATCTAAGGTATAGGTCTGAATTTGAGGCGCTTCATGGGTGGATTGTCGAGTAATCTCAAATTGAACGTTCATCTTTCAAAAGGTAGGGTATGCAGCGCTGACATAGAATGCTCAAGGCATTGATTTGGCGGGTTACTGTGTTCAACCGTGTTGAATGAGAGTCGCATCAGGGGATGATTGAAACGTATCTAGCCAACATCTAGCCAGCATCAAGCATTATCAGCATATTTGAAAAAGTGGGGGGATTGGGACACATCGCGCTTTCTCCGAGAGACGGCACAACGCGTCTATAATCACCAGATCCTTTTCAAACATCCGTTTAGCCATTCTCTCAAATATGCCATCCTCTCAAATATTGTAGATCTGTTTTGATTAGCTAATAGTCAGACCCTGAAGACAAGCTATTTACCGTTAGCAAAACGCATCGATTTGTAAATCATATTGTCTAACCTATGGCGGCAGTGATGCAGTTTTTGTAACACGAGCTAAATCATGACTCAAGCATTATTTTGTCTAGCATAATGACGTCAATGCACTGACATATAGCATTGCGACTGCTTAGGACTCTGTATTTTGCAACAAAGACGCGCACCATTTCTATTTCTGATATGAGTTTCTGATCCTAAAGTAGATAAATTGCGATCGCTTTATGATATCAGTACAAAAGTAATAAATATTTAGTAGTGTGAGCAAACCTAGGCATTATTGTTAACGATCTCACATTTAGACCAACTTTATATAAATTCTTCAAGCAACTAGGAACATCGTCACTCAAACGCTTTTCTCGTAGGCTTTTACATGCTCTGTAGAGAAAGATAGATACTTACCCTCACTTATAAAGTCAATCAAGAAATACAATTATTTTTAGCTAGGCTTCCCTGTAAATTAATAAATAGAGGATCACATTGCTGAGATTTGGAGCTATATTTTTATATAGTAAAGATCAGTAGCTCTTTGTCTGCTATTTTAGGAATAACGAGAAATTTTTAGGGCAATGACGGAAGTTCCAACGAACCCACTTACTGGAAAAGCTCTGCTTCAAAAAGTGAAAGAACTCTCACATCTGCCTAGGCGAGAAAAAGCTAGGTTGTGTGGCTATTACACGGTAGGAAAAAATAATCAGACTCGTGTTAACTTAGCAGACTTTTTTGAAGCGCTCCTTGCAGCTAAGGGCATGCCTTTAGGAGCAGAAAGCGCTAAGGATGGGCGCGGGCGTGAGCCTACCTACCGAGTTAGCGTGCATAAAAATGGGCAAATTGTAATCGGCGCGACTTACACAGAAAAAATGGGGCTGAAGCCTGGTGATGAATTTGAAATCAAGCTTGGTTATAAGCATATTCATCTTATCCAAATAGATAGCGATATGAATGGTGCAGCGGTAGACGATGATGAGGAAGATTGATCAGAGCGACTCTCTAAGTCTTTCGTCTTCGGTCTTACGCCTAATGATTGATAGCGAATACGATAGTGTTGCAAACTACTTTAGATGCGAACTACTTTAGATGCAAACCACTTTAGATATGTTGCTTGACAATAATCTGGTTTTGGAGATTTGCATCCCTCAATGCTGTAAGTCAATGATACAAGTACGCCCAAGATTTGCTGTCTTAAAAATTGCCTCTCTGATGGGAAAATCTTTTAGACCTGGGTGGATTGAGGCAGCGTAGCTGTCTCATTTGTTGCAGGTATATTGTCTGACTCTTTGTCCCAAAGAATTGAGCGATCGCCCATTTCGACTACTCTTGAGAAATGCGTCTCAGATTTTCTAGAAGTTGAAATTGGACTATTTATCGATATTTAGCAACCATTTAGACGCTGACGCTCCGCTGAGCGTAGGCATTTTTTTATTGGTGTGGATTGGAGCATGGTTGCCGCTAGCCATTCCGCTGGCGATCGCCCTTAAATGGCGCCCGTTCACCGCTGCTGAATGGCATCAAAAATTGCCGCTTCTAGCAAGCTTATATTTGATTGCTCCCATCGTCATTATTGGGCTAACTAGGCTGCTTAGAACGTCTTTAGCTGATTATGGAGTAGTGGGAGGGCGATCGCTATTTAACTCCGTTGGAATCGGTTGGGTTGTGGGTCTTTCGGGATTAGTACTCATGAATGGGGTTCAGATCGGATTGGGGTGGATTCAATTCAGCGATTCGCCCACCCAAATCGACCAGACTCCTCAAACCAACGCACGTAACGTCGCCGCATTTGCAACCACAATAGTCGTTCCCGTGGCGGTATTAAGTCTTGGAATTGGATTTGTAGAAGAGCTAGTGTTTCGCGGCTTCATGGAGACTCAGCTTGAAATGAGGTATTCGCCCTGGCTCTCTGCTGCAATCGTAAGCCTCATGTTTGCTAGCTTACATTTAGTCTGGGACGTTGATAAAACACGGCCCCAACTGCCTGGGCTGTGGCTGATGGGAATGGTGTTAGTGCTAGCTCGATGGGCGGATGCGGGATCGATTGGCATTGCATGGGGGCTTCATGCCGCATGGATTTTTGGGATTTCAATCTTAGATACGACCCAGCGGCTTAGCGTTACTCAGCGAGTTCCTACATGGGTGACAGGTCTGAAGGGAGAACCGCTAGCGGGTGTGGTGGGAATAGTGTTCTTAAGCTTGACTGGGCTAGTACTTTGGGGGTTTCGTTAGAGTCATGAATGTAACGGGATTGAGAGGCGTCCATCGAGTGAGTGAGCCTACAGGAATTGATCGGGACAGTTGAGCTTGAAGAAAACGATACTCCCATCCTTGACGGTCTAAAACTCCTGTTTTGAGCCAATCCAGGCTCTCACTCAAACTTTCTAACGTAGCAAGCGCCACAACAAGAACACCGCAAGGCGCTAGTCGCGACTGGCACGTTTGGAGAATAGACGTCAGTTTACCGCTGCTTCCTCCGATAAATATCCGATCGGGATCGGGAAGATCACGCAAAATATCTGGAGCGATCCCATGAACGGAAACAAGATTTTTAGTTTGGAATCGCTGTATATTTTGCTGAATCAGGGTTATTCCAGCAGATGTCTTTTCAACAGCATAGATCTGTGAATCAGCACATAATCGCGCAATCTCAATAGAAACCGATCCGGTGCCTGCCCCAATATCCCAAACAATTTGTGGATTTTTTAAGGTCAATTCTCCTAATGCTAAAACGCGGATTTCTCGCTTGGTCATTAAGCCTGGGCGATCGCCAAAGCTATTAAATGATGAGTCAGGTAACCCAAGTTGAGGGAGTACGTTAGTATCTTGAAACGGTCGATCTGAGTGGGAACTACGTAGGAGAACCACAATATTTAAGGGTGAAAACGGTCGATTGACGATCTCATGAGCCATAAACTTTTGAATATTTTCAAATTCTCCATCTAGGTTTTCACACACCCAGATGTCATAGGAATTGGGCAATTCTAATCCCAAAATTAAACGCGCGATCGCACTGGGCGTATTTGTAAAGTCAGTGAGAACGGCGATTTTGTCGACCCCACGCTGAAGAGGTGGAATTAATGGTTCTAAGGATCGACCATGGGCACTCACGATCTGAGCATCTTGCCAAGGAACTTTGATGCGGCTGAACGCAAGTTGAACAGAGCTCACATGGGGATGAAATGTCAGGTATTCAGGAGGAAATTCAGCCACTAGAAGCCGCCCGATGCCAAAAAAAAGCGGGTCGCCCGATGCCAAAATGACAACCCTCGGATCATCTACCGCATTTGAATGACCCGATAGATGCTTGCGGATTGTTTGAATGGTGTGTTGAAAATCGTTGAGAATTAACCGTTCGGCGGGATGATTGGGGAAATACTGGAGATGGCGATCGCTGCCAATTAACAGGTTCGCTTGTTCAACACTCTGATAAACATCCTGGCTCAACCCGGCTGCGCCGTCTAAGCCAATTCCCACGACATGAATCGGGGTTGTCATTCACCCGTGACTCCTCTCATGACTCTTCCCAATGTAGACAATCCCAGGCTAAAACAAGCAGCGCGTTTATGATCGCAGCAGCCACGGGCGATCCGCCTTTGCGCCCGTCGACTCGAATTTGAGGAATCGAATGCTGAGCAAGCGCGGCCTTTGATTCGAGTACCGAAATAAATCCAACGGGGGCACCAATCACCAAGGCGGGCTTAATCGTCGAATTTTGAAGGCGATCGCACAGGGATAGCAGGGCTGTCGGTGCATTTCCAATCACAAAGATTGCGTTAGGATGATTGTCCCACACACGGAGCATACCTGTTTCAGTGCGGGTTTTGCCTGGAAGCGCCGTTTGGATGCTCTCAACGGCGGAAATAATTGGGTTATTAAATGTTTTTGAGACCAGCGTTTGAATGCCCTGGCTGACCATGCTGACATCAGTCACGATGGGAGTCTGCTGTTGCAGGGCTTGGATGCCGCTTTGGATGGCATCTGGGCTAAAGCGAATTAATGACTTAAATTCGAAGTCCGCGGTGCTATGAATAACGCGCCTAACAATGGCATATTCAGATGAGCTAAACGAATGATCCCCAATTTCGTGGTCAATAACTGCAAAGCTTTTTTCTAGGATGGGATGCTGAAACAATGCCATTGGCAGAAATATGTCAATTTTTAATATAAATGAAAAGCCCGATAAAAAATTAGTGCGATCGCCCACTACAGGTAGCTGAGTAGGTTTTTCTCTTGGAATCCTAATAAAATCCTATCGGGTTTGACGAGATTAATTCTAGCTGTTTGGATAACTGTTCATCAGTAAAAGAGTACCCGCCGCGGTTAAGTCTTTAGAGCGTGGATTTCGACTCCGCTCAATCCACGGATTGGCAGACGTTGTGGTCTGAGCGTAGCCGAAGTCCATGTCACAGCAGAATGCGCCTTTGAGGAGTTTTGTCAGTTAATCACCGTATACGCTGATTAAAATCGCTGCCATACAAGCAAAACCCGCTCAATCAGGTTCTTAAAGTCGACGCAGGTCGACTTTATCGTATAAGTGCAGATTCCAACCGCCAGCATTGAGAGTTTTGTCAATCAAAATTAGTAATTAGAATTCAGCGAGTTGTTCAGATTCGGCATCTAGGTTCTGGCTAGACATCGAGTGTTCTCCATCCTCATTCCCTTTGACGATATCCAAATCAACGTCAATCACAGTCATGCTGAGCCCAGCTTTGGGAAGATTGCCATTGCTGGAAATATAAGGATTAGGTTCCACACTTCCCGTACAAATAATCAATGAGCCCTTCTTGAGATAGGGAATTTTCCGCCATGCAACTGATTTATCCCAAATACTGAGAGAAACAGTGAAGGATTCATCGCGATTGCGAATTCCTCGAACATATAGCGTCGCGCTCGCGACCTGAGCCTGTGATCCATCGCGGAGTTCGACCGTTTTAATCTGTGCGTCTGCTGCTAGATTGCCACTAACGATCCATTTGTTTAAGCCTGCGCTTGACATTGTAGATGCTCCTACAACATTAAAAACAACGCTTCCATTACAACGTGGTCAAGACAGGCTGAGAAACGCAGAAACACTGAATAATCGTTGGAAGCAGATTTCTGTTTCAGTAGAACTACCCAGTGAATGGGGGCAAGTTTCCGTTAAGAAACGCTCTGAGCTTCTTTGATGACATTTACATCAGACAAGACGGGTTTTACGTCGCGACCCGGTGGATAATGATCGAGATCTGCTTCCATTAAGTGATGGATGCGATCGCACACGATGATTTCGCCTAGAGAATTCCAGTGTAAGCGCTGAAAAAATCGGACATTCTGAGGTTGCACAGTCGCTAAAAAGCGATCGCATCCCCACGTATTCGCCGTTGTGACTGCCTTATAAATGAGCCCCTTGCCAATGCGTCCAGCCCGTCGATAGTCTAGATGGACTCCCAAACGCCCTCCATACCAAAGTCTTGGCGTTTTTTCATAAATTCTGACGACGCCAACGATTTGGGGAGAACGCTCATCATAATCAACCGCGACGATCGGGTAGGCGATGCGGTCGATATCGTCTCGGTCGTTTTCCTCAAATAATCTCTGTTCATGGCAAAAAATTTGCTGCCTCAGTGCGTAGTAAGCACGAATTTGCTGGGGCGATCGCGCTAATTCAAATTCATATCGCGACTGACTCATGGTTACTATGTCTCAAAGATTGATAACGCTGAGCAGGCTCCACATTTTGCACATCCAGCATGGATATCCGATGAAGCCATGCCAGCGTGCTTTAGTAGTGCGCCGACGTGTTGATAAAGCTGAAACATAAACTCGCTGTCTGGTGCCGGATGCTGAGCCAGCGGAGTTCCCGTAATGGGCACAAACGGAACGACAAATGGATACACGCCTAGCTGAATCAGGCGATCGCACGTATCGATCAGGGTTTCTAAGCTGTCTCCCAAACCTGCTAATAGATATGTGCTGACCTGCCCCCAGCCAAATATCTCAACAGCAGCCTTAAATGCCTCAACGTAATATGACACCGGAACTTCGGCTTTTCCGGGCATAATCCGTTGACGAATGATTGGGTCAACTGCTTCTAAATGCATCCCAAGACTCTCAATGCCAGCTGACTTCATGCGCTCAAACCAAATGAAGTCAGCAGGAGGTTCGCACTGAGCTTGAATTGGCAAATTCACCGTTGCCTTAATTGCCTTTGCACAGTCAGCCAAATAGGCTGCGCCGCGATCGCCTGCATTGGGGGTGCCTGTCGTCATCACCATATGGGTGACTCCGTCGAGTCGAACGGCGGCTTCTGCAACCTCGGCTAACTGGTTGGGAGTTTTTCGAGCCACGGTGCGATCGCCGTCTAACGACTTTTCGATGGCGCAAAATTGACAGGCGGTCGCCGCATCGCGGTAGCGCATACAGGTTTGCAGAACCGTTGTCGCAAGTACGTCGCGACCATGCAGCAGCGCAATCTTCCAATAGGGAATACCATCTGCTGTCGCTAGGCTATAAAACTTTGGTTGATTGGGAAATTCAATTGGGGCGATCGCCTCCCCAGCTTTGATTAGGGTGGTGGGCTCAGCTACAGACCCTACAGTGGCGACGTAAGGCGACTGCGCAGCCGTTCCGGTATAAATTGGAACCATGACTGTGGTGCCATCGATAGTCACCGCTTTATGGTCAGACGGTCCGGCCCCCCCTTTGCGACCGGCAGCGCCGACATTAGGGTCTAAGAGTTTAAGCCCGCTAGATTGCAGGTTTGTGACTAGGCGTTTTTTATCCATTGAGTAAAATTAGCTATCAGTCGTAAGTTGCAGGTCGACAGCATGCTGCCCATTGTTCAAAACCTGCTGAGGTTGCGGTTGAGTAGTAAATGATGGAGATAGAGAAGGTGAAGTTGCGTCGGAGTCTGAATGAGGCATCAGCGACGTTCTCACATCCTGATTGACGCGCAATTGCAACAGATCGGGACGGGCATAGTGCCCAACTGAGTCCATCATGCGCTTGCGCTTGGTGATGAGAGAAAAATCTAAATCAGCGATCGCCATCCCCTCTCCTTCGGTAATCGGAGAGCACAGGGGGATGCCTTCAGGACTGATAATAGTGGTGTAGCATCCACCACTTAGGGCGCGCTGGAGTTTCTCATCGGGCGTAATTTGTGAAACCTGCTTTGGAGAGAGCCACCCCGTCGAATTCACGACAAAACAACCGGACTCTAAGGCGTGATGACGAATCGTTACCTCAATTTGATCGGTGAACACTTGACCTACAAGAGAGCCAGGAAACTGAGCACAGTGAATTTGCTCATGCTGAGCCATCAGTGCAAATCGTGCTAGCGGGTTGTAGTGCTCCCAGCAGGCCAGTGACCCTACTCTACCAACAGCGGTATCCAAGACCGTCAAACCTGCGCCATCACCCTGTCCCCAGATCATCCGCTCATGGTAAGTTGGCGTAATTTTCCGGCGCTTCAACAGCAGGCTGCCATCGGCGTCAAAAATAATCTGCGTATTGTAGAGAGAGCCATGATCCCGCTCATTTACACCTAATATAATCACCATGTCATGGGCTTGAGCAGCGCGGCTAATCTCATCGGTTGTTTTACTCGGAATCGTCACGGCTTCCTCATACAGCCGCATGTGCTCTTTACCGATCAAGACAGGCGGCTGAACAAATGAGAAATACGGATAATACGGAATAAAGGTTTCTGGAAAGACAATAAGCTGCACTTCAGCCCTAGCAGCATTGGCGATCGCCTGCAAAACCTTTTCAGTAGTCCCGTCTCGGCTAAATAAAACCGGACTAATTTGTACTGCGGCTGCCCGGATAGTTCTTGAGTAATCCATTGGATGGCTCATCTAGCTCGTTTAAGACAAGGATGCGAAAGAAAGAGACTGACGGAGAACCGGGAAACGATGTCACTCTAAACTCAAGGTTCGAATTTAGACATCAAGCTGTTTCTCGATTCCCCCTTCTCAATCGTGCTACATCGTCCACGTATCCAAAATAAATGCGCCGTCCTTTCGATGCATCAGAACAATATCCAGCACATCTAAAGGGTTAATCGGGCGAATCCCTGGCATAAGAGAGGGTTCGCCATGCCCGTAGAGGGCTTGAAGGGCAAAGCGACATGCATAAACCTTGCCACCTTCGTCCATAAATTTTTTGAGCTGGTTGTTGAGAGCTTGGTGCCCAGGAAACGCCTCGTCACCAATTTTTGGAAAACCTCGCTGGACTCCCAATGTGACTCCCGGCCCATATAGCAAAATTGAGGTGTCAAATCCTTTGCGAATCAGCCGAGTTGCTTGCAATAGGTTCACTAAACCGATTGATCCTTCAAATGCAACAGTGTGAAAGGTTACAAGCGCTTTCTCTCCCGGTTCTGCTTGGACATCCGGAAACACTTTTTCCTCGTAATCTACGAAAAAATCACCAGTCTGATGAGCCGGAGTAGTTACTTCAGGCATGAATATCTCCTTTACAAATTTGAATCATGAAAACGGGGATGCTGAATTTTGAGTTTTGAGCCCCGAATTGTCAACTCACAATTCAGCCTTATCTCGAATCAAGATGCTTCTTAACGCAGCTGCCTCAGTGATTTTGAATATCAATTTCTAACGCTAATCAATCGCATATACACCATTCCGACACGTTGCGATCGCCCCAATCCTCTTCAAACTATCCCGGTTACAGGCGAGATGAGATCTGCTGAAACCATCTATTCTTCGATGTTGAGCAAAGTCCGTGACCCACTTAGAGCACGCAGGTATAGCCAAAATCTCCGATAACTCATTCGAATTACTTTGCAGATTAAAAGCTGACCCTTTAACAATTTGTATATTTCACCACAAAAAAATTAGGTTTAATCCTACTGCTAGGAAATTCAACCTAATTAATACCCATAAAAAGACCAATAGCACGAGCGACCTATCGATTTAGATAGGTCACTCAAAAACTTACCGCATGATGGTCTAAACGCTTCTGATTCTAAAAGTTATAGCCAACGCCCAGCAAAAATCCAGCATTCAGGTTATCGAAAAATGCCAAATTGAATCCCAACGTCCCCGTAAATCGATTGTCGATAGGAACATCAACGCCAGCAGAAAGCAGTGGACCCACCTCGCTATCATCTCCGGTTGAAATTGCAAGTCCGCCTCCAAAATAAGGGCCAATTTCAACTGGACCCACATCTCTCTGAAAAAAATCTAACGTTATAGGAACCAGCACACTAACGTTGTCGCGAATTATTACAGAGGGTCGCAGAGAAATGTCAGGCGTAAACCCAATTTTGGCAAATGCCGCAAAACTAAATTCGCTGAGCGCATCGTCGCCATCTCCAAAACCAGCGTTTGCGCCAACTCCTATATAACTAGACCCTGTACGGGTAGTTCTCCCCGGATCAATATCTTGAGCGGTTTCAATGCTTTGGGACGTTAGCTCAGAATCAAAATCAGAATCAAAATCCGCATTATCTACTGCTGACGGCGATTCATTAGGATCAGTCACCAACGCAGCGGCAAATGTTAATGCTGGATCTAACCTAGCATCAGACAGGGTACGGATATCAGAAGTGACGGGTTCAGATTCTATTACAGGCGCACTGATCGGCTGATCTAAACCATTTCTTAAAGAATGGCGCTTAGCTTCAGTCCGCCATCGCTGCATTTCTAATTTCTTAGATTGGTCATGAGATTGATCACTAGCAGATTGAAAATCGTCTAGATTAGAAACCTCTGCCGTCCTTAGATGTTCAGAATCGACATCAAACGTCAAGTTGGCGATCGCCCCTGTTTCGGTCAGATCATCGCGAATAGACGCGTCACGGAAATTAGTCAATGTTAACGAGTGAAGCAGATCACGATCAGATGAAATATTCTCAAAATCCTGAGAAATTGCCGGTTTGGCTATTACTGAAGTGCCGCTAAAGATGGCGGCAAACGTGGCAATGATCGTATATAAAAAAAGGTACTTGCTTGAATGAATTTGCATAACCACTCCTCTCAGCTCGATGATTTAGATTATTGAATCGATTCAATCCGCTCTGCTCGAGCAACCACAACATGCTTAACTTAACGAAAACCTTGACAAGGTTTCTTTTTTAAATCAACACGATACGTTTCAGTTACATTTACTAGCAGCTCATTTAGACCAACGTTGAACAAGCATTAAGTATTAAGTAGATCGCTTTCAAACGCAGTGTTACTTCACTACAATCGCTCCCCACTGTAAAACCTAAATTCAGCTTTGATAATTTTGGTCGAAATTTTGACTAGATAGCCTAGATAACAACTAGGAGATTTAGCAACAATAAACGAGAATATCGACACATCCAATCTCTCCGAAGGAAGAGTTATTAAATTTGTCAAACCATATCGTCAGAGAAATTTCTATTCGCTTACAACCTGCACAACGAATCTAAAGAAAATCGATTTTATACCGC
The DNA here is from genome assembly GCA_051117335.1 of Elainellaceae cyanobacterium. Taxonomy (GTDB): domain Bacteria; phylum Cyanobacteriota; class Cyanobacteriia; order CAZCXK01; family CAZCXK01; genus DBGGTD01. The sequence continues at coordinate 389,508 of JBNPEB010000001.1, forward strand.
TCATGAGTCGGCGATCGCCTGCGGTGAGATCCGCTCTGAAATCCAGCCACTCAGAGTTGCTTGATAAACGGCCTGATAGCGATTGCGAGCTTTAAGCTTTGCAAGAATGTTGCCGATGTGAAACTTTACGGTACTTTCGCTAATAAAAAGCTGGTTCGCAATGTCACGGTCACGTAAGCCTTGTGCTAGAAGACTCATAATCTCCCGTTCTCTCTCTGACAACAACTGTTGATGAATTGCATTGGGTTCAATGCCCCACGTCTCTCCACGAAGGACAACCTCTACAGCCTCTCGAAGCTGAATAGGACTGATTGACAAGTCAATATGAGCGCTGATACCAGCGGGTAATGTCTGAGTGTCTTGTTGGATCCAAAGCACTCGAGCGGATTTAGAAATATATGAAATATCGTCGGTAAGCAGTGGAGTATTTTTGCTGGCTAGGTTCAAGACAGTTAATCCGCCAAGATATGCCAGGTGAGTAAATGCCATTTGCAAGACTGACTGCTGACACCGGATATATACACTCGAACCAAGTTTAGGATTTGAGTAGGGCACCTTCAGCGAAATTTGGATCACAGTTTTGTTTGGGTCAATTCGAGTGTCTAACTCGCCTCCTAAACATGCAGTCGAGAGCAACAAATCCCCAAAGGCCGATCGAATCCAGTGATGGGGGCTATCGATATTGAGCTTGGAAGATGCGACGATGGCTTCTAAAACAGCATGTTCATTTTCATAGGTCAACCGACAGTAAGAGCAGTCCATCTGGCTGAGTGTCTCACCTGCTTGGAGAAACACTCTGGCTAAGGCAAAACTTAAAGGACGTTCTGTGCCAACTAAAGTCAATCGACTTGAGGTTAAGATTTCTGCAAGTTGATCTGATACTGAGGCTTTGCCAGTGGATGTTACGAGATGCTTGGTCTGCCAAACTTGCTTTTCACGCTGAGATTGAAGCGTTGTCTCCAGCGCAATTGTGACAGTCGTACAGAGATTCTGCAGAATCTCTAAAAATTCTGGCTCCATTGGCTCTCGGCTAAATACGGCTAACACTCCGATTACACGATGCTCAGTTGCCAGGGGATAACCTGCAAATCCGCAAATCTGATTGGCGATCGCCCAGTCTCGGTCTTTGACCCATGACTCTTGATGCAGGGTGTTACTCAAAAACGAAACTCGATTTTGAGCAATCTTCCCCACCTTAAAGGCTCCCATCGGTACGCAGGCAAACGAGCCATTGATATGGGTATACATTCCCGATGAAGCGACCAATCGCAATGCAGTTTGGTCTGACTCAACGAGCCAAATTCGTGCAAATGCACATCCAAATTTCTCAACGAGCCCATCGGTGACCCGCTTGGCGATCGCATCCGGATCAATACAACCGGATAGCGCCTGGGCAATCTCGCTGGCTCGTTGCAAACCTAAAAGAAGTCGAGCAGAGTCAAGCAAGTTTAAGAAATAGTCTTGACTAAGAATTAATCCACTTTCAAGAAGTGATGCTTACATTGAGCAGCATGTTGCTTCGTGGCTTCGTATCTCTAGTTACAAATTAAGCGGATTTAATGGGCACTACATTCGCTCCAGAACTTGGATGCCCAACAGAGAAAGTCCTAGCTTAATTGTTCGCGCGGTTAAATCACACAAGAGTAATCGTGAGGTTCTCTGGGGTTCATCGGCTTGCAAAACTGGACAGCGGTCATAAAACTGGTTGAATTTTTGGCTGAGTTCAAATAAATACTGGCACAAACGATTGGGATAAAGATCTGCCACAGCAGAAGCGATCGCCTCGTCAAACTGCAAGAGATATTTGGCCAGCGCAAATTCTTCCTCCATCCCTAGGCATATTGAATAATTGTCATTTAAATTCTTAAAATCAATTCCACCCTTCCGGCTAATCCCCTGAATTCGTACATAGGCGTACAGCATATAAGGCGCTGTATTACCCTGCAGGGCGAGCATTTTGTCGTAGCTAAAAACGTAGTCACTCGTCCTGTTTTGACTCAAATCTGAGTACTTGACAGACGCGATTCCAACCACTTCTGCAACATGATTAATGAAATCCTGCGATTCGGCTCGACCCTCATCTTCGAGGCGTTTTTCAAGGTCAGCTCGCGCTCGATCAATGGCTGTATCTAGCAAATCCTTTAGTCGAACGGTTTCTCCGGATCGAGTCTTAAACTTTTTACCATCGTCCCCTCTCACAACCCCAAACGGAACGTGAACAAGGTTGACATCATCCGAAATCCACCCGGCTCGTCGGGCGACCTGAAAGACCTGAGCAAAATGACTCGCTTGCCCTGCATCTGTAACATAAATAATTAAATCTGCCTGATCGCGTTGAATTCGATAGCGAATCGCAGCTAGATCAGTGGTTGCATAGTTATAACCCCCGTCAGACTTTTGAATGATCAACGGCAGGGGATTGCCCTCTTTATTAGTAAACCCCTCAAGAAATACACACTTTGCACCTTGATCTTCTACTAAGAGTCCGGAGTCTTTTAAGTCTTCGACGATGCTTGGTAACAGAGGATTGTAAAAGGATTCTCCTCGCTCTGTGATTTCAATACCTAGACGATCATAGATTTTTTGAAATTCCTTCCGCGATTGTTCACACAAAATTCTCCATGCTTTAAGCGCATCATCATTCCCCGACTGCAACTCGACAACCGCCCTGCGCGATCGCTCCTTAAAGCTTTCATCGTCATCAAACCGTTTCTTCGCCTGTCGATAAAATTCAACCAAATCACCAAGCGCGATTTCGTCTGATGCCACCAATGCGTCCGGAGATACATCTCGTAAATGGGTAATAAGCATCCCAAACTGGGTTCCCCAATCACCAACATGATTCAACCGCAAGACATCATGACCGAGGAATTCTTGAACGCGAGCGATGCTGTCACCAATAATTGTCGAACGCAAATGTCCGACATGCATTTCCTTCGCAATATTAGGACTAGAAAAATCAACGATGATTCGCTGGGCTTCTTTAGCGGGCTCAATTCCCAGTCGCTCATCTGCCTGAATAGTTTGTAGCTGTAGCTGCAAATAATCGGCTTTCAATCTCAAATTAATAAATCCCGGACCCGCAACCTCTGGTGGTTCACAACAATCGCTAATGTCTAGATGCTGCACGATTTTTTCTGCGATCGCCCTTGGAGCCTGCTTTAGCGGCTTTGCCAATGACATCGCCACGTTGGCTTGATAATCTCCAAACTTTGGATTACTTGCCAGAACCAAAATTGGGTCAGTTTCCGCAAAGTCATCACCGAAGGCAGCCGCCAACGCAGCCGCTAATCGAGTCTTTAACCGATCAAGCGTTGTGTACATCGTCGTTATTCACAATGAATAGCCAAAATTTACGGTCGGTCAACTCCTTACCACGATACCTGGGCAAAGACTCATTTACATAAGCCTCATACTTAAATCTAGCCACGTTGACCGAGTAATGGGCGCGCTGCTCGAAATATAATCAACACCCGTTATGGCGACATCCCGAATCGTCTCTAATGTAATATTGCCCGATGCCTCAACTTTAACGCTGTCACGTGTCTCACGAATCATCTGAACGGCTTGGCGCATCATTTCAACAGGCATATTATCCAACATAATGATATCGGCTTTATACTGTAAGGCTTCTTGCACCTGGTCTAGCGTCTCAGCTTCAACTTCAATAGCTAGCGGATAAGGAGCATACGCACGAATCTGAGCGATCGCGTCCCTAATACTTCCCACTGCGGCAATGTGATTGTCCTTAATCATGATGCTATCGTCTAATCCCAGTCGGTGATTGACTGCACCACCGACTTGAGTGGCATATTTTTCTAAAATCCGAAGTCCCGGCGTGGTTTTGCGAGTATCGACTAATGTAGCGGGCAAGTCGGCGATCGCTTCAGCAAACCTTCTGGTCATGGTCGCGATACCGCTGAGACGCATCATTAAATTGAGCGCAACACGTTCACCTATTAATAATGTGTCGAGCGGTCCCTCTATTTGGACAAGGCGTTGCCCAACTTCGCATCGATCTCCATCTGCTACAAACACCTCAAATTGAACTCGGGAATCTAGGAGTTGGAAAACTCGTAATGCAACTGATAGCCCCGCGACAATTCCAGCTTCTTTGACAATCCAATATGCTTTACCAGGCGGGGAACCAGAGACAAAAAGGCTTTGAGTCGTGCGATCGCCCCGACCAATATCTTCAGCCAACCAATGCCTAAGTAATGGATCTAATACTAAAAATGGCGGCAACACCCCAACTGATAGCGGCTTCATTGATTCTTTGAATTCCTCGATAATGCGCTTAGACTCCTACTGTTAGTATCGCAATTCGAAGATCAAATTATCGACGGTCAAACAAAGCTCTCCTCACAACAGCGAAACCATGACGCTAGAGACTAATAGCTTTGAACTAAACGCTGAACATGAGCACCACCAACGATCTCGCTGAGAAAAATGCAAACTCGTTGAAACAAAAAAGGATTAGCCGGAAAAAACCTTGACCGCTTAAACTGCTTGCTGGCCAGGCTTCTCAGCCTCCGCAATTTTCTCAGAAACAAAGAGTTGACAGAGAGAGAGAGAGTTCGTTATATTGGTCAAGCGGTCGAGGGAAGCCGAAGCGAAAGTGAGGCACACCGAGGCGCACCGAACCAAGAC
>JBNPEB010000069.1:0-30405 GCA_051117335.1 Elainellaceae cyanobacterium
AGGAGCAGTGATGCACAAACTGATTCGGGTCATCTATGGCGTGCTCAAGTCAGGGCAACCCTTCGACCCAGAGAAGTTATTGCCTGCTCAAAATTAGGGCTTGCGCTTTAGCCACTAACACAGTATCTACGCGATTAGCGATCGCACTACCTGAACCAGCCAGTCACCCAGGTCGTCTTTACCCAAGCAGCTCACCATGCGGGTTGGCGTGCCGAGTTTAGCGATCGCGGTGGCGACATTGGCCGGTGCCCCACCAGGATAATCGGTCCACTTTTCTGAAGCCTTTTGGGAATTTTTGCCGACCTCAAAGAGGCGATCGACCAAGCATTCTCCCAGGCAAACTATGGATTCTGTCATTGTTAATTCCTAAAATTTTGTATGTAAATGTGTCAAAACAGGCTGTTGAAATGGTTCATCAGGCTTGATCCAGAATGGCTTCAGCCGCAGCTTCATCGGTAATCAATCCCGTAATTAACTGACCCCGCAGGGCGGCTCGAATGGCTTCGGCTTTGCCGATTCCCCCGGCAACGCCAATGGTGGATTTCTGGGCGGGTTGTTCTAGCGGCAAGCTGGCGACCCGATGATTGCTGCCTGCTTGCAGCAAATTTCCTTGAGCATCGAAGGCCCAACCGGCAATTTCGCCAATTGCTCCCAGATCAATCAGTTCGGTCAACTCTTCGTCATTGATAAAGCCGTCCTCATGCAGAGGCGAATTCCAGGCGATGTGACTGATGCCCACGAAGGTGACCTTGGCTTGCTTGGCCAGGGATTTGACTGCCATAAACGCTTGCTGCGTCTGCAACAGATCGCGCTCCTCCGCACTAGTGGCGACTGCAGGAACAGGCAATGGGTAAGCCTGCGAGCCGATCCGCTCAGACAGGTACATGACTACCTCGTAGCGGCCAGCCAAACCATAGTGAGACATGTTGCCTACAATCGAGACCACCTTATGGTGGGGCTGATTCATGGCAGGGATTTGATCCACCGCCGCCCTCAGAGTACGTCCTGAGGAAAAGGCCAGAATCGAGGGCGTTTTTGCCACGAGGTAATTCTCTAGATAGGTCGCTGCGCAGACTCCTAAACCATTGTGAGGGGGGGCACCATTGGCTGAACTGGGGACAACCTCACAGAGAGCAAGAGCAAACTTATCTCGTAGCGCTTCAGCCAGGGCAATGCAGTGACTCAAAGGATGATCGAGCCGAAACTTGATCAATTTTTCGCTAACGGCTAAAGCGACTAACCGCTGGGCGGCCTGCCGTGACACGCTCAGCTTCGTGGCAATTTCTTCCTGGGTATTGCCCGCAATGTAGTAGAGCCAGGCGGCATGGGCTGCTTGATCGAGTTTGCGATGGCCCTGCTGGGCCGGTCTCCGACCATCGCGCCGTTCTACATTAGGTTCTCCCATTCCTCACCTCAAAGCTAAACAATCATTACCCGCTCAGGAAATTGTAGGCGTCAGGCATCTATTTCACTAAAGAAAGGTTGAGTATATCCTCAGCAAAGGAAAATCTGCTCAATTTTATTGTCCTCGGTAATATCCAGATTGAAGCTAGTGATGTAGCTAGCCTCATCGCTTATGAGAAAGATGACGCTGTTAGCCACTGCTTCCAAACGGTCTAAACGACGAAGGGCAAAGAGTTGATTAATCTCTGTTCCTCTAACTTAACTTATGGGTTTTCCCTGAAAGTCATAGGGCTGTATTGGGACTCATATCACCACCTCAGAATCAAGAATTGTTGCGAATCTGATTGTGCCTCTCATTTTTGGGAAAGACCCCAGTAAGATTCCATTATTGAGCTTTCGCTCATGACAAGAGCATAAAATCAACACTTGTTCATCTTTGAATCTGTTTTTTAGCAATTAGAGGAGCCGTGCGATGCACCGATTTCGCCGTGCCAGATTGCCTGCCAAGAGGCTGGTGGCCTTCCTCATTGGCCTGCTGTTGGTACAACTCGTCAATGCCTGCTCGGCAGGGCCCCAAGCAAATGGGAAAACCCGCTTGACCATTGCCACCGTTAACAACGGCGACATGGTGGTCATGCAGGATTTGTCGAGCCGGTTTGAAGCCGACAACCCAGATATCGAGCTGAACTGGGTCGTGCTGGAGGAAAACATTTTGCGCCAGCGCACCACGACCGACGTGGCCAGTCAGGGTGGTCAGTTCGACGTGCTGACCATTGGATCTTACGAAGCCCCCATTTGGGCTAGGCGGGGCTGGCTGCGATCGCTCGACGGACTACCCGCTGACTACGACGTGGACGACCTGATCGACCCGATTCGCGACGGACTTTCCTATGAAGACACCCTCTATGCGGTGCCTTTCTACGGTGAAAGTTCCATGTTGTACTACCGCACCGACTTGTTCGAGGCAGCGGGCATCACAGTGCCCGAGAATCCCACTTATGAACAGGTCGGTGAATGGGCCAAACAGGTTAACGACCCAAGCAATGGCGTTTACGGGATGTGCCTGCGGGGCAAGCCGGGCTGAGGCGAGAACATGGCGTTTCTCACCACAATGGTTAATACCTTTGGTGGGCGCTGGTTTGATATGGACTGGAATCCCACCCTGGATACCCCGGAGTGGCAAAACGCCGTCAATTTTTATGTGGACATCCTGAACCAATACGGCCCACCGGGAGCCAGCTCCAACGGGTTCAATGAAAACCTGGCGCTGTTCTCGACGGGCAAATGCGGCATGTGGATCGACGCCACTGTCGCGGCGGGACTGCTCTCGAACCCAGAGGAATCGCAGGTGGCGGATGTGGTGGGGTTTGCCCCGGCTCCCGTCGAGTCTTACCCCAATGGGTCTAACTGGTTGTGGGCTTGGGCGTTAGCCATTCCCGAAACCTCTCAATCGCCGGAAGCGGCTGAACGCTTCGTCGCCTGGGCGACCTCCAAGGAATACATCCAACTGGTTGCCGACGAGAAGGGCTGGGTGGCGGCACCCCCGGGAACGCGCAAATCCACTTACGAGAATCCCAACTATCGGGAAGCGGCCCCCTTTGCCGAAACCGTGCTGAATTCCATTCAGTCGGCTGATGTGACGAACCCCTCCCCCGAACCCACCCCCTACAAAGGTGTGCAGTACGTGGATATTCCTGAATTTCAGGCCATCGGCACGCAAGTGGGTCAACGCATGGCGGCAGCTCTAGCCAATAAGTCGTCGGTTGATCAGGCGATCGCGCAATCGCAAACCGTCGCCGAACGGTTCATGCGGCACACCGGGTATATCGAGTGATGGGGTGATGGGTGGTTGGGTAGATGGGTAGATGGGTGGTTGGGTAGATGGGTAGATGGGTGGTTGAGTCTTATCCCTTACCAGTCTGCTCTTGCCCCCCCTGCCACACCGCTCTCCTGCCCCGCCTGCCCTAACTCTTTCTTCCCAAAACCTCATTTTTGAAAACGCTATGACTTCCACTATCGCAACCCCTTCCCATTCACCGCCACCCAAGACACGATCGCGATCGCGGCAGCGCATTCCGGCCCTGTGGCTTGTGGCTCCTTCGGTCATCGCCTTGGTGCTGTGGATGGTGGTGCCGCTGGCAATGGCGGTTTGGTTTGCCTTCCAGCGCTACAACCTGCTGCTGCCGGAAAATCGCGCCTTTGTTGGCTTTGACAACTTTACCTACATTCTTACGGACCCCGCTTTGTGGGTGTCCATCGGCATCACGCTAGTGCTGGTGGGGTCGGTGCTGGTGATTACGATTGGCCTCGGTACGGTGCTGGCGGTGCTGTTCAACCAGGACTTCGCTGGACGGGGCGTGGCACGGGTACTGGCGATTTCGCCGTTTTTCGTCATGCCCACGGTCAGCGCTCTGATCTGGAAAAATATGCTGATGCACCCGGTGAATGGGCTGTTTGCTCAGATTACTCGAGGGCTGGGCCTGGGGGCAATTGACTGGTTTGCCGATGTGCCGCTGCTGGCGATCATCATCATTGTCTCGTGGGAGTGGCTGCCCTTTGCCCTGCTGATTTTGCTGACGGCGATTCAGTCGTTGGATGCCGATCAGATGGAAGCGGCGCGCATGGATGGGGCTAACGCCACGCAGCTGTTCCGGTTTGTGGTGCTGCCCCACCTGAGTCGGGCCATTTCCGTTGTGGCCATGATTGAAACCATCTTCTTCCTCACCATCTTTGCCGAAATCTTCGTCACCACCGGGGGCGGTCCCGGACTGGCCACCACGAACCTGGCCTACTACATCTATCTGAAAGCGCTGCTGGAATTCGACGTGGGTGGGGCGTCGGCGGGCGGCTTGATTGCCGTCGTGCTGGCTAACATCGTGGCGATTTTCCTGATGCGCAGTGTTGCTCGTAATTTGGACACCTGATATGGCAAGTAATTCCTCTCGCCAATGGCTCATTACCCTACTGGGCTGGCTGGTGGCCTGCCTGCTGTTCTTCCCGATTTTCTGGATGTTTATCACCAGCTTTAAGACGGAAGTGGCGGCGGTGGCAACGCCCCCTCAGCTCTTCTTCCAACCTACTTTTGAGAACTACGTGGCCGTGCAGTCCCGCGCCTCTTACTTCAACTTTGCTTGGAATAGCGTGGTAATTTCCATTGGAGCCACGATTCTGGCGTTGCTGCTGGCAATTCCAGCGGCCTACGCCATGTCATTTTTTCCAACGAAGCGCACGAAGGGCACGCTGCTGTGGATGCTCTCCACCAAAATGCTGCCCCCGGTGGGCGTACTGGTGCCGATTTACATCCTGGGGCGGGAAGCGGGACTGCTGGACACCCGCATCGGCCTGATTATCATTTACACGCTGATTAATCTACCGATTGTGGTGTGGATGATCTACAGCTTTTTCAAGGAAGTGCCGAAGGAAATTTTGGAGGCCGATCGCATGGATGGCGCGTCCACTTTCCAAGAGCTGCGGCATGTGTTGCTGCCCCTGGCCTTGCCGGGGATTGCCTCGACGACGCTGCTGTCCATCATCTTATCTTGGAATGAAGCCTTTTGGAGTTTGAATTTGACGACGTTTGATGCGGCTCCTTTAACAGCCTTTATTGCGTCCTTCTCCAGTCCCCAGGGCTTGTTCTGGGCCAAACTATCTGCCGCTTCGACGATGGCGATCGCCCCCATCCTCATCTTTGGCTGGATCAGTCAGCGACAACTGGTACGAGGTCTCACCTTTGGGGCCGTTAAGTAAACACCGTTTTGCACATTTAAGAATTAAAGGTGAGCAACCCATGTCTACTGTCACATTGCGAGACATCCATAAAACCTACACCAATCATGAGGTGATCAAAGGGGTCGATTTAGATATCAATGACCAGGAATTCGTCGTTTTTGTTGGCCCTTCCGGCTGTGGCAAATCGACCCTGCTGCGGATGATTGCGGGGCTAGAGGATATTAGCTCCGGGGAGCTGTTAATCGATGGCGATCGCATGAACGAGGTGCCGCCCGATCAGCGGGGATTGGCGATGGTGTTTCAGACCTATGCCCTGTATCCCCACATGACCGTGGCGGAAAACATGGCGTTCAGCCTGCGGCTGGCAGGAGTGCCTAAAGCCAAGCGCATGGAACGCGCCCAGGAAGTCGCCCGGATTTTGCAGCTAGTGCCTTTGCTAGGGCGCAAACCCAAGGCCCTCTCAGGTGGTCAGCGGCAGCGGGTCGCGATTGGTCGAGCGCTGGTGCGCAATCCCCGCGTATTCTTGTTTGATGAACCCCTCTCTAACCTGGATGCGGCGCTGCGGGTGCAGATGCGGATTGAGCTGGCCGGACTCCACGAAAGCCTGCAGTCCACCATGATTTACGTCACCCACGACCAGGTGGAAGCCATGACCCTGGCGGACAAGATCGTGGTGCTGCAAGGGGGCGTGGTGGAACAGGTGGGGTCTCCCCTGGAGCTGTATCACCATCCCAATAATCTGTTTGTGGCCGGATTCATTGGTTCGCCGAAGATGAACTTCCTTTCGGTGCAGACGGTTGGAGTCCAAGATTCCGGTACTACCGTGCGCCTCCCCGGTGACGCCGCCGTCACCATTCCGGTGCAGCCCAAAACTCTGTCGGCAGGCGATCGCGCCACCCTCGGCGTGCGTCCTGAGCACTTGCGGATCGACGCCGACAATCCCACTTTGATGGGCGAAGTGCTGGTGGTGGAACGGCTGGGGGGCGAAACCTATCTCTACGTCAAGATTGCAGGCGGCGATACCTTTGTGGTGCAGGCCGATGGCGATAGCCGGGCTAGAGTCCGCGATCGCGTGCCCATCCAAATCGATGGCGACCTCTGCCACCTGTTTAACGCCGATGCTCAGGCCATTCCCAAGGCCAAACGCCACCACCTCACCGTGCCGCACCAACATCCTGAAGTATCACCAGTGCCAACCACAGCCTCCCAAGAAGAGACCTATGAACAGCAACCTCAATCCAACCCAATCCCTCGTCAAACTGACTGAGCAGAACCTTCCTCAACTGCCGAACCAGGTGCGGGTGCCCCGGTATGATCGCCGCCAGATAAACCACGGCATTGTCCACTTTGGTGTTGGCGGCTTTCATCGAGCTCACCAAGCCCTTTACCTAAACAACTACCTAGAGCAAAATCCTGGTAGCGACTGGGGCATTTACGGCGTTGGCCTGCTGGAATTTGATCGCAAAATGCGGGATGTCATGCAGACCCAGGACTGTCTCTATACTCTTGTGGAGCGCTCCCCAGAGGGAGACGAGGCCCGCGTCATCGGTTCCATCACCCAGTATCTGTTTGCCCCCGAGGATCGCGATGCCGTCATCGAGACCTTGGCCGACCCCCAGTGCCGCATCGTCACCCTGACCATCACCGAAGGCGGCTACTACGTGGTCGAGGGCACGGGCGAGTTCGAAGTGAACCATCCGACGATTCAGCACGACTTGCAGCATCCTAATGCGCCCCACGGGATTTACGGCTTCCTGACGGCAGCGCTGGAGCGGCGGCGACAGCGGGGGATTCCTCCCTTCACCTTGCTCTCCTGCGACAATCTCCAAGGCAACGGTGACCTGGTCGGAAAAATGCTGACGGCCTTCGCTAAACAGCAAAATCCTGACTTGGGCCGCTGGATCGAACAGAATGTGGCCTTTCCGAACAGCATGGTCGATCGCATTACCCCATCTACTACGCCCGCGGATATTCAGATGGTGCGTGATCGCTTTGGCATTGATGACGATTGGCCCGTGGTTGCAGAGCCGTTTTTGCAATGGGTGATTGAAGATCGGTTCTGTGCGGGCAGACCCGATTGGGAGTCTGTTGGTGTCCAGATGACCGACGACGTGAAGCCCTACGAAATGATGAAGCTGCGGCTGCTGAATGCGAGCCATTCACTCATTGGGTACCTGGGGTCGCTGCTCGGCTACACCTACAGTTCCGAAGCGATGGATGACACGCTGATTCGTCAGGCGGTCAAACAACTGATGGATGAGGTGACGCCGACGCTGCCGCCCCTCCCTGGCATTCAGCTCGACAGCTATAAACAAACGCTAATCGAGCGGTTTGCTAACACAAAGGTGCGCGACCAGCTCTCGCGGCTATGCCTGAACGGCTCGGACAAGCTGCCTAAATTCATCCTTGGGAGCCTGAGGGATAAGCTAACACAGGACGAATCGATTACCTATTTGAGCTTTGAGATCGCGCTCTGGTTTCGCTACCTCAACGGTACAGATGAGCAGGGGCGATCGCTGCCCATCGACGATCCCATGGCGTCACTGCTCACCGAAAAAGCGCTTATTGGCAAAGACGACCCGACGCCGTTACTCACCATTGAAACCATCTTTGGCGACTTGTCCGACTCCTCAGCTTTCGTAACGGCTGTCACCCACCATCTCCGACAGCTCTACGCGCTAGGAACACGGGAAACGCTGTCGAGACTTTTATCGCAATAGCGCTTTTACAAATTGACGCTTCGGATTTGGTTGTTTTTTCACGGATGACACACGCTCAACTCAACCCTTCACTTGTTGGTATGCTCGTGCTGGCCTCGACTACCTCGTTCCAGAGATCGCGGAGAAGAACCAGTGTTTCTGCCTTCTAGGAGCGCTTTCTGGGTGGATGGCGTTTCAAGAAAGTTGAGCGAGCACTGAGACAAGCAATCCCCCTGCCGCCAAAGAACGGTTCGTTCATGTCCAGGCAACTACGGCAGCAGTGTCGCTTCAGTGACTAGGGGCTCATCCAAAATGGTTCACATGGGAGTACTCAGATAGCGCTCACTGCCGCTGGCTTGAATGGCCACGATTAACTGATTTTGGTGGATGGGGCGTTGAGCGACCTGAAACGCCGCTGACAGCACAGCTCCTGTTGAAATTCCGCTCAAGCTCCCTTCTGTCTGAGCCAATTTTCGACCCAGTTCATAGGCCGTGTCGTCGGCAATGGTGATAATTTCGTCAATCAAATCCACCCGTAGGACATCAGGAACAAAACCAACTCCGAGACCCTGAATATCATGGTGTCCCGCCGATTGGCCACTGAGCACGGCACTGCTGGTGGGCTCGACCGCTACAATTTTGAGCTCGGGATTTTGCTGTTTGAGATAGCGTCCGGCCCCCGTTAGGGTGCCTCCCGTGCCCACCCCCACCACCAGCACGTCCGCGCCAACTGATACGGGAGCGCTTGCTCACCTTAACCCCTCCCATCGTCGCCTCGATCGCAGGGAGGCAGTCTATTTTGGACGCTTTATCTGTAGCCGGTTTCTAGAGAATTGATATCAGTTAATTTTGACGGGCTTCTCTATATTTCCCATTAGAGATTTCTGATTCTCTAGTCTCTGCGTCTGTTAGGACAGAGGCTAAATTTGCCCATTGGAGACACGATGACGGAATTCTTGCAGCATGGCGTAGCGAACACCGTGAGGATTAAACTCACCATGTCGCTGGACATTGTTTGAACCCCATTCTTGCCGTCGCTGCTCTAAGAATTAGGCGATCGCCTCTAAAATGATTTGCTGGTCTGAAGCCTTTTCAGGGTCGCTGTTACAAGGCAAATTTTCCTCATCCATCTGACGTGCCAGAATCAAAATTTAAAATTTCGTCTGCTAGAGCTTCTGGCACTCGGATCACGTGGTTTTGCCACTGTTGCACTGAGGGGTGAAGCTGGTTTTTGTTAAGGCCATATTTACTGCAATAAGCCTGTTACAAGGAAATTATTCACGAGACAGGATGTGCGGTCAAGCAGCTACTGAGAACCCACTGAAAGAGAGGTCAGTTTTTCAAGTTTATGTGAGGCATTTAGTAGCTCGACACCAACCACGTTGCCGTCTTTGTCGTAGTCGAGGATAACACCCTCTTCTTTTTCGTCGCTTTCTTCGATATCTCCCCAGACAATCCAGAGAACATCATCCTCGGCATTGTATGTGATGTTCATAAGTCGCTCCAGTATTTGCTGATTTTGCTCATTTTGTAGACCGATTTCACTCTGGGAGGTCGTACGAGATCGGTAACGAAAACTCTCAGCAGGTATGTTTTACCATTTTCGGCTACAAATTTTGACTGGTAAACCTTTGTGCCATCTGTTTGAGTGAGAATTTGCTCAGGTGACTCGATGACTTCCTGGCTTGGGCGGGAATGTCGCTCTTAGTCTTGATCGCCCCAATCCTGCTCAATCAGCACCCCGACTCGTGCAGATTTCAATCTGCCGTCACATTGAGCTAGCTTCCCTAAAACGTCCATGACTAAAAAGTGGCCTAAACTTTTAAGTTCATTAGGGGCTTTTGGGGCGAATTGTGTCTGATACAAAATCTGTAACAATCGCTAGAAAGCAAAATTGGAAGGCGTTAGAGCCTTCCAATACTTTAGAGCCATTATTCAAAAGTAATACCCCCAGGGGAATTCGAATCCCCGTCGCCTCCGTGAAAGGGAGGTGTCCTAGGCCTCTAGACGATGGGGGCGCATTAATTTGACCTTAACTAAGGTAGCTAACGCCGAGTCGTTTTGTCAACCTTAGAACTTTTAACTTCAGGAGCTAGTGTAACACAAAGCCCCAATTGCTTGGCGTCGATCAGTCTATCAAGAATGAAGCAACATCGTGAGCAAGGGTAACAGGGCGATCGCCCACCACAGCTCTGTTAATGATGGTGCATTAGCCTGAAGCATCTGCCCTCCCAAAAGGGCTTCGATACGGATTTCTAACCGATTCATCGGAGTTGCGGCATCAAAGGCGATGCTAATGGGACGAGTATCTAAGGGCGATCGCACCACCAGAAGCAGGGATTCTGCCAGCAGAAGCGGGTCAACCGATCGCGCCGCCCACGCATCTGCCCGCAGTTCGCGCAACAGCAGCAGTTCATGCCACAGCGCATCGGTTCGCGGCAGCCACTGGGTTAGCTGTTTGATCCAGCCTAACCAGAAAAACCAGAAAGTATCACGAAACTGCTCATGGGCATGTTCGTGGGTTAACACGGCATTGAGATGGTCGGCATCTAACGTATCAAGCAATCCCCGGCTAATAACCAGCTCCGGTGTCCAAAAGCCAATTTCAGCCGCAAATAGAGCAGGCGTATCGAGGATATGTCCGACCCGATTTTGAACCCTTGCAACCGGATAGGTTCTCACCTGTTGCAGCGATCGCCACCCGTGCCAACCCCGATATATCAGCGTTCCGGCGATGATGCCAATCAATCCGAGGGCAAGAGAATAGCCAACCCAGCCCACCGGCATGCCGATCATTTCTCCTTGGGTGCCCATGCAAATCACCGCAATGACCGTAGTAATTATCACCAACGGCGGCAATAGGAATGCAACCAGAGTCGTCTGCCACCGAATCGTCCACGGCTGCTCAGATGGCGACCACCCCAACCGAATCAGACTCGCAAGGGCGATCGCCCCGAGAATTAAACTAAGATGCATTACGGTTCCTCCCTGGAATCACGGGCAGCTTTTAGACGACGGGCGATCGCCTCAAGCTGCTCTACACTCGCGGCGTCTAAACTGTCAGCAAAGGCCGCAACCACATCAGGATTGCCGACTTTCAGAAACTGTTGCAGTTGAGCATGGGTTTGCAGCAGGGTGGCATCTGTCTTCGACACTAATGGTTGCCAACAAAAGGTGCGTTGGCTGCGATCGCACGTCAGCCATCCCTTTTGAGTAAGACGCTTTAGCACCGTCGTGACTGAGGTGTAAGCTAATTCACGATCCGGATCTGCCAAGATGCGATCGTGAATATCTTTCACCGTGGCAGATTTAAGTTCCCAAAGAATGCTCAAAATTTCAGCTTCAAGCGGACCGAGGGAAAGCTGTTTTGGACGATAATTCGGCAGTGGAGCCATACATGAACAAGATCAGAGATCGTGTCTAGTCTATCGAATAGTGTGATACCGCAGGACTAAATGAATCAACTTTATCGGTTGTGATGTATGGCTTTCAGGTCGGTTGACCACTCATTCAATCCTTTTCCTTAGATGGATTTATTCGCTGAATCGGTCTGCTATGATAATTTGAGAACGATTATCATTTCATGCTAGCGATGCTAGATGTTCAACAGATATCGGTGCAATATCGAGGCAATTGGGCGCTTAAAGAGGTCAGCCTTTCCCTTAAGCGAGGGGAAATGGTGGGCTTGATTGGTCCGAATGGGGCGGGCAAAAGCACGCTGATCAAAGCCATTCTCGGTTTGGTAACGCTGTCAGATGGGCATGTGTTGCTTCAAAACTGTCCGGTGAGGCGCCAGCGCCAACGCATCGCCTATGTGCCGCAGCGATCGCAAATTGATTGGGACTATCCGATTACAGCCATCGATGTGGCGATGTTGGCAAAAACTGCAACCGCAGGTTGGCTGCGAAGATTGAGTCGAGACGATCGCGCCATCGTGAATGAATCGATCGAGAGAGTTGGCATGTGGGATCTGCGCTACCGACAGATTGGCGAACTTTCAGGTGGGGAGCAGCAACGAATTTTTTTGGCACGTGCCCTCGCTCAACAAGCCGACCTGTTTCTCCTTGATGAACCCTTTAACGGCATTGACAAGAAAACGGAGGCAATTATGATGAGCCTCTTTGCTGAGCTTCAAGCTCAAGGCAAAACATTGCTAATTTGCAGCCACGAATGGGGTGAGACGCTACATCGATATGACCGTCTAGTGTTGCTCAATCAGAAAATATTGGCAAACGATACGCCACAAGCCGTGATGACGCTAGACAACATCCGACGAGCGTATGGCGAAAATGTGCGTCCGTCTGTAAATGACCGTGTTGAAAGTTTCTTTGTTTGCTAAGCACAGCCCTACGGGTCATACAAACCATTTCTGATTACAAACCCTAAAAAATTTAGCGAATTAAAACACGAGTTTGTGTCGATGCTCTATACTCCTAGCGATAGCGGCTAGCGATAGCGGCGATGCAATGATGAGAGGGCGATCGCCCGTTATTGCGGATTCGGATTACAGCGAGGCTTCGACATGAAACGAAAGCAAGATTTTGGGCTACCCAGAGTCAAACTACATCAGCGAGCAGCCGACCAGCTCGAACTATCTAACATCGCCCAGCAAGAAGGTGAGCAAATCAACTGGGCAGGATCACTATTAGGCATTCCTGATGTATGGATGCAAACGATGGGAGATGGTGTGAAAGTTGCCGTACTAGATACGGGCGTTGATTTAGATCACCCGGACTTGGCAGACGGCATTGTCGAGGTCAAAGACTTTACCAGCGAAGGCATTGAAGATGGGAATGGTCATGGCACCCACTGCGCTGGTATCATTGCGGCTCGACTTAACGACACCGGATTTGTTGGGGTGGCGCCAAGAGCGCAGCTTTTAATTGCAAAAGTATTGACAAATGAGGGCGGCGGCGCCTTTCACTGGATTGCTGATGGCGTTCTGTGGGCCGTTGAGCAAGGTGCAGACATTATTTCAATGTCGCTCGGGGGGCCATATTCATCGAATCGCCTTTACCAAGCGATTCACGTTGCCCTAGCCAAAGGCGTGATGGTGATTTGTGCTGCCGGAAATGAAGGATCGCTGTTTCAAAACAGCATTGGCTATCCCGGACGCTATGGTGGCGTAATTACAATCGCCTCTCACGACCAAAACGGAAATCGGTCTGGGTTTTCGTCGCGCGGTGGAGAAATTGATTTGATGGCTCCCGGTTCTCATATTTGGTCAACCTATCGCGACGGCGGCTATGCAGAACTAAGCGGCACCTCGATGGCAACTCCATTTGTGGCGGGCTTAGCCGCCCTGATTGTGTCTCGCCATAGCGACGGCAAACATCATGATACCCCCCTTGAAAACAACGAAGATTTAAAGAATCACCTGCTATGGATGGCGGCTCATCCAGGCTATCACGACAATGAAGCAGGCTATGGAGCGCTTCAGCCCTTCCAATACTTCGGGGCACGACAAGTCACGCTCTAGTAGATTAATAGATTGCTAATCAGGCAAATTCACCATATCGCGCACATTGCCGCGAATCCCGCCGACGCCTTGTTGGAAGTTGCGGTCTTGTAAATGCGCTACTAAGGGCAGTCCACCTTTTGGCGTGATCACAATAAAACCAGATCGGTCAACAGGGCGATCGCCCACGGGCTGAAAACGATATCGTTGGAGGAGCATTGCTAAAATCAGCTTGATTTCCATCATCGCAAATGCCGCCCCAATACAGGTGCGCGGACCCGCACTGAATGGATTATATTCGTACGGACTCGGATTAATCTCATCCCATCGATGGGGGTCAAAGGCGTCTGGATTTGGAAACAGGTCGGCATGATGATGGGTGTGATAGATGCTGACAATGACCTCAGTTCCAGTCGGTAACGGACGGCCTGTTAACTCAGTGGGTCGCGAGGTAACTCGTCCATTCCACGGGGCAGGCGGAATAATTCGCAACGACTCTTTCACCACCTTATCTAGCAGCGGCAACTGCTGAAGCTGTTCAACTGTAGGGGCCGCGCCCTGTAGAACGTGGTCTAGCTCGTCATGCAAGTCTGCCGCGATGTCAGGATGTTGCGACAACAAGAAGATTGTCCAGGTGAGCGCGTTTGAACTGGTTTCATGTCCGGCAGTGAAAATGACCCCGGCATGCCCCAGCAGCTCGTCCTCACTAAGGGTCAAGCCTGTTTCAGCATCTCTAGCAGAAAGCAGCATCGACAACACATCAGGAGTTTCTGTATCAGATTGGCGTTTGCGTTCGATGATCGTTCGCATCTGGTCATCAAGCTGCTGCATGAGCGTGAGCATCCGGTGATAGGGAAGCCCCGGCAAATCAACGGGGAGCAGCACCGCATTGCCGAGCAGATTGAGAATGTCTTGAATGAGTTTACCAACAGCGCCACCTGCTTCGTGAATATCGTCGCCAAATAAGGTTTTTGTAGCGATTCGCATGGTGAGCAGCCGCATCGTGGCAGAAAAATCGAAGGGTTCGCCACATGGGATGCGGTCTATCATCGACCGGGCGATCGCCACCATGTCGTCTCGATAGGTGGCAATTTGCTTGTGATGAAACGCAGGCATCATCAGCTTGCGGGTTTGCAAATGCTGCTGACTATTGATGCCAAATAGCCCGACTCCAAAATGCTTGAGAGGTTCGCTGCGTGGGGACTGGTCTTTGAGACGATAGAGCGTCCCCGAAATAGGCTGCTTATAAAACACCTCATGCTGAGTCGTTACCTCACGAACGACATCTGCCCCATAGGCAATGACCGTTCCAGGGCAATGTGGCAACGGTGAATAAAAATTGGTTCCCCCGCCCGCCGCTAGAGAAACGACATTGCCATAGGTGTTGAAGAGATGACTGGCATAGGTGATCGAGTCTCGCCCATAGCGCCACGCGTTAAGGGTCTTTCCAATTACAGGCAATGGCTGAGGGCCGGGAATATGAGCGATGGAATCAGGAGCAATGGCAATCACGGGTTCAAGCCAGAAAAACAACAGAGGGTTCGATGCAATTTTAGACCATCGGGCATTATAGCTCGATGGGTTCAGGTTTATGTGGTGAGCCCAAGCGGCGTGAGGCTTATACCAATTCTCGATTTTGGATTTGCGATTTTGGATTGACGGCCAACAGCCTTGCAAGAGTTCTAGCCTGTTCATTGGTAGCCTTACTTCGAAGAATTGGTATTACACACGTTCAGCGTTCTAACGCGAGAGCATAAGGCTATCAATCGGGCATTACGATACCTGGCCGGGGCGATCGCCCCACCGCTCATACACCATTCCCACGCGATTTAGGATCGCTATAGTTGAGTGCAGAGCTGATCGACCACTTGGTCAAGCCCAACGGCGCGGGATGCCTTAAATAACAGGCGATCGCCTGGTTGCACCAAGTCAGTGAGACGTTTGACCACGTCTGCATGAGATGAGAACTGTTCGGTTGGCACCGAGCTAGCTCCCTTTGCCAAGGCTTCGCTCTCATCGGGATCTGCCAAAATCAGCAGTCGATCAACATTGAGCCGAAAGACCTCTCTCCCTACCCGTTGATGAAATTCTGGCGATCGCTCTCCGAGTTCTTTCATCGTTCCTAGCACAGCAATATGCCGCTGTCCGGGGAGTTCTGCCAAAAGGTGCAGAGCCGCCATCATCGACTCTAAGCCTGCGTTATAGGTTTCGTCGAGAATGACCACATCATTCGGCAAATCATATCGCCGCGCCCGTCCCGCAGGGAGATCGACACTCAGCCCTTCCCGCAATAATGCCTCATCGATACCCAGCTCTCGTGCGACGGCGAGTGCAGCGAGAAAATTTAACGCATTGTGACGACCCGATAGCGGCACCAAAAACTCTGTATTCTCAACGAACAGTCGATTAGCCTCCTTAAAATGCCCACAAATATCGCCACCCGACAGTCCGTAGGTGACGGTGCGCCCTTGCCATACCCGTTGAGCCGTTTTCAGCAATCGAGAATTGTCAGCATTGAGAATGGCAGTCCCCTGTGACGAAAGTTCGGCTAGCAGTTCACACTTGGCATGGGCAATCGCCTGCTCTGATCCCAGTCGCCCAATGTGGGCAGTTCCGACGTTCGTGATCACGGCAATATCGGGGCGGGCCATTTGAGCGAGCAGCGCAATTTCTCCTGGGGCACGCATTCCCATCTCAATCACCGCATAATCATGGTCTGCATCCAGATTGAGCAGCGTTTTGGGGACTCCAATCTCATTATTATGGTTCGCTTCAGACTTCAGCACGCGGCCTTGCGTTGATAACACCGCCGCAATCAACTCTTTGGTGGTCGTCTTACCTACAGACCCGGTCACCGCAATAACCGGGATGTCAAATTGGTGTCTCCACCAGTGGGCGATCGCCTGATAGGCTGCCAGCGTATTCTCCACCCGAAACACTGGTAACGGAGGCGAGTCCGCGGTCAAGTCATCCGGGTTGCAGTCAATTACAGCGGCGATCGCTCCATTTCGAATGGCTGTCTCTACAAACGCATGACCATCAAACGTGCCACCTCGAAGCGCTACAAATACCTCGCCAGGTCGTAGATTACGGCTATCTGTTGTAACCCCGGAGGCTAAATCATTCAGCGCAGCATTTGACACGTGAAACGGTTGAGCTGCAAGAATGCTGATGAGCTGTTTAAGAGTCAATCGACAAGACATACAAACCGGTAATTATGATGCAAATTCGCTGTCATCATACCGTTATTAGCCTTCTCATTGAATCTCAGACTCCCCTGCCCATACTCAGCAAGGCAATTATTTACCCAAAACCACTTATAAATGTGTATTAATTAATACATGAATCAATTGACTCGATGCGCCGTGATCAGCCATTCCGTTAGGCTATGTCTACAGAACCTTCAACTTCATTGAATCTTTAAGAGAAACGTGACCCATGTCACAATTGTGATGCGAGTTGTTTCGGTAATATTAAATACAGTCACCTATAAAGGCTTCTTATTATTCGTTTTATTATTCGTTTAATTGGGATAAGACAGAGGTAATTCACAAGATGGCACGCAAGATGCCATACAAGATGGCACGCCGGATAGCTTACCAGATAGCGCATAAGGTGGCACAAGGTGACATAAGATGACACAGAGATACTATCAAGATGATGTGTTCAGACTAATTTCTATGCTCATCCTCTCGATTAAATTTGTTTAGAGGGGCATTATGTAGGAAAGATAGAGAGAAATGATAGAAAGAAACGATAAAAAGAACGATAGGAAAAATCCAGATTTGGCGTGGCTCGGCCCTTGTAGGTAGAGGTTTAGCTAGAGGAGCATCAATGTTGTGACTAGGCGAATAGGATCATACAATCGACAGATCAGTCCAGATGAGCAGAAGGTTTATGACCATCTTCTCTATTGGATTGAGCTAGAATCGCCTGATCAGATGATTCAGCGGTTCCGCTCGCTGTTCATCGAAGGTCACAGCTATTCAGATCAAGAAATCGCAGCGGCTCTTGATCGGGTTACAGCGTCTCACGTGGCGTCTGAAGATTTCCGCTATGTTCTCAATCGTTGCTGCCACATTCTCATCAACCGATGGCAGGCTCGCCCTCAGCTACAGCGTTCGATTCCAGAACTCATTGACCAGTTTGAATCTATCCCAAACTCTCCGACTGTCGGACACTTACGCTACCGCTCCACTCGGCGCTTACGTGACCTCGTCAAAAATTTTACAGATACTGAGCAATATCTCAAGCTAAAACGACTTTCCCAGGTTCTCAGTGAAGCATCGGACTCAGGCGCAAGCCTGGGAAGCCATCCGTTAGGAACACTAATTCGCCGATACCCTTACCTGTATGAGCATTGTCTTTTAGGGGATGACAGCACGATTGAGCAGAAATCGACCGTTAAGCAAATTCAGTCGCATGTCCGCCGACAGTTTGAGATTGATTTATCTAAATATGTGACCTATCAAACGCGACTTTCTAAACTTGCGGTCCAGGCTGACTCAAGGTCGGCGCAGCGATTGATCCACCCCATTCCTAATCCAACGCTATTGCCTGATCGAGACTTAAATCGGGCCATCAGACATTATGTAGGTCGCATTGAAGGCGGACGTACCTATCGGGATTTAGCCCTAAATTTTATTACCCACACCGACCATCAGGTTCGCTCATATTCCAAATTTAAGCGCGATCTGTACGACTATATGACGTCAGGAATTGACCCGTCTTACGGAAATCGCCAGTTTAATAAACTCCTCTGTGAACATCTACAAAATACCCTGCCTGAGAGTGATGACCAGGGAGTCAATGATTTTCTGCTGGTCAGAACGTGTGCTCAGTTGTTGAATTTTCTCATCGTTGATAATCTCCAACAGCCCCAACACTTTGTTTTTGTAGATTTGTTGTCTAATTTGGGCCCCATTTTGACAACCGGTTTATTTCTAAAAGTCATCTTGCTTTGTCGCAAGGTGCGCCCTTGCTTAGAGCGACGGTTCTCAATTTTGTTTAGCCACTATGAAGAATATGCACAAAGCACGGTTCAGTGGCTAGTAGAAGCGCTTGAAATGCTGAATGTTGCCCTGAGTGCTCATTTTGGCAGGCTCAACGTATCCTTCATTGCCTAACTTTTCATCGCGTCAGGCTACACCAGGAGTCGATTGGGTGACAGTTGTTGAATAATGGGGTCAGGATAATCGGCACTGTGAGTCACAAATCGCCTTGCCAGAGGAGGCAAAATGGCGAATGGGTTATTGAAGCCGGAAAATACATGAAGTCCGTCTAGCCCTGGAAATGCTCCAATTAGGGGTAATCCATCGCCGCTGAATGCAACCAAACAGTGGTGCCATTGTCCCGGCAGAGACGCCAGTGACGGCAGGATAGGGGCAATTCCGGCACGGATTTTAGCCTCACTTTGCTCTGCGTCGATGGGTTCATCAGGATTTGTCAAGGCGCGGCTAATTTGCCCGATTCGAATTCGACCCTCTTGAAATTGAATGGCTCCTGCATCCAGAATCGGGGAAACAATTTCGTGATCAGGTTCATCCCATAGAGCATCAGTTTTGGGCTGACGTGCCTCGGCTTCAAGAGCAAATCGCTGGAGATTGGCAGGCATCACGAGTGTACGCAGATAGGCGGAGATGGGAGGCGTTTCAATCAGTTCGGCATGGGTAAAGTATTGACGAACCTGAATGCCAGCCTCACGCAACAGTCGACGGCTGAACCCACCCGCGCACACTACTACGGTTGCTCCCTCATAGGTGCCTTGGGAGGTTATGACTCCTTTAATGCTATCGTTGACACGCATCATTCCTGTGACAGTGGCGATTTCAATGGTGCCGTTTTGCCTCAGAAATGCCTGATTGTAGGCGCTAACCACTGATTCTGGATCAACATGCCCATGACGGGTCGTGAGAGCTCCGGCGATCGCCTCTGGATTCAGCAAGGGTTCTAGTTCACAGGCTTGGTGCCGATCGATCCATTGCGGCGGAATCGCGCAATCTGCATAGGACGATAGGGTCGTTTGAGGATCTGCGTCGATGGAAGCGGTCAGGATTAGGTCAAGCTCTCGAAACTGAATATCATTGCCTAACTCGTCTGACAACTGCTGATATCGCCGGACGCTCTCTTGGCAAAGCTGGCGAACTAAGTCGGTTTTGCCTGACCAGTAGGCGATACCTCCATAGCTATATCGGGTCGCATTATCTAGAACGGTGTCTTTTTCGAGCAACACGACCGAGAATCCTGCATTTGCAAGCTCGTAGCTTAGAGCAGCGCCAGCTAAGCCATTGCCGACTACAATCCAGTCGTAGGTGTTCATCATGATTCGGGTGAGTTTGGCAACACGACATCGACCTCGATTTCGATGAGCATACCGGGATCTGCTAAGTGGCTCACTTCAACCAGAGTATTCGCCGGACGAATGTCAGCAAAAAACTCCTTGTGGGCCTTGGTCACGGATTCCCATTCTGCAATATTAGTGACATAGACACGAGTCCGAACCACGTGTTCTAGCCCTGCTCCAACGGTCTGTAGGGTTGCCTCGATTTTTCTCAAGATATAAACGGCTTGTCCGTACACATCATCGCGGTTTTGGATGTCTCCAGCGCGATTAATGGCCGTTGTGCCCGATACGTAAATAAATGGCCCAACTTGGACTAGGCGAGAATATCCGGCTAGATTTTCCCACGTTGTGCCACTCGAAATTGCTCTACGTTCCATAGCTGAGTTGTGTCCCTTACGTTCTCTTAAGTCTCTGAGCAACGGGGGCAGCGATAATTCCTTTGGATTCTAGCGTGGCAGCGACCTTTAAGATCAAGGACTCTTGATAGGGAGCTGCAATCAGTTGAATCCCGACCGGCAACATACCAGGTTGATGGATCGGTACGGATAAAATCGGCAAGCCAATGAATGATAAGGGTTGGGTATAGAGCCCCAGGTTAGGACGCGTTTTGACTTCGACCCCGTTCAGCATCATGGTTGTTTGTCCAATCTTGGGGGCGACGCAGGGCGTTGTGGGAGCGATGATGATATCGACATCTTGAAATATCTCTAAGACGCGATCGCGATACCAGCGACGAAATCGCTGCGCCTGAATATACCAACTGCTTGGGATCAGTGCCCCGGCAAGAAAGCGATCGCGCGTGGCAGGGTCAAAGTCTTGGGGGCGAGTCTTAAGATTTGCAAGATGAAGGTTGCTGCCTTCAGATGCAGTTATTAAGTAGGCAGCTGATCGCGCTCGACTGGGTTCAGGAATCGTCACCGTCTTTGTGACGCCTAATGCCGCGACTACCTGTTTGACAGCGTGTTGAACAGGTAGATCTGCGCCCTGCTCAAAATGCCCGCCTGCGATCGCCATTCTCACTCCATCGAGATCGCCGTTCAACTGAGGCAAGCATGGTTCGGGGGGTAAGGTGGTGCAAATCGGATCACGTGGATCGGGGCCCTGGAGCACGTCAAAGACGGTCGCGATGTCTCGCACCGATCGAGCAAAGGGGCCAATGTGGTCGAGGCTGGAGGCAAACAGAAACGCGCCAGCCCGAGACAATCGACCATAGGTAGGCTTTAGCCCTAAAATTCCGCAAAATGACGCTGGGACGCGGATTGAGCCGTTTGTGTCTGATCCGAGCGTAATCGGAACTAACCCCCCGGCGACGGCAGCGGCAGAACCGCCTGAAGAGCCTCCCGCGACGCGACTCAGATCGTGAGGATTATGGGTTGCCCCATAGTGGCTATTTTCGGTGACAAATCCGTAGGCATATTCGTCCATGTTAAGCGCCCCAACCAACACCGCGCCTGCCCGTTTGAGGAAATCAACGGCAGTCGCATCCCGCATGGCTGGAGGATGTTCTTCATTGATTTTGGCCCCTGCTAGGGTCGAGACGCCCTCGATATCAAACAGATTTTTGACCGCAAACGGAACACCGGCCAATGCGCCGACGGGGTCACCCGCCGCGATCGCTCGATCAACAGCATTAGCGGAGTCTAGAGCGCGATCCGCCAAGAGCGTTGTAAAACAATTGAGGGCGGGGTCAGATTGAGCAATGCGATGGAGGGTAGTTTGCATTACGGCAACGGCACTGGTGTCGCCCTGTCGAATCGCCGCCGCTGTTGCAACAGCATCTGCGTAACTATCGATGCTCATAGCTGAGAGTCGGGTTGAGAGGACGGTTGAGACAACACGCGAGGATCGGGATGGAAGATAGGAGCCGCTTCGACATCTGCTGGCAGCGGAAATTCCATCACGGATTGGGCGATCGCCATGAGCGTTTCGACATTTTCGATAACGCTAGAACGATACTCTGGGGCAATCGATAATCCGACGACACGGGCGGCATTATCGACATACTGCTCGACGTGATGGGGAAACTCACTCATAGATTAATCAATAGAATCTACAAACAGTGTCATGATTGGGATCTGTAATCTGCTTATCTTATCGTCTTCGCACCCCTTAAATCGTTGAAATCGAACTGTTTATTGCGGTATGCGCTTGGGCTAAGCACGATGGTGTGGGGCGCGCCGCGCCCACACCATCATTTCTGTACTTGACGCAATTGCAAATTGCTATATTCGCGGATTATTAACGAATTTAAATGTCTTCCCTTGACTTGATGGTGTGCTGTTTTTAGGATTCGTCTATGGAAATTGCTGTTTTATCGGGAATTGTGGTTTTATTTCTCATGACCGGAGTCTACGTTTGGTTTTCCTACCGGACGTTGCATGAGGTGCGTCGAGAAAATCACCTATATCGCAGCATTATTGAGCGGCAGTTAAATATTTCGACGACCCCCTATCTGCACTGCGATTTGACAAGCGATCCGTCATCTAGAGACATAAAAATAGAAATTTATAACATCGGATATGTTCCGGCTCATGACATTCATGCCAGCGCCATTGGGGCCTATACCGAGGAAATGATGGATATTTCTGCCTTGATGCGAACCTGTATTCAACCTCGATATCGAAAATATCCTCTCCAGGCAGATAAAGTCGGGTATTATGGCATTCGAGGTGGCTTTCGGGCTCCAATTTTGCCGTTTCAAAAGCGGTTGGCGATCGCCTTTAATCTCCCCATTCAGCCGATTGATATTTATATGCTCATTCAATATCGAGATATTTTAGGAAGCAATTATTATCAAATCTATTGTTTTTCTGATCTCGATAAACAAGGCAAATATCGCGCTAATTTATATGAGCCGAAGGGCTTTGAAACCATCGATCGCCTCCATTTTTACGACGCTGATGATGCCAATTTTTCAATGCCGGATAAGACCGTTCCCTATTATCTAAAAGATTTTATTGATCTGTGGAATCATTCGCTGTCATATCAGCTCACAACCCTATATTCTGACGAAACCACTCCCCAACCCACCGAGGTCGATATGCAGTCGATTGAGTGAGATCCGCTTAACTTAAGACTTGTCGCTCAACCATGGCTTCCATTGTGCTGGTAAGGTAGTGCCCTGCCATGATGCTGCTCGACATATAGTAGTGATTTTCATCAAGCTGATATAGGGTTTCAAAGCCAGTTCGTCGTTTGCGATCGCCCAAGACCCAATACCGTTGCACAATTGACTCTGGAGCAATCCAGCCTTCTCCCTCAACCCGCCCCAGCAGGCTGTGCTGTAACACAAACGTATATTGGCGATCGTCAACATTCAATCTGCCGCGATATTGAAACGAAATTTCATCCCGATTGCTACCCGGAAACGTCAGCTTTGTGACCGAGGTATACCAATTGTCTCTACCCCAGGCGACCAAAATTCCGCCTTTAACAGGGGTCGGTAAGCCGTGGCGATCGAGCCAATGCCCCTGGAGCATCCAACGTCCTTCCTCTAGCAAAAAGGTATGAGACACAGTAACGTTCCTTATTCCAAGGTCGCTAGCACTATCACAATTAATCTGAAGATCTGGAGGGGCACCCTATATTATCACGTAGAACGCTTGGTGAACGATGTATGTCCCCCAAAGGAATCGCCCACTTAGCCCCTGTCACACTTGGGAGATTACCAGGAATTCCGAGATATCGCCAATACGCCAAGACAGCAAAGGCGATCGCCTCTTTGAAATCTGAATGGATCCCAATCTCATCTATGGTTAACACCGGAATCGGGTCGAGATGCACCTGCAACCGTTGCCGAAGATAGGCATTCTTGCTGCCCCCACCACTCAGCAAGACCTGATCAGGCATGTGGTCTAGAAACGTGTGATAACTATGGGCGATCGACGCCGCCGTTAGCTCCGTTAGCGTTGCTAATACGTCAGATCGACTGAGCGTATACGCTTTGGACTCCCACAAACACTCCCGCAGATAATCAATGCCAAATTCTTCTCGCCCCGTGGATTTGGGCGGCGGCATTTGAAAAAAGTCTTGCTTGAGCCAACGTCTAACGAGCGTTTGACAAGGCGTTCCCCGCGCTGCCCATGCGCCATTTGCATCGTAGCGCTGTTCACCCTTTGAGAAGTGCTGCACCGCCAAATCAATCAGGCTATTTCCAGGCCCAGTATCCCACCCCCATATGTTAGAAAGCCAGTCATCCAGCGACGTATCTTGAGATTTTTGGGCCGGTAAATAGGTCAAATTTCCAATGCCGCCGATGTTTTGAGCACAGCGTATATGGGTTGGATGACCAAACAGGCATACGTCGATTCTGGAAACCAGCGGTGCTCCGTGCCCGCCCAATGCAATGTCTGCGGCGCGAAAGTTGTTGATCGTTGTGATGTCGGTGAGATGGGCGATCAGATCTCCGCGTCCGAGTTGTAGGCTGTAGCCAAGGATCGGCGATTGATGCGTCGGAGACTGTAGGTCGGGCGGTAAGGGGGCTTGGATCTCAGCATTTAGTAGTGTGCTAGTGGCGTGTTGGTCTAGGCTAAAAGGATTTTGCTCTGGTCTGATTACAGAATTTAGTCCAGAATTCTGCGCTTCGTTGTCATCCTCATGTTCTCGGCGCTCCATTGGAGACTGTCTAACCGGAGGACGATGAAAAACCGTTTGTCCATGAGAGCCAATCAGATCGGCTGGGGCATGCCCAGACTGAAGCTCAAGTGCGGCGTGAGCAAACTGACGGGCGATCGCATCGTCTAGAGTTGCCAACTCTTCCATTGACAAGGCAGCCCCCCCAATCACAGACAAAATTTGCTCGTGGAGCCAATCCGGATAGGGAACCATTGCCGATGCGATGAGATTGACATTGAGGTCGAGAAGCGTCCCCGAAATATCAACCAAGACGGCATCGATTCCATCTGCTGAGGTGCCGCTAATGAGCCCGATAACGCGCATGATTCCCGGTTGCCTCACATTGGCAGCTGATCGATACTTTTATTTGAGCCAATCACGACCATCACGGCTCCCTTGTTAAGATGCAGAACAGGACTGGGGTTAACCTCAAACTTCTCATTCGTTTCGTCACAGCTCACTGCCAGCAGATTTAACCCATAGCGTTTTCGTAAGTCAAGCTCAGCAATGGTCTTGCCGTCAAATTCAATTGGGACTTTGCGCTCGACGATGCTGTGATCCGGATCAAGCTCAAAGCGATCGAGAATTTCAGGCCGGGTGAGCGATCGCGCTAGAGCACACCCCATTTGATGTTCTGGAAAGACCACCTGGTCAGCGCCAACCCGTTGAAGCAGCTTGCCGTGAATATCAGATGACGCTTTTGCAACCACATAAGGCACGCCCGCTTCTTTAAGATTCAGCGTTGTAATGATGCTCTCTTGAATATAATTGCCGATCGCCACAATCACCGTATCAAAATCAAATACTCCAGCTTCTTTTAAGGCTTGAGGATTTGTCGAGTCTAACTGGAGAGCGTGAGCGGCGAGCTGATCCGTTAGAATACGGGCGACCAACTGCTCATCATGGTCAATTCCTAAGACCTCGTAGCCCAAGTGATGGAGGGTGGTACATACTGCACGACCGAATCGCCCTAATCCAACAACGGCGAACTGCCGACTGCCTCCCCTTAGATTTCGAAAAAAACTCAAACTCGATAATGACGACAGATTCACAAATTTACTCCAGGCTAATTAGTGTAACGCCTTCAACATGAACGGGGATTCTGCCGAGGGCTACGAGCAATGTGAGATTAGATTGACACACTCCGATAGCCGGGTCGTCTCCCTTGGTTGTTTCTCATACTGTAATGGATAGTCTCTCCCGACCCACGCCAGTTTTTTTGTTGCCAGACTAATAGATTCAAGGTTGTGCCTGAGATTGTATAGCCCTACGGACTCACCCACGTTCAACGTCCTAACGAGAGAGCGTACGGCTATATCTAATGTATTCCATATCTATATTCCATTATTAATCGGATGCCAACGATTAATCGGATGCCAATGCGAGAGACGGCGACAGATGATGGATTGAAACCGTTGACTCATCAGGCGTCTGAGTCCAAAATCCAAAATCTAAAATGGTATGAGATATGAGACTAACACCAATCGGTTGAAATAGACCTGATTAGCCCACCAAGAGATTTTCTTCGGGATAGTTGATGACGCTTGGCTTGGGATCACCATAGATTGCAGACATCAGCAATAGAATTCCAACTCGTCCTGCATACATTGAGGCAATAATCGCGACTTTGCCTGCGGCAGAAAGGCTAGCCGTAATGCCTGTCGATAGCCCGACCGTTGCAAACGCAGACACGGTTTCAAACATGACGCGGATAAACTCTATATCGGGATCGGTAATCGAGATGAGTGTAGTCACTCCAATCACCGTCATGCCCGACCCAAAGACCACACCGACCGCTTTCATGATCAAAATAATGGGGATTTGCCGCTGATAACACAACACCTCCTCTTTACCTTGCAATGCAGATTTGGTGCTGCTAAACAGGATGCGAAATGTGGTGGTTTTAATGCCGCCTGCCGTACTTCCTGGGCTGCCGCCGACATACATGAGGGCGATCGTGATTAGGAGGGTGACGGTGGGGAGTTGCCCATAATCAATGGAGTTGAATCCGGCAGTCCGGGGCATGACCGAGTGAAACCAGGCCACCATGAGTTTCTCGCCAAAGCTGAATTCTCCAAATACCTCAAGGCTCCGATATTCGGCGGAGAGAAACGCAATGGTGCCCAAGACCAGCAAAAGAACCGTCGTGCTCGTGGCGATTTTGAAATTCAAGGAGAAATCGATGCGTTCGGGTTTGTTGAGCAGGCGATCGCTCAGCCAGAGATATACCTCCATAATCACCTGATAGCCGATCCCACCTAAAATCACGAGTGCTGGAATAATCAAATTCATAGGGAGAGACGTGTTGTAGCGAGTGAGGCTGTCTTCAAACAGGCTGAATCCTGCATTATTAAATGCACTGACGCTATGAAAAATGGAGAGCCACAACCCATAGATAGGACCAAAATCAGCCGCGAAGATGGGCATCAGACACAGGATGCCTGTAATTTCAAAAATCAGCGTCATCGCAATAATCGATCGTACAAGCTGCACCGCGCTGGATAATCCGGGAATATCTAAAGATTTCTGGATTGCAATTTTTTCGCGCAGCCCAAATCGGCGACCGAGCAAGATTAGCAAGAAGGTGGTTGCGGTCATATACCCCAATCCCCCCACTTGGATGAGTAGTAGGATCACGACTTCGCCAAACAGGGAATGGTACGTGCCAGTGTCGACCACAATCAGCCCGGTTACACATACTGCTGAGGTAGCGGTAAATAATGCCGTGATGGGATCATTCCAAATGCCCTCTGCGGTGGAAATTGGCAACATTAATAGCAGTGTGCCAAAAGCAATTACAGTTAAAAATCCCAGGCAAATCGTCCTAGAAACGGTCATAGTTGGTTTGGATTCACAATGAATGAGACAATCTGTAGGTCGATCGACCTGTCTTCCCTACGAGATTACAGCGAAGTTATGACCTCAACTCTGAAAAAGCAAATTCAAGATTTCTACGATGCATCATCAGGACTATGGGAGCAAGTTTGGGGCGAGCACATGCACCACGGCTGGTATGGTGCAGATGGCCGCGATCGCAAAGAGCGCCGTCAAGCCCAAATCGACCTCATTGACGAATTGCTGGCGTGGGGGCAGGTTGAGCAGGCCAATCAGATTCTAGATGTGGGCTGTGGCATTGGAGGCAGTTCTTTATATCTAGCAGAGACGTTTAATGCGATCGCCACTGGCGTGACTCTCAGCCCCGTGCAAGCCAATCGAGCGACCGAACGCGCCCAACACGCAAATTTAGATGCCACCTTTTACGTCGCCGATGCCCTAGATTTACCCTTTCCTGATCAGTCATTTGATCTGGTGTGGTCGTTAGAGAGCGGCGAACACATGCCCGATAAAGTCAAGTTTTTGCAGGAATGTCATCGAGTGCTAAAACCGGGCGGCACCTTTCTGATGGCAACCTGGTGTCATCGTCCGACTGCTCCCCCTCAGGGAAAACTAACCGCCGATGAGCAAAAGCACCTCGACGATATCTATCGCGTCTATTGTCTGCCCTATGTGATTTCGTTGCCAGATTATGAGGCGATCGCCCACGACATTGGCTTTCAGAATATTCGCACCGCAGACTGGTCAACCGCTGTTGCCCCCTTTTGGACGATTGTGATCGGCTCTGCCTTCTCGCCTAAGGCATTGATTGGGCTCGCGCGATCGGGCTGGAAAACCGTTCAAGCCGCAATGTCGCTGGGGCTGATGCGTCGAGGCTATGAGCGGGGGTTGATCCGCTTTGGGGTGATGTCTGCCACACGGGATTAGGCCACACGGGATTAGGAGGGTAGTGGTGCAGCCTAACGTGATGAGAGGTTCTATGAGCATCAGGCGGGTAGCCGCTCAAGTAGAGGTAGGTTTTGTTTTAAGACGCCTAGAAATGCGAAGACCGCAGGAGTTTGCAGGGAATTGGCTAAAATTGCAGCTCCAATGCCCCGTTCGAGTGGAGAGGGAAGCTGACCAATGCGAATACCAGCAGGAACTGACATAGCAGAGAGTTGAGGCACAATTGCAACTCCGACCCCTTGAGCCACCATATTTACAATCGTTGAGGTTTCCCGAAACTGGTGGCGAGGTTTGAGGTGATGACCCGCCTTCAGGAAATAACGCTGAACGGTGGCAAAGCAGCTATTGTCATCTGAATAGAGCATCAACGGTAAGCGAGACAGTTCATCCCACGTCAGTTGAGTGCTTTGCATCTCTGATGTGTCAGGCAGTAGCACAATATATTCATCTCGTAAGACTTCTATGGTTTCTAGATCGCGATCGGTTGGCAAAATAGTGAACCCAATATCGGCTTTGCCATCGCGGATGTCTTGTTCCACAAAATGATAGTCATAGTGCTCGGCAACCGTGACATCGATGGCAGGACATACTGCTTGAAACTGCGCCATGATTTTGGGCAACAGATGAGCAGCGGCACTGCGAAAGGTAGAAATTCTCACCTGCCCACCCTGCAAGCCTTTGTGCAGATTGGCTTCCTGTACGGCAACATCGAGGAGCCGCAACATGTCTTGAAAGTGAATGACGACGCTTTCACCCGCCGGGGTGAGATGGGCGCCATGACGACCGCGCGCAACCAAGATGACTCCGAGTTCTTCTTCTAAGCTGGCGATCGCATGACTGACTGACGGTTGCGTGAGTCCGAGGGTCCAGGCGGCTTCGCCAAAGTTGCCGCATTCTGCCACGGCGACCAGTGCCCGAATTTGAGACAGCTTGATTCCAGAGTGAGAATGTTTGCTCATCGGAATACCCGGTAATCTTTAGCAATCCCAGATGGATTGTGAGCGGTGGGGCGGGCGGCGCCCGCCCCACCGCTCACACACAATTCGCAAGCGATTTAGGATCGCTATTGCTACTGATTATGACTGAGCCTCGAACCAATAGTCAGAATTATTTCATCAATGCCATTTATCGAAGGGATGCAGGTTGTCTTTTGAAGATGCGAGGGGCGATCGCTACCGTAAGTATATCTGCTTGATGGCTCGGCTATTCTTCAGTGCGTCATTGAGCAATCGCCCCATCACTCTGGAGATGGATTTCTGATGCACATTCGTCAGCAGCTTCCTCGATTATTTAGGTTTCGGCGTTCTCGTGCTAACTGTCACCGAGACACAGGGTATTCAACTCGGCTGCATGTTCAGGTCGACACTTATCCAAGTGTTTATGAATTGAGGCGATCGCCCCGATACTCGCTTACTGTTTGTTCTCATTCTGCTGAAAGAGATTGAGCCCATGTCTAGTTCTGATTATAGGTTTGATGAGTTTCATCCAGTCGGTGTTGATTTTACCGATGTTAACCAGGTCGCCACGTTTGATAATCGACAGGGCACTGACCCAGATGCCGATGCGGTATTGCTTGAGCGCCTAGAATTATCTCACCATCACACGCTCATTGACCTCGGATGCGGAACCGGATCGCTGGTTTGTCAGGCAGCGCAGCAGTGTCAGCAGGTCTACGCGGTTGATGTATCACGCGCGATGCTTGATGTTGCTCACCGCCGATGCCAGCAATATCAAATTAAAAATGTTGAGTTTCATCATGCCGGTTTTTTAACGTATCACCACTCTGGCGAATTAGCGGACATGGTGACGACTAAAGCTGCGCTCCATCAACTGCCTGATTTCTGGAAAGGGGTTGCGCTCCACCGAATTGAGACGATGCTTAGACCTGGAGGCATGCTCTACATTTGGGATGTAGTCTACTCATTTGACGCACTTAACTATCAAGTTGAACTTGACACATGGATTCAAACAGCCAGCCGAAATGATGGGCAAGACTTTACAAAAGCCGACTACACAATGCATGTGCGGGAAGAATTTAGTACCTATGCTTGGATATTAGAAGGATTGATCATGCGAGCAGGATTTGAGATTTTAGAAAAAAACTATTTGACCTCAACAAAAGCTGAATACTGTTGTCAGAAGCGTTCAAATCCATTGCTATGAGCGTTTAAACCCTCAACGTCCGTATTTCTAGAATTATTGCAAACTAACGAATTCGATGATGGGCGATCGCCCGCAATTCGGCAGTTCCTAACTACAGCAGTTATTGCTTGAGTAAGCCACAATTTGGTAGCCTAAGCGAGTCTTGCAAAATCAGGAAATCGCTGCTCATGCCTGCCCCTCTATCTATTGATTTACGGCAACGAATTATCGCTGCG
>JBNPEB010000022.1:0-148565 GCA_051117335.1 Elainellaceae cyanobacterium
GCGTCAGCGAATCTCCCGGTTTGTGCGGCGGAACTTAGCCTTCTCGAAAACTCTGCGTAATCACATCGGATTACTGTGGAACTTCATCCACCACTACAATGCATCATTACCTGTGTAGCACCACCAATCTCAGATCAAAAAAGGACTGGGAAATGCCCAGTCCTTTAAATCAGTAGTCTACTAATCTCGGCCTAGATTTCATCGACAAAAACCGCTATTTCTTACGAATATCGCGTGCCATATTTCGGAACATATCCATGCTGGTGTCACTCCGACGACGCTGTTCTGTTTTTTCCTCGTCCTTAAACGTCGGCTGAGGAGCAGAATTATTAGTTGAAACTGGCTGACCAAACGTCGAGGCCGTTTCCTGATCAGATGACCGAGCGTCTTCCATCGCAGATACGGTTTTTGTGAGTGAAAACTCACCTTGATTGGTCTTCGTCTTGGGGAATGTCCGCTTCACGGATTTTGCCGTGCGCATGTAGTCGATATCCCCATACGTTTTGGCATCATCAGCACTGAGAAAATAGGATTTGGGCTTCTTAGCCGCATCACTTGCGTTCTTGCCAGACCCCTGCTTGCGTTTTGACCCGAATAAACCTCTGATAAATCCTGTCATTGGATGATCTGTGATCCTTTTGGAAATGAACGTCTGCAACAATTAAGCTATATTAATAATTATTACAAAAACTTATCAGAAAAACAACTCATCCGAATCCCTTGATCATTTATGTCTCTACGTTTGGGGCGCATTGGTATCGCCTTACGTTCTTCTGCGAGGACGCCAAACCGGTGTAGAACCCTCGCGGCATGGGGGGCTACCCCCAAATCTGAGCCCGTAGAGCTGTATTGAGGCACTTATGATAAAGGCACCAATAAATCTACGATGATCGGCAAATGATCCGATCCGACGGGATGCCCGGTTCGCATGGCTTTAACTTGAATCGTTGGGCTCACGAGGCAGTGATCAATCGGGATTTGAACGAATGGATAGATCAATGTCCCAGTCTGAGGAAAGGCAGCATCTATAGGCCATGTGGGTAATAGCCCAATTCCGCGTCGCGTATTTTTGAGCGGCATCGTCTGAATTAGACGCCGATAGAAAGGCGACCACATTGTAATATTGAAATCGCCTGCTACGATGAATGGTGGACTACCTGTCAACAAATATTTTCGGATGCCATCGAGTTGGCGATTGCGGATATGTAGCAGGCTTGATCGAATGGGGGGCGGCGGATGGACAACGATGAGCCGAACGGATTGATTGGCGATCGCCACCGTCGTGATAACACCAGATCCCCGATCAGTTCCCCATGACTCAACGGATGTGTTAGACAGAGGGGTTCGGCTGTAGACTGTCACGCCTTGATCGTAAGAATTTGGCTGCTGAGCAGCGTACGGCAACAGGTCGCCTAGAGATTGAAGCTGCTGCACCCAGGCATCATCGACTTCGATAAAAATTGCGATGTCGGGCTGTTCTGCCTGTACCAGCTGGAGGGTTTCTTGATAGTGATGATTTTGCGCGTTGACATTGACCGACAGCACTCTCAACGCATAGCCGTGAAGCGGCGAGGCGGCATTAGACCAGGGGATGTACCACGGCAAAATAGGGATCATCTGGATGCATAAACAAGCGATCGCCACATAAATCAGCCATCGTCGGGCGATCGCACTCAGGAGCCCCCCTACAATCAGAGTAGCTGCGAAATACTGAAGCTGAAAATGTGACAGCAGCTCTATTGGAAACACCACTCCGTAGTAGCGCGACAGCGAAATGAGCGTCAGCGCCACGACGCCAATTCCGATCACTCGTGACGCGAGTATCCAATGCGAGCGAGTTTGGCGAGGAGGTTGGGGATTCATAAATTCTAGACGCGCGCATTCGATATTACTGTGACTTCAAGTGTTGCACGTCCCCAGAATGCGCTACTTTATCCACTAGTCAGATTGCGCCCACTCGTTTCCCTTGCCGTGCCATGACTGATTCGTTGCCTGCATCTGCTAACCCTGTCCACGACTTGCCAGAGCGCTTAATCAAACACACGGTTCGATATGCCGATTATCGAGCCGTCAACCGGGACGACTTAACGCCCATGTTTCAGCAATATGTGGACGTTAAGGATCAGTATCCTCATGCGATTTTGCTGTATCGAATTGGCGACTTTTTTGAAACGTTTTTCCAGGATGCGATCGCCGTTTCCCGCGAGCTCGAACTAGTGCTGACCAGTAAAGAAGCGGGCAAAGAGATTGGTCGAGTGCCGCTGGCAGGCATTCCCCATCATGCCCTAGAGCGCTACTGTGCCCAACTTGTTGAGAAGGGCTTTGCGATCGCCATTTGTGACCAGGTTGAAGATGCCTCAGAAAAGCAGGGGCAACTGGTGCGGCGCGCGATTACTCGCGTGATTACCCCCGGCACCGTCCTGGAAGACGGCATGTTAGATGCCCGACGCAATAACTTTTTGGTCGCCGTGGTCATTGCCGGAACCCACTGGGGCTTAGCCTACGCAGATGTTTCCACCGGCGAGTTTCTAACGACTCAGGCAAGTCAGCTTGAGCAGCTCACGCAAGAACTGATGCGGCTGCAACCGTCCGAAGTCTTGGTGCCCACCAATGCACCAGATCTGGGAGGATTGCTGCGCCCCGGAGAGCCATCGGATCATCTGCCGGATTGCTTGCCCTCTAGTTTTTGCTATACCCTGCGATCGCAAACACCATTTAACCAAAGCGAGGCACGGCAACGGCTGTTAGAAAAATTTCGCGTGCGATCGCTGGAAGGATTAGGCTGCGAACATTTGCCCCTCGCCGTTCGCGCTGCAGGGGGACTACTGCAATATTTAGACGACACCCAAAAAGACAATCCGGTGCTGCTTCAACCCCTTTGCACCTACACTCTCACCGAATATCTCGTTCTCGATCATCAAACGCGCCGCAATCTCGAAATCACCCAAACTGCACGAGATAGCACCTTTCACGGGTCATTATTATGGGCACTCGATCGCACTGTTACAGCAATGGGAGGGCGTGCTCTGCGTCGCTGGCTGCTCCAACCCCTGTTAGATCCCGATCAAATTCAGGCACGGCAAGCCACGATTCAAGAACTGATTGCAAACGGGGCACTGCGTCAAAACCTACAGCAGCTTCTTCGGCAGATCTATGACCTCGAACGACTCACCGGACGCGCCGGATCAGGCACTGCCAATGCCAGAGACTTGGTTGCCCTCGCCGATTCATTAGAAAAGCTCCCCGATTTGGCATGGCTCGTCGGAGAGGCGACCTCCCCCTATCTCACTCCGTTGCAGCACGTATCTCCTGAATTAGATCAGCTTGGGCAGCATCTCAAAGCCCATCTCGTCGATACTCCGCCCCTTTATCTGACCGAAGGCAACCTGATTCGATCGGGGGTGAATGCCCAACTCGACGATATGCGCCACCGCATTGAAGACGACCAGCAGTGGATCGCTCAGCTAGAACCGATTGAGCGAGAGCGCACGGGGATCGCCAATCTCAAAGTCGGTTTCAATAAAACATTTGGCTACTACATCAGCATGTCTCGCGCCAAGGCCGATCAAGCCCCCGCCGACTACGTTCGCAAACAAACTCTCACGAATGAAGAACGCTACATCACGATGGAGCTAAAAGAACGAGAAAATCGTCTGCTCAGCGCCCGCGATGAGATTAATAAGCTAGAATACGAGGTTTTTTCAGGCTTGCGAGACGAGGTCGCTCGGCATGCCGATTCGATTCGCAATGTTGCTAAGGCGATCGCCGCAGTCGATGTGCTCTCAGGGCTGGCCGAAGTCGCCATCTATCAGGGCTACTGCCGTCCTCAAATGGTGCCCACCCGCGAAATCACCATCCTCGACGGTCGCCATCCCGTCGTCGAGCAGTCGCTGCCCGCCGGATTTTTTGTCCCCAATTCAACTGAACTAGGTGCTGGGAGTCACGAGATAGAACCCAACGAACTCCCCTCCACCCCCGACCTGATTATCCTCACCGGCCCCAACGCCAGCGGAAAAAGCTGCTATCTACGACAGGTGGGGCTGATTCAACTGATGGCACAAATTGGCAGCTTTGTGCCTGCCCGATCGGCAGTGTTGGGTGTGTGCGATCGCATCTTTACTCGCGTCGGAGCCGTCGATGATTTGGCAACGGGGCAATCCACCTTCATGGTTGAAATGAACGAAACCGCCAATATCCTCAACCACGCGACGCCTGCGTCTCTGGTGCTGCTCGATGAGATTGGTCGAGGCACGGCCACCTTTGACGGGCTTTCGATCGCCTGGGCAGTCGCCGAACATCTCGCAACCGAGATTCGAGCACGAACCATCTTCGCCACCCACTACCACGAACTCAATGAACTGGCATCGATGTTGGGTAATATCGCCAACTACCAAGTGACGGTGAAAGAAATGCCCGATCAAATTATCTTTTTGCACAAAGTGCGCCCCGGTGGTGCCGATCGCTCCTACGGTATCGAAGCAGGACGGCTTGCAGGGTTGCCTGCCTCCGTGATTCAACGCGCTAAGCAGGTGATGACTCAAATTGAGAAACACTCTCACATTGCGGTCGGGCTGCGGCAGGGAGGGTCAAAACGAACTCCATCGTCCAAGAACGGCACCGAGAAGCGGCTGAAAGAACCGACTCCGAATGAACAGCTTGACATCTTCGGATAAGGATAAGTGGGTTGCCTGGGCAATGCGGAGCACGCCGTTTCGGGGTCTCTACCATGAGGGAACACGCGGGGCGATCGCACCTCCATGAAAGCATCGACGCTTGATTGACTGTACGGGCGTTGGCGGAGCCTGCCTTTAGGCTTGCAGTCGTTCGCCTCTGCGAAGATCTGTAAATTGAATCTAGAGATCTGATCTAAAGAATTGATATTACGAGCTCAGGTTTGTGTGATGAGTCCCCGCGCCGCGAGGGCTCATCACACGTTTAACGTTCTAACGCGAGAGCGTACGGCTATACACGAAAACCTAGACGCTCTCATTGAAACGTTACCTTTAGGTCTTGAAACGTTGCCTTTGGATAAACCGTTGATTTGGGACGTTGAATCTCATTTGGGTCAAAATCCGCATCCCCCCATCGTCGTCCCATCATCGCCGTCTACCTACATCTCGCTCAACACGCGTCTAATCACATCTGGGCTTACCTGATCGGTGACTGTTGCGACTCCGATGTGGGTAGGCAACACAAAGCGAACCTTACCGGCTTTAACTTTTTTGTCGGTTTGCAAACTCGCTAAAATGGCGTCGATCTCAAGCCCGGTGGGTAATTGAGTCGGGAGTTTGGTTTTCTGAATAAGAGCCGCCTGGCGATCGCACGACTCTTGATCCCAGAGCCCAACCTCAACGGCAATCTGCCCTGCCGCCACCATGCCAATGGCAACCGCCTCACCATGATTAACCTGACAATATCCGGTCAGGCTCTCGACGGCGTGCCCAACGGTGTGTCCATAGTTCAGAATGGCGCGGAGCCCAGATTCTTTTTCATCTTTGCTCACGACCTGAGCTTTAGCCTGGCACGAGTGGGTCAACATGGTCTGGAGCAACTGATCCGAAACATAGCGGAGCTGATCGAGTTGTGAGGCTGCTTCTAGTTGCTCAAACAGAGCACAATCCCAGATGACGCCATATTTGATCACTTCCGCCATCCCGGCTCGAAACTCTCGATCGGGCAAGGTCTGAAGCACAGCAGGGTCAATCAGGACGCAGCGAGGCTGATGAAATGCCCCGATCAAATTCTTCCCATGGGGATGGTTGACTCCCGTTTTGCCACCAATAGATGCATCAACCATGGCTAGAAGCGAGGTCGGCACCTGAACGACATGAATGCCTCTGAGCCAGGTCGCAGCGGCAAACCCTGCCATGTCTCCAATCACCCCTCCCCCAAGCGCCACGATTGTAGACGATCGTTCGAGGGGATGATCAAGAGCCGCATCATAAAGAGTTTGAACCGATGCCAATGTTTTATAGCGCTCTCCATCCGGCAAGATGCATGACCTGACATCAAATCCGGCATGCTTGAGTGAGGCGATCGCCCGTTCACCGTAGTGCTGAAACACAGTCGAATTAGAAACCAGCAGCATTTTTTTGCCCAGATTGAGCGGCTTGCCCTCCACCGAGATCAGCCTCTCACCCAAGCAATCTAGACCTCCAGGCTCAATTACGATCGGATATCCCTGCTGTGGCAGTTCCACTGGAATTACTGACGTCATGATCCCATCCCTAATACTCGTGGGCTGTATTCTACTCCAGGAAATGGTTCAATAGTTTAATAACCTGTTAATGAATTGTACGGGAGACGACACCCATGTCTGGAGCGATCGCCTACGTGGTCATGCTGAGTATTTTTGTTGGGCTTGCCCTCGGGCTATTTTTTGGGCTGCGAGCTGCAAAACTCATTTAGGCTTCACCTGATATAGCAATCATAAAACCTAAACATTGTTTGGCAGGGTCATTCACGTACCCTGCTTTTTGGTGCGATTACGGGGGTAGAGATGGATTATAGGGGAGTGGTTACGGATTGTTATGTCCCTGGAACTTTTGCTGCGACTTTATATTCTCTTCATTAGAATGCAGGGTTATGGCAACAGAATGCAGGGTTATGGCAACTGACTCAGGCACCATTGATATCCAAGATTGATATCCAAAGCGATTGATACCCAAGCTCTGGATACCAATTAAGACTCGCCGAAGAAGGCTGCGCTGACCTGCTTTGAGGGGCTGACACCATGCAACACCATCCAAGAGTGAAGTCTAGCGTGGGCGATCGCGGCATCTATTCAGTTTGCTAATCCGCACAAAATGATCGATTTAGCTACAAAAATGATTGGATAGTTGCATTACCATTGACTCACCAACAATGACAAACATTTTGGAAAATCTTTATCTTGTGCTAAATTAGCGGAACATTTAAGAAAGCTTCGCATTGTAGGCCGACGATTCTTTGCAATTTCGACACATTGCTTTGATGAGCAGGATTTTGGCTAACGCCGGAGATATTGAGTGTATGAGTGTTACTCGGGCATCTT
Organism: Elainellaceae cyanobacterium; assembly: GCA_051117335.1. Lineage (GTDB taxonomy): Bacteria > Cyanobacteriota > Cyanobacteriia > CAZCXK01 > CAZCXK01 > DBGGTD01. The sequence continues at coordinate 7,034 of JBNPEB010000022.1, forward strand.
CCAATCTAATCGATCCAGATTCAATCTTTAGCACGATTCCCCCAGAGCGTGTCGGGCTAGATGGTGCATACGACCACTATGGTCTTGCCCACCGCGTTGCATCTGCTCTGGAAAAGCGCTTGGGGACTCAGATCACTCAGAGGCTCAAAGTCACCCAACGGGGTAGCGTCGTCGTCCTTCTTGGAGATTTGCCAACGACCGTTTTGCTGTCTCAGATTATCGGCGTCGCAATGAATATGCCGGGTACCACTGATGTAGAATTTAACGGAATCAGTATTGCAAGACCGCTGCAAAAAATGGTCTAGAGGAAGCCCTCGGCGGGCTATACATTAAAGGCTATACGTTAAACTATCTTGAACTCTAATCCATATTCGACACGAAGATCGCAGGTATCGTGATCGGCAATATTTGTGTCGCTAAGCTCTAGATTATAAAAGTCTACAAATGGATCATCAAAAAAGGGGCCCGCATGCCACGTTCCCAGGTTGAGCTTAATAAACCCACTGCCCGGAACCTGAAATGCTTGGATTTGCTCGCAATTGGGGTGCTCCCCCTTACTAGGCGGTGCGACAGCAATCAACCAAGCTTTACCGTCTAATGCACCGAGACATTGGGTGCATTGGTGATGGCGAGTGATTTTGGAAAAGCTTCGTCCTCGATGATGCAGCCGCATGATATAAAAGCGGGGCGTGCCATTATTTAAGCAAAGCTGGGCATCGCTAGCGTCGTAGGGCTTGCCGTCATCCGTTGCAACGATGAACTGCCCGTACGGCTCAAACACTTCGGGGGTAATGGGCTGAACGGGTAGTAATTGAACAGAACCAGATAGACTCATCGATAGGTAGTCCTCATAGATAGCCTCAATTACTATCAGATTCTGGCAGATTTTGGAATTCAAGGGCTAGAAGCCCTGCTCTGTGCTAGCTGTTATCTGCTAACCATCAACATCTCGTGTCTGAATAATACTGCCGCTCTCCTAATCATGGATGCGCTAATAGACTATCCGAACTCCCCCTGTCAGGAGCTTTGGATTTCAAAAACTCTAGCGAGGTTTCGGATAGTCGCTAAGAGGCTATGCGATCGCCCCAACCCCTTTTAGGAAAAAACGTAGCATAAATACAAATGCCAAAATCCAAACACCGAGGCTCACCTCATGCCATTTGCCCTGAAAACTTTTGATCAAGGGGTAGGAGATAAACCCGATTGCCAACCCTTCAGCAATAGAATAGCTAAGCGGCATGATGATGATGGTTAGAAACGCCGGAATTGACTCAGCCGGATCAGACCACTGGATGCCGACCACATTGCCCGCCATCAATACACCGACAATCACTAGTGCCGCTGCTGTCGCAAATCCAGGAATAGCCGACAAAATGGGGATAAAGAAAATTGACAACACAAACAGACCGGCAACGACAACCGCAGTAAACCCTGATCGCCCCCCTTCGGCAACGCCTGATGCTGATTCGATATAGGTTGTGACGGTCGAGGTGCCCATGATTGCTCCCGCAGTGGTTCCGACCGCATCGGCCATGAGCGCCTGCTTCGCTTTGGGAAGCTGACCTTGCTCGTTGATCATGTCTGCTTGCACCCCAATTCCTGCGAGGGTGCCAATCGTGTCAAACAGGTCAACAAACAGAAAAACAAACACGACCGCAACCAAGTCATAGAGATTATTAGCCGTAATTTGGCTCAGTCCCACAAAGGCTTGCCCTACCAAATCAACCGGAAGCTGGGGAATTTGAAAAATTCCGTCAGGGGGTGCTGCAATGCCTAAAATCCACGCCAAAACTGCGGTCGCCAAGATCCCCCATAGCAAGGCTCCTTTAATGCGTCGAGCCACAAATGCTGCGGTGATGATTAGGCCAATGAGCGCCATCAGAGTCTGAGGCTGGGCAAATGATCCTAACGCGGTCTTAGTCGCTTCATCGGCGACAATAATGCCTGCCCCTCCCGTCTCCGGGCTACCCGACAACCCGATGTAGGCAATAAACAACCCAATACCAACGGCAGTCGCCCGCTTCATGCATTCTGGGATGGCTTCAATAATCTTTTCTCGCACGTTGGATAAGGTCAGCACGATAAAGATAATGCCCTCAATCAGAACGGCGGCCAGTGCCAGTCGCCAGTCAATCCCCAACCCAATTACAACAGAATAGGTAAAAAAGGCATTCAATCCCATACCGGGCGCAAGCGCAAAGGGATAGTTGGCGGTGAGCCCCATGAACAACGTGGCGATCGCCCCTGAGATTGCAGTTGCAATGACTAGTTCACCAAACAAATCGCCAGGTTCTTGCAAAAAGATGCCATCCGACAAAATGCCAGGATTAACAACCAAGATGTACGCCATCGTAAAAAAGGTTGTAATGCCAGCAATGGCCTCAGTCCGGAAATTGGTTCCTAGTTCGTTAAACCGAAAGAAACGCGCGATCGCCCCCTCTTGATGAGGCGGTTGAGGATCCGGTGACACATCGGGTTCAAGTTCAGTTGGGTTCATGCTCATAGACAGTAGATTGGCCTTCGAGTGCAAACTGCCAGTCGATCTGATAGACACGGTTAGAAGACTGTTCAGTGCAGTTAGATGAAAGACGTCAACGGGCAGATAATTCCTGAATATTACGGCAGATCAGGTTGCTAAATGTGCGATAAGTTACAAATTTGAGTCGGGTTGTGATGTTTCTTGCTGTCGGGTGATCCCCTAGAAAAATCCTCGAATCGCCTCATTCACAGTGCTTCGACTGGTTAAGACTGTTACAATAATTAGTTCAATCTCTTCCTTGCGGCATCGGCAATCGTGTGTCGATCCATGCAACGGGTTACGTATTGAATCTGGGAGCATCTATGTCAGAATCAGATCCATCTACGGGTTCTCGGTCAAGGCACATTGTCCTCACCTCTCATCCCACGCGGTTTGGCCCAAAACCCATTCCAATTCATTGGGGAGATGCCGATCCAATGAAGCGCGGTCCTATTATTGCCACACTGATGAATCCGAGCCATCGCAACGTGATTGGGACGCATTCGGGAGCCTATGCCGTTTATCGCGCCTTAGCGGTTGCCAGCGGTGGCCTGCAGCGAAACCATCGCCCAGACCTGACCAATACCTCACCTGCCACTCATATTGGTCCTCATCCAAGCTGGAGTGAGCCTGACACGATTGTTTCGCTAGACCCCTTTGGTGCGCTTGTAGGCGAGGTCTACACGCCGTTTTATGAGCAGGGATACGATATTCGTCCCACGATCGCCATTACGACGGCTCACATCAATATGCCAGAGTTAAAAGACTCGGTAGCGAGTGGCCGAATCAACGTAGACGGCACAATCCTAAAATCAAACGGCGATTTGGTCGTGACCAAGGCCGCGATTGAGCCAGTCTGGTATTTGCCGGGCATTGCAACGCGGCTAGGCGTAGATGAGGGAGAGCTGCGCTACACCCTATTTGAGCAAACGGGAGGTATGTTTCCTGAGCTTGTAACTCGGCATGATTTACAGGTTTTCCTGCCTCCCATTGGAGGCATTACGGTTTACATCGTCGGCGATCTGGCTGCTATTCATGATCCCAACCGTTCGGTAGCGGTTCGTGTTCACGATGAATGCAACGGCTCTGATGTATTTGGTTCTGATATTTGCACCTGTCGTCCGTATCTGGTTCATGGGGTTGAAGCCTGTATTCAGACGGCTCAAAACGGTGGCGTGGGCATTATTGTCTATTTCCGCAAAGAGGGGCGAGCCTTGGGTGAGGTTACAAAGTTCTTAGTCTACAACGCTCGCAAGCGTCAGGCCGGGGGCGATCGCGCAAACGCCTATTTCACTCGCACAGAGTGTGTTGCAGGAGTTCAAGATGTTCGCTTTCAAGAACTCATGCCTGACGTGTTGCACTGGCTTGGCATTACCCAAATTGATCGCTTGATTTCGATGAGCGATATGAAATATAACGCCATCGTCGGTTCTGGAATTCGAGTCGTGCAGCGAGTCCCGATTCCAGATGAGCTGATTCCCTCTGATGCGTGGGTTGAGATTGAAGCTAAGAAAGCTGCCGGATATTATACCGAAGGCACAATTCCAGATGATTCGCTATTGGCTCAAATTGAGGGGCGAGCTCTAACAGAATAGGGGCGATCGCCCAAGCAAGCTAAACTTACAAACTTCTCCGCAAGTTGCCATAGCATCCGGATGACTGTTGATTGGGTTTGCAAAATCTACGTGGAATTGCGAACCCAAATCAGCAGTTCTCTGATTAGACACGGCCCCCTTATTTGCTCACCTACACCCATGCGGGTGAAGTCGTTGAATCAATTTTCATGCATGCTCAGTCTGTTGCATTCTGTTGCGTTGGATCATCATGCCTAAATTCTCGACGTCCTGCCACATGATTGCCAAGTCTATCGGTCAACCAGTATCCTTCACTAGGCTGTTTGGTCACCATCGTTAAGTTTAACTGGACTGCTAAGACATACACTATGCAACCTTCTTATTCGTTTATTGCCATCAGTATTGGTGCTGTGATTGCAATGAGTCCCTGCGAAGCAGCCGCATCGCACACTGTTTTTTCGCTCCATTCTTCCTCAGAGAGCTCGCTCGATGACAATCGCCAAAATTATCAGAATTATCAAATTAACGTCGCCACATCGGCTGATGATGTAACGTTTGTTCGTCGTCTGCAGCAAACAGCACACCCAACGCCTCCCAGTTCCACAATGGAAGGCATTCGAGATGAAACAACCAGCCCAACGGAGGGCGATCGCCTGGGCATCGCCAAACAGGTCACGTCACATACTGAGCTTGCACAAGCATCCCCGGACGGCTCTGGGTCAACATCGGAACCAGCACCCTCCATGGACGATCCGGCCATAGACTCTGGCGACGCCCCTCCCTCACCTCCTATCAGTGAGCCCCAACCCCTACCTTCGATCGAAGATGATGGGGATGCTGAACCCACGGTTGACGATCTCGACGACGATCTCGATCCAGACGACGATCTCGATGTAGAGGACGATCTTGATGTAGAAGATGAATTGGATGCTGAACCCGATCGAGACGATGAGCCCAATCTAGGTGACGAATCGTCGAGCGATCGCCCCTTTGACGATACCCTTGATCATCTGAATGCCAGTCCCAATCCCCTTGCATTGCCGACCACCCCAGAGGATGTCGAAATCCTTGGGACTCAGCCCATCACCCTAGAAGAAGCGCTCGAAATTGCCCGGAGCAACAGTCGAGAACTCCAGGCCGCTCAGCTTCAGCTTGAGCAGAGTCGCGCGGCGCTTCTCGAAGCGCAAGCGGCTCGGTTTCCATCCCTCAGTGCTGGGGCCGATCTCACCCACCAAGACTTAAATTCTGCCTCCAACCAAGGAGATACAGACTTTGGAAATGATCAATTTCTGCCGCTTCTAGACGAGACGGGGCAGACCGTAGGCACACTCCCACTCGATGCGTTAACGGGTGAGGGAACCTTCGATCGAGACGACAATACAACGACCCTCTCAGGAACCATTGAGCTCAGCTATGACATCTTTACATCAGGGCAACGGCGAGCGCTCATTCGGGCATCAGAGAGAGCAGTGCGCTTCCAAGAAATTCAGGTTGAGATTGCCCTCGAAGAATTGCGGCTCAATGTTACAAATTCCTACTACGATCTCCAAGAAGCGGATGAAAACGTCAGAATTGCTCGGAGCACTCTAGAAGAATCGCTGCGAAGCTTGCGGGATGCTGAAGCACGCGAACGAGCTGGTGTGGGCACTCGGTTTGATCGCCTCCAAGCAGAGGTTGATGTCGCCAACTCTCGACAAGATTTAAGAAACACCATTCGCGACCAGCTGACTGCCCGCCGCGCATTAGTTGAGCTGTTGAGCATCCCTCCTCAAATTGATGTGTCTGCGGCTGATCCCGTCGAGGTTGCAGGCGAATGGGGGTTAACGCTGGAAGAAAGCATTGTCCTTGCGCTAAAAAATCGGGGAGAACTGGAGCAGCAGCTTGTTCAGCGTGAACTCAACGAGCAGCAACGCCGAGCGGAGCTTGCCAACGTGCGACCTCGGCTTTCTGGATTTGCCCGATATCGCCTGCAAGACTTGCTCGATGATACCAATACCTCTAGTGACTTTGATGCGTTTGAAATCGGGCTCCAAGTCAACTGGCTGTTGTTTGATGGCGGTGCGGCACGGGCAGCTGCTCGTCAAGAAGAAATCGACATCCGATTGGCTGAAACCGAGTTTGCAAACACAGCAGACACGGTCCAGTTTGAAGTTGAGTCGGCGTATCTTGATTTGCAGGCCAACTTCAACAATATTGATACGGCAGCGGTAGCCGTCGATCTGGCAGAAGAATCGCTGCGATTAGCACGTTTGCGATTTCAGGCCGGTGTCGGAATTCAATCAGACGTGCTTCAAGCTCAGACTGATTTAACCGAGGCAGAAGTTAATTTAGTTAATGCTGTTCTTGGCTATAACCGGGCTTTGGTTGCGCTTCAACGGGCCGTTAGCAACCTGCCCAGCGGCTATTTGAATGATGTGCCTTAAAGAAGATTCATCGCAACAACATCCATTGCTGCAATCGATAGAGCGATCGCCCGAATCGCAGCAGAGTCATCGTGTCATCATAAACGTTTTATTTTTTTGAATAAACGTGCTATTGATCTACATAGCCGCTATCTATAGTAGGTGAGTATAGACGCAAGTCCCACATATAGAGTTTGTAGAGTGAGTCCCTCGGTTTGCGATTTCATAGGATTCGGCTCATTTGGCAAGTTCTCTAAAAGGGGGGGCATGCGTAGCGTTTGGATCGATTCTTGTAGTAATCTCCTCAGATAAATCCATGAATTATCAAGAACAGCTCAATCCGTGGGTAGTGCACCAGCTATTACCTAATCTGACTCAGCAGACACTCGCTCGATTCCGTCGTCGAAATGAGGCAGAGGCCTATCTCAGAGTGATGAAACAAATGCGCCCGCATCTGCGCTTTACTGTGGTGTTCGAGGTTCAACAGTCATCAGGGAGGAGCGTTCCGGCTGAAGGCTAAGGGGGAGCAGAAATTATCGCGTTAGCAGGCGGATGTGGTGTGATGGTTTGAGCACGGTAGGTTTCAGCAAACGACTATCCTGAAACGACTATCCTGATTAGTGTGGTCACTATGATTTGAGACTGTGGAGAAAGCAACTCGACCGATCGAAAGCGGTGTTGGAAATCCAGCACTGGCTCGGCTAATCGCGCAACGCATAGGCGATCGCCCTTTTCATCGCATCACATTCGCTGAATTCATGAACTTGGTGCTCTATCATCCGCTGCACGGATATTACACAGGGCACCAGCCCAACATTGGCGCGCAGGGTGATTTTGTTACCTCGCCCCACTTTGGGGCTGATTTTGGAGAACTGTTGGCTGAGCAAATTGCTCAAATGTGGCATCGGCTAGGGCACCCATCGCCCTTTACCGTAGTTGAGATGGGGGGCGGGCAAGGCTTGCTAGTGCGAGACATCTTGCAGTATCTTCATCGCCACTATTTTGAATGTTTTAGTGCGCTTCACTATCGCGTCATTGAGCAATCCCAAACGCTAGTGATGGCTCAGCAGCATCGGTTTGCCCCGATTATCGAAAGATTTGGCAATCTCCAATGGACAACGTGGGATGATGTTCCACCGGATTCGATTGACGGATGCTATCTCTCGAACGAGCTAGTCGATTCCTTTCCAGTCCATCGCGTGATTCTACAAGACGGGGATCTGCGCGAAATTTACGTCACGGTAGAGCAGCCATCGGTTCCGCCCGATCAGAGCAATCAGGACAGTTCGCCACTGCCTCGGTTTGTCGAAGTGGTGGGTGACCTTTCAACTCCCAAAATTCAGGACTACTTTGATCGAGTTGGCATCAATTTAATGTCAGGTTCGTATCCAGACGGATATCGAACGGAAGTCAATCTTGAAGCGCTTGACTGGATGCAAACAGTGAGCGATCGCCTCCATCGGGGCTATGTGCTGACGATTGACTATGGCTATTCTGCGAAACAATACTACAGCCCAGCTCGCTCAGACGGAACATTACAGTGCTACTATCAGCAGTTTCATCATGACGATCCGTACCAATATGTAGGGCTGCAAGATCTAACCGCCCACGTTGACTTTACGGCCCTCCAACGCCAAGGCGATCGCTGCGGACTGCAAACCGTCGGGTTTACTCAGCAGGGGCTTTTTCTTATGGCGCTGGGCTTGGGCGATCGCATTGCGGCATTATCCAATCCTGATCCGGCGTTAAATTGGACGATTAACGACATCCTCCGTCGCCGAGAAGCCCTCCATGCCTTAATTAATCCAATGGGGCTCGGAAACTTCGGTGTGCTCATTCAAAGCAAAGGATTGAGTCACGAAGAAACGTCTCAACCCTTGAAAGGGCTTAACATTCCACCGCTTGGTGTCTGATGCGAATGCTCGATTATACCAATGCTCGATTATGGATTTGCGATTTTGGATTGACGGCCAAAAGCCTTGCAAGAGTTCTAGCCTGTTCATTTGTAGCCTTACTTTGAAGAATTGGTATTAGACTCAGATATCATAGCGTTAGCCAGATAGCTTAGGACATGACTCCTGTTTGAAACCAAAGCTGGGAAAGCTATCTGGCGTGCAACCGCACAAAGAACTGTGGCAGTCGCTATACCAAAAGGCAGAAGGTAAAGACAGAAATCTAAAATCTAAAATCTGTTTCGATCCATCTCGTTGCGCTGAAATCGCTAATTTCATTCCCCAAACTGGACTAGCATAAAACATAGGAAAGCAGTTCACTGAGAATCTAGCCTAGTATCATGACTCAACTTCCAAATGATTTGGATGAGGCGATCGCTCAAGCACGAGAAGCTGCAGCGGCAGCCGTTGAAGATGGCTATTCCCGCATCCAGATTGAACTCGTGATTCCAGAACTAAAAGTGATGCCTGTCGCTGAGAAATTTTTGCCTGCCTTTGAAGAGTTGGGCGCTCAGCTTCGCGTCTTTTTCCCTGATCCGGGTGCCGCTGCGCTAGCCCGTCGAGACTGGGGTGAAAAACCCTATGCGATTCGAGGCATCGGAGAACTCAAAGCCAAAATCCAGCCTGAAGAAACCCTATTTCTATTCATCGAACCGTCGTCGGTTGAAGTTTCACAAGTAGAAGAGCTGTGCAACGAAGCGGGCGAGCGCCCCGTCGTTTTTCTCAATCCTAAACTAGAAGATGTTGCCACGATTGGCATTGGATATGCCGGGCGACAGCTTCGCGAAAGATTTCTAAACACGTTTGATTCGTGCTATTACATCCGCCCCATGGAAGGCGCGATGCTATTTCGCTGCTATCCCTCGCCTTGGCAAGTCTGGGTAGAATCAGGCGATACGTATGAACTCGTTGCCGAGGAGGCTCAGAAACCGATTGGAGAAAAGCTAGAGAAAATTTTGATGGGCGCATCAAACTCGGAGGATGAGTCTCCAGCTGTTTCGCCACAACCGGCTCGCAAAGGATTGCTATCTGGGCTACAGCAGTTTTTGAGAGCGCTCAGCCAATAACACAGAATGGTGAAATTTGAATTAAGTTGTGATGATATTGACTCAGAGGTGTGCAGTTACACAGAGGTGTCAGGCATAATAGATGGAACAGCATCACGGCGTCACGAATCGGGTGTTAGTCCCAAGGCGTGACCGCCTATCGAGCGACTTAACATAAAATCCTTAATAAACGATTTGCATTCCAGATATTTATCGCAATGGGTAATTGCGTCAAGTACAGAAACGGTGGTGTGGTGTGCGGCGCGCCCCACACCACCGTACTTAACTCAAGCGCATACCGCTATATTTGGACTAGACTGCAACCAATATATGACTATCAGACGAGAGGTATAGATCGAGGGTGACTGAGCAGAGAAGAATTTTCATCGGTGATGTTCATGGTCATTATGATGGACTGATAAAACTGATGGATGCGATCGCCCCTACGCCTGACGACCACGTCTATTTCCTGGGTGATTTGATCGATCGAGGACCTAAAAGCGCTCAAGTGATTAGCTTTGTTCGGCAGAGTGGTCACAGTTGTCTGCTTGGCAACCATGAGCAGCTTTTACTCGATGCATTCCCCAATGGAAAAGTGCATCCACCTGCGTTACAGGCATGGCTGTATAGCGGCGGGCAGACCACGGTCGCCAGTTACGATAATCCTGAACGTCTTTTAGCGCAACTCGAATGGATGCGTTCGTTGCCAACTCATCTGGATTTGGGCGACGTGTGGTTGGTTCATGCAGGTGTTCATCCTGGTCTAGAACTCGAAGCTCAAACCGTTCAAGAATATTGCTGGATTCGAGAACCCTTTCATAGCTCGATGAAGCCCTACTTCCCCGATAAGCTGATTATTACCGGACACACCATCACCTTTACGTTGCCCGGTGTTATGCCAGGGGCGATCGCGCGAGGACGAGGATGGCTCGATATTGATACAGGCGCCTATCATCCTAAAAGCGGCTGGCTGACCGCCTTAGACCTAGAAAATCGTCAAGTTTATCAAGTCAACGTGATTGATCTGCAACTGCGGAATCTTCCCCTAGAAGAAGCCGTCACCGACGTTGACCCAGAGGCCGTCATGGCTCGCCGCCGCTATCTACTCCAGCTTTAGCTTGCAACGATTCTCTAAGATTAGGGATGCGTCAGTAGGTTGGGTTGAGCTGTAGCGAACCCCAACGATGCCAGGGCTTATTGGGGTTCGTTACGTTCAACGCCAACCCCCAACAGAATCTATGACAACCCGCGAGTTCGGCTGGCATACGCCGCTTCGTCTAGACCGTCTCCTACATTAGCAGTCGCCGGATCAATAGCTGCATTCAGAGCTTGGATGCGATCGGAGGTAGCCGGGTGAGTGCTCAAAAACCTCGGCGGCGATCCGCCTTGTTGGAGGAGCTTCTCCATAAAGGCAACCATCGCGGATGGTGCGTATCCTGCCTGTCTCAGGTTTTCCAACCCAAGCTGATCGGCTTCTAGCTCATCTCGCCTGCTGTTGGGGCGACGCAGGGCTAGTTCCACACCAATGTTGACTGCGAGATTTTGGTCGACTCCGGCAGCCGTCATCAACCCTTGGGCGATCGCCGCTTCTCTCATTTGCTCAACTGCGTGATGAGCGGCAATATGCCCAATCTCATGACCAATCACGCTGGCAAGCTGTGCTTCATTGTCGGCGGCTTGCATCAACCCGGTTGTGATATAGACATAGCCACCCATCGTAGCGAATGCGTTGACCTGGTTGTCTTGAACCACTTGAAAGGTATAGGGGATATTAGGGCGATCGCTGTAGGGTACAAGGCGCTGACCAATTTGATCGACGTAGCGGTTAATGTTGGGATCTCGATAGAGCCGAAATTCTTGGTTGACCAACTGTTCATTAATCCGTCGACCCAGCGCCACTTCTTGTCGATCTGAGAGGGTCGAGAGTTGAATGACTTGAATGCCTCTAAAAATCAAATCTAAAAACGGAATTGCCGGTGCTGGACGCGCTGTGCCAACAACAACGCTACAGGTCACGACCAGTGACATTAGGCCGTAAAACCAGCGACGACGAACTTGGTGAGAAACGAGAGAGAGTAGCTTAGCCATAGGACATTGGGAGGACAGAATATCAAATAAAGCGTGACGCTGAATCGAGTTTAAAGCTCTAGGATCCAAGTCGCTTTCTTCTATTCTAGGTTCCCTGGGGATGTGACACTTCGTCTCAGTGTCCCCTCGCTCAGCGCTACTAGGCACCGCTAATTCTCATATCTAGGCTGCCAACGGGTGTCGCCAATCATACTCCATGTAGGTCGCCGTTTTGACTGCATCCGAGGGGCTGAGAAGCTTAGCAACCACATAGAGCGACATATCAATTCCGGCAGAAATTCCGGCAGAGAGAATGATATGCCCGTTATCAACGATGCGATCGCCCGCTAGTACTTGAGTGTGGGGAGCCAATTCTCGGAGATGATCCATGGCTTGAAAATGAGTGGTCGCCGACAAGCCATCGAGTAAACCTGCCTTTGCCAAAATGAGTGCCCCCGTGCATACGGAGAGCAAAACCTCTGTGTTTTGAGCGCAAGACGTGACCCAATCGAGAATAACCGGGTTGTCCATTTCTCGGCGAGTGCCATAGGGTTCTCCCGTCTCACGATAGCCGCCCCCGCCCGGAACCAGCACGATATCGGGACGAGGACAGGTGTCGAGCGTATACTGAGGATTGATGCTGAGCTGGTTTCGAGCCAGGATTGGCTCTAGAGTCTCTGCGACGGTGCAGACTTGGAATGGCTGTTGCCCTTCGTTCTGCCCTGTCGTTGAAAAGACTTCAAACGGACCGGCAAAGTCCAATACTTCTACATCGTTAAAGAGAAGAATGGCAAGAGTTCTAGTCATTGATTTAGTTGAATGCGGATAATCGCTCTAAAATTCCTAGAATTCCCTAATTCTACAGGCTTTGTACCTCTCAATGAGTCTTCGAGCGCACTCAATCAAGATTAGGATATTGGTCGGAGTTTCGTTTTAAGGTTGTGCTCAGGAATGTCTGAGCACTCACGTTATGGATAGATATTCCAACGGTCGTATTCTGGTGATGGGAATCGGGCTTTTGCTTGCTATAGCCCTGATCATCGCAGCAATCACAAATTGGGTAGCTCAGAATTTTATGTCATCTCCACCCCGGTTGTTGACTGACCCGTTTCTTCAATATCCAACCCAAGATACCGTCCACGTAGTTTGGTTTACTGAATTCGCAGGGGCTCGCCACTATGTGACCTACGGTGAGAGGCTCAGGCAAAAGGCGATCGCCACGACCACGAAACTTAGCCGAACTCAGGAAGATCAGAAATCGCGCGTCGGTGACCAGATCGAAGACGGGCAAATTTATCAGCAGCCTGTAATGCGAGACATTTGGCGGCATGAAGCCAACGTAATCAATCTAGCAGCCGATACCCGAGTGCCCTATCGGGTTACGAGCGTTCGAGATGATGGGGAGCCAATCAGCAGCGATCGCTTTACCCTTGCGCCCTCTCCTTCACCTGAAACTCCCCTCAAAATTTTGCTGACCTCCGATCACCAATCCAAAGACATGACCCCTGCTAATTTGCAAAAGGTGGTTGAAACGGTCGGGCAAGTGGATGCGGTATTTCAAGCCGGGGATCTGGTGAATATTCCCGATCGGGCATCCGAATGGTTTGATGACAATGAAGGAAAAGCATTTTTTCCCTGTTTGCAAGGCAGAGCAAACTTTCAGCTTGGCTCCGACGAGCAAACTACGACCTACAAAGGCAGCGCCATTATTCAATATGCGCCGCTTTTTCCTGCAATTGGCAATCATGAGGTGATGGGTCGCGTTTCGATGGAGAAAGGATTGGGAGAGCAGTATAATGATGCGATTCCTCAAAATGTAGCAGACCAACTCTATTCTCAAAACGCGACGCAGATTAATCCCAAAAATGATCCAAAGATTCGTGCCGCCTGGATCAAAGACCACTCGTTTAACATAGATACCTATCGAGAAATCTTTACGCTGCCTCAAAGCCCAACGGGTGGCTCAAAGTACTACGCTGTCTCATTCGGAGACATTCGTCTTGTTGTGTTATATGTCACCAATATCTGGCGCGTTCCCGGTTTAGGTCCCAACGATCGAGGGCGATATCGCGAAAAGGATGAGCACTTAGCTGACCCTGAGCAGTGGGGATATGGGCAGCATATCTTTGAGGCGATCGCCCCCGGCAGCCCCCAATATGAATGGCTGGTGTCAGAGCTAAACAGTCCAGAATTCCAGCAAGCGACGTATAAAGTCGTGATGTTTCATCATCCAGCGCATTCGCTTGGGGATAATGTGGTGCCAGCGTACACCGACCCCATCCAGTTTATCGATCGCTTTCCAGATGACACGATCAAAGCCGTTCGATATGAATATCCGCTCGATGCAGATTATTTGGCTCGTGATGTGTTGCCGCTGCTCGAACAATCAGGCGTCCATTTAGTATTCTATGGACACGATCACATCTGGAACCGCTTCGTGAGCCCCAGCGGCACGCATTATTTGGAATCCTCTAATGTCGGGAATACCTATGGCGCATTTCTAACCGGTAAACGGCGCAATATTCCGATTGGGTATCAAGAAACCTATGTCCCCAATGGCGATCCAAATGGTCTAGCTCCGGTGATGCCGACTCTTGATCCCCTCTTGGATGATGCGGGTCAACCGATGCCCTATCTTGCCAGCGACGATATCACTGCATTTAGCATTCTTGAGACAGAAACTGGAACGGTCAGCAGCTATCGATTTGACACGAGAGACCCTGATTCGCCCGTCATCAAATTTGATGAGTTTTCTCTGCGTTAAGCCTCGGGCTGCGCGAGCAGAATCTCACACTGAATTTGAATCGTGTTAGCGTGATCCAAATTTGGCATATGACCGTTCTTCGACGGTGCAGCCAGAATTTCTAATGAGCCCTGCATAAGATGCATGATGATTTGATTGCTCACCAGGCTAAGTCCTGAGGTAGAAAGGGGGGCAAGGGTTGCCAATTTACTCGTGTCATTAGCTTGGCGTAGGGCTTGCAGGCATGCCTTAGGAGAAGACAGTTGCTCAGGTGACTGCTGCATGAGATCGAGCGGCTCACTCCACGTTTCCTGAGGGCGATCGTCTTCAATTCTTAAGACCACCGTATTGGAGGGGGGTGCAGACTCGATAACCACCCGAACGCTACCCCCATCCATCGCATAAATGGGCGTCACGATGAGGTTAATGAGAACCTGCCGAAACCATCGGTGATCGACGGCGACGTAGAGATCTGAATCGGGCTCGTCAATGTGGAGTTTGACATTGCGATTTTGGGCGTGTAGTTGGGTTAACTGACGCACCTCACTCAGCAAATAAGAAAGCTGAAGGGGTTGGATATTGAGCCGCGTCGTGCCATGCTCTAGCTTAGAGATGTTAATCGTTTCGTCTAGCAAAGCCAGCATTTTTTGCCCACATGCATACGCCTGGGCAACGAATTCTCTTTCTTCGGCATGGTCTTCGCATAGATCGGCCAAAATCAGCTGATGAAGGCTGAGTACGCCATTCATGGGCGATCGCAATTCGTGGGACGTACGAGCTAAAAACCCAGCCTTGAAATGCCCCATCTCAATTGCCATCTGATAGGCCAGTTGCGTATGCAAGAGTTCTTCATAAAGGGCGTGCGATGACAAATCGGATGATTCTGAAGAAGAAGAATCAGATGATGACAAGTCGGATGATGGCTCAGGCGTCCCCTCAGATGGCCCGTCCTGAAGAGACTCCTTTGCTTGATTTCGGATGCGCGATCGCCAGGCGATAAGCCCAATCCCAAAGATTGCTGCTAGAAACACGAGATTTATCCACGCCATAACTGACCTTACTCCGAAATTCTTGTTTCAACTGTAATCACTTCGATTTGCGTTTGTCATGTCTTGCCCGAAACCCTGATTCCAGCTTCAAACGACTATGGCCCTACGGGCTCAGATTTGTGTGTAGAACCCACGCGGCGCGCGGGTTCTACACACGTTCAGCGTCCCAACGCGAGAGCGTAAGGCTATACTGGCTTGCAGCCGCACAAAGAACTGTGGCAGTTGCTATACCCAACATCCCCGACATGACGATCAAATCCGGATTGAACACGCGCATATCCTAGAGCAAGCATTTGTCTAGGGACGAATCAAGTTGATTTACAAAAAGGCTTCTACAATAGAAGCTTGAGAATCTTGATTACGTTCGCTTGCCACGATAGTTGGCAAGAGGTTGCTATATGTCTTTGCCTATTGTTGCGATTATTGGACGCCCAAATGTGGGCAAATCAGCGCTTGTGAATCGGTTGGCAGGCAAACGGGATGCCATTGTGCATGATGAACCTGGGGTGACGCGCGATCGCACCTATCGTCCAGGATTCTGGCAAGACCGAGATTTTGTTGTGGTCGATACGGGTGGGCTCGTGTTTGACGATGATACCGAGTTTTTACCCCTGATTCGAGAGCAGGCGATGATGGCCTTGGCTGAAGCAAGCGTCGCAATTATGGTGGTGGATGGGCAAGATGGGCCTACCGCGATGGACGAGGCGATCGCCACATGGCTTCGTCAGCAGCCAGTGCCTACAGTGCTTGCCGTTAATAAATGCGAATCTCCAGAGCAGGGGATCATCCAAGCTGCCGAATTTTGGAGTCTCGGGCTTAGTGAGCCCATTCCTATATCGGCAATTCACGGCAATGGCACGGGCGACTTGCTTGACGAGGTGATCGTTCATCTGCCGCTGGCGGAAGATCTGCCCGAAACCGAAGAAACTCGTGTCGCAATTGTAGGTCGCCCAAATGTCGGCAAGTCGAGCCTACTCAACGCATTTGTGGGCGAAAACCGAGCCATCGTCAGCCCCGTTTCAGGAACAACGCGAGACACCATCGATATGGTGGTCGAGCGCAACGAGCATCGCTATCGGCTCGTTGATACAGCGGGCATTCGCAGGAAGAAAAACGTTCATTACGGTCCCGAATTCTTTGGCATCAACCGCTCCTTTAAGGCAATTCGGCGAGCCGATGTCGTATTGTTGCTCATTGATGCCGTCGATGGCGTCACTGAGCAAGATCAAAAACTAGCGGGTCGTATCGCAGAAGACGGGCGAGCCTGCGTCTTGGTCGTCAACAAATGGGATTTGATTGAAAAAGATTCATACACCATCTACGACCACGAGCGCCGGGTGCGCGATCGCCTTTACTTTGTCGAATGGGCAGACGCAATTTATGTCAGCGCTCTCACCGGACAGCGGATCGAGAAGGTGCTCGATTTAGTTAATGCTGCTGCAGAGCAACACCAGCGCCGGGTAACGACCTCTGTGATTAACGAGGTACTCGAAGATGCGGTAAGCTGGCATACACCGCCAACCACCCGCCAAGGCAGACAAGGCAAAATTTACTATGGCACTCAGGTAAGTACTCGTCCTCCCGCTATTGCCCTGTTCGTGAATGATCCCAAACTATTCAATGAAAATTATCGTCGCTATATTGAACGACAGTTTCGAGAGCAGTTAGGATTTACCGGAACTCCCCTTCGCTTACTGTGGCGGGGTAAAAAAGTCCGCAATTTTGAGCGAGTTACGGCAAATCGAGCCACCCGAGTGTAATAACCCCGTCACGTTTGCCTGCTAATCATGGATTTATTGCGCTCCCTTCCTATTGGGCTCTATCTCGAAGAACCCATTACCTGGCTTCATCGAATTGACCCACGGGTCAAGTTAGCCTGGCTACTTGGGTTTCTCCTCGCTCCGATTGGAGCCAATCCGACGTGGCGCATTGGGCTCGTCGTTTCGCTATTGGTGCTCACGCTGACTGCCCAGATTCCCTGGCGAGTGTGGCGACGGCAAATCGGGCTGCTCATGATATTTGGGCTACTGTTGTTTATCATTACGATGCTAGCTCCTGATGGGGTTGATGTTGACCATCAGCCTCGTCTGCCCGATCAGGAGCTTGCCCTAGTCACCAGTCCATCTGCGATCGCCTCCTCATCTCAGCCAGACTCCTCCTCGGAGACGACGGACGCTGACGATACTTCGCTGCCTCCCCTGCCCCAGCCGACAGATTACCAGTATGTCTTGTTTCATCGGGGCATTATTCTGATTACGCGGCGATCGCTTGAATTGGCCGTCCGAGTATCAACCCTAATGTTTACGCTGCTCTACAGCTCAAATCTCTATCTACTCACCACTGCTCCCGAAGAAATCACCGCCGGGCTTGAAAATCTCATGCAGCCCCTCAAGCGATTTAACCTGCCCGTTACCGAAGTGATTCTTACCCTGACTCTGGCATTGCGGTTTATTCCATTAGTCTTGGAAGAAGTTCAGAATTTGGTACGCTCCGTACGAACTCGCGCCATCAATTGGAAAAAGTTAGGCGTTCGAGGCACTACTCAGGTCTGGATTGTGGTTGCAGAAAGGTTAATTGAGAATCTTTTGTTGCGAGCTGAGCAAATTGCTAGCGCTATGCAGGTTCGAGGCTTCACCAGTCCAAACCAGCACCAAGTTCGTTGGTACCAATTTCGGCTTAGACGAATCGACTGGCTCTTGCTGCTAGGATTGGCCGTTTTTTGGGGTGCTCGGTTCACCTGGCAATAAGAAGATTCGGTCTTGGCTAACAAACTACTCTCAATTTTGCAAATTTTGGTAGCAATACGGCACACTTTCACATACAGTAGTTGGAAAGCTTAATACTCAACCTCGGAACGTATTTAATGTACCGATTGCACCATTGTGCTCCAATACCTTGGGTTTTGAGCCCAGATCTATGGTTTGGCGCAAACCTCTGACAGCAATTGTCCTGATCTGATGTGGTTCATTCGCGATTCATTCCGCTACTAATTCCGAATAGCACTGACCTCCTGTGTTAACTCGTGTTAAGAAAGAGATAAAACTATGCAGACGATTTATTTCATTGCTTAGTTTTCCCTGGAAAATAGCAAACAATGTCGATTTACCCCTTTGGTCAACCTCATGATTTTCTCTACAACGCATCACACCGTCTCTTCCGCACAGTCAGTGTCTGCAATGAGTAGTAGCGAAACATACCTCAACCATCCAACGTTCGGCTTGCTATATCGAGTCTGCATCATTGAGGACAATCAAGAACTCTTTGCCACTCTCTACGCTCAACGGCTGTTCTTTTTGGTGAAGACGAGTGCCGAAGGGATTCAATTTGATCCCGTGAGCCGCACCGATGCTCGCATTGTCGTAGAAAATCGCCTCCGCAATCTCCGCCGCATGGGGCAAGGGCACGAATACAGTCAGCTTCAGATCGCGCACAAACGAACGTTTCAATGACGGATTCTTTTTCTTCGGTTCAAGCGATCGCCAACCGCGTCCATCAAATTCGTCAAACAATTCCTGATACAGTCCGATTGATTGCTGTTACGAAGCAAGTTTCTGTAGACGCAATGCGGGCAGCTTATGATGCCGGTATCAGAGACTTCGGTGAGAATCGAGTGCAAGAGGCGATCGCCAAGCAAGACCAACTCCGGAATCTACCCAACATCACGTGGCATCTGATCGGCCATCTTCAGAGCAATAAAGCGCTCAAAGCTCTCCAGCATTTCACCTGGATTCATTCCCTCGATAGCCTAAAGCTTGCATTGAAATTAAACCAACTTGCGGCGGACTTACCCTGTAAGCCAACCGTCTGCCTTCAAGTTAAACTCCTGCCTGACCCCAACAAGTACGGCTGGATGATTGACGACCTCTGGGATGATTTACCTAAACTTGACCAGTGCGACCATCTTAATATTGTCGGACTCATGGTGATTCCCCCGTATGGTTTAGGGACAGACGATACATTGGCGGTATTTACTCAGGCCCAAGAGTTAGTGAAGACAATCAGCCAACGCGAGTGGAATACTATTCAAATGAGTCAACTCTCTATGGGAATGTCTGACGATTATCTGCTCGCAATTCAGGCAGGCGCAACACTAGTTCGTCTAGGACGAATCTTGTTTGGTGAACGGCAATAAGGCGACCCGGCATAAATGATATTTAGACCAGCGCGCTTTGAGAAACTTAGAGTCTTTCTTGAGAATCGCCTCAACGGTCTAAATCGCTGATCCAAATCTCCTGATATGTTGGTCTGCATACGGGTCTGCTGAGTGTGCAGTGCTATTTTAAGTTGACCCTGCTACCGTACTTTTGAACCCACTAGGCTGAGGCGATTTGCAGAATGTCCAATCTTGAAAAAATCGTCATCGACAATTATTATTTCTAATAACGAAATAGAAGGCAGAGTATTTAATATCTGCCCTGATCAATTTGTAGCTGATTTCAAATTTATCGCTTAAGATTACAAGTTATTCCAGCCTGAAACATTGAATGGCGATAAAGCGTTTGTTTTCTTAAAAATACAGAAATAGAGTATCTATTTGAGAAAATTGATGTATACTATTCAGGCAAATCCAGGCAAGTTGTGCAGGGCTGCTACACCGATCTCGTTAAGAAATCAACAGATCAACTAGTCGTCTGTGTGCATGCAACCCTGTTTTAGATGGGAACGATTAGAGATAAGTTCTTATCAAAACTTCTGGCTTTGTATCAAACTTCTAGCGATAGAAGTATTTAATTTTTTACATCGTCAGTAGTGACCACCTTCCTACATAAACGCTAGTGATTGACGGAGAGTAACAGTGAGCAATATTTTCGCTAAGTTAAAAGACTTTGTCGGTCTAAACGATCCGGTTGAGTATGAGTATGAATATGACGAGATGGATGGAGAAGAATATCAAAATCTCTATCAGGAAGAACATATTCAGCCCGCGCAGGAGGAAGAACCTCGTCGTCGAAGGATGAGGGAGCGCTCGGTCTTGTCGTCAATGGATCGTGGCACCACGACTGGGGCAATGAATAATGTCATTGGCATGCCAGGTGCAGCGAACGGCATGTCTGAAGTGGTCGTAATTGAACCCCGAAGCTTTGAAGAAATGCCTCAGGTTATTCGAGCTTTGCGAGAGCGCAAATCTGTGGTGTTAAATCTAACCGTCATGGACCCAGATCAGGCTCAGAGATCCGTTGACTTCGTAGCGGGTGGGACATACGCCATTGACGGACATCAGGAACGAATTGGGGAAAGCATTTTTCTGTTTACGCCAAGCTGTGTTCAGGTCAGCACGCAGCCAGGGTTTGCTGGAGATATTCCGATGCAGCCGCCGCCTGTGCGATCGGGTCGTCCGATGGCCCCCACCCCTGCTTGGACAACCGATCAAGCCCGTATGGCTTAATCAGTGCGGTCTTTTCGCGCATACTGTTGTCACAACATTTAGGAGACAGCCGTTCTGTTGTCTAAGCAACTTGGGATTATCGGAGGCGGGGTAATGGGAGAAGCTCTCTTATCCCGCCTTGTCGATTGCGAGATCTATCCCCCTGAGCAGATCGTCGTCAGCGATCCCCAGCCGACGCGACGCGACTATTTAAATCAAACGTATGGGATCGACGTTACATCTGAGAATGCGGCAGTCGTATCGGATTCTAAGGCTGTACTGTTGGCGATCAAACCGCAAATCTTTGATCGGGTGATTGCGGATTTAAGGGCGGCGATCGCTGATCCTGAACCAGGCGATCGCTCCAACCAGGTCGTGCTCTCGATCTTGGCAGGAATGCCGCTAAACCGATTGGAGGCTGCGTTTCCGAATCAGCCCGTGGTGAGGGCGATGCCTAATACTCCTGCAACGATCGGGGTTGGTATGACCGCGATCGCGCCGGGTCAATACGCGACAGAATCGCATCTCAAACTCGCCAAACAGGTATTTGAAGCCGTTGGCGCAGTCGTTGAGGTTCCTGAATATCAGATGGATGCGGTGACTGGGTTATCCGGTTCGGGGCCGGGGTATATTGCAGTAGCCATCGAAGCGCTCATTGATGGAGGAGTCGCCGCAGGATTGCCGAGGGCGATCGCCACAAAATTGGCCATCCAGACTGTTCGCGGCACTGCTGAACTGTTGCAAACCTCAGGACTCCATCCAGCTGAGCTAAAAGATCGCGTGACCAGCCCCGGAGGAACGACCATTGCAGGCATTGCCTCTCTTGAGCGAGCAGGATTTCGCTCAGCCCTCATTGAAGCTGTGAAAGCCGCCTGTCGGCGTTCTCAAGAACTAGGCAACTAAGCGATTTAGGATCGCTAATATAGCAATGTGTGTGTCAAGTACAGAAACGGTGGTGTGGGGCGCGACACGCCTCACACCATCGTACTTAACTCAAGGCGCATACGCTATAGACATTTCAACGTGCTTGCCCTGCCATTTAGGGTATAAGACATCATGGATATTCCGCATTTAGTGACTCAACTTATCATTGCGATAGTTTGCGCAGGCATTGCCAACATGTTGGTTCCTCGCCGCATTCCAGGCAAACTAACCGGGCTTGTCTTAATTGGGTTAGCCGGAGTTTGGGTTGGGCAATGGAGCTATCAATTCTTGCAACAAGAATATGGTGTGAGCTATGCATTTCTTCGATGGAATATTCAAGATGTTTATATCGTACCTGCCATTATTGGGTCAGCAATTGTCCTATATATTGTGACCGCAATCATTAAACTAGGGCGATACACCCACTAAAAGACTCTATCGCATGCCCGTCTTGCAGCAAAATCGCAGGCGTTCAAAAACGCAAAATAAGGGGCTTGTGCCCCCTATCAACGTCCAAAATTGGGTCGACTATACTGCCGCGAAGAATTCTTTAGACTTCACCGGATCAGGATTCATCGTCTTCTCACCAGGTTTCCAACCCGCTGGGCACACCTCATCCGGATGGGTCTGAACATATTGGATGGCTTGCAGGACACGCAATGTTTCATCGACATCACGCCCAAACGACAGATTATTGATAGTCGAGTGCTGAATAATACCATCCTTATCGAGGATAAACAGACCGCGCAACGCAACACCAGCTTCGGGTTCGAGTACGTTAAAAGCGGTGCTGATTTCTTTCTTGATGTCAGAAACTAGCGGATAGTTGAGGTCGCCAACACCGCCTGACTTCCGATCGGTCTGAATCCAAGCAAGGTGAGAGAATTCGCTATCGACTGAAACGCCAAGAACTTCAGTGCCTAGATTTTTAAACTCCTCAAAGCGATCGCTGAATGCAGTGATCTCAGTAGGACAAACAAATGTAAAGTCTAGAGGATAAAAGAACAAGACAACATACTTACCACGATAGTCAGACAGTTTAATTGTCTTGAATTCCTGATCGTATACTGCTGTTGCAGTGAAATCAGGTGCAGGTTGGCCCACCCGCAAACAGCCGTCTGTCTGATAAGTCATGAACGAACTCTCCTTATACGTGATGTGAGACTAATACGTGATGTGAGATTACGCTTCTACATGTTCGCGGAAAATCTAATACGCCTAGCAGATCTACCACGCTGCCTGCCTATGGGTATCATGTTCGATTTGTCGAACCATAATTACGAACTGTTACGAATATATCATACTCATAACGATTTTGAGTAGGCCGCTGATTTTGAGTTGGGGGTCATTGCTTACCCGCATTCAGCGTAGCGGGGATCTGCCATGCCAGCGTTATGGATCTGGCCAGCATGAATGAGGTCAGCGATAGCCAAAGGATGTGAGGGCTCCGGAAATACCAGCCCGCGATCGCCAACGGAATGAACCCAAGTAGCGTCGATACAATCATGGCATTGCGGAGGATACGTCCTTCAGTGAGACCTAGAAAATAGCCGTCTAATATGAATGCGATTGAACCAAATCCCAATATAGGCAACAGCCATAGGACATAGCGATTGACTTCATCGAGAATGGTCTGGTGGTTTGTCAGCATGCTAAAGAAGAGATCGGGACGTATCACGAAGGGCAGCGCAAACGTCACGCCGACGGCAAGACTGACTCCGCCCGAGAACCGCACAAGCGGGACTAACTGCCCTGTTTTGCCCGTTCCGCGAATCACTCCAGAAATACTTTCGGTGGCGAAGGCAAGCCCGTCAATAAAATAGGCGGCAAGCGTGATGATTTGTAAAAGGAGCGTATTGGTGGTTAGCGCAACAGTGCCTAGGGCGGCACTGATATTCGTAAACACGGCAAATGCAGTCGTTAGGGCAAATGTGCGCACTAGAATATCGCCGTTGAGAGTAAACACGGCTCTCAGAGGTGCCCAGTCAACCAGACGCGGGGCGATCGCCCTTATCTCTGCCCAAGAGACATCCCGACCGACGGCGGCAAGCCCAAACATTAGCGCCAGGTATTGACTCAACGCCGTTGCCCAGCCTGCTCCAGCGCTTTCCCATCCCATCTGCACGATAAATCCGTAATCGAGCACCACATTTGCCCCATTGACGATGGCAGAAAATAGCAGCACCAGTGCCCCTTTTTCACGTCCGAGGAACCAACCAATGAGCACGTAGTTGAGCAGCACGGCAGGGGAACCCCAAATGCGAGCGTCGTAAAATGCTTCTCCTGAGGCTCGCACATCAGGTGCGGCATTGAGTAATGCAAACCCGATATCGCGTAACGGATATTGCAGCATGAGTAACATCATCCCCAATGCGATCGCCAGAATGCCGTTGCGAAAACCTGTCAGCAACACATCGTGGCGATCGCCTCGCCCGACGGCTTGAGCAGTCAGTCCGGTTGTGCCCATTCGCAAAAAACCAAATGACCAATAAATATAGTTAAAAATCACTGTGGCCAGCGAAACCCCTGCCAGATGACGAATGTCCGCAAGATGCCCAAGAAATGCCATATCGATCAGCCCTGCTAGCGGAACCATGAGGTTTGAGACGATATTGACGATAGCAAGGCGAATAAATCGAGGACGAAAATCTGCCCGGTTTGGAGGCGGGTTGGTATGCATGCTGATTGAGTATGAGAAAGATTGAGCCAAGTTGAACAAATCATGGTAAAGCCCTAGGGGCTCTACATACGTTCAATGTCCTAACGCGAGAGCGTAAGGCTATACTTCTCACAGTATTGAGTTGAGAAGTTAATGATCAATCAACGAATTTAATTCGCCTCATAAATCGTATGAATCAATTCCATCAAGCTATAGCGATCCCAAATCGCTTGTGAGTTGTGTGTGAGTGGTGGGGCGGGCGCCGCCCGCCCCACCACTCACAACCCATCTGGGACTGCTATATGTGAACCATACTCCCCAGTAGAATTCATCAGGCTAATTAGATTGTGGGCTGCTATTTAGAGAACATGATGCACATCGCCTTAGCCCTGATCCCTGACTGGATTAAGCAGATGAACGAACACAGCATTGTTACAGTATTGCTAAGGAAGCGTGATTTCTGGGCATACGTTGCTGGAGATCTTGTCTTATAGAACGTACATTTAAGGCAGATTGCCAGAGACAAGGGGTGGCCCTAAGCTCTAGCCCCCCTTAGCCCGTCGTTTTTACCTTAAGACTCGCTAAGTCTGCCGGATTGCCCTGTATCTCGATGCCCCTGTGATTTGCTTGCAGATGGCGCACAATTTTGTAGATAGTCTCGACTTGCCCAGGTTCACCAGACTTTTCGGCAAGTGAATCCAGCGTTAATGCACCGGGAGCTTCTTTAAGTGTTGAAGTCACCTTTTTCTGAATTTCTAGAACAGCGGCTGCCGCCTTCTTACCGGCTTCTACACCCGGCTGATGGTAAGCGTTGATATTAACCAACGACGCATAAAGACCAACCGCACGCTCATATAAAGCAATCAGCGCGCCTACGGTTCGAGAATTTACCTCTGGAACTGTGACGGTGATCGAATCTCGATGGTTTTCAAACAGCGCTTTGCGAGTTCCCTGCATTAAACCAGACAAGTAATCTCCCGATGTCACAGTAGGCTCGACCGCAATCGAATCTCCCTCACGGTCTTTTAGAACTTCTATAAACGTCAAAAAGAAATTCGGTACGCCCTCACGTAACTGTTGCACATAGGCGTGTTGGTCGGTGGTTCCTTTATTGCCATACACTGCAATACCTTGATAGACAGTGTTTCCATCTAAATCTTTCTCCTTACCTAAGGATTCCATGACGAGCTGCTGGAGATAACGGCTAAACAGCAGCAGACTGTCTTTATAGGGCAGCACCACCATGTCTTTATCGCCCTTGCCATTCCCAGCGTAGTACCACGCCATCGCTAGGAGCGCCGCCGGGTTATTTCTAAGCCTTGAAATGCGAGTCGCGTCGTCCATTTCCTTAGCTCCGGCCAGCATGGCATCAATATCGATGCCTTGGAGCGCCGCCGGAAGTAAACCTACTGCTGACATTTCAGACGTACGCCCTCCTACCCAGTCGTGCATCGGGAACCGGGCTAACCAGCCCTCTCGCTTGGCTTGCTCATCGAGTGTGCTGCCGACGCCCGTCGTCGCCACCGCATGTTGCGCAAAATTTAGACCCCTGACTTCATAGGCATGCTTTGCCTCTAGCATGCCGTTTCGCGTTTCGGGTGTACCACCTGATTTGGAGATGGTAAGAACCAGCGTACTCGACAGGCGATCTTTGAGCTGAGCCAGAGTGCGATCGATTCCGGCTGGGTCGGTATTGTCAATAAAGTGAATTTGCATCGGTGGATTGACCGACGCGAGTGCTTCTGCGACAAACTGGGGCCCTAATGCAGACCCTCCGATGCCAATCGAAAGAATATCGGTAAATTTTTGAGCCTGGGGCGGGCGAATTTCACCGTTGTGGATCTTTTGAGTAAATGAATGGATTTGCTCTAGGGTTTCGACAATGTCAGATTTGAGCTTCTCGGTCGGTGCTAGCTCTGGATCTCGTAGCCAGTAATGCCCAACCATCCGGTCTTCATCGGGGTTGGCGATCGCCCCTTCCTCAAGCGCTTTCATATCATCGAACGCTTTTTTGAATTTGGGCTCCATCTCAACGACAAAACTATCATCAAACCGCATTCGGCTAATGTCGAGATAAAACTCCAACCCTGGGTGATAGTAGAGCCAGTCTTGGTAGCGTTGCCAGAGAGCAGCAGCATCCATACACTCAAACCTCTTACATGAATCACGATTACAGTGTAGCGATTGAAATTGAATAATTCCTGAGCTTAAGGAATTCCAAATTCGAAGCGACGCACGCATAAGCGAAATCGGAAATTCTCAATCGAGAGTTACCATCCACATGCGCGGTTGCTGACAGTCGATTGAAATCACGCGGCGGAGTGCATTACGAGCAGATTTAAGAACCACTCCAACCTGGATAGCTACCATCTTTAATCAGCAGATGCAGCATAGGTCAGTTGTGTTTGATACGAGCTGATTTTCTCAGTGCGGTAAAATGCTAGCGCTTGCGGAATAGACCTGAAAATCCAAGAAGCCTCTTCGATGACTCCGGAGGGGTAGCATTTTTAGTAGTTGGAGTCTCCCCTCCCAAATTCTCGGAATATCCCAACTCCAGGCGATCGCCCTATAATCGCCCTATAACTGTTGACCTGCTTACAAAAACCCCATGGAAGGCTATATTGTTTCTCTGATTATCTTCACATCAATTTTTTCCCTCTTTGGCCTGGGCTTAAATTTGCAGTGGGGCTTTACCGGGCTCATCAACTTTGGGCATGTCGCCTTTATGGCAGTAGGAGCCTACTTCGTGGCCCTGCTGACCCTTCCAGGCTATCTCCAAAAATTGCCCACCAACATGCTAGAGAATTTCACCTGGATGCAGCAGTCAGAGGCAATGAGCGGCTTTCTCCAAAGGATTCAGCAGGTGATGCCGGAGCAAGTTCCGATCCCCATCGCCGTTCTAATCGGTGCAATTGCGGCTGCTTTTCTAGGCTTGTTGATTGGGCTTTCAACCCTCAAACTCCGGGAAGATTATCTGGCGATCGTTACGATTGGCGTTTCAGAAATTATTCGTCTCATCGCACTCAATGAAGAATGGTTGACTGAAGGGGCATTCGGCGTGCAGCGATTTTCTCTGCCCCTAAGCAATCTAAACCCCAACTTCTTCACCCGGATTGTCATGATTGCACTGCTCACGGCTGTGTTGGGAATTGCGCTATGGCAGCTTTGGAAGCATGCACTCAGCCGAATTAAGACGGCGCCATCCCAAGCTATCATCAAAGGTTCGGTGATCCTAATTGGCTATGTGGGCTCCCTGCTTTTGCTTCTCTATGGCATTGGTTTAAGTGCGCAACAGCTGAAACTATCGAATGCGCTTCCTCCTTGGCTGCTTGGCATCTCTATGATTGCCGTCTTTGCTGCGGTATGTGCCCTCTATATTTGGCTATCGCGCAAATTCTTTCCAAAACTCTCTGCGCTAGGTGCATCAAGTACGCTTGTTTCTGTCATTGCTTGTACCGTGCTCGGTGTCTGGATATACGGGTTTTTAGCAACTGCCCTTTACAACTATTCCCGCAACCCAACTAAAACGGGGCTGATGTTAATTTCCTTGCTCGTGCTGGCGGTTATCTTCTGGGCGCTGCAGCGGCTGGTGAGTTCTCCGTGGGGTCGGGTTTTAAAAGCAATTCGAGAAGATGAGGAAGTCGCCAAGGCACTTGGCAAAAACGTGTTTTGGTATAAACTGCAATCGCTGATGTTAGGCGGGGCGATCGCTGGAATCGCAGGAGCCCTGTACGCATGGCAGCTAACGACCATTTATCCCGACAACTTTCAACCGCTCGTCACCTTTAATGCATGGACAATCGTCGTCTTAGGCGGAGCAGGTAATAACGTTGGCACGTTGCTTGGGGCTGCTATTTTCTGGGCATATCAGACTCTAACTCGCTTCGTTTTGGCCGACATTATTCCACTAGATGATGCTCGTCTAGGAGCATTTCGGATTATGATCATTGGTTTATTGCTAATGGTCTTGATGATTTGGAGACCCCAAGGAATCTTAGGTAAGAAGGAGGAGCTCACCCTTGGTCGATGATGCACCTATGGAAGACACCCCGCAAAAGACGATGAATACGCCTTCCTCATCCACGTCAGTTTCACATTCATCCACTCCACCTACCAATGCCAGCCCTTTGCTAGCAGCCAATGACTTATGTAAGAGCTTTGGGGGAATTCGAGCCGTCGACCACGCCTCTTTAGAGGTTAATCAGGGTAGTATCACGGGGTTGATTGGTCCTAATGGTGCCGGAAAAACGACCCTATTCAATCTCTTGTCTAACTTTATTCAGGCGGATAGCGGACAAGTTTTCTTCGATGGAGAACCCATTCAAGATCTGGCTTCTCATCAAGTTGCCAAACAGGGTTTAGTTCGAACATTTCAAGTTGCCCGCGTGCTCTCTAAGCTATCTGTGATGCAAAACATGCTGTTGGCATCACAGCATCAAGCGGGCGAAAATTTTTGGAATGTTTGGTTTCGTCCAGGGCAAGTGGCTAAAGAAGAGCGGCAGCAACGAGAACACGCCATGGAAATTTTAGAATCTGTCGGGCTGGCTCACATGGCAAAGGAATATGCAGGAGCGCTTTCAGGCGGACAGCGCAAACTCTTGGAAATCGCGCGAGCCTTAATGGTGCGCCCAAAGCTGATTTTGCTCGATGAACCTGCCGCTGGAGTCAACCCGGTTCTGATTGACCAAATCTGCGAGCATGTGAGGACGTGGAACCAAGAAGGAATGACATTCTTAATCATTGAACACAACATGGATGTCATCATGTCGCTGTGCGATCGCGTCTGGGTGTTGGCAGAAGGACAAAATCTTGCATCAGGGACACCTGCTGAAGTGCAGCAAAATACCGACGTTCTCAAAGCCTATTTAGGTCAGTAATCCTTATATAGCGATCCTAAATCGCTTGTGAATGGTGTTTGAGCGGTGCGCTTCACCGCTCAAACACCACCGTACTTAACTCAAGCGCATACCGCTATATTCAATTGGCCATGGGTGAGGCTGATACGTTTGCTTCGACTGGCAGTTGGGCATTCTAAGTCCAGACTGTTAGATTGGTGAAGTGGCTTACAGAGCATTGAGTAAATCACAGCAGGATTGATATCCAATCCATTCAGGGGGCATGAGAGCTTAAAGCCATGCAATATCGCTAAAATTAACGATACTGACATCGCCATGATTGAGCTAGCCTGGTTTTGTCATTGTTTGATTGGTTTTAATTGGCATAGCCTTTAGCGTGGATACGCCATGCTTAGTTCATTGAAGGCTCCAAATTTCTTTTACTTAACTTGCTCAGCCAGGTCTAAATTGTTGGGCAATGCGAGGATGATATGGAATATCGTCCACACATATCATCGATGCGCCAAGTATTCTTGAGACTATCAATTTTCAATCGTTCTTCGAAAATCGCATGAGGTCGTCTGTGACTTTACATCATCATCGCGTCAAGATACGTAGCAATCGACAGTCAATACCTATGTCCAAGCTCGATTCAAGCCGCAGAGTTGGATAAGGGAGGACAACTGAGTCATGGTGACAGACCCAAACATCGGACGCAAACTCAATAAACGCTATGAAATCGTAGAGATCTTGGGTCAGGGCTCTATGGGGCGAGTGTATGGCGGTCGAGATTTTTTGTTGGGAGGCGTCCCCGTTGCCATCAAATTTCTCGCACAAACCTTACTCAATAACAGAATGCGAGAGCGTTTTGAGCGAGAGGCAACTACCTGTGCATTGCTAGGGCAGCGGAGTATTCACATTATTCGAGTTACAGACTATGGAGTGGATGAAGACGGTATTCCCTTCTATGTGATGGAATACTTGAGGGGTGAAAGCCTCAGTGATGTCATTAACTACCAACCTCTTCCGCTTCCTCAGTTCTTAAACTTAATTCGACAGATTTGCCTGGGGTTAGAATGTGCCCATCAAGGAATCTTAATTGACGACGAAATCTGTCCAATTATTCATCGCGACATCAAACCCAGCAACATTCTGATTACACCTGACCA
This sequence comes from Elainellaceae cyanobacterium, assembly GCA_051117335.1. Taxonomy (GTDB): domain Bacteria; phylum Cyanobacteriota; class Cyanobacteriia; order CAZCXK01; family CAZCXK01; genus DBGGTD01. Next base: position 37,337 of record JBNPEB010000022.1, read on the forward strand.
AAGCCTCCTTCAACTGGCTAAGATTTTGGACTTTGGTATTGCCAAAACGCTTCAAGCAGACGGCGGTCAAACCAATTGCTTCATGGGAACGCTGGCTTACTCATCCCCAGAACAGATGGAGGGCTGCGAACTCGACAATCGATCTGACATCTACAGCCTCGGCGTAATGATGTTTCAGATGCTAACGGGTAAGATGCCCCTACAGGCTAATACCCACACCTTTCCAGGCTGGTACAAAGCTCATCATGTTCAAACGCCTCGATCCTTTAGTGAGGCAAATCCATCCATCGCGATTCCTAAATCCCTAGAAAATCTGGTAATGAGCTGTCTTGAAAAGTCAGCAAACAATCGTCCCCAGAATGTCACCGACATCATCGAGACGCTAAAGCCGTTAGAAGAAAGATTCAGACCGGGCAAGGAGGTCGCTGATCGCATCGGAAGAGATCTGAAAGGAATTCCGATTAGACCAGACCCCAGAAAAGAACATCGAATTTCATCAGAAGATGTGTGTCGGATCACATCATGGCCTCCCGATAAGCCAATCGCCGAGATTGTTTTTCCCCATATCTTACAGACTGGCAACGACTCCTTAGCGACGTTATGGGTCATGCTGTCGCAGCGTGACATTGACAAACTCTCCGTCTGTACTCCATACAACAAGTTTTTATTTTTAGGAGCTCCCCACCCAGTGATGCTCTGGCTAACCGTGTTGTATAACCGTGGATCAGATCCTCGATGGCTGTCTTACTACCTCGACTTAAAAACTCACTTCGGACAACAAATGACCCGGTTGTTGAGCGAGTCTCGGCATTATCGCATATTGTTTTTTGCGCTCGAAAACCCTCACCAGTGCAATAGGGTCATGACGTTGACAATCGCTGAACCTGCCGCGTGGGGTAATCCTCAGCTCATCGAAACCCAGGCTAAACTTTTGCAAGAGTTTGCAACGCTCGGCGTGGCTGCCCCTACAACCCAGCCAGGAGCTAGCAAAACATTTTTGAAAGCCGAACTTGAAAAAATTAAGCCAACTATTTTACAAAAGCTAGAAGCGATTGGTTGAGAGGAGCGCTTTGGCTCCTCGATTTCAATCTGAAGGGGGGAAATAAACGACAGGGTGCCAGCTTCGACGTAAAATTTCTCCCGCAAAGCTTGGAACTGACCATTCCAAAATCTTGCCTAAACTATCAGATGATAGGGCGATCGCATTGATGTCGTAATCTTGGGCTAACTTCAAAACTTCAGATACCACGTTACCCTGACGAACGACCGTTACAACTTCGAGCTTGAGCGCTTCTAACTCTGCTTTTATCTCCGAGAGTTGTTCTTCAGCGACTTGCAGCTGATTTTCAACGTAGGGAAGCAGCCCCTGTCGATTGACATCGTCAACAATCCAACATAGTAGGCACCGCTCAAGAGAATTGTGATCTCCATCGGCAAAATGCTTGATCTGATCAATCAAGTACTTGGCCGCATTACTTCCATCGTAGGGAACGAGCAAGTATCGAAACATATGTCTACAGCGCAGCTCAAGCTCCTCGCACGTGTAGGTGGAAACGAGTTGAGGTCGCCAAATCATCAAAGGAACGGAGACTTGCCGACAGAGCTCCATCGTGGTGCTGCCAAAAAGCTTTTCAGTCAAGCGCGTCCGGCTCGGCATGCCCAGCATAATCAAATCAATTGAATATTTTTTAACCGCACTGACAATGTAATCGACAGGGCGACCACACTGAACTTCAACTTGGACATCAATACCTTCAGGAACATTTTTAAGGGCGACTGATAGCCGCTCTCGAATCTCCTGCATTTTTTCAGCATCGGGTCTGGGAATCTCTCGATCGTCTAGTAGAGGCATCACATGCAAAAAGACAATTTGCTTGGCTCCCCCTGCGGCAAAACATGGGACAAAATCAACTAGACGGTGGAGTCCATCCTCAAGGTCAGTACAGACCATTATGTGCTGAAACATAGGCTTGTGCTTAGTAAGGCTGACGAAACGTTCTTTAAAACCCTACCATTGCCACTATGAATTTAATGACTTGTGATGATGTACGTTTGTCGACACTACGTTAGATAGCATCAATATTTTGTTAAATAGCGACTTTGCGTGCCGAAGAAAATTGAGATCTACTGGGTGGCAATCAAAATGGACTCTATAAAATACGAATAATACGACCCGTAAGAATAACTGTACGCTGCATAATCAAGATCCGAATCCGTTGCATGGCTGCATCATCTCAGAACAGGAGTTCGCAACACCGGAAGCCAAAATCTTGAATTTGCAAAACTAGGAACATCTAAAAAAACTCTGTTGTTACTTTGAATGTAATGGCTGATTTAAGGAGAGTTGACGCCCCATCATCCCCAGCTCTTTCCCCACGAAGGAATGGAGCAAGAGAAGGAGGTCGCCCACTGTAGTAGGCAAATCCTAGTCAAGCCGAGAACCGGATTCAATTCCCCATTGATGCTTGATGAAGTGCTTGTACATGGTTTCGCGCAACATCATCTGCTCATAGAGCTTAACTAGGAACTGCTGAGCTTGTTCTCGACTCATTCGGTCTACTTGAGTCTCAAATGAGCGGAGATTGAACTGCTGCTCTAAAGAAAGTTGTGCAGGCTGGTCCATAATTTCCTCCAATTTGGATAATGGGGTGAATGCAAAGAGCCTAAAGCTAGATGGCAATGACACTCTGCAACCGATCTCACAGCAAACACGACGCCATAGGTACTAGTGTTCCTAGTTATTGCATTGTGATTGTTGTGTGATATTAAAAATATTAACAATTATTTGACAAAGATGCACACCCCCCTAGAGGGTACCTTACACTCATCATTCGTGATGATCTAATCGTCATCAGCGAGTTATGCCACTACTATCAAGTTACGAATTGTAAAAATGCTCGACACGAACTAAATTGTATGGATTTGGTAATCCACTTGTATGCCACAGCCATTAACCGAGCAATCATTGTTCTTGAAGTGTGGTCACAATAATGACGGTTATGTTGTCTCGCCCGCCTTTATCTTTCGCCGCGTCAATTAAGGCAGCTGCAGCTTTATCGCATGCTCGAATTGACTTGAGGTGAGAGGCAATGAGGTGATCAGATAACTCTTCGGTCAGTCCATCGCTGCACAGCAAGAGGCGATCGCTTCCCTGCCAGTCAAAGCATTGAACATCAACCTGTTTAAGATCTTCTCGACCTAGACATTTAGATAAAATATGTCGCCAAGGATGGACTCTGGCCTGAGTCGGCGTTAAATCGCCTAGTTTCATGGCTCGCGCCACCCATGTGTGATCTTCCGTAATCTGCTCTAACTTAGCCCCTCTAAGCCGATACAAGCGAGAATCCCCGATGTGAGCGCACCAAGATTGATCGTGGCGAAATAGAACAACAAGCGCTGTAGTACCCATGTCTGCTCGCTCAGGGTGAGCCATTTGGTCTTGCAGAATGGCTTGATTTGCTTTCAAAATCGAGTTTTCTAAGAGGGTTTCAGAGGATTCAGCCGCCTCCCATTGGTCATTTAAATACTCTTGGATAACGGTTATCGCAATCCGACTTGCTTCTTGCCCACCTGCATGCCCACCCATACCATCTGCAACGATAAAGAATCGACCATCTGGGTCGATGTGGTATGAATCTTGATTGGCAGTGCGAACGAGTCCCGGATCGGTAAGACCCGTAAAAAGGCGTTTCATAGGACGAACATAGCAGTCATAGTCGGGGAGGGCGATTAAAACATTTTTTCGTATCGGTCGAGGCGCATAAGGAGACGGATCAAAGCTACCGCTGATGCAACTGCTGCGATCGCCGCCAGAGACGCCACCCACACATATCCATTAACAAGCAATATGGTTGCTGACAACGTAAATACGCCAATCAAGATAGTGTAATTAGTCCCCATGTTAACGCTACTAAGACGCCTCAACGCCCGATCAGTCTCAGTTGCGCGTACTCGAATCCGAATGTCACCCCGATCTAATTTTTCAAACGTATCTTCGATACGTCGTGGCAACCCCAGGGCAGTCGAACTAACTTGAGCCGCTTGACGACCCAACTCGCTGAAAATACCGTCAGATACACTTTGTCGAGAACCGTTTCCGTCTACCATAATCTCCATTGCAAAAGGTTTTGCAACCTCCATAAAATTAAACTCTGGATCGAGCCCTTTACCCACCCCTTCTAGAGTCGAGAAAGCGCGCATGACAAATGTAAACGTTGCTGGAAATCGAAAGGGCTGATCGTAGGCAATCTCATACAAATCATCACTAATGTCAGCAACGGATTGCCCCTCAAAGGGCTGATCCATAAAATGGTCGAGCATATATTGGACTGAGCGACGAACAGGCCCCATATCGTCAACAGCGGCTAGAGCACCTAGCTCAACCAACGATTTCACGACTCGATCCGCATCTTTTTGGGCAATCCCAAAGAAAGTTTCCAAAAGTCTTTCTCGCGTAGCAGGTTGAACCCGCCCCATCATGCCGAAGTCGTAGAATATTAGAGCCCCTTCAGGACTGACCGCAATGTTGCCAGGGTGAGGGTCTGCATGGAAAAAGCCATCATGCAGCAATTGCTGAAGATAGGCTCTCGCACCAAGCCTCGCTAATATCCTGCGGTCTAACCCCGCTGCTTCAATCGCATCGTAGTGACTAATTTTAATACCCGGAAGATATTCTAGCGTTAGCGCTCGGGGGGAGGTGTAGCGCCAGTAGACGCGCGGAACCTTTGCCCAATTCTCTCGACGGAAGTTCCGTCGGAAGGTATCTGCGTTGCGCCCCTCGTTTAAATAGTCAATCTCTTGCCACAGAATTCGGCAACATTCTTCGTAGATTCCCATCCAGTCTCGCCCACGTCCCCAATCTGGATGTCGCTGGAAGTATCGGGCAATTCCTTTAAGAATATCGAGGTCGATTTCAAATAGACGCTTTAGCCCTGGGCGCTGGATTTTAGCAACCACCTCCTCTCCAGAATAAAGCTGAGCCCGGTGAACCTGACCTAAGCTTGCCGCTGCGAGTGGAATCGGGTCGAAGTTGCGATAAAGCTCAGGTATCGGCTTACCAAAATCTTCCTGGATAATGAGTTCGACTTGCTCATAGCTAAACGCAGGTACCTTATCTTGGAGCTTAGACAGCTCTTCTACAAATTCGGCTGGAAAAAGATCTGCGCGAGTAGAAAACAGTTGCCCGACCTTGATAAAGGTAGGCCCTAAATCGAGAAGAGTTTCTCGAATCCAGACAGCAAGCCTTTTCCGACGGAGCGCCTTCTTTTCATCACTTGCACGCCCCCGATAGCTCCAGCTCTTTTTATAGAGCCACTGAGCAGCAAGTAGCTGTAAGACAAATGACCAAATATGAACATAGCGCTGGGTATGGGAATAATTTTTGCGGCTCCAGCTGTAAGACTTGGAAGAATAGGATGGCTTTGAGCGCGCAGCCTTGAAAATATTCTCAGAGCCATTTGGATCTGCCTCATCAGCAGCAGAACCATTCGCAAAGTCATGTTGATTTGCGCGTTGTGGGGATGGGGCAGAATTACTGTGAGTAGCAGACACGTAGGTTCAGACGAGATTCCAACAGGATAAGGACTTCAATGAAGCAAACACGTAGACTCAACTGGTGAGCGTAACGCCGTCAAGCCGATCGGCTTCGATAGCGCTGGAGCTCGGCACGGAGCTGGGCGATTTCAGCTCTTAAATCATCAATCATGGCTTGCAAATCTTCAGACTGTGACTCTGAAGACGCTGCTGGAGAAACAGGCCTCCCTTGCATGGCCGCTTCCTCTGCGCGATTGGCGCGCTCCATAACTTGATCGGTGAACTGACGCAGACGTTCTCGCTGTTCAGCATCAAACTTGCCAAGCTCACTCATGGCATCAGCAAATGTGATTTCTATTTGTTCACCTAGAGCATCGGCAACAGCTCTACCAACAAAAAATGCGTGGACGAGGGGATTGCTCATAAAGAAAATTTGCATACATATCCGCAAAAATTATAACTTGCTTGCTCTTATCGTGCCCGGAATTGAGGATTTAACGCGATGACGCGACTCAGCTTATACGGCGATCTGCTGGTTTAATCATGCCAATCTATGGAAGCGATCGCCTCCATAGAATAGAACTCCCTCAGGACTTGCAAGCAAGTCTGACGATAAAATTAGACGATAATGATAAGCTCATCGAGAATGACTATCGATATTGTGCTCAAAATTGTGCTCAAACTTTAAATACCGATGAGCTGAGTACCAGTGAGCTGAGTATAAGTGAACTTAATATGCAAATTCATCACCACCTCTCAGACTGGCTTGAGTCTCGTTGGGTGATTCCGGCATTTAGTGGGTGGGTGCTTGCCGGACTTGCGATTTTTTTCTTCGGCGCAGCAACCAACACGATGGCTGGTTGGCTCTATGTCATCAGTGGCATCATGGTGGCACTGCTTGCGATCGCCGCATTACTTCCGAGGCGATCGCTGCGGGGCATTCGGGTGACTCGCCGATCAATTCGTCCGGTGAGTAATGGGCAATCTGTGGTTGTCGAATTGGCGATCGCCAATCTTGACAATGCACCAAAGTTTTTATTGCAGATTTCTGACGTGCTGCCATTCCCTCTGGGTAAACCCGTTACTCAGTCTGTCGAGGTCATTCCACCCCGCGAGACCTATCAATGGCGTTACGAACAGCCGACTCACCATCGAGGCATTTATCGCTGGCATACGGTTCATCTTAGAACTGCGGCACCCCTTGGTTTATTTTGGTGCCGACAGAGTCACCATGCTGACGCAAAGGCAGTCGTTTATCCAACGGTTTTGCAGTTAGTTCGTTGTCCCCTGATCGATGAACTTGGACGGGATACGAGCACTCAGATTCATCACCATACTTACTCTCATCAGGCATCCAAGGAGCTAACGCGCGCGCTCCGTCCCTATCGGTGGGGAGACTCAATCCGTTTGATTCACTGGCGTACGAGTGCACGCTACGGCGAATTGCGAGTTCGGGAAATGGAAGGGCTATCCGGAGGGCAGGAGGTAATCATTGGATTAGATAACCAGCACGACTGGGATGCCAACGATTTTGAGAGTGCTGTTGTCGCAACTGCATCTCTTTATTTTTATGCGTGCCATCAAAGCCTTCAGGTCAGTATTTGGACGGCACACACCGGGCAATTACGGGGCGATTCGGCTGTTTTGGAAACGCTGGCGGCAATTCGCTGCGATGAGGCCGAGGCAAGCGATCGCCTACCTCGGCAGCCTCTTATCTGGCTAACCCAAAATCCGGCGAGTATTCAGCAGCTTTCTTTGGGAAGTCGTTGGCTGCTCTGGGCACCTCACAACCTGCGATCGCCAACGGGCGCACAAGACGGGGCGTCGTCTAGCTTGCCTGGATTTATCATTCAACCAAGCCAATCGCTAGAGTCTCAACTCCAAACGTCCCTGACAAATAGCAGAGTCAATCCACAGCGCGATCGCACGCCCACAAAATAGAGGTGAAAATAGAGGGGATTGAATCCATCAAACGGCATTTTATGGAACACGATATTCCTCCGGCCTTCTGGTCAGGGATAGAGCAGTTTAATCAACAAGATTTCTACGGCTGCCACGATACTCTAGAAGCACTTTGGATGGACGCTGAGCACTCCGAGCGCATGTTTTACCAAGGAATTCTCCAAATTTCAGTTGCGTTTTACCACATGGGTAACCACAACTGGAAAGGAACTGTCATCTTGCTTGGAGAGGGCATTAATCGGCTTAGACCTTATCAACCCTCATACTTTGGCATCAATGTTGAGCATTTACTAAACCAGAGCGTTTCGATATTGATGACGTTGCAGCAAAATGGACCTGCCTGCATCTCTGATTTCAACGAAAAATTTCTGCAGGCTGCGAACCATCCAGACCTAAACTTCACGGAGGACTCAGAGTCAGTGTCAACGTTCCCTCAAATTGTGAAAGTTTCTGATTAATACGGAGAGGGTGGGATTCGAACCCACGGTGCCTCTCGGCACACTCGATTTCAAGTCGAGCGCATTCGACCACTCTGCCACCTCTCCAGGGTCTTTATCATAACCTGAGATATATTAACTCACCCTGTGTCATATCGATGCAAACTGTGCTGTAGGTTGAGATTTTTGATAGAGAACGTGCTGTGATTCCACCTCAAAATCTTGATTAATCCATACTAACGAGGTGTTGGAGACTGATCCGTTCTCTAAGGTGACGAGTGAAAAATTCCGTAGCCGCTCGCCTGCAGTAGTTTTCACGATTCGAGGAACACTCGCCGCATTCAAATACACGGTGTTGTCTGCATCGATGTCAACCATTTTGCGAAGACGGTCTTTGGTATGGCGAAGTCGATGGTGCATATGCCCAAAGGTGACCAGCGGAATGTGTTTCCCCAGTGTCCGGGACTGGGCGATCGCCTCGGCTAAATCTGGATCGCCAAAATCCCCACCCAGCGGTTTCCAATCTCGACCACAGGGGTCTTCGGGGCGATCGCCCAACCCTGCTGGCCCACAGTGCCCAATAAAAATCAGCATCTCGTGTGCTGCATCATTCACCGCCGCCATAATCCGGCTGACAGATTCATCAAAATTTTCGACGCCATACCAATCGCGGTAAAAATCTTCGTGTTTCCACGATGAGCCACCCCAGCTAAATGGGCGCCCTCCGACGACCGTCAAATTGAGATCTGGAAAATCGAGTTTGCCATAGCCAACGTGAGCTTCACCTAGCAAATCAAGCTGTTGCTGCACCCAGTTTTCGTGCTGGACGTCATACGGACACTTCTTTCGGCCCCATTGGGTAGCGTTGTACCAAGCATCGTGATTTCCTAGGATTACCGCCTTGGGAAGACTCAAATGGGCGATCGCCCGCACCACATCAACCGCTTCATTCCCAAAATCGCCTACTAGTAGAACCAAATCTACGCCGAGATGCTGAAGGGCGGCTTCATCGTCCGTTGCATCCCAATCATTATGGACATCTCCAACAACCGCGATCGTGAGCGATCGCCCTTTTAGAGTCTGCTGAGAAGGTTGATTCTCCAACTCCGACTGCATTCTAGCCATGTAATCATCCTAACTGCTCCTTATTCAAGAATACGGAGGCTGAGCATTTTTTTCATCCTGATCAATCAACCCTTGCCACCGCTGATTTTCGCCTTGTAGCCTAGCTGGGTCAAAATGTCTAAAATCTTCGAGGCATGATCGCCTTGAATTTCAATCTCATTATCTTTCACCGTACCACCCGCCCCACACTGAGACTTGAGCTGCTTCATGAGAGCCGCTAGCGTGTCTGGTTTAGACTGAAATCCAGAAATGACGGTGACGGTTTTGCCCTTACGCCCCTTGCGTGACGCTTGAATGCGAACGGTCTGTTGATTAGGCGGAAGATCTAGAACGGCTCTTTCTAAAGCAGGGGAATCTGTTGATCCAAATTCAGAATAGGCAACTCGATAATCCCCCTTAGCGTTTTGCGAATTCGACCGTTTTGATTTCGCCATCGGAAAGACTCCACATTCTCCAGGATTAGCCCTCAAATCTCTTTATAATGAAGGCTAACTTAATTATTTCATGTTGATATTGAATTCAGGTTGAGCCACCCGTGACACAAACTCCCCTTACCCCAAGCCAATCTATGATGAACTCCGCTTCATCTGACGCATCCGTTGCTGTCCAGCGTCCTGACATGCTTGGGCGATTTGGGCAGTTTGGGGGCAAATATGTTCCTGAAACATTGATGCCTGCGCTGAGCGAGTTAGAAGCCGCATTCTATCAATATCGCGATGATGCTGATTTTCAAAAAGAACTACAAGCCCTGCTGCGTGACTATGTAGGACGACCAACGCCTCTTTATTTTGCAGAAAGGTTATCCGAACGCTACGCCAAGCCAGATGGTTCAGGGCCTCAGATTTATCTAAAGCGAGAAGATTTAAATCATACGGGTGCCCACAAAATCAACAACGCGATAGGCCAGGTGCTATTGGCAAGGCGCATGGGCAAACAGCGCATCATTGCAGAAACAGGCGCGGGGCAGCATGGTGTTGCCACAGCAACCGTGTGTGCGCGGTTTGGCTTAGATTGCGTGATTTATATGGGCGTTCACGATATGGAACGGCAGGCGCTCAACGTATTTCGGATGAGGCTCATGGGCGCAGAGGTGCATCCCGTCGAAGCTGGAAACGGAACCCTCAAAGATGCAACGTCAGAAGCCATTCGTGACTGGGTAACGAATGTCGAGACGACGCACTATATCTTAGGCTCGGTGGCAGGTCCTCACCCGTATCCAATGATGGTGCGAGATTTTCACGCCATCATTGGGCAAGAAACACGCAGCCAGTGCCAAGAGAAGTGGGAAGGCTTACCCGACATTCTTCTCGCCTGCGTGGGCGGTGGTTCAAATGCGATGGGGCTATTTCATGAGTTTGTGAATGACTCATCTGTCCGTCTGATTGGGGTTGAAGCGGGGGGAGAGGGTATCCAGTCTGAACGACATGCGGCAACTTTGACTCGTGGGCGAGTGGGCGTACTGCATGGCGCCATGAGCTATTTGCTGCAAGACCAAGATGGGCAAGTGCTCGAAGCTCATTCGATTAGTGCGGGGCTTGACTATCCGGGGGTTGGGCCGGAGCACAGCTATTTGAAGTCATCAGGGCGTGGTGAATACTACAGCGTCACCGACCAAGAAGCGGTAGATGCGTTTCAACGCCTGTCTCGCTTAGAAGGCATCATTCCTGCATTGGAGACGGCGCATGCGATCGCCTACTTAGAAACCTTATGCCCTCAGCTTTCGGGTAGTCCTCGCATTGTCATCAACTGCTCAGGTCGAGGCGATAAGGATGTGCAAACTGTTGCAAAATATTTAGAAGAAACCGAGTAGCTATTAAGACAGCTTCAGCGGTTGGCTAGATTCTGACGGCGTTTGACCTTCAGGATCTGGACATTTCACTGACTGCTGACAGATGGGAGCATCCCACGCAAATTTATCGATGGTTGCAGTGCAGGCAAGATGCCCGCGAGCAGGACGCTCGCACTACACATGCAAAACCGGGATGCACCCTGACTGCTAACTGCTTCTTGCTAGCAACCGACATCGAATCCATCATCTTTTACATCTCACTGAGACTTCGATCACACTAGGGAACTTCAGGTTGCATATACAGTCTAAATAGAGTAAGGCACTCTTCGTCAGTGTGTGGTGTGTGAGTCATGGTTCGATCAACTTTTGCAGGCGCAATCGCAAATGCGCTCCTGATTACAATTGGGTTGCTGAGTATCGATACGGTTCAGTCGATCGCCTATGAAGAACCCAAGCAGCCTTCGATGTCATTGCTAGAGCGATCGCTATCCGAAATTGCCAGTCGCAAAGCTCAATTTTTGGAACACTCTCCGTTAAAGACGGGTACGTTTTCAAGCATTGAGCAAGAAATTTTGTCGCAAATCAACCAATATCGCGATCGTCAAAATTTACCTCCCTTAGAACCCAACGCCACCATTAGCCAGCAAGCTCAGCAGCATAGTGAAGCAATGGCGAGTGGTCAAGTTCCCTTCAGCCATGAAGGATTTGACGAACGAATTGAAATCATTTCTCAGCGCATTGCGTATGGAGGAGCCGCAGAAAATGTGGCCTTCAACCAAGGCTATGGCAGCCCTGCCGATCGGGCGGTGAATGGCTGGCTCGAAAGCACCCGACATCGTCAGAATATCGAGGGGAATTACGATCTGACCGGCATCGGAGTGGCTAGAAGTGACGACGGCGGGTATTATTTCACTCAGATTTTTGTGCGTCAGCGATAACCCAACTCCTGACAATTCCTCGTTAGGATGGATTGTGAAGGTCATAGCGAGGACACCCATGCAACACGCATTGAAAGAATGGGCGGTTGCAGTGGATGCACTCATCCGAGGGGAAATGATTGTTGTGTTAAGAAAGGGAGGAATCCGCGAGGAAGGCGGTTCCTTTAAAGTTCCTCATCGGCAAGTTTGGCTGTATCCCACCTATGAACATCAGCGCCCCGATCTTCTCAAGGCCGGATATGCAGATTCCGTAACCCCGGTAGAACCGGGCTGGCATCCTGAAACCGTATCCATTCAGGCTTGGGCAGATATTACGCATGTCGTTCAAATATTTAATGCCGAAACCGTTGAAGCGCTGCTTCCCATGCATATCTGGACAGAGGAATTTGTCTGGGAACGATTGAAGTGGAAACCCAAATCGCCGCTATACCTATTGCTGCTGCGAGTCTATCGATTATCAATGCCTCAAACTATTTCCTACCATTCCAGCTATGGTGGCTGCCGCTCTTGGATTACATTAAACGAACCGATTACAGTCTCAGAATTTGACCCTGTGCTGAGTGATGCTGACTATGAAGACAAAGTCAGGGCAATTCATCAGATTACCGAGGCGATCGGGGAAAGAGTGCGAGATTGAAATCATGGCTGACCATGAATACCAGCAGGCTTTGCGAGAGGAGGTGCTGGAAGAGGCTCAAGAAGTCGCCGAGGCCCCGACGATTTAATAAACAAACTAGCAGATCTATACGAAGTCATTGATGCGCTGATAATTGCCTATCAGCTCGATAAAATCGAGGGACTAGTTGCACAGGAACAACGTTAAACGGTCTTCTTCACTGATTGAAGGAATTAGGGTTTTTAAAGGTTTTGTCTGTCAATGAGCGATCGCCCTCTGAATCCTCCACGTAGGGGAAACCTCGAATTTAATCTCTAAATCAAACTCGCATTAACTCTCCTCGATTCCGGAGATCCGATATGCGATTCCCCAGCGTGGATATGCGATTCCCCAGCGTGGATACACCATTTCCGAGTGTGGATATGCGATTCCCGAGTGTGGGTATGCGATTCCCGAGTGTGGATATGCGATTCCCCAGCGTAGATATGCCATTTCCGAGTGTGGATATGCGATTCCCGAAGCTGGATATGCCATTTCCCAGCGTGGATATGCGATTCCTGAAGCTGGTTATGCAAATTTTCGATTTCGGATTTTCGATTTTGGATTTGTAGACGCAAGTGTTGGGCGGTTTTCAGCGTCTGCATCAGTAACTTTAATTCGCAGAATCGGTGTGATGCGATCGCGGATCTATCTAGAACTCAGCATCCAGGTAGCGGTGAATATAGAAGAGATTAGCATTCGCGGCACCCAACAATTCTCGCTCAGTCAGCAGGAGGGCAACTGGGGCTTGTTGAATGATGTAAAAGCAATTTACGACTGTCAAGGATGGGAAAGGTGTCTAGAGGAGCACTGTGCTGAGTTGCGGGGGCAGTTTCCTTTGGAAAAGCTACGCCAACGGGTGGTGTGGCGAAAAGATGCTGATCCCTATCAGTTGAAGGTTGTGCGATCGAATATTCGGACGAGGCAGAGAGAATAAAAGGAATTGCGAGCTCATTTGTTAATTGAAATTTACAATAGCGAAAGAAATGTACACAGCAATTATCGCTGACCTTTACGAACCATTCCAAGTCCATATAAATATAGTTCGGCAATAGAATAAATGCGAGGAGGAGGATCTTTAGGGCGAGAGCGTTCTTTCAAAATTCCAGCTTCTACCATTTCTTTGATGCGAAGGGATAATTCACCATCTTGTACATTCCAGATATCAGATAATCTATCTTCATCAATAGGTGAGCGTTCTCCCTGAAGTCTATTAAGGGGTTCTTCAAGTTCAGGGTATTCATTACGCACCTCATCTACTCTTTGCTCTGAAACAGTGGGAAATGCATCAATTAATGATTTTGGACGCAATACTATCTCAGAGCTATATTCAGTAGAGAAATTCTTTTCATTATGTACTGCTTCTTCTAAAAGTAAGACCAAACTTCGTGGAAAACGGTTCTCGTTACTATCAGCAATTCGTGTATGCACCCAGTTATAGGTAAATGCTTTCCTCCCTCGCCCCATACGCTCTCCCCACAGTGAATAAAGACTTTTACGTAATTGCCCTAGCTCAAACGTTTCAAGTCTACCTACTGTTACTCCAAATTCTTTCTCTAAAGCTCGACTTAAAGTGGAAGAACTTTGTAAAGCCTGACGTAAAACCAGTCTCCACAGATCAGCTTCATCCCAGCTTAGTTGTAGAGATCTCCCTACGTAATGCCCTTTATTCACAAAATTAAGCTGATTCCAAATATCCTCTCGCAAAAATATCTTTGGTACAATCCGCTTTAAGCTAGTTCCGCTTTCTAACCACCAAGCTAAAAGAGTTTCTAATGCACGTCGTCTTCGTGCGTAACTATCTGATCCAAATCCAAATCCAGCGTCAAGCTCATCGTACAAAAGCCATACGCTGCTGTTATTCTCATTTAACCAACGATCGATTCTTCTCAATTCATCGCTAGCTTGGGGAATTGCTTGCGGTGATCGAGTACGTTTTACTAACCATTCGACTATCGAAGCTTGTGTCAAATGCTCTTCGGCAATTAATGCAGCTAAGCCATTATTTAGTTCAGGAACAGAAGATAGTTCTGAAAAATTATCAAATAATTGCAAAACGGCATAGTTTAGCCAAAAAATAGCCCAGCTATTTTCACCAACTTGCTGCTCATAACTTGCAAGATTTTCACTACTCAAAATGGAGTTTTTTAATCTGGATTCACCGTGTGCAGCAACAAACTGGCAGATGGTTAAATCGACATCAGCACTCGCTAATTCCTTAGCTCTATCTGACTGTTCTACAAACAGCCTAAATAAAATACTTTTACCTGTTCCTTTAGCACCTCGAACCAGCCATGTCCTATTGCTAAGAAACTTTGGGAAATCTTCTGTACGTTGAAAGATAGTCGGGATATTATCTGCTTGTAAATCTTGTGCCCTTGCTGCTTCAAAATGAAGCTCATTCAGAATAGTTTTACGATTTTCAGCAGTTGTTGTAGCAGGTATAATAGATTTAATATCTGGAAGACTAGCATCAATAGCATCTACTATGGGCAAATAATCATTCAGAAGATTTACCGGAGCATTAATTAAGTTAGATAAAGCTGCAATGTTTGGGTTGTAGAAAATTTTATAGTAAAGCTCTCCCACGCTTACACCATCAGGTAAGCCCCAATGTTCTACTATCCAATCCTCAGCTTTAGCCATCCAGGAATCAAGCTGATCCTCGGCAAGGGTCGGCATTGGTGTAAGTAGGAAGCGAAGATCAGGTTTACCTTGATAGTCAGACTGCTTACGAGCAGCTTGTATAACCCAACGCAAACCATCAAAGCTTTGGTCAGTTGGTGAAAAACAAATAACTCCTGTGTCTGCCAAGTCAAGTAGCGCAATCGCCCCTGTATCGTTAAACCCTGGGCGAGCATCTATTAGAATGACATCGGGATCTACTTGCCCTTTAATATCTTTTATAAGTTGTTGAACTGGATTCGTTTCTCCTTTGTAGAAGGATTGCCAGGTTCTCCGGTCTAACTCGGCTAATCGATGAACATAGTTTTCATTATACTCTCCAGCAGATACTAAGAAAAGCTCTCCACGACTGGGTAAATTGACTTGATGAATACAATCTTCAATTGCGGGAATATTTTCATTTGGAGTTAGATAACGTTGATGAATATAATCTAAGACTCCATAATTTTCTACTCCATTTCTATCTACGGCACCTGGTCGGAATAGGATTGAAATACCAGGTGCTTCAAGATCAAAATCAATAACAACCACACGACGATTTCGATTTACCAGCAGAATGGCTACCATTCCTAGAGCCGTAGAGCGACCTACTCCTCCTTTAAAGGAGTAAAAGGTTACAATCTGTGGGCGATTTGGAATGTCTTTTTCAATAGAAGCTCGATGATTAGGGTCAGGAGCCATCAATATATTTGACCAAAGTGGTAGTTGGATACTCTCATCTGGTTGTTCAACTTCTTCTTGTGGAGTTAATAAGCTGTAGTTGGCAATAGGATATTGACCAAGGTTCAAATCTACTGCTGCAAGTAAGCTGTCAATTTTCTCTTCACGTTCGGCTAGAGTCTTTCCTTCAAAGCAATCAGTTACAACTTGGACTGTGAGCCAACCTAGAGAAGTTTCCCTTACAGATACCGTTACTTTAGGATCTTGAAGTTGCAATTCCTGAAGTAGATGGCTCTTGATTTGCTCAAATGTTATCGATATATCTGTCACGAGGCTTCTCCTTGCTTACTTAAAAGTAGCTGATGCCACGTTTTCACTGCTTTAATAAATTTTGTGCTGTCTAATTCCTCTCCTAATTTGTCAGAATATCGTAGTTCATCACTGATCCAGACTGAAGCTATAGTATTCCAGGTGTCTTTAAGTTTTCCAGTTCTGTCTAATTCGATAGTACGTTGCAAACCAGTCTTACTTAGTAACATTGCTAAGTTGTGCAGGCTTGCACCCTGTAAGCCCTTTTTGAAGGCTGACGTTTCCTTAAAGTTGGTTTTATGTTCGTCATAGCAGATAAGAGACTTCAAAGAACATTCAATTGCATACCCCCCTATATAAACTGCACCCCACCAACGTTTACAACTGTGCAAAGCCACAGCATCTTCAAAACGACGGCGAGATGCTCCTAATTGACAACGTTTATCATAGGTATCCGGCAATGCTCATCTCCTCAAACTGAGTTGGATAAAATTCTACCTGGTTTACTTAGGGAGAATAACTAACACCTTAACCTTTTCCAAGCCATTGCTCGATGACTTTCCTTGTAGACACTCCTCCATCTGTAAACGTCCAAATATTCTGCCTTTGCTGAGGAGCATAACTGATGTGGATGGGTCGTTCACGAAGTGTCTCGGAACGAGAATCACCCCGTAATAGTACAGGGAATCAAGCGGTAACTGCTGTTCCAAAATCCACTCTACGAGGCAATATGTGCTACCGCACAGGCTGTCGCCACCGCTCCCCAACCCAGTAATCCAAAAATCGCAGGCCGCACCGAGGCGATGCTCTTTCAGAGCGGCTACGCCAACGCTGGCTTAAACTGGAGGCAAGGTAGGCGCGATCGCTTATTGACTAAACATAGAGTTGATTATGGATAACCTGACAGCGCATCACTCATAATCCAGAGATATGTCACGGTAAACCCTGTATCCGTGGGTTACGTTATCCCGTCGAATTTATCCTTGAACTCTTGAGTTCCGGCATGACGACTGAAGAAATTCTTGCTGACTATGATGATCTTGAGTCAGATGATATTCTTGCTGTTCTGCTGTTTGCCGCTCGTCTTAGCCAAGTTAAGAGCATTCACAAGCTGGCATCATGAAGTTTCTCATTGATGCTCAACTTCCCATTCGACTTGCTCGACTGCTTCGGGAGGCTAGTTACGATATTATTCATACCAGAGAGCTTCCTCAGCAGAACGCAACTCCAGACTCAATCATCAATTCAATTTCTATTCAAGAGGAACGAATCGTCATCACCAAAGACTCGGATTTTGTTGATTCCTTCCTAACTGTGCAACGCCAAACGGGGGGTTGCTCTCCAACCCCACAATCCGAAAATCCAGGTAGCACCAAAACGATCACTTCACCTATGCTTCCCCTTCTAAAATGCTGCTGATATCTTGAGATGCATATAGGATTCGCACAACTTCGATCACATCATCCCGTTCAAAGTAAAAAATCAAATACTTCTTGAAATCCTTCACCGCCCATTTCCGCAATCCCTGTAAACGAGGATTGTCAACCGGGTAAAGGCTGCCCATTCCTGGCATTCTAGCAAGTTGAGCGTTGGCGGAGCCTCTCCGAAGGAGAATCGTCGATCTTGCCGAGTCAAAAAAATTCAAGGCTGCTTCAAACTCGTTCTCAGCAATGTAGGCAAAGTAGTCGTCCAAATCCCGGCTTGCCTTCGGTCTGATAATAATTCGCCTGGTCATGCGTCTGACTGTGGCAAACGTTCAACTAATTGGTTGCGCTTTTGTTCCCACCAATCATCCGTTGCTTCCACTGGCTCCCCACTATCCAGTCCCTCTAGCAACAGAGATTCGACGCGCTCTTGCTGAGCAACTCGCTCCTGCTCTCGTACAATCAGATGATAGACATACTCATTGGCGGAGTTGAAGCCTGCTGCGATCGCTTGCTCCTCTACAAACATTTGAATCTGGTCTGGCAGAGAAATATTCAGCATTTGCTCCAACCTCAAGTCGTTGCATTGTGTGTTTCCAGGATAGCTAAAAGCGTGGCTCAATTCGCTTCAAAGGAGATTTCTATGGATGCCATCACGACTAAACGGGCAGAACAAGACCTCGACAGATTAATTGAACGAGTTATCGCTGACGTACAGCCCACCATTCTATGCAACGACAAGGGCGATCGCGTCGTTGTCATGCCGCTCGATGAATTTAACTCATGGCAAGAAACGCTCTACCTCCTCTCCAATCCCGCTAATGCTGCCCACCTTATGGGCTCCATACAAGCAGCTAAAGCCGGAAACGTTACCGAGCGGGAACTAACCTTAGATACCGACTAAACTAAAAAGTACGTTAACTTCAGAGCAGGTGAATCCCGACATGTCAGCACTGATTTTCCAAGTCAATGCCTTCTGGGATGCTGATTCAGCCGTCTGGGTTGCAACTAGTGAAGATGTACCTGGGCTAGCCACTGAAGCCGAGTCCTTTGACGAGCTACAGCAAAAACTTCGGAACATGGTTCCAGAATTGCTGATGCTCAATCAGGCGATTGGTCAGCGGTGAGCTAAACTAGATTCCAGGTGACGGCTAACTTGGATATGGAACCGCCCATTCGCATTCAGTCTCATATTAGAGCCGACGGCACCCTACACATTGAGGGACTCCACCAAATGGCGGGCAAAGACGTCATTGTGGTTCTGACGCCTCAAAAAGGTGATATCGATAACCCGCCCTTTGAGCTGGAAAACTATTCTGCGTCCATGATGGGTGAATCTGTTGCAGACCGAATCAAGGCAATCAGCCAAACTTGCTCTAATTTGCCGGTTCTAGACGATCGCCCTGCTGATGAAATACTAGGCTACGACGATATCGGTTTACCTGAGTAAATGGTTATCGACTCATCGGCTCTGGTGGCAATTCTTTCTGGAGAAGCAGAAGCCCTTATTTTTGCAGAACTTATTAGCAACAGCTCCTATCGGTTGGTTTCAACCCTGTCCTTTATTGAAACCTCCATCATTATCGGCCAGCGCTATGGATCACCTGGCCTTACCCAGCTAGATTTGCTAATTCGAGAAAATTCAATTGCTCTAGTGCCTTTATCAACTGAGCAAGCAGAGATTGCGCGTCAAGCTTACTTCAACTACGGCAAGGGTCGTCATCCCGCCAAACTCAATCTGGGCGACTGTTGCGCCTATGCCCTTGCCAAACTTTCAAAGCAACCTTTGTTGTTCAAAGGCGATGATTTCTCCAAAACAAATATTGACCGCGTCATCTACTAGGCCAATAATTCTCTCGACCCTCTACCACAGAGCAGCGTAAGATCTCCTTACTATCTTGGTAAAGGAGCGTTGACCTCGTGGAGTTACAGTTTGTCGAATCTAGTATGATTCAAGCGTTTGGCTACGATGAGGATAACGAAACCCTGCTCGTTATCTTCAACTCTGGAAAAACTTACCAATACTCCGAAGTTCCCAAAGAAACCTATGAGGAACTCTTGGAAGCTGATTCCAAAGGCAGCTACATGCGCAGCTTTGTCATTGACTGCTATCCCTGCGTGCAGATGAGAAAACGCTAGACGACTGTCCCAAACGAAAGCCATGGCTGCCAAAGACATCTTTCACGATGCCGTCGAACTTGCCCTCAAAAAAGACAGATGAACAATTATCGATGGTCAGTGACTGCTGATTCAGCGCTACCAGGTGCGCTTCATTGTTTATGATCCTGAAGAGGAGGTGATTACCCAATGGCAGACATAAATTACTACCGCCAACTAGTGCAGGACTTACTGCAAGAATACAGCAACATCCGGGCTAATAACGAAGAAGTCGAAGCAGAAGCGATTTTCGATACTCAGCGCGTTGGCGCAGCCTCTTCGCAGAAGAATCGCTATCAAGTGGTCCATGTCGGTTGGTCAAACAAACGCCGCGTTTACGGTTGTGTCCTGCATCTCGATATCAAAGACGGCAAAATTTGGATTCAGCATGATGGCACCGAAGGTGGCATTGCCCTCGAACTGGTTGACCGTGGTGTACCCAAACAAGACATCGTGCTGGGCTTCCACTCTCCCTTTAAGCGACAGTTCACCGAGTTTGCCGTTGGCTAACACTTGCTGAGCTTGGAGTAGTCGTCGCGTGTCGCCAATGCTCAATTCTTCCTCGTATCGGCATTCTCTTTTCTGTAAACGTCCAAATATCGCGCTTGGCTGTGGCCATAGCTGATATAAACTGGCCGTTCCGCCCCGTAAAAGTACAGCGAGTCAAACAGTAAACTCTGTACCACAATCCACTCCACTAGCCCATCACTCAGCAAATCCGCAATCCTCAAACCACATGCCGCCAAATTGCTATATGCGTTTGCGTTTATAGCAATGCGGACAGCACACCCCTTCTTGATACTGCTGAGATGCTTTGTCTTCTGCTGAGACGGGGTTTCCGCATCCTCTGCACATATCGTACGAACCCGGCTCGACACCATGTGTGACGGCAACTCGATGATCAAAAACAAAGCATTCTCCCCGCCAGAGGCTCTGGTCGGGAGCAATATCTTCTAGATATTTGAGAATGCCGCCTTTTAGGTGATAGACCTCATCAAATCCTTGGCTAATTAGAAAAGATGTCGCTTTTTCACACCGAATCCCTCCGGTGCAAAACATCGCAACTTTTTGGTGTTGACTCGGATCAAGGTGCGATCGCGCGTAGTCGGGAAACTGCCGAAACGACTTTAATTCTGGATTCTTCGCCCTATCAAAGGTGCCGATTTTAACCTCATAGTCATTTCGCATATCGATGACGGTCACAGTTGGGTCAGAAATCAACTGGTTCCATTCATCAGCACCGATATATCTGCCAACCTGCTGACTCGGATCAATAGTTGGCATTCCAAGGGTGACGATTTCTGACTTAAGTTTGACCTTCATCCGATCAAAGGGCGGCGCATCTGCATACGATTCTTTATGCTCTAAATCTGCCAACCGAGCATCTGACCTTAAGAATGACAGCACCGAGGCGATCGCCTCTCGCGTTCCGGCAATGGTGCCGTTGATGCCTTCGGCTGCTAGTAAGATCGTTCCCTTGATGCCGTGATTTTGGCACATCGCGAGGAGCAATTCTCGCTTATCGGCAGCGTCAGCCAAGTGTACAAATTTATAAAAGGTCGCAACAACCTGAGACATAATTGAAAACGAGATTATTTCTAAAAATATAGCAATCCTAAATCATCTATAACATAGGAGTGCAGGCATCTTGCCCGCGTTGGCACGCCTCTCCATTCAAAGTTAGGAGAGTTAGAGAAAGAACAGTTGTGAAGGGCGATCGCCATGAAACATGCGAGTGATGAGACGCTTGATCAAATCGAACAGGTTTTGGCCGACCTTCGTCAATGCAAGGGGATAAAAGAGAAGAAGCGAGGCATATTCTATCGAAAATCCAAAGCGTTTCTTCATTTTCACGAAGATCCGGCGGGAATATTCGCAGATATTCGAGATAAGGATGATTGGGAACGATTGCCCGTGAATACGCCTGCCGAGCGCGAACGTTTGATGACTCGAATAACTAGCAGCATATCGAACGCGTAATCCCGTTTGAAAGTTGCACTAGAATGGCATTAAAAGAGTAGAATAATTGAGGTTTTATTAGATTGCGTACGGAATTGCGGGGGTATAGCTCAGTTGGTAGAGCGCCTGCTTTGCAAGCAGGACGTCAGGAGTTCGAGTCTCCTTACCTCCATTAATGATGATATTGCTGATCAGATTCTCTAGTCTTGAGACACGACATCCGTTAGCACGAATGTCGCCGCATAGTCAGACGATTCAAGCGACTGTTGGGCTTGCGGATGGGGATCGACCTCAATCAGCTCTAATGAATAGCCATCGATAGGTTTAGTTGCTAACTCGCGTTGCCCGACATGGCGCGTCAAGTCGATCTGGCGAATCATACTATCCCCTCGGCGCACTTCAAGGGTAGCTGTCACCTGACCTTCCCACGGACACTGCACCCCAGATGGGCACCGTGAATCCTCAATGTTGAGTAGCGTGACGTTGAGGTCACTCGGCTCAACAGTGACCGTTTGGTCTAGACTCAGATCAAAGGGTTGCCCTACGGTTACAGGCTGAGTTGCTGAGTCATGGCTTTTGGTTTGTAAGGTGATCAGCCCGATGCCGATCAGCAAGGCGATCGCCACTGCCGCTATGCTTAACCCCAGTCGTTTGGTGATCATAATTCGTCAGTGATCAGCAGACAGTCTGCTATCGACGTTTTTCGTAGGTGGCACGCGATGCTACAAATTCAACTAGGGGCTTTAATTCGGTTGGAACTGCAGACCGCCCCATACGCATCGTGCGTGATTGTCCATCTGTCTCGATGGTAATCGAATATTGCTCCTGATCGGGGAGCGATCGCCCAGATGGAGCCGACATCGACCAAAAATTTGCGTGCTCAATCCAAGCCTGCACCATGCCCGATTCATTATCTGACAACTGCTCAGTGTCAATATCTGCCGACTTCACGAGTCCAGCAAATCCACCCGTTTGTCTAAATTTAATTTTCATATCCCACAACTATTTACAGCACTTTCACCCCTTTCCATGCTTTCCTGACGGCTTTTTCTTCCAAACTCCCTTTTCCAAACTCCTCACGCGCAATATCAACCGTGACGCGAGCCGCTTTTTTGAAGCTAGAGAGCCGTCCGAGGCGATCGGTTAAGGCGCGGTACCAGATTAATCCTGCCTTTTCCCATGCATTGCCGCCGATTTCCATCGCGGCAAGATAAAATGCATAGTTTGGAACACCAGAATTGAGATGAACTCCGCCATTATCTTCCCAAGGAGGCAACGTTAGATAGTCATCCATCGTCGCGGGTTGAGGATCGGTCCCCAGAATGGGGTGATCGACATAGGCAGTTCCGGGCGCTTTCATCGATCGTAGGGCATAGCGATCGCCAACCAACACGTTCGCTCCGATTAACCAGTCGGCGTTTTTAACGTCTTGATTGAGGGCGCGCTGTTTCACTAACGAGCCAAATACATCAGAAAACGATTCGTTTAGCGCACCCGCTTGATAGTAATAAACGAGTTTGGCTTCATACTGGGTGACTCCATGGGTCAGTTCGTGGGCAATAATATCGAGGTCGATGGTGAATCGGGTAAATAGCTCGCCGTCTCCATCTCCGTAGACCATTTGTTCACCGTTCCAGAAGGCATTATTGAATTGATTGCCGTAGTGAACAGTCTGGTCAATGATCAGACCATTATCGTCGATCGAGTTGCGTCCATATTCCTCCATGTAGAGTCGCCAGGTTGCTCCGGCTCCCTCATAGGCTTCGTCGATGGTCACGTCTCCGGTTGGGGCTTGCCCTTCGCTGCGGGCAAGTTGCCCTGGAAGATTTTCGGCATTTTGAGCATTGTAAACCCGGCGAACCAATTCAAATGAATGGGAATCAGTCCCTAGAGACATCACGTTTTGGATGGGAGTAGGCTGCTCATACCGAAGCGATCGCTGGCTGCGAAAGTGAGCAGATTGCTTGGCTAGTTTTAGCAACTCTCCCCGAATTTGCTGATCACCCGTTTCCAGTGCCTTGTCATACATGTAGGGTGGAATGATGCAATGAATGGGGTTATGTCGATAGCACATTGAATTCTCTCTTTATCCGAAATGGTTGAACAAAATAATTAAACGTCGCCAAGACTGAACTACAGCGTCTGGCGTAAGGTGATGAATGCTGATCCTCCTAAGGTCTGAACATCATCTCAGAGGATTATGGAGCAACCTAACCGAATTCTTGAAAATGCCTAACCGATTCAGGCTAATACAGGGATTTGCACGTTTCGTAATCTCTAGATTAGGATGTGTCGGCACAGGAAACGAACAACTTCATGTTTGTTTTAGTTCTTACGCATCACCCCGCCTAGCTCAAGCTCAAGCTCCAACCCAAACCCGTTGACATGACAGCGATGAGGCTCAACGATACTACTTCGCAATATTTATTCATAGAAAGAAATATTCATAGAAAGAAAAGCTCATCCAAGCTTATTTGGCGGTTGTAACGCAGTAAATTTTGTTCATACATTCAAATCTAATCCGCTTCAGTGACTATGGTGGGAACTATGAGAACTGGAAATGGCGTGACACAATCGTGAAGCGATCGCTCTTCGTCAAGTCTCCGTCAAGATTCTCTTTAAGGTGCAGATTATGGATATTGTTATCAATCGTTTGTTTAATGATCGCGACACGGTTGCGGTGCCGTCTTACCTCGTTACCAGCACAGCTCCCTTTAACGTGGAAGACATCGAGAGAATCGTCACGGAAGCGAACGAAGCTAGCATTCAAGACATCATCGAATGCCTATATAAAAACAGCCAATCTGGGGACGAATCTGGACTGGTTCTGACTATCCATGGCTATAACACTGGCCCCGACGACTACGGCAAGGATGGCGTTTTAGATTCGTGGTACAAACCCCTCAGCCGCTATGTCAACACAGAGGATCGATTTATCCAAACCCAAACAAATCGACTGGTGTATTTAGGCTATCGTTGGCCCTCTGAAAGTCTCAAGAAAAGCGCGACTCGTAAGGAAGCTTTAGCAGCCCTGCCGTTTTTGCTCAACGTGCTAGTTTACGGAGGGCTTGGCATCGCGCTGGTTGCACTGATTCTAATTTTCGCCACCAATATTTCTCTGCTTGCTATTCTGATTGGGGTTGGTGTGTTGCTCTTCGCGCTCGTCTTTTGCCTATATTTCTTACGAATTTCGGTCTATTTCCGAGATACCTACCGGGCAACCAATTTTGGGGTAACAGATTTAGTTGAACTCATCAGACGACTCGACCAGGGACTCGTTGAATGTAAGGTGAACGAAAGCCTGACCGATGAAACCTTGGCTCAGCGTTTAAAGAGCGATATGTCCACACTCTACAACGTGGATGACTCGGTTCTTAAAGCGTCGCTACATATTATCAAAGACCAGCTCGCCATTCGCCCCGATTTGTCTTTTAAGCGGGAGGATCCGCGCAGCACAAGGTTTCTAGAGAACCTCATGAAGGCGATTCCTGAGCTTGCAACCGATTTGAATCCGGATACACTGTACGAGCTGATCGAACGCATCGCAACGCTGGAGAGAAATGAGCTAGAAGATGCTCGAAGCTATTGGGACAATCACCCAATCAAACTGTCATTCATCGGGCACAGCATGGGCGGACATGTGACGACCCAAACCATTCGAATTTTATCGGATGTGTTTGATCCAAGATCGGTGGGGGCAGTCGGAGAAGAAAGCTCTAGCAAGTTGCCGTCTCCGAGAGTTGGGCGGGTTTTTTCTCTAGGGCGATTAATTTTAGTCTCGCCTGACATTCCAATACTGGCAATCACATCAGGACGATCTAACTTTCTGCGGTCATCTCTTCGTCGATTTGAGGAAGCCTATTTATTTAGCAATGAAGGCGATCTAGCCCTCCGGATTGCATCAACAGCAGCCAATTATTTTTCCTTCCCGGCAAGGAGCCGTTTGCAGGGCTATCGCCTTGGCAATGTAACCATTCGATCTCAGATGCGAGGTGCTGACGGCAAAGAGAACGCTAGGGGACATGGCGTCGTCAATCTAGATTTTCTGCTGCGAAACACAAGCCATCATTTGTTGCCCTATCTAGAAATTAGCGCACTCAATGAAAGTCAAAATCAAAGCCTCGATCCGCGTGTCAGTCGTGTGGAAGAGGAGGACTCATTTGCCCTTGAGCCAATCGCGTCTGATGATGATGCGATCGCCGATTTATTTACCTACTTTGACTGCACTGAATATCGAGACTACACCGACTATGCGTGCAAGGATCAGGGGAAAATCTTCAACGTCCTAACCCTCGATCATCAAAGATCCCCCATTCGCCTGATGGGCTATGCCAAATTACTCCTGGCGTATGCATCATTTCAGGACGAATCATCCTTTCCCAAGGGGCGCGATGTGCATGGAGGCTACTTTGCAGGTCGATTTTGCAAACTCTTGCTATATCGTCTAGCGTTTTTGGGGTTTGAAGGCATGTTAGATTCTCTGCTCGACACGTCTCCCCAAGAATTAGGCATCGACCAGTTTCCGCCATCTGAGTTGGAAGCCGAACTGGCTGAAGCCCGGACGACCAAACCGATCACCAAAATTCCCGGCTGGGCACGGGTCAACGAACCTCAACTGCTGGGTAAGCGGCGTAAAGCAGCCCTCAAGTATCTATCGTGGATTTGCCAGCATAAACTGATCCAAGTGGCGATCTCACCGGAACGCTTTAAGGTGAACATCGAAGGCCAAAACCAAGACGTGGTGCGTGAAGAAATGCTGATGTAACGGAACTCATTTGACTAAAATTGCCGCGACCAGTCTTGGGGCCATCGCTCAACCACGACTTTTGTTTGAGTGAAAAACTCGACGGCATGCTGCCCCTGCCCATGCAGATCGCCGAAGAAGCTCTCTTTCCAGCCGCTAAACGGAAAAAATGCCATGGGCGCTGCGACGCCGATGTTGATGCCGATGTTGCCGACGTCTGCCTCATAGCGAAATTTGCGGGCGGCTGCACCACTGCTCGTAAACAAACAGGCCATATTACCGTAGGTGCTTTGATTGACCAGGGCGATCGCCTCATCAATAGTTTTGAGGTGAATCAGGCTTAGCACCGGGCCAAAGATTTCGGTGCGAGCAATCTCTCCGATGGGATTAACATTCTCTAAAACCGTTGGACGCACAAAATATCCCTGTTCATACGCTGCAATTTTTGGGTGTCGCCCATCTACGAGAATCGTTGCCCCCTCGTCTGCTCCGTGTTGAATGAGTCCCTCGATGCGAGCTTTGCTCTGAGCCGAGATGATGGTTCCCATTTCTACGCCATCCTCTAATCCGTACCCGACAACCCGCGACTCAGCAGCCGTGGCGATCGCCTCCGTAAACGGTTTGTCTGCCGCCCCGACCGTAATGGCAACCGAAGCAGCCAGGCACCGCTGTCCCGCACAGCCAAACGCGCTGTCTGCCAGGATTCGCGTGGTCATATCTAAATCGGCATCGGGTAAGATGATGACCGGATTTTTGGCTCCGCCTTGGCACTGGGCACGCTTCCCATTAGCGGCTGCGCGAGCATATACATATTTCGCCACCGGACTCGACCCGACAAAACTAACGGCACGAATCGAGGGATGGTCTAAGATTGCGTCTACGACTGTCTTGTCGCCATTGACTAAATTCACAACTCCTGGAGGCAACTCAAGCTGATCGAGCAGTTCAAATACGGTGTGCATCGTCAACGGGACTCTTTCGGACGGCTTCACGAGGCAGGTATTTCCGCAGGCGATCGCATAGGGCATAAACCAGAAGGGGATCATACCTGGAAAGTTGAAAGGCGCGATGATTGCAGTGACGCCTAACGGCTGGCGAATCATCATTTCGTCAATGCCGCGAGCAATATCTTCTGAGTTGTATCCCTGCATCATCATCGGAATGCCGCATGCCGTTTCTACATTTTCAACGGCTCGTCGCATCTCTCCTCGCGACTCTGCTAACGTCTTGCCACATTCCATCGTGATCGTGCGGGCAAGGTCGTCAAAGTGGTGTTCGAGCAATTCGCGCAGGGCAAACAAATAGCGAACGCGCTGAGTTGCAGGGGTTCGTCGCCAGGTATGAAATGCGGCCTGCGCTGCCTCAGTTGCTTGGTTGACCTCATCCGCAGTCGATAAGGGAACCTGAGCCAAACGCTCTAGAGTCGCGGGATTGACAACCTCTAACTGGTCTGAAGATACGGATTTGCACCACTGACCGTTGATATAGTTCGGCAAAATCAGAGTTGAGTCCATACAAAAGCTGTGGGTAGACGCTTCTCATGAGTGTGCCATGGAACCGAAGACGATTTTAATCCATTATCCATGCATCACCGCAATCTCACATTAGTCGGGCGATAATCGGTTCCACGCTTATCGGCACAGAAGCCAATATCAACGGTCTGCCCGCCCCAAACTGTCTGCGACCAGTCAGGAGGGGTGACGGTATACTGCGTTCCTTGCTGGTTAAAGACACCGTTCCAACTGCTATTGATGTCAGCCTGATTCATGCGAAATGTGAGCTGCCAGCTTCGATTAATCGGTGAAGACCCTGGATTAGTGACCTGAAAGCTAGCGCAAAATCCTGCGTCCCAGTCTGACTGAATGCGGGCAACGACATTCAACCCTGATCCCGAAGTAGACACAGGCGGAGGCGTCGGGCTTGGTGATGGAGTTGGGCTTGGTGATGGAGTTGGGCTTGGTGATGGAGTTGGGCTTGGGGACAGAGTCGGAGTTGGGGGTGACGCTGGGCGAGATGATGGAGGTGGACTCTGAGTCGTGGGGCTGGGTGACGGAGACGGTTGGCGAATTGAGGGAGAGGGGCTGGGCATCGGGCTGGGCGATCGCACTTCAGCAGGGCCTCGCGTTAGACCGGGAACGGGCAGCAGTCGGTTTAACAAGCGTTGCTTGGGTTCGTTAAGCGTTTGCCAATCATCTAACAAGATGCCGCCCGTATCGCCACTATTGGGATTCCAGCTCCAATAGGTAAAGCTCAAATCGTTTTCCTCAATGAAATCCACTAAGGCTCGTTGCCAAATGCCTTCGGTTGACTGGGCATCAACCCGTCGCCCGCCAAATTCTCCAATCAAAATAGGCGCGATGCCGTCAGCGGCAATATAGTGGAAGCCGATCTCCCACCGTTCAAGCAGATTTTGAGGAAAATCTGGCTCAGAAAACCAGGGCTGATTGAACACACCTGGACCGTACTCATGGGGCGAATAGACGAGCTTGCGCGGATTGAGCCGCACCGGAAATTGCCGCACGCCCTCAAGATTTCCACCCTGCCAATGGATCTGGAGCTGTTGCCCTGGCACATTGTTTTCGACCCCTTCAACCACGATCAGCCAATCTGGGTTAACTGCAAGAATGGCATTTCCGGCACGCTCGGCAGCAAGTCGCCAATCGGTCGCGCGATCGCCCGTTCCCCAGCTTGCTCGCCCGTGGGGCTCATTTTTTAAGTCGGCGCCGATCACGTTGGGCTGGTTGCGGTATCGCTGCGCCAACATCGTCCAGGTATTGATCCAATCCTCTTCGGTGTAGCCATCGCCATACCAAAGTTCAGGAATATATTGATTTCTCAACGTGTGGCTGTCGAGCAAAATCATCAGCCCTTGGCGGTCGGCTTCCTCAACCACAGCATCCATCACCTCAAGCGGAGATTTGCCCTGCAACTCGCCGTTATTGCCGATGCTGTAATCAATGCCGTTTGTCGAACTGCTGCGGATTGCTTGGAGCGAATAGGGCAGCCGAATGGTGTTATATCCTAGGCCGCGAATTTGCGATAGCATCTCTTTATAGTCTCGAACCTGAAGCCCAAAAGGAGCCTGATTCTCAGTTTCTAACCCAAACCAATTAACGCCTCTCAGAAGGACAGTCTGACCTTGAGAATCGACGATCGTTGCCCCTTGAGTCGATAAAGGCGGCTGAATGAGGCGGTCTGATTGTGCAAACGTGAACGGCTCAAAATAGATGGCGAGTCCGACTGCCAGTAATGCTGACAAGATTGCCAAACCAAGCCATCGTCCCCATCGAGCCAGTGGTGCCCAGGTTCGATTTTGGCGAGAGGACGATTCTGGAATTCTAGCAATGCGACGGCGGCGGCTTGCCCTCCAAACATCGTGCAGCATAGCGTGCCATCTCCTTGAGATCTTTCAAGACTGCTGACTTGGTATAGCCCTACGGGCTTAGGTTTGTGTGGTGAGCCGGCGCGCCGTGGGGGCTCACCACACGTTC
This sequence comes from Elainellaceae cyanobacterium, assembly GCA_051117335.1. Taxonomy (GTDB): domain Bacteria; phylum Cyanobacteriota; class Cyanobacteriia; order CAZCXK01; family CAZCXK01; genus DBGGTD01. The sequence goes on from JBNPEB010000022.1 coordinate 67,204, forward strand.
AACGTCCTAGCGCGAGAGCGTACGGCTATAACCGATTAGGCGTGATTAGAGGGGCTCTGTGATGCTCAAGTTCACACCACGGGGGTTGCTTATTAATTATTCATGTCTAGAGTCGAGGCGACCGGAGACTTGTCTGTAAAGTCTTGTGCAATTTATTCAGAGAACGATTAGGCAACGATAAGGAATGTCGTTAATTGCAGAAACAATCTTTCAAATTGGGGAATTCGTTCGGCAAACTGGAGATGCGTTGAGCAGTTCGACGGGTTGTTCTGCGAAGCGGCTTAATTAATCTTGGCTCGAATTAATCTTGGCTCGAATGTTTACCCCTCCTCTAATCATGTTGTCTATGCAATCTTTGTTTCCTTATTGTCAGTACTGGCTTAACGTGCCCCCTCAAACTAGCTTCACCGAACGCTTGTATGATGTCCGCGATCGCCTCGCTGATCTAAAAGACCATGCGCTGAGCATGTTTTCCCACGCGAAACAGCAATCGATTGAGGTCGTGTCGGAGACGCTCGATCGGACTCAATCTGCCCTGGAAACGAGTCCATCACCTGACTCGCCACCGTCTCCCGAGGGTGAGTCATTACCGAGTTCTGACGCGGTTGAAAACGTTCGTCGGGTGTGGGATACCGTTCAGGAGCAAACGGCATCGTTGAGCCACCAGGTGCTGGAAGCGGGCGATCGCACGTTGGATGCCGTCACCGAAAAAACGGCTCAAGCCCAGGCGAATCTGACGGACAGTATTAGTCAGATTCAGGAGACTGTGGGGGATGTTGCCAGCCAGACTCGATCAGACCTGATTGAAACCAAAGATCAAGTCGTTCAAACCCTGTCAGATACATCCAATCAAGTCGTTCAAACCCTGTCAGATACATCCAATCAAGTCGTTCAAACCCTGTCAGATACATCCAATCAAGTCGTTCAAACCCTGTCAGACACATCCAATCAAGCAGGCGATCGCCTTGAACGTCTGGGTGAGCAAGCCCAATCTGCCGTCAGTCAAACCGTTGCACAGGTCGAGCAATTCAATCGTCAGATGGCTGAGTCGGTGCAAACCTCTCTCGATATTCCTCAGCAATGGTTGCAAACCCATCCGGTTCTGGCGTGGATGATTCATCATCCAATTTTGGCAGGTGTACTCCTATTCATTACTGTGTTTTTGATGTGGGGGCTGTTGCGGGCGATCGGTCGTCGTGCTGGTACGCTGTGGTTTGCAGCGGTGGATGCCCCCTATACTTTAGGTGGGCGGTTGATTCGACGCTCTAGCCCGCTCGATGCGATGCGGTCTCAGCAATCTGCGCTATTTTCATCTAAAAAAGCATATGAGGCCGCCGCCCAACGGCTTTCTCCTCACTCTCATCAAGAGCTCATGCAGCGACTCAATCGACTGGAGGCGATCGCCCAAGAGCAGAGCAAACTGCTCCAGCAAATCGCCACCATTCTCGACTCAACCCCTAACCCTAAATAGTGTGCTTAAGTGGCGTTCTTACCCACCTCACCCTGCCCCCTCACCGTTTCCCCCACAGGTGATTCCCCCCGCCCGCAAACTAACCTACACTGATGCATGAAGCAAATTGCATGAAGCAAATTGCATGAAGCAAATTGGGTGCCCAATGTATGACTTCTCAGTTTGAATACCAGCCGCTGAACGATTCAGGCGAAGCACAGAAACTTGGAGAACTTTTGACTCAGTGCTTCATCAGTCCTCCAGGAGTCGAATCTCGCTACATCGATCGCATTGGGATGCAAAACTTTCGGGCGATTTATCGCGCCCGTGAGCTGCTCGGCGGGCTGTCGATGATTCCGATGGGGCAGTGGTATGGGGGGCAGCGCGTGCCTATGGTTGGGATTGCCTCAGTCGGCATTGCGCCTGAATATCGGAGCTCTGGTGCGGCGATCGCCCTCATGCAGCAGATGATTAAAGAGCTTTATCAGCAAGGCATGGCATTATCTGCCCTGTATCCGGCAGCTCAGCGGTTGTATCGCAAAGCAGGTTACGAACAGGGCGGGACATACTGCGGTTGGAAGATTATCCCCGATCACATTCAGCTTCGAGACATAGTGCTGCCCGTGCAAGCCATCTCGCCGAGTCTTGATTGGGTTCAACCGATTTATCAGAGACAGGCGCACCACCACAACGGAAATCTGGATCGCCACCCTTGCCTCTGGCAAGAACTCTTACAGGTTGAAGAACAACAGCCCCTCTATGTCTATCGTCTCGGTTCACCGTCTGACCCAGAGGGGTATCTCATCTTTGATCAAAAACGAACGTCAGAGGGAACAACACTCAATATTCGAGATTGGGCAACCTTAACGAATGCTGCGGGGCGAAGCATTTGGGCATTTTTAGCATCCCATCGCTCCCAGATTGACACCATCTACTGGAAAGGCGGCTCGACAGATTTTCTCACCCTGATGTTGCCTGAACAGCGCTGGGAATCTCGGTTTAACGAGCGCTGGATGCTACGAATTATTGATATAGCGAGCGCTTTGGAGTCGCGAGGCTATCCCTCATATCTAGAGGTCGAACTGCATCTCAACGTACACGATGATTTAATTCCTGAGAATAATGGGCCGTTGACGTTGTCCGTTGCTGATGGAAAAGGTTCGGTCATGCCAGGGGGAAAGGCTGAGCTGGCGATCGATATCCGAGGATTAGCGTCGCTCTATTCGGGGCTCTTTTCACCCCATCAGCTCCAGCTTGCAGGCTATTTGACCGGAACAGACACCAGCATGGCGATCGCCACTCAGCTTTTTTCCAGCACTGAACCTTGGATGCCTGATTTTTTCTAGGCTCATCCCGCTGCAATTTGTCCAAAGAAATCTGGAAAAGGGGATTGGAAAATCAGAGAGTTGATAGTATATTTGTACTGTCAACTGCAGTCACCCCCACGTCAACGTGATGAGGACGCGCTATGCATTCCCCGATCCAGTTTTCGGTTGAAATGATTGATGGCTACCGTCTCGGCAAATTAGGTATCCCCCTGTCGCAAATTGCAGACTGGCTCAATTTTCTTGTCGCCCCCCAATATCGAGCTGACATTATCTCAGCAGAGCAAACGCGCGATCGCGTCGATATTTATTTCCAAGCGAGTGAGGGGCTATATCTCTATCTAGATATGCGGCTCAGCCAAACACCGGAGCTAGCCATTGTCCGCTAAGTACCCCTCGTTTTCAAGTTCGCTGATTTTTCCGCTAAGTCTCATGGCGTCTGCCCTAACATGATTGGTCGTCTTTGCTTGTGAATGCTCTGCTCATCACATTCCAAGCCAAGCTCCCTCCTCCCCCTTTCACTACGAAGGGGGATTTTCTTTTCTAGATAAATTTAAAAAAGTTAAGCTCTCTCTATCTTATTTATTCTCTCAGCACTCAAGTTCAATTGCTGACATAACACTAGTTACGAGCGATCGCCCACCGGCGCAAAAATTAAGAAATATTCAATTTTGTAGTCTTTGTTACAGAATTATCTGATATAATTATTCTTGTTAGAGTTCGCTTAATCGCAACCACTTATTACGACACCAAGGGAGATTTCAGCAATGTCTACTCAAGATCAAGCTCGCGCATTGATGACCCGTCATCATCATCTGGTTAAAAATCGTCAGCAGTCGATGTTGACTCGCGTGATGGCCGAATCCGGCGTTCCATCCGAGCACCTAGCCTGGAATAGCATTCAGGGAAAGCCCTATGGATCAGCTCGAGACTCCTATGATCGCAGCAATGCAGCCCTGAGCTAACGGGTATTCAGGTTTATACATCAAGCTTTCATTTCCCTAGATTGAGAAAGACCCGAAATAAAGATCTATTTGACTCACGATACTTGAATTGCTGATTTGCCTCCATGACGCTGAATCAACGCCATGTCTAGTCCACAATCCAGGTGTTTCTTGGGAAGAGTGTCGTTCTAAACGAGGACAGACGGGCAAGAGATAAGGTCTAATCCCCATGGGCTTAACGTCTCAATCTGGGCGATCGCTCGATTCAATTATTTGCCTCCATAAAAGCGTTTCTCAACTAGAGGGGCGCTTTTTCGCTGCGAAGGACGCTCATAATGGTGCAAGATTGGTGGGATATGGCCATCATAGTGGGAGTATCGAGAGTGTTCTGGTTTGTGTAATTTAAGTGTGTTTGCCCTGGCAATGCGGAGCATAGCGTCTCGCTCGCCCGACCCTACATGACCCTAAAAGGAACACGCGAGAGGACGGTCGCACTCACACAAACCCCTAAACGCTCTCTCATGGTGCGTTACGCTGGCGCTTTAGCGTAGCCATGCCTGAAAGGCTATACAGTACCCTACTTCTATCTTCCGCCTTCCGTCTTCATTCCTTTGCTGTAGAGTATCATCTGTCGTCTGGTTCGAGACTAGCGTAAACTAAGACTCACACCCCCAAATCATTTGACTTTTCGTTAACACAAAAGGTAGGACATCCATGACTCGCGCCATTATGGAAACTGAAAAAGGAACGATTCACATCGATTTCTTTGATACTGATGCACCGAATACGGTGAAAAACTTTGTCAGCCTTGCAAACGACGGGTTTTATGATGGGCTAACGTTTCACCGGGTGATCCCCAATTTTATGATTCAAGGTGGATGCCCTCACGGGACTGGAACCGGAGGGCCGGGTTACACCATCAACTGTGAGATTAATCCCAATAAGCATCTCGCGGGCACCCTTTCAATGGCTCACGCCGGAAAAGATACCGGAGGAAGCCAATTTTTTATTTGCCATTCTCCGCAACGTCACCTTGACGGTGTTCATACCACGTTTGGGAAAACCGACGATATGGAGGTGGTGAATGCGATTCGTAAGGGTGACAAGATCCTTTCGGTGAAGATTGAGGAAAATTAATGGCAGAGTGGCACGAAATTTCGGGGGGTGTAACGGCAGCAAAAGGATATCGAGCGGCTGGGATCGTAGCAGGCTTAAAACCATCGGGAGCCAAGGATTTAGCTCTAATCTGGTCTGATGTGGAGGCGATCGCCGCAGGGGTGTTCACCACAACCCAAGTCAGAGCCGCGTGTGTTGATTATTGTCGGCAACGACTGCATGCCAAATCAACCGCTCGCGCAATTCTCTGCAATGCGGGGCAAGCGAACGCCGCCACTGGGAGGCAGGGCTGGGAAGATGCTCAAGAAAGCGCCCAGCTCGTTGCCCAAGCGGCAGGCATTCCACCCGAATCGGTGTTGGTTGCATCGACTGGAGTCATCGGTCAGCGCATTCGCATGGACGAGATGCGGGCGGGTATCCCTAAACTCGTTGAGGCTGCCTCATCAACCGGGTCTGATGAAGCGGCTCAAGCCATTATCACAACTGACCTCGTGCCCAAATCCATCGCGCTAGAAACAACTCTGCACGATCGCCCTGTGCGCATTGGTGGCATCTCGAAGGGGTCAGGCATGATTCATCCCAATATGGCGACGATGCTGGCATTTGTTACCTGCGATGCCGCTATTTCGCCCCACCTTTGGCAGCAAATGCTGAGCCGCGCAGCAAATAAAAGCTTTAATCAAATTACCGTAGATGGCGATACAAGCACCAACGATACGCTGATTGCACTTGCCAATGGTGAATCTCGGACTCCCGCAATTACGGACATGGGAGCCGAAGCCGAGAAGCTAGAAGCTATGCTCACAGACGTCTGTGTTCATCTCGCCAAGGCGATCGCCCGTGATGGAGAAGGCGCCACCTGCCTCATTGAGGTGCGTGTTTCAGGCACTACAAATGACGATGATGCTCGCCGCATTGCTCGTACGATTGCCGGGTCATCGTTGGTCAAGTCTGCCATCTTTGGACGTGACCCCAACTGGGGGCGGATTGCAGCCGCTGCCGGACGCGCAGGCGTCTTGTTTGACCAAGATTATTTGAGAGTCGAACTGGGCAATATTTTGCTTATGAACTACGGTCAACCCCTCGCCTTTGACCGCAACGCCGCTAGCGACTATCTGAAGCAGGCTGCCGCCGGAGACTATCTTAAATCTGATACTGTCTTAATTTCGGTCAGCGTTGGGAGTGGTGCAGGTGCAGGTGTGGCATGGGGCTGCGACCTCAGCTACGACTACGTAAAAATCAACGCGGAGTATACCACCTAATCCGGTCCTTGCCCTACTCACACTCCGTATGAACCTACACACGATCGCCCGCGATTTTATTGGGTATCCCATCCGTGCTATTCAACATGAGCGATCGCTTGTTCGAGAAATTCAGGGATTTCTGAACCAGTTTGGATTCTCTATTGGCACCGTTGACGGTATTTGGGGAACTGTCACCCAATCCCAATATCGCTCCTTTGCATCCGAGTATGGGTTTAGACCTGATGAGCTCTCCCCTGACGTGGCTCAATTTATGCTTGACGTGCGGCAGTCTCATCGAGCTCCAGTACCTCAGCCCGCTCCAACTCCATCAACACCGCCGTCGCCCTCGCCCAGATCGCCGTTCGATGATCCAGACACTCTATTTGCCAAGGCACTCCAGTTTACGGTGCGGTGGGAGGGAGGCTATGTCAACCATCCGCTGGACAAGGGGGGATCTACCAACCAAGGCATTACCCAGTCAACCTATGATGCCTATCGCATTAGAAACCGCTGGTCAACTCAACCAGTGCAGTCCATCACTCACGAGGAAGTCTGTGATATTTATCGCACCCTCTACTGGGATGCTGCTCAGTGTGACGAGTTAAAGAAACCTCTAGCGATCGCCCATTTTGATACGGCGGTCAACTTTGGTGTTCAGGGGGCGGCGCGATTTCTTCAACGGGCGCTAGGCGTCGAGGCAGATGGAATCATCGGGGCAAAGACCCGCCGGGCGCTAGAACGATCAAAAACCGCTGACATTGTGAGGCACTATGTTCAAGCTCGAATTGACTATCGATATCGCCGCGTGACCCAAGACCCCAGCCAGCGGGTGTTTTTGCAGGGTTGGCTCAATCGCGATCGCGACCTGATGCTCTATGTAACCCAGATTGCATAACCCAGATTGCATCTGCCGTATCACCCAATTGAGGGATGACGGTTCAACGCAGAAAATATTAAACAATGTTAAGGAGAAGGAGATAGAGAGGCCAGAATAGGAGAAATACGTGTGCAGAGACGTCCTCAAGTCGTGATTATTGGGTCTGGATTTGGAGGAATGCAGGCTGCCCAGTCTCTCGCCGGGTCTGGCGCGAATGTGTTGCTTATCGATCGCAAAAATTACCATACATTTATTCCTCTGCTCTATCAGGTTGCAACGGCTCAACTTGACCCTGAACATGTTGCCTTTCCAGTCCGGACGCTTCTGCGGCGCTTTTTACCTCGACGGCATCAAGCCATCCAGATTCGGTTTCTCATGGCCAATGTGACGCGCATCAACATGCAGGCGCGATTGATAGAAACAGACCGGGGGGCAATTCCGTATGACTATTTGGTGATCGCAACGGGAAGCCAGCCGCAGTTTTTGGGCATTCCGGGAGCTGACGACTATGCCTTCACCCTCAAGACGTTGAATGAGGCGATCGCCCTGCGAAATCAGATTTTGACGTGCTTTGAGAAAGCTTCCAGCGAATCCGACCCAATTTTGCGCCAACAGGCATTGACCTTCGCAATTGTGGGAGGTGGGCCGACCGGGGTAGAGATGGCAGGTGCCTTGATCGAAATGATCCGAGGGCCGATGCCGCGAGACTATCCAACGTTAGTGCCTAGCGACGTGCGAGTGATTATGCTGCAAGCAGGCGATCGCCTCTTGCCTGGGCTGCCTGACCAGCTCGGAGACTACACCTGCAAGCGTTTACGCAACGTGGGCGTGCAGGTGCATTTGCAATCGAAGGTGAGTCGTGTGCTTCCCAATGCAGTTCATTTGCAAGATGGGCATGTGATTCCGTCGGCGACGGTCATTTGGGCAGCGGGAGTAGAAGCTGAAGCACCCGAAACATCGGACAGACTGCCGACGATTAATAAGGGAAAACTGGTCGTTCGCTCGACTCTTCAGGTCTTAGAACATGATCAGATATATGCCATCGGCGATGTTTCGTATGTCGAGCAGGATGGAGTGCCATTAGCGGGGGTCGCCCCCGAAGCTCTGCAAGCCGGAGTTGCCGTCGCTCGCAATATTAAGCGCCAGATTCGAGGCAAATTTCCCAAGCCGTTTCGCTATTTCAACAAGGGCAGGCTCGCCATTATTGGGTGCGGATCCGGAGTGGGCAAGATCGGTCCATTCATGCTGACGGGGGCGATCGCCTGGTTCATGTGGTTAGCGGTTCATGTTGTCTATTTACCAGGATTTCGCAATCGCCTCATGGTGCTTTTAAGCTGGCTGCAAACGTATGTGCTGGGCGATCGCCCAAGCTGGCTCATTGTGCCAAATCCATCTACACCGATGCCTCAGCCCCAGACCGATTCTGGCATCAGTCGGAGTATACACCGGTCATCTGACTCGGCAACTCATCTCTAAGGCATATGAGTATGAGGATGATATCCACTACATTAACCGTTGAGCCTGTTTAACCAATTTCGATTTGTCCAATATCTAACTACGGGTCATGAGTTTTCAAACCTATATCCCTCTCATTGCTAGAACTTTCTTGACGGTCATTTTCCTGCGGTCGGGCATTTCCAAGCTGCTCAGTTTTTCTGGGACTCAAGAAACTATTGCCAATGCTGGAATTCCGCTGCCTGTTGTCGCACTCATTCTGACAATTTTGTTTGAGATTGTAGGAGCAGTATTCGTCATTTTAGGATTTAAGGCTCGGTGGGGCGCTCTCCTATTGCTTCTTTTTATTATTCCTGCCACGCTTGTCTTCCATAATCCGGTGACCACCCCTGAGGAAACGACCCAGTTCTTTAAAAATCTCTCGATTATGGGCGGACTGTTATTCGTGATCAGTTATGGGTCGGGTCCTCTGAGTTTATCTAAAACGCCCTAGGGCCAAATTGCCTGCTATGACACCCGATTGTATTCGCGTTAACGGCATTCGCGCCTACGGCTATGTCGGCGTCTTGCCCGAAGAACAAAGCCTTGGGCAATGGTTTGAAGTCGACTTGACCCTCTGGCGCGACCTGTCTCAAGCGGCACAGAGCGATCGCCTGAGTGACACCTATGACTACACCTCGGTGGTCAAAGAGGTGCAGCAGCTGATCAAAACTGCCAAATTTGAGCTGCTCGAACGACTTGCAGGGGCGATCGCCGATATCGCGTTCCGGGCTGGCAAGGTCGATCGAGTCCACGTCCGGTTAACCAAACTGTCTCCGCCAATTCCCGATTTCGGCGGCACCATTTCAGTAGAAATCACTCGCTCTGCAGGCAATACGCCATGATTCACAGGCGATATTTCACGCTGAAGTAAATTCCATCATCCTGAATATTTTCCCCGCGATCATCCAAATTAATAACGGGCACAGCAAAATCGAGCCGCACGTCCAGATTTGGGATTGGTTCCCACAAAACCCCAAGCCCCAGCCCCGCGAGAAAAGTTTGGTCAGGCAATTCGTTGGGATTATTGGACGTGTTCCATACCGCTCCCATATCGAAGAAGGGTGCCAGCTGAAACTTAGAGTCTCCGGCTTCGTTGCGTGCCAGAGTAATACGATTTTCGATGGAGAACCGCACGCCATTGTCGCCTGCCCGCACATTCTGGCGATAGCCCCGCAGCGATTGCCCGCCCCCAATGACAAACTGCTCAGAGGGCAAGAGGCTATCCGGCGCGAGCTGCAAATCGAGCTGCACAATCAAGATATTGCTGGTGCCGATGCGTTGCACCCGCTGGGCTTGACCTAACCAGCTCAGGAAGCGACCGTCCGGGACGGGATCATCATTCGTGGTTGCATTAAAGAGATCGACCCCGACGCTAAACTGAGATCGAAATGCCCATGCTCCCTGAACGTCGCGCCTCACGTAATCTTGCCCAAACCGAAAAACGCTGGTGCGGCTGATTCCGTCCTCATCGGGACCAATGCCAAATCCGAATGGTTCACCCAGCAAAAAGGTTTGCCCGTCTCGGTAGCCGAACCCGGCTGAGAGCGCAAACTCCTCCCGAGGCGATCGAATCAGCGGCTGTCGAAAGCTGATTTCGTATCGCTCAGACTCGCCTTCGATATCAAACTCGCTAACAGGTTCTTGAATGACTTCGTTGCGATCGATAATCGTGCGCAGCTGAAGCGTTCCGTTCATCGGGTTAACGGGCGCGCGATAGGTAAACTGGATAATATCGGCTCCACCAGGAGTCGTGCGATCGTAGGAAAAGCCAATAAAATCCCCAATACCCGTCAAGTTTTGATAGCCCAAGTCTAGCCCTGTGCGTTCTGACCCAACACTGGGAGGGGAATAGTTATCAACTCGCACCTCACCTACGATGGGATCTGCCTCCGTCACCCGAACAATGAGAATGCTTTCACCAATCCTGTCTCCGGCTCTCAGGCTGGCTTCAACATTTTCCAAAAGCGGATCGGCACGCAGCAGTCGCAACTGGTCTTCAAGCTGATCGGTTCTCAGAGGCACTTTTGAGCCAAGCTCAATCCGCCGCCGAATATAGCCATCATTCAGTCGCTGGTTTCCGTCTACTTGAATCTCTGCCAATCGACCTTCAATCACCTGAATGCGAACGACGCCGTCATCCACAACTTGATCTACCAAAACAGCCCGCGATGTCAGATATCCATCATTTAGATAGAGCTGAGTGATGGAATCTGCAACTTGCTGGAGCTGTTCGAGCGTCACTGTTTCACCTTCGAGCGGCTCAGTAATAGGCGCGAAGTCTTCGTCGTCCAAAACAGTGCTGCCGATTACGTCAATGCGAGTCACTGCTAGAGTTGGGGTAGGCTCACCATTAGGCTGATCAGATTCAGGCTGATCAGATTCGGCTGGGCTGAGGTCTGATTCTTCAGCGGGTTCATCGGGGAAGACTCGATCGTCCGTCGATTCGGGTGGAAACGTCTCAGGCGCGGGCTGCAAGAATCGTTCGTCGTTGGGATCGGGCTGTTGAGCGAGGGGCATCGCACCCTCATGATGCTCTGGATTATCGCGTAATTCGACCGCAGGAACGCCATGCGCCGCAAACGCATAGCTAGGAGCGAGGCAAACTCCTAATACTGAGGCGGGAATCGAGGCGGAAATCATCACGAATTTTGGCTGCAGCATATATTCCTCAAGCCCTTAGCAGCTCTTAGCATGACCTTGACCTAGTTATGCCATGAATTACGCGCTGTCAGAAAAGTTTTTCTCTCTAGGGCAGGATAGATCCGAACAGTTATCAAAATAATTGACAGATATAGCCTTATCCCAATTCTCGATTTTGGATTTGCGATTTTGGATTGACGGCCAGCAGCCTTGCAAGGGTTCTGGCCTATTCATTTGTAGCCTTACTTTGAAGAATTGGTATTACGCCCTCGCGTTAGGACGCTGAACGTGTGTAGAACCCGCGCGCCGCGCCGATTCTACACACAAATCTGAGCCCGTAGGGCTATAAGCGGGAATCTAGAGTGATTTAGCTATCAGCGTTCAGCGATCGCCAGACGACATCCCTACAATCCCTGCTTGATATGCCCCGCCCACTTTATTACCTTTTCTTATTGGCGACTCATGCATCTCACCAGCCAGAGTGACACCGAAATACCTACAAAATGGGCAAGTGCTGTATTCGTATTGGCTTGCACCACCCAGATATCGAGGGGCTGAATGGCTTGGGTAATCCGTTCTAAAAATGCTCCGCCTTGGGGTTGAGAGAGCGCCTTAGCCACGAGTGCGCCAATGAGGGCTTCTCCGCCTAATAGGGTCAGCAGCATTCCGACTAGATTGATAATCAGTCCTAGCTTAAGCGCTTGAATCACATCGCTCGGCTTGGGGCGCAATTTGGTGTCAACGGCTCTCAGTTTTCGAGATAGCCGCGTATAACGAAATGCCCAGTAGGCTCCTACGAACAGTGCGACTAGCCCCGCAACAGCAAAAAACAATCCGGCTCCTGTCCCTGGATTATTGCGCTGCGCTTGGTCGGTTTGACCTTGAAAACTCAGCACGACCGAAGAAAAAATTAGGACCAAGCCAGATACAATGCCTAAAACAGCTTGCACCCAAAAGCTAATCCAACCAAAAATGCGAAAAGCCCCGACGATTCGGCGAACCGCTGGTGGAAGAGAGGGAGAATCTTTACTCAGCATAGGATGGCGTTTGGATGGTGCTGCGAATGGACAGCCCGCAATAGCTCAGGGTTTAAATTTGATGATGATATCTTTGAGGCTAACATACCAGCACTCTCAGTTGAACCTTGATGTAGCAGACGGGCGATCGCATTGAGTGAAACGATTAAGAGCGGGGTGACGAGTTAATGTGAGGGTGCTTTGATGGCCTGACAACGAGCATAAGCCCCCCTAAAAATAATAGCCCCATGATTCCAGCCAAGGGGTTTTGATCAATCCCAGACACCCATTCTGGAACATGGTGCGTGTAGTGAATCCAGTTTCCTACGCTGATGACGTAGTAGACCCATACGAGCCCTGCATGAAAGCCAATTGGGAATCCGAGTCGATTGTGGTGCGATCGCTTTGCCCAGACTAACGCAAGCCCTAATACGACTAAGCCTGGAAATTGGGGCAGCGTCCGTATCATCTCTTGAATTGGACGTATAAAGTGAAGAATCGCAAATACTAGGCTGCTAATCCACAATGAGCGAGTTAAATGATAGTCTCGCTCCAATTCATCTAGAATAAATCCTCGAAATAGAAGCTCCTCAGCCAGCCCAACTCCCAGCGCTACCAACACCCCTTCTAAGATCACGCAAGCAATGTGAGGGGGGGGAGATGACCACTTGAGCCAACCGAGCATCCCTTGAACGCCGAACAAAGCGAACAGACTAATGCCCCCCAGTGCCAGCCCTTGGAGCATCTCTAGCCCGTTTTGCCGCGTACTCACTAGCCCATAGCGTCGAATCACCCATGGATGGTGATAGAGCCAACGCCCCCACAGAGTGACCCAAGCAAGGAACTCGATAAACAACAGTGCCATGGCTGCAATGCCAGCAGAATTTGGATTAGACACAAAATGTGTTGTCATCCACGCGAGTGGCAACCATACAATCGCCAAGGTCACTGCAAAGACAGCTAGCCGGACGAATACGGGAAATCTGGCTAGGCGATCGCCCATCGTTAACGTCAACTTAGGCACCGAGTATCAAATCGAAACGGCATCTATGAAGCATTAGTCATCAGGCTCGATGCTACTGGTTAACCCGTGAGATTTTAGACTCTCACAATAAAATTCAGCATGTTCTTGAGCACAGATAATTACAACGGCGACGCCTGACGAGTGAGCCTGCATCATAATGTCAACGGCTTGGGGAGTCGTCAGACCTGATACGGTTTTGAGCAAGACCTTAACCACATATTCCATTGAGTTTTGGTCATCATTATGGAGCATGACCCGATACCGAGGAGCATGCTTACGAACCGTCGAACGCTTCTCAACAGTTTGAACTGACACAGTTCTAACCTCCCTAGACCAATAGATACTGCTAGATACTTTAGAAGAGCTTAATTAGGATTTGGCACAACGTGCCGCTAGAATCTCGAGAAAACCTCCCACTCAAAACCTGAGCGATCGCCCAAGGATTATGCTTTGAGTGAGTGAATATTTCAGACTCGGTAGTTTACAAATTCTGGAAAGACCACGTCTAATCCGCACGCGAATCAAGGATTTGCTGCATAATTCAAGACAAGCTCACCGATCTACACGGTTTCTTAATATTTTGTATAGTATCACTCTTCCCACGACGCTATCATCTAGAGCTGTCTTTCTTGTCCGGCAGCGACCGGCAGCGAGTCAGATGCGATGTGGCAACCTATCATTACTCATCATCACTCAAATGATGACCGATAGCCGCATGGCTTGTCACCCTAGTTGGCCGAGTAATTAGTTAAGTTTCTATATGCCCACCTTCGATTTCGATCGCCTCTTTTGTATGATTCATGATTTGGTGATGCTCCATTCCCCTAGCGGAGCCGAATCTCAAATCGATGAGTTTTTGATGAATCAGTTTGATGCACTCGATGTCTCTGCTTGGATTGACGAGGCAGGAAATGCGATCGCCAAGATTCCAGGGCGTGATTCGAGTCGTTCTCTGGCGATTACGGCTCACAAGGACGAGATTGGCGGCATCGTCAAGGCCGTTCATCCGAATGGTCGGCTCGATGTCCGCAAGCTCGGCGGCTCATTTCCTTGGGTGTACGGAGAAGGCGTCGTAGACATATTAGGAGATCATCAAACGCTCAGCGGTATTCTTAGCTTTGGCTCTCGCCATGTTTCTCATGAATCGCCTCAAAAAGCGCAGCAAGACCATCAACCACTTCGATGGGAAGATGCCTGGGTAGAAACCAAATGCACAGGCGACGAGCTTGCATCCGCCGGGATCCGCCCTGGGACGCGAGTCGTCGTAGGTCAACATCGCAAACGTCCCTTTCGGCTAAACGACTATATTGCAAGCTACACCCTAGATAACAAAGCGTCCGTTGCTATTCTCTTAAATCTGGCCGAAACACTGACTAATCCGGCTGTTGATACCTATCTCGTCGCATCCTCGAAAGAAGAAGTGGGCGCGGTGGGTGCACTCTATTTTACTCAGCGCCAGCCTCTCAACGCGTTGATTGCCCTTGAAATTTGCCCGGTGTCGACAGAGTACCCGATCGACGAGGGGCCTATTCCCGTTTTGCTCTCCCAAGACGGCTATGGTCTGTACGATGAAGGGCTCAATCGAGAGTTGCGCCGCGTCTCTGCTCAACACGAGATTCCGCTGCAACTCGCTGCAATCAGCGGTTTTGGCAGCGATGGCTCGATCGCCATGAAAAATGGTCACGTTGGCCGAGCTGCATGTTTAGGATTCCCGACCCAAAATACTCACGGTTATGAAATCGCTCATCTAGGGGCGATCGCCAACTGCATCACCTTACTCAACGCCTACTGTGAGGACATGTAACAAGCTGTGAAACCAGAGCGGTTGATCCCCGCAATTCCCTACAATAGCTGAAGGACTCTAAATTTTGTCGATAACCCATGACCACAACTATTGCTGATGTAATGACGCCTGACCCCGTCGTGGTCAATCCCGAAACCCCTCTCAGAGAAGCAATTCAGCTTATTGCCGAAAAACGTGTCAGTGGCTTGCCCGTGGTCAACTCAAGCGGCAAATTGGTCGGGGTCATTTCCGAAACCGACCTGATGTGGCAAGAAACGGGAGTCAGACCCCCGGCCTATATCATGTTGCTCGACAGCGTCATCTATCTCGAAAACCCAAATACCTACGATCGAGAATTACACAAAGCGCTGGGGCAAACGGTCGGCGAAGTCATGACCAAAGAATTTATCACCGTTAAACCCGACAAGCCGCTCAGAGAGGCTGCTCAGATGATGCACGAGCGCAAAATTCAACGGCTTTTGGTGGTCAATGCCGAAACCAAACTCGTCGGGATTCTAACCCGTGGCGATATTGTGAGATTTATGGCATCTAGGCAATAACGCATCATGCCCAATCTAAAGCGCTCATGCGTATCTTATTTTTCACCCTCTAAACCATTTTGAATCAGCGCATGAAGGGCAATGAGTCAGGCAGACGCACAAAGCCTGCGGCGATAAAAAAAGTGAGATAAGAATCATGAATGTCACCCCAGAATCGGTTAAAGAGCTTTTAGATTCAGACGATTTTGGACAGCGGCTCAGTGCCGTTAACCAAATGCGCTATCTTGATCCGGCGATCGCCTATGAACTAGTAAAAAAAGCAGTCGCCGATTCCAATCCTCGCGTTCGATATTCAGCCGTCAGCCACCTCGCAAACGTGGGGCATCAAGATAGGGATACCTCACTCAAAATCTTGCGCGATCGCCTGCGAACTGACTCAGAAGCCGACGTTCGAGCAGCTGCAGCAGATTCCATTGGAGCCCTCCAACTCACAGAAGCCTACGATGATTTACGTCATCTTTACCACAACACAAATGAATGGCTCGTTCAATTCAGCATCATCGCGGCTCTTGGAGAACTCGGCGATGTAAGAGGGTTTGAGTTACTTCAAGAAGCGCTTCACTCCGACATCGAGTTGGTCAAAACCGCAGCCATTGGTTCGCTGGGTGAATTGGGCGATCAGCGAGCAGTTTCAGTGCTTCTCGACTATGTAGACGATGATGACTGGCAAGTGCGCTATCGATTGGTGCAAGCCCTTGGAAAATTTGAAAGTGCTGAGGTGCAATCCGCGTTAACCAAACTGGCGAATGACCCCCTTCCGCAAGTTGCCCAAGAAGCAAAAGCGCATCTTAAACCGGCATAGTCAAACGCCGGACTGATGAGTTGCGTGTCATCTACCCGAAGATATACGGGATACCTATGGAGACTTAGGTCTAAAGTAGAGCTGTGGTAGCATAGATATAAGCGATATTGCTGCGCCCATTCAACTATCTTTGTATAGTTTCTGTATGGTTAAAGATCTTTAGTATGAATCTAATCCCTCACGTCGTTGTTAGCCTGCTTGCAGATGAATAACAATCTGGGGGGATTAGCTATTTATAGGGGGTCTTTGAGATAAATCAGCGATTCGTCATTATCCAATCAATTGAGAACTGAGAGGGTCTTTGCGTGATTGCCATTGCAATGCGTCCACTATCTGGTCGCAAATGGGGCACAATTAGCTTTGCCTCCACGCTTCATCTCTGTCCGATTTTAGACCTGCTTCTGACAGAAATTCCAAGTCAATGCAGAGGAGAACTCCGACTTGGACTTCAAGAGGCGCTGGTCAATGCTGCGAAACACGGCAATAAGCTCGACCCAAATAAAAAGGTACTGGTTCAGTTTTTCATCGTTGAAGGTCACTATTGGTGGATTATTGCTGATCAGGGATCTGGTTTTGCCCCCTCCTATTCGTATGAAGTGAATTGCCACAACAAAGATATTCAAGATGTCGAGGAATGTGGCCGAGGGCTATACATTCTTCATCAAGTCTTTGACGAAGTTCAATGGAATGAAGAAGGAACTGAACTCAGACTTTCCAAACAGATTAGGCAGACTTCCCGTTTACCTCTTTTTCGCTAATGTTGACTATTTTTTGACCGTCGGCTCGTGCTGGGTATGCCAGCAGTCAACTGCCATTTGGTGGACCTCACGCCACGGCAGTTGAAGGTGTTGAGCTAAACGGGCGCAATCTTCATATTCTGGCTGGACATTAACAGGATTCCCCTCGTTGGTAAGGCGGGCGACCTTGATGCGAATTGATCCGTGAGGAGTATTCACTGTTTCAATGTCTCGATATAACGCAGCCCTCTCTTGCTGAAAACGGCGAATGCCCAGAGTGGTGGTCTCGCGGAACAGAATGTCTTCGCACCGGGCGATCGCCTCCGGTCTACAGATCACCGTTAGCGAGATGCCGGGTCGCGATTTTTTCATGCCAATGGCCTGCGTAAATACATCTAGGGCACCTACCGCAAACAGGCAATCAAACGTATATCCAATCGCTTGCGGGTTGAGATCGTCAATTTGGGTCTGAAGAACAGCCACCGTTTCAAGTAGGCTACGATGCGCTGCGCCTGCAGATGGCTTGAGATCGGCCTGATTTGCGTCGGGCGATCGCTCAGGGTGAGATGAACTCCATTGTTCCGCATGGTGACCCTCAGCCTCCTGTGCACTCGATGCATGAGCCGATCGCCCCATGGGCAACTCTCCGTCCCCAATCCAGAGTCGCAGAAGATTAGGAATGGGTAGCTGTCGAGAGCCTGCACCCAAGCCGACACGATTCAGCCGCATCGCTGGCGGACTCCCAAAGGCTGTAGCCAAGGCTGTGGCGATCGCTGCCCCCGTTGGAGTGACCAATTCTCGCTCAATCCCATTGCTATAAATTGGCACCTGCCGCAGTTCCCAGAGCTTGAGAACAGCAGGCACAGGAACGGGCAATCGACCGTGAGCAGCCCTGACAGTGCCTCCACCCGTTGGAAACGCAGAACAATACAGGTGATCAATGCCTAACCAATCGAACCCCAAACAGGTTCCTACAATGTCAACAATGGCATCCGTTGCCCCGACTTCATGAAAATGAACGGTATTGGGAGATATTCCATGCACGGCTCCCTCAGCCTCCGCAAGCCGACGAAATACGGCTAAGCTCCACGTCTCTGCTCTCGGAGGAAGATGAGCCGATCGGATGAGATGTTCAATCTCTGGCAGATGTCGAGCCGTTGAATGATGATTGGTTGCCTGATCAGCGTGACCATTCGCCTCAGACTGGTCTTCCGAAGTCGAATGCGTTGGATGGTTATGCATGGAGTGAGAGTCGGTGGGATGACTCGACTGAATCTCCGAGCGAACGGCTGTCTGATCAGGTAGCTCAACGTGAACCTTAGTCGCAATCTGCCCGTTTCGATGAACTCGTTCAACGTTCAAACCATATTCGTCTGAAATCCCTAATCGTTCAAGTTGTTCAGATAAATAGTCAATCGGAAAGCCTGCATCAACCAGTGCCCCAAGACACATATCGCCCGCAATTCCTGCTTGGCAGTCTAAATACGCTAACGTTTTCATAATTCTTTGTTGCTACATTCCAACCACAGCGCAGACTGGAGATAAAACTTCAATTCTCATTTTTCTCACTAGCTAGATTGCTTTAGTTTTAGATCGTTACATTAGATCTAGTGGATGCCGTCAATGCTCATAACGTGTCTATTATCAATCACGATTGGGCAGTCCGTTCGATTTGCAGGAGGTGCTGTATGGCTATCCGTTACAAAATCCATCCGGATACACCCCAAACTCGTCGAATAGAGAAAATTATGGACGAACTGCGAAATGGAGCAGTGATGTTATATCCCACAGACACGGTCTATGCGATCGGATGCGACCTTCATGTTAAATCGGCAGTAGAACGAGTGCGGCAAATCAAACAACTTTCGAGCGACAAACCTCTGACGTTTTTATGTTCTTCACTTTCCAATATTTCTGAATATGCACGGGTCAGCGATCCGGCATATCGCATCATCCGGCGTTTGATTCCAGGCCCCTACACCTTCTTGCTGCCCGCGACAAAGCTGGTGCCGCGCCTCGTTATGAATCCTAAGCGCAAAACGACAGGTATTCGCGTTCCAGATACCCCCCTGTGTCAGGCCCTACTGAAAGCCTTAGGAAATCCCGTCATTTCGACATCAGCTACGACGCCATTTACACTTGCTGATACGCGCGTTTCTCAGGCAGAGTTGTTTGACCAATTTGATCAGTTGGTTGATATTGTGCTGGATGACAACCAGCCTGTAGGGCACGAAGTTTCGACGATTATTGATTTAACGAGTGCCCAACCGCGGATTGTCCGTAAAGGTTTAGGATGGGAAGGTGCCTCTGCACTAGGCGCTGAAGCTGTGTGATAAGGAACAACCCTACATCAATCCAGTTAAGTGATTGTCCCAGTCTACACTCAGAGGCATCACGAGTAACTTGTCAGGTTGCTTATACAGAGAAAATCTGTTGAGCCTTGATTTTACAAGGAATCAGCGTCTCTCATGAGAGCGATCGCCTCAACGCTTAAGCCTAGCTTCTGAGGTGGTTTGGGAAGTTGCTTGCAAGAGTGACACATTCTTTTCCCCTAAGGGTCTGTCTGCCGCATACATTCGAAATGTAATCAGTCAAAACGGCGTGGTTGAAGAATCGGGAATCTTTAGATTCTCTGTATCGCTGTGTCGTGCATCACCCAGGGAAATATTATGAGCGCAGAATATTTTAACTCTGCCTGCTCTTGCAGCCAGAATGAGAACGGTTTTTCGGTATCGTCTAATCAAAGTTCATCAAACGCCCATTCACCTTCTAATTCGTCTACACCGTCTGATCAATCGGATAACACCCAAATCAGCGAAAATGCCCCAAATGCAGCTGATCAAACCGATCAGAATTTCGATGAAGCGCCTACACCTAATCAAGACGGCTTAATTGAATTCATTCGGGGTGAATTTAGAAAGGCGGTGGCCCATCCATCTAAGAGTATCGATACGGTATCACAGCGCATTGCGACTGAGGTTGAACGAATTTGCCGAAAGAGCGATCGCATCCAGAATTCTGGAGAGATTCGATCATGGCAAATTACGCTCGCTCAGCATCGGCTACAAAAGTGTCTGTCTTACCACACACTCGGTTCACGACGAGGACGAGTTGATCTACACAGCACCCTAAGTGCAATGGTGTATCGCCATATTGCAGCGAGACAAGCTCATCTCGGATTCCAAGGGCGATACAGTCTAATTGAGGATTTTCTGCAAGGATTCTATATTGAAGTTCTCAATGCGTTCCGACGAGAAAATAAATTAGTGTCCGACTATAGCCCCCGGACGCGCCTCGAACTTGCTGAATATATGGCGTTTGCCGAACATTATGCCAAGCGTCGGATTTCTCTACCTGGGCGACGCAACCAGCAACTGATTGTGCTGCGGGCCCAGGGATTTGCTCAGCGCCAACCTATTGAGACATCGCTAGATATCGAAACCGCGATTGAATCAGCGAAAAGTGAAGATGCTGAGATCCAACATCGATCGCCGCTTGCCCAGCAGGTAAGAGAACAGATGGTTGCCGATGTGGTTGATCCATCGGATTCGGTATTGCGCGATCGCGTCGTTGCAGAACTAGTGGCCTATCTCGAATCTCAAGGTCAGTCAGACTGTATCGACTATCTGACCCTTAAGCTGCAAGACTTATCGGCTCCCGAAATCGACGATATTCTAGGCTTAACCCCCCGCCAACGCGATTATTTGCAGCAGCGGTTTAAATATCACGTCGAAAAATTTGCTCGGCAGCACAATTGGCAGCTTGTGCATCAATGGCTGGGCGCTGACTTAGACCAAAATCTGGGTATGCCTCAGCAGCAATGGGAAGAGTTTTTGAGCGAACTCAGTCCTCAACAAAGACACCTACTTGAACTGAAGCAAGCTCAAGCGCGCAATAAGAATGCAGCCCATTTGAGCGATCGCGAGATCAGTAAAACTCTCAAGTGGACACAAAAACAAGTGCAAAAAAATTGGGTTCGGATTCTGGACTTGGCTTGGCAAAGGCGAAATTCTAACAATCGCTAGGGTAATGTGGGGTTCCGTCACGTTGACAGAAACGACTGCGACTGAGAACCATCACCCCGGAGCCATCACCCCGGAGCCATCACCCTTGAGCCAGAGATCTTGAGCCAGAGATCTTGCGTAAATATGCAGGCTCTTTGCATTACTCTCACGATCATTCTTGGCAGTTTTCCCGATTAAACTAAATCGGTTCCCAGGCCATCATAGAAAAATCGTTATTCCCATAATTTTGAGCCATGAGGGTGTCTATTCTCTCTGTAGCATTCTTGTCTAGCTTGTTTGCTGGTTGCACGATATTGCATGCGTCATCAGTTCGCAATCAGATACCTCACAATACTCCAGAAATCTTACCTGTTGTCCATCAACCGCCAGAACTGCGTCTAATTTCAGTGAATCGCTCATTCGAGCAAAGCGGGCTTAGATTGACTATCAATGAAATCTCTATTAGAGAAACTGACGTGTCAGTCAAGCTAACGATTCACAATCAAACTGATCGCCCAATTCGTTTTTATCCCAATCAGGGTGTTGCTCTACTTGGGGCACAGACGTTGCCAGCCAACATTTTCTTGAGCGACAGCATATTATCCGGTCCATTCGACCCGGGAGAACAACAATCTGGCGTCATCGTATTCTCAGTTCCTTATGACGAAACGCTTATCCCGTCTCAATTAAATGCCTTACAGTTTTCATTGGGCAGAGTCTTCGACATGAAAACAGTTGATCCTAAACTTTTTCAAGTCGCAGTTCCGCTGAATTAAAGATTCTGCTGAATTAAAATGCGAAATGCCTCCAACTTGACTCAAGCGCATACCGCTATAAACAGGCTAGAATCCAATCACGGCTTGTGCCCGTCCATCCAAAATCGGAAATCCAAAATCGGAAATTGGCATTACCCATCTAAATTTTCAATTGTGAGAACCTGCGGAGGAGTTGAGTCAGGCGGATACAGAAATTGCACCCGAACTTCACGCTGCTCACGAGGGCGCATTCTCAGCCGAATCAGAGGCTGGCCTTGCTGCCCTCGCCGTTGTACCAGGTGGAAATAGCGAATTTGAGGCGTTCGCCAGTCGTCAATATAGCGAATCCTAACGGTGCCTCGAAAAAAGACTTGCTCATCGGGAGGGCGGATAAATTTGAGAGCATCGTCTAACTCTTCGTTTTGAAGCGGTGTTTGAATTAGAAGCGCGACAGTTTGCGTCGTATCGGTTGAATTTTTGAGAGGCAGAGTTAAATCATATTCGATGCCGTAATTACCGTGGGCTCGGTAAGCTGTATCAGGATAGCGCACTAGCATAGGCGCGCTTTGAATTTGCTCTGTGCCGAAGGTGTTGCGATCAACGGTGCTTAGAACATACGAAATGCTTTCTCCAGACGACGGAATAGTTAGGCGATCGCCACCGGATGGATCGGTTAGTTCGGCTTCCCATCGAGATCCTTGTGCAACTCCTGCCACTCGACCATAGAAAAACCGAAAGACATATCGTGTATCGGGGGAGGTGGGTGGGCGATCGCGCGGTCCTGCTAAACCTCCCCGTGTGAGCAATTGGAGCCATTCATATAATGTTGGCACGCGCTCATTGCCATCTGGAGTAGAAGGGGCGTACATAGCTAGACTAGCCACATGTACTGGGCCGCTACTCCACAACCGCATCAGAGAGGTTCGTCCATTAATTGGGATGGGGCGATTATCAGGGAGCAATCTATCTTCAGAAGGAGATTGTTGCGATGCTGCCTGACTATTTCGGTTCCTGATGTTATTTGTGGATGCACTGGATGATATTGGCGGCGGCAGAATCACTCTGCCTGGAGGAAGACTCCCATTGGTTGGCACGCTCAATTGCCGGAGTGGAATCGGCACATTCATCAAAATTTGAGCGTGTTTAGGCGGAATTTCTAGTAATGTGGGCCAGTGAGATTGGCGATCGCCCCGTAGAATATCGGCCATAGTACGACTGCCCGGTCCTGAAAAGACCGTCCCCAAAGGATTGGCAACATAGGCAGGCAAATTTCTGAATGGGGCTTCTTGACTAAGATAGCTGACGCCCTGAAGAACATCAACCGTTACAGGGCGATCATTAGGATTGTAGACAACAACACCGATGTAGAGCGTTCTCACATCGTCTGGGCTTAACCCCTTAGCGATGTGATGAGCAAACACATCAAACCGTCCATCAAATGCATAGTTGAGGTGAGCCGAAGAAACAGCCATGCCGTCAGGAGGAAATGTAGACAGCAAAATGCCTTCTTGCTGAATGAGTTCAGGGCTATTGCTATTGAAAACTGGCGTTGTATCGAGATTTCCAGGTAGTGGCCTCACCTCTTGAGGTTCGACAATTTCTCTACGGATTGTTGAAGCAGGAGGGGGAGCGAGAGGAGGGTTAACGGGAAGCGCAACTTGAGCGAACGAAAGAATTGACAAAAATGTCAGCATGAGGAAACTTCAAATCACACGAACATAGGATAAGTCTTGGCTAGACGCACGATTACAAAGGGTATCGGCCAAAACAGGGTCAAAAATCATCGAGGATGCTGCTCATCATTAACCGTCTGCAATGGCTGACCGTCATTCACAATACCATTGAATGTTAAGGTCACTACATTGTTATCTGGGCAATTTATTTTTTACCGGCTTAAATAATGCACTAAATAACGCACGGTCATTTCTGCGGAGCAGACATTCACAAATCAGGAATAAGGCTAGCTAATAATGCCCATCGACTATGTTTTCCAGCCTTGATGCACTGATATCAGGATAATTCCCATCGCGTCCCGTCGCTTTATCAAGGATTCAAGTTAACGAATGTGCTGACAGGTTGAGCAACGTTGATTCTATTGCGTAAACGGGAAAACTGAGGTCAGAGCTATGTTGTTTCACTAGCTCGGCCTGACCCGTCATTTTCATAGGATAACAACCATGTCATCTGACCTCGTGGATGGGATATTGATTTCGGGGATTGTGACGTTTGCTTGTGTCACACTGTGTCCACTTTTGTGTTGGATCTTGCCGCCTCGCACGCAGAAAAACTAGCAGCGATCGCCGCACTATCCAGAATATTTACCAATACAGACAGACATGCCGAAGATCCGACGTTCGATTGGGGTCGATGGTGTCAATCGCAGTCGGAGTCAAATCTAGAATATGGCGGTCAACCCAAGGCCCTCGATCGTTGATTCGGACATCTACGGCAAGTCCTGTATCTTGGTCTACAACCGTCACCCAGGTGTCGAAGGGAATCCAACGGTGAGCGGCTGTGTACGCTCCCGGATTGAACGCTTCTCCGTTAGCGGTGATGTCTCCTCGCGTATAGTATGAGGCAACGCCACATTGCTCCCCTTTTCGGGTGGATTGTTTGGAGCCGAGAGACGCGATCGCCAGAAGGACGATTGTTCCTGTTAATACGATCCGTCGCATAGTAGGTCGCACAGTGGGTCGCACAGTAGGTCGCATAGTAGTAAGTCGGTGATTTCGGCTAGCATTACGCTACCGGACACGGCAGCCACTTGCAACTTGACATGCTTCATTAAAGGTGATCAAAGGTGGGCAAAAAAGAGCGATCGCCCCCTTATAAGAGCGATCGCCATACAGAGAACCCGAAAGATACTAACGAAATAGCGACCGGCCCCATTAATATCTAGGGTGCTAGAGCATTCCCGCGAAGTAAACTGCCAAGGGTCTTTGCCGTGATCTTAAGCTGCGTGAATGGATTAGCAGGAACAACTGTCTTGTATAGATAGCTGTCAAACGTCAGCTTTTGCACATCCATGTCAGAACACATCTCGACGAATGCCTCACGAGTCGCATCTGACCGATAGAAGACCCTTTGAAGCCAATCCAGCACAAGATAAGTCATGCCGTATTGTTTATCCCACCGCTGTAGATACGTTTTGAGATCGTCTTCAGTCGGGATGCGTTGACCATTTTGAGAAAATTCAACGATGACGTCAGCACACATCCGCCCTGATTTTGCTGCAAAATAGATCCCTTCGCCTGACGACTTCGTGACAGTTCCTGCGGCATCTCCCACGAGCGCAACCCGTCCTCTCACTCGACGTGGGCGCGGATGTTCTGGAATGGGGTGAGCCTCAACTTTAATAATTTCGCCACCAACCAGGCGATGAGCTGCACGCGCACGAATACCCGCCTGAAGCTTCTTAATTTTGGCTTGGTTGACTTTCATCGTCCCGGTGCCGACTGCAACGTGATCGTATTTTGGGAATACCCACGCATAAAAGTCAGGAGATACGTCATCGCCGACGTACATCTCTGCCAACTCTTCGTAATATTCCATGAGGTGATCGGGTAGGCGAATGCGCTCTTGGAAGGCGATCGCATAGTTATAGTCTCCTGCATCAATGGCGCGTGCTACCCGAGAATTTGCCCCATCTGCACCAATTACCAAATCGACGCTGAGGGTTTTATTAATCCCTGTAAGACTTCCATTAGAGTGATCTGCATAATGGATCACATAGGGATCTTTGCCATTGCTTGGCAGCTCTAGTTTATGAACCGTGCCGTTAATGAGTGTTGCTCCTAATCGAGCCGCTCGATCTCGCAGAAACCCATCTAAGATTTCGCGACGACACATTCCGATATATTCATCATCTTTGAGCGTACTGCCAATGTTGACCTCAACATTAGAGGGTGAGATCATCTTCATCTTCCGAACACGACGGTCGATAATCTCAGGTGGCAGGTCAAATTCGCTCACCATGCAAAGCGGAATCGCACCACCGCACGGCTTAGCATTATCTAACTTACGTTCAATTAAAAAGGTTTCGATACCAGCTTTTGCTAGTGTCTCAGCAGCGGAAGAACCTGCTGGACCGGATCCAACAACAGCAACCCGTAGTGCCAAAGGTGTCTCTCCCCAATCTCCAAGGTTACGGGATGAATCGTATCACGGACGTTTGACCTGTTTTTACTTACACCGCCAGATGTGACTAGAATGCAATAGAGCTTAACATAGCGATACGTTTTTCATGGATGATGAGCGAAGTGAGATACTAAATGCTGTTATATGTCAAGACTTTGTGTGTCTGAGATTTTATAGCTGTAGTCAGCTTATTTTAGGATCGCTATATGTCGAGATTAAATGAATTCGACCATAAATCTGCTGAAGATCTTGAGACAGAAACTTGATATGTAAATTAGGTGTGACAGGAGTCTCAACCGCTTAAGATTATCGATGCTGATCTAAATTTTCTGCCGGGATTATGCCAATCAAGCCTTCCCAAATTCATGACATTCTCAATGCCAAGCGCGACGATTTTCAAGCCTTTAACCGTGAAACCTGGAATATCTTGCAGAAATATCGAGCCTCACTCGCAACGCTCGCGCAGTGGTCTGGCGAGAAAATAGAGACAGAACTATCTCGCCAAGCTGGGGACATTAGTGCTAAGCCCCTCGAATCTCTGAGCAACACGGAGCAGTGCATCGTTCCCTTTAAGTTTGTTTGGCAAAACCGTGAACAAAGTCTGGCATGGGTGCGCGATCGCCTAACGGGAATCACCACATTTGCGGTAGATGGCTCTCAAATTTTTCCCGGGAAGGATATATCGATCCCGGTTGCACTGGTCCAGGTGGGATGGTTTGAAAATCTTCATCTGCCCAGTGGAGGCTACGAAAAAGACATCGAGCTAGATATCATGACTCCCACTGATTTGCAAGCAGGCAATACGGGAGAACCCGTCGATCGCACGGTTAATTTTCGGCGCTTTGAAATGGAAGTTCAGCGCCTTATTCAATACATGCGAGAGCATCCCAATCGCACGGATTGTCTTGTTTTCTTCGATGGTTCCTTAGTTGGTACGTTTGCCGATGCGTTTGATTATGAGCTTAAGCAAAAATATATTCGCTGTTTTTTGGAGCTTTTACGAGCCAGCAGCACCTATCGGGTGCCGCTAGTGGGGTATGTGGATACATCGCGAGCCAACGATTTGACAGGAATGCTCCAGCAGTTATTTAAGTTGCCAGACTGCCCGGCGATTACGGACCCGCTCTTAATCAACGAACCCATGGACTGGGGCGATCGCACCTCTCTGTTCCTGTGTCAGCGTGCTGGAATTCGATTGGACTATAAAGAACAGCGCGATCAGATTGCCTTTACATATCTCAAAACGACCCGTGAGGGATATCCCGCTCGCATCGAAGTCCCGCTTTGGATGTACGAGGCTGGTCTACTTCCTCGCGTAATGGATTGGGTGCGAGGCGAGGTGATTATTGGCAGTGGGTATCCGTATGTCATTGAAACAGCGGATCAGACCGCTGTATTACAGGCTGAGGATCGTCAAGCGTTTTTCAAAATTCTCCAAGACTGGGCAGAAACAGAAGACATTCAACTCCGCTTTTCTCGCAAAATGATTAGCAAGGTTCGTCGCCGTTAATTCCTCAGTCACGACGACACGTGAACGCGACTAGGTATTATGATAGATTTCACATCGCCGCCCTAAGCCGATGCATCAACGTTACTGTGTAAGCACGCAGTTAGGGCAGTTTCTTCGATCGTGCTTGAGAACCTTACGAGTGATAGTTTGCACTGCATAATGCCCAGCAATCTTAGGAGCGGCACGCTGCCAATCACATTGGCAGTATCCTCAATTGACACATTTAGGGATTCCTCATGCCCAAGGGGAACCCTATGAATATAGAGGCACTCGGTTTAATAGGTGCAGGTCTTGTGCTGCTTGTTGCTGGTGCCGAGGCGTTAGTCCGAGGAGCGTCGTGGTTAGCCGCCACAGCTGGAATTTCGCCCTTGATCATCGGTCTGACCGTTGTGGCATACGGGACGAGTGCTCCTGAAATGGCCGTGAGTTTGCAGGCTAATCTGTCAGGGCAAGCGGGGATTTCCGTTGGCAACGTTGTCGGCAGCAATATTTTCAATGTTTTGTTCATCTTGGGATTTTCAGCTGCTTTTGCTCCCTTGGTGGTCGCCCAGCAGCTCGTGAAGCTGGATGTGCCGATTATGATTGGCGTGTCGGTATTAACGTTGCTATTAGGGTTGGATCAGCGCATCAGCAGGCTAGATGGCACGTTATTGGTGATCGGCGGGGTTGTGTACACTGCATTCTTGATTATTCAGAGCCGCAGAGAGCACGATGCCAAAGTCAGAGATGAATATGCAGAGCAGTATGGTCGCCAAAATGCGCCTTCAGCCTATCAATGGTTAACGAATGCAGGCTTTATCCTGGGAGGATTAGCGCTGCTGATTTGGGGATCTCGCTGGCTGGTTGCAGGGGCGATCGCCATTGCCCAAGACCTAGGCGTTAGCGAACTGGTGATTGGATTAACCATTATCGCGGCGGGCACCTCACTACCAGAAGCGGCTACATCGTTTATTGCCAGTATTCGTGGACAGCGAGATATTGCTGTAGGCAACGTCGTCGGCAGTAATATTTTCAACATTCTGGCTGTGCTTGGCATGGCGGGAATTGTGTCACCCGATGGGGTCAGCATCTATGCGCCCG
This sequence comes from Elainellaceae cyanobacterium, assembly GCA_051117335.1. GTDB lineage: Bacteria > Cyanobacteriota > Cyanobacteriia > CAZCXK01 > CAZCXK01 > DBGGTD01. Next base: position 95,705 of record JBNPEB010000022.1, read on the forward strand.
CCTTGAGATTTGACATTCCGGTGATGATTGCGGTTGCCGTAGCCTGTTTGCCCATTTTCTTTAGCGGCAATGTGATTAGCCGATGGGAAGGGCTTTTGTTTTTGGGCTATTACAGTGCATACGCTACGTATCTCATCTTGGATGCAAGCAATCACGAAAATTTGCCTGTATTCAGCGCAATTTTGTTATTTTTTGTCGTTTCTATCACGTTAATCACCCTAATCACCGTAATAGTTCGTCAGACCGGGCGATCGCGCCATTAGACCTAACTCTAGGCGCTAGATAGAAAATATTTCACCCCCGCGACTGCTGTTTTGTGCGCGACTGCTGTTTTGGGATTCTGATGCTTCGGGATTCTTATGCTTCATACCAATTCTCGATTTTAGATTTGCGATTTTGGATTGACGGCCACCAGCCTTGCAGGGTTCTAGCCTGTTCATTTGTAGCCTTACTTCGAAGAATTGGTATCAGGATTCCTATGCTTCGAGATAGAGGTATTCAGTTAAGTCAGATTAAAGAATTTATATCAAATAGTAAAACTTACTGGAAACCTGACTAATCTGACTGATTTCCATAGCATATCAGTGTATCAAAGTAGTACGTAGAGGCAATCCTGTAGAGATAGAGCAATCAGTCAATAAGCATAAATGCTTAATTCATGCTTATTTGTGATCTAGAATACAAAAAACGGCTTCCCAAGCCATTATGTTACTGTTGACAAATGAAATGTTAATTTTTGTGTTGCATTGAACTGAGTTGCAAGATTTATGCATCAGCAATCATTTGAGATCTTCCAGTCTCTAGCCAAAGCAGGCGCGACGCCGGGAGAAGATTTTTCCTTTAGTCCAGATGACGGAGGTCTTCGTCTGACTGAGCGTGGGTATCAGATTCTCAAGCAGCAATATCCTCAGATTGACTGGGATAGCTTTACTGCCGTAGTTGAGCGAGATCCGACCGAAGCAGTTGATGCAATTCACGATCATCTCGGCACAAACTTTGTTAGCAACATTCTTGACTACATCACCTATCGCATTCGCGAACTTCCTGAAGAACAGGCAGCTTGGTATCTAAATCAAGTTTTGGCTGGCGTTGAAGAGCGGACCGGAATTGCACTATATGAGTTGCTCAGTCGTCGATTGAGCCTTTCTAACCGGGCATATATTGAGCATCTCCTCCGATGCGACATTTCGGCTGAGCCTTGCAGCGAATGGATCAATGATTTGGTGCTTGCAGCCGGGGGAACCCCAGATGATGTGGAGGTCGAGGGGCATGAGGCTCTATTGACCGAACATGGCATGAGACTGTTAGCAACCGTTTGGATCGGGGAATATGATCTATATGCCGAACTAGCCCGAATATCTGAGGAGGGAGAGTAGGATTGATTTGGCTCAATTGTCAGCGCGATTTTCTCGACAATATGCAAGAATCTCCGCAATAAAGCGATCGCCATAGCGCTCTAGCTTGCGGCGACCGACTCCTGAGATTTGGGCAAATTGCTCTAGAGTTTGGGGTTTGAGCTGGGTCATGAGGCGCAGGCTAGAGTCGGCGAATACGACATAGGGCGGAACAGATTGTTCGTCAGCAATTGTCTTACGGAGCGATCGCAGTCGTTGAAATAGCATTTCAGCTTCGATTTTCTCCTGGGATTGAGATTCGCTGATAGGAGTAGTCTGCTTTGGAACGGCGATGCTGACGGGGCGTTGCTTTCGCATCACTTCCCAACTTAGAGGGTTAAGCTTCAGCACCGGATATCCGTCCATCGTTTCGTCTATGAGCCCTTGATGAAGGAGCGATCGCCCTAGAGCCTTCCAGTCATCGACGCTATGATCTTGACCAATCCCATAGGTTGAGAGGCGATCGTGACCGTTTTGCAGGACTTTTTGATTCTTTGATCCCCGCAGCACGTCGATGATGTGATTGATGCCAAAGCGTTCTCGGCAGCGAGCCACGCATGACAGAAATTTTTGTGCCTCAATCGTCCAATCTTCTAGCGGAAGGGGATGCAGGCAGTTATCACAACCGCCACATCCCCCCGGAAATGCTTCACCAAAGTAACGAAGTTGAATCGTGCGTCGACAGTCAATGCCCTCTGCGTAATCAACCATCTGACGCACCTGTTGTCGGGCAATGCGCTGTTCGTTGGGATCTGGCTTTTGATCAATGAGATAGTTGAGCGTGCCCAAGTCTCCGTAGCTAAAAAACAAGACGCAGCGGGCTGGTTCGCCATCTCGACCTGCTCGACCTGCTTCCTGATAATAGCTCTCTAGACTGCGGGGCAAATCGTAATGAATCACAAAGCGGACATCGGGCTTATTGATTCCCATCCCAAACGCAATGGTCGCCACCATCACCTGCACGTCATCTCGAATGAAGCGAGTTTGATGGGTCGATCGCTCCTGGTCAGAAAGCCCTGCATGATAGGGCAGAGCAGCAATTCCATCCCGCTGTAAGCGATAGGCAAGTTCATCGACTTTGCGACGGCTGAGGCAATAGATTATCCCTGAGCCGCTGTCTGCATTGCGAATCTGGCGCAATAATTCTGTGTACGAATATCGCTGCTTGGGCAGCACTTCGTAGTAAAGGTTTTGACGATTAAAACTGGCAACGTGAATGAACGGATCGTGCAATTCTAGTTGATGGATAATATCTTGACGCACTCGCTCAGTGGCGGTTGCCGTTAATGCCATAACTGGCACCGTCGGATATCGCTGGCGGAGCGATCGCAACCGTCGATATTCTGGACGAAAATCATGCCCCCATTCAGAGACGCAGTGGGCTTCATCAATGGCAAAGGTTGAAATTCCGAGTTGAGACTGGAGGGTATCGAGAAACGACAAAAACCGATCCTGCAATAACCGCTCTGGAGCGAGATATAGGAGCTTAATCGCACCGCTGAGAATTTGTTGCTCTCGCTGACGAACCGTTGCGAGATTTAGGCTGCTATTTAAAAAGGTTGCCCCGATACCGTTATCTTGCAGCGCTTCAACTTGATCCTGCATCAACGCGATTAGAGGGGATACCACAATCGAAACACCCGGCGCTAAGAGTGCCGGAAGCTGGAAGCACAACGACTTGCCCCCTCCAGTCGGCATGACAACCAGCTCGTCTTGCCCGCGAAGTGCCGTTTCAATAATCTGGCGTTGCCCCGGACGAAAGCTGTCATAGCCAAAATAATGTTTTAAGGCATGTTCTAAAGAACTAGATTGGAAATCGATTGGCGATACATTAACGGTCATAGCCTTGATGCAGCATTACCCCTTATCTATAATGCCGAAGATTGTAGTGAATTGAGGCAGAGATTATTGAGGCAGAGACTCACGATTCGACGTTTCTGCCAGGTATTGAGCAACCAATCGAGGATAAATCAGCAAAAAGAACCCCATCCATGCCAAAATCGGCATCGCAATGATTGCAGTAATCCACACTGTTCGAAACAAAATCCAACTTCCGCTTATCAGCGTCACACCCGTTAGCACAATTGACCACGGTTGACACCACCACGGCTTATAATCCCAAATCCTCGTTGAGGGGAGCTGAGGCTGATTCATCACGTCAAAAGCTCAAACTACAGATCACTATCATTTCAAAAATGTCGCATCTTGTCCTTGCTCAACCCGGATTTTAGCCTCCTTTTCAAACCAGGCGATCACCTGATCAATCGTTACGTCTTCGAGGGGGATGCCCGTCTCCTCAGAAATTTGCTTCAGGGGCTTTCGCGAAGACAGCACGAGCTGAGTAAAAAATGATCTGAATGAGTCATCTGTTTCTAAGCCCTGAGCCATGTTGGTTTGGACGCTCTTATCATGCTCTACCCAATCAATAATTTGCTCTTTAGAAATTTGGGCGATCGCCTTATGCTCTTGCTGGGCAATCTGCTTTAGCACTCGCAGCGAATAAATTGCAACTCTCGTCGAGAACTTTTCGCGCGACGACAGCAATGCCGCATCGACTTTAGCTGACTCCTCTACAGTCAGGAATCCATTTGTTTGGGGCTGAGGTTGATTACTCACAATTCAAACCTTGCAATCTTAAACCTTGTATACGGTGCAACTCGACGCACCGGGAGTATCCCACGCCAATGTATCAATGATCGTAGTGCTGGCATCTTACCTGCGTTGGCAACGCCTCGCCACTAGAAGAAACAGGACACTGATGCGATAAGGACACTGATGCAATTCATTGCTAGAGCGGTGGCGTAGAGCTTTGCCACAGGCAAAACGCACTCTCATGCCCTAATTTTGAACTGAATCTAAATCCAAAGCAATGACAAACGCTCCTACTTTCCCTGAATCATATAGCCACACCGATGCTCGCCGTTCGCAATCCAATGAGTTCGTTCCACCCAACAATCTTGAAGAGCTTCCTCAAACATTTCTAATTCGTGACCACACACCGTTGGAAACGACTGAGCAATATGGGAAATCGCACAATTATATTCAGTAATCACATAACGAGGGACGCCTGCCACTCCATGACTAGGATGAACCTCGTCCGGTTCGATCAAGTCCCACTCTGCCATGTAGCCTTCCGCTTTTCTAAGCTCTACTAAATTGGCAACGCGCTCTTGGATTGACCCACTGCCAATCTGCTCACGATAGTCAAGGGCTTTGCGCTCCCACTGCTTTCGCAGAATTGTTCCGACCTGATCGGGACCGACCGTTTCAGCCAGGGTATCGAGCAAATCAATGGCAAAGTCGTCCGATCGATCAGGAAGGCGATCGCGCCCTTCTTGGCTTAACTGATAAACATGCTGCGGGCGTCCCATCGAACGGTGTGAGTCTTGGTGCTCAACCAAACCATCAGACTCCAAATCTTTGAGATGACGACGAATCGCCTGCGGGCTGATGTCCAAATGGTCAGCTAAATCTTGGGCACTCGCGTGACCGTGTTTGACCAAATGATTCAAAATGTCTTGCTTGGTGGAGGATTGTTGGGTGGTTGTCATCGTCTGCTAACTATTTAGACCCAGTAAGCCGTTAAATGTCTAAAATTGACTTTGACAACTTTAATGTTGCTAAAGTAGGCTACAAGTAGTTAAGCAACAAAAAAGTTGTTTTAATTATAGAAGTTATTTGCTGTTCTGTCGCCCCTTCTCATGGATATATCAGCTCAAGAAAAACCACAAAAAGCCACAGACAAGAGTCTCGAAGCGATGAGACATTTTTCGGAGACTTATGCGAAGCGCACAGGAACCTATTTTTGCGTTGACCCTGGTGTCACAGCCGTCGTGATCGAAGGATTAGCCAAACACAAAGATGACTTAGGCGCTCCTCTTTGCCCGTGCCGTCATTATGAAGACAAAGAAGCTGAAGCGGCGGCGGCGTATTGGAACTGCCCGTGTGTTCCGATGCGAGAGAGGAAAGAATGTCATTGCATGTTGTTCTTAACACCCGACAATGACTTTGCCGGAGACAAGCAAGAAATTGCATTTGAAGAGATTCGCGAAACCACGAATCAGTACTAGATCCCTCCACATTGCACGTGAATTCTGAGATGAGTAACGAAAATGGTTTGGTTCTTTATTATTTAGACAATTCTCAGAATTCACGTTTAAGTAAACCGAATCCGATAAGTAAACCGAATCCGATGCTTGGAAGAGAGAGAGCCACCGATGACTGCAACGGTTAAATCTTTAGTCAATCAACCTTACAAATACGGCTTCGTGACTGACATCGAGTCAGATATGATTGACCGTGGGCTCAGCGAAGATGTTGTTCGCTTGATTTCTAAGAAGAAGAATGAGCCAGAATTTATGCTCAACTTCCGTCTTAAAGCCTATCGGCAATGGCTCAAGATGGCGGAGCCCAAATGGCCCCATGTTGTATATCCGCCCATTAATTATCAAGACATCATCTATTATTCTGCTCCCAAGAAAAAAGAGCAGGAAAAATTAGGCAGTTTGGATGAGGTTGACCCAACGCTGCTCGAGACATTTGAGAAATTGGGCATTCCCCTGTCCGAGCAAAAGCGTTTATCAAATGTAGCGGTCGATGCGGTATTTGATAGTGTATCTGTCGCGACAACTTTCAAAGAAAAATTAGCCGAAGAAGGCGTCATTTTCTGCTCAATTTCAGAGGCAGTTCACGATCACCCCGATTTAGTTGAAAAATATCTGGGTAGTGTTGTTCCAACGGGTGATAACTATTTTGCGGCTCTCAATTCAGCCGTATTTAGCGATGGCTCCTTTGTTTATGTGCCTAAGGGAGTCAAGTGCCCGATGGATTTGTCAACCTATTTTCGCATTAACAACGGCGAATCCGGGCAGTTTGAGCGGACTTTGATTGTTGCAGAAGAAGGCAGCTCGGTCACCTATTTAGAAGGGTGTACGGCTCCAATGTTTGACACCAACCAGCTTCATGCGGCTGTTGTCGAGCTGGTTGCCCTCGATAATGCAGAAATTCGCTATTCAACCGTGCAAAACTGGTTTGCTGGCGATGAATCAGGCAAAGGTGGGATTTACAACTTTGTGACGAAGCGTGGTCTTTGCCAAGGTGTGAATTCTAAAATCTCCTGGACGCAGGTCGAAACCGGCTCTGCTATCACGTGGAAATATCCAAGCTGTGTGCTGGTTGGCGATCATTCGGTTGGCGAGTTTTACTCGGTTGCACTAACGAACAACTATCAGCAAGCCGATACTGGAACTAAGATGATTCACGTGGGTAAAAATACCCGGAGCACGATTGTTTCCAAGGGAATCTCGGCTGGAAAGTCTAAAAACAGCTACCGGGGTCTTGTGAAAATAGGACCCAAGGCGGCAGGCGCTCGAAATTATTCTCAGTGTGATTCCATGCTGGTTGGCGATACTGCCGAAGCCAATACATTCCCTTACATTCAGGTGCAAAACGACACCGCAAATGTAGAGCACGAAGCCTCTACGTCGAAGATTGGGGAAGATCAGCTGTTTTACTTTATGCAGCGTGGCATCTCACTAGAAGACGCGGTGTCCATGATTATTAGTGGGTTCTGCAAAGATGTCTTCAATAAGCTGCCCATGGAGTTTGCGGTCGAAGCCGATCGACTCTTAGCGCTCAAACTTGAAGGTACTGTCGGCTAACTAGCGTTGACCTAGGTGGGCACATTTTGGGGCAGCTGCCACTGGAGTGAGAATTAATCGGCCGTTGTGTTTGAGGTTAAGGTTAAGGGGCATACATGATTAACAAGGATAGTGAGATCGTTCTATCAATCCACGGGTTGACTGCAAGCGTTGATGGAGCGTCGATCCTAAAGGGGTTGGATTTAGAAGTCAAAGCGGGTGAAATCCATGCAATCATGGGCCCCAATGGCTCTGGTAAGAGCACGTTTTCAAAGGTTATCGCAGGGCATCCCGATTACGAGGTGACGGGTGGAGCGATCGCCTTTCAAGGACAAAACTTGCTTGATCTCGAAGCTGAAGAACGGGCAAGAAGTGGCATCTTCTTAGCCTTCCAGTATCCTTTGGAGATCCCTGGAGTCAGCAATCTAGATTTTTTGCGCGTTGCATACAACGCACGACGCAGGCACCAGGGGCTAGAAGAACTTGACGCCTTTGATTTTGATGAACTCGTTCAGGACAAGCTGGATGTAGTCAAGATGGACCCTAGCTTTTTACATCGCAGTGTCAATGAAGGCTTCTCTGGCGGCGAGAAAAAGCGTAATGAAATTCTGCAAATGGCGCTTTTAGAACCTAAGCTCGCCATTTTGGATGAGACTGATTCTGGCTTAGACATCGATGCGTTAAAAATTGTCGCAAATGGGGTCAATCAGCTCGCAAATCCAGATAATTCCATCATTTTGATTACCCACTATCAACGTCTTCTTAACTATATTCAGCCTGATTTTATACACGTTATGGATCGAGGGCGTATTGTGAAGACGGGCTCGAAGGAGTTGGCTCTTGAGCTTGAAGAGCGCGGATATGATTGGGTTTTGCAAGATGCTGCTGCGGGTGCGGAGGTGTAATGGGTACTCAAGCGACACCGAGTTTAGATAAGCCAATGTCAGCGAAGATTGACCGTCAGGCATATTTGTCTGAGCTACTCAATTTACGCTCAGACTTTAATCAGGCTGCCCTGAGTGCAGAGGCGATCGCCTGGCTTCAAGCAATTCGGAGTCAATCTGCTGACCGCGTGCGATCGCTCTCGATTCCCACCACGCGGGACGAGGAATGGCGCTTTACCGATTTATCCAATCTTCTCAAGACTCACTTTGTCTCTGCTCCAGACACATCGGATGTCACTCCTAGCCATATTCGCCCGTTCATCTTGTCAGAGGCGCACGAGAGTCGACTCGTCTTCGTGAATGGATCATACGCGCCTCATCTGTCATCTCTCGTCAATTTGCCAGATGGAGTGTTGGTTGGCAATTTGACAGATTCTCAGCTTGCTACGTCGCTCCATCCTCGTGTTAGCAGCTACTTGGGCAAACAAAATGGTCTAGATGAGACGTTTACAGCCCTGAATACGGCAAGCTTTAACGACTCAGCCATTATTTGGCTCGCTAAAAATCAGATTGCAGACGTTCCGATTCATGTTTTGTTTGTTTCCACATCAGACGAGTCTCCGGTTGCGTCATTTCCGCGATGCGTTGTGATTGCCGAACCCAACAGTGCGGTCACATTCGTCGAAGACTATGTCACGATCAAAGAAGGAGCCTGTTTTACTGATGCGGTTACAGAAATCTGGGTCGAAGAAAATGCCCAAGTCAATCATTGCCGCATCCAGCGTGAGAATGAAGCTGCATTCCACATTGGCAAGACGGCGATCGCCCAAGCCCGAAATGCCCGCTATGTATCTCATGCCATCAACCTAGGCGCCCGTACCTCTCGACATAATTTAGATGTATTCCAGACGGGAGAGCAAACGGAAACAACTTTAAACGGACTTACGTTCGTCGCTGGAGGGCAGCTTGCTGATACTCACAGCTTAATTTCATACGCCGCACCGCATGGAACGAGCCAGCAATTGCATAAGTGCATCGTTGATGACCGAGCCCATGCCGTATTTAGTGGAAAGATCAATGTTCCTCAAGCCGCCCAGTTAACTGACGCAGCCCAGCTTAACCGGAACTTATTGCTTTCACCCAAGGGGCGAATTGACACCAAGCCCCAGCTTGAAATCGTTGCCGATAATGTCAAATGTACTCATGGGGCAACCGTTAGCCAGCTTGACGCAGACGAAGTTTTTTATCTCCAAAGTCGGGGGATTGACGTAGCGAGTGCTCAAAATCTTTTAATCTATGCATTTGCGGCTGAAATTCTCGATCAGATTCCAGTCAATTCGCTCAAAGAAACGCTGTTAAAACGTGTTGCTCAATACGGTCGCTGATCAGATTCGCAGACATCCCATTTTCTACCCTTACCTGCTTTACCTATGACTGTTGCTCAAGAAAGATCGCTTGCTGCTAAAGTCCGTGCCGACTTTCCGATTCTCGCGCAGGAAATTCATGGCAAGCCGTTAATTTATTTTGATAGTGCTGCAACGTCCCAGAAGCCTCAAATGGTTTTGGATGCATTGCAGCATTACTACCATCACGACAATGCCAACGTGCATCGGGGAGTCCATACCCTAAGTTCGCGCGCAACAGATGCCTATGAGGGTGCACGCGACAAAATCTCACAGTTTATCAATGCTGAATTTCGTGAAGAAATTGTCTACACTCGGAACGCAAGTGAAGCCATTAATTTAGTGGCATACGCATGGGGCTTGAATCACCTCAAACAGGGCGATGAAATCATCCTCTCGGTCATGGAGCATCACAGCAATTTGATTCCGTGGCAGATGATTGCTCAGAAAACGGGTGCGGTTCTGAAATTCGTAGAACTAACGGAAACAGAAGAATTTGATCTGGATCAGTTCAAGAGCTTAATCTCTGATCAGACCAAACTGGTTGCAGTCGTACACGTATCAAACACCTTGGGCTGCGTTAATCCCGTGTCTGAGATTACTGCGATCGCTCATCGCTATGGCGCAAAGGTCTTAGTTGACGCATGTCAGAGCGTGCCTCATATGCCCATCGATGTGCAAGCGCTCGATTGCGACTGGCTCGTTGCGTCGGGGCACAAAATGTGTGCGCCCACCGGCATTGGTTTTTTATACGGCAAGCGCGATTTATTGCGCTCCATGCCGCCGTTTTTGGGCGGAGGCGAAATGATCGCCGATGTGTTTTTAGACCACGCCACCTATGCAGATGTGCCTCATCGATTTGAAGCAGGGACTCCTGCTATTGCAGAGGCGATCGCTCTAGGAGCAGCGGTTGACTATCTTTCTGGCATAGGCATAGACACGATCTATGCCTATGAGAATGAGCTAACGGCTTATCTTTTCCAGCAGCTTGCAACGATTCCTGAAGTCCGCACGTATGGCCCAAAGCCGACTGCAGCAGGCGCAGGTCGAGCATCGTTAGCATCATTTACGACAGGATCAGTTCATCCCCACGATCTTTCAACCATCTTAGATCAGGCAGGCATTGCGATTCGGGCAGGGCATCACTGCACTCAGCCCCTCCATCGCTATCTTGGAGCCCAGTCTACGGCGAGAGCTAGCCTGTATTTCTACAACACCCGCGAAGAAATTGACGAATTTATCAAATCCTTGAAAGAGGCGATCGATTTCTTTGGCAGCATCTTTGGCTAGTCACCGGGTTTGGCTAGTCACCGGGTTGGCTTCTATCAGTCAGCCAGATGTATCTGCCCCTGACGTAAAATCTGCCAGCGATCGCCCATCCATTTTGCGACCGTTGATGGAACTCCTGAATTAGGCTGTTGTGGCGACTGCTGATTGTGATCGAGCGAAGTCGTCAATCTGGCAAGCTCATCATCGGTGAGCATCAGCACATCGGGAAACTGCTCATCAATTTCATTGAACGTCGTTAACGGGGGATGCCCGGATCGATTAGCGCTCGTCGTCGCGAGTGGTCCTGTTTGCGCCAAAACATGGCAGGCGATCGCACAGTCGGGGACTCTGACGCCAATAGTCGTTGCATCAGTCGGATTGATTGCATCGGGCAGGCGATCGCTTGCAGGAAGCACCAATGTTAATGCACCCGGCCAATAGCGGTCTGCGACTTGATTCCAAAGGTGCTGCTCTGCTGAGCTTCCCTGCACATATGCCCATAAATCAGCAGCACAGGAGCCCATCAGAATCAAAGGCTTAGTTTTACTGCGCTGTTTCACTTCAAAAATCAGGTTTGAGCGATCGGGGCGCACTGCCAGAGCGGGAACAGTATCCGTTGGGAAACTAATCACGTGTTTTCCGGAGGTGGCTGCAGCGACTAAATCAGATAACGAGACTCGCATTAGATTTAGGATGGATGATTCGACGGCGTATCAAGTATGCTATGTCAACAACGATAACCTTTCTGCTAAGAAATCAGTCGTCCTCTCAGTACTCAACGGTTTAGAAAAGAGATATCCTTGCCCGCTCTCACATTGCAATGCTTTGAGTTGAGCAAGTTGCTTAGTAGTTTCAACTCCTTCTGCCACAACATCCATTCCTAAGTTCCAGGCAAGCGTGACCACCGTTTGAATAATTTCCATCTTCTCGGCATCACTATCAACCCCATCAACAAACGATCGATCAATTTTCAACGTATCAATTGGGAATCGATATAAATGCCCCAACGACGAATACCCCGTACCAAAATCGTCGATCGACAGGCTAATTCCTAGTGCGTGCAATTCGTGAAGCATGCATTTGGCAGAGTCCACATTTTCCATAATGGTACTCTCGGTGATTTCTAACTTGAGGCTGGTTGCACTGAGTCCTGTTTCCTCCAAGATCTGGCGAATCCGATCGACTAGATTGGGTTGTGAGAATTGCTTTGCCGATAAGTTTACGCTGATTGAAAGAAGCGGATGAGTTGGAAATTGTTTCTGCCAGACTTTCATTTGTTGGCATGATTCCCGCAGTACCCACCACCCCAATGAAATAATCAGTCCGGTTTCCTCTGCAATAGGAATAAAATCTGTCGGAGATATAATTCCTCGCTCAGGGTGATACCATCGCAGCAATGCTTCGAAGCCCGTAATACATCCATTTCTAATCGAGACAATCGGCTGATAGTGCAGCCTGAATTCTTGCTGGTCTAATGCGCGACGCATATCGTTCTCTAGCTTCAGCAACTCAACGGCTTGCTTATGCATGGTCGCATCAAACACCTCATATCGTCCGCGTCCGCGGGCTTTTGCCCGATACATTGCCGTATCAGCATCCCGCAATAGTTCGTCAGGATTATTGTAATCTGGAGTGCCGAGAATAATCCCAATGCTAGCGGTCGCAAAGATTTCATGACCGTTCAGGTTATAGGTCACTTTGAACTGCTGTTGAATTCGTTCGGCGATATCAATCGCACTGATACCTGCTTGGATATTACTCAGGAGAATCACAAACTCATCGCCCCCTAAGCGAGCGATTGTGTCCCCTAATCGAATACAGGATTTAAGGCGTGTCGAGACTGCAATCAAAAGCTGATCGCCGATGAAATGTCCTAAGCTGTCGTTGATCACCTTAAAACGATCGAGATCTAAAAATAAAACTGCGAAGGAAGGGGTCTTAAATCGCTTTGAGAGCTGAATGGTGTGATCTAAGCGATCTATAAACAAGGCTCGATTAGCCAACCCGGTGAGAACGTCGTGAAATGCGTCGTGTAAGAGCTGTTCCTCGGCTTGCTTTCGAGCCGTGATGTCAGTCAAAGAGCCTGCAATTCGGTAGGCTTGCCCATCTGAATCTCGCAGGGCAACTCCGCGAGTGAGAACCCAAAGATAGGTTCCATTGCGATGACAGATGCGGTGTTCGCTTTCGAAATGGGGAGTCGATCCATTTAGATGACTATCAAGTTCTTGCTTGAAGGAAATCAAATCATCTGGATGAACCCGGTTATACCACTCATCTAAGGTTGTGCCGATACTATCTTTCTCATACCCCAACATCGCTTTCCAACGATGCGAAAAGTACACAACGTCTGTGCGCAGATTCCAATCCCACAAAGCGTCTTTGGCTCCTCGAATTGCGAGCGCATATCTCTCTTCGCTCTCACGAAGGGCGGCTTCGGCTTCTTTTTTAGTAGTGATATCCTGAACAAACCCTTCGTAATGTGACGGATTTTGGTCTGTATCGCACACAAGGCGCACACTTTCGGAAATCCAAATGATGGTGCCGTCTTTGCAATACACCTGAGATTCAAACTGGGAAATATTGCCGCATTGGTTGATTAGGTGTTCAAACTCTAGACGGCGATCGGGATTGACATAGTGCCGACTGACATCAGCAACACCCGAGATGAGTTCTTCACACGATTCGTAGCCATATAGGTGCGCCAGTGCAAGATTAACGTTCAGATACCGTCCTTCAAGATTCGTTTGAAAAATTCCAATAACTGCGCGCTCGAAAATATGACGGTATCCTTCATCAATTGGCGAATGGGTTGTCATCACAGTACTATCCGAAGTTGTAAATACGAGCACTGCGTTGCTCTTTGAGTCGATAATTTTCGTTGAACCTATAACGCTGTCAAGGCTCAGTATTCCCAAAAAGAGGTTGCTACTCACTGATAGGGCGATCGCCCTGCGACGGGAACAATTATTGTCTAATTTCACACCGATAAGGATTCTTCTAAGATGCTAACGGTGCCTTTACGCTGCCCTCATATTTTGAGGAACATGCAAAAGAGTAAATAAAGATACAGTTTTGAGCTGGTTGTTGTGGGTATACGACATTTAACGTGGGACATGCGCGAATGGGACAGCTCTGCAAAAACGCAAATTTTCCCATCGCTGCTAAGAAAAACGGGGTTGCTATCTTACCAAATGATGCTTTCTGACACGAACAATGCCTCTGATAGCACTCTATATATCTGATAAAACAGGCACCCAACCAGACCAATTGACTGACAAATCTGCTTGTCGGGGTCAGGGAAAATTCCACTTCTCGTTGTTCTGAGAAGTAATTAAAATAGTTGCCCTTTCGTCTAAATTTCTGTGAAAAACTTTCTGCAAAGGCATGCAAAAAGCTCGCACAATGTATGGGTAGATAATATAATCCTCAGGAAATTAAGACTTGCTGATGATGCTTTCATAATTTTGATCAATGCTGATTAATTTTTATAGTTTCTAATCGATTTTATAAGTGCGATCGCATTGATAGAAATTCACATATAGCAATCTCAAATGATTTGTAAAAATCTCCTGTGCGTTTTGCCTGTGGCAAGGCTACGCCAACGCTCTAGCGATTTAGGATTGCTATATAAACAGCCTATTAATACAAAATTCGACAAATATTCTCGCACTTATTTTATTGTTTTAGAGTCGAATAAACAGTTTATTTTCTGAGGCGATCGCCCTTAGTCAGGGGGCTTTTTTTGTTTTATATCTATTTTTATGCAGGCAAAAATATGAGTAAATTCGTTATCGAAAAATTTATTTTTGTTATTTTATAGATCCCTTATAAAGCAGCTTCTATATAAAAGAAAAGATAAAGAAGATTGTAAATCCTCGTAGCATTACTGAGAGATTGATAGACTTTGGAAGTACGAATCTAGACACTCTAAAAACAACTAATAAACAGCATCAGTTGCATAAAGATTGATGCACGATGCTTTTCTAGATTCACAATCAAGCATCAAATTTATTTTTGGCGCGATTTTCACCAAGCAAAATGTCATGCATTCAGTGACCCAAAGCCGGTTGCTAGCTTTAAGATGCCTGGACTTTAACATCTTAGCTACTGTCAAAATTCGGCTCAAATTAGCTGAATCTTGAAGCTGTTTTTGCCATTTATCCAAATAATCGGAGAGCCAGAATTATGCCAAATATTGTAGTTCAAGCGGAAGACATCCCTACATTGGTTGGTTACGTAGTAGAGAATGATGCAGATGCGGATAATGGTGCGTTAATTTCCCTTTTTAATGGAGGTGCGGCATCCAGTCCATCCGAAGGAACTGCTTCGTTTACGTTCAATAATTCATCCGGTTTTTATGACATTCGTCTTGGCTATTTTGACGAGAGTGATGGTCAATCATCCGTCGAAATTTCCGTCGATTCATTATTGGCTGGAACCGTTAACTTCAATCGAGATCTCGGCAGCGGTGGTGTCGATGCTGCGACTAAAACTCGGACATTTGATCCAACTGAGCCAGGTGTTCCTGTCGATGCCCAACTCGATATTGAGAATGTCAGAATTGCCAGCGACTCCCTGATTTCCCTAAACGGATTCTTAAACGGTACCGAGTTTGCGCGAGTTGATTTCGTTGAGTTCATCCCTGTTGCCACTGGCACTCTGGCTTTTAGTGCACCCAGCCTGACAGCAGCAGAAGACGCTTCCACCGTTCAAGTAACAGTCACTCGTACGGGCAGTGCAGACGGCATTGTCAGTGCAGAGGTCAGTGTTGTCGGTGGAACGGCATCAGCCGCAGACTTTACTCTCGGCACCACTGCCGTTACGTTTGCCGATGGGGAAACCGAAAAGCTGGTCACTGTTAATCTCATTGACGATGATCTCGTTGAAACTGCTGAAACTATCAGCTTGGGGTTGTCTCCTATTGATAACTCCTTTATCGGTGCACAAAGCACAACACTTCTGACAATTACCGATAACGATACGACTACCCCTCCGACACCTACCCCTCCGACACCTACCCCTCCGACACCTACCCCTCCTGATGATGACGGTGGCTCGGGTGGAGGAGATGACGATCGCCCAATTATTATCATCGATGGCGATGTCATTCTTGGCACAGGCGGTAACGATATATTCATCGGGACTGAGCGAAACGACCGAATTCGGGGTTTCAGCGGCAATGATATCCTCTTTGGAGGAGATGGTGACGATATTATCATCGGCAATGCGCGCAGCGACCGACTACGGGGCGGAAACGGCGACGATACGATTCGGGGCGGAATGGGAGCAGATCTCCTCATCGGTTGGGACGGAGATGACATCCTCATTGGTAACGGGCTCAGCGATACGTTGAAAGGCGGATCGGGTGACGATACCATTCGCGGCGGGCTAGGTGCCGACATTCTCCGAGGTGGTGCAGATAATGACAAGCTCTATGGAGGAAACAGCAGCGACACGCTCCGCGGTGGTAGTGGCGATGACTTACACATCTGTGGTGCTGGAAATGACACGGCTCGCGGTGGACGTGGTAATGACAAAGCACGCGGTGGCGGCGGCAGCGATACTCTCATCGGTGGTGACGGTAACGATATTCTGTTTGGGGGTGGAGGCGAAGATCTCCTGATTGGCGGTAGCGGCAATGACTTGCTGAATGGTCGACGGGGAGAAGACTTGCTTGTGGGCGGCAGTGGCGAAGATACCTTTGTGATTGCTGTTAACCAGGGATTAGATACCATCCGAGACTTTGAAAGCGGAGACGATAAGCTGAAAATTCTCGGAAGTGTGGAATTCAGCAGCCTGTCAATTACCCAAGCAGGAAACGGCGCGCTAGTGAGCTTTGAAAATAAGGACATTGCCTTGCTTGTAGGTGTCGAAGCCACCGTGATTTCTGCATCTGATTTTGTATAAGGTCCAAAGCGCCGGGGCAGCGTCAGGACGTTGAACGTGTGTAGAGTCCCCGCGCCGCGGAGGTTCTACATACACCCCTGAGCCCGTAGGGCCATAGAGCTGTTTGCGACATAGAATCACTAGTTTCTTCATAAACAGGTCGGACGGCGTCTGACCTGTTTTTCTGATGCTCAAACGAACTCCTCTAACGCGAAAGCGCATACTGCTCACACACAATTCACAAGCGATTTAGGATCGCTAGAGTATAGGGTAGTTGTTAGAGTCAGTTGATTGAAATAAGAACCTACGATGATTTATTTACCAGTTTCATTGGTCTTGTTTCTATTGCTTGTGCTGGTATTACCGTTTTTATGGATCTTTTTAACATTCGATATCGTACAGGATGCCGCTGCAAAGTTGGGCTTTTCTCCCGAAACGGCTCTCTTGCTCTTTGCAGCCATCATTTTGGGAGGCGCAATTAATATTCCGCTTTATCGAGTGGAATCTCAAATTGAAGCCTTCGATGAGCTGACGTCATTTTGGCTTAATCAGTTTTGGGGAATCCCGACCCACCGCATCAAACAATCGACAGTAGTGGCGCTTAATGTTGGCGGAGGGCTGATTCCATCGGTATTAGCCCTCTATCAATTTGGACGAGCGTCTGTATTTGCCATTTTGGTAGTGACTGCCATCGTCACAGTTGTGAGCTATTGGGGCGCTAAAGTAGTTCCTGGTATTGGCATTCAGATGAATCCGTTGCTTGCACCCATTACGGCAGCGTTATCGGCATTAGTGATCGCAAACGCAGCGCAGGCAGCGCCCGTCGCCTTTGCAGGGGGAGTCTTAGGGACGCTAATCGGAGCAGATATTCTGCATCTTAAAGAAATTCAGGAAATGACTCCGGGTGTTCTGAGTATTGGTGGAGCGGGGGTGTTTGATGGAGTGGCGTTATGCGGGCTTTTTGCCTTGCTTCTAACCTAGTCGCATTAGTTACGGATATGTGCCTTGAAAGCAAATCTGCACTATGAAAAGCGATCCCTGACATCTTATAGTGGAATTGCCGCCGATACATTATGAAGGCGAAACGTGGTTAAAGCAATTACTATTCTCGGCTCTACAGGATCTATCGGAACTCAAACCTTAGATATTGTGACGCAATATCCGGAGCAGTTTCGAATTGTAGGACTCGCAACCCGCCGCAATGCATCTCTGCTTGCTCAACAGATTTGTCAGTTTCATCCTGAGATTGCAGCAATTTGTGATGAGACTCAGCTTTCAACTTTAAAGGAGGCGATCGCCCACCTGGATCCTCAGCCCATTGTGTTAGCAGGCGAGGCTGGCGTCACCGAGGTCGCTCGATATGGGGATGCGGAGGCAGTCGTCACAGGCATTGTGGGCTGTGCGGGGTTGCTTCCTACAATCGCAGCCATCAAAGCCGGGAAAGATATTGCTCTTGCCAATAAAGAAACCCTGATTGCTGGAGCGCCCGTGGTCTTACCGTTGGTCGAGCAGCACAACGTCAAACTGCTTCCGGCTGATTCAGAACATTCTGCTATTTTTCAATGCCTTCAAGGGGTTCCTGAAGGGGGGATACGACGCATCATTTTGACCGCATCTGGCGGTGCTTTTCGCGATTGGCCGGTCGAGACATTGGCTGAGGTTAATGTAGCAGATGCCCTGAAACACCCGAACTGGTCGATGGGGCAGAAAATCACCATCGATTCTGCCACCTTGATGAATAAGGGATTAGAGGTCATCGAAGCCCATTTCTTATTTGGGATGGAGTATGACCAAATCGATATTGTCATCCATCCTCAAAGCATTATCCATTCGCTTATCGAGCTGCAAGATACGTCCGTTCTTGCACAATTGGGTTGGCCTGATATGCGTCTACCGCTGTTATATGCACTGTCTTATCCTGAGCGCGTTTCAACTGATTGGGAACCCCTTAATCTAGTCAAAGCGGGCGATCTGACATTTCGAGAGCCCGATCACAAAAAATATCCGTGTATGCAGCTTGCCTATGCAGCAGGGCGAGCGGGTGGCTCAATGCCTGCTGTTTTAAATGCGGCTAATGAGCAAGCGGTTCAACTCTTTTTAGACGAAAAAATTCAGTTTTTAGATATTCCTCGGCTTATTGAAAGGGTGTGCGATCGCCACCATGACAACAATCGGGCTCAGCCGACCTTAGATGAAATTTTGCAGGCTGATCGATGGGCACGCCAAGCAGTTGTACGAGCAGGGCAAGCGATTAATGCGGGCGATCGCACCATTAGGGTTTAGGAATCTGCGCCCAAATGATCTCCGTCTAAATAACGGACCCATCAACCCAGTTTCGACTGCGCTCAACCTACCCGCATCAAGAGTCTCGACTGCGTCAAATCGCCTAAGTTACAATGTTGTCGACCTTACAACCCAGTGAAGGCGATGAGCAGTCCTTTGCGGGGCTTGAAGTATTTGCCTTGGGCATCCCTCTTTCAAGCCTCTTTTTTGACGGTTTTGATTGTGACAGTTTTAGACTGGCTATTAATTCGGTTTGGGGCTAGCGTGAGTTTGGTTCGAGAGGCGATCGCCCTGCTCTATTCAGGCGTTCTCGGCATAGTTGTCGGCTTTGCAGTCGCATTTTGCCTTGGGGCGTTAGCCGTCTGGCTGCTCGATCGAGTGTTTAAGCAATCTATCACCAACGACGCCAATCTCTGGGGCCTCCTGCTTTGCTTGATCCTGGTGTTGATTATCAAATCTTGGGTCATTCCAGGGTTTTTATTGGATTCTCAGCAGGTTGCGATTATTGGAGCTGTCTTTGGTGTGTTTTTGTCGCGGCAATCGTTTGCGCGGTAAGTACGTCCCTGTTCAACAACACATTATTTCTGGCAAATTACATGATTGAGCGTAACGCAGCGAGTGCTTCTTCAGCCGAGTCAAATCGTTGATGCAAATCGGGTTGAGTCATTCGAGATAGCCAGTCTGCAAATGGTTCGCTCAACTCATCGAGAGTCTCAAAATAAATCATGCCACGTCGCCGGGGTAAATCAGCAGACTCGATTCCGGTGACGAGAGTCACTAGAGTAGTGCCTAGGCTATATAAGTCAGAGCCTTTAACAGCCCGACCGCCCATCTGTTCAGGGGGCATGTATCCATCAGTGCCAACAATGGTGTAGGATACAGGGCTACTCATCCGAATTGATTTGACCGAGCCAAAGTCAACGAGGCAGACTTGAGTGCGCGGTTTTCCAGGTTGGTTAGAAAATAAAATGTTACTCGGCTTGATATCTCGGTGGATAATCGGCGGTTCGTGATTATGCAAATACGTCAGAATTTTTAGGACTGCCTTGGCTATTCGCTTGGCTTCTTTCTCTGTAAACGTACGCCCTTTATCCAAATATTTGTCAATAGAGATCCCTTCGATGTAGCTTTGAACCAGAGCGAGTGCTTTGCCATCTTTGGGTAGGTCAATTTCAAAATAGCCTAAATATCGAGGTGTTGCGGGATGATTGATTGACCGGAGTGTTTCGACTTCTCGGTTAAACAATTTAAGGTCGTCCGAGCGCAGTTCATCATCAATAAAAATGAGCTTCAGAATGACTGAATCATCATTCACTAAGTCATGGGCAAGTAATGTCCATCGACCGTATTGTCTTCCGAGTTGCTTTTCGACCTGGTAGCGATCGCCCAATATTTGACCTGACATAGGCTTCTTAAAGGCTGTTAATTGACATCAGAAAGTTTATCGTCACAGGTACTTGTCAGAAATTTCTGTTGGACTCAACCTAAGGTATTCTTAACCTATTCAGCTCCAGTGAATCTATACAATTTATAACTTTAATTTCTTCCATTTGACGTATGATAATGCCAACTCACGTTTCGATTCGACATCAACAACATCGATTAATCACGCAGTTAGCAAACCGCATCGAAGCAGTCTGGCACACCCACTTAGACCTATCGCCGTACGACCTGCCAGCCGATCTGGGATACGTGGAAGGGCGGTTAGAGGGCGAGAGGCTTATCATCGAAAATCGATGCTACCAAAGCCCTCAGTTTCGCAAGATGCATCTAGAACTCGCACGAGTCGGCAATGCGTTAGACATTTTGCATTGCGTGATGTCTCCGCGTCCTGACTACGCTATTCCCATATTTGGTACTGATTTAGTCGGAGGTCGAGGGCAGATTAGTGCCGCGATCGCTGACTTGTCGCCTGTTAGCAGTACCAATCATCTGCCAGCAGCCTATCAATCAGCCCTTCAGGCTCTTCCAGAGATCCAATTTTCTCAACCCCGTGACTTGCCATCGTGGGGCACTATTTTTTCTGAATTTTGTCTGTTCATTCGCCCGACAGATGCAGATGAGGAAGACCAGTTTTTGTCGAGGGTTGAACAATTTTTGTCGATTCATTGCCAACAGGCGATCGCTACCCCACCCACCCCAGAGCAACGCAGCGAAATTTTGGCAGGTCAGCAGCGCTATTGCATTCAGCAACGTCAAAATGACAAAACTCGCCGCGTGCTGGAGAAAGCATTTGGGCACGAATGGGCGGAGCGGTATATGACCACCGTGCTCTTTGATGTGCCCGATTAAATGCTAAGTTTTGTCGGAGAGGCGCTTACGCAGAGATGCAGAACGCTTCTTCGCAACAGAATCGTTTGGTTCAAAGTCGAGTACTTTGTCGTATACCTCGATTGCCTGTGCAGTCAACTGCTTTTTTTCATATGCAAACCCTAGGTTTTTGAGAGCAGTCACATACTCTGGTGTTTGATCTAGGGCATCTTTGTAATAGCGAATAGCGAGATCGTATTGCTCTTGGGACGCGTATGCAAATCCTAACGCATTGCAAATAACTGCAATATTTTCAGCTCCTTGCAAATCTTTTGATTTCAACGCCTTTTGAAATAGATTAATTGCTTGAGAGTAGAGACGCTTTTCGAGATAGATGCCACCTAGCTCATAATATTCTCGGGAGCTTCCTTTTTCTTTGCTTAGTTTATTTTGAAGTCGAGTGAACGTACGTTCAACTCGGCGCGTCTTCAACACCTGACGAAACAAAAGTAGCCCCGTGACGGACAGCAAAACAACTAAAACGCCGAGATAAATAACGGGAAGAGTGCTATCGTTCATGAACTTTGACTACGGGAATAGACTGCAGCGTTATGGTATTACGATCACTCTGGCAATCCCCAGTATTCGATGCGTTCTTGAAGCCATCCCTCATCGCGCCATTGGGTAATTGCCTCATTGATTCGCTGTCGCAAATCGCCATACTGTAACCCTTTTGGCATTGCAACACTGAGAGGTTCAGCCGAGAGTAATGTTGGCAACAGACGATATGCCGGATACTCTTGCACCCAGCCTGTCAACACGCTGGCATCTGCAGCAAATGCAACCGCCTGATCCGACTCTAGCAGGTTTAGCGCCTCTTGATAGGAGTTAACCCCAATTAGATTGATTTGGGGAATGAGAAACCGCAAGTCATCAATCGTGGTTGATCCATTCAACACGGCGATCGCTCCATTGCTGAGGTCAGAAACGGTCTGTACTCTAGCATGCTTGGTGACAACAGCAGTCCCATCCATGTAGTAGGGGGGACTAAAGTCAACAAGGCGAGATCGAGAAGCAGTCGCGGTTATCCGAGCAATGACCACATCAACGTCGCCCGAAAGGAGAGCCGATATCCGTTCCTCATTGCTGACGGGTTGAAACACAATCTGACCATCTGCGCCTAACAGCTCCTCTGCAAGCTGCCGAGCGACATCAATTTCTAGTCCTTCTAGTTGCCCGATTTCATTTTGATAACTCAGCGGCCTGATATCATCTTGAACCCCAACAATCAGGTATCCGCGTTCCCGAATATCCTCAAGCTCAGCTGCCAAAGCTTGTAGGGGTGCCACGGAGTGCACCCCTACTAACGCCATTCCAACGATTACACTCAGCGCGACGTTTTTATAGTTCATCAGTGGCTAGACCAATCTATGGGCTAGACGTTAGATGCGATGGTCGACAACTGAATCAAGATTTTGCCTTACTCGCAGTTTCGACAACTTTGGCAAACCCAGTTGGGTCGAGAACCGCCATCTGGGCCAGCATTTTTCGGTTGAGCTGGATATCAGCCTTCTTCAAGTTACCAATCAGTTGGCTGTAGCTCATGCCATTCTGACGAGACGCTGCATTGATGCGGGCAATCCAGAGGCGACGAAAATCGCGCTTGCGCTTGCGACGGTCAGCATACGCATAGCGCAGAGCCTTCATCACCTGCTGATTCGCAATCCGAAACAGCTTGGAATGAGAGCCACGAAACCCTTTAGCGAGTTTTAAAACTTTTTTCCGGCGTTTGCGAGCAACGTTCCCGCGCTTGACACGTGTCATGGTTTAAGTCCTTCGATTTCCTACAAGTAAGGAAGCATCAATTCTACATTTTCGGCGTCGCGATCGCTGACCGTCGTGACATGAGACAAACGACGCTTCCGAGTCGATGATTTGTGCTCAAGCAGGTGATTTTTGAACGCTTTGCGACGCATGATTTTTCCGCTACCGCTGCGTCGAAACCGCTTAGCAGCCGCTTTGCGAGATTTTAGCTTAGGCATAGATAACTCTCCTAGCACAGTCCACCATAATAGACTTAAACCATGACGAATTGCAAATGCCTGAAACGGTTAGGATGGTCTAAACCGCGACTACACGCGTTTTCTAACAATTTGAGTATATTCTGGGGGCTAACTCACGCCTGGTAATGCTCCAATGATAGCGCTGACAATACTCAAAACGATTGCCATAAAAATCGCACCGAGAATCGCACTCCAAATTCCCCACTTCAACCGGAATCCAACGACGAGCTTTGCAGCCAAGCCGAAGATAATTACATTAATCACAAACCAGACTAGCCCCAAAGTAATGGGAATACCAGGAACAAGTTGCTGACCGATAACGTTAAGAATACCGAACACAGCGCCAGAAATCGCCGCTTTGCCTAAGCTGTCAATTTCAACGCCAAGGGGCAGCTTGGACACAATAATGAGGCTGATTGTTGCTGCAATCCAGGTTGCAATAATGTCGATAATTGGCATAACAAAGAAACTCCTCTTTTGCAAAATAGACAACCACCCTGAGACCCAGTGCCTATCCAAAAACTCTAGCGAGTTTTTGAAATCCAAAACCCCTGCAGGGGTTTTCAGATAGTTCTAAGCCAGAGAACCAACAGCAATATTGCTAAACACGTCTAAGTCGATAATTAGTCATAAAGGAAAAATCATCCTTGTCCTGTTGTAGACATGGATCTATGGGACCTTATCGTGGCTAACTTCTCATCCACTGTAAAACCCTATGAAAAAACTATATAGCAGCAATGCCTACATATTTAGAGAAACTAATGGATGCATCGCAGACGAAGATCTTCAGCACCTAAACTGGATATTTCGTTATCTCTGGCCCAAATCACCATGTAATCTTGATCGAGATACTCAGGCGCCTCGGTTCCGAAGATAATCAACAGCCTTCTTAGTTCCGATCGCCCCTACAGCAGCAATTCCCGCTCCAATTAATACGTTTCGCAGCTTACTCATCGATCTTGAACATCCTCCTAAAACGTTAGTGATCTGACATAACCAGTAGTAAAGACAGTCGTGGAGCGCGGTGCGCCCTCCACACCACCGTTTCTGTACTTGATGCGCACATTGCTATAAACCGATCTATCGAGAGTCTAAACGGATAAGGTTAAGTCTACAAATAGCTATGTTTAACATTCGACTGAAAACCCCGCTGAATGGCGCTATTTACCCGATTTCAGCAACCAAAATCCGCTGTAGGTCATTCCTGAGACATCGGGCTGAACCAGCAGGAAATGCAGCCCGTCCGTTTGCTGAAGGCGACTCTGGAAGACCTGAGCGGCTTGCCGAACATCTGGATCATTGAATGTGACTAGAATCCAACGATCTATCAAGCCTGCTTCGAGAATTAAGCCATCGGGATCACCCGGAATATACTCTAGAGCAACGGGACGAGCATCATTTAACCAGCGGGCAAGCCGCATGGATTGTCGGCCTGCCGTGATCACGACTCCAGGAACCGGCACGGTGGAAGACAGCTTGAGCTCAATTGGGCGCATACCGTCAGGACTATCGCGAATGGGAATGGGGAGGTCGTGAAAAAATGGGTTGAGATCTGCCGCGGCGATCGCCGCAAACTGCCACGTCTCGCCCCATAAATTCTCGGGGATCGGGGCTGGAGGGGGCTGCTCTAAACGAACCGGGTCATAGGGCTCGTGGGTGTAATAATCGAGATGCTGATACTGATTCGAGCGCTCTTTGAGATAGTCTTTGAGCTCTGGGGTCTTGCGAGTTGGAGTCAAAGTAATGCCTAGACGTCGACAGGCGGCTTCAACTAGCCCGACTGCTTGGGGCCGAAACACCTGAATGTGGTCGGGGAGTTGATGAGTTGCTGCGGCGATCGCCTTAAACTGCTCGGCAAGCCAGTCAGAGTTGGCATCTGATTGGGCACAAAATGCATGGGTCTTAAAATTTTGGTCGAGGCTGCATACCGCTAATTCCCAGACAGGCTTGCCTGAGGAATCTCGTAGCGGACGATGATAAAAATCAACTTGCCATGTCGTCATTCTGACTCGTCTCCTCTCCTCTCACTATCTAGGTTGAACTGAGACGATAGCCGCTGTTCTAAGTCTGCGAGGCGGTCTTGTAGGGCAAATACATCTTGTCGAGTTTCAATGACTAGGGTGGCGAGGCGATCAAACATTGGGGCAGAGGCGATCGCTGGGTCATTAAGGCCAGTTGCGGGAGGAGACGCCGGAGCGGGCATTGTCACACCTGACGAACGGCTGATGCGACTGACTTGCGTTTCAAGCTGATTAATTCTAGCGCGGAGGCGAGTATTCTCAGATTCTAGGCGAGAAATGCGGAATGATAGCCCTGTGTCTTGAGCCATAATGGTCTGCTGCCTAATGACTCCAAATCCGATGATTAGGAATGCAGCCAAAATGGCGACCCAAACCAATGTTTTAGAGCGTCTTTGCAGCATACGCTTTGGAGTATAGGCTTTTATCCTTCTCAGCTTATCGTAGAGGTGTTAGGACGACGCTAAACGCATGTAGAGCCTGCGAACGTGCAGGCTCTACACACAACCCTAAGCCCATAGGGCTATACACCATTAAATAGACTAATAAATAGACTAAGAGGCGGTGCTTGCCATGATGGGTTCAAGATCCGCAGGCGTTCCCGGCGCGTACATCGTGGTCACATACTCTGCAATCATGCGATCGGTATTGAAGAGCTGAGAATTAGTACGAATTGAGGCTTTCATCATCTGAAGCCAACCCGGAGAAATGCCCTGGTCGTTTCGGTCATAGTAAAGGGGCACAATTTCCTCTTCAAGCAGACGATACATGGATTCAGAGTCAATCTGGTCTTGGAGCGCTTGGTTGCTCGTGTGAGCGTCTTCGCCAATCGCCCAACCGTTAATGCCCTTGCCATTGGCGTCGGCTTGATAGCCTTCGCACCACCAGCCATCCAAGACGCTGAAATTGATCCCGCCGTTTAGACAGACTTTTTGTCCGCTCGTACCGGATGCTTCTAAGGGACGACGAGGATTATTGAGCCAAATATCAACACCCTGCACCAGCTTTTGTGCTGTATAGATGTCGTAATCTTCAACAAATGCGATGCGATCGCAAATCGCAGGATGTTGACACCATTCCATCAACCGCTGAATGATGCGCTTACCTTCCTCATCAGCCGGATGCGCTTTACCCGAAAAGATGATTTGAACGGGGCGATCGGGATTGCCAAAGATGCGAATTGCCCGCTCCGGATCGCGCATAATCAATGCGCCCCGCTTGTATGCACTAAATCGACGGGCGAAGCCGAGCGTGAGCACATTGGGGTCGAGCAATCGATCGGCTGCCTCAATATGCTCCATCGATTCGCCTCGAACCTCACGAGATCGACGCACGCGCAAGCGCATGTAGGACACCAAGCGCTCTTTCAGGATTTGATGACGCTTCCAAAGCTCTTGGTCAGGAATCTCGTCAACCTTAGACCACATTTGGGAGTCAACCATGCGGGTTGACCAGTCGTGTCCCAAATATTGGGTGTAGAGATCGCTCATAAGAGTGGCTGTCCAGGTGCGTGAATGCACGCCGTTGGTGATGTATCCGACGGGTACGTCGTCTTCAGAACGCTCCGGATACAGAATTTGCCACATCTTACGAGATACTTGACCATGGAGTTTGCTGACTCCATTGGCAGATCGCGTCAGCCGGAGTGCTAACACGGTCATCCCGAATGGCTCCCACGGATCGCCTAGCCGCCGCGCGCCCAATGCGAGAAACTGACCACGGGAAAGCCCCAATTGCGGCCAATAATGGGCAAAGAAGGAGTCCATCATGTCCGGGGAAAACACATCGTGTCCGGCTGGTACTGGAGTATGGGTGGTAAAAATTGAGCGATCGCGCACCGATGCTTCGACATCATAGAACGACTTTCCGGTGCGTTGAATTTCGAGGCGAGCTAACTCTAGCAAGCAAAACGCAGCGTGTCCTTCATTTAAGTGGTAGACCGACGGCTCAATTCCCAGTTTCTGCAACGCTTGCACGCCTCCGATTCCGAGCAGAAATTCTTGAGCGATGCGGGTTTCTCGATTCCCGCCATAGAGATGGCCTGTGAGCCATCGGTCGATGGGATCATTATCGTCGCGATCGGTATCGAGCAAAAACAAATCAACCCGACCCACTCGCGCCTTCCAGATCTGAGCCTTCACCTGTCGATTCCGGATTTCTAGCTCGACCGTAATGGGTTCACCCTGGTCAGACCGCATCAATTCGAGGGGCATCTTCTCAAACGGATTATCGACGTAGTAGTCTTCTTGCCACCCATTGCGGCTCAGTCGCTGGCGGAAATACCCTTGCCGGTACAACAACCCGACCCCTACCATTGGCACTCCTAGGTCTGAGGCAGATTTGAGGTGATCCCCTGCCAAGATGCCGAGTCCGCCCGAATAGATTGGCAGGGATTCATGGATGCCGAATTCGGCGCAGAAATAAGCAACTGGATGCTCACGGGAAATTTGAGGGGATACCCGATGTGCCCAGGTGTTGGTTTCTGACAGGTAGTGGTCGAAACGAGAAACTAAATCATTAAGCCGACTCAGATAGGTTGGGTCTTCTAGCATCTGGGTCAGACGGTTGTCTGGAACCGTCTCCAAAAAAGCTACGGGGTTATGTCCGCATCGATCCCATATCTCGGGGTCAATATTGCGAAACAGGGAGACTTTTTCAGTCGTCCAACTCCACCAGTAGTTATATGCCAGGTCGGCTAAACGCTTTAGGGGAAGCGGTAAACGCTCACCTAGGCTAGCGGCAGGATTCATCTGTTGAGTGTGAATCATATTTGACGGATACTCTTAATGCTTCTAATGCTTCTAATGCTTCTGTTAACAATCTCGCCAGATTTTGGTGTGTCCCCATTTAGTTCAAAATCTAGCAAATAAATTTCAATCACTACATTGACAGGAGTAATAGAGGTTATGTCGGATTCTTTACACTCTTTACAGTTTTGCAATGTAAATTTCTGCCAGAGATGCATATTGTTGCATGAACTGCAGCATGTTATCGCTAAGGGGGATTGTCCGAAGTTGATTTACTATTGACCAATGCCCCATAGGATTTGCCCCGGCTCACCCAATACTGATTAGCACTGATTAGATTCAGTCAGTTTGCTTTAGCAGCATCGACTTCACGTTTATCGAGCGGATGCTCAGCTAATTTGTAGGATTTTTGCAACTCCGATGACTATTGCCCTGACTCAGTTTGGCGATCGCATGTCTCATCTCAGCGGCGTGCGGGCAATCATGAAAGACATCTGCGAAACGTTGCAGGTTGATAAAGATCGACACTTCATTAACCTGAGCGCTGGCAATCCTGTAATTCTCCCTGAGGTAGAAACCCTATGGAGGGAATGCACAACCGATTTACTTGCTAGTACAGAATACGGAGAAGTCGTTTGCCGATATGGAGCAAGTCAGGGCTATCAGCCATTGATTGAAGCCGTTGTCAATGACTTCAACCGTCGATATGGGCTGTCGTTGAGCGATCGCCACGTTTTAATTACAGCCGGGAGTCAGAGCCTTTATTTTCTCGCAGCCAATGCGCTCGGTGGCTACACTCGAGACAATGTCCTCAAGCGCGTCGTTTTGCCGCTCAGCCCAGACTATACCGGTTACGGAGGCTCTGCGCTATTTCCAGAATCACTCACTGCATACAAGCCATCTATTGAAATGAGTTCAGCGGCTCATCGGTTTAAATATCGTCCAGACTTTAGCCAGCTTGAGATTAACGATATGACCGGATTTGTCTTGTTTTCTCGCCCCTGTAATCCAACTGGAAATGTCGTCACTAATGCCGAGGTATACAAAATAGCGTCGTTAGCGGCTCGATCGGATGTGCCCGTGCTGATTGATTCTGCGTATGCGCCGCCCTATCCAGCATTAAGCTTCACAGAGATGTCTCCAGTGTTTGGGGATCACATCGTCCACTGCATGAGTCTTTCAAAAGCGGGATTGCCCGGTGAACGGATCGGGATTGCCATTGGAGATCCCCAAATTATCGACGTTTTGGAAGCATTTCAGACAAATTTGTGCCTGCATTCATCTCGATATGGGCAGGCGATCGCGGCACGAGCCATCAATTCTGGCGCATTGGCAGATATTTCAAATCGGGTGATCCGCCCCCACTATCAGCAAAAATTTGCCGTCTTAGAAGCCACGCTGGATGAGGCGATGCCAAACGATTTGCCGTGGTTTCTGCATCTCACGGAGGGATCAATCTTTGCGTGGTTGTGGCTGCAAGATTTGCCGATGAGCGACTGGCAGTTTTATGAAACGCTCAAAACTGTGGGAGTCATTGTGGTGCCAGGTAGTCCTTTCTTCCCGGGTTTGGCTGATGATTGGGCACACAAACATCAATGCTTTCGGATTAGCTTGACTGCCACCTCAGACGAAATTTCAACGGCAATGCGGCAATTAGCTACCGTGGTTGAACAGGTCTATCAATCGTCAACTGCACCGACACGAGAGGGAATGACTGCTTGAGACTTTTTACAATGAGCATAGGTATCCACCCGTACGCTACTCACGACCGTCATGAACCATCGCTCTCGCCAGAGAACTACTCCCCCCAACACGCCGACGCACTCCCCCGCTCAACCCTCCCCTCCCCTCCCCGATTTGCAGGAATGGATTGAAATTGGCAAAATCGTCGCGCCACAAGGATTAAAAGGGGAGCTTCGGGTTTATCCTAATTCCGATTTTCCAGAACGATTTCTCGAACCGGGGGATCGGTGGATGTTGGTGCCGGGCACCCAGGAGCTTCAAAAGGTTGAGCTGCAATCGGGACGAGTTTTGGCCGGAAAAGGACTGTATGTGGTAACGTTTGCGGAGATTGGCGATCGCGATCGAGCCGATTCATTACGAGATGCGCGATTGTTTGTGCCGGCAAGCGATCGCCCTGAATTGGAGGAGGATGAGTTTCATATTGCAGATCTAATCGGCTTATCGGTGTTTCATCAGTTGACGCAAACCTTACTTGGCACCGTGGTTAGTGTGATACCGGCGGGCAATGACTTGCTTGAAGTCGAACTCATATCAGATGCTGCTGAGAATCAGCGGCGGGTCTTGATTCCATTTGTTGTGGCCATTGTCCCGGTCGTTGATCTTCAGCAGCGACGAATCGACGTTCTTCCGCCGGATGGGTTGCTGGAATTGTAAGAACCAGGATTAATACAGCCGTACGCTCTTGCGTTAGGACGTTGAACGTGGGTAGAGCCCCCGCCGCGCGCGCGACTCTACCCACAAACCTGAGCCAGTAGGGCAATACCAGTCGCCCATAATGCGGTGGAGTCATACCAATTCTTCGAAGTAAGGCTACAAATGAACAGGCTAGACCCCTTGCAAGGCTGCTGGCCGTCAATCCAAAATCGCAAATCTAAAATCGAGAATTGGTATCACCCGTAAGGATGACAATCTATTTTCAAGGCAATTTCTCTTTGGAGGTGGTGTTAGTTGAGAGATTGACGACGTGGAGATATCGCTATGCCTGTGGCGGTCGGTTTTGGTTCAAGCGATTGGCTTCGTCTTCGAGCTCTTTATTCAGAAAAAAGTTCAAAAAGGTGCGAATGAGCGCGATCGCCCCTAGTTTTCCTAGCTCGGTAAAGGATGGAGCCACTGTCGTGGAAAGAATATCTGCCCCCAGTTGGAACTCAAGGGCAAGCGCCCACCACGACCCTAAGCGCAGACGTAAATTTAAGAACTGAAACGATCGAAACTGGTGGGGATGGGCAATTCCTAATCGAATCACGGCAACCAGCCCCAAAAATATGCATAGGGCAGATATTGTTTCTAGCACAAATCTGAGCAATTCAACGACTGAGACTAGGGCAGTTTTGAGTAGTTCAATCCATTCCATGTCGAGGGCTCACCAATTTGAATTGCGGCATGATTGTCGCACATTCCACCTCGATAATTTTTGGATGTGCCCGTACACAAACCTAATCCCGTGGGGCTATATTCGCCAGATGCGAGATCCATTGTCTAAGCTAGTGTATTTGAACCTCATCCACCTCCAGAACTGGAGTTTTCTCTAGGAGAGAGCCCAGACTCCCAGATGGACTGGATATAAGCTGATTGCCGTCGTATCATCGAGCCTGATTGCATGAACTTTCGCACCCAAATTGCCAGACGCGCGATCGCCCTGACCTCTCATCCACATCTCCAGCGCATTATTCAGCCGGATTATCCGCTCCGTCCATCAGAATTTTCGTTTTTTTATGGATGGATCATCTTAATCGTATGCACCATTGGAATTATCATGAGCATTCCTGGTCAGACGGTGGGGGTCAGCGTGTTTACGGATCCCTTGATTCAAGCCACCGGATTGTCTCGCCTTCAGCTGAGTAACGCCTATTTGGTAGGAACGTTAAGCAGTGGTTTATTGTTGCCCCTGGGAGGACGACTGCTCGATCGCTGGGGGGCACGAGCGATCGCCTTTATTTCATCGCTGTGGTTGGCTGCCACGCTGTGTTATTTGAGCCTGGGCGATCGCCTCACGGCTGCTCTCACCCAATTATTTTCTCTGGAGTCAGGCGCGGTGGTTGCCCTGATTTTACTAATCACCGGCTTTACGAGTCTCCGCTTCAGCGGGCAAGGGATGCTCACCATGGTGAGCCGAACTACGCTAGGAAAATGGTTTGATCAGCGCCGAGGGTTTGTGTCGGGTCTATCGGGCATCTTTGTCTCGTTTGGGTTTGCCTGTGCGCCCCTCCTGCTTAGCGTGTTAATTGACCGCTTTGGATGGCGAACGGCTTGGTTTCTCTTGGCTGCGTTGGTTGGGGTTGGGATGGGGGCGATCGCCTGGATCTTCTACCGAGATAATCCTGAAGTGTGCGGTTTACAGATGGATGGCCTCGCTCACAACACAAACCATCAAAGCAGCATAGAGACCGTTCAGCCATCACGCCCATCAGCAAAAAATGACCATGCAAATCCCAAGAATGTGCCGCTCCAGCGATATTCGACCCTACGCGATTTTACCCGGCGTGAAGCGCTCGGCACGCTAGCATTCTGGGCCGTCACACTCGCCCTTTCAACGCAGGCGCTCACGGTAACGGGCATCACCTTTCACATTGTAGATATTGGCGCAGCAGCAGGGTTAGCCCGCACTCAGACCGTCGCCATTTTCTTACCGATTGCAATCTTCTCGACACTGACGGGGTATCTCATTGGGCTCGCCTCCGATCGCACCCGTCTGCAAGTTTTATTTGTCGGCATGATGCTATTTGAGGCAGTTGGCATTGCCTGCATTGTTAATCTGGATGCCATTTGGTTTCGAGGTCTAGCAGTTATGGGGTTAGGCGTGAGCGGAGGATGCTTTGGGACACTCAGCGCAGTCGCCTTGCCTCGATATTTTGGGCGATCGCACTTAGGAGCCATTTCAGGGATCCAGATGATGAGCATGGTCATTGCCAGTGCGCTTGGGCCGTCTCTGCTGGCAATATTCAAAGACTATTTCGGAACCTATCAAATTGGGCTTTATGTCTGCGCAGCGATGCCCATGATGCTGATCATTCCGCTGTTGATGATGCAAAATCCACAAGACGAATAACAATTTTCGAGTTTGTATCAGCACTAAAGCGCATAACAAAGGGAGCCACTGTTTTGCAGCACTACATCAACTAGAATCTGACAATCTTGATCCTGAATCGATGCAATGTTGCAAACGGCGGCTCCCTGCTGTTAGCGGAGAAACCCAATCAAGCAAAACCCGATCTAATCAAGGTTAGTTAGCGGAAACCTTGCGATAAGGCACTTTGACTTGATAGTTGATATTGGATGCTGAGACACGAGCAGATGAGTTACCTTTGTTGCCAATGCTGCGAGCCATATCCAGGAAATTGGACGGGCTGCCTGCTTTGGGTTGCTTCTCTTGAGGAACAAAGCGGCGAATTTGATTTTGCCAAACGACTTGAGGGAAGCCCAAAATGCCGCGATAGTACTCGTCGTAACGAGGCGACTTTAAGTTAAAGGGCATTTCACCCTGGGGTCGACCTGGCAAGACGCGACGGCGCTGATACGGCACGGTGTCGTAGCCAAACGCATTCAAATATTCTTCGCTGTTGAGAAGCTCATCAGCAAATCCTTGAATGCCTTTAGTTGCAACAACAATCGACCAGGCGATTTTTTCCCGCTCATTGTATACGTCACGCCCGAGCACACGCTGAATGCATTGCTCAACAAACCGATAATTACTGTTTTTCTCGTAGAAGCTGTTTCTAAACGTTTTAGACAGCATCAGCCCGCGAATAAAATCGCGCGCTGTGATTTGACCATGACGCAATTGGGACTCTAGAAACGGTTCACGGTCCCACTTGAAGGCGTGGAAGAACATCTGGCGATACGCCGCCTCGATGAGTTCATCCATGCCTGTCGAGGAAATCACATCGTTGGTGCGGTACATCGTGGGCTGCTCTTCGCCCGGTACCACATAGCCCTCAACCCTCTGATTTTGGCTTTTGGGTGAGTAATCTAGCAAAGGAAGGGTCACTTCAGAACCTCCGATAGTTTTACGAAATCTTACGAAGTTTAACCCCAATAATAGGGGAGGTGGGGGGTTAAGCTCTCTAAATCTTATAAATTCTTACAGAGCTTAACATTGCGTTTCATGTGTTCAAGGTCTCGACGGGAAACGAGATAGTCTGGAACGTATGAGAGTTGATCCAGACTCATCATGCCGCAACGCCAGGGTGCATGGAGAAAGCATGTTACAAATTGTTTGGAAATGGTTGAATCGAGTCTTGGGTGTTGATCGAGGGGGCGATCGCCCCACCCAATCGGATCGGCTTTTGTCAGAGACGACCCAACAGACTCCGGCAGAGCACAATGATGGGGTTCATCTCTCCCATGCCAACTCCTCCGACGGCGATCGAGGCGGTGCCTCTCATCTTTCCAATACTCAAGCTCAGCATTCTCAGGCTAAGCACTTGGCTGATGAAGCTCAACTCTTAAGCCCCCCGAGAAAATTCCCAAGCTCCCAAAAGACTAAACCAACCGAATCAAGGCCGCTGCCTCAATCATCAGCTCAACAGTCCGGAAATCAACATGATGGGCAGACGAAGCTCCCTGCTCAACTCGATGCCGACGAACGAGCGACTGACATCGCGTCAAACGTCGCCAGATTAGAGGCCATTCAAGAAAACCCCCCTTCCGGATGGGCCGCAGACGCAACGCCGGAGTTGCTAAAACGATACAATGCCCAAGAATCACGGATCGACGCTCTCAGGCAACAGCTCAAGGAACTTCGCCCAACCGCTGCAATTGGAGAAGCCTGGCTGAGGCGAGGGCAATTATCCAGCGCATCGCGTTTCTTCACCTCAGATCAGGCGAGTCAATCACATGTGCCTCCATCGGTTTCGGCATCAAATCGAGCCGAGCCGACGAGCTTACAGGAGCAGATCATCGTGCAAGACAACATAATCGCGGGTCTAGAGCAAGATATACAAGAGGCTCGACGGTTGTCCACCATTGGTAAAGCTCGCCTCAATCGATGGCGCAACCGCACGTTTTCCTCATGAATCGAAGCCTCTAGGTGCGCGTTTCAAGATACTGACCAATCATTTGCTGTTCGCCTGCCCGCGAAATGATGGTTTGGCGAGTTCGGTAGCGATCGCCAACTAGTTTCAGCTCTTCTTCAAATACCGAACCGTTATATTCGGTACGCAAACAGAGTGTCTCTGGGTTTGAAAAGTAATAGTCTGCTGTGACTGGCTTAGGCGTTGCAAAACCGCGATCGCGATAAAGAACAGAGCCTAGCGCTCCAAACAGCGTCGAGCCTTGAGATTTCTTTCTACCGGACACCGAATCATGGCTCTTCCAGGTCACTTCAGCGCCACAAATTAGAGCCGACCGATTCTCAAGATTGTGTAAACTAGCAAGCTCAATCAGCTCAGAACAGCCTTGCTCTAGAAACCGAATCGTGATGAAACTCACCATTTCCTTTGCGTCTCCGTCGGGCAGCGTATAGTATCGCCGCTCTGAACGCCATTGGCCTACTGACTGCCTAAAGAACTCTGCAATCAAGGACTCTTCTACAGTGAGAGTCGCGTGTGAAAATGATGTCACCGATATATCCTCAGGGGTAGACAACCGTTACAACCAATCTAATCTGCGCATCACAAAAGCGGATCAAAAGCGCAGTTCTGTAATGCTTCTTAATATTATGCCGACAGCGTTCAATTCGGCAATACTCCTCTAGATTATTTATTCTGCTGGTGGCGCGCTGACGCTAATCGTCGGGGTAAGAAAGTTGCATTGTGTTGCGTTCTTATTTCCTATATAGCGATGAGATGTCGGTTGTTAGGCACAAGGCACTTCTATCTCCTGACATCAAGAAACGGGCTACTTTGAATCTCATTTATTAAGCAAGATGTATTAAGCAAGATGAAGTGTCGACCGAAATGAAGTCAACTTAACTGCTTGTCGAGACTGGCCGACGAACATGACTCACAAAAAACTGATTTGTTCAATGTATCAACACGCTGAAAGGCATGATTTATCGAGCCTTCATCATTTAATTATTTGGCTTAGACTGGATTTGAATTAATCATCATAAGTCGCTCAAACTGACTCTCTACGAAACATTTTTTAAAGTTAGAACGCCCTTTTGTTTTATTTCTTCACATAAACAGCAACTCTTAACAACTCGTAAAGAACAAAGAACCGACAGCATTGTATAAAGAAATCTGGAGGGCCTAGGCAGCGGTACGCAAGCTAGTCAAAGCAGCTGTTTATGAGATTATTTTGGCTTCTCATAATACGCAGTCACTCTTCTCAGATTTCTAAAGCGGTAGATTTGCTACACATTTAAAACTTTTGTAGCGTCATCGCGTAATGGTTTCGGTGAGAGTGATACCGTTGTAACCGATGTTCAACTAGGTTCTTGCCTGCTTTAAGCAGATTAAAACGGCATATTAGTGCCAATTCCAATTTTGAATCGAAGCTAACATCAAGCAATTTCGAATTTAGGAGTACTGAGTCGATGTTTGACGCATTCACCAAGGTGGTTTCTCAGGCAGATGCTCGTGGTGAGTATCTATCTGCTTCTCAGCTTGATGCTCTGAACCAAATGGTTTCCGAGAGCAACAAGCGTATGGATTCTGTAAACCGCATTACTAGCAATGCTTCCAAGATTGTTTCTGATGCTGCTCGTGCATTGTTTGCTGAGCAACCTCAGCTCATCTCTCCGGGGGGCAACGCTTACACCAACCGCCGGATGGCTGCTTGCTTGCGCGATATGGAAATCATCTTGCGTTACGTAACGTATGCAATCTTCGCAGGCGACCCCAGCGTTCTCAACGATCGCTGCTTGAATGGTCTGCGTGAAACCTACGTTGCTCTGGGCACTCCTGGTGCTTCTGTTGCAGTCGGTGTTCAGAAAATGAAAGAATCCGCGATCGCAATCGCTAACGATTCTCAAGGCATTACCCAGGGCGACTGCAGCTCTTTGATGTCTGAAATCGGCAGCTACTTTGACTTGGCTGCATCTGCTGTTGCATAAGCCACAGCGTCTCAAGGTCTTTCTCAGGCGTGAGCTAATACGTCTGTTTCATTCGATAACTTATCCACGAAAACTTTGCAAAAACGTAGGGAGATAATTTTATGAAGACCCCTCTGACTGAAGCAGTTGCTGCTGCAGATTCTCAAGGTCGTTTCCTAAGCAGCACCGAAATTCAAACCGCTTTCGGTCGTTTCCGCCAAGCAACGGCTAGCCTAGAAGCAGCTAAAGCTTTAACTCAGAAGGCTGACAGCCTCATTTCTGGTGCTGCAAACGCAGTCTATCAGAAGTTCCCCTACACCACTCAAATGCAGGGACCCAACTACGCTTCTACTGAAACAGGTAAGAGCAAGTGTGCCCGTGACATCGGTTACTACCTGCGCATGGTCACCTACTGCCTCGTTGCTGGTGGCACAGGCCCTATGGATGAGTACCTCGTTGCTGGTTTGGATGAAATCAACCGTACATTCGAGTTGTCTCCGAGCTGGTATGTTGAGGCTCTCAAGCATATCAAGGCAAATCATGGTCTGAGTGGCGATCCTGCTGTTGAAGCAAACTCGTACATCGACTACGCTATCAACGCTCTAAGCTAGTTTTGTAGGAATTTGCCCGGAAGAATTGGCGAGTGTTGGCACTCTACGGTGTTAGCAGTTGCAAGTTTTTCCGGGCATTGTTTTAGGACGATATCACCATATCTCCAAGCGCTCCGGGCGTTAGAGATGGTCATATTTCTCTAATGTGCTTTCGAAAACGCTGAAAATTGATGAGTTGTGTTGAGAGGGCTTTATGTCAACAGCTTTAGTAGCTTCAAACTTGAATGCAGCAGGGCGGCTAGGTTTAGATGCATTTGACGGCACAAAGGTAGAGTTGCGCTCAGATTGGTCGGAAGACGATCTGAAAGCAGTGATTCGAGCGGCTTACCGTCAAGTGCTGGGCAACAATTATGTCATGAATTCGGAGCGGCTCTCATCTGCTGAGTCTTTGCTTAAACAGGGTGTCATTACCACCCGTGACTTTGTGCGGGCGATCGCACTTTCAGATTTGTATAAAGCAAAATTCTTTTATCGCAATAACAATCAACGGTTTGTTGAGCTAAATTTCAAACATTTTCTCGGTCGTCCTCCCTATGACGAAGCGGAATTAGCGGCTCATACAAGCCTGGTTGAAGAAGCAGGATATGATGCCGAAATCAATTCCTACTTTGAGAGTGAAGAATACGCCAACAAATTTGGTGAAAATATCGTACCCTATTTCACAGGGTTCCAAGTGACGGCGGGAGTGAGAACCGTTGGCTTTAGCCGAATGTTCCAACTCTATCGGGGATATGCAAACAGCGATAGTAGCCAAATTAGCACCAACAAGAATGGATTCTTGTTTAGCGATCTGGCTAAAAACCAGGCATCATCCATCGATGCACCGTCTGGTGTCAATAAGGCTGCTAAATTAGATACGCCTAAGACATCGTTTGGTGGCGTGGGTAACGAAGCGGCTCGCATGTATCGCGTTGAAGTCACCGGACGCATCGGTTCGACACTCCGTGATTCTAAAGTTCGTCGTTCGACGCAGGCATATCTGGTTCCTTATGAGCAACTGTCTTCACGCATGCAGCAGATTCTGCGCAGCGGTGCGAAGATTGTTAGCATTCGTCCAGCTTAGTCTTGTCGAACTATGACCCATTCAAAGTGATGGTAAGCATGATAAGGGGTTGATGCTTGCCATCACTTTTTGGAAGATAGACCCCCTTTGTTAATGTATTTAGCTACTGGGAGAGTATTGAATATGATGGGTTCAGCCTACAGCAACGCTAACGTTAGCCCCTCTAGTTCGCGAATGTTTGTGTACGAAGTGGCGGGTCTTCGTCAAAACGATGAAACCGACAAAACCAATTACCCGATTCGCCGGAGCGGCAATGTCTATATCAAAGTGCCATATAATCGCATGAACGAAGAGATGCGACGCATTACTCGCATGGGTGGGCAAATTGTCAACATTCACCCGGATGATGGCATGGTCAATGGCAGTCCATCGTCCAGCGAATCTGACGAATAGACGGGTTTAGATTTAAGGTCTCAAATTTAATGTCTCAGGTGTAGGATGCAGGGACTGGTGGGTTAAACAAACTCTCAGTTCTAGTATGCTGCACCTTTGTTGTGCTGATTTTGATTGTGCTGATTTCGCGATCCTAGACTAATGAATCAATCTTCGATAGACGGCGAGTCGTTGACCATTGAACAGGCGATCGCCCACCTCCAACAGCGCGATGATTCGAGCCGTCGATACTATGCAGCTTGGTGGCTGGGTCGGTTTCGGGTGAGTCAGACAGCCGCCGTTGATGCACTGCTTGATGCACTCAACGATGACCTCGACCGATCTCCCGATGGCGGATATCCGCTGCGGCGAAATGCAGCACGAGCCTTAGGTAAATTAGGCGATCGCAGAGCAGTCATACCGCTGATTGAATGCCTTGATTGTTCTGATTATTATGTGCGAGAGGCAGCAGCTCAATCGTTAGAAGAACTGGGGGATCCAGGCTGTGCCGCAGCGCTGCAGGCGTTATTAGTTGGCGGTGCCGATGACATTGAGTGTGTGCCTGGTACGCCTCACCTTGCCCAACCCTACGAAGCCATCATTGAAGCACTCGGAACCTTGGGTATCGAGACTGCAATTCCCCAAATTCAGCCATTTCTCGACCATGCAGTACCCAAGATTCGATATGCGGCGGCCCGCGCCCTCTACCAAATTACTCACGATTCGATCTATGGTGAGCAGCTTGTGCAGGCTCTACGGGGTGGCGATTTGCAGTTGCGTCGTTCAGCCCTGATGGATCTCGGAGCAGTCGGCTACCTTCCAGCAGCGGAGGCGATCGCCCAAACCCATGCTGAGAATAGCCTCAAGTTGATTGCGCTGAAGGGATTGCTTGAAACACAGATGCATCAAACTGATTCGCCAGATCTTTCGGACGGTGCGATGCATGTCATGACCTTGATGGATACGTTGCTGTAAGCTCTAGAACTGTAGATTCAATAATCTGCTAAATAGAAACCATGTCAACTACTGCGCTCATTCAAGCTGTTGAAGAGGCTGATTCGGCATCTCGACTTGTTGAGACAGTTTATCAACTTGCTTCAGTTCGAGATGAAACGGCTATTCCAACCCTGATTAAAGTACTGGGCTTCAATAACCCAGGGGCAGCCGTAGCCGCCGTCAACGGGCTAATTCAGCTTGGAGACGAGGCTGTTCCCGTCTTGCTAGAACAGCTTGATGGGTATAACTATGGTGCGCGGGCGTGGGCCATTCGAGCCTTAGCAGGTATTGGCGACCCGCGGGCGCTCGATGTATTGCTGGATGCGGCTCAAGCAGATTTTGCGCTCAGCGTTCGACGGGCTGCTGCCCGAGGATTGGGAACATTGCGCTGGCATCAGCTTGCGCTCAATGATGTTCAACCGGCTCAGACTCGGGCGCTTGAGGCACTCATTCAGGTGTCTCACGATCCAGAGTGGGTTGTTCGGTATGCGGCGGTTGTGGCCCTCCAGTCATTGGCGATCGCCACTCATTCCACACGCCCCGATTGGTTTACTCACATTCTCAATCATTTTCAGCACCGACTCAGTCTCGATGAAGACGCGGCAGTTGGCGCCCGGATTAAAATGGCTCAACATCAGCTTGCGCGTTTGGCCTGATCCAGAAGCCAGTCATTCAGAATGGCGTTGACCGTTTCGGGCACCTCATCCTGCGGGCAATGCCCGACGTTGTCTAGCCGAATAAAGTCTTGAACGGCTGGAAACTTTGCAAACTCTTGCCCCTGTTCAATCGACTCCCACGGATCATCCTCTCCCCATAAAATTAACGCTGGGCATGGAAGCACATTCAGCA
Source organism: Elainellaceae cyanobacterium (assembly GCA_051117335.1). Lineage (GTDB taxonomy): Bacteria > Cyanobacteriota > Cyanobacteriia > CAZCXK01 > CAZCXK01 > DBGGTD01. Next base: position 136,148 of record JBNPEB010000022.1, read on the forward strand.
AATCTTCTGGAAGTGGACCGCTTGAATAGCGAGTAAACGCGATAAACACATCTGCAGCGCCCGGATCCGATGCAGGCGCGATGAGCAAATTGACCAATTCGTCAGTCACCGCCTCTGGCTGGGCATAGGCTTGCAATAACACATTCCGCACCGTATTCGGACGAGCCAGTAACTTAAAAAAACTGTGGCCGATCCACTGAACACTGAGTAGGTTTTGTAGCAAAGGAGCCCCTATCTGTCGATACCAGGGAAGGTGCGATCGCCTGCGATCATGCAGCCCTCGAAGTGAACAGTTAATCAGAACAACGCCTCGAAACCAATCAGGAGAGTCAACCGCAGCCTGCATGGCGGCAATACAGCCAATCGAATTCCCTACCAAAAATGCGGGTTGACCTACCACCTGACGGCAAAAGTCAGAGATCTGGCGCGACCAGGTTTCAAACGTGTAGTCGACCGGATGCCCCGGTTTGGGTTTGGCAGAACCACCAAAGCCAATCAGATCAATGGCATACACGCGACATGAGTTTGCCAATTCTGGAATGTTTTTTCGCCAATGACCCCACGAGGCTCCAAACCCATGCACCAAAATTACAGCAGGACCCTCCTGCCCCATGTGCTGATAGCAAATCGGCAATCCATTCCATTCCCAATAATTGGGTTCGGGAAGCGTATCAAGAAACGACGGTTTTGGATAAGACACAGAAGTCATAAGATTCGATGGCGGCGGCCATGTACACGATGAGTTACAAAACTTTACTTTAATTGTGACACGCCTTCTTAGGCTGTAGGACTAATACCAATCGTCCATGACGCAGCGGCGTCACCCCCAACGATAAAAATCTATTTTCAGAGCAATTCTTCGAAGTAAGGCTACCAATGAACAGGCCAGAACCCTTGCAAGGCTGGTGGCCGTCAATCCAAAATCGCAAATCTAAAATCGAGAATTAGGGCAAACGCATATTCAAGGCAATCGTTGGATTGCCAAACGATATAATTGGAGCTGAAACATTCCTGCTGAGCTTGATCAAGAGACTACTTATATGTTTTTGGACACATCAGTCCACAGAATTCATTCTTTAGCGATCCTAAATCGCTTATGAATGGTGTTTGAGCCGCATAGCGGGCGCCGCTCGCCCCACGGCTCATAACCCATCTAGGATTGCTATTGCATTCATCATGTCATTCAAGCTCAGACATAAATCCGATTTGGATTGATATCATGCTTGACGCAATCATTGTTTTATCATTTATCCTAGCAGGAGCAGGCATTGGCTTTTACAGCGTTGACTTGCTACCGGGTCAAGTTCTTGAGCAGGTTACTAATTTAGAAGGGCTAAGTTCGGTGATTGCTGGATTTGGTGCCCTGATTGGTGGAGCGATTGGGTTGGCGGCTCAAACGGGCTATCGTCGTCTTGAGTCTCAAGTCCGCAATATGCCTGTGGATATGTTGCTGAGCCGCTCGGTTGGTCTAGTTCTCGGTCTTCTGATCGCGAACCTAATGCTAGCTCCCATTTTTCTGTTGCCCATTCCCAAGGACTTTACCTTCATCAAACCGTTGGCAGCCGTATTAGGCAGCATCTTGTTTGCCTTTTCGGGGATCAATTTGGCAGATACTCATGGGCGCGCATTGCTACGGCTCATAAATCCGAATAGCGTTGAAACAATGCTCTTGGCGGAAGGAACGCTAAAACCCTCTGCAACCAAGGTTTTAGACACAAGTTGTATCATTGACGGGCGGATTGAGGGATTGCTTGACACTGGTTTTCTGGAAGGACAAATTCTGATTCCCCAATTTGTCTTACAAGAGCTTCAGCAGGTCGCCGATGCATCCAACGATCAGAAACGAACGCGGGGTCGACGAGGCTTGGATATTCTCAATCGCATGCAGGATGCTTTCCCGGAGCGAATTTTGATTCATCCAGCAGACTATGACGATATCGCTACCGTCGATGCGAAGTTGGTCCGATTTGCGCAAGAAATCAACGGCACCTTATTGACTAATGATTACAACCTAAATAAAGTTGCGAGTCTTCAGAAAGTCCCTGTGCTCAACGTCAACGATCTAGCCCAGTCGCTTCGTCCTGCTTATCTGCCAGGTGACAACATTGACCTTAAAATTCTTAAGCAAGGTAAAGAACCCGCTCAAGGGGTTGGCTACTTAAATGATGGAACGATGGTTGTTGTAGAAGAAGCCAGTGATTATGTGGGAGATGAGCTTGCTGTGGTGGTAACGGGTTCTCTACAAACTTCTGCGGGGCGAATGATTTTTGCGCGACCTGAAGCATCGGTCATGGCATAGTGAAATCCGTTCGGACTAGGCGTTGCGATCGCTGCCAGCAGACCGCTTCGACTCTCTATCGAATTCAATATGATGAGTCAAAGCAATGGATATTTGTTTGCGCTAGCTGTTTGCCCGCTCTCAAACTGGATAATCCGCATTACACCTATGGGGGGACTTGGAAAGCGAAGAAGAGGGCCTGATCGCGCAATCGCTTCGTGGGCAATATTGCAAAAGACAGGAAACTGAAGAACAACGCCTGCTGTTGCGTTGTTTCAGTCATTCACGTTGTCCCAGAGTGAGAGCGTAGGGCTATATCGGATATTTCTCAGCAACTAAGGCTTTAAGCTTCGAATTTGGTCGATGACTGTGTTGACCAAACTGAATCCTCCGATAAAGTAGGCAAAAATCAGCACGATTGAAAGGATACCTGCTATCAGACAAACGGTTAGCCCTGCAAGACCAATAAATCCGTCGTCTTCAATGAGGCTAAATCCGGTTATAAAGACGCCAATGGCAGGGAGCGTATTGGTCAGCGGTAGCGGGATTAGCATCGAAATGCCCATTAGGGCGATCGCCACTCCGAGAGCAACTCGCCCCGTGCGGCTCGTACAAAGTTGGCTCATGCGAGGACGAGAGAGCGATTCGATGCGCCTTAACCACGGCAAACCGGCTTTTAGAAACTGCTGGGCATGCTTTAGCTCAATTGACTTTTTCTTAAACCGATCGGGGAACCACGGGCGAACTCGTCCAGCAATGAGCTGAACCGCAAGGAGAAGAATCAAAATCCCAAAAGGGATAGAATATCCCGGCGCTGGAATAGGCAAAGCAGAGGGCAATGACAGTAAAACGAGAAGAAAGCCAAATGTCCGCTCTCCGGCAAGTTCTAGAATGTCAACAAGAGTGATTTGCTCCGCTCTAGTTTCTTCAAAAAAGTAGTTTTGTAGCTCGATTGAAAGTTTTGCCATGCAATCCCTATCAGATTTAGATAAGAAATATTGTCGATGATGACATAGAGAATTGATTGTCGGCGAGGGTCAATTTAGATCTTCACCAAGACTCTACATACTCGCCACGGGCTAGGAGCAGATTCCTGACCTCATATATAGCAATGCGCGTGTCAAGTATAGAAACGTTGGTGTGGGGCGCGGCGCGGCCCACAACACCGTACTTAACTCAAGCGCATACCTCTATAGCCTTACGCGTTCGCGTTAGGACGCCAAACATGTATAAAACCCGGGCGGCTCGCGGGTTTTATACACAAATCTGAGCCCGTAGGGCTGTAATTGAGCGGTCCAAGAGCAATGAAGGGTTTATAAGAAAATCAAGAGAGCGATCGCCCTCTTGATTTAAATTCCGTCAATGCTCCGCAGCTCAGGTCTAATAGATTGCCATCATTCTGTACCCATCGTCCAAGAATTGACATATTCGTCTTGCTCAGCCGTCAGGCTATCAATGGCAATGCCCATTGCTTGCAGCTTGAGACGCGCAATCTCGTGGTCGACCTCCGTGGGGATCGAATGCAGACCGGGTTCTAGACTGCCTTGGTTTTTCACCAGATATTCGCAGGCGAGCGCCTGGTTTGCAAAGCTCATATCCATGACCGCGCTGGGATGGCCTTCTGCTGCTGCCAGATTAACCAAACGCCCTTCACCGAGGACGATGACCGACTTACCCGTTTTGAGCCGATATTGCTCGGTAAAGTTGCGAACTTGCTTCACCTCAGCCGACATTGACTTGAGAGTCTTTAGGTCAATCTCGATGTCAAAGTGACCCGAATTGCATACGATCGCTCCGTCTTTCATGAGCTCGAAATGCTCTGCTCGGATGACGTGCTTGTTGCCCGTTACCGTGATAAACAAGTCGCCCTGCGGTGCCGCAACTGCCATGGGCATGACACGAAACCCATCCATGGTGGCTTCAATAGCTCGTACCGAATCAATCTCCGTGACGATGACATTGGCACCCATTCCTCGGGCGCGAAGGGCAGCTCCCTTGCCACACCAGCCATAGCCTGCAATAACAATGGTTTTCCCGGCTAAGAGGATATTGGTAGCACGGATAATGCCGTCTAAGGTAGATTGCCCTGTCCCGTAGCGATTGTCGAAGAAATGCTTGGTGTCTGCGTCATTGACGTTCATCGCAGGGAAGGTAAGCACCCCATCCTTAAACATGGCACGCAGCCGAACGATTCCAGTGGTGGTTTCTTCGGTCGTGCCGATGATATCAGAAAGCTGGTCTTGGCGCTCTTTCACGAGCGTAGCGACCACATCACTCCCGTCATCGATAATAATATTGGGACGATGATCGAGCGCGGTCTGCACATGGCGATGATAGGTTGCGTTGTCTTCCCCCTTTCTCGCAAAGACAGGGATGCCGTGATCAGCGACCAAACTGGCAGCTACATCATCTTGAGTAGACAGGGGGTTGCTAGCAATGAGCAGTGCATCAGCGCCACCTGCTTTGAGGGCGATCGCCAAATGGGCAGTTTCGGTGGTGACATGGCAACAAGCCACTAATCGAACGCCCTGTAGAGGCTTCTCTTGAGCAAAGCGTTCTTGGATTTGACGCAATACTGGCATTTCTCGACCTGCCCACTCGATTCGCTGCTGACCTTGAGTGGCGAGGGAAAGATCTTTTACGTCGTGCTTGATTTGAGTTGTCGTAGTCATGAACTCTTTGCCTAAAAGAATCGGAACGTATAGCGTGTAGTGATGCTCGGACTTTAAACTGACTTTGCTAGCTTAGCAAAGCCAGTAAAAGATGTATAGCAATTTACGCGATCGCCCCAAACGCTATATGCGATTTATGAGTGCGGTCATCCTCTCACTACTGCCAATGGCTCCCGCTGCGGTGGCGGATGAGGGCGTGTGTCCGGCAGACTTGGGATCACGCATTGAGGCGATCGCCACCCGTTCAGCCTTTGATCGAGCCCGATGGGGAATTTTAGTTCAAACCCTACCGCCATCGCCGCTGGACGCCTCTACCGTCGTATCGCCGGGGCAAATCGAAACGCTGTATGCCCGAGATGCTCGTCAGTTTTTCATTCCCGCATCAAACGTCAAACTATTTACCACCGCTGCTGCACTGACTCGACTGCATCCCCAATTTCGCATTCGCACGTCTGTATATAGAGAATCATCGGCATCGGGTGAGACGGTGCTGCGCGTTGTCGGACGGGGCGATCCGACCTTAACCGATGCGGATTTAGACTCGCTCGCTCAGCAAATCGGCGATCGCTCGATTACTCACATCACACACCTGATTGGCGACGATCGCTATTTTCAAGGGAGTGCCATCAATCCCAACTGGGAATGGGAAGACGTGCAGGCAGGCTATGGTGCCCCTGCCAGCAGCCTAATTTTGAATGAGAACGAGATTCGGGTGACGCTAACCCCTCAAGATTTGGGAGAACCGCTCCGAGTCGATTGGGACGACCCGGCTGAAGCCACCCGATGGCAAATCAACAATCGCTCAACCACCGTGGCGGCCACAGAGCCCGAATTTGTTGAGGTCGGACGTGACTTTAGCCAACCCATTCTCAACATTCGCGGACAGCTCCGAATTGGGGCACGCCCCGATGAATCTGCCGTTTCGATCCCTGACCCGACTGACTATTTTCTTCAGCGCCTTCGTCAGGTGTTGATAGCTGCGAATATCTCAGTTCATCAAATTGCGATCGCCCATAGTGAGAGGTCAGACGGTCAGGAAATTGCCGCACTGCATTCTCCGCCACTGGCAGAGCTATTAGGCAAGGCGAACCGCGACAGCAATAATCTATATGCCGAATCGCTGCTGCGACAGATGGGAGCCGTTGCGCCCGCTGCCTCGTCCTCATCAGCCCTTGACGATGGAATTGCGCGGGCACAAGCTACGCTCACTCAGCTCGGTATTGATCCGTCGGGGTATGTAATGGCAGATGGTTCAGGACTTTCTCGCCATAATCTTGCAAGCCCAGAGGCATTTGTACAAACGCTTCAAGCGATGGCGCGATCGCCCCATGCTCAAATGTATCGGAATTCTTTGGCAGTGGCCGGAGTCAACGGAACCTTGGCGAATCGATTTCGAGACACCGCTGTTGCAGGTAATCTTTACGGCAAAACGGGCGGGCTAACCGGAGTGTCGTCGCTATCAGGGTATCTCGACCCGCCCAACTACGTCCCCCTCGCCTTTAGTATTTTGATTGACCACTCAGATAAACCCGGCAGCGTAAGACGGGCAGCAATTGACGAAATTGTGCTTCAAATGGCGCAGCTTCAAGTGTGTCCTTAGTGCTGCTCTACAATAATGCTCTACTCTGAAAATGAGCATTCCACGACGATCTTGACGCTGCACTCCGCTGTTCCTGACGCGATATACGGAACGCCTGTTTGAGCATCAACTTTGATGCCAAATTCCAGCGTCACCTTCTTGACTTCTGCAAACGCAACTTCCTTGAATGCCTGCAGCGTATACGATGTATATCGCTGGATTAGGGTATCCATCGTTTGTCGATACTGCGTTTGCATCCGCTGTTGCCCTTGACTCGCCCAATCGAGAACCCCTTTCGCAGACCGAGTTGTTTCTTCCTCTTCGTCTCCCTCATCGGAATATGGAGTCTCTGCTTCGGTCGTGAGTTCAGAGATGTCCGTGGCATCGGTGGCTTCAACAAAGATAAAGGTGTTGTCGTCGAGTTGAACTTTTTTGACTTTGCTCATTGTGATGAGATGCTATCCTAACGGCTGTTTAATCTTCTCAAGGATAGATTAGTCAGCCGTCAGCGGCCAATAAGCAGCTAAGACTCCATCATCGTTTTTAGATTGGCAAGTTCTGTCTCCACTTCGCGCTCGTTATAACTTGTTGCAAGCTTTGCCAGTGCATCTCCGAGCACGGGTACTGGAACGGTTATTCGGCGCGGTAGATCATGCGACTGTGATGGACATCCAGCGGTTCAAATTGCCACCAAATCTTACCCTCGATTGAGTTGAGCGATCACAGGAATCAGGTCGTGGGGATAGTCCACTAAAAAATCTGGATTTTGCTGAATAAGCGCTTCTTTAGAGTTAAATCCCCAACTAACCGCAACCACCTTGATTGGGATTTTGCGGGCCGCTTCGATGTCTCGCGTTTCATCCCCGACATATACCACCGTATGGGGCAGAATATTTTTGCGTCTGAGAAGTTTGTGAATGACTCGTGCTTTTCCAAAGATCGTTGTGCCCGAATGAATGAAATCAAAACAGTCAAGCAGTTGATGGGTGTTGAGAAATGCCTGAACGTTGTCCTGCGAATTAGACGTGACAATTCCCAATCGATTATCCTGCTGCCTCAAGATGCTGAGAGCCTCTTGCATTCCGTCGATTAAATTGAGCTGATGGATTTCTTGCTGAAGCTCGCGCTTGATACGTCGAATCAAAGCGGGAATTCGAAATGCCGAAATTTGCGATCGCCGAATGATTTCCCGCGAACTCATCTGCCGAAGCTGCTGCACATCAGCGGCTGTGAGCGGTTGATAGCCAAACTCATGGGCGAGGCGATTGGTGATAGTCAACATCGTCTCAAACGTATCCGCAATCGTGCCATCAAAGTCAAAAATAATGGTGGTCACAAGTTGAGTGGCGTATAGGTATCGAACTGCGATCGTATCATCGCAGCTTACAGAATTTCGATTATTCCTTGGGCACCATCGATGCGAACCTGCTGACCATTCCTCAACCGCTGACTCGCATCCGAGACATCCATCACCGCCGGAATGCCATATTCTCGCGCCACGATCGCCCCATGTGAAAGACGACCTCCCGTTTCTGCGATCAGCCCTCCGGCTTGAGCCAGCAGGGGAGCCCAGCCTGAATCTGTGTAAGGCAGTACAAGAACCGTGTTCTTACTGACATCCGGAGCGCCTTGCAGCCCTTGAAGAATTAAAATTTCCCCTTCTACGATACCCGGACTCGCGCCAATTCCTCGAAGAGATTGGTGAGGTTTATCCGCCGTAGCCTCGGTGCGGCAAAGCAAATATTGCCGCGCCGGGGGCTCATTGCCATAGACGAGCGACGGAATCGGAGTAATCTGCCGATCAGCCTCCCACTGCGATCGCCGCGCGGCAATGAGGTCAGACATTTGATTAATGAAAACTGAATTTGGCGAATCTGAATTTGACGAATCTGAAGGCGACACAGCTTGACGAATCTCATCTAACGTCAGGAAGAACACATCACCTGCTTGGTCTAAGATTTCACGAGACAGCCAATCTTGCTCAAGAGCCACAAAGCTCCATCGCAGCTCAGCCAATAGCCGATCATAAACATCTGCAATCTGTCCTTTCAGATCGAGTCGCTTCTGCACCTGCTGCACTTTCCAACTGGATGAGGAGGATTGCTGCGACTTAGGAACCTTGAGATCAGGCGTTGTGAGAAATTGGGCGAATAATTTTCGAACGGGGCGCGGGTCTTCTTTCCAGGTAGGGACGGCAATGTCGGTTGCAACCTCGCTGAGATAGCCGTATCGATCAAGAAATTTATCAAACTGCTCGACAACATTTTGCCCATCTGGATTTTCAGATAGGGTCGCAAAAATCGTCGAGCTGCGAGCATCGTTAGGCAGCGATGTCGGCAGAAATGGGCGGCAATCTATTGCCAATTCTTTGAGCGATCGCAGCGATGCCACTTCAGGAAGGCGGCTACTGTCAAGATATGAGTCTTTAACGCCTAAGATCGCCTGCCGCAGCGCAAGGCTCAGCGGAACCAAAATATTGTAATAGGTGGTTCTTTCGAGCAAATCGAGAATGTAGTCGACGCGATCGATCAGGTCTTGGTTTGATAAATCGTCCAGCTGATCGTCAGATAAGTCGGCCAATCCGGGGGCGAGGTGTCGGTGATACTCTTGTTCAAAATCCTGCTCTAGATTGAGTTCTCGCCCCACTAGCCGCAAAAGCCCCGGTAAGTTTCTCAATGTCACGACTAAGGAAGGCTTGCTAAACTTAGCGCCCCGCGTCAAAAATTCTAGGCTCTCGGGCGGCAACCCCATGCGGCGAAAGATTTTGCCCAGCAGAGACGCATTAAAGTAAGCCGCCGAATGATGGAGTGAGGCGGTGTGACTAAAATCTAGGTTGCGAGCGCGATCGCCCAACACGATCGTAAAGATTTCGCCCCAAACGCCGCAGGTGAGCGGCTGATTGATCGACCAGGTGAGCGGGCGAATAAACCCTGGGATCACCTCAGAGGCGATTTTCCGAGTCCAAATCGGCAGCAGCGTTGTAATTGGACGGGATTGCAAAATCCAAAGCTGCTGTCCGTCATAGGTCCACTCAATATCTTGAGGAACGCCATGATAGCGACCTTCAATATGCCTAGCCAGATACGCCACCTGCTGAATCAATCGCGGCGGCACATCTCCCTGACCTTCGACCGCAAGCTGGGTTGAGTCTGGCAGCACCCAATCCGCATCCTGATCAGACGGCCCACCGTCGTCATTAACTTCATCAGCTCTCAAGCGTACGCGGTATTGTTCGGGTGTGACCTGTCCCGATACGACGCGAGTGGCGTCACCGGGCAATGCTTCAATGACAACCGCATCGCCATAGCGAGTAATCGGGTCGCGGCTAAATGCAACGCCAGAAAACACGCCCCGCACTTGCACCTGCACTAGCACTGCCATCGATTCATCCGTCAGTTGGCGATCGCGCCGATAGCGGACTGCGTGGGGGCGGTTGTAGGAGGCTTGGCACTGGGCGATCGCCTGCTCTAACGATGCCTTATTTGTAATCGTGGCGAACGATTCATATTGCCCTGCCGCTGATGCTGTGCTCGCATCTTCTCCAATCGCGGACGACCGCACGATCAGAGGCTGTTCGTCAGACGGCTGGAGTGCTTCGATTAGCGGAGCCGGATCATCCCCCGGAGGCAAGATCCATCCCATCGGCACCGGGTAGCCCCATCGCTTCAGGCGAGATAAAACAGCCGCTTTACCTCCGACTTTTCGGGCCTCTACCGACCGATCCAGACTCAAAATCGCGCGATCGCCCCGAAAAAACTGAAACACTTGACGCGATTCTCGATGCGCTGCACTCGATGGCAACTCTAAATCCTCTGGCATTTTTTGAAAAATCCACCCCATTAGCAAACTCAACGTGAGCGTCGCCCCAATGAGCAACCCGTCCTGGGGATGACGCAATGCAGTAATCGCTGGAATCAGTGCCAGCACGCCCATCCGCCCCAGCCGACGCTCTCTCAAAATAGTGAAACCAACTCCACCAATCAGCGCTACCAAAAAGGCAGTCATCCAGTCATGGACAATGAACCCCCATACTACATTGGTGGTGCCCGCTCCCTGGCCCATCCAATATCGACCCAAAACCAGCGCAATCAGAGCGACAATTTCCCAGGCGGGTTCAGTTGGGAAAAACGTACGCGCTAGGAGTACGGCGGCAATTCCTTTCAGAGCTTCAGATAGAACGGCAAGAATGCCTGCAACCTGCCCCCCATGATAAAACGCTGCCGAAACCCCGACGTTTTGGGTTCCAAGTTGATTGAGCTTGCGCCCCGTCAGACCATAGGTAATCCAATACACGAGCGGTAGCCCCCCTAGCAGCGGGCATAGGAGGAAAATGGCAAGTATCCCCCAAACCGGCGTTAGTGTCATGGGTTAGTTCGTCGTCCAAGTCGGGTGAAAAGTCAAGGGATGGCGATCGCTCCAGTCAAGGGTTTTGAGAAGAGTCATAGTGCAAATGATGAAGCTGTGAAACTAGATGACCTAAGACGATAATAGGTGATCTGAAATCGGCATTGTAAGACTCTATCTATACATCCTAGAAGAGACGGTTCTCTGCAAGATGCGACGCAAACGCAATCCGTCCGTACAACATGAATCGCCCATATAATACCAATCTTTCAATCTTTCAAATTCGTAGGGACGGTTGCGAACCGCCCCCATCCCCCGAACCGCCTATGCATTTCCAGCGTGTTGAGACTCGATGCACATCGGGACATGGACCGCCATGTCCTTTTTTATGCAAATTTTCCCGATCTGGGGGCGATCGCCATTGCCCAATGCAATTCACCCCTCATCCCATCCCCTGAAATAATCCCCCAATCCCGTAGGGGCGATCGGCGATCGCCCCAGTGCAACACGCAACGCCTACACCGCCCCATCTAAAATCCAAAATCCAAAATCGTTAGTGTCCCGATTTATTCGCCACAGATTTTCGGTTGTGTTTGGCATGGTCAAGTTGAATCACCAGAAAAAATAAGGTGAGACAACTCTGTTCATTGGGGAAGGCCCCAATCTCGTCGGCTTTGGTGCGAAATTCTCGAAACAATCGTTCGAGTGCATTGGTCGTCCGGATAAACCGATGCCACGATGCCTCGAGTTGATAATAACTAAAGGTTCGCTCTAGCCCCCATTGAAAGGCATGAATGGCGTCCGGTTCGAGCGCACCCCATTTCTCGATAAAGCCGTGGCAGCGCTGCTGAGCCTCCTCATAGGTCGGGGCATCATAAATGTGATAGGCATCAGTAAACACCTCGACCTTACGCTGCTGCCTAGCCTGTTGCGGCTCAATTGGTTGACCGGTGTCATCGGTGGTCGGCAACTGCTTGTATTTTAAGTATGAGTCGAGCGCCCTGACCTTATGGGTAATGCAGCGCTGCTGCTGGGCGACGGGGAGTGTTTTTCCCATGGCCGTCAGTAACCCTCTGGAACCATCACTGACGACGAGCTTCACGTCGTTGGGGTTCAATCCTCGCTCAATTAAGTGGTCAAAGACTTGCCTCCACGCCTCGGTTTCTTCCTTGAGCGCGATTTCGTAATGCAGGAGTTCATGGTTTCCATCGGGCCACACGGCCATCACCGCTAAAATCACCCGCTCCTGGGCATGACGCACGTGCCGCTGATGGCCAGAACGGTCGAGTTTAACGTCTCCTGTGCTGTACTGAATCTCCACCCACACCCCATCGACTATCAGCACGCTAGGGGTGTGTTCGATTCGAGCATATCGGTGGGTCTCCATCCGCTGGTGAACTCTCAGCGTCACTTGATTGATGGCATTGCACGACAACACGTGTCCTAACTGCCAATATAAAAGCACCTGAAGGTCTCGAATCGATAGCCCGAGCACATAGAGATAGCACACCCAATCGAGAAATCCTTGAACCCCGCGTTGATAGC
>JBNPEB010000038.1:0-143737 GCA_051117335.1 Elainellaceae cyanobacterium
TAGGCTGACCGGCTTTAGTCGTTTCTTGGTTGGATGCAAAGCCTTGGCTCATGGGGACTCTCGGGGAGGGGCAGTGATGGGATGCCCTTAGCATGTCACAGACCCTTTTTTCTTGCGCTTACCCTGAGTCTCTCTACACCGATATTATTGAACCTCTTGGCTATAGAGCAAAAGAGAATAACGAACAATTTGAGCAAGAATATAGTAGGGTAATCAACAAGTTCACGCTCGAATTTATGCAAAGTTTCTGTGATTTAGAAGGTCAAATTATTTGGCAAAGAATTGTCCAACTGAACTCAGCCAAGAAAACTCAAGGATGAAGCGTTATTTGCGGGTAAGTAAGGCTTATGTTCGTGCTTGTTCTGCTACTGTCTTGGCTGAATTCCTCACTGAACTCTTAGAGGCTGTTTGACCTTACAGTGTTGGCATCCACTCCAACATATTTCGCCGGCTTCGTTGGTAGACTGCAATTACCTCCCAAGTAATTGCTCGCTAAACGAGCTTAACTCTAGACTCAGACTTGTTGCTTCTCTAAAAAGGAATGTCTATTAAGGGTTCAATATCAGCCAAATCGATACTGTCTTGGCTCTACATCGCAAATGCAACCATCCTCATTACCCACCAAATCGACGCTGCCTATTGGCACGAATGGGAGCTATTTGGTATGTCAGGAGGGATTCAGCTAAATTTGCTGATTAATATTCCACTGGTGATGGTGATACTATTTGGTCAGCAACGTCTAAGCCAAGGTTGCGCCAGTGGTTTGGTTTACTCTGGATTGCTTGCGGCTTTAGGACTCCTTGCAATTAGTCTTCACTCATATTTCCTTTTACAGGGTGATGATGCCTTTCGACTTCCCGTTTCACTCGGATTAATTGCCAGTACAGGTCTTCTTTCACTCATACAAGCCATTACACTGTTTAGGCTACGCAACACCGTTGCCCAAGATTAGGTCATGAAAATTCGTGCCGAAACACCCAATGATATCAGTGCTGTTCGCAAGGTGAATATTGCGGCGTTTGAGCGAGAGAATGAAGCCGATTTAGTGGATCGGCTGCGAGGCGTTGCGTCTACTTTTTCGTTCGTTGCTGAAGACTCCAGCGCTGAAGAATCCAACCGCATTGTGGGACATATTTTCTACAGCCCTGTTGAGATTGAAGGAGACTGTCCCAATGATTTATTCATTCTGGGATTAGCACCTATCGCAGTGCTGCCTGAGCATCAGCGACACGGGATTGGGTCTTTGTTGATTCAGCAGAGTTTAGATGAGTGCGCTCGGTTGGGGTGCAAAGCGGTCGTAGTACTGGGGTATCCAGACTATTACCCAAAGTTTGGGTTTGTGCTAGCCAACGAGAAGGGATTGAGGAGCGAATATTCAGTACCGGATGAAGCGTTTATGATACTGGAGTTAGAAAAAGGCGCGCTAGAGGGATGCCGAGGAACAGTAAGATATCGGTCGGAGTTTGGAGACGTCTAGCCGCGACCGCAGAACAATTTTGCTGATAATCTATCACCTTCCGTACGGACAAACGCCGTGTGCCCAATTCTGCATCAAATTCGTTTGCATCAAATTCGATATATGAACGACATGTCGAAGTGGCACATCAACATGCCATTGTTGACGCTGTTTTAACAAAGTGGCACACGAACATGCCAATGTTGGCGTTGTTTTAACGAAGTGGCACATCAACATGTCAATGTTGGCGCTGTTTTAGCAAAGTGGCACACGAACATGTCAATGTTGGCGTTGTTTTAGCAAAGTGGCACATCAACATGCCAATGTTGGCGTTGTTTTAACGAAGTGGCGCACGAACATGCCATTGCAGAGCAAAATATCGTGAAATGGCAAGGATTTTTGCAAACTGGATGGGCGATCGCTCCTACATTCAGGCTGCTTACCATAACTCCGTTCTTTGACATTATCTGGAATGTCCAAGAGCAGTCGTCACGATATCAAGCGACTGAGTTGGGCAAATCTAGACAAATAGCGCAAAATTGAGGAGTAAAGCCGCACTTCTAAAAGAGCTATGGCAGACCCGGTAACGACTCTGACGGCTAGCGCGATCGCTCTGTTTTCGAGTGACCTGGTACGTTACATTTGGAAAGCGGTATCTATTTGCTGTTCAAATTGAGAACGTTGCATGACCAGCGCATCACCTCCAACAGAGCTTCGACAGAGAGAGCGATCGCCTCAGACAGACTGGCGATTGTTTCAAATCCTTTTTCCCTATGCGTTACGGCATAAACGGCTGCTTGCGATTGCCATTGTCTTGCTAATCCCGCTGTCTTTAGCAGAAGCGGCTCAGCCGATCTTGATTGGTCAAGCGGTCTCCTTGATTCGCAATGAGCCAGTGGTCTGGTTTCTAGAGGGGCGATCGCTCTCTAGCGGCCTAAATATTCTCATCAGTTTGTTGACAGTAACCATTGCCGTCAAGCTTTTGCTAGATGGGGTGCAAGGCTATCAAATTCTCAAAGTTGGGCAACAAATTACTGCCGACATTCGTAACGATCTGTTTGATCATGTGACATCCCTTGCGACTCGGTTCTTTGATCGCACTCCGGTGGGTCGACTCATTACTCGTCTAACCAGTGATGTCGAGGCACTAGGCGATGTCTTTGCTACCGGGGCAGTTGGGATTCTAGGCGATTTGTTTTCGATGCTGGTCATTGCTGTTGTGATGTTTTGGCAGCAGTGGCAGCTTGCGTTAATGCTGATTCTAATGCTCGTGCCGATTACAGCAATTGTGGTCTATCTTCAGCAACGCTATCGACGGGCAAATTATCGCGCCCGGGAAGAACTCTCAGCGCTCAACTCCAACCTACAGGAAAATATTGTTGGCGTTGAGGTGGTGCAGTTGTTTCGTCGAGAACGATTCAATAGCCAGCTCTATTACAAAATTAATACTCGATATATTAACGAGGTCGATCGCACAATCCTATATGATTCAGCCGTTTCTGCCACGCTGGAGTGGATTGGCTTTGTGGCGATCGGCGGGGTGCTTTGGCTGGGTGGTTTTTTGGTGATGCAAGAGCAGATTGAGCTTGGAACACTCACAACATTTATCTTGTTTGCTCAACGCCTATTTAATCCGCTTCGGCAATTTGCTGAAAAATTTACCATCATTCAAGCCGGTCTAACGGCCTTAGAGCGGGTCAATGATCTGATTTCAGAACCCATTGAAATTCGCGATCCAGAACAGCCTGTCACTCATGCACAAGCATCTGCGATCGCCCAACAGCCGTCGTCCCTGTCAGGTGAAATTCGATTTGAGCACGTTTGGTTTGGCTATAAACCTGATGAATACGTGTTGCATGATTTAGACTTTACGATTCGTCCGGGTGAAAAAGTAGCGCTGGTGGGGCCAACCGGGGCTGGAAAAAGCTCCGTGATTCGGTTGCTGTGCCGCCTGTATGAAATTAACAAGGGACGCATTTTACTAGACGGCATCGATATCCGGGACGTGCCCCAAGCTAAGCTGAGACAGCGCATGGCAGTGATCCTTCAAGATGGATTTCTATTTGCGGGTGATGTCAAAAGCAATATTGCACTCGGTGAACCCTACACCTTCGATGAAATTCGCCATGCTGCCGAGCAGACAAATGTTGCGCAATATATTGAGCAGCTTCCTAACGGATATGATACTGAGCTTCGCCAGCGGGGCAATAATTTATCGGGCGGGCAAAAACAGCTTCTAGCTTTTGCTCGTGCAGCCGTGCGAAATCCTCCTATTCTCGTGTTAGATGAAGCGACTGCAAATCTTGACGTGGGCACCGAAGCGATCATTCAGGAAGCGCTTGAAGGATTACTAAAAGAGAGAACTGCAATCATTATTGCTCACCGCCTATCCACGATTCGCAACGTCGATCGAATTTTTGTCTTAAAGCAAGGAAGACTGATTGAAGCAGGTAGCCATGACGAATTGCTTCAGCAAGAAGGTCTCTACGCCAGCCTATATAAGCTGCAAATGTTGGAAAACTAGGCTTTCTACCAGAAAAAAGGTAGAAGAAAGTTTAGCGTAGGGTTGGCACTGCACTGCCCACCCTACTAGTACAGGGTTTGCGTAATACCAACTCTTCGAAGTAAGGCTACCAATGAACAGGCTAGAACCCTTGCAAGGCTGGTGGCCGTCAATCCAAAATCGCACCTCCAAAATCGAGAATTGGTATAAGTCCTAAAATAATATCCCAACCACAAAACGGTGAGTCTGGCACTGCCAACACTCACCGTCTGAACTGTCTTGAGGCGTTGATCTAGCTCATCAAATCTAGCTCAACGGTTCTCCATTGATGCGACGAACTGCAATCACACCCGGACGAGGAAAATCACTTGCGGTCTTGCCCGGCCAGTTTGATCCGAGAGGAACCTCTCGATCTTGCATAAACTCTTGTCCATCGATGGTCTTCATTGCATACTGGCGCATTTCAGACGCCATTTCCTGCCGGATTCCATTGGTTTCGCCAGGATGCTGCGCCGCGAGGAACAAGGTTTGCTGATCAGGCGTTAAAAATGGGCCGCAGACCTCACATTCCATCGGGCCATATCCAAACAAATAGGCCTTGCCAGCCTGGTCACCCGATGAGGGAATAAACCAAATCGAGTTATTGCCAAACAGCCCTCTCACATCGTCAACTGGGTTGCCCTCCTCATCAATTCGGCTGGGTAGCGCCTTATTGTGAGCGCTGGTTGACATGTCTGTCACCATCCACAAATGACCGTTACGGTCAATCTCTAAGTTATCTGGATTGGCAAATCCTAGACCTCCGGCGGCGGGTTCACCACCAAGCGCCATCATCTCCCACGTGAAGGTCATTGACGCTGGATCGCCGCCATCTTCAACCAGCTTCATGATGAACCCATACTCATACTCGGTTTCGCCATTCGGACCGACAAAAATCCGAGTATCAGGACCTCCGTCACCGCCAGGGCTCCCAGAGGTATAGGCAATATACAGTGTGCCATCCGCCGAAACATCTGTATCTTCAGGGCGAGCAGTTGGCGTTGCCCCAGCCGCATTTGCGGCAAAGTGGGCGTCGATTAAAATCGCGCCTTGAATTTCTGAGTCGGTTCCGGTGTAGAGATTGGCGAGCGTGCTGTACTGCCCCTTAAAGGCTTGAATCTCCTCATCCGACGTGGCTTCAAAAATGCCACCGTCTGGGCGGAGGGGGAGGGTAATCATTCCACCTGCGATGGTGCTGGGCATGACAGGGTTAACGGCTGTGTCTGCTTTTAGAGGAATCCATGTGCCCGTGCCATCTGGATTAAACTGAGCAGCATACAGCATGCCGTCTTCCATGAGCGCTGAATTGGACTTATCAGTGGGCTCAATGACCGTGCCTGTGCTGACGAACTTATACAGATGACCGCCTCGGCGATCGCACCCCGAATAAATGGCTACAGGTGCCCCGGCGATCGCCCGAACCGCAACTGCCTCGTGGCGGAACCGTCCTAGCCAGGAATGCTTGGTGCCATAGTCGTCTGGATTCGCCGGATCAACTTCAACCATCCAGCCATACTTATTTCCAGCCAACCCAAAGGTGTTGCCCCGTCCATCCACGTCGGATTCGGTCATCAAAAATGGCGTATTAGACGGGTCGAATGACGAACCATCTGCCATAACAGGCTCATGAACCTGATCCTGGAAATTTTCTTCCGCGCTAAGCACCGTTCCCCAAGGCGTAGTACCACCCGCACAGTTTTGGATAGTGCCAATGATTTGGGCACCCAGTCCGTCGTCGTAGCCCATTTTCTCAGGCTTACTAAAAACCGCAACAGCTGGTCCAGTGGCACCCAAATAGCGTCCATCGTCTAGTCCAGAAATGCCGGTAATGCGGCGGTCGGCATCGGAAAACGTTCTCACCCACTGCCCATTCTCAAGGCGGACTGAGATTACGCCGATGCCCTGATCGATCAGCCCTTCTTTTGAGATTTCGATAATCTTTGCCTTCAGCGGATCATCGTCTGGCAGGGCAAACGCATTCATCTTGCCATCCGTTGCTGCTGCCGCTGCAATCACATCTTCAAATGGTAGAGACTGACCAATGACTGCGGGGTAGGCTTGCATCCAAGCCATGCCGCTGATGTACTCAAAATTAATAGTCAGGTATCCTTCGTTGGGTGCAGTTTCAACAAACGAAAGATAGTCATTGTTGTAGCCAAATCTGGAATCGCCAATTGGATCGCCCCATGCACCAATTAGGTCATAGGTGAATCCATCCGGAACGATAAAGTCGTCGGCGACACTATATTCACTGTATTCAACGATCTGATCGGTAACATCAATGCCATCCGTTTCAATCGGCATTGCGCTTTTAATTGGATTGAAGCTCAATCCATCGGGCGTGCTTGCAGCAGCACTTGCCTGAAATGGCATCAAAAACTGACTGTCTTTTGCAAGCGGTGTAAGCACCATCGAACCAGCGCTTGCGCCTAAGAACATTAGAAAATGTCTGCGCTTAAGATTCATATGACAATACTCTTCAGTAAGTTCTCCAGGTGAGATCGACAATGACCTATATAGCGGTACTTGACGCGCACATTGCTATAGAATGTCGCGTCAGATATCCAGTCGTTTCTGAAAATTAACGCTACAGATCGTTAATTTACTTTGCGTTATTTAAGAATAGATAATCAGAGGGTTAATTCCCGACGTCGATTGTCATCAATCCGTATTTTTACGATGAATAGATTGGTATAGCCTACGGGCTTAGGTTTGTGTGTAGATCCCGCACGGCGTGCGGGATCTACACACTTTCAGCGTCCTAACGTGAGAGCGTAAGGCTATAGCGATGGGGGCTGATACTAGATTCGACAAAATTATGGTGCTGATTTCACTGAAAGCTGTCTTGCCGATGCAACGATGCCAGACGGTTCAATTCATGGTTAATCGGGGAGTTGAGCGTGACGGTCAAACACTACCGCAAAGGGGGTGCGGGGAAAGCGTTGGCGCAGAAGTTGGGCATGCCCTTCAGCGTCTGAACGGCTCCGAAACCGATTCACAACTTGATCCTGAGCGTTTGGAACTGTGCGCACGATTGCCCAGCATTCGAGATTTTCTTTATAAGTCATACGTTTCTTACTGCGAAGCCTGCACGCCTTCGATACGGGTGGGGGCGATCGCCCTGTCCCCGAATACGTCAAGACAGATATGAGAGCTATCGTGTGCTTTGAATCCTACAAGACCTACTTTCTATGAGTTGATTCACGATCGCGTGTCATGCTCAACACATCAACCAAAAACTTTAAGAACATCTGATGCAAATGTCTGATGCAAATGTCTGATGCGAATTCTTGATTGTCAACCCCGCACACCGGTATCTCTGTGCTAAACGCGCACATTGCTATAAACGCAATCACACATTGCTAGATATAGCCTTACACTCTCGCATTAGGACGCTGAACGTGTAGTGAAACCGAGCGGCGCGCGGGCTCACTACACAAATCTGAGCCCGTAGGGCTATAGATCAGGAATCAGGAATAGACAGCAGGTCGGGAGTAGATTGGGATGATGAATTAGGACTAGGCGCAGCAGGAACGGTGTCTAGTCCAGGTGAGGAAGGGGAAGAAGGTTTGGTGCCTGCTGAAGGAGGCGGGGTAGAGTCTTCAGGACTAGATACTGGAGGGTTTGATTCGGGAGGCACGCCGGGTTTTACCGCGGGATTAGGCGGCAATGGAGAATCCGTATCCCAGTCGTCAATCGATCCGGAAATGGAGTCTGGGTCAAAAAATAAATCTGGATCAGTCACCAGTTCAGATTCGGTTTCGGGCTCACCGTCATAATCGTCGATGGAGGGGAGAGGGTCGATCTGGATAGATTCATCAGGTTGGTCTAAAGGAGCCGACTCCGAACGCTCAAATAAGACGCGCGGCGATTCAGACAAATCTGTGCTGTCTAATCCAGGCCATTCGCGAGACGGCGGAAAATTTTGCTCGCCGCCAAAAATTTCACGACCAAACACGGGCGATTTTGAAAGATCGTCAGCGTCTTGGAATTTTAGGGTAAAGCCGAGATATGCGCCGGCGCAGGCTGCTGCCACAGATGTTACCCCTAACCCTAGTAAAAGCCAGGGTCTCGTCTTCGACTTCGCTGAATAGGGCTTAGAGGATGCAACCCGAGGCGATCGCTCTGGGGAAATAACGGTAGTTGCTGGGGTGACTCCTGCGGGGTAAGTCGGAGAGACGACCTGTGTCCGCATGAATGAGGTGGATTGTGAATCGAATGAGGTGGATTGTGAATCGAATGAGGTGGATTGTGAATCGAATGAGGTGGATTGTGAATCGAATGAGGTGGATTGTGAATCGAATGAACCAGAGATGTCTAGTTGTTTTAACCAATCATCGATCGTTATTTGCGATGAAGATGTATTAGCATCTAATACCTGGCGAATCGCGTGTTCGGTGCTGCGCTTGAGATTGGGATGCAGTAGCCGGAGCTTTGCTGCGTCGACTGCGATCGCAACCGATAGCAATTCACCAGTCAGCAAAAAGTAGAGCGTTTGGGCAAGCGCACGAAGGTCTATGATGGGGTTCTCCTCACGAGTTAACAAGGAGGAATGACCGTCGGCAGAATCGAGAAAGCATGAGCTAGATGGGGGATCAGATGCCTTCGAAGGCGCAGACATAACCATTGTCTTCAAACCAAACCCAGTCAAGATCACATGATCGGTGCCATAGTTCCGCACCAGGGTTTGCGGAGTAATACCGCCATGCACAAGCCCGCAGTCATGTATATGGCTAACGGCTGAACCAACTTGACGCATGAGAAATAGCGCAGTCTCTTCCGACAGGGGATGTCCCGTACGTATAACCTCGTCGAGGGATTGCCCTGAAATGCTCTCTAGAACCACATACGGAATGCCATCTTCTTCAAAGCAATCAAGCGTACGCACTAGATTGGGATGTTGACACTGGGCAAGATGGGTCGCTGCCAGGGTCAGTTGGTGTTTGATCGCATCGAAGTCGTCGTGATCTCGAAGGCTCTCTTTGAGGGCTTTAATCAGAACAGACTGTCTTAGAAATGAATGGGTTGCCTGATAGGTGATTTCAAGCTCTTGATGGTCACAGATCGTGTGAATGACGTATTTGCCATTCTGAAGGGTTGCTCCAGCCGTCAAAGTCATAGCAGTTTCTGGGAAGCAGGGTTAGGGAAATAAAGTCAAGGAAGCTTTAATAAAGTCATTTCTCAAAAATATCCTACCCTGTTCCGGATGAATTGGGCGATCGTGCTGCTGACAGTCGTGTCAAATTATATAGCCCTACAGGCTTAGATTTGTGTGAAGTCCTCCGCGCCACGGGGAGCTACATACGCTCGATGTCCTACTGTTAGAGCGTAAGGCGATAATCTTGAGTGGAGCTACGCAGAGGTAAGCGGAAAGTGCGCGGATAAAAACGCCTCTGCCTCGGCTCGATTGGTGATTTCACCGTCCAACTTAGCCGCCAATAAGGCGTCTAGAATTTCCTTAAACCGAGGGCTTGGCTTGTATCCCAGTGCTTTCAAATCATTGCCATCTAGTGGTGGCTGACTGGTTGTCCACTGGCTGAGATATTTCCAGATACGCCGCCGCATTGAGCGAGACCCTTTCGCAGCCAATAAAATCAGCGTTGCCAAATTATAGGCATTGAGCCGATTAAATAATTCGCTCGGACGATTGCACCGGGGCAATGACTGCGCGAGATCGGCTTGAATTTGACTAACGTATTGGAGTCGCTCAAGACTCTCAGAGGGAAGCTGCAAATTCTGGGCAACCGATAGGCGAGCGTCAGGAGCCAACTCTGCAATCATCACCTCCAAAAGCATTTGCCAGTGGGGCACCGTGTTTTGGTGGTCAAATCGTCGCAGGCATCGATCCACTAATCGGAGTTGCCACCACAAGGCGTCGTCTAAATCGAGATCAGCATGAATGCACTGAAGCGCACCTAAATCATCCAGCAGCCGAATCGCAGGTTGCCAATAGGGAGCTTCAAGAATATAGTGCAGCTCTCGCTTGAGTCGGGTTTGTAAAGCGGGGGTGGTATCTATATCGGATCGAATGCGATGATAAATGCCGCTGCCGATCGCATGACGAATATAGCTCTCTGTTTGAGCATCAATATCAAATCCTAGGCGCACGGCAAACCGAACGGCTCGAAAGATTCGCGTCGGGTCTTCAATAAAGCTATTGGCGTGGAGTACGCGAATCTGCTTGGCTTGTAAGTCAATGAGCCCACCAAAGAAATCGAGCAGCTCCCACATGCGGGGCTCTGTAAGCCGAATCGCAAGAGCATTAATGGTAAAATCTCGCCGATACAGATCTTGGCGAATCGAACTGGCTTCAACTTCCGGGTTTGCTGCCGGATACGGATAAAACTCAGTGCGCGCCGTGGCGATATCGACCCAGAGCGAGTCGAGGTCGGGATCGTTATGCCAGAGCAGAGCAGCGGTTTGAAATCGCCCATGCACTTGTAGCTTGGTATTGGCATAGCTTTCTCTCAGGGCGCGAGCGAGTTCAACCCCCGCAGCATCGTCTGCGGCTCGATGAAAGCCGTCTACGACTAAGTCAATGTCGTCGATGAGGAGTGATTCGTTCGATTGTGCTAGCAGTAAATCTCGCACGGCTCCACCTACTAAATACAGTTGCCAGCCGCGTTGTTCTGCTTGGGTTGCAGCTTCGGAGAGCAACTCCCACAACGGATCCGCCAACCGATTGCGCAGCAGGGCATACACCGTATCAGGCAACAGACAATGGGGCGATCGCCCTGCCCCCGATGCTCGCCCCCCAGTCCCAATCAGTTGCTCCTGATGAAGCTGACGCAGCACGTCAGTGCGGGTGACAATGCCGACCAGTGAGCCCTGATTTAGAACAGGCAGGCGACCAATATCGTAGGTCACCATAAGAGACTCAATCTCAGGCAACGATGTATCGGGGGCGATGGTTTTGACATTGGTCGTCATAAACCCCTTCACCGGAGCATGACTGAAGTTATGATGAAGCGCGATATCTAAGTCTCGACGAGAGATTACCCCAACCAGGCGATCGCTTTCATCCACGACTGACAATCCGGAATGCCCGTAGCGCAGAAGAATGCGCTGGGCCTCTGCAATCGTGGTTTCGGGGCGAATCGTACGAACCGGAGACGACATTAATTCTTGGGCAGTCGGGGGAGATGGAATCTGCGATCGCAACTGGTCAAGCAGTTGCGCCAGTATCGCGTCTGGAGACGCACCTCGCAGGGTCACAGCCGCCGCTCGTGGATGCCCGCCTCCGCCCAAGGGCTTAAATAATTGTCCAAGGTCAACTGACTCTCGATGAGAACTTCCGAAGGCGCGTCCGCGCGATCGCCCAATGATGGTCAGCCGTTCTTCATTGCCATCTCCTACTGGATATCTCGCTCCCAAGAGTAAGACATCACTCTCAGTCAAGGTGGTCATCTGAGATGCTAGGCTCGACAACCCCGGCACATAAGCATCGACGGTTAGCAACACCCAACTCAGCGTGATCCCTTCAATGACGTCAGACTGTAATTCATCGAGCCCGGTGGTGAGCAACTCTTGAAGCTGAGGAGAGAGCCCCGGTTCCACATATTCGGCGATCGCCCGCACATTTGCCCCTTGCTCCATCAACCACGTCAGCGCTGCGGCATCTCGTACCGTTGTGTGATCAAACGTCAACGACCCGGTATCGACGTGAATCCCCAGCGCCATGACAGTTGCTTCGATTGAATTGAGCGTTAAACCTTGCGATTGCAGCGACTCAGCGATCAGGGTCGACGTTGCTCCAACAGATTCAATATGAGCGGTGTTTGCCACGATATCCCCAGACGTATCAGGATGATGATCATAAATATGAACATCGATATCCGTGCGATCGAGCCACTCAGCTGCCTTGCCCAGGCGATCGCGCCATTGGGTATCCACAATCGTGATCGATCGAATCTCCTTCGGGTTGACCGATCGCCGTTCAATCAGGGCATATTCATCGCGATGAAGCGCCAAAAAGTCCTTAACTCCCGGATGGCTACCTCCAGTTAGCACAATGCGAGAGCCTGGTTTTAGGCGCGTCACCCCAACTGCGGCTCCCAATGTATCAAAATCTGCTGTGATGTGACATAGCACTACATCCATCGACGCGTTGTCCTGCTAGTTCTGGGACTTGTTCCCTTTATTCTCAATCTTGACAGAGAAAGTGCTGAGGCGGTCTGATTTTCTGATAGGTTACTACTTAGGGCCAATTTAATCGCACTACGTAACAGGTTGAGCTGCGACTGACCCGTTTTCTGCACTATTCGGGAGGAAGACAAATGCTATCGATCTTGTTTCAATTCGCCTTGGCGGCGCTGGTTTTGCTGTCGTTTGTCATGGTGGTTGCAGTGCCGGTTGGGTATGCATCACCTCAAAATTGGGAGCAAGCCAAGCGGTTTATTTTACTGGGTTCTGGGCTATGGGTGATACTCGTACTCGTTGTGGGCGGATTGAACTATTTTGTCGTCTAAGCTAACAAGTAAGAGTAACTCAGCATATTAGGTTAATAGTCAAATATGGCAGTTTTTGAAGGCACCTTTACTCAGACCGAAAATTTACGACTTGCGATTGTGATTGGTCGGTTTAACGATCTGGTCACGCAAAAGCTATTAGAAGGCTGCCAAGACTGCTTAAAGCGACATGGAATTGATCCGAACCCTCAAGGAACTCAAGTCGACTATGCTTGGGTTCCCGGTAGTTTTGAAGTTCCGCTGTTGGCTCGTCAGCTAGCGCTCACCTATCGATACGATGCCATCATTTGTTTGGGGGCGGTCATTCGAGGGCAAACGCCTCATTTTGATTATGTCGCGGCTGAGGTTTCTAAAGGAATTGCTGCCGCAAGTTTTCAAACTGGAGTGCCGGTTGTCTTTGGTGTTTTAACGTCTGACTCAATGCAGCAAGCGCTAGAGCGTGCTGGCATTAAGAGTAATAAAGGCTGGGAATATGCCATGTCAGCGATTGAAATGGCAAGCCTCATGCATCAAGTGAGGACGGCTCATCCTAATCTAGCAGGGAACCATCGCATGGCGGGGTCGGCAAATTCTCAGACATTACCGCCGTCTTTGAAAAGTGCTGTAGCATCTGATTCGCAGGACAATTCCTAGGATGTCTGAGGGGCGTAGCGGCTCTAAGAGTCAATGCACATCGTGTAGAATGCAATAGAGTAGCTAAGAGTTCGGTCGCCAGTGCTGGGTTGTATTTTTTTGTCCTCTAGTTGACAGTCGTTCTGGATTTTGAGATTCTAGATAAACGATTAAATTTGCGGGTATAGCTCAGTGGTAGAGCGTCACCTTGCCAAGGTGAATGTCGCGCGTTCGAATCGCGTTACCCGCTTTTAAAACATGCCATCCACGCATTGCTATCTCAAAAAATGAATAGTTGATAAATGGATGGCAAGATTTTTTTGAATCAGGCACAATGATTGAGGCAATTCTAAAATTTTTTTAGACGAGACTGATCGAAACTGGTTTAAGCAGTTATTTTGTAAGTATTACAAAGTGACGGGTCGGGTGGTCTAGATGAAGAGCGATCGATTAAATTGTTCATGACGGGGATTCGTGATATCTAGCGATTGTTTGCGTGATCGCTGATGTATAGCTGGTATGACACATTTTCACTGTGCTATTTTTTTCTCGCTTAGACTCGATTTATTGCTGGCGTAGCTCGTGCAGACTCAGAAACACCATAAGATTGATCTAACTGTTGACTATCCGTGTCCATGTCGTCGTCGTGGTCGATTAGTCCCGATTGCGCTTACGGAAGCGTTTGGCTGCAATCGATGTCAGCAAATATTTGTGGTTCACGAGAGCGGATATATGATTGAGCAGCTCTCAACCACGTATCCTTACAAAAAGGCTTGGCGTTGGACGGGACACCAATGGAGTTTATCTCATTCGACCCTAGGGCGAGGATATTTGCCCCTCACCCTCGTGATTTTGTTTGTATTAGTCCTGCTGCTCCTAATTACGACCTTGCAGTCTCCGATTGCTCTTCGGGTCGTAGCAGCCCTAGTCCTAGCAGCTATGTTAGTGTTACTCCTTTGGTTGGCGTGTAGACGATAGGCGGATAATCAGAGGTTCCTTGAATTCTTCATCAGATTTGACCACGATTACGTCTCAGGCTCATCAAGCCTCTTTAGTGCTGGCGTCGCTAAAGGGGAGCGATCGCAGCCGCGCTCTTCAATGCATGGCGAATGCCCTTCAGGAACGGCAAGATGACATTCTAGAAGCCAACACCCTCGATTTAGAGACGAGCCGAGAAATGGCGATTCCAGATATTATCTTGGAATGGCTAAAGCTGACTCCTGAACGGCTCCAAACAACGATTCAAATTTTGGAACGATTGGCCGAACTGACCGATCCAACTCAGCAATTATTAAATACATTTCATCAAGTCGAGCAGTGTCAAGCATTTTGTCAGTTGATGCCGCTTGGGGTGATAGCGCTTGTATATGAGTCGTTCCCCGAACTTGCTGCGATCGCCGCTGGGTTGTGTATGCGAGCAGGTAACAGCCTGATTTTAAAGGGTGGCAACGAGGCAAGCCACTCTAACCAAATCATGACTGACACGCTACAGTTGGCTCTTGAAGACGCGAGTTTACCCGTGACGTGCGTTCAGCTCATTCCATTGGATCAAGGCGATGCCACCCGAAATTTGGTCACTCAAGATCAGCACGTTAGCCTGGTGATCCCCTATGGTCGATCGAGCTTGGTGCAGCAGGTGATGCGGCAGGCGACCGTGCCAGTACTCAAAACCGCAATCGGCAACTGCTACCTCTACTGGGCATCATCGGGTGAACTCGATGTGGCCTGCTGGATGATTTTGGACAGCCATCAAAGTGAACCAGATCCGGTGAATGCCATTGAAAAAGTGTTGATCCCTCAAGATTTTGACTCGACTCTGCTCATTGCCTTGTTCAAGGCTCTTCAAGAAAAAGGATTTGAGCTTAAGGGTGACGCAAAGCTGGTGTCTGAGTTTAGAGAACTCTCTCTCGCCCAAGATGATGATTGGAGCCATGCCTATTTAAAGCCTACGATTGCATTTAAGGTTGTTAATGGCCTAGATGGGGCGATCGAGTGGATCAATCAGTACAGTAGCGGACATGCCGATTGCATCGTGACAGAGTCTTATTATGAAAGCCGACACTTTGCTGCAAATGTCGGCAGTGCTACCGTGTATGTCAATGCATCTCCGCGATTTTACCGCCATCCCAAACGGGATAGTCCTGTTGCTTTAGGCATGTCTAATCAGAAGGGGCATCGCCGAGGTCCGATTAGTTTTGATTCATTAATGACGATCAAACGAATCGTGCAGGGCAATGGATGCGAATAGTTTGGCGTTGCTGATCAAAGGGATTAATTTTGGAGGGGCGGTTTCTCTAAAGAGACGCTAGCGCGAACGCGAACCGCCCGTACGGTCAGAATTCATATTCATAAATCATCCCTGAATTCAGCAACGCAGTAGAGTCAGTAGAGTATTGAATCCATACTCGTTATTTAGGGGCGAGCTTGACCTTGTTTGCCAACCCTATAAGTTGTAAAAACCGGATCGTCATCCAAGTTAGGTCAAGTTCCCACCATGTCAAACCATGACGAGCTGAATATTGAAATGCGTGGTGATTATTGTGCCATCCTTCACCATAGGTCAATAACGCGACCCACCAGCAGTTAGTAGATCGATCGCCAGCATCGTAGCGGCGATAGCCAAATTTATGGGTAGCGCTGTTCACTAACCATGTACAGTGGTACGCCAACATCAAGCGCACAAACACGCCCCACACCACAAATGACCAACCGCCAAGCAGGTAGAGGGCGATCGCCAGCCCAATTTGAAGAAACAGAAAATTTTTCTCTAAAAATTGATAAACCGGATCACTTGCAATGTCTTGAGTAAAGCGAGGAACTTCATTCTCCGCCGGGACTTCATACAGCATCCATCCCATATGACTCCACCAAAAGCCCTTATTCGAGTCATGATGATCGACCGCTTGATCTGAATACACATGATGATGGCGATGGAGCCCGACCCACCAAATGGGGCCACCCTGCAACGCGAGTGTGCCACAGAACACGAAGAAATACTCAAGCCATTTGGGGGTCTGGAAGCTGCGATGACTGACAAGACGATGCCATCCCAGCGTAATGCCCAAGCCGCCTGTGACCCAGTGTAGAAAAACTGCGAGTCCGACAGCCGTCCAATTAAAATTGCTGGGCAGCAAGGCAAATAATGCCCCAGCATGGATGACTGTCATAATCACAATGACAGCCCAATCACGCGGAAGTTTGGTTAATGATGCGGTGGTCATGCAAAAATCTCAATCTCAACAATTCAAAAAATAGCGCGATTTTAAAGCTAGATATTTTCAACGCGTTTGATGTTTCGAGCAAGCCCGAGTAATTCGAGTGCTCGAATCATCATCCACGTTAAGTCAATCTCCCACCATGTCAAGCCGTGGCGAGCAGAATATTGAAACGCGTGATGATTATTATGCCAGCCCTCACCATAGGCAATAATAGCCACCCACCAACAGTTTGTTGAACAGTCATTTGACTCATAGCGGCGATAGCCAAATTTATGGGTGGCACTGTTCACCAGCCAGGTTGTGTGGTAAACCAAGACTAAGCGCACAAAGATGCCCCAAATCAAAAAAGGCCATCCGCCCATTAAGAAAAGCACTCCGGCAAACGCAAGCTGAATTAAAAAAAAGTGGCGGTCTAAAAACTGATAGAACCGATCATGGGCGATATCTTTTGTAAATCGAGGAATTTCTTGCTCAGCCGGAACCTGATAGAACATCCATTCCATATGGCTCCACCAAAATCCCTTCTTAGAGTCGTGATGATCGACGGCTTGATCCGAATAGAGATGATGGTGGCGATGGAGCCCAACCCACCAAATCGGCCCCCCCTGCATCGATAGGGTTCCGCAAAATACTAAAACGTATTCCAGCCATTTTGGCGTTTGAAAACTACGATGAGTGAGGAGTCTGTGCCAACCTAAGGTAATGCCAACTCCGGCTGTAAGCCAATGTAAAAAGAATGCGAGCCCAACTGCGCTCCAGCTAAAGGTTTGAGGCAAAAATGCGAGTAGTGCCCCAAGATGAAGTATCACCATAAACACGGTTGTACTCCATACAATCGGAGGTTTAGTCGAAATTGTAGTAGTCATTCAGTAATCTCAATCGAAATATAACATCTGTTCTGCGCGACAATGGGTGAACAGTGAAATGCTCAACCTGCGGTCAGGCTGCGCAATCGTCCGTCATTGGAAACCTAAGAACGAACGAGAAATGAATAGTTCTGAACAGCTCCAGCGAGCAGAACAGGCACTGTTCCAGATCTTTGCTGGAATTGACACCCAGGTCAAGGCAAATTTCAGACGAGTATTGTCTGCGATGCGCCGCCAGAATGTCGGTACGCACCATTTTTCCAGTGTCACAGGATACGGGCATCACGATTTGGGTAGAGATACCCTCGATCGGGTTTTTGCCGACATCATGGGAGCTGAAGCCGCTGCTGTTCGAGTGCAATTTGTTTCAGGAACGCATGCGATCGCCTGTGCTCTGTTCGGCATTCTACGCCCAGGGGATGAGCTGCTATCGGTCGCTGGAGCACCCTACGATACGCTAGAGGAAGTGATTGGGCTTAGGGGACAACTCCAAGGCTCTTTAAAGGAATTTGGAATTCGTTATCGCCAGTTAGATCTAACAGACACCGGGGAAATCGATTGGCAGACCCTAGCCCATGCCATTTATCCCGAAACTCGTCTCGTGCTGATTCAGCGCTCGTGTGGATATTCGTGGCGACCAAGTTTGGCGATCGCCGATATTGCCAACATTATTCAGATCGTCAAGCGCCAAAATCCTCAAACGGTGTGCTTTGTTGACAACTGCTATGGCGAGTTTGTCGAAGATCGTGAACCCACCGCCGTTGGCGCTGACTTAATAGCGGGCTCCTTCATCAAAAATCCAGGTGGCACCATCGTGACGGCAGGGGGCTATGTCGCAGGACGCACCGAATGGGTTGAAGCGGCTGCGTGTCGTCTAACAGCTCCCGGGATTGGCAGTCATGGCGGGGCGACGTTTGATCAAAATCGGCTGCTGTTTCAAGGACTATTCTTAGCGCCTCAGATGGTTGGAGAAGCGATGAAAGGCAACCATCTGACGGCCCATGTGTTTCAAGAATTGGGCTATCCGGTCAATCCGTTACCCGATGCTCCCCGACGAGACGTAATTCAAGCGATTAAGCTCGGCTCTCCCGAAAAGGTGATCGCGTTTTGTCGCGCGATTCAGCAACAGTCTCCAGTTGGGGCATATTTAGACCCGGTTCCAGACCAGATGCCGGGGTACGAAAGCCCCTTAGTGATGGCAGGAGGAACGTTTATCGACGGAAGCACCTCCGAGCTATCTGCCGATGGACCGCTGCGAGAGCCGTATGTGGTGTTTTGCCAAGGTGGCACCCATTGGACTCACGTGGCGATCGCCCTAGAAGCGGCGATTGAGGCAGTAGGGATGGCGAAATAGAGCATGAAGGGATGTCAGCTGTTGGCTTTTATCCTTACTCTTCTTCGTCATTAGCCCCGTCTAGGTCATACACAATTTCATAGACGCTAATTTCGGGGATTTGGGTAAACAGAGGCGCCATTTTCTTGAGAATGGCTTCGTGGGTGTCGTTTTGGTTGGCGTTCATATTCTCCACGTCGTCCCAAAAAATAATTGAGATGCCCTTATCAGTTCCGGGTTCTCGCAGCAAGTAGGCTCCTTTGAACCCGTGGGCATAGGTTGAAACAGCCGCCTCGTAGAGTTGACGGGCTTCTGAGAACTTGCCGGGTTTAAATTCTCCAATGGCAACGTGGGCCACTTGTCGGGTCAGAAAGTCGTGGAAATCGCTCATTCCGAATGATCCTACTAATGAGTCTAGGTTAGAGTTTTGGCGTGAAACCATATTTTCAAAGATAGAGAAAATACGTCTCACAAAATACCTTAGTAGTCATTGGAGATCGCAACATAAAGCTGTAGCAAATCTTGAAAGCGATCGGCCCCTATACCAATTCTCGATTTTGGATTTGCGATTTTGGATTGACGGTCACTAGCCTTGCAGTTCTAGCCTGTTCATTAGTTGCCCTACTTCGAAGAATTGGCATTACAGCTCTAATCGGGTCAACGCGATGTTTTTATTTTTGTCAAAACTTTTACCGATATTTGTCTATCCGCTTGGATTAGGATGCCTATTGCTAATAGTGGGATTGCTCTCGCTATGGAAACGGCCTCAGTTGACGGCTGCTTGCATGGGTCTTGCGCTGCTGCTGCTGTTGGTAGCAAGCAATAGCTGGGTGTCGACATGGCTGGTGCAATCGCTCGAATGGCAACACCTGCCGCCTGACGAGTATCCGCAGGCAGAGGCGATTGTGGTGTTAGGAGGGGCGATCAAACCCCAATCCCCACCTCGCCCATGGGTGGATGTGGCAGAGTCGGGCGATCGCCCCCTTCATGCGGCTCGACTCTATCTGCAAGGCAAAGCCCCATTGATGATTTTGAGCGGTGGACGCATTGATTGGAAAGATGGCGGTCCTTCAGAATCGATGGATATGGCGACCTTGGTGGAAGCAATGGGTGTACCGTCGTCCGCGATTCTGCAAGATCCGACATCGCTGAACACCCATGAGAATGCCGTCAATGTGAAGGAAATTTTGGAAGAGCGAGGCATTGAGCGGGTGCTATTGGTTACCTCGGCCATTCACATGCCGCGATCGCTCCGCATTTTTCAAAAGCAAGGCATCGAGGCGATCGCAGCGCCCACAGACTTTTTGGTGACTGAAGGCAGTTATCAAGAGTTTCAAAGCACGTTGGAAGGCAGAATTCTCAATCTCTTGCCTGATGCAGACAACCTCAGTGCCACCACCAGAGCCCTCAAGGAATATATCGGTCTTGTAGTCTATCGGTTGCGGGGATGGCTGTGAGAGGTTTTGGTGTGATTAGAGGTTGCCCGCTTCTTTGAAGGTGCCCGCTTTTTACGAGACGTCGAGGGAGTTTTCCCATCGTCAGATCCGTCCGCTTGAGTATTTGTCTTGGAGTCAATTGCCTTCTCGACTGGAGTCATCACCAGTTGTCTGAGGCGATCGCGGAACCCTGAGTCGAGATACGTTTGCTGAACAGGTTGCCACTGTTTCCAAGTTGCAGCCCGTTCTTGTCGAAGCTGCTGAGCGAGCGTGGGCATTTGAGTATGCCAGTTTTTGCCAATCTCCGCCTTAAACACCTGATCTAAGACCCAGCAATCTTGAAGTTGCCCAAGCAGGTATTGGATTGTCGACAGTTCATCTACCCAACTTTGATAAGGGGAGTCATACAACTCGGTGAACAATTCTGCCTGATAACGGACGCGCTTAATGTGCTTTCGTAAATCGTGTAGCACGGTGCCATGCTCATCTAGCCACGTGTTAATTGCCTCCTCATTCATCGCCGCGCCACTGGTTTCAGAATCATTGGCTCCGCCATCTGCATGCCCCTCCGTTGCTTCCAATCCAGACGATTCAGGCTCGATCACCCAACCAGGGTGAAGCAGCAGATGACTCACCAGCGGCAGCAGCAGGTCAGGTAAGACGAGCTGAATCGACATGGGGGCGATCGCATCATAGACTGGCGCATGCAGCCAGGTCTTGAACCGCTGCCTAAACTGACTATAGGTTGAGCCACCCAGCATTTTCTCGACTCGCCCAAAATTGAGACGACGTTGGCGCTGAAGTCGTTTAATGGCAAACTTCAGCGTGTCGCGTTCGTTATCCTCCAATGCAGGCAAATACTGGGTTTCTAATGTATCAAGTAAGACATCTAGATCTCGCACATCGCCCAAACACCGGGCAATTTTTTGAATGTGCTTAAACGTTTTGGGCAGTCTCAATGCCGGATCAAAGACCTGAATCGCCGTACGAAGGCGTCTTAACCCAACTCGCATCTGGTGTAGCGGTTCTGGATCAACGTCTTTTAAGATTTGGGTCGTATATTTGGTTGATTTTTGGAAATGCTTCTGAACGGCGTTGTAAGCATAGTGACCCAATGTTTCATGGTGAATTTGGGTTGTAGTCGTCATAGTCAACACCCGCTAAAGGCAGCATCAATGCCTGTGTTTTTAGGAATAAGCTCCAGCTAAAACGCAGACCGTTAAGAGATCGTCAACAGCTGTCTAAGTCATCTAACTCGAACCTTAGAGCAGTCTGGAAAGAACTCACATTCTCAAGTTGGATGAGGTTGGTTCATTCGTTCGATTG
This sequence comes from Elainellaceae cyanobacterium, assembly GCA_051117335.1. GTDB lineage: Bacteria > Cyanobacteriota > Cyanobacteriia > CAZCXK01 > CAZCXK01 > DBGGTD01. The sequence goes on from JBNPEB010000038.1 coordinate 21,258, forward strand.
TGAACGTAATCGTGGACGTAAAAGTATAATCTTAACTCATGCTTAACCTTAGTTGTTAGGGCTTTACACTTAGGTCTTGTTAAAAAATAACCTCATGGTGGTGCGTTGCGCTGATGCTTTAGTGTAGCCATGCCTGAAAGGCTATACAGCACCCTATGGCTCAATCAAACCGTGACGTGGTTTCTTTACGGCCCCTTATCAGATATTGAGTCAGCGGGGGGCGCCCGTGTCCCCTGGCATAGCACGAAGACACCCCAAATTCGATTTTCGTATACTCACGGTCTTGCCGTCTCAAGCACTCTCGTGCAGAATAACTCAGCACTACATTGGTTCGAGGAGTGATTATGAGCTATCGCATGGATCGCCGCGCTTATGCCGAAACTTATGGCCCCACGGTGGGCGATCGCGTTCGGTTGGCAGATACTGAACTCATCATCGAAGTCGAACAAGATTTCACACCCTATGGCGATGAGGTGAAATTTGGTGGCGGCAAAGTGATCCGTGACGGCATGGGGCAATCTCCCATCTCAAATGCCGATGGCGCAGTCGATATGGTGATCACCAATGCTCTGATCTTAGACTGGTGGGGCATTGTGAAGGCAGATATTGGCATTAAAGACGGGCGCATTGCCAAAATCGGCAAGGCAGGCAATCCGTATATTCAAGACAATGTGACGATTACCATCGGCCCAGGTACGGAAGCGGTCGCTGGAGAAGGCATGATTCTCACAGCGGGCGGCATTGATGCTCATATTCACTTTATTTGCCCTCAGCAAATAGAAACGGCGATCGCCTCTGGCATCACAACCATGCTCGGCGGCGGCACCGGGCCCGCAACCGGAACCAACGCCACGACCTGCACCCCCGGCCCGTGGAATATCTATCGCATGCTGCAAGCTGCCGATGTGTTTCCGCTCAACTTCGGGTTTTTGGGTAAAGGCAACAGTGCCCAACCGCAAGGCTTGATCGAGCAGGTGAGAGCCGGAGCGATGGGTCTGAAGCTGCACGAAGACTGGGGCACCACCCCGGCTACAATTGATACCTGCTTAAGCGTGGCAGACGATCATGACGTGCAGGTTGCTATTCATACCGATACGCTCAACGAATCAGGCTTCGTCGAAAATACGATCGCCGCATTTAAAAACCGAGCCATTCACACTTATCACACCGAAGGCGCCGGGGGAGGACACGCTCCCGATATCATCAAAGTCTGCGCTGAGGCCAATGTGTTGCCCTCGTCAACCAACCCGACTCGTCCCTACACGGTGAATACGTTGGAAGAACATCTAGATATGCTCATGGTCTGTCACCACTTGAGCCGCAGCATTCCAGAAGACGTCGCGTTTGCCGAGTCTCGTATTCGGAGGGAAACGATCGCAGCAGAAGATATTTTGCACGACCTGGGCGCATTTAGCATGATTGCGTCTGATTCGCAGGCAATGGGGCGCGTCGGTGAGGTGATTATTCGCACCTGGCAAACGGCTCATAAGATGAAGGTGCAGCGCGGCGCGTTGCCTCAAGATTCGGAACGAAATGATAACTTTCGCGCCAAGCGCTATGTGGCGAAGTACACCATCAATGCAGCGATCGCCCACGGCTTATCTGAGCATGTGGGCTCTGTAGAAGAAGGCAAACTCGCAGATCTTTGCCTCTGGAAGCCTGCATTTTTTGGCGTGAAGCCAGAGATTGTAATCAAAGGAGGGGCGATCGCCTGGGCGCAGATGGGCGACCCTAATGCCAGCATTCCTACTCCACAGCCGATTCACATGCGCCCCATGTTTGGTAGCTACGGCGGAGCCGTCGGTGCCACGTCGGTTGCGTTTGTGTCGCAAGCAGCCCTTAATGAAGGGATTGGAGACCACATCGGACTCCAAAAACCTACCATCGCCGTCAAAGGGACGCGTCAGATTGGCAAGAAAGACATGAAGCTCAACGAATTTTTGCCAAGAATTGAAGTCGATCCCGAAACCTATGAAGTGAGGGCAGACGGTGAACTCTTGACCTGCGAACCTGCTGATGTGTTGCCGATGGCGCAGCGATATTTCCTGTTCTGATCTGCAATCTACCCCGGCGTCACGGCTTCACCCAATTCTCAATGGTTCATCGACACTCCAACGAATCGCGGGTTGATATACCTGTTGTTGGATTGGTTCCGCTTGCTCTTTCGCAAAGCTGGATCATCTCTTGTCGATCGAGCAGCGCAAAGCTAAAGTCAGCTCCGGTGATCGTTGCATCTCGAAAACGAGTCTGTAAGAGCATTGCTGACGTTAAAATCGCATCGCTGAGGTCAGCTCCAGAGAAATCGCTAATATACGCAATGCCGTCACTAAAATCAGCGGCGTGAAAATTTGCGTTCTTCAAAACTGAGCCGTTAAATACTGCGCCCCGCAAGTCGGCATGGCTGAAATCAGCTCCCTCCAAGTCGGTATTGTTAAATTCGGCTTGGATTAGGCTTTTTCCGGCAAAGTCTTTAGTGTCAGCTTTAATGTCGTCATAGGCGCGAATTGCGGCAGAACTCGCTGCGTAGGACGGGAGAGGCCATACGATCGCCACTACAAAAAAAGCGATCGCCAAGCCGATAAACACTCGGAATACTCGCATCATGGTTATGGGTCACAAATTGACGATCAACCATAATTTAACATTTCTTTGTATTCTGCGAAATTATTTAATCTAAGGGACGGCAACTTAGAGCACGCTTGCAGAGCACGATTAAAGGGGGGCTGTCGGGTACAGCCGCTTTGTTGCCTCTCGCAGAGTAAACCGCTAGCCCCTTTTAAGGCATCCTCTGACACGGACTCCGGCAAACTTATAGGTTTTATTTCTATAGCGATCTTAAATCGCTTGTGACTCACTCGAAGCTGTAAAGCACTATTTACAAAAATAATAAACACGCTTAAAAGAGGAGATTAAAATCTCCCCTTGAGGGGTACTTTAAAGACCTATCTTCCACTCCTTTCACGAAAAGGTTTAATGGGGCTAATCGCGTTCTATCCATTCTGAGCGTTGTATCTCTTCTGAATAAATCAGATATCTGCGCGATTATCTGCGCGATCGCCACCAAAAACCTAACTATTGTGGTTCAGACTATTCTGATTCAGACGATTGTTCTAGATGATCCTGCTGATCATGCTCATCATCGTGGGATGATACCTTCTTCGTTGACTTAGGCTCAAACGAATACGGAGTTTCACAATTGATGGGATAAGGATATCGATTTTGATAAACCATGTGATCACCTCAACTCTAATTTGTTAAATCATTTGGAAAATATTCGTCTCGAACACGAATTAGTTCTTAAGGAAGATGTTAGAAACTCCAAAAGACATAGTGTCAATGAATATTTATATCTTTTGGCAACTAAATGTTATCCGAGACTGTATTTTCAGGATTACAAAAATATCTGATTTTGATGGTTGATTTTAATATTTCTTGTCACAATTGCATCCAACCATTGCTCTATGCGATCGCCCATTGCCGCCAATGAATAGTGGGTTTCAGCATGGTAACGGCAGGCGTCACGTGAAATTTGATCGAGGTGAGTAATCGCTTCAACGAGTTTCTCAATACTGTCAGGTTCGACTAGCCATCCGGTGACTCCATCTTCGATAATTTCTGCAGGACCGCCCCGTCGATACGCAATCACGGGAACTCCACAGGCGAGTGCTTCGACCGCAACATTGCCGAATGCCTCAACCCATTTAGGAGTCATTAACATGCCTTTACAGCGCCCCAACTCATGCTGAAGCTGGTGGGTCGGCAAGAATCCTTCATAGGTCACAGGGGCGTTAGGATACGCTCGCAGGATATTCTCCCAGTAAGCTTGATCAGGCATTGCTCCCCAGACTTTGAGCGGAATATTGACCCGTTGAACGGCTGCGATCGCATCTTCAATGCCTTTTTCGGGTGCAATTCTCCCAACCCACCCCAACTGATGCTTAGGCGTTTGGCAAAATTCATAGTGGGATAGGTCAAATCCATTGCCGAGACACCGACAGCGATCGCCAAAGGAAAACGTCGCGGCTTGAGCTAAACTATGGACGCCGATCGTCTCCGGAAACTCGACAGCGACCTGATGGATGATAGAATCCATCGCGGTAGTCAGTGATCCCATGCTCACCAAATGAGCGATCGGGCGATGAAACCATGGTGTTAGATAGAAAGGCAACCAGTCATAGGCAAAATTAAGCAGTAGGTCATACTCGTCTTGTACTTGACGGGCATAATTCCACATATTGGCGAGAACAGAATTTGAGGGCAATGTAATCAGCGCATCTCGTCCTTGCGTTTGAGCAGTTACCTGCAATTCGCCTGGAATTTCGATGAGTGAGACGTTATCTAAGATCGACCCCATCGGAGCCACAACCTGAATCACATACCCTCGTTGACAGAGCGCATGAGCTATATTTTCTAGGGTTAGTTCAACTCCACCGCCTAACCCCGACCCTAATGGACCCACCGGAGTTGAAAGAAATAGCAATCGACGGACATCAGCACTTACATCAGCTCTCACAGTCGTTCCTCGTCAGACCATCAATATGGGCAATGATTCTGCAATTCAAACTCTCCTTCAAACGGATGTAGCACCGCTCGCTGAGTTGCTAAGAATTCATGCCAGGATCCTAATTGGGTTTATCTCGATTCTCTGGATTCTTGAACTCACTGACACTCTGCTGCTAAAAGGCGCCCTTAACCGCTATGGCATCCGTCCTAGGAAGATTAAAGGGCTGTGGGGCATTCTTTGGGCTCCGCTACTTCATGGCAATTTAAGGCACTTATCTACTAACACAGTTCCGCTTCTGGTACTGGGCTGGTTTGTAATGGTACGAAGTGTCCTCGATTTCATCGTGGTGACTGTGATCGTATGGCTAGTGAGCGGCATCGGAGCGTGGATGTTTGGCGGACCACGTTCTAACCATATCGGAGCGAGCGGGCTGGTGTTTGGGTATCTAGGATTTTTACTGTTTCGGGGATATTTTGAGCGCAGTTTCCTGGCGATCGCCCTCGCCGTGATTGCGGGTGTACTCTATGGAGGCGCAATTTGGGGAGTTTTACCGATTCGGCGGGGTCGATCGTGGCAAGGGCACTTGTTTGGGTTGATCGGCGGAGCATTCGCGGCCCGTTTTCTTCCCCAAATTAGCCAGTGGGTAGAGTTCACGTTTATTAGCTAGCGATCTGGGCAATACGATAAGCACACCGGCGATCGCCCGATAAGATATGCTCTGTTCGTTCAACTCGAACGGTAGGTCCCAGAATCGTATTGAAGACGTCAAACTCTGAATAGCAGAATTGCGGACAGGTTTGAGCTGCTTGACAAATTGAACAGTGATTTTCAACCAAAAGCAGCGTATTGTCAGACTGCTCAATCACTTCTGCCATATAGCCTTCCCGACTGCGAATATCCGCAAGGCTAGAGACGCGATCGCGCCAGTCCTGATGATGAGAAAGTTGAGTCGCATAGGCATGAATTTGAGCCTGGGTACGACTTGCCAACAGGACGTCAAGACCATCTTCTCCGAAAACCTTCACCATTTCTTGAACCAAGCTAGTCACCAAGTCAGCATGATTGTCTGGAAACAGGTGATGCGCCTTGGGAGTAAGCTGCCACAGCTTAACCGGTCGTCCCATGGGTTGACGCTCCTCTTCATACGTCACCCATTGCTGAGACGATAATGACTGTAAATGCTGGCGAATCGCCATTGGCGAAACCCCCAAACTGCTTGCTAGATGGGTCGCAGTCTGAGGCCCCTGCAGTTTGAGAAGATTCAGAATTTGATCTTTTGCTCGGATTGGCTCGGTCTTTGTAAACTGATTCATGCTTCCGCAACGCGATTCGACATCCATCGCTCCGCCGATTCAGACGAAGCAATATCGCTCGAATACTCCCTTGGGATGGTGTATCCAAACGGGGTAACGCTTAACCTTTATGGAGAATGCTTTATTCTAACCCCATCCCCCTGGAGGGGACTTGAAAATTTAGCTAGCCCATCGCGGACTTTTGATATAAGATACTATTAAAAGTCTAAATGAATACGCTAAGGAATCAATCTCCATCTTTGACCCGCTGGTTTATAGGCTTGGGCGATTCGATCCGTTAGTGTGAGTTCATTTTGCCGTGCGGCCTCTAGGCTGGCGCGGGAATAAATTATTGATGGTAGAAATTTGTACCTGCCTTCGATTTTGTAGTTATTACAGATCATGAGGATTATGTTCAACGTCATTACATCTAAGATTAAAGCCTGGTTTCCCGCTGAGGCTGTTCATGCTCATTGCGATGGACCCTGTGGAGTATACGATCCAGCATCTGCTCGGATCGCAGCGGAAGCCGTTGTCTCCATGACCAAAAAGCTAGTTGATTTAGGCACGCCTAGCACCGTTGAAGAGGCTAATACATTTTCTCGCTTTGTTGCTATCAAAGAAGAGCAAGCCCAAATCGCCAAAGATGAACTTCTCATCTTGTGGACAGATTACTTTAAGCCGGTTCACCTAGAAAAGTATCCTGACTTGCATGACACCTTTTGGAAGGCTGCAAAGCTGTGCTCTGCATCTAAAGTCGAAGTCAGCCTTGAGCACGCTAATGAATTGATGGAGGCTATCCATAAAATTCATAACATGTTCTGGGCAAGCAAAGAGCGTGACGTCAACTTCTATAAAGCAAGCTAGAGTATCTCTGGCCTAAAGCTGAGTTTGGTAGGGTGTGATGGCGATCGCACCCTATTGTTATTTGAGTTAGCTTGAACTTGAATTTGACCAGAATGCTGGAGACTAGCATCTCAGGCGATTTAGCACCGGTAAATTGGCGTGATGTGCTACTGTGGTTGTTGCGGCGGCGGCGACGGTTTCGTGTGACCGGAAACTCTATGGCACCTCTGCTTCAACCCGATGAAGAAGTTTTAGTAGACCTCAACGCCTATCACCGCACGTCGCCTCGTTTGGGTGATATCGTCGTCGCAGAGCATCCCCATCGACCTGGATTTCGACTCATCAAACGAATTGTGTCTATAGACGATTGTGGGCGATATTTTCTAGAGGGCGATAATCGATCAGAAAGCACCGATAGCCGAGCATTTGGGGCTGTTTCAACAGCGCATATTATCGGTCAAGTCACGAGCCGATTTTTTTAGCGATCGCCCCAATTGCGTATCCTAGAACTAGAAGTATTTCTCGTATAAAACTCGTATTAAAAACCTATGCCTGAACTGCCGTCTGAATGGCAAATTCAGCCTACCCTCAGCCTCCCCGATCCCTTTCTAAAAGCAGTTGAGCAATATGCGCCGAGCATCCCCGGCCATTATGCTGCCCAGCTTCTTTGGCAACGAGGAATTCGGGATCCTAACCAGGTTGCTGGTTTCATTGACCCTACTTTTTATCAGCCCACAACCCCGTTTGAATTTGGAGATGAGATGAACTGGGCAGTGGAGCGACTCCAGCAGGCATATGCTGAGTCAGAACGTGTAGCCATCTGGGGGGATTTTGATGCAGATGGTATCACAGCAACTGCCGTACTTTGGGATGGATTGGGCCAGTTCTTTCCTCAAAATGAGCGATTGACCTACTTTATTCCCAATCGGTTGACCGAATCGCATGGGCTGTCTCATTCAGGAATTCAAGCACTAGCCGAATGGGGCTGCCAACTAATCGTTACCTGCGATACAGGCAGTACCAATCGGTCTGAGGTGGACTATGCTCATTCGTATGGCATTGATGTCATCATCACCGATCATCACACATTGCCAACCGAGCGTCCGCCTGTGATTGCAATTGTCAATCCTCGGTACCTGCCTGCTCACCATCCACTTGCGAATCTTTCAGGTGTTGCGGTTGCGTATAAGCTCATCGAAGCGCTTTATCTCAAGTGTCCAGATATTCCCAAACAGCCGTTAGACCGTCTTTTAGATTTGGTTGCAATTGGTTTAATTGCTGATTTGGTAGAACTGACAGGCGACTGTCGGTATCTCGCCCAGCAAGGTATTCAACAGTTACAAAAACACCTGAAAGATTCCAAGCCAAGTCGTCCGGGTGTTGCAACACTTCTGCAACTCTGTCGTAAAAGTGGCGATCGCCCCACCGATATTTCGTTTGGCCTTGGGCCGCGTATCAATGCAATTAGCCGCATTCACGGGGATGCTCATTTTTGTGTTGAACTGCTCACCAGTCAAGATGAAGCTCGTTGCCGCCTGTTGGCAGAAGAAACAGAGTTAGCAAATACGCGGCGCAAATCTCTTCAAAAAGACGTTGTGTATCAAGTAAAGAATCGTCTAGCTGACCTTGACCTTTCCACCACGAGCGTCATCGTCTTAGCAGACCCACAATGGTCAGTCGGCATCTTAGGCTTGGTAGCAGGTCAGATTGCTCAAGACTATGGTAGACCAACGATCTTGCTGACCACAGCACTTTCATCCGACGGGCTTGCGCGCGGTTCGGCTCGTTCAGTGAACCAAATTGACCTCTATCAACTTGTTAGCAGCCAGGCACATCTTCTTCGCAGTTTTGGGGGGCACCCGTTTGCCGCAGGATTAAGTCTGCCTATCGAAAATTTGCCATTATTTACCCAGGCGATTAATCGACAACTGAGCGCCCAATGCTCTCTAGTTGCTCAGCCAACCGGACTGTTAAAAGCTGACCTTCGGGTGACTGTCTCTGAGCTAGGGAAAGACCTATTTCAGGAGTTGAAGCTCATAGAACCGTGTGGTATCGGTAATCCAGTTCCCCGTTTGCTCATCCAAAACTGTTGGTTCAAAAACGTTTGGAATCGGAACATCCAGGATTGGAAAGGACATAAGATTCGCTACATTAGAACAACCTTTGAGATTTGGGATGACACCAGCCATCAAGGCTTTCCTGGCGTCTGGTGGGAGCATTATAAAGATGATATCCCCACAGGGCGATGTGATGCGATCGCCGAGCTTGACTACAACACTTACTCAAAACGCTATGAGATTCGACTCGTTGCGCTTCGTGAACATGAATCAACAGCCTCTATATCTCTATCTATATCGGCAGATTGGATTATAGACTGTCGCAACAGTCCGTCCAATCCGACTTCGGAGTTAGCGCCCCAACCAGAAATCCTTGAGGTCGTCCATTGTCCGAGTACGTGGGACGATTTACAGCCTTGGTTTAATCAAGCTGCGGCAGAACACAAAAAACTGGCGATCGCATATCCTCCCCCCACCCTTGATTCACCCACACACATTTGGAAAACCTTAGTCGGCATTGCCAAATATCTCAGTCGTACAGGAAAATCAACGACTCTAGCGCATCTCGAAACGCGTCTAGACGTTAGCGATCGCACCCTTCATATCGGGCTCAATGCGCTTTATGCGATAGGCTTCATTGCAGTATTTTCATCCAACGATCAAAAAACAATTAGCATCACAGCAGGAGAATCCAGATACAAAGACTCTGGCGATGCTCCCATGATTGAACCTATGGTCGAAAAATTTATGTCAGCAGTCCGAGAGGAAAATTTTCGAAAGTCTTATTTTTATACGGTCCCGGTAGAAATTATCCGAGATGTTGCTAATCAATCTGTTCTAATGCGGTCAGTAAGCTAATCCATCAAAGTTTGTATTCTTTAAAAACTGCAACTGAGTGTGCTTTCTTCCAACGCGATTTGCAAATCTCCAAACGCTCGCTGTAAATCATCAACGCTGTGAAATTTCTCTAGCCGATGCAGGATTCTTCCTTGATCAAACAGCAGGAGGGTCGGTAAATTGGTGAGTCGATACGTGTTGGCCAATTTAAGATTTTCATCTGCGTTAATACTAACAACCTTGATGTGTTCTCCCCATTCTTCCATTAAGCGATTCAACTGAGGATTGATCAGGCGACACAATCCACACCAAGGTGCCCAGAAATTCACTAAAACAGGCGTAGATTCTGTTAAAACTTCTTTTGTAAACGTTTCTTCACAAACCGTTGGTATCATGATCCCTCTAAACTTTTAATTCAATTCCTCTTTGGGATCATATCTTACAAGCACCTGTAACTTGAGAAAATAAAGGTTTCGGTTTCATGACGTATTAAATCACCAGATTGGTTGATTAGTCAGACATTTCACCAATTCAGTCGAGCTGCGCCGTGAATTAGCGTTGGATGTAACCACCAAAAAAACAGTACAAAAGCAGCAACTCCTAAATAGGCAGGGCGGAAAAATTCGCTGAGTTTGAATGTTTGTCGTCCTTGTAGAATCGCTAAAAACGGCACAACGGACGTGCGAATTTTCGCTGCTTCAAACTCACGTCCAAAGCGCGAACTCAAACGGCGATCGCCATGCCACACCCCGAATAAATGATGCAAAATCAAACCAACCGACGTGACCAGAGTGAATGTCGTTCCTAACCAAATGCTATGAGCGATGCACCAGATAACTTGACCCACCATCTGAGGATGTCGGGTTACGCGAATGATACCTGTTTCATACAAATGGACTTGCGGCTTCTGAACCGCCGCAATTTCCAGAAGATTAAACGTTGCTGGATATAAAAAACCAAACGATATAGCAGACAATCCCCACACCAGCGGTTCAATTCCTGGAGAGCCCTGAAAATTCCATAGCCGCAAGCCATCATAGCGATGGTTGAGAAAATAAACGATGAGTACCGTAGCGAATGGCAGGCTGATTAACGCAAACACGACTCGATATAATCGCGGACCTATCCACTTCTCTCCCAGAGGGCGTAAAGCCGCAAGACCACTGTGGGCTAGCGCAAATCCAAATAAAAGCCCAATCATAATGAAATGACTGGATGTAAGCCAATCGCTCACTATAACCCCTTGAACATTCAACTGTGTAATGGAATAGAAAATCTCTTACTTAGTATTTAGAGTATCATTTCTGTTTGAATGTCTCTAAAACCCATGATTACCCGTTATACCCCGCGCAACTCCGCAGCATTTCGCCTTTCCATCAGCAAAGCAACACCATTGGCAATGAGTTTAGCTCAGAACAAAAAATTTATACCCGTTTCCCTTAAATCGAGTACATACAGGCAGCCCTGAATGCCATCCCACGTCGCAACATATAACTCATAGGGATCATGAATGGCGATCGCGGTTGGATGATTGGGGCCATCAATTCGATTAATGGGGCAACCCTCTGGATCAAGTAGAAGAATGTGACCTTCTGCATCGACAACCACGTATCCCCAGTTCGTGACAGCAAGGTGCTGAGGCGCAATCTCAATGGGCGATCGCATCACTCGAAACGGTTTTAAGTCAATGAGCAGCACCGAATACGGATTATCCTGATCGAGGGCGAGCAGCCGATGCGGAATCAGGGTCGTTGTGATTTGACCTAGCAGCGTACCGATAGTTAGAGAACCTAGACGATTCCCTCGTCTAGTAAAAAAATCAAGCCGGGTCCTAGCACCCTTTCGCTCATCCGAACACTGATAGATCGAATGAGCCTGTTGCCGCCCTGTAAACGCAGACGCAATTGCGACGTGATGCCCATCAAGCACAAGGATTTTTGGAGCGTTCAGCGATGTGTCAAACGTCCGTAGTGGAATTGGATGCGTAGCAATAGCCTCCGCTCTAGGTGTATTGGGCAAACGTTGAAACGTTAACTTAGTGGCATGAGCAGGAGACAAATTTTGAGAACTATCTGTAGTAATCGCGGCTAGCCATCGTCCGTTAGGAGAAATCCCAACTGAACAGCTATGCTGCAAATCGCAGACAAACTGAGCAACGGGTTGCCCAGCAAGGGGGTTCGACACCGAAACTTGATATAAGCCGCGAGAGGCGATCGCAAAGCAACCCTGAGGGCGAGCAAATATTTCCTGAATTTCAGACGGTAATGTCACACCTGAACAAATAAACTGAGACGGTACTAATTGCTCATTATCATCATCATCGGGTAGTTGTGATGATTGATTTGATGAATAGGAGAGAGCTAGTGTGGATTTACCGACACACGCATATATAGTGTCGCCACGAGTGTCATCAGACGCTACCGCATTCACAGCCGATTCGGAGGAGCTTGTCAAAGATGCATGGTAGATATCAAGTGCTACGCATTTTGACGTTAAAGGTTTACAGTGCCTCGGCTTGAAGGGACGAAGAACTGCTCGATCTTCTGACTGAGCAGCAGGAAGATTGACAGACTGCGCTGTGCTTAGATGCATCCCTAGCTCATCCGATGCGACGCTTCGAATCATGCTCAGCATGTCAGTTGCAGAGCGAAAGCGCCGTGCTGATAGCTTTTGAAGAGATGTATGCAGGATGGGGTGCAAGGCTGCGGGAATGACATCTGGCAATTTGATGATCTGATTTAAGTGAGCAGACATCAATTCGCTGGGTGTGCCCGAAAAGGGGCGATATCCCGCAATCAACTCGAATAACAAAATCCCGACTGCGTATAGATCTGATGTAATTGAATATTCACCATAGAAGCGCTCGGGAGCCATGTATGCAGGTGACCCCGTATTTCCTGCTCCTTTTTCAGATAGATCTTGACACAGGCGAGCGATTCCAAAGTCAGAAATGCGGGCAAGCCACCCTTCGGACTGCACGCTCAATAAAATATTTTCGGGTTTAATATCGCAATGAACAATCCTCCGACTATGGGCATGTTCTAAGCCCATCAAAATATCAGAAATCAATCGAATGATCTGATGCAAATTAAGTTGATTAGTTTCGCTGATGAGGGTGCGCAGCGTACCACCTTCACAATAATCCATCACCAAATATCGGCCTGTGTACGTATGCTCAAGCGCATGGCAGGTCACAATATTTGGATGCTGCAAACTCAGAAGAAACCGTAGCTCACGCAAGAATTGATAGGTGGGAAATCGTTGACGATCAAGGCTTTTAAGCGCGACAAGCCGCCCTGTTTTACGATGAATCGCGCAGAATACTCGACCAAATTGACCCTGACCGACAAGGCCAAGGAGATGATAGTTTGACTGCTTAGTGGGTGGGGCGAAATGGCTTGACACGGCAATCTTGGTTATCACTCACAGATTTTTTGCATAATTGCATCATGCTCCATGCCTCTAGCAACCATTTCTTCAATAGACTGAATTCGTTTGGTAAGTCCCAAAACAAACTGGTTACAGTCTTTACTCATCGACTCGCAGGTCGTCTGGATACAGTGAAGGTCCCGCCCAGTCAGTTGGCTAAAAAAGGAGCTCAGCGCCCCCGCTTCTAGAAAACATGCAGGCTTATTATCTTTGGGTGCTTGACTAGCAAAGGGTGAATTCTGAATCTGAATGACTAAAAATCCCTGGTCCTGATAGGTTCGATCAAGTTCGATCTTTCCCCATCCATGGGTAATCCAACATTGCTGAATGCACTGTATAAATTCCACCATAGACATGTCAGCAACGGCGGTGTGGTAGTAGTCAGTCAGTTCTTCGCAGAAGCGAGCGTAGAAATTTTTACCCCACCAACGACCACAGTTGAAGAGCACCATTCTTGAAGCTAGTCCAGTTTCTTTATCCAAACCTGAATAAATTCCTTGAAGGAGAGTGGACGGTAATGCTAGGAGGCGATCGCCCCGACGGTTTTCGAGTAGTCCAAGTTCTAAGTCGCCCTTGACATAGATATCGGTAGCAAAGTAGTTTCCTGGAAGACGTTGGTCAATGAGTAATTCAGAGATGGAGATCATAACGTAAAGTTTCGTGTGATTAAGGGGTAGGGGTCAGCGCCTAACAAGCGCGATAGACCAAAGCTCAGCATTAAGAATCAAAGGCTAGTCCAGAATGAAAACTATGTGCTCTGGATATTTGAGTGTTTGGTTGGCCTAACAATATTTCTTGAGCCAACACCAAATGAGGTCTAATGAGATTCAGCTGACTCGGTGTTAAGACATCACTTAGACGGCGATCGAGTAACTGATATAGAACCCCATCAATTCGCTCTGTGTTATATATCTTGATAGGTTGTGCAAACCATCCTGACAAGCGGGTTGGTAAAAATGTCTCATCATTTAGTAGCATTGCCATCGCACAGTAACGCATAATCAATAAAGCAGTCTTGATGCTACGTTCTAGAGTCTCGGTATTTTCTTGAGAAAACTGTGCTTCAAGCTGATTGGCAACGGGCTGCATGATGGCAACTTCTTGAGCGCGTAGGTGTCGATACGTATCGAGTCGATCAGGTAGAGAATCGACATATTGATTCAAAACTCCGAGCTCATCAGGTTTAAGATATCGATTTTCGGCTTCGTCAAAGATCGATTCAATGTTGGAATGCATAACAAACTCCTCAGTCTCAAAACAGTCCTGAAAAATCATCTAGGGTGAAATCATCGGCTTCGACGGACGAGAGGGGGGCTTCGATTTGGGCGGGCGCAGCAATGACTCGGGCACCTTCCCACGGGATTAGGTCAAAAAACTGGCTAACACTAGCAGTCATGCTTGGCGTCGCGTTCTGTGAGTTCGTTGCAGGCAGAGATGTTGATGACTCGATAGGCTGAATCGGTAAATTATCCCAGTTAAATCCTGAAAAGAAGGTTTGAACGGATGAAGTAAGCCAGATCTGAGGTTTCGTTGCAGAGATATTTTTCTGAGCTAGCGTCATCGGACTCATAATTAGCGTTCTCCAGTGCGTAGACGTTTCTCGATATCGCGAGCAGTTGCGCCTTCATTCATCCAAAAGCCAGCAGCATCAATGCGATCGTGTCCACCTAGGAGGAACTTGCAGTACGTTTCACCCATTGAGTAACACTGGATCTCAATGCAGGCAAGCTGCTTTTTGACCATTTCTGTGAAGAATCCAGCAAATAGACCTGCATAGAGATAGCAAACGGGCTTGCCGACATCTCCGAGCGTACGAGCAACCGCCGAATCGAAAAGATTAATAAACATAAATCCTTGCTTGCGATCGCCCATATCAACTTCCCATCGTCCCCATCCTTGGGAAGTAAAAGGCCACCACCATGTTTCTAAAAGGAATAAGAGATTTGTTTGGCGAACACTGCGATCAAACTCGTCGGCAAACCAACGCTCAAAGAAGAAAGCATCTCGCTGTCCCCAGTGTTGCCCAATGGTATACATCGTTGCACCAGCAGCTTCACCAACTTCTTCTTCTAGGCCCTCGATCAGACCAATAATGAAGTCTTCACTGGTTAAAACGTTTTGGCTTCCATTCCAGTCTTCGAGAGTTCCTTCATTAGGGTCGAAAGCAAAGAAGTCTCGAAAACTATAATGGTTATGCTTTTTGGGATGTTTGATTTTAATTGGATTCTGGTTGTTTGTGACAGTTAACATAATCTTCTCCGAACAAAGTCGAGTTGAAGAGGGCAGCAAATACAAGCACAGATGAGCTCGGCTAAAGCAGGAAGAATCTCAAACGGCTTATGAAAAATTGAATGAGGATGAACTCTGAAATGAAACGTCCTTGATTCGTCTAAAAAATGATGTAGCCCTGTTCGATAGCACTCCCAAATCAATTGGGGGGCAGCCCCCTTTTATAAATCATTTAGAAGCTATCCGAAAAACCCTGATGAGATTTTGGATTCCAAAACCTCTAACGAGTTTTTGGATAGGCATTTAGGGCTGCTATGTAAAGCGATTAAGTATCTAACTAAGTTGCTTTGATTTCAATATTCCCCAAGTTAGGCAAATCTAACCAATCTGAATAAAAGTCTTTAAAGACTTTAAGCAGCTAATGACTGTTGAGGGGGGATTTTATTCTTGAAAGCGTCAGTTTATTTATAGCGACTACCCGTATCGTGTGTCGGAGGCGATCGCCAAAGCGGTAATGTTTCCCTATCCTCTACCGTTGTTAAGAGGTTAGTTGAGGAAACATTACCGAGCGTTGTAATTCAGTCAGCGTCACTAAGCGCTTAACAATGAGATAAGAGAATCTAGGCGGGCTGTGTTTTAAGCAGTAGGGAGATACCAACTAAATTATGGCATCATCATTACAACAGAACCCCAATGTGTTCAAGGAGAATCAGGTTATGATGCTGAAAGGCCTAACGCAGCACGATTTAGTTCAAGAATTGGACGAAACAGTTCCATCTCAGCAGCGGTCAAATGCTGTTTGACTACCTCTTGCATCATGATGTAAGTAACTTCACAACTCCGCTGAGTATTAAATGCCTTCATGATGGTCTGAAACCAAAAAAGTAAACGTTCTTGTAGCGTCTTTGAATCGTCAAGTAGGAGAGCAGTAGCTGAATATCGCAAGACCCGAATCGTATCCTGCTTCCATTTTGCAGAAATATCTTCTCCTCCAACTTGTAGGAGATTTGAATCGACAGTTCGAATCTTGGCATAGATCTGTTGAACAATTTTGACTTCAGCCGCTCGAATTTTTTGATAAGCGCTCAATCGAACGGCGTACGAGCCTATGTAGTGGTCAAAAAAGTGCAATTCTGCATCAGTCGCAAATCGACCGTCTGTTTCAACACTTAAACAATATCGTTGGCTAAGCATCTTTCAAAGAACCTTATTAAGATTGATCAAGCTTTATTAAGAATAGCCGCAACTAGTGGAGATCGGTTCTGTAAATGTGCAGATTACTGGCAAAGAAGCCAGAGCATTCTCAGTAAAATCTCGGTGGGGCATATTAAGCCAAACGCCTTCACGTCATCAGGCATTGGTGGTATTG
The DNA here is from genome assembly GCA_051117335.1 of Elainellaceae cyanobacterium. Classification (GTDB taxonomy): domain Bacteria; phylum Cyanobacteriota; class Cyanobacteriia; order CAZCXK01; family CAZCXK01; genus DBGGTD01. The sequence continues at coordinate 37,821 of JBNPEB010000038.1, forward strand.
GCAAAATACTCTCCAATTTTGAAGCTTGGCGTGTCTTCAAGTTGCTTTAGAGTCGAGCGAGTAATTAATTTGCTGGCCTCGACCAGGACTTGTCCAGTAATCGGGTGCAGCATATCTTGGTCAGCTCGTCGCCCAATTAATGCCTCAATGTCTTGCAGCGAATTGACATACATTCCTGGCGGGAGTTCAACGACTATACCCTCACCTAACACTCTAGATTGACAGGCAAGTCTAGAATTGGGTTTGCAGGAAGTAATCACTTCCAAAGTGCGTTGCTCACGCCGACTGATAGTGGATAGAGAACTCATGCCCTCGTTGACATAGACATGGCAAGTTGCACACATGCCTCGTCCGCCACATTCTTTAAGTACGTCTAAATCTTTATTGATTAAGACGGAGAGCAAATTCCCGTTCGTCTCAATAGATGATTGTTGACCGATTGGTTCTAGACGAATTGTTTTTACCATGATGATTTTTCCTTGGGGTGAATTAAGCCAGGGGAAGCAGCAAGAGAAATCTCTGGCGGTCGTCGATGTCCATTTTGTTAACAAGTTTAGGAAAGTCACGGATGACTTTAGAGCATCGTTGTATAAATGCTGCAACCCAAGCTTGAATCCATTCATGTTGTTCAGGACTGATGGAATGCGTCAATCTGATTGGGGAAGTCCCCGATACGATAATCTGGGCGGATCGATCGACCTGAAAGTTGTTTAGCCATTCAATAGCTGGACGGCTGGATTTCCAATAGTTCGCAACCATTGTGATTCCGAGATATTGTGTCGCCTGCTTGCTAAAGTAATTTAGGGCAGCTAGTAGTTCTTTTAGGTCAGTATGCCCCTCTGGGCAAGAAAAATCGCGGATTGATCCACTGTTCAGTTCGTCAGACTCTGACAGAAGGGTTACTAACTGTGTAGGTATTGGAACTGGAGACAATGAAGCGGAATCTGACCGATTGGAGGAGAAAGGAGTCGCTGATGACGTTTTAGATAAGCCAGAATCGACATTTTGGGGAGGCGATGCTTGTGTGTGGGTTTGATGTGCTTGAAATTTTGATTCTTGATGATTTGATGAATCGTAATGAGTTGATAATCCTCTAGAGGCTTCGGACTGTGATTTCCAATAGTCTTGCTTAGATAGAGTGATATTTCCTGCTAGAAGTCGGAAGGTGGCGATCGCATTGGTAATATCGTCTTGAAGCCCTGATTTCAATTTTTCAACAACTTGAATATAGTCGGAATAGACTAATTGATCATTTGTTAACGCAAGGAGAATAATCCCGTGGTCTAATTTATAGATGTAGACTTGGTGTCCGCTAAACTGAAATTCAAAAACGTCAAAATCGTCTGGAGTTGTCTCGACGACTTGCTGAATTCCTTGAGCCAAAGCTTCCTTTTGTTGAAAATTCAGCGTTTGATCGACCCCACAGAAATATGGACGAGAACGCCCATTGACTAGGGCAACTCCCACAATTCCTGGTAAATTCAGAAAGTCTTGGACTGCCTCCCGCTTCATAAGATGCTCAAAATTATTCAGTGCTCACTCGTATAAAACTGATGCTGATACTGACTTTGAAACGATACAAACATGCTTTTCCTCCTACGATATGCTGTGAAGTTTTAATAAGACCTAGAATTTACCTTCGTCACGTATGATGCTCCATAATTCAAGTCTTTCGACGTTTCGTCTGTCTATGAGGTCTTTAACCTCAGACTTCTCTCTATTGCGGGTTTAGCACCATGTCTGACCTTCCGTTTACCTTGGATCAGTTACGAATTCTTAAGGCGATCGCTGCCGAAGGAAGCTTCAAGCGTGCCGCTGATAGCTTGTATGTTTCTCAGCCTGCCGTTAGCCTACAGGTGCAGAATTTGGAGCGTCAGCTTGATGTTCCCCTTTTTGATCGGGGTGGCAGACGAGCCCAGTTGACAGAGGCCGGTCATCTTCTTCTCAGTTATGGAGATCGAATTTTGTCTCTCTGTCAGGAGACGTGTCGGGCGATCGAGGATTTGCAAAATCTTCAGGGTGGCACCCTGATTGTTGGCGCAAGTCAAACTACAGGCACGTATCTCTTGCCACGGATGATTGGTCGATTTCGGCAGCAATATCCTGATGTTGCAGTACAGTTGCACGTTCATTCGACTCGCCGCACCGCCTGGAGTGTGGCAAACGGTCAAATTGATCTCGCGATTATCGGTGGTGAAGTTCCTCCTGAATTGCAAGACTCTCTAGAAATTATTCCCTATGCTGAGGATGAACTAGCATTACTGTTGCCTGTATTTCATCCGTTGGCGCGGACGAGTACCGTTCAAAAAGAGGATCTGTATAAACTGCAATTTATTGCGCTAGATTCACAATCGACCATTCGGAAAGTGATTGATCAGGTGCTAACTCGCAGCAGTATTGAAACTCGGCGGCTTAAAATTGAGATGGAGTTGAACTCTATCGAAGCAATCAAAAATGCAGTGCAAGCCGGATTAGGGGCTGCTTTTGTTTCGATATCTGCCATTGAAAAAGAGCTTCAAATGGGGGTTTTGCATCGTGCTCACATCGAAGGGGTGGTGGTTAATCGGACCTTATCTGTAATTGTGAATCCTAATCGATATCGTTCTAAAGCGGCTGAAGCATTTGTAGAAGAAATTTTGCCGATGTTTGCAACCCATAAATCTGACCCATCAGAGTCTCATTCAGGGCAACACAATCCGCCTGAATCAATCAAGCCAGTTTCACTGGAGGCAACCACCTTTAATCCTGGCGGAGCATAGATTGAATTCTCATGAAAACCTACTGCACCCGTCCAGACTGTCTTAGACCTGTGAATGTCTTTGCCGACTTGGATGACAAGGCTACTTTGAAAACCGTGCAGCAGAAATATTGCACTACATGCGGCATGCCGCAGATTCTAATTGGTCGATATTTGCCGATTCGGCTTCTAGGTAAAGGGGGATTCGGAACGGCATTTCTAGCCGTTGACCGATACACGCCAACCAATCGGCAGTGTGTCGTCAAGCAGTTTCAACCCTCTGGAAACTTAACGCCAAGCCAGCTTCAGATTGCTCAAGAGTTGTTTGAGAGAGAAGCCTTAGCACTCGAAAAACTTGGTGTTCAACATCCTCAAATTCCAAATTTGTTGGCTTTTTTTGAGTTAGACGTTCCTAATACTCGGCATCAAAAATCCGATCAATTTTTTTATCTTGTTCAAGAATTCATTGATGGTCAGACGATGGAAGAGGAATTGACTCAAAAAGGATCATTTTCTCAGTCTGAAGCGCTAATCGTGTTAGGCGAAGTCTTAAAAATATTAAAATTTGTCCACGATTTTGGATCGATTCATCGAGACATAAAGCCCTCAAACATTATGAGAGCTCGTAGCGGACAAATTTATCTCCTCGATTTTGGCGCTGTGAAGGATGTAACCACAGGGAAATCGGGGAATCAGACCAATTCGTCGACGGGCATTTATTCCATGGGATTTGCCCCACCGGAGCAAATGTCGGGCGGGGTCGTTTATCCAGCGACGGATTTGTATGCCTTAGCGGTTACTGGCCTCACGTTATTGACAGGCAAACAGCCGACGGAACTCTATGATGCGTATCGTAACTCGTGGAATTGGCGATCGCATGCCCAGGTTAGCGATTCATTGGCGCGGATATTGGACAAAATGTTGGAAGCGACTCCGAGTCAGCGGTTTCAGTCTGCAGATGAAGTGTTAGCAGCATTGAATCGGCCTTTGGGGATGACGTCATCATCAGGTAAGTCTCGTCAGCCCGTGGGGACTCCATCTCAACCTCAAGTTCAAATGTCATCCTCAACGTCTATGCAACAATCAGTTCCGCCTTCTCCGTCGGTCAGTCGACCCCAAGGCGCAATGAAGGCATCTGGTTCTTCACAGGGCAGCGCTGGCTCACCCAATGTATCAACATTCAAAATTGTGACGGGGGCTGCATTTACAGGCTTTGAATTTGGAATTGGAGCGATCGCCATTTTTAGCCTGTTAGGCATCACGCCGATTAGCCTGGGAGTGATTCTTGTTATTTCGTTAGGATTGATTGTGGCTCAAATCCGAGGCATTCTCGAAGGAAGTGATTTGCCCATTCTAGCGGTGTTGACATTAGTAGCCGCGATCGCATTTGAAATGTTTGGCAACTTTTCTCTCTTGTCAGCGTTGCAAGGATTGGCAAATCCATACGTTGCCATTGCTTTTATAGCCGTGATGGCAGGGCTGATGTTTGTGGCAATTTCTATTTTGTTTTTATTGGTGTATCGAGTGATTTCAAGCTTTATTTAGCCTAATGGGTGAACCATCGAGGTCAAGCCCTTGGGCGATCGCCGCGTCTACAGCATCTTCGCCTGTGGTCGATTGAGCATCTGTACTCATCAAACTCCCTCCAACTGAGCGATCGCATTTTACCAGTTGGAGGGAGATACTGTTGAACGTAGAAGAAAACCGACCGGAGATATAACCGTCTAACGAGAAATTGCTTCTTGGGGCGATCGCTGCCGCATTAGAAGATAGCCAGCCACCAACCAAAACACCAGTAGACCTCCTGTAATTAGTAAGGTTGGGATCAATCCTAATCGAGCAATCAATGCCGGTGCAGCCGCTGTAAAGAGCCCTCCACCGACAATTGGTTCGAAAAAGAGCTGCTTATAGGCAAAGCTTTCAAATGCACCTGAGGTGTTATCTGGATCCACCATCCGCAAAAGCAAAATCCCGGTGGCCGTTACTCCCATCGATTGCCCCATATCACCGATTCCCTTCTCAAACCAATGATCAGGAAAGATGCGCGGAGCATAATACATAAAGAAACAGATATTCCAAGCGATACCGGCAACGCTAAGAATAATAAAGGTACCGAGGTTGCTGCCAATCACGGTGAGAGAAATGGATGCTAGAGCCGTAACGACCACTACATCGAGCGCCATGCCCGCAATGCTTTTCATGAGTGGCTGAACGATTAACGCGCTTAGCCCCAATCGCTCCATGATGATTTGCACTACAATGCCTCCGATGAGCGCCATTGGAAACAACGGCACGTAGCTCATGACCTCAAATCCGGTTTGTCCCCATGTGAGTGATTCGATTAGGACAAGCCCTTTTTGAATCAACCAACCAATGATGATGGCAATTCCAACAAAGCCAAAGTTGAGCGATAAGGGATCGATGAGAAGCCCTCTCATTAAATGACGCCGACGGCGTTGCACCTCTCGATTTTCGGTATGGGTGAGCTCTGGAATATCATCGGTTTGATCAACGTCTGATTGGAGGGTGCGGATGTGTCGCTTTTTTCGAGCCCACTCAGCTAATGCCGTCCCGGCAATAATCCCAGACACGATGCCAACGGTTGCCAATCCAAGAGCGAGGTCGGGGCCATCAGCAAAGCCTAATTCTTGTAGAGTGTCAGCCATTCCTCCGGCGGTGCCATGCCCACCTTCAAACCCAATTTCAATGAGTGCGGCTGAAATGGGGTTTGCTCCAAAAACCGGAATCAAAATGAGGAGGGTGACGAGAATCCCGACGACGTATTGACCCCATGCTAACGACTGGCCAAAAATGACCTGGGGTGCGGCTTTGCGCCAGATATCTCGAGGTTGGGGGATGGATTCACCGAGAAACAGGGCTGCAAATACAATATTGATGAAAATGCCGGGGGATTGTGACCAAACTGCTCGAATGGGTTCAGCGAAAAGCCCTTGAGCCAGTAGGGCATCGTCTCCACCCAGTGAGGCGACAATCGCACCTAAGATTTGAGGACCTAGTAATAGTGCTAGCGCACCTGCCACGATCGATTCTGGCAAGTAGAGTTTCTGAATCCAGCCCACTTTTTGTTTGACATAGCGCCCGGCCAAAACTAGCAAAGCAATCCAGATAAATGCAAAGAAAACGTCTCTGAGAGTAAACATAATGGCGTTGTGGCAGACTCCCGATGAAGTTCGATGGTGTTTGAGCGCGGCCAAACACGAATTGCTGTGTATATATCCTCAAATGTCTTAGACCTGCCGTAGTGATGCTTACCGTTTTGATTTAGATTTGATTCATTGGATTGTATAGCCTTACGCTCTCGCGTTAGGACGCTGAACGTGTGGTGAACCCGCGCGGCGCGCGGGTTCACCACACAAATCTGAGCCCGTAGGGCTATAGAAGGCGGGCAAAACGACAAAGCGATCGCCCGATTAAAATCCTAGCGATCGCCCAAGCCTACTTAGTGCCTATCCAAAAGCCCTGACGGGGTTTTCGGATAGGTTCTTAAAGCTTGACCCGTCAATTCGGTATTTACAACTCAGAAGTCACCGAGATTCTGTTTCTAGATCGCCTCTAGATTCTTCTCTCCTGTCCGAATTCTGACAATTTCATCGACCGGGCTGACAAAGATTTTGCCGTCTCCAATTTCTCCTGTACGGGCGGCCACAATGATTTTGTCGACGACCATGTCGACCTGATCATTTTCGACAACGATCTCGACTTTCAGTTTTTGTAAAAACTCGACCGTATATTCAGAACCGCGATAGCGTTCGGTTTGCCCCTTTTGACGACCGAATCCGCGTACTTCTGATACGGTCATGCCAACGATGCCAGCATTGACTAGCGCGATTTTGACCTCATCCAGTTTAAATGGACGAATAATTGCTTCAACCTTCTTCATCTATTGCGCGACTCCTTATCTCTCACACTTTTGTCTGCTCAATAGTCTCACCGTTTCTATCACCGCTTGTGAGCAGTATTTTGTAGCGAGTAATACAGTCTAGTAATGTCGATCTATTTTGTCATCGATTCAATGAACTCTATTAGAAGGATATACTCCGTTGAGACTAAAACGTACCCTTCTGCATAATTGTCGGACAAATGGGCGATCGCGCCAAAATCTATTCGCAATCTTTCTACACAAAATCAAAATCCCCACATTCGTTTAGGTCCAATATCGAGGTGAACAATATCAGGAATATTGCTGTAAATACCGACCCCCCCTGTCCACCAAGGCATGACCGCATTGGCAAGTCGTCTGCCGCTATAGCCCGACACTTCTAAATCAACTGCCATTCCGTAGAGGTGATAACTGCGAGAGGCGCCTCCCACTGCCTGATTAACTGCTGGGGGACGATACCAAGAGTTGACCCGAAACGGTCGTCCGATTTGATTTCTGGCTTTCTGAAGCTGACGAGCTAGAGCAATGATATTGTCAACGATTGACACATCGCTTGGGATTCTCGTGGCATTTTTGGTGGCTTCTCCCCAGGTAAAACTTCCGCCAGGAATGATGGGCTGGTCAGTATAAAACGTGCTTACATTACCCGGGAGCTTAAAGCTTTTACCTGTGTAAGTAGGCGGTGCAGGAGATGGAGATGGCTGCTGAGGCGGATAAACAATCGTTCCATTTCGCTCAATTTTGAGATGCCCCTTGTAGACATACCACGTACTTAGATACTTGATGTAGTCTTTCTCATATTTCAGCGCGACCTTAACGTGGCCGTTAAAATCTTGACCACTTGCATTCGCATAGGCATACGAATGCAGCTTGAGAGTCGTTCCTTTGGGAACCCGATACACGTCATCTTGTGGGAGTGATGAGGATTGTTCAGGCCGACGCTTGAAGAGCGTATCTTGGGTAATGATGAGCGTCGGAGTATTGGGATCTTCGGGAGGATAAACTACATTGCCATCAAATTCTACATAGGCGTGCTGGTCATAGACATACCAAGTGCTGAGCCCACGAATGTAGTCTTGCTGATAGCGTAGCGCAAACTTGATGTGACTACTGAAGTCACCGAGAGAATCAAAATGAGCATAGGAATGCAGCGTGAAGGCTTGATTTGGCTCTACGCTGTAAAGGTCGTCTTGAGAAAGTTGCGACGACTGAAGCGGACGACGCTTGAACAGGGTGTCTTGCGTAGTGCGGAGAATTGGAATAGCAACTTGATCTTCTTGGGGGTAGATTACCTCACCTCCTGCTTCAACTTGAGCATGGGCATCGTAGACAAACCAAGTGTTTAAGCCTCGAATTGAGTCATTTTCAAGCGCAAATTTGATATGCCCGTTAAAGTCGCCATCAGCATCGGCGTAGGCATAGGATTGAATCTCATATGTCGTGCCAGCTTTAACGCTAAACACTTCTTCGTCAGTGAGTTTTGATGACTGCTCTGGGCGGAGTTTAAAGAGCGTATCACGAGTAACTCTCAAAAATTTTTGAACCATAAATAATGCCTGTCGGAATCAATAAATTGGTCAATCCATTAGTGGGTAGTCAGGTCTGGATGCTTGTCTTAGGGACACATTTTAAACTGACATCATTTTGCGGTATTGCGGGGTAAATCTGGGTAAATTGATTAAAGTCAATGGTCGGCGATCGCAGCAGATTCCACCATTTTCTCTCAATATTCCGTAAACCTCGCTCAACTAGCGGAAGTGATAGTTAACAGAAGCTTCTATTCTTACCGATAGAGTTTAAAGCGTAAACATTCAATTTAGAGTTTGTTGATTTCAAAGAGGTGAATGACGTGCTTTCTTTCAGTTTGATAGCAACACTCTCAGTGACATTAGGTGCCGCATTTATCAGCTTTAACGCTACTGAAGAGATTATCAAATTATTTGCAACAATTGTGGCCTGTACTGGATGTTTGATGAGTTTGGTGTGGGCACCTTTGTTGCTTAAAGTACTGGTTTTGGTGGTTCTTTTAATTGCTGGGCGATCCGTTACATCATCGCCAAAGCATCGAAATCTGATCTCTTAAATTTGCTCAATCGCTTGAGAGAATGCGGCTTAATTGCTACGGTGCATTGGTAGGCGATCGCCATCTCTTCATAATCAGATCATTTGAGAGAATGCATGATTCCCTCAATAGCCTCGTCGCGTGAGGAACGAGATTCAACTATTTTGACTCGTGTAGGTGTGATTTCACGCCAGCCTAAAGGCTGACGAGATAGAGACCTGAGATACGTGTGTCGTCAGACAGCCAAGATTGCATCTCACAATGTGGTTCGGCGTGACTGAGAATAAACGATTAATAAAGGGACGATTGATAAAGTGGATACCCTTTCGGGAATTTCACCAGGGGATGCTGTGGCTTCAACTATGCCCCCATTGGAGATGTATTATGGCTAACTCTCAAATTACCCAGTCAATTCCATCTCGGTCAAACTCGTCGTCCACCCACAAAAGTATTTTTCAAAGTAATACCGTGTGGGGCGCTGTCTTGACAGCGATCGCAGCGGTTTCCCCGATTATTGCTCAGCAGGTTGAGGATTATCAAACTGAAGGCAATGTTGATCCCCATGCAGTATCCGATATCGTCATTATTATGGCGGGTACAACAGCCACTATCTTAGGTCGCATGAATGCCAGCAGCAAGGTCTATACGCCCAAAGGAATGCCGGGTCCAGATCGACCCGGAGATGATTAATTGATTGATTGTCTAGATTGATCTTGTGGCGATCGCTTCTTAAAAAGAAAACCCAGCTGTAAGCTGGGCGTTGTCATCTCTCTAAGCTTGTTAAAAATAACCTCCTGGTGGTGCGTTATGCTGACACTACCAGCACCCTATAGATTGGCCTAATTAATGACGTTGTTTCTCTGCAACAGCTTGGTGCATTACGCCAAACGACTCTCCGTCTCGGCAACGTGATGTTTGACCTGAATCACACTATCTGGATTCAGCGACATTGAGTCAATGCCCTGTTTCACCAAAAACTCAGCAAATTCAGGATAGTCACTTGGGCCTTGCCCACAAATGCCGACCTTTCGTCCGGCTTCATGGGCCGTTTTGATGAGACGCTGAATCATCCGCTCTACAGCGGGATTGCGTTCGTCAAATAAATGAGCCAGCTCACCAGAATCGCGATCAACCCCCAGCACGAGTTGGGTTAGGTCATTGCTGCCAATCGAAAAGCCGTCAAAGCGCTTTGAAAATTCATCCGCAAGCTCAATATTCGACGGAATCTCGCACATCACATAGACTTGCAGCCCATTCTCGCCTCGCGTTAAGCCGTTTTCTGCTAGTACCTCGTTAACCTTGTCTGCTTCGTCAAGCGTTCGGCAGAAGGGAATCATGATGATGATATTGTCAAACCCCATAAACTCTCGAACCCGTTTAATGGCCTGACACTCTAAAGCAAACCCGTCTCGGTAGCGATCGCTGTAATAGCGACATGCTCCTCGAAACCCCAACATTGGATTTTCTTCTTTCAGTTCAAATTCAGAACCCCCAATTAAATTTGCATACTCATTGGTCTTAAAGTCGCTCATGCGAACGATCACTGGGTTGGGATATTGAGACGCCGCAATTTTAGAGATTCCGAGCGCGAGGCGATCGACAAAATATGTCCGCTTGTCTTTGTAGCCCTTGGTTATATCGCGGATTTGCTTCCAGGCTGAGCGATCGTTTAGCTCGTCATAATGCACCAATGCCATCGGATGAATCTTGATGATGTTGTTGATGATAAATTCCATCCTTGCCAGCCCGATGCCTTGAGTGGGAAGCCGCCACCACTGGAATGCTGCCGACGGGCTGGCAATATTCATCATGATTTGGGTGCGTGTGTCAGGAATGTCTTCGAGGCTGACATCAACCGCTTCAAACGTTAGCAGGCCGTCATAGATGTTGCCTTGGTCACCTTCTGCACAGGATACGGTGACCTCCTGACCGTCTTTAAGGGTGCGAGTCGCATCCCCCGTTCCAACAATAGCTGGAATGCCCAATTCTCGGCTCACGATCGCCGCATGACAGGTACGTCCCCCATAGTCGGTCACGATCCCGGCTACTCGTTTCATCACTGGAACCCAGTCTGGGTCAGTCATTTCTGTAACTAGGATGCTGTCGTCCTTAACCTTATCGATGTCTTCAACGCTGAGAACTCTGCAGACCTTGCCCGTGGCGATCGCCTCTCCGATACTCAGGCCAGTCAGTAGTTTCTTCCCCTGCTCCTTCAATTTATAAGTTTTAAGCGTACCTGCTGATCGCTGAGACTGAACCGTTTCAGGGCGAGCTTGAACAATAGAAAGTTCACCTGTATCACCATCTTTAGCCCACTCCATATCCATGGGCTTTCCATAGTGAGCCTCGATTACGGCTGCCCATCGCGCCAGTTGCAAAATTTCATCATCATTCAAAACAAACGCTTGCCGCTCCTTCCCTGATGTCTCGACGGTTTCGGTCGTCTTACTCCCCTCAGCCGCATAGACCATTTTCTTTTCTTTACTGCCCTTCACCTTATCGACAATTGGACACAGATCAGAATTAGCCAATAGGGGCTTAAAAACTGTGTATTGATCGGGGTTTACGCTGCCTTGGACAACGGTTTCACCCAATCCCCATGCGGCACTAATCAGCGCAACATCAGGAAAGCCTGTCTCAGTATCGATTGAGAACATGACGCCCGAACTCGCCTTATCCGATCGCACCATTTTTTGAACCCCAATCGACAGGGCAACCTGCATGTGATCAAAGTTTTTTTCTTGGCGATAGCTGATGGCTCGATTAGTAAACAAGGACGAATAGCATCGACGACACGCATCTAATAATTCTTTTTCGCCAGAGACATTTAGAAAGGTTTCTTGCTGTCCAGCAAAACTCGCTTCGGGCAAATCTTCGGCAGTCGCGCTACTTCTCACTGCAACATCAACTTCATTAACGCCATATTGGTGGCTTAATTCTCGATATGCATCACAAATGGATTGGGATAGCTCATCGGGGAAGGGAGTTTGCAAAAACAAGCGCCGAATCGCTTTTCCAACCTGCGCTAAGGATTTTTTCCCAGATTCTAATTGATCTAAATGGGATTGAATTTGAGCCTTGACATCATGTGTTTCGATGTACGTCCAATAGGCATCTGCCGTCGTTGCAAAACCATCGGGCACTCTCACACCCTCATCCTTTAAGGCACGAATCATCTCGCCAAGAGAGGCGTTTTTTCCACCCACGTCTTCAACATCGTGAACGCCAAGTTGCTCAAACCAGCGCACATATATATTGCTGGTTGGTTGTGTATAGTTCATAATCCAGATTTCCTTAATGGCGTTGATAAAACCTATTTGAGGGTTCTGATAGATTTGTTGGTCACGCCTAGCTAGGACTATGAAGAGAAGGGGAAGTCGCAATAGACATTATTGAATGAACGAAACCATGCCTAGATCCAGGACGATCGCTCCCGTTGGAAAACGCTCTATTAGTGAGCTGGATGTAACGTGACTGACCGCGATCAACTCAACTATGAGAACCCTGAGTATCTTAGCTAGTTTGGTTTAGAGACGTAATCCACCTATGTATTGATCATAACTTGAAGTCTCGCTGCACTGTGGTTTGCTGCCATATAAGTTTGCAGATCAAGCTCACAGGTGGTGGGTAATATCGGCAATACTGGAACTTGATGAAAGACTTTGCCGTGGTTCAGAATAGACTAGAAATCCTAACTAAATGAGCAATTATGGCAGTAATTAAATTTAATTAAAGGTTAATCACTAAGGAATGGAAATTGATTAACGTGAAATTTTCTGGGTAAGGCCACGGCATGCCGTGCCGCTGCAAATGTGACAATTTGGCGGGTTGTTTAATTCACGGTCTTAGGTATTGATTGCCTTAATTGAAATATCTGATTCCAGAGTCTGCATACACTCACTCGTTTAAGGGGGCAACAGTGGGGATGATAGTGCTAGAAGAATTTTTGAAGGGTGTCAGTCCTGAGCTTAAAGCGCTACTTGAAACGTGTAAAATTTGCATCTGCCGCATAGAGGGTCAAGCACCTCAGTGCTTTATTGAGGCTCCAGATCGCTATACAGCATATGCTGTTGGGTTGTTGGGCGGCGAGTTGGTCAAGCGTATTCGTGAACTCTGGCAAGAATGTAGCTCTATTAGCGTATATTTGCGTGGTCGGCGCTACTGCTATTTTCCGATGCTGGGTCTAGGCAGCTTATAGTCATCTCCGGTTCTTGGAACGCAGGGCTTCAGATCTGACTCTTAATAGCAAAAGCCCCACTCATACGAATGGGGCTTATCAATGCAACCGCATTAAGGCTGATTTGGATTATTACAGGTAACAGCAATACCGTAGTGACACTGCGATCGCTAGGCAGCACTTGCGCTAAGCGATTCGATTGGGTAACCCACTGCCTTCCAAGCTGCAAGCCCACCTCGAATTTCGGAAACGTTCATAAATCCGGCATCTCGAAGCTTGGCAGCAGCCTCTGCGGTTTCATCATCTGTTTCACCATAGACATATAGATCGCGGTCAAGCTCTAGTGCATCTAGCGATCGCTCAACCACCTCATCAACAGGCATCGAAATTGCACCAACAATATGGCGATCATTAAATTGACTATGATCGCGGACATCAACAATCGTCAGTGCAGGCTCACCCCAGTCCAAACGAGCTTTCAAATCATACACACGAGACTGAGCCTGCATCGGAGGAGGCGTTGGAATCATACCGAAAAACCTGTTCATGCTCTTTACCACAAAATTGATTGATATTTGAAATGTAGCAATATTTCTTAAGAGTTGCAACGTAAATTATTAATATTTGAAAACGTTTGTAGCGAAATAATTAAGACGGGCAGTGCTGGATCGTCTGGAGTGAAGTCGCGATCGCCACTTTCACTTTGTATTAAAGAGGTACGCCTTCTTAGAGAATTACTTCTTGAATCTCGGAGACAGGTGGCAAACGCTCGTCGCGGGTAGAGGGACTAAACTCACCTCGCTGGCACCGTATCGCAAAGGAGCAGCGCTCACAGACTCCGAGCGCGTCATCAACTTTTTGAAAGGATGCCGTGCGGTGATCACGCTCTAGCCATTCTGTAAGTTGACTTAGCTTACCGGTTAGTTCGTGTCGAATCTGTTCGTGTTGAGCGATGCTGTAGCCAAATCGCAGATGTTGAGGACGCGGAATTTGATCTCGACCTGCTTGTACAAACCAATACGTCATAGAAATCTGTTCAGGAGCATAGTCGCTGGTTTCTGCTAGCACAAACGGATAGAGCTTGGTCTGCCAGTGATGTTCGAGGTGATGACGATTTTGGGGCTTGGGATAGGTCTTCCAATCAACAATTTGAGCCTGCTGATCGTCTAAAACAACAAGGTCATAAATGACGGTGAGTAGATAATCTTGAACAGTAAGACTACGACGATGTTCACTTTGGCGAATCCTGCCGGGCTGCACCTGAAAGAGATCCGGCGCACCATCAACTAATGCGCCCACGTGTTGAAGAAGGTGCCGCTCGTCGTTTGGGACAGCGTAGTCAATGGGCAACTCTAGCTCTCGCTGCTGCATCAACAAGTGGAATTGGTTGCCCCATTCAAATCGCAATTGCTGGTCGGGCGAAATCGGTGTTCCGTACTGGTCGAGATACGTATATTGAAACTTCCGAGGACACAGATCCAGCATCGTCAAATGACTTTGAGAAAGTCGCATTCTCATAGACACTAAACCTTCGTCAAAACAAATATGCTGCCGACATTGCCGCGTCCGATGCGAAGATTGTGATCTAAATACGTAATATCTAGCCATCCCTGGCGATCGCGATTGTTAATAGCAACGTCAATCGCTGTAAATTTCTCGCCGGATTCGAGACGACGAATAAACTCATCGGGCGTATGATAGTTCATCAATCCTTGGAAACCAACGATTGTCCGCTCAAAATTGACATCGACTCGTTTTTCTGAAACCGGTGTAAACCGTGCGGCAACGCTAAAAATTCCTGCCGAAAACGGAACGCCCACGATTTCGGCAATGTTGTAGAGTTTGGCATCACTGGCCCGAATGCATTGATAAACTTGTCCTAGCTTAAACAGAGGAATTTGGTCGATTCTCAATAAATCATTGCTGGTGGTATAAAGCAGTCTCCAGTTGCCATTCAGCATATCGATCGCATTGATCGGGCTAGGAGTTGGGTTTTGAGCTTCCAATTCGGCGATCGCGGTTAAAATTGCCTGATGATCGGCATCAGATGCGAGCAATCCTCGATTACTGCCTGCGATCGCCTCTAGTAGGGTAGACTTATCGGCCATTCCCATACCTCCTCTAATACACTATATGTAGATAAATAAGCCATGGACAATGATTCAGACATCTCTCGGCGGGTTATCTTGACAAACCTAATAATTTGAGCTAATAAGGTTCAATGAATGTGGAACGGTCTGTTTCCTTGAGCGACTAGGCTCTGCGTAGAGCCTTATAATATCTACGGTAAACAGCCGGGCTAAACCTCTAGTCTCGATTTAAAGAATCCTTACAACCGACTCAATTTCATTCAATCACTATGCACAATCCTGCACTGCATGAATATCCTCGGCGTCGGCCATCTCCTGTGATTCCTCAGCCGACAGAAACCTCCATACTGGACTGGCTCGAATCCTCTAATCGTCTGCTGGCTCGTGAAGAAAGTGATTTTGATTATTCAGATGATGAAGCCGAGATCAACGAATTAATGTCTGGTGAAAATAATGCCGGATATGACGACGACAGTGATGATGATGATTCACTAGATTTAGACAACTAAAGTACGGCATAATTCGAGAATTATCCGGATTTATGTCGAGATTCGCTTAATGAAGTGTGGTGTGAGTGAGTTAATGTGTTGTGGATGCAAAATTTCATCCAAATAAGGGGCTAAATATCTCGGGTCAGACTCTTTTCTTAACGCTAGCAACGTCTCTTAGCATCGTTGCCTTTAGTTTAGATTGGGTGATCCGTCACGTCTCCGGGATACAGAGCTCTTTGCTTCTGCCCCTTTGGGTATGTTTCGGAATTACGGTTGGCCTAGGATATTGGGTTATCCCACTGCTACAAGCACTCAAAGCGGGCCAATTCATTCGAGAAGACGGTCCTCAATCCCATTTAGCCAAGGCAGGCACTCCGACGATGGGAGGGCTCTTTTTTGTTCTTCCTGCTGTGTTTGTTGCTCTGCTGTGGTCAAGATTTTCTCCTGATGTGGTAGCAGTGTCAGCCCTCGCTCTTGCCTATGGCGGCATTGGCTGGGTTGACGATTGGCAGGTCATTCGTCGCAAATCTAATAAAGGCATGTCGCCGCGCATGAAGCTCATGCTGCAAGTTGTCGTGGCGATCGCCTTTTGTGGATGGCTGTTTATCAGCAAGCCTACCGACATTACTACGATCGCATTTCCCTTTGGCGCATCGCTGCCGCTGGGGGTCTTGTTCTGGGGTCTAGCCGCGTTTGTGCCGGTTGCTCAGAGCAATGCAACTAATTTGACCGATGGCTTGGATGGGCTCGCAGGTGGAACGGGGGCGATCGCATTTTTAGGTCTAGCGGCACTGGCTGCACCCACGTCTCTAGATCTGATGATCGTCTGTGCTTGCATGAGTGGCGCATGTTTAGGGTTCTTGGCGCATAATCACAATCCGGCTCGCGTGTTTATGGGAGATACGGGCTCAATGGCAATCGGCGGCTGCATGGCGGCGGTTGCACTGCTCACGAATAGCCTATTCGGTTTGCTAATCTTGAGCGGCATCTTTTTGGCAGAGTCACTCTCGGTGATGGCTCAAGTTAGCTATTACAAAGCAACCAAAGACGAAAATGGCATCGGAAAGCGCCTCTTTAAGATGGCACCGCTCCATCATCACTTTGAGTTGTCGGGTTGGTCAGAAATCAAAGTAGTTGGAATCTTTTATTTGATGTCTGGTTTACTAGCGCTCATTTGCCTGGTCTTATTGGTTTAACGGGTCATCAATCTACGCCCCAAAACGATAAGCGCAAGTATGGCAGAGGTGGAAATCGCCGTTACCATAATCGAGATGGTGTCGAATTGACGCACCGCGATCGCCACAAATGCCCAGATAATCACGCACGTGTATGGAATATCCATCCGACGGATGGCGATCACAGCGGCGATCGCTGTTGTCACTAGCAGCATAATAATCGTCCACGCCGTCCCACTGATTCCCCATCCTGCCCAGTTTATGCTGTAGAGCGCACTCGCAACATTGACGACTGTGGCGACTGAAATCCAGCCGAGATAGATGCTAATCGGCACATCGATCAACGCGCGATCGCGACGAGACACCTTCTCAGTGCCAATCCCAAGCCGCACATAGTATCGAATGAGCGACAGCAAGATGCCGACCATCGCCACGACAGACAACCAAAATAATCGATTGAGAAACAGAAAAACCCACACAATTTGAATCAAACAGGCGATCGCCAGCCAATATCCGCCTCGCTGCAATCGCGGATTTTCTCGCTGTGCCAGTCTCATCTGATACGCTCCGAACGCAAACAGACCGAGATAAATCAGTCCCCAAATCGCAAACGCATAATTGGCAGGAATGATCATTACCCCGCCAAATTCTGAGTTGGATATTTCGCCAATGGTGAGCCCATTGATAGACAAGACATTAGATAACGCATTCACAACAAACGTGCTGATGATGGACACTAGCGTCACAATCTGTCGTGCAAGATTTTGACCAAACCGAGATTTGGAAGATGTCATAAGCGTTCCTTGAAGGCGTTTTCTAAATTGTCAAACGAAGGTCACTGTTATCACCCAGATGAGCGGGAAATTGTGATGAATAGTTGAACAGCAGTTATAAAAGGATTGATTCGGCTAAAGCATGATCCGGGCGCATCCCAATGCTGCGAAAACTCTATTGCCCTTAAGACTGCTTCTCTATCGCTCACAGTGACTCTCGGCTAGTCATTGCGAGCGGAGTAAAGCCATCTCTGAATACCCCATTCGGGATGCTCTCCCCATGTTCCTAGCCGGATGGCTCAATTGGTCTTAACCATTAAACAAAATTAGGTTGCTTTAGCTTTCATCCATCTATTCCTATGGTAATTAGCGAGTCCTTGGAGAAAACGCTGTGAATAGTAAGGAGATTAAGCGAGAAGCCAACCTGCTATATAATTCTGTCGCTCCGTTGCTGTCCCGAGGTCGAGAATTTGAGGATTGGGTTCTCAGCGATCTAGCAACTATTGTCAGGCTGTGTGGGCGCGCAAACGGTCAGCTAAGAACGAATCAACTCCTTGCCTATCTCATCGTCTACACCCTCGTTAAAGACGACTCGACCACCTGGAACACCGTCGTTAATCAATGGGGAAATTCCGCCAAAACCCAATGCTCCTATGAAAAGCAAGTTCTCGCTATTTTATTGAAGCTGACTGACAACAAATCTGACGACGAACTTCAGCATCTAAAATTGCCCTCCATTCTCAATCAAATCGATGAACGGTATGGAACAAACGTATTTGAACGGGTCATTAACGCCTTCTATCGATTTGCTCAGGTCATCGTCAAAATTGATCATCGAGTCACTCTTAAAGAAATTGAAGCTCTGGCCCTTGTTTGGGAGATGTTACATACCTATCAACAATCCCAAACATCTAAATATCAGGTCGTTCAGACGACGGAAGAGCGGTTTACCTTCGCAACGTCCTCACAAATTCAAAATGCAGAAGCTGTGCTGAGCGAATTAGACCAACTCATCGGTATGGACAATGTTAAAGAACAGGTGAGAACATTAACCAATTTCCTCAAGGTACAGCAGTTGCGATCGCAGCGAGGTCTGGCGCGAACTCCGGTTTCGCTCCATTCGGTATTTTGTGGGCCACCGGGAACCGGAAAGACAACCGTGGCGCGCTTGGTCGGCAAGATTTACAAAATGCTGGGATTTCTCAAGAAAGGGCATCTGGTTGAAACCGATCGCGCTGGGATGGTTGCCGGATATGTGGGACAAACGTCGGAAAAAGTCGATGAGTTGGTGAAATCGGCCTTAGACGGCGTGCTGTTTATTGACGAAGCGTATGCGCTCAAGCCGCACGGGGCACTCAGTCATGATTTTGGGCAGGAGGCGATCAATGTTTTGCTCAAGCGCATGGAAGACCATCGCGATCGCGTCGTCGTTATCGTAGCCGGCTACACCAATGAAATGTCGAGTTTTATCGAATCAAACCCTGGCTTAAAATCACGCTTCAATCGATATATTTTTTTCGATGACTACACCCCAGACGACTTGCTGCTAATTTTTGCCAAGTTCTGCCAGGATAGCCATTTCCACATGACGGCTGAGGCCAGTGCAATACTTCATCAGTTGCTAACGAATCTTTATCATGAGCGCGATCGCACTTTTGGCAACGGGCGATTAGTCCGTAATCTCTTTGAGAAGATCGTCGAGAAGCAGGCAAACCGACTGGCAACCGTTGCGATGCTAACCGACGAAAAGCTGACGACGATTCTTCCTGAGGATGTCAGCCAGGTTGCTGATGATTACTACGCGCGATCGCCCCGACGAGATGCGCCGATGCCAGCATCCATCTCAGCGATCGCCCAATCGTTGAAGGCTGCATTGCATGGCAAGGCTGATTTGTCTCATCCATCTCGATCACGCCCGTCAGATTCCGTTGAATCTGCTTCGCACAAAACCGGATCGCACTCCCCTACGTCTACTCCTGTTGCCACGCCTCAAACTGCTAACCAGTGCAGGGTGTCTCCACCCCCCTCATTAGGAAATAATACGCTCTCGAATTGCATTGCAACCAACCGACTAACGGCTCGCATCAACCGAGCATTGCGCCTGATGGGTATCCATGCGTTAGTCTCTCAAAATCAGGATTGTTTACAAATTATATTTGAAGCAGACTCAATACCTGATGTAGAAATGATGACTATTCTAGTGCACAGCGAATTAAACTTGGTTAATTTACCCACAGTAGGCCAAGTTAAGCTGTTTGGGCGCAAGCAGGGCGAAATTCTCCCCGCATGGAGCGAAGAATTTCGACGATAACACTCATGAGATGGATTCGCACTAGAATCATCCTGCAAGTGGATACATGCTTTGAGGCAATTGTGATAGGGATAGAGCGCAGCTTTTGGCTATTCGTGAGACACCATGGATTTGAGATTGGATGAATGGATGTCTCTGAAAGGATTATTGTGCCTTAGTAGCCCTTGTCATTGAGTTGACCAACTGCTTTAAAACAGCCTAATGAGGCATCTAATCGCGAGTCACTATGAAATTTTTTGGACAGTCATCCCCGCCACAAAACCCCGTTACGCCAGCCGAAGCGTCAGGATTAGGAACCTTTGGTGGAGTGTATACTCCCTCGATTCTGACCATCCTAGGCGTGATCATGTATCTGCGATTTGGATGGGTGGTTGGAAACGTCGGATTGTTTGGCACCTTGATGATTGTGACGCTTTCCACACTCATCACTTTACTGACGGCTCTTTCCATTTCCGCGATCGCCACCGACCGAGTGGTTCGGGGGGGTGGAGCCTACTACATGATTAGCCGATCGCTAGGCATCGAAACGGGTGGAGCTGTCGGCATTCCACTCTATTTTGCTCAGGCGCTTTCGGTTGCGCTATATACGATTGGGTTTGCAGAAAGCGTAGTCGAGGCATTTGGAGGTCTAAACCAGCTCTACGTCGCCCTCATTACCACAATTGGTGTGGCTATTTTGGCAATCACCTCTGCAAAAATTGCAATTCGTGCCCAATTTTTTATCATAGCGGCGATCGTTCTTTCATTGATTTCGCTCGCGTTTGGCAGCCCGATCGAAGGCACCCAGATTGAACCTTGGGGCGCTCCAAGCGGCGAATCATTTTGGCAAGTGTTTGCGGTCTTCTTCCCAGCGGTGACTGGGATCATGGCAGGGGTCAATATGTCTGGAGATTTGCGCAACCCAATCCGCGCCATCCCTACAGGAACCCTAGCGGCAGTAGGCACGGGCTATGTCGTGTATATGGTGTTGCCCATTATTTTGGCAAATCGAGCTGATGCAACAACTCTGATTGAAGAACCACTGGTCATGCAGCAAATTGCACTTTGGGGACCCGCTATTCTTCTAGGGGTTTGGGGATCAACGCTCTCTAGCGCTTTGGGCAGCATTTTAGGAGCGCCTCGCGTCTTGCAAGCTCTTGCGCGGGATGGAGTCTTACCCTCTTGGCTATCGTTTTTAGGAAAAGGCAGCGGAGCAAATGATGAACCTCGAGTTGGCACGGCGGTCACGCTGGGCATTGTCATTGCAGCAGTGTCCATCGGAGACTTAAATCTGATCGCTCCCGTGCTAACGATGTTTTTTCTGACGACATATCTGGTCTTAAACGTTTCAGCCGGGATTGAGGGCTTTTTACAAAGCCCGTCATTTCGCCCCCTGTTTCGAGTGCATTGGTCATTAGCCTTGCTAGGGGCAGTTGGGTGTTTATCTGTGATGTTTCTCATCAATCCGATTGCCACAATCACGGCAGGCATCATCGTGCTGGCAATCTATATCTGGCTTCAGCGCCGAGAATTGCAGACTACGTGGGGAGACGTGCGCCGAGGGGTCTGGATGATGCTGCTGCGCACGAGCCTTTTTCAGTTGGGGCATCAAGAAGACTCGAAACATTGGCGTCCCCATATGCTGGTTCTCTCTGGAACTCCGACTCGCCGCTGGCTATTAATTGAAATCGCCGATGCGCTGACACAAAATCGGGGATTATTCACAGTCGCCAGTATCCTTCCGAGTGGCTCTCGAAATATGACCCGTCAAGGAGATATGGAAGAAACCATTCAAACCTATCTAGAACGACGAGGCATTCAAGCGTTGGTGCGGTTGCTCACCGCACCTGATCCGTTTGAAGGAGCGCGACGGCTCGTTGAAATTTATGGTCTAGGGCCGATGATGCCTGATACGATCTTGCTCGGCAATACAGAAAACCCAGACAGTCGCGATCGCTACTGTCAGCTAATTACCCAACTGCATCAAGCCCAGCGCAACGTGTTAATCCTCCGCGAGGATACCCAAAAGGGGGATGGTCAACGTCGTCGAATTGATGTGTGGTGGGGAGGCTTACACGCTAACGGTGGCTTGATGCTGATTTTGGCATACTTGCTCCGTTCTAATATCAACTGGCGGCGTGCCGAAATTTTCCTGAAGCTAGTTGTCTCAGATAAAGTAGCAGCTCAACAAGCCCAAACCAATCTCGATCAAATGAATCAATCATTACGCATTGGGGCGATTCCCCAGGTTTTAATTTCGCAGGGGCGATCCTTTGAGGAGATTTTGCAGGAGTCATCGCGGGATGCAGACATGATTTTTCTGGGTATGGCAGCGCCAGACCAAAAATTTGCAGAATACTACGATAAGCTCCAAGTTTGGACAGACGGGCTTCCGACGACGATGTTCGTGCTCTCTGCTCCCGAATTTTCTTCCCTCGAAGTCCTCGAAGAATAAATCCCGCATACGTTGCTGCAATGCCAATCGATTCAAATCCGCGTCTACAACCACCAGGCGTTAAAGTGTTGTCAGTCAACCAGGGTCAGCACTCAGCGAAAAGCCGATAGCTGATACTTGATAGCTCCAGAGTATGACGTTATTTTTCTTACAAATTCTAAATGACTCAATCCTATTCTCCATCTCCGACCTCCAACGTTGGTTCTCTTGCCGTTGAGATTCAAGGAAATGGAGTTCCCATCCTTTGTTTACATGGTCATCCCGGTTCTGGGGCAAGCATGTCCGTGTTTACGCAACATCTAAGTCAGCGATTTAAAACAATTGCTCCAGACTTGAGAGGATATGGAAAAAGTCGTGCCGATCACCCCTTTTCAATGAATGATCACCTCGACGATCTAGACGCATTGTGCAAAGCCCAACACCTTAATTGCGGCCTGGTTTTAGGATGGTCGCTAGGCGGCATCTTGGCAATCGAATTGGCGCTGAGATATCCGCATCGGGTGAGTGGATTAATCTTGATTGCGACGGCAGCACGCCCTCGGAGCAATCATCCGCCTGTCAGTTGGCAAGACAATGTGTACACAGGAGTTTCTTCAATCTTGAATAGGCTGAACCCTGGCTGGCAATGGAATATTGACACATTTGGCAAGCGATCGCTCTATCGATATCTCATCCAACAACATACCCATTTTGCCTACCAACGCCTCGCCCATGAGGCATTGCCCGCCTACCTCCAAACATCTCAAGCAGCATCCCACGCTCTGCGGGTTGCTATTCAAATGGGATATAACCGCCTGCCTGATTTAGCCGCGATTCAATGTCCGTGCCTAGTGCTTATGGGAGAGTGCGATCGCCACATCACTGCTGAAGCAAGTCTAGAAACAGCCCGCGCACTCGATGCTCAGTGGCATTGCTATCCCAATACCGCTCACCTGTTTCCATGGGAAGTGCCACATCAAGTCTTGACAGACATCGACGACTGGCTTGAAACCCACTGGACACTAGACGAACATGTTAGGGCGATCGCGACTGATTGATGAGGCTAAAATATCGATACCCCCTGACGGGGTTTTCGGATAGGTTCTAAGCTCGTCAAACGCAGTCTATCAGCGCAAACTACATCTGTCCGCTAAAGGCCGGAAAAGGGCGACTTTGCCCTCCTGATTCCTCAACTTCATCATAGATAGTCAAATCATCAGGGTTGTGTCGATCAATAGACACTCTAATTCCCTGCGCCCCCTCGCCTTCTAAATCTTGGATATACCCTGCCTTTGCTGATTCAGCATCCTGGCTACTAGCAAACGGTCCAAAATAGTATGTGCAGTGTGGGGATTCTGTGACAATCTCTATCCACCATGCTAAGCCAAGCGTTTCTAGTAAATTGATCCAAAGTTCTTTCATGATCCCTGCTCAATGTCCCTGCTAAGGTTTTTGTCGATGCTGATAGCTATCAACTACTAGTCTTTAAATACTTTTATAGCGATCCTAAATCGCTTGTGAATTGTGTGTGAGCGGTGGGGCGGGTGCCGCCCGCCCCACCGCTCGCAACCCATCTGAAATTGCTTTAAGAAGATTCAAGTTTCTTTATACTGTTTTGCTCATTTATTGTAAACCGTCCAAATGAAGAGTGTTTGTCCACCGTTGACGATACACCTCATATAAGACCATCCCCGCTGCTACGGAAGCATTTAGGCTGGGAGTATGCCCTTTGAGAGGTACTGACACCAATGCATCACAGGATCGTTGAGTTAACAAGCTCAACCCATCTCCTTCAGACCCGATAACAATAACGACGGGGCCATCAAACTGAATGCTATGAATTGGGCTACTTCCTTTTGCCGCTGCACCGTAAATCCAAAATCCAGCCTTCTTCAATTCTTCCAATGCTTGACTAAGATTGACAACCCTCGCAACGGGAAATGTTTCTAGCGCTCCCGCTGCAACTTTAGCCACGGTTGATGTGATCCCCACCGCTCGACGCTGGGGGATCACCAGCCCTTGGGCACCCAGAGCTTCTGCCGTGCGAATGATCGCTCCCAAATTATGCGGATCGGTAATGCTGTCTGCTGCAATTAGAACGGGCTGTTCTGCGATCGCTTTAGCTTGATCAATCAGATCCCCTAACTCGGTATATGCATATGGTGTGACTTGAGCAACCACCCCCTGATGAATGGCAGCCTGAGTGAGGTGGTCTAACCGCCGATAATCTACCTCATCGACTACAGTTCCATTTGCCTTCGCCTGATTAACAAGAGCGTGGAAACGGGGATCATACCGAAGTTTGCTAAGAATCCAGATTCGATTCAGCGGACGCTGACCTTGAAGGGCTGCCAAAACAGAATGACGACCGTAGATTAAATCATTATCGACCTCTGTTGAAAGTGATGGCGTTTGGCGCGTATTGGTTTGTTCGCGGTCTTTAACAGGTGCATTGCGATTCACCCGCTGAGACTTGCCAGGAGACAGCGCACTCGATCGAGCTGTCTTGACCTTGCGCTTTAATTTTGGCTTCCGGTTATCAGAACCGTCACGGCGAGACGGCTTCCGAAATGATGAATCACTTGACGATGACTCGTTCGAGTTAGATTGATATTTTCTTGTAGCCATGATGTGGCACCTCGTGATACACAATCATTGATTAGCCCACATGCACGCTCACAACCAATACCAAGGGCAGTTAGGCATTTAATCGATTATTTTTAGAAATTACTCAGCTTATTCGTTCGATGAGGGATCAGCCATAGCCGAGATTTCATCGAGCCGTAATCTAGAGAACAACTCAGCTAGCCGACTGGGATCCGTCAAAAACAAATATCCAACCAACGTTTCCAAACTCGATGCTTGCTGGTAAATTCTTAAACTCAGACGCTTAGGACGTTTCAACGTCGCATTTCGTCCTTTCCTAAGTAATTCTCGCTCGTGATTGGTTAAATAGGGCTCGAGAATCCTCAGGTGCTGAGCCTGGCTTTCAGCGCGAACCTGAGTAACGACTTGGTTGTGATACGACTGAGAACGCTTTGGGGGAAATAAAAAATGCGTTCGAACATACAGTTCGTATACTGCATCTCCAACATAAGCTAGAGCTGATGGGGAGAGGCATCGAACGTCTCCAGGCTCTAGAGAGGTTTTAATAGCAAGAAGCCAATGATCTGCAAATGACAATGGACTGGGAGACAATGAACGAATCAGACATTTAACAAACTTACAAACCGATTTCCAAAATCTGGCGGATAGACATCATAAAAGCATAGATCTGACTGAACTGTCTAACGTGAGAACTCTTAGGAACCCGTTTGTAAATAACCTACCACCAGCAATCACTCCGCAGGGGCAAATATGTCATTTGCTCCTACCCACCTGCCGGGGCATTTGTTTAAAAACGCCAATTCCCTACAACGCTCGCGCCTTGGATACTCATTTAATAGTAATTGATATACAAAAAGATGTCGTCCCCAAGCTTATAAATGCTTGAGGAGACAATCTCCGTAGATTCCGTAGAGATCTGCTACACCTAAGGTCTATTTGACATTATTGATTGCGTCTTCGACCGAGGTTTGCATCGACAAAAATTTCTCTAGCCGGACTAATTTAACAGTTTGGGTGACTCGAGGATTGGTGACGACTTGTAGCGTCCCTCCGGAATTTTGAGCTTTTTTGACAAGCTGAACTAGGGCACCTAACCCAGAACTATCCACAAAATCAATTTGAGAAAGATCCAGAATGATATTTGATGGACCTTCATCAATGAGTTTGTCGAGCACCTTGCGAAACGTGGGCTCAGAAAAGGCATCCAATAATCCGGCAAGGCGAAATAGCTGATATTTTTCCCTGACTTCGCGAGTGCCCCTCAAGCTAACGGTCAGGGTTAGTGGCTCAGGAATGGCCCCCTCCTCTAAATTTGTCATATGTCAGTGGAGGCTACAGTATAAGTCAGGATGAAGCACTCTGCAACCATCCATGAGGTCAAAATTAGGTAGATTTATTCCATGTGAGAAAAGTCATCCCAAAGGGATGTCAATTGACGCAAACTCGAATGATTTCCATCTCCTAATATGAGGTGATCGAGTAATGGAATACCGAGGAATTGAGATCCTGTCAGAAGTTGACGGGTCAAGGTTAAATCTTCCGTGCTCGGTTCAACATTTCCAGATGGGTGATTATGCGCCACGATAAAGCGAGTTGCGCCTTGGCGAATGACTTCTCGAAAAATATCGCGAGGATGAGCCAATGTTTCCGTAGCGGTGCCAATGGTAATAATTTGCTGACCTAATACACGATGCTTGATATCCAGAAATAAGACAGCAAAGCGTTCCTGAGATTGCCACATGAGCTCGGTGCTGAGAATAGCAGCCGCCACAGACGGATCATCAATCGTGATCGGATCGAGCGGTCGAGTATGAAGCACACGTTTGCCGAGCTCAATCGCTGCCAGAATACTGGTAGCCTTGGCTTCTCCAATTCCAGGGATTTGCATGAGTTCATAGGGCGTGATATCTCGCAGTACGGCAAGCGGGTCACGCTGATGCTCTCCAATCTTTTGCAAGATATATTGTCCTAATCCCACGGCAGACAGCTTTCCTGGCCCCTGTCCAGTGCCGATGAGAATCGCAAGTAGTTCAGCAGTTGAAAGAGTCTTGGCTCCATGAGTGAGCAATCTTTCTCGCGGACGCTCACTCGTCGGCAAATCTGCCATTCTCAGGCTGTAAGTCATTGTCGTCTTCAGAATAATTCAGAATCGATGAGTCTCTATTCTTCAGTTATCCCGGATATGCGATCGCCCAAACTTAACCCCAATTGACCTGCGAAATGGAGACGGTGCGCCATATTTATATTGGGTTGACCGATTTTGAGCAGGCTCATATCCAAACAAAAATCGCCTAGGCTTATAATAAATTAGAGGTTTTATAAAGTTTTGTTGAGATATAGGTCTGAATCCCTTGAGAATGTCTGGTCACTTCCAACTCTCAAATGAGCCAAACCGAGTCATTGTAATTGGTGCAGGAATTGGTGGATTAACAGCGGCTGCGCTACTGGCTCATCGAGGCTATCAGGTTATGATTCTTGATCAAGCTATTGTGCCGGGTGGATGCGCCTCAACATTCAAGCGGCGAGGATTTACATTTGACGTCGGCGCGACCCAGGTTGCAGGATTAGAACCTGGTGGAATTCATCACCAAATCTTTTCAGAATTAGATATTGAGTTACCCGCTGCCGTACCCTGCGATCCGGCGTGTGCAGTTTACTTGCCTGGTGATGTTCAGCCTATTCGAGTCTGGCGTGATCCTGAGAAGTGGCAAGCTGAACGCCAATATCAATTTCCAGGGAGCGAACCGTTTTGGCAATTAATGACTGATTTGTTTCGCTATAGCTGGGAGTTTCAGTCGCGAAATCCTGTGCTGCCCCCTCGCAACGCCTGGGATGTTTGGCAGCTCGCGAAAGCCATTAGACCTAACACACTATTAACCCTGCCGCACACATTTTCAACGGTTGGGCAAGTGTTGCGAGCGTATGGGTTATATCATGACCAGCGGTTGAAAACGTTTTTGGATCTTCAGCTTAAGCTCTATTCTCAAGTTAATGCCGACGAAACAGCTCTTCTCTACGCGGCCACTGCACTCGGAGTTTCCCAAGCTCCGCAAGGGCTTTATCATTTGCAGGGCAGCATGCAAGTATTGAGCGATCGCCTTGTTCAATCATTAGAGCGAGATGGAGGGCAACTCCTAATGCAACACTCCGTCGATCACATTTATGCTGATGACCATCAAGCCAGAGCGGTGGAAATTCGCAATCAAAAAACGAATGAGGTTTGGATCGAACCCGCTGACCACATCATTGCAAATGTCACAGTTAAGAACCTAGCAAAACTTTTGGGGAATCAAACCCCGTCGGGATATAAGCGTAGGGTAGACAAGCTGCCTGCCCCATCAGGTGCATTTGTGATTTATCTTGGCGTCGATCGAAACGCGATCCCCGACAGCTGCCCGCCCCACTTGCAATTTCTATACGACTATGAAGGCGCTATTGCCGAAAATAATTCTCTATTTGTATCAGTCAGTCATCCGGGAGATGGACGGGCTCCTAACGGGCAAGCCACAATCATCGCCTCTTCTTTCACCGATCTTGGAATGTGGTGGGCATGTGATGACTCCGACTATCGCCTGCTTAAGCAACACTATACTCAGAGAGCGATCGCCCGATTAGGCACGTTTTTCGATCTATCAGGTGGCCGTATTATTCATCAAGAATCCGCTACCCCTCGAACCTTCGCCCGATTCACCGCTCGGGATCGCGGAGCTGTCGGCGGCCTAGGGCAACGGATTTCCACTTTTGGTCCCTTCGGGTTTGCAAATCGCACCCCTATCGATCGGCTGTGGCTCGTGGGAGACTGTACCCATCCTGGAGAAGGGACGGCGGGTGTGAGTTATTCAGCGTTAACGGCTGTTCGACAAATTGAAGCTTTTTGAACATGGGTAAAGTGTGTGTAGAGTGTCCGCAGCGCGGAGGCTCCATACAAAAACCTGACCCCGCGCAGAGCAATACGCATTACGCCAGTCCAAGATACGGCTTAATTGGCCTGATTTAACCTATTGGACAGCAACCATATCAGTTACCGACCCATCATCATCTTGATGGTCTACAGACAGCTTTTCCATGTGAAACGCACTACCCGTCACCATGAGCGCATACCACTGTCGCGTAAACATCCAAAGTAGCTGCCGAATCCACTGAAAAGCGGGACGAGCAGTAGTCCACAAATCAATCAGCGATCGCTCCAGCTTAGACGTTGTAGCAATTGTGGGTTGTCTAAACATCTGAATAGATTGGGCTGCCAGCGCAACAGGAACTGACTCCGGAATAATCAACGGTTCATGAGGCAACACCGTATCGATCAAATCTAGCGATACTTGATTCTCATGAAGAAGCTCTGCTTGAGCAGAACCGACAAACACACCGAGTGAGGTTGGTAGAGCAATGAATAGAGTAAGTAATAACGTAAAAATGCACCGGGGTGGCATCGAAGGACTCCAACTGACTTAATCGAGATATGACAACAAAAATAGATACAGCAGAGCTACTGATCGCTCAGCAGAACTCATCTGAAAACTGGCAACTTGCTAGAGGCAGTAAATGGCAGTTAAAATCTAAAGCTAGATTCTCGCAATCTAAACCAACGTCAACAAAGTCGTAAAACTGAAACCGACTTAGAGCACAGTTGACCAAATTGTCGAAGCTAAATTACCTAAGATAGTGAGTCAACTCAACGCCAACTCGCAGCCCTTGGTAATTCATTAACAGGTCATTCGCTACAGCGAGAAACCCGCACTTAATACGTCGCCACAAGGGGATCGAATCACATACTGAAGAGAAATAACTAATCAGCAGTCCACTCCCAAATGGCTTTTCAAAAGCTTTATTGCTAGCTTTATTATAATGAATTCTTTAATTTCCATCAAGTGTTTAAGCTAAAAAAATTGAAAGATTTGGGCCAAAAAATTATTCGCCGCTAAAAATATATAGTTCAATCTAGTGATATATGGCCAGTTTCGGAGGCAGCATCGTCCATGATCATCAGGCGCAAGATAATTAATCGCTCTAAAGTGATTAAATGGGGTTGCTGCGAGACTCCCTCCCAGAGCTAATTTCACTCGGCGAGTTAAGATTTTCCCGTCTTTATTGAGTGATTGGATGTCAAGTCATGACCCCATAAATCGCGTGGGTTCGTGATCAAGACGAGTCTGGGATACGTTGTCTAGAGGAATTGATATCTCGGATAGTCAAGATTTGATGAATTAATGGTCTGAGTGCGAAAAACTCCACGGTTTGCCAGCGGCTCGCCACAAATCCTTAAAGACTTGAAACATTAAAAATTCTGGCGAAATTAATTTTTATCCCCAGACTGCCTGAGATTCTTGAGATTTCCTAGGAGCGATCGCCACGAGCTGATATTGAGTTGCTTTAACTGACAAGTTCGTCTTGCTAGACTAGAGCAAACTAATATATGCGATGCTCCTGCAATTTGGGTCGAGTCATCGCGCTAATCGACGTTAGGGATTTAGTGACGGGGCTTTAGCCATAGAACCCTAATTCTGCTTGGAAAATGTCTGGGATGGGGTGTGTTGGTGTTGCTAGATTGAAAGGCTGCAAAAACGATTGGGAGGTTCCGAGTGTCACAACCAGAACTCACATATGGTGTGCATTCTTCGGATGATTTACCCTCCGTTCAGCCTGGTGAATTGGTAGATGGCGATCGCACCCCCCAACCGCACGAACATTCAGCCCCATTCCAAGCAGATATCCGACAGCTTTATGACGCGAACCGTCAGAAAGATAGGCGAATTCACCAGTTGGAACAGGCACTCGATCAAGCGCTCGCTTGCTTAGAAGATGTTCGATCTAGAGTTCACGATCAGCTCATCCTTCAAGATAAGCTAGAGATTGCTGAGGAATGTGTCTATGTTCAGTATCGAGCGATTGAGCGCTTGAAACTAGAGCTCTATGAGCGTCTTCAAGAGCAGCAAAGCTTAGAAATGTCACTCCATCGCAGTCAAGGAGTCAGTTTTGAGCAAAGCAGAATGATTGTAACGCTTCAGCAAGATGCAGCCTTGGCTCAGAACAAGGTAGAAGAGCTCGAAACTGAAGTAGCAAAGCAGCTTAAATCGCAAGCTCGATGGCAACATCGGTATCAAGAATTGCAAGAGGAGCACCAAATTTGTCAAGTGCGCCTCGAAGATTTAGAACAGCATCAGGCCGAGATGCAGGAGCAGATTCTTGCTCAGGCTCGTCAAGCCAGTGAGTTTGAAGCTGCAATCCAGCACTGGAAAGACCGATATTTTGCGAATCAACGACAGCTTGCCCAGCTCAAAGGCACTATCGAGCGATCGCTCAGCGCTCAATCAGAATCTGATAATGGGGCAACAGTTGCTAAGCCAGTTTTACTAGAGCTTTTAGCCATGATTCAGCTTGTTATGTCTGTCGAGAATGAGGAATCGCATCTAGCATCCATCAATCCGTCAACCAAATTTACAACTCTTGACGTGCCCGATTTTTTGCTGCGGCGCTTAACGTCTCGCATCCGTGGAACTCAGTCTCACGAGCCCCTTTGATGGATTAAAATTCGCCATCGGATGAGTAACGCGGTCATAAATTGCCAGGCGGGCAATCCCCGTTAGCCGATAGAGTTAACGAATAATAACGAATAAAATCCTGTATTATACGCTAACTTCTTCAATTGTTTTTGTGTGGGCAGGACAGACAGATGGACGACAAGTTGTTATTGATGATTCCTGGACCGACACCCGTTCCAGAACGAGTGTTGCAGGCAATGGCAAAACATCCCATTGGTCACCGCAGCGGTGAATTCACCGAAATTATGGCAGAGGTGACTCAGGGGTTGAAATGGTTGCATCAGACGCAAAATGATGTGCTGGTTTTAGCCGCAAGCGGAACCGGGGCCATGGAAGCCGGAATGATTAATGTGTTAAGCCCAGGCGATCGCGTTTTGGTTGGCTGCAACGGTAAGTTTGGCGATCGGTGGGCTCAAATCTGTGAGGCTTATGGTCTCAACGTTGAGCGCATTTCCGCGGAGTGGGGTAAACCTTTAGATACAGATCGGTTTCGTACTCTGCTAGACGCTGATACTGAAAAACAAATTAAAGCCGTGGTGGTGACTCATAGCGAAACCTCAACTGGCGTCATCAATGATTTGGAAACCATCAATCGCCATGTCAAACATCATGGTAAGGCGCTAATTATCGTAGATGCGGTCACGAGTCTAGGTGCAGTCAACCTTCCGATTGATGAATGGGGACTAGATGTTGTTGCATCAGGCTCTCAAAAGGGATACATGATTCCCCCGGGGCTCGGATTCGTTTCAATGAGTACAAATGCTTGGGCTGCATATCAAGTCGCCAAACTGCCTCGATTTTATTTAGATTTAGGCAAGTATCGAAAAGATGCAGCTAAAAACAGCACTCCCTTTACGCCGCCCGTTAACCTGTTCTTCGGATTGCAAATTGCGTTACGGATGATGCAGGCTGAGGGATTAGAAGCCATTTTTGCTCGCCATCGACGTCATCAGGCAGCAACGTGTGCCGCGATACAAGCATTAGGATTGCCTTTACTTGCTTCGGAGGACGTTGCCAGCCCTGCGGTAACAGCGGTTATGCCGATCAACGTCAAAGCCGACCACATTCGAACTGCGCTGAAAAAGCGATTTGATATCTCAATTGCAGGCGGGCAAGATCATCTCAAAGGCAAGATATTCCGTATCGGGCATCTAGGATTCGTGAGCGATCGCGACATCTTAACAGTCATTGCAGCCATAGAAGCGGTATTGCCTGACTTGGGACATGATAGCTTTAGCCCAGGAACGGGAATTGCAGCAGCAGCCAAGGTGCTAGCGTAATGGTATTGGTAGGCCAATGGCATTATCCGTCGATACTGCACCAGTTGTGCTTGTAGGCTATCCGTTAAAATTTATCGATCAAAAAAGCGGGCATGATGCCCGCTTTTTTGTCGCTCTCTTTAAGGTGCTCTGAATCTAATCTGAATCTAAATTGAGGTATTTTTTTCAAATTATATTGAATCTGCCATTTCAACGGACGCATTTGCCAAAACTCCAGGATTAGAAGTAGCTATCCACATAGGATGAAGGGGTTGTGCATACGAACCGTCTGATTTGATTCTCAACAATTGCCCTACAACGACATTATCCATGAAGATGCAGTGACAAGATTTACGCGGCTTCCATCCAATCAAAAATGCGATCGAGTTGTTCAATGGTGATCAGCCCATATTTCCAAAGTACCATCGGCAATGGGCCTAGATCTTGTTCGCTATGCTTGAGGGCGATCGCAATCGATGATGATGAAATGGCTAAGTCATCTTGTAAAAACTGAATTAACTGAGAGTAAGTTGCAGGCATCGTTATTATCTTCACCTCCTTAGAATGTAAATTACACGCTATAAATCGCATTACTACGTCACGATGTACCTTGAAACCAGGTTGGATTTAACAACCGTAGTAGGCATCGATGACATTCGGGAATAAAGAGTGGCCACTCTTTATTCTGTCCTTATGAATCGGCCTCATTCGTGCAAACTCTCACTAGAATTGCTGAATCAAATGAGTACCAATGGCCGCCGAACGCTTAAATTTCTATTAGCTAGGTCAATACACTATCCTAAATTGGCTTGATGAAGCCTATTTGGATAACGTTAAACCCACCCTTGGATACCTAGAGAAATTCATCACGAGAAATCAGAACTGAGCTGAAAATCTGTCTGTTAGTGACTCATTGATTTAGTACACCATGACAAATTTAAATCTGTCTATATTAAAGCCTGAGCTGATCCCCACACCTTCAGCAAGAGTACCCTACTTTTCTGCCAAGAGCATTAAGAACATTTGTAAAATTCAGCAGATTCTGTAAATTTCACAATAAAGATTGCAATCCTGCTCAGCTTTGGAAGATCAGATTAGCAGATTATAAGCGCTTCTGTGTAGCGCTTACTGATGGAACTTTATTCTGATTATGATAATTTTCGTAAATTAAATTACGGCTATCTAAGCGGGCTACGATCCATGAATAGATTCATCCCCGATGAATCTGCTTATGAGTCTGCATCTACAAATTGAACAATCAGAGAATCACCCACCTGGAGCCCTAGATTTTGAGCGAGTCCACCCCGAAGTTCGATGACCTGATCGACAGGAGTATCAGGCCCATACGTTGGACAAGGACTCGCCGTGCAAGGTGGAACATTCGTGGCGATCGCCACAACTTCACCGTCCTGCAGAAATACCATGTCTAGGTGAATTTCTACATTCCGCATCCAAAACTGGACAGATCGAGGCGGATCAAACGGAAATAACATCCCTCGATTATCCGGCAAACTATCTCTAAACATCAGCCCCGTAGCTTGCTGTTCCGATGTTTGAGCAACTTCTAAGTTTATTTTCTGATTAGCAATTTCAACATAGGCAGAAATCGGCAACTCTTGCCTGCCACTAATCTGGGTTAGGGGTGAGGGGGGTGGCGACACGGCAGCAGGGTCGTTTGTTTGAGAAGATGCTTCATCAGAAGACGAGGGGGTGCATCCTAGCAACAAAACCCCGATCCCAGCAGTTAATCCTAAAATTTGCCACGCTTCAATATATTTTTTACGTCGTTTATATCGGTTCGCGTCGTTCAGCATATCCATCTCACATCACCAGATCAATTCAATCCTTCAAGTTTCTCGAAGAACGTAGCCAACTCCACGAACGGTTTGAATGAGCCGCTTTTCCCCCTCGACTTCGATCTTGAGACGAAGATATCGAATATAGACCTCGATGACATTTGATTCTCCCATAAAGTCATATCCCCAGACATTTTCAAGAATCTGTTCGCGAGTTAAGACTTCACGGGAGTGCTCCATCAAATATTTTAGGAGTTCAAACTCTTTCATCGTCAAGTCGATGGTGCGACCATGACGCATGGCTCGACGCGTGGTCAAATCGAGCACCAGTTCCCCGAAGCGGAGCTGTTCAGTCCCTGAGGCATCAGGTTGGAGATAAAGATGGACTAAATCTAGAAAATCATCGGTTCGATAAGGTTTTAGGAAATAGTCATCGGCTCCAGCTTCTAGACAAGCAATTCGATCTTCGACCGTATCCCGTGACATCAGCAGTAGCACCGGAGTATATAACCCTTGTGTGCGAAGGTGATTGCACAGCTGGAGCCCCGACTCACCGGATAACATGCGGTCAATCACAATCAATGCGGGTTGAAACTCCTTAACGTGTAGGAACCCGGCTGTCGCATCATGGGCGATCGCCATGTCATATCCTGCCTCTGTCAAGTCTAGACTGATATGCTGCGCGAGCGTTTCATCGGTCTCTACAAGCAGAATACGAGGAGGGGTTTCGAGGTTTGTGGAGTCCATATAAATCCCGATGGGGAATGTTAGGCAAAACCGTAGATTGAGCCGTAACTAAAACAGAGTGATCATCACCTAGATTAATGCTCAGTTATAACATGCCACACTAGGGAAGTTCTACAGAGGTTGGCTTCGCGATATGAGGGAGCCCCCAGCCAAGCTTTTCGCGTAGGACATGAAAAAATTCGGGCGGGCGCAATCGGATAAATCGAGCCGAATGGGGCGATCGCTCGACCCGCACACATGTATTGGGCGAGATGTAGCATCCGGCATTGCCATCAACAACCATCACCATCCGATCCGGATTAGCAGGATAGATGCTCACAGGCTCCGTATCTGCAAAGACGAGGGCACGAGACGCAAGGGAGTGAGGGCAAATGGGAACAAGCTGTAGTGCAGCAACGCCGGGGGTCACCACAGGGCCTCCGGCAGAGAGAGAATACGCAGTTGAGCCAGTCGGCGTTGAAATAATTACACCATCGGCTGCAATATCAACAGGCGCATGATGACCCACTTCGATTTCAAAGTGGCACATACAGGTCATGGGTTCTCGATGAAGCACCATCTCATTCAGGCAAAGCGCTTCCCAGGCAATAGCGTTGTTTTGGAAGACTTGCACACTCAGCATGGCGCGTTCTTCAATTTCGTACTGACCACTGAGCAGCCGTTCAAACGCCTGGGGGAGCTGATTTAGATACATCTCAGTGAGAAACCCCATGTGCCCTGTATTGACAGCCAAGATAGGAATGCCACATGGAGCAAGCTGCCGAAACGCCGAAAGAACCGTGCCATCTCCTCCCAAGATGATTGCAAATTTCATATCTCGGTCAAACCCAGGAGGGCTCAGCCGATCGATGGGAATATGACAAATCGGGCGATCGGGTTCAGAATAGCCAAGCAGTCCACCTACGCCAGTTGCCAGGTGAACCTCCCACCCATGAGAAATAAGCTTGCCTTGGAGCTCTTCAGCAACTCGACAAGCTACGGGTTTGATGTCGTTATAAATGATGCCAGCTTTGGGCACACGCCGCGTCCAGTCTTCGATATCACAAAACTTCAGTTTCTGCTGAGAACCAGCATGGGCGATCGCTCAAAGAATGCTTTGATTCAGATCGCCTTACTCTATAGGGTAATCGATTTAGAGCCTGTAACCGCGTTCCAAGATATATCTCTCGATACGAATTAACTCTCTCACTGAAACATTATGGCGCGCTGCCCCAGCGTCATATCCTCTACTTTTGAAATAAATTGGATGTTTTCTAGCCAGTCACGCAAATCAGTAAAACCTTTTATAGGCTTGCGTTTGCCCCCTCTAAAACTGGCTGGTATATAAACTTTGCTAATGCCCTTCCAAAGCAATTGATATTGTTGATTCATTAATATTTTGTTACAAAGTAGCTAGACCACTAGTATGCGGAAGGTTTCATGCTCAGCAGTTTTACTGGCTTTACCAATCAGTCTGGCACTGACTTTGGTGAGCGTATGCTCAACACGGTTGCAAGCCAGTCGATCCGCCATCTATTCACGCGAAGTGAAGCTGTCGATGTTGCAGTGCGCTGTTATCCCTCTAGTAAGCTACTGCAAGGGGTCATCGATAACTTTAAGATGAGTGGTCGCGGTCTTGTAATCCGCCGTGCCTTTGAAGTGCAAGAAATGGCGTTTGAGACAGATGCTGTCTCTATCGATGTGGGAGCTGTTTTGTCGGGCAAGCTACGCCTCAAGCAACCCACTCAGGCGGTCGCTCAAGTCGTTTTGACCGAAGACGCAATTAATCGCGCCTTTAAAGCAGAGCTAGTCCAGCGTCGTTTAGTAGGGGTCAAGCTCGATGCCTTGACCAACTTGTCGGGAGGCGAGCCTGTTTCGTTTAAAGACGTGAAGCTCACTCTCTTACCCGATAACCAAGTCAAAGTTTCGGCCAATACTGATCTACCCAATCGCCAGGATGTCCCGATTAGTCTGTTGGCAACTCTTGCAGTCGAGAAGCGGCGACGAATTTCATTTGACAATCCCCAGTTTGACCCGGAAGGTCTCCCCGAATCTATTCATGGATTGTCTGAGATTGTTACGACTGCGTTCGCTCAAGTCTTAAATGACATGGTCGACTTAGACCGATTCGACCTAGACGGCGTAGTGATGCGCATTAATCGGCTAGAAACCAAGGGTAAAACCCTCGTGTTTAGCGGATATGCTCAGGTCGAGCATTTTCCTGGCAATGGTTAATGCGATTCGTCTATGCTAAGCCGGCACATTTGCTCCATTGTTGAGTCTAAATGTTCGTACAATTTATACAAAGCATTGGAAGACAGGCATGCCAGTCGACAATTTGTTTTCTCTAGGCGGGGTAGTCATGTGGCCCCTTTTGGGGCTCTCTATATTGGCTACCGCTCTGATTTTGGAGCGAGTTATTTTTTGGATGCAGGTAGCTCGCCGTCAAGATCGACTTGTGCGAGAAGTTCTCGCTCTCTATCGGCGCAGCGCCCGAATGGCATTCGAACGGCTAGAGAAAAGTGCTGACTTGCCAATGGCGCGAATTTTTTTAGCAGCCCTAGAACTTGATCAAGCCACCCCCGATGAGTTTCGTTTAGCGCTGGAGAGCGCCGCACAAGCCGAGCTACCTTTGCTAAAGCGGTTTAATACAGTATTTGAGACGGTCATCAGTGTGGCGCCGTTGCTGGGATTGCTTGGCACTATTTTGGGGTTAATTAGCTCATTTGCATCGTTGAGAGTAGGAGATTTGGGCGGAACCAATTCGACTGGCGTAACCTCTGGCATCAGTGAGGCACTTATTTCTACTGCCGCAGGTTTGATTGTGGCGATCTTTACGCTGCTTTTTGCCAATATGTTTCGGGGTCTATATTTGCGCCAGATGGCTTTGATTCAAGAGTATGGTGGGCAGCTTGAGTTGCTCTATCGGCGTCGCTATGAACGAGGACGGAATCCGTATGCGTCTACCCAGTGAGCCAGAAAGTCCTCCCCAAATCAATATTGTGCCCATGATCGATGTGATTTTTGCGATTTTGGCATTTCTCATCATGTCAACATTATTTCTCACACGATCTGAAGGGTTACCCGTTAGTGTGCCCGAGGCAACCAACTCCAGCCCTCAACCCCAACAGCAACTCGTGGTCACAATTGACCCCGACGGGAACATTGCTCTGAATCGCCAATCAATTCGTCTCGATGCGCTAGTGGCCGAAGTGCAGCGACAGATGAACGCAAATCAAGACCCTCTTGTGATCATCAATGCCGATACCGCGGTCAGTCATGGTGAGGTCGTGACGATTATGGATCGGTTGCGAGATATTGAGGGAGTGAGGCTGGCGATCGCCACGCAACAGCCTTAGATCTACCTGGCATAGTATTGCCCAATCGCAATCGCCCGTTGTCGCATCAAGCAGGAATGCCTCGATCTAGCAACAGGCGTCCCTGCTAGCTAGCTCAATCGCCATTGAGTAGGAGCCTCAATCGATGATGGAAATCAGATCAACCGGAAGCTGACCCACAATTTCGAGACGGGCAAATCGGCGATCGCCCGAACTACCATTCACAGATTGATCAGACGCCTGGGTATCGGTGTGAGAGAGGCAAATTTTGAGATAGTCATCGGGGCAGTATGGCAACCGATCTGCCCATTCAATCGCTGTGATTCCGGGCGGGTACTCCTGCCCTTCCCAATACATCTCAGGATAGAGAGCGCCAACCTCATTG
This sequence comes from Elainellaceae cyanobacterium, assembly GCA_051117335.1. Classification (GTDB taxonomy): domain Bacteria; phylum Cyanobacteriota; class Cyanobacteriia; order CAZCXK01; family CAZCXK01; genus DBGGTD01. The sequence goes on from JBNPEB010000038.1 coordinate 76,601, forward strand.
GGTGATAACCGATACAAGTCGAGATGATAGAGGGGAATGCGCCCGTCTAAATATTCGCTAATGAGGGCAAAGGTTGGACTGACAATCGCATCAGAAATCCCTAATCCTTCACCAATGCCCTGAACCAGCGTAGTTTTGCCGCTGCCCAGGTTCCCTTCTAGCAAGATGATGGTTCCAGGTGGGAGCGATCGCCCGAGTGCGATTCCTAATTGACGCGTCGTATCTACAGTTGTGAGGGGGAAAGAAATTGCCTGCGTTGCCATATCTACATCGATTTAAACCAAAATCCAGGAGACAACCCAAAATGGCTATACTCCTGGATTTGCAGTATTTAAGTCATATAATCCGACACAGATTCTAGAGATACAGATTCTAGAGATATATCCCTACGCTCTCGCGTTAGGCCACTGAACGCATATAGAGCCTCGGCGGCGCGGAGGTTCTATACCCGCATCTGAGCCCATCTGGATATCAGAACTCTAGTCATCATATATCCGGCATTCTGCTGCTTCGGGGTTATCGTCGCAGTATTGTTCCAAGGAGGTTTTCGACTTGGCCTTATGGCGCTTATGAGACGCTTCAGCCTGAAGCTCTTCGACTGCATCCCACGCAGCAGCACAGTCTGCGGAGTTTTCTCCGCTCGCATCACACGCATCACGAGCCTGTGTACGTTCTTTTTCGATTTGCTCCTGAATATCACTCATGGGTTTCGCTACTTCCGTTAACTACTATTCTGCTGATCAAAGGCTGACCAAGAACTATCTTTTCAAGATACCGCAGTTCATTAAGAACCACAGCTCTTGAAAAACCGATTCTATAATCGTAACTATTCCGTTCTAGTATGCACAATGAAGAAGAATTGAAACGGAATGAACTCCATTTCTTAAGGTTTGAATGAATCCAAATGGCGTCTAGCTCGAAACTTGCAGATTTTTCCCAAGGGGGACTACAGTTCTGGACGTAGACAAAGTTTCTTGTAAGTTGGGAATTAAGTATTGTAATTGAGTTTGACGAGCACTTAGCTTAGGAAGCGTGACAATGGCACAATCAATGACTGACCAGATGAAGTGGGTAAGCGCCTTATCGACACAACCGTCTCTAGAAGCTGCTATCCACGACGTAGTCGAACACGCTCAGCAATCGCTACAGGCTCCAGCAGACCTCGGGTTGGTGTTTATTTCATCTGCGTTTGCGAGTGAATATTCACGCCTGATGCCGCTATTGAAAGAAAAGCTGGAGGTGTCAGTGCTGATTGGGTGTAGCGGTGGCGGCGTTGTTGGCATGAACACCGTCGATCAGTCAGAAGAAATTGAAGGCGGAGCCGCCCTTAGCCTCACGGTTGCTCACTTGCCAGGAGTCACCGTCACGCCATTTCATGTCACAGATGATGAATTACCCGACCTAGATGGGCCTCCCGATCGGTGGATTGATCTCATGGGCGTTTCTCCCAATGAGCATCCTGATTTCATCGTCTTATCAGACCCAACGTTTTCTAAAGTAGTTGACCTCCTCCAGGGGCTAGACTTTGCGTATCCGGGATCGGTCAAGGTTGGTGGATTGGCAAGTGGAGGAGCGCTGCGAGGTGGGATTGGGCTTTTCTACAACGATCGGATGTATGAAGATGGTATGGTAGGCATCGCGCTAAGCGGCGACGTAACCCTAGAAGCGATTGTGGCTCAGGGGTGTCGCCCCATTGGCGGAATCTATCAGGTCGTCGAGGGCGATCGCAATATTATCTTAAAGCTTGAAGAACAGATCCGTGATGATGTGTGCGGCATCGCTCAAACGCCGTTAGAGGTTCTGCAAGCGCTTATCCAAGATTTAAGTGAGGACGATCGCGAACTCGCCCAACATTCTCTGTTCGTGGGCATCGCTCAAACAGAATTTAAACGAGAACTCGACCAGGGCGATTTTCTGATTCGGAATCTGATTGGCGTCGATCCCAGAATTGGAGCCATCGCCGTGGGCGATCGCATCCGCCCAGGACAACGCATCCAGTTTCACCTGCGCGACGCTGCCACCTCAGCCGATGACTTGGAGGGGCTTCTTAAACACTACCAATACACGGATCAAACCCGGACAACATCGCCGATTGGAGCACTCATGTTTTCGTGTATGGGCAGAGGCGAACGGCTCTATAACGAGCAAAACTTCGACTCTCGACTTTTTAGCCACTACGTGAGCAATGTTCCGGTTGCCGGATTTTTTTGTAATGGAGAGATTGGTCCCGTTGGGGATACCACCTTTATCCATGGCTACACGTCTGTCTTTGGAATTATTCGCCAAGCAGCGTCTTAGCAAGCATTGTCAGAGGACTAGGGTCGCGGAGTTGTCGATCAGGTGAGGGATGCCCGCCTGATCTAATGCACTAAATTGCTCAAAATAGCGGCGCACGTTCGCTGGAAATTGAGGAAAGCTAAATTGGGCATCGCCACGGGCAATATCCGCCCAAAAGTAACGCAAATCGGGTGCCAATCGTTCGGCGTCAGGATACGAGAGATTGAGCGGATCGCCCATCAGCAGCTTCATCATAAAGTGAACGGAGCGATCGCCCATCAGTTCACGAGAACTGGTCTGTAAATCATCCCAGCCGGGTAATGATTGAATGTGGTGAGATTCAATCTGAAGCCGCAGATGCCCGTCGTCTTGTTGATATAACTGCAGGACGCGAAACGGATGAGGATAGCTCACCAGCGATCCTGTTGTAATATCATAAATTCCGCGATCGTGGGCGATATCTTGGACATGGAGATGCCCGGTACAAATCAGCCGAACCCCCGCCTTCCTCAGGAGATGCAACAGAGCTGGCGCATTTTCGAGCATGTAGCGCCGCCCGAGGGGGTTTTGCATCTGCCCCGGCAAATGTTCAATCACATTGTGATGAATCATCACCAAAATAAATTCGTCGGTTGCAGCCTCTAGGCAATGGCGCAACCAAACGAGCTGCTCCTGATCGACTCGTCCCATGTAGTGCTGCTTGCCCTGGTCGTCAAATGCGATTGAGTTCAGCCCAATTAGGCGAATTCCGGGCAAAAGCGGCTCTGAATAGTAAAGCTGCCCCGGATTAGAATAGCCAAACTTTGAATAATAGGTTGGAAAATCTGCGATGCCAATGGAGGAGTGAGTTGAGTGCTGCTCTACGGCATCATGATTTCCAGGGACGACGTACACCGGATAGGGAAGCTGAGCCAGTCGTTGGGCAACCCATGCATGATTATCAGGTTCGCCATCTTGGGTTAAATCACCCGGCAGCAGCAAGAAATCTAAGCCGAGTTGCGCAAGGTAATCAAGCACCGCTTCGAAGGCATGGATGCTGAGTTCTACCCGATGAAACCGATGTGGGTTATGGGGAATCGTGTGAGGCAGCGCAATGTGTAGATCGCTGGCGATCGCAAATCGAACATTCAGACTCATAACACGTCGGCAAGAGCATCCTAATTAAAGACGGCAGGCAATTCCCGTCGAGTATAACCCCTTATGACAGATGCTGCCGGGAATCGTTTAGGCTGGAACAGATAACGTTATGGAGGTGATTTCATCTTTGTCGGCTGTTCGAGTGCGTCAACACGTCAATCCGTTAAGTCAAAAATATCAGCATCCTGCGGCTCCTCCCCAGTGGGAGACGATATACGCTGAATTAGACCATCCGCTTCATCTCGACATCGGCTGTGGTCGTGGAAATTTCTTAATTGCCATGGCTCAACAGCAGCCCAGTTGGAATTTTTTAGGATTAGAGATTCGGGAGCCGTTGGTGGAGCAGGCAATCCTTCAGCGCGACGAACTAGGGCTTCCAAATCTTCATTTCGTCTCTTGCAATGCCAATACGTCTCTAACGACGCTCTTGTCATCATTACCCGACGGAGTATTACAGCGGGTGACGATTCAATTCCCTGACCCGTGGTTTAAGAAACGCCACCAAAAGCGGCGAATTGTGCAACCCGAATTGGTCGATGAACTTGCTCGTCATTTAGCGACGGGAGGTCAGGTGCTGCTGCAATCAGACATTGAAGAGGTGGCAATTGAAATGGGCGATCGCTTTCAGGAGCATTCTGCATTTATCCGCCAAGGGCGCAACTGGCTGCCTCATAATCCGCTGCCGGTTTCTACCGAGCGAGAAGACCTCACCCTATCAAAAGGGGAACCGGTGTTTCGATCCCTGTTCATCAAATCCTAGAGTCTAAAGCCAATTTCCCACAAGCACGTAGGGAGCCCAATAAATCGGCGATCGATAATAGGGATTGTGCAACAGAGCGAGCTGCGATCGCCGCAACGCTTCTGCCTTAGTGATTAAGGTATCAGTCCCTGCTAGTTCTTGATAAAAGTGGCTCATCAATTCTGCCGTCCCCTGATCATCCACATACCACAGCGATGCTAAGGTGCTGCGTGCGCCTGATTGAACAGCGACTCCGGCTAGCCCCAAAGCAGCGCGGCTATCTCCATCCGCCGTCTTGCAGGCGCTTAACACCAGCAGCTCGATTGCATCCGCACGTTGGCTCCGATCTTGCAGGATGGCACTCAACGCATTGATATTGACCCGTTTATCCCACGCCAGGATGAAGGTATCTTCGGGTTCAGAGCTAAACTGACCGTGGGTTGCCAGGTGAATGATCGGAAATGAGGTCGTCGTTGCGAGTTGTTGAAGCCTGTCGCTGGTGAAGTCTTGATTGAGAAGTCGCCGCCCTGAGGTTTGAGCGCCGACTTGATTGAGTTCGGTTTCAACGTTTTCTAGAGCAGCAAAGCCTTGATGAGCCGGAAAGTTGGGTCGAATTTCAGATAATCCAAATTTCAGCACATCAAGCTGCACTTGGGTCAGCGGTTTGGGTTCGATGAGCTGCAATCCAGGCATGAGGGCGATCGCATAGTGTTCGATCAAATAGTGCTCACCATCATACAGCGCCGCCATTGGCACATTTCGCAGTGCCCCATCGAGAACAAACACCAGCGTTTCGACCTGTGCAGCCGTAAGAATCGACTCGGCAGGGCGAATCAGCCAATCATAAACCTGCATTCCCAATGCCCGTCCTTGCTGCGACGGATAGGGCTTTTCAAGTTCTTGGCGGAGGTGAATGAGCGCTGCATCGACCTCAGCCTTGGGACGGGAAACAGCATAAAAGTGCAGCCGATCGGACTGGGGCGATTTCAAAATCACCGCTAACTGATTCTCCAAAATAATCGGATAGAGAATGGCAGCCCTTGGGTCGACGTTTGCGTCACTAATTTCGAGGGATGGCGACAAATCACATCGCAGAAAATTCTCTAACTCGCTCACCTGGAGTGCATCAATATCTTGAATGGCCGCTTGCAAATTTGCTTGGCTGGGGGCTGCTCCATTCGTATTCAATAACAGCTCGACGAGTTCTCGGTAAATGGGTTCGACGTTATCGCGAAACGAGAAGCGAATTTCAGAATCAACGCTGAGTAGGTTTTGACGAACCGTTTGGAGGGTTTGCACAGCTGCGTCGTAGTGGGCGATCGCCTCTTCAGAGTTTCCCTGCTTGCGGTAAAGGCGACCGAGCTGCCACTGCCAGCGATAGGCAATATCCCAGGCTTGGTGAGCTTGAGCCAATCCGAGGGCTGGTTGAGTCCATTCGCGGGACTGCTGCCAAGATGCGTGAGCCAGTTGGGGGTTCCGATCGCCAATCTGCTCATAAATCATGCCCAGCGTGCCACGGGCGTAGGACTCTGCACGGGGAATGTGGAGCGTCTCGGCCTGTTGGAGGGCAGTCATGGCAGCGGCGATCGCCTCATCTGATATCGTCTGAAGTTGCTGACGCTGTTCGAGATTCATTAACGTTTGCGCGAGGTCAAGTCGAGCATCAATCGCAGCATGACTGGGTGGCAAGTTCTCGACTCCATCCCGAACCTCAGCCCACTGGCTTTGGATTTGAGGACGAATGGCTTCTGCGACTCTGAGCCGATTTTGGCTCCGCAGCCAGTGTTCTAAATCGGACAATAGACTCAACCGCTGAAGCTGAGCCTGAATCGAAAGAACTGATAGATTCGTTGTCGAGGCGATCGCCGCTGCTTGGCGATAATGGTCGAGGGCCTGCAAGCCATAGTGTCTGGCCTGATTACGATTGACGTCATCACGGGTGCGCTCGAACAACGACCGCGTTTTGAGGTAGCGCGATCGCTCCGTATCGCCCAAGCTCAGCAACATCTCGCTTTCAGAGCGAGGCAGCGACAAGGTTTGCGACACTTCTAACCCCTGTTCGAGCAATTGGTACGACGCATCTAGATTGCCAATGCGCCGCAGCAAATTGCCCAGGCTTTGCATGCTGATCAGTTGAATCGAGGGAGTGAGGGTTGCTGACACATGATTGAGAACCTGCTCAACGGCCTCCTGTGATGTCAGGGTGCAGTCTATATCAAGCTCGATGGCATCGAATACGGTGTTGCAGGCTTGCCGATAAAATCCCAAGTTTTCTAGGGCTTGCACTTGGTTGAGCAGCCCTCCCGTGATGCCGGAGCGATCGCCAAGCTGCCGATAAATCTCTGTCGCGCGCTGCCAGGTGTCTAGCGCTGATTGCGATCGCCCCATTGCCAGATCTAAGCGACCCCGGGCATTTAAAGCCTGAGCGTAGGGCAACGTCGATGTAGCCGGTCGAGAGTCTGGGTCTGATGTCAATAGAGCGATCGCCGTCTGAATGGTGTCCTCTGCTCGTGTCCAATCTTGCATCTGCTGATAGGCCAGAGATAGATAGGTTGAGGCGATCGCGCGCTGAGACGAATTGCCCACCCGATCCGCCATTGATGCGGCAGTTTGCCAGTGCTGAACAGCCGCTTCATAGTCGCCACTGGCATAGGCATCACGTCCTTGATTGAGGAATGATGATACAGAATTGGAATTCGCTGAGGCGCTCTCTGGGATGCTTTCTGGGGGATTCTCTTGGACATTTTCTGGGGCGGCTTCTTGAAACCCCTCTTGGGCGATCGCCTTCCTCTCCAGACCCGGTATTGAATAAACCGATAGCCCCCACGCTAGCAATATCCCGACAAAAACCCATGCCCATCGGCGCAGATGCGATCGCCACTGACGGTCAGCCCCAAATCGCTGAATTCCCATATCACCTCCTTATTGCTCGCATCGGGTCGGTGTTTGCCAAGAGCTGTACGGAATAACGCGCGACGTATCTGCTGTGAGAATGACTCGCCCCTCTGAGTCAACTGTCCAGCCTTGAGCTTCTTCAATTTCTGAGGGGATTTCGAGGGCCGTGGCGGTGGAACTGGAGGATTGAACGGGGCGATCGCCCGTTTCCTCGCCCGTTTCCTCACCCGTTTCACCCAACGCATCAGGCGATCGCATATCCTCCCAGGTCTGCCCGATCGCCGTATCACCTGGCGTTGGCGGCAACCCGCCTCGTCCAGCATCCACAAATCGCCCCGTCGATGAGTCGCCTTGCGGTTGACAGCTTTGATTGAGTTGCGGATCAACCGGCTCAGATGGCAAGTCGGTCAAGCCTCGACTGGGGTCAACATCGAGTGTGTCAATCACGACAATGCCATCGGTTCCAAATTCAGAGCTGACGGTGATGTCACTCAACGGCGATTCTTCGTCTCGAAACTGGATGCCAAAGATGCCTTGAGCAGTGATGCCCACGCTGCCTCCGTTGCCCCGGGTGGCGTTAGCGCTGATGTCGCTGTTTTCGCTAGGAACGGCAACCACAAACCCAGTGGCAATCGAGATATTGCCGCCATCACCATTGGCATCAGCGCGGCGACTCGTGCCAGCGTCGGTTGAAATTGAACTACCTCGACGCAGCGCGATTATATCTTCAAAATTAAGGTCGATATTGCCGCCTTGGCTACTCGCCGTTTCGGCTGAAATGAACGAACGATTATCTAAAAAGAGGCGATCGCCCTGAATTTGGATATCCCCGCCTTGAGAAATGCCGTCGTTATCGGCAGAAATAAATCCGCCATTGTCTAGAAAAATCGACTCGCCTTGAACCGTAATATTGCCGCCCACACCGCTTCCGCGACTGCTAACGGCGATACCTGCGCCATTTTGGATGCGAACCGTTCGCGGATCAACTAAGATACTTCCCCCGTCGCCGCTTGAGCCTTGAGCCGTATCGGCAAACAGACCGCTCTGCGAATCAGACAGGGTGACCCAATCGCTCACAAACAGATTGATATCTCCAGCATCCCCGCCTCCAGCCGTTGACGTAGCGATCCGTCCACCCGCGATCGCATCGAATTGGTCAGCGCTGACGATAATATTGCCCGCATCACCGGCTTGCTGGGTGCTGGCAAATAAGCCGCTGGCAACCCCATCTGCGTCAGGGGTGGCGATCGCAGCCTGTCCTGCAATCTGGATAGCATCTCTAGCATCCACCCGAATGTCTCCCGCATCGCCTCGATTAGAAGCCGTCGTGACAATCTGCCCCCCGTTCGACAACTCCACCGTATCCGACACGATGCGAACGCTCCCGCCCCGAAATGGGCTGCGCGTGCGGGCGCTGATTACCGCTTGATCCGAAATTTGCAGATCTTGGGCATCAATAAAAATTCTGCCGCCGCGATCGCCTGCGCTGGCTTCGGTCGTGGTAAAGATGCCGCTTGATTGTTCATCTGCTATAGCTCCTTGTAACCTAACCAATTCAGCGCCTTGAATCTGGATTGCGCCTCCTTGCCCATCCCCAGAGGTTGATGCCGAAACGCGCCCGCCGCCGCGTACCGTCAGCTCTTGGACATTCAAATCAATATCTCCGCCACTGCCTGCGCCAGACGTGGAGGCAGAGAGTTCGGCTCGATTTTGTATGACGAGCTGATTTCCATTCACCTCAATGCTGCCTGCATTGCCTGCTCCTTGGGCGCGGGCTGAAATGAGACTGGTCGGCCCTTCATTCTCTGAGCTGATGGATTGGGCTTCACCGCTTAACCGAAGGCGATCGCTCGTCACTGAAATTTGTCCGGCATCACCAGACGCCAATGCTGTGGTTAAAATTTGTCCTCCGCCAGTGAGATTCAGGGTATTTGCATCAATGGCGATCGCCCCGCCGCTCGACGAATTCAGCGTACGAGCACTGAGCACCCCGCCATCTGAAACGCGCAGCCGATCGGTCATAACGGTGATATTGCCCCCCCGACCACTGGCTTGGCCTTCGGTGCCAGATAACAAACCGCTGGAGCGATCCTGGGTTGGGCTAGTTCCTGAAATCGTAATGGAATCGGCGTTGACCCTAATGTTGCCCGCATTGGCGCCCTGATTGGGTTGAAAATCGAGAGCATTGCCCAAATTTTGCTGTCCGCGAAAATAGTGAGCAGCAATGCGTTCGAGCGAAAGCGGCATATTGTAAACGGCTACTTCATCGATTGAGCCGTTGAATGTCTGGTCAGTCGGGCTGCGCCAGTTGCCAATGCGAACGGTGGGATTTTCGCCTTGGTAGGGGCCATCGCTCCCCACAGCCGCTAGTGTGCCGTTCACAAATACGGCTGTCGTATCGGTCGGTTGGTCATAGCGCGTGACAACGTGATACCAATCGTCTCCAAAGCGAAGCGTGTCTTCGGGGGTATCCAAGTCATCGGCAAAAAAGCCGACTCGAATTGAACCGTCATCATTGAGCCGTAGGTGCAGGCTTTCGCGACGATCATTTTCGTCGTGGGCTCCGAAGAAAACCTGCTGGTCAGGCGGGTCAGCATTGGGATTGACCCACGCTTCGACGGTAAACGATCGTTCGGCAAATCCGAGTGCAGACTCTGTTTCAACTTGACCGATGTTAATGGCGCCTTCATTGCCATCAAAAGCAGCCGCTGTGCCCGAAACACCCGACTGACCGAGCAAGACAGTGCCCTCATTCGTGCCGTCGAAGCGATCGCCCCCGCTATCAGCAACAGGGGTTTCGCCTGCGTCATCCAATTGCCAATAGGCCGCCGGATCATCGGCTTGAACCAGATCGGTATAGGAATCCTCTGCCACTTGAGATGCCAGTCGCGACGGGATAAACCCTTGCGTGCGCGTCTCAACGCGTCCGCCCCTGCGGAGTGTCAGCTCCGATACATCGAGAACAATATTGCCGCCACTGCCGCTTGCGCCAACGAGTACGCCGCTCGAAATTATTCCGTCACGGGCAAGGAGGATCGAATCGGCTATGATCTCGATTTCTCCCGCATCAAATGCTCCGAACGTGGATGTTGAAATTTCTCCCTGATCGACCACATCTACCTGCTGCGCTAAAATATCGACGCCTCCCGCATCCCCCGTGCCAGCCGTACTCGCATCGAGCCGCCCCTCATTCGAAATGGTCAGTGACCCGGTTTGGATATCAATCTGCCCTCCGTCGCCCCTTGCACCTAGATTGACGCTGCTAAAGACACCACTCAAACAAATTCCGCTGCATTGAGAATTATCCTCACGGTTGCGCCCGTCGATGAGGACTCGATCCCGAGCAGTAATTTGGACATTCCCGGCATTGCCTATCCCTTCTGTGCGGGATAGTATGCCCGCTCCATTGGTGATGTCTAGCGTGCCGGTGTCGATTAATACATCTCCTCCTTCTCCATCGCCACTGGGGTTAACCCGGCTCAAAATCGAAACAGGCCCTTCATCTAAATGGACGCGATCGCCCGCAATTAGAGTAATCGTCCCAGCGTCGCCCTCATCGATGGTGTTAGATTGCAGCGATGACCGCTGAATTGAAATCTCCTCTGCTTCTAGACGAATATTGCCAGAATTGCCTGTCCCGCCTCGTTCAAGGCTACTCACCACCGTGACCGAATCAGATAGGGCAATGGTGCCCGGTACGCGGATGGTGATATCGCCTCCATCTCCTTGCGATCGCGTCCGGGCTTCGATTCTTGCCTCGTCTTCAGCAATCACCGACGCGGCTTCAATGAGAATGTCACCCGCTTGCCCAACGCCACCCTCTTCTAAACTGCTGCGAACACGCACATTATCTTGGAATCGCGCCACCCCGTCCGCAATGATGGTGACGGTTCCCCCAGTGCCTCGTCCTTCGGTGATGGCCTCGATAACGCTGTCGTTAATCAGATCAAAGGTTCCGGCTTCGATGCGAATGTCACCCGCATCAGCGCCGCGATCGCGAACTGAACTCTGGATCAACACATCATCCTCAAACAAGGCTCGCACCGGAGCAATAATCGCAATGCTACCGCCGTTGCCTCGCCCCTCTGCACCCGTGCGGATTTCGCCATCATCGAGAATTTCGACAACTGGAGCTTCGATGCGAATGTCACCGCCGTTGCCCGTCCCATTGCCATTCACCCGACTGAGAATCACGCTACTCCGGTTTCGTCGTTCGCCCTCAATGAGAACGCGGTCGCCTGCCGTGACCATGACACTGCCTGAATTGCCCTGCCCCCGCGTGTTTGACTGGAGCTGTCCTCCATTAGTGAGTTCAACCGTTTCAGCTCGAATTACAATATCCCCAGCACGACCGATTCCATCTTTCTCGATGCTGGTGATAATCGCGCTGCTCGCCGCACTCGGGATATTCTCTGGAGAGACCCCATCCACGACCACTGCGTTGCGCGCATCCACATTCACATTTCCAGAAAGCCCCTGGGCATTGTTTTCCAGTCTGACTTGCAGCTGCGCGCCTTGGGTGATGAACAACGATCCCGTGGTGATCACGATCCCGCCGCTTGTAATCGCTGGATTTCGCAAGTCAACGGGTGCCGCTAGAATGCGATTCTCGATCCCCGTTCGCTGATCGGCACCTCGTCCGATCGCCCCGTCAAACAATACGGTATCTTGAGCTGTGATCGTAATGCGTCCTGCATTGGCCAGCCCAGCCGTGTTGGCTTGAATTTGGGCTCCGTTGGTCGCAGAAAATGATCCAGTTTGAAGAGTGATATCGCCGCCTCGTCCAGTTCCCGTGGTGTTGCTGATCAGAAAACTCCTGTCGAGGGAGATCAAGCCGCCTGCTAATAGGAGAATATCACCTGCATTCCCGGTTCCTGACGATGCATCGATGCGATCGCCCACATTTAGATCCTCGCGCGCATCGACGATGACGGTTCCCCCGTTGCCCACAAACCCGTTCAAACTATCATCGGTGCGAATCGAATCGACCTCAATCGTGCCTCCGGGCAGCGTCAGGTCGGGCTGATACTGATTGGTAAGAAACACCAGCCCATTAGGAGCCTGCATGTTGATTGAATCAACGGTAATATCTGCCGACGTGCGAGTCGGACTGAGCGGATCGGCAGGGGTTAGCTCTTCCACATTGCCAGTCACGCCCAATGGAAGGGCGATCGCCTCTGGATTGACTCCCGCACGAATATCTAGGGTGGGCTGAGTACGTCCATCAACCGCAACGGTGGTGATGCCGTCAGAGAGCGTTACCGTCTCTGCGATCGCATCAATATCCTCCACAGCAGTGGCATCAGTTCCGGTGATCACCACTGAGCCAATATCAACGGCACCCCCGGCAAAAATGTGCAGCGACGTGCCGCGATAGGTATCAAACTCGACATCACCTCCCGCTCGAATAATCGGATCGATCGGACTCCAAAAATCACCGGGGATGCCATCAGCTTGCTCCACTCGAAAGTCGCCACCGCTCCAATAGTGGGCATCTCCAATCACAGGATTGGGCGATCGCAAGACTAAATCTGCCCCGGCGACCAGTCGGCTATCGGGATGATTGAGCGCGACAATATCCAACCGTTGATTTCCCTGGAGCCGCATCATTTCCCCTGCTGTGGCAATGAACGGTGCAGTCGCGTGATCTCGAATACGCAAATCGTCCGCCAACAGGGTCAGATGTCTGCCTGCCTGGAGCTGCCCTTGCAGGTCAAGCTGCTGAGCCGACAGGGTTAAATCGTGCCCGACTTGAAGGCTGCCCGCATTGGCGATCGCCCCCCTACCAGTGCCATACTGCAAGCCAATCGGCACATTCACCGTCAGCAGTGGAGCTGCTTGGGGATTTCTGGCGCTAAACTCGCTGCCATCGGGAAACGTAAAGCGGTCAGCGGTGCTGGCGACAAACGACCCGCGAATATCGAGACGCGCATCCGGGCCAAACACGATCCCGTTGGGATTGATCAGAAACAAATTCGCCATCCCATCCACGCCGAGGGTTCCCAAAATCTCAGACGAGCTGTTGCCCGTCACCCGGCTGAGAATCGCCTCGATGCCTGCCGGATTCGCAAAGTAAACCGCTACCCCATCGGGCACATCAAAATCTTGAAAGCTGTGGAAAAGGTGTGAGCCACGGGATGCTCCGCCTTCAATCCGAAATTGGTTGGGTCGAATCTGCTGAATATCAGACCGATCGGAACCCAGGCTGTCATCAGGAATGGGACGAGCGATCGCCACTAAGCAGCCTCCTGAACCGAGTGTCAGTCCAATCGAGACTCCTATTCCAGCGATTACGGACAGGTATGTTTGAGGTAACCTCTTGACAACCACGTCTTGCTCCTTAACAGCGAATACCTGCCGTGCATCTTGAATTTAGCTATCAGCGCACATGATGCGGTCACCGTTTGTTTTAGATGCGGCCAAGGCTTTATTAAAAAGGTTTCGTTAATTAGTACTTTTACCTTACGACGCCGCAATGACGGCAATGTCGTTTAAATAATTTATTTTGATTAGAGCATTTATAGCCCTACGGGCTTAGGTTTGTGTGTAGACCCGCGCTGCGCGCGGGTCTACACACATTTAGCGTCCTAACTGGAGGCGCTTGTGTAAAAGCGGAGAGCAAACCGCCAAAACAGCTTTGAGATATAGAGCAGGGCGATCGCCAACGCCAGCGCTCCAATCATCCATTCCACGTCACCACGATGAAGCAGTGCCTGCGCCGGGATTGTAGTGAGAAACGCTACGGGAACCACAAACGTGAAGAAAAAACGATATGCCACCGGATACGCCACGATTGGGAAACGTCCCGCTTCGAGCAAGCCCCGCAGCACTTCAGTCACGTTATAAATTTTCACAAACCAAATACTGGTCGCACCTAACATAAACCACAGGCTGTAAAGACTCAGAAACCCGCACAGCAACGGAAGAATCGCAGCCAGATAATTCGTCAATCCGAGTCCTAGCTTGCCACCCGCATAGCCAATCAGAATCGCACCAAAAAACAAATCTGACGACCCCCACGGTGAGACGGTGCGCGTCGATAGCCAAAATTGAGAACTAATCGGCTTCAGCAAGACGAAATCTAAGGTTCCCTCTTGAACCTGACGCACAATTTGATTGAGATTAGGTGCCAAAAACGTCGCTGAAAATCCTTGCAGCAGCGTAAACACCCCTAAGACGACGAGTGCCTCTTCCCACGACCAATCTTGAAACGTGTAGTTAGTGCGATAAAACAGAAACAACCCAAACAGGCTACCCGCCAAGTTTGCGAGGCTTGTTAGCGCAGCGATTAAAAAGTTAAGCCGATATTCTAACTCAGCGGCGATCGCCGCTCCCCAAAATAGCTTCAAGACCTTGAGATATCGTCCCATTTAAAGGTGGTGAATTACTGGTGCTCAGTTTCCTTGATTGAACGATACGCCTCAACAGTCACCACCGACAAGAAGGGGAGTACCCACAAAAAACTCATAAACGGGCAGCGCACGGATAGGGAATGCAGCGCCATGCCCAGACTCACTGCCAGCCCAACGGGAGTGGTGAGAAATTCCACAAATTCTAATATCCGCAGTAAGCCAAGGAGGAATACCATGATGCGCCCTCAACGGTTTGATTTTAGCAATGCCAACATCCTGCTGCGCTCTTTTACTGTAAATGATGATTTAGCGTATCAGCAGTTAATGACTGACTTTGTCAATGTTGTAACCGAAAGTATTGATAAATCTTTACTAAGCGCCCATGCCTGAATATTGCTTAAGCCCTTTGCGCCAGAGCCACCGATTGAGAATAAAGAAAACTCCCGTCCATCCAATCATGGTGATGAAGATACGCGGAATATCGACAGGGATGCCCACCAGCAAACTTGCCGGATAATAAATCAAATAGGGGAACGGCAGCCAGACCACAACCTGGCGAACCGCCTCAGGAAAGGTGTCGAGAGGGGCAATCAAGCCGGAAAGAAACAGATAAAACAAAAACCAGAAACTCTCGATCGCGCTGGCTCGCTCTGTCCAGAAGGCAAACATGGCAAAGGTATACTGCATGACAAATCGCAGCGTAAACGCCATCATCAAAATCACGAGGGCGATCGCCACATCTACTAGATCGGGCAGCCATGCGGCTCGGGGATAGACCAAAAAAAATAAGCCCACTACCAAAAACACAAACGGCATGCGCGCAAAGCGCTCCGCAAAGTGAGACGCAAAATGATGCCAACCTGGATCAAGGGGCTGCAACAGTTTGGGGGATAGCTTGCCTTCTACAATTTGGCGCTCAAATTCCCAAATCACCCACACGACGCTAAATTGCCGGACAAAAAACACCGCAATGAAATAGCGAATAAAGTCTAGAGACGTTAGCCCAAATTGCCCGCCTTCAGCCGCCTTAGCCCAAATGCCCATGAGGATAAGCGGCAGACTGCCAGAGAGCACCCAAAACAACAGTTCTGCCCGATATTCGAGCATGTAGGCGTAGTAAACCGTAATCAGAGTTTTAGCGGTACGAATCATGCGTCACTCCCGACGGTTCCAGCTCGAAATACCCGTCCGATCACTTCCTCCACAGGCGGATCGGTGATGGTCATATCCAGCACCTTGAGATTAGCAAGAATGCGGGCGATCGCCCCTGTCAGCTCATCGCGGCGGACAATAAATCGAGCCACACACCCCTCCAAGGCTTCTAATTCGCCATAGGCACTCAGATCATCTGGCGCGCAGCCTTCTGCCAACTCTACTTTGACTTCACGATAGGGCGCGAAGCGTTCGAGTAACTGATCCAAATTACCGTCATAGATGAGTTGACCTTGATAAATGAGCAAAACCCGTTTGCACAGAGCAGTGATGTCTGCCATGTAGTGACTCGTCAGCAGAATCGTCGCCCGATAGCGCTGGTTATATTCCCGCAAAAATTCTCGCACGCTCACCTGAGCATTGACATCAAGCCCCAAGGTCGGTTCATCGAGAAACAACACCTTCGGACGATGCACCAATGCAGCGAGCAGTTCTGCTTTCATGCGTTCTCCGAGGGAGAGCTTGCGAACAGGTTGCGTGAGTTGGCTCTCTAAGGTGAGCATGTCTGCTAATTCCCCAACGCGTCCCCGAAATTCTTTATCCGAGATGCCGTAAATGGCGGCATTAATTCGCAACGAGTCTAGGGTCGGCAAGTCCCAAATGAGCTGCTGCTTTTGCCCCATGACGAGGGTGATATTTTTCAAAAACTCGGGCTCTCGTCGAAAGGGCGTGTGCCCCACCACATTGACCTGCCCGTTCGATGGATGGATTAACCCCGTCAGCATTTTTAGCGTGGTGGTTTTTCCTGCGCCGTTTGGTCCCAAAAACCCCACCACCTCTCCTGGCTCAATGCCGAAGGTCACGTCTTTGACGGCTTCGACCTGGCGGTAGGTGCGGCGAAAGAAATGAGTCAGCGTCCCCTTGAGCCCTGGCTCTTTGACAGCGACCGGATAGACTTTGCTCAGATGATCAACCGAAATAATCGGCATAGATGCCGTTCCTATGGCGTGAAATGCACACTCTTATCGTAGCGGGATCGACAGCTAGATTGCGGAGCGATCGCCCTGCTTCCATACCAATGATTTCACCGATTTCACCAACATAAGCGATCGCACCTTTGCCATTAGCGATGCACACATCTCATATTTGCATGCATCAATAGATTTTAATAATGATAACCATTGGTTTAAATCTTCAATTTTGATTCAGATTAATTTTATCTAATTTATTCAATCCGAAATTAAATGCATCGATAACTATGATTAATAAAAACACCCATCTTCAAACAGAAATTTGAACGTTAATTTCTATGATCAATATTAGAAATATCGGATATGTCTAGACTCAATTTTCTAATAATCGGTATTGCAATATGAAGGATTTCCTAAAGACAATCCTCTCGTCTTCAACGATAGTGAAACACTCAAATACAGCAAATAATTAAAACCATGGATATTAGGCCGACCGATCAAAACCGCTGTATTAGTTGCCTATAGTGGTTTATAGCTGTATACCTGGTGCGAAATTTAGCAAGCCTCTAAGAAAACTTGTATAAGAATTGACTGCCTGAAATATTCAGAGTAACCATTCCATTACAGAGTCTAGATGCCTTAAAATCTTTCGTCGTAGCCAGTTATTGTAGACAATTATGCTCGGTTAAAAAATCACTCTACCGAACAAAAATGATTAAGCAAGAATTAAGTCATCTTTAAATAAGAAAAACGAATCAGCGCTATGCCCTCTCTATCAAGAATCAGAGTGTAAGCTTGATAACTGAAAGTAGATAACGGTTGTAGATAAGTTTAGATATAGGGTCTATAAAGGATAGAAAAGCATAGATTTTGATGCATCTTATTTTTCTTGTTTAGGACTACACCACTATGACAGTTGCAACGCCTCTTCAAACCAAGCCTTTATCCGATGAAGACATTCGCAAGATTCATGCTTACTGGCGTGCCTGTAACTATCTGGCCGTTGGCATGATTTATCTGCGAGACAATCCCCTGCTTAAAGAAACCCTTAAACCTGAGCATGTGAAGCGACGCCTGCTAGGTCACTGGGGCACGAGTCCTGGGCTTAGTTTTCTCTACATTCATCTCAATCGAGTCATTAAAAAATACGACCTCGACATGATCTATATCGCAGGGCCGGGGCACGGTGCGCCTGGGATTTTAGGTCCGGTCTATCTGGAAGGAACCTATTCTGAGATTTATCCAGATAAGAGCGAAGACGAAGAAGGCATGCGGACTTTCTTCAAACAGTTCTCGTTTCCAGGGGGCATTGGCAGCCACTGCACACCCGAAACGCCAGGCTCAATTCATGAGGGTGGAGAACTCGGCTACAGCCTTTCCCATGCCTTTGGAGCCGTTTACGATAATCCTGATTTAATCGTGAGCTGCGTCGTGGGAGACGGCGAGTCAGAAACAGGCCCACTCGCCACCGCCTGGCACTCAAATAAGTTTCTCAATCCGATTCGAGACGGTGCGGTGCTGCCGATTTTGCATCTGAATGGATACAAAATTGCCAATCCGACGATCTTGGCGCGGGTCAGCCACGAAGAACTGGAAGATTTGTTCAAAGGCTATGGCTATAAGCCGTATTTTGTGGAAGGAAGTGACCCCGAAACCATGCACCAGAAGATGGCGGCGACGTTAGAAACCGTCATTTCTGAAATTAAAACCATTCAATCAGAAGCCCGCAGCTCAGGTGTGGCAAAGCGTCCACGCTGGCCCATGATTGTCTTGCGATCGCCCAAAGGTTGGACTGGTCCCGACGAAGTTGACGGCAAGAAAACCGAAGACTTTTGGCGATCGCACCAAGTCCCCCTTTCCGGCATGCACAACAACCCCGAGCATCTCCAACTGCTAGAAACCTGGCTGCGAAGCTATAAGCCAGAGGAGTTGTTTGATGAAACTGGCACGCTGATGCCCGAACTGAAAGCGCTTGCACCAACTGGGTCGCGTCGGATGGGCGCCAACCCTCACGCA
This sequence comes from Elainellaceae cyanobacterium, assembly GCA_051117335.1. Lineage (GTDB taxonomy): Bacteria > Cyanobacteriota > Cyanobacteriia > CAZCXK01 > CAZCXK01 > DBGGTD01. Next base: position 95,140 of record JBNPEB010000038.1, read on the forward strand.
AACGGCGGCCTCTTGCGAAAAGACTTGAAGATGCCCGATTTTCGCCACTATGCCGTTCCTGTTGACCAGCCTGGAGCCGTCGAAGCCGAAAACACTCGTCCGCTGGGTGACTTTCTGCGAGACATTATGCGCAACAACATGACCAATTTCCGGCTGTTTGGTCCCGATGAAACGGCGTCAAACCGTCTCAGCGCCGTCTATGAAGCCAGCAAGAAAGTCTGGATGGGCGACATTTTGCCAGAAGATTCGAACGGCACCGAAATCGCCACGGATGGGCGAGTCATGGAGATGCTGAGCGAGCACACTCTCCAGGGCTGGCTAGAAACCTATCTCTTGACGGGGCGACACGGATTTTTCCATACCTATGAGGCATTTGCCCACGTCGTCGATTCGATGTTTAATCAACATGCCAAGTGGCTCGATATCTGTAAGCACGAAGTCCCTTGGCGATCGCCCGTTTCCTCGCTCAATATCCTGCTTTCATCAACCGTTTGGCGGCAAGATCACAACGGCTTCAGTCACCAAGACCCAGGCTATGTCGATCTCGTCACCAACAAAAGCCCCGAAGTCGTGCGGGTTTATTTTCCACCCGATGCCAACTGCCTGCTGTCGTGTGCTGACCATTGTCTGAAAAGCAAGAACTATGTAAATGTCATCGTCGCAGACAAACAAAAGCATCTCCAGTTTTTGAATATGCATGATGCAATTACCCACTGCACCAAAGGCATTGGCATCTGGGAATGGGCGAGTAATGATGACTGCGGGAAAGAGCCGGATATTCCTGACGTGGTGATGGCGAGCTGTGGTGATGTGCCCACGATGGAATCGCTTGCAGCCACGGCAATTCTGCGAGAAGAATTTCCCGAACTCAAAGTGCGGTTTGTAAATGTGGTTGACCTGTTTAAGCTAATGCCAAGCACCGAGCACCCGCACGGACTCTCCGACTGGGATTTTGATAGTCTATTTACGACTGACAAGCCCGTTATTTTCAATTTCCACGGCTATCCCTGGCTGATTCACAAGCTCGCCTATCGACGCACCAATCATAAAAACATGCATGTGCGGGGCTATAAAGAAAAGGGCAACATCAATACGCCGCTGGAACTGGCAATCAACAATCAGATCGATCGGTTTAACCTGGTCATTGACGTGATTGATCGCGTACCGCAGCTTGGATCAGCCGCAGCCTATGTGCGCGAACGCATGCGAAACGCCATCATTGACCACCGTAGCTATGCCTACGAAAACGGCATGGATAAGCCAGAGATCGTTAACTGGAAATGGCCCTATTAAGGGCGTTCCAGCACTAGTGTTGTAACATGCCTAAAATAGTGCAAATCCTTAAAGGGCTGAAACTCTTGAACCCGGTGCGTTAGCTGCGTAACTACCTAATGCACTATTTTAGCTGTGCCACGCCAGTAGGTTGGTGTTGAGCGTAGCGAAACCCAACAAGCTCTGGTATCGTTGGATTTTCCTTACGGAATGCTTCGGAACGCCATGGCTCAATATCAACCTACGAGACGAGCCCAGTACAAGACAACGAAAGTTTCATAACCATAGTGGGAGCGAGACGCTCACGTCACGGTCAAGATGCCCGCACTCCCACCGTGCCAGCAGCCTATTTGCGGTTCCTATTCCCACACTCCTGTAATGTTTTGAGGCATAGGCGATGAAGATTGGAGTCTTTAGTACAAAGCCTTATGACAAGCGATTTCTTACTGAAGCAAATCGCCCCTATGATCACGAACTGGTGTTTTTCGAGCCTCGTCTGACACCAAGCACGGCAAAACTAGCAGATGGGTTTCCGGCAATCTGCGCGTTTATTAATGACCAGCTTGATGAAACCACACTACGGGCGATCGCCTCAACGGGGACTCGACTGATTGCGCTCCGCTCTGCCGGATTCAACAATGTCGATTTGAAGGTCGCCACAGAGCTTGATATGACCGTCATGCGGGTGCCTGCCTATTCGCCATATGCGGTTGCAGAACACGCCGTGGGGCTCATTTTGATGCTCAACCGGAAGCTCTACAAAGCCTACAATCGCGTTCGAGACGATAATTTTTCACTCAGTGGATTGCTTGGCTTCGACTTACACGGTTCAACGGTTGGCATCGTGGGCACGGGTAAAATCGGTCAGTGCTTTGCGCAGATCATGAACGGCTTTGGCTGTCATCTCCTTGCCTACGATGTATACCAAAATCCCGACTGTCTGGAGTTGGGTGTCAAATATCTCGACTTGCCTGAGGTGTTGGCAAATTCTGATATTGTCTCCTTGCATTGCCCTCTGGTGGCAGACACCTATCACCTCATCGATGATGACTCGGTCGAACATCTCAAGCCTGGAATGATGCTGATTAATACCAGTCGGGGCGGGCTCGTTGATACGTCCGCTGCGATTCGCGCAATCAAGTCTGGCAAAATCGGATATTTAGGACTCGATGTCTATGAAGAAGAAGCCAATATCTTTTTTGAAGACCTGTCCGATACCGTGATTCAAGATGATACGTTTCAGTTGCTTCAGTCATTCCCCAATGTAGTGATCACGGCGCATCAGGCATTTTTTACCCGAAATGCGCTAGAGGCGATCGCCCAAACCACACTCTCAAATATTACTGATTTTGCCGAGGGGCGACCCTGCCCCAATCAGGTCAAATTTCAGTCCTAAGTAGTTACCTCTCAAGGCGGGATAGAGCAGCAAGACAGCCCCAAGAGTAATAGACTTTAAACCAAATAAGGCACGGATTGGTGTGCCACCGGGTTTGCCACCGGCGCATACAGCGTATCTCGCTGCTGAGCAGGTCGCCCCAATGAGGCGATCGCCCGTCGCAGGTCGTCAACCTCCATACAGGTTCCACCCTGGGCACCCGCCATCGTGGTGATATGCTCTTCCATGAGCGTGCCGCCGATGTCATTACATCCCCATTGGAGTGCTTCGGTTGCGCATTGAAGCCCTAGCTTCACCCAGCTTGGCTGATGATTCACAATCCAGTTGCCTAAGAAAATCCTCGCGACAGCCGTCAGCAGCAGCGCATCGGAACGCACGGGCTGATCGCGTCCTACCCGACGACGCAGTGGCTTTGGAGCATCTTGCCCCACAAAGGGCAGCAAAATAAATTCGGTAATGCCGCGATCGCCCCGGTGGTGAGCCGCTTGCTGGAGCGATCGCAGGTGCCCTAAATGACGAATTTGTTGCTCTGAGGTTTCGATGTGCCCTGACAGCATCGTGCTGGTCGTCGGCATGCCGAGGCGATGGGCGGTTTCCACAATGTCTAGCCAGATTGCTGTATTAATTTTCTCAGGGCACAGAATTTGTCGCACGCCGTCATCTAAGACCTCTGCCGCAGTGCCGGGCATAGAACCCACCCCCGCATCCTGGAGTGCCGCTATCACAGCCGCATAACTCACTCCGTCTTCTCGGGCAATAAATTCGACCTCTTGGGGCGAAAAGGCATGAAGATGCAGATCGGGAAACTCGTCTCGAATCGTCTGAATAAGCTGCACATAATACGCTAACGAGGTTCCGTCTCGTTTTGCCTTCAGATTCAACCCGCCTTGCATGCAGATTTCCGTGGCCCCTCGCTGCACCGCATCGGTTGCTTTTTCCAGAATGGCGGCTTCATCCAGCCAATACGCGCCGTCTTGTCCTTCATCTCGACGAAAGGCACAAAAGCTACAGTGCTGCTCACAAATATTGGTGAAATTGATATTGCGGTTTACTACGTAGGTGACGGTGTCTCCAGACTGCCGATGGCGAAGCGCATCAGCCACCTGCTGAATAGCGGCGATCGCTCCTGGATCAGTTTGGCTCAGCAACACAACGCCCTCTGTCTCGGTAATGTCTTCTCCGTGGAGAGCACGCTTCAGAATTGAATCAACAGCTTGAGATATCACAAGAATTCAGCGATTAAATGCATTACTTTTCATTGTGACAGTCCATCGGGGCGATCGCTAGGCAGGGACCAATTCAGGATGGAGCGTGAGAATTTCAACACCATCTTTGGTCACGGCGATCGTATGCTCAAACTGAGCCGATAGCTTTCGATCTTGGGTTACCGCAGTCCAATTATCGTCAAGCACCTCAACCTCCCAGGTGCCTTCATTAATCATCGGCTCGATCGTAAACACCATCCCGGCACGCAACTTTTTGCCTTTCCCCCGCGTTCCATAATGCGGAACTTGGGGCGCTGTGTGAAACACTCGACTCACCCCATGCCCGACAAAATCACGCACGACTGAGAAGTGATTCGCTTCTGCGTATTCCTGAATTGCCGCGCCAATATCTCCGATGCGAGCACCCGGTTTTACTTCAGCAATGCCTCGCATCATGCATTCTTCAGTCACTGCGACCAGCTTCTCAGCGAGCGGAGATGGTTCACCCACAAAGAAGGTGCGAGACGTATCGCCATGAAATCCATCGAGAATTGGAGTGACATCGATGTTGATGATGTCGCCGTCTTTCAAAATTTGCTTTGCATTGGGAATACCGTGGCAAACCACCTCATTCACGCTGGTGCAGATTGACTTTGGAAACCCGTGATAGCCGAGAGGAGCACTAGTTGCACCATGCTCACGAGTCCACTGCTCGGCTTTGTCATTCAACTCTAGAGTGCTGACTCCGGGCTTCACAAACGGTTCTAAATACGCCAGCAACTCCGCCGCTAAGCGTCCAGCTTGACGCATTTTCTCGATTTCGCGGCTTGATAATATGACAATCGGTTCGCTATCCATGAACGTTTTTGTGTAGTTCTCTCTACCTTATAGTAACCATCTTCCCTACACCATGAAATGCCTTGCTCACTAACGTAGTCATGTGCAGTTCTCTCAAGATTTGGGGGCGGGGAGCTATACTATCGTGAATTGTGTGAGTCCTACAAATCTAAGCCTTGGAGAGGTATACCTATTCAGATGCAGGGGTGCGATCAGGAACCGTCCACCATGAGAGCGCGTAGGGCTGCACTTCATCATTGACCCGATCGGCATATACAACTCGAATTTTGTACCGTCCTGATTCTGGGATTTTTTGGAAAATGTGCTCGATACTATCTACCTCGCTCACCGATGACCAGATACTGTCATCGATATCATCTTCATCGGCAGGCATCAGATAGAGATTTAAGTCATTCAGCCCCTTGTCGTCGAACGTCTCTCCGATGTCATACTGACCATTGCTGTTTTCATCATTGAGGGTCACATAGCGATTCCAGGCTAGGGTAATGGAGACGAAACTACCGGCTTCCAAAGATTGTTCTAAAACATAGTCTCGAAACTTAGGGAGCTCATCATTTCGAGAGTCAGGGCTGACGGTGCGGTAATCCCATCCGATGACAGGCACTTCATCCTCCGGACTCCACTGTCCGGCGCTGAACTGTTGATAGGCTCGATACGCGTTTAGGTGCCCCGTTCCCAGTTCTGCACTCAGCGGTTTTTCAGGGTCGGTGTAGGCATCTGACTCAAGCCAGGTTTTATTGGTTTGGTCATATACGGTGCGGCTCATATCGAGATGCAATCCATCGCCGGTGTCTTGAATTTTGTCTGCAGAATTCATGAGAACTGCTTTCATGACTTGTGGATTTCGGGCATCGAGCGTCCATTCAGGCTGTCGGAGTTCAAGGGGGCGATCGCCCAAGGTTGCATCGGGAGCTAATCCTGCGTGCGATCGCCGAATTGCCGAATCTCCGTATTCCTGAAGCAGTGCCACCATCGCCGTCACATGAGGCGCGGCAAAGCTTGTCCCGGTCGAGATGGCAACAGTTCCATCTGGATTTAGCATCTCAATATTAGACCCCGGTGCCGTAATGCTAATGGAGCGACGAGGTCCCACATTGCTCTCTAGGTCAGGCAAACGACCAATGACGACAGGAGGTTCGCTACTCAAGCTAGAAAAGCTTACTTTTATAAAGCGACCATTGACCACCGTCGAATTGGTGACATTCATCCCGTTAAAATTATCGGTCGGGATTGGAATTCCACCCCGCCCCTGATTGCCAGCAATGACATACAACACATCATGAACATTAGACGACCAATCAATGCATTGAGTCAGCAACGCATTGCCGTCTAGCGTGGCATCGGGGCGCGGATCTCTAGCCAGCGATTCTCCGAAGCTAAAGTTGATGGCGCGTACATCTCCACTATTTTGCTGAGCAACTGCCTGGGTCGAGAGGCATTCCTGAGGCTGCCCATTTCGTTCGATAAACCCGACCGCAGATGAGTATAGTCTTGCTCCGGGTGCAACCCCAGTCAAGCGCTTGTCTGTGCTCACCATGACGCTGGCAACATTGGCAGCATGACCGTCAACAAGCTCATCAGCGGTTGCCTGCCCATCCCGGTACAACACTTGCCCAACGGTCACCATCTGATTCGAATTTGCGGCTTTATCTAGACCAAATACCGCCGGGCGACCGATCTCAACTTGACCAATCGAAATCTTACGCCCGATCAGGTTATACGGGGGTGCATGTAACCGCCGGGCATCAATACCGTCTTCACCCACCGATCTAACGAGTGCTAAAACGGGAGCGCTCATCAATGATGCAGAGACAATTCCAAGAAGTCCAATCAATTGTTTAATGGTTTGCTGCCGAGTCATGCAGGTTCTCCGGGACGCTAAATTGCCGAGGATTGAGGTGATTAGGGAAAAGGAATGGACGCAGTTTGTTAAAATAACATTACGAAAAGGACGCAGGAGAGATTGTTGAGCTATGACTCAGACCCAATCCCAAAAGCCAGTTGTAATTGCTCCATCTATACTATCAGCCGATTTTAGCCGTCTTGGAGAAGAAATTCAGGCAGTTGATCAAGCGGGAGCCGATTGGATTCACGTTGACGTAATGGACGGACGCTTTGTCCCCAATATTACAATTGGTCCTCTGATTGTGAGCGCCATTCGACCGCTTACCCAAAAGCCGCTAGATGTTCACTTGATGATCGTTGAACCCGAGAAATATGTGGAAGACTTCGCCAAAGCGGGGGCAGACCATATTTATGTTCATGCTGAGCATAATGCTTCACCTCACCTGCATCGCACGTTAGGGCAGATTCGGGAATTGGGTAAGAAAGCAGGCGTTGTATTAAATCCCGGCTCACCACTTGACCTCATTGATTACGTTCTAGAGTTGTGCGATCTGGTGCTGATTATGAGCGTAAACCCCGGTTTCGGCGGGCAAAGCTTTATTCCAACGGTGGTGCCTAAGATTCGCAAACTTCGCCAAATGTGTGACGAACGCGGGCTAGATCCGTGGATTGAAGTGGATGGAGGATTAAAAGTCAACAATACCTGGCAGGTGCTCGAAGCAGGAGCAAACGCGATTGTTGCAGGTTCGGCGGTGTTTAAAGCCGATGACTATGCTGAGGCGATCGCCGGAATCCGTAATAGCAAACGTCCAGAGCCAGAATTGGTTACGGCGTAAACTTTTCTAAGGGGGGTGTCATGTTTTAGCACGACCTCTTGGTCGCGTCTATTCTCCGGTGAATGTGCAGGCAGCCCCACTGACACAAATTTTCCGACAATATGCCCTATGACCTTAGATTTGTGTGTAGAACCCGCGCGGTGTGGCTACACGTATTTGGCATTTTAACTCAAGCGTGCTCCGCTACAGTCCACCCCCCGCGATCCTCGCTGCTTGCAGGGTTGTGGGGATTGGATTTAATTACCGTTCAATCAGGTCCCAATCTTGCCGTCTCAACCTTTGTAGATAGGGCAATCGGGCAGCATCAAGCGGGAAAAATTCGCAATCTACGATTGGGTTCTTCCCCGAGGCTTGACGACTTTAGACGATAATGCTCGACCAATTCGTGCTGCATTTTGCGAACCTTCGCCGAGCGGGGTAGAAGTTCAACGGGTTGTCCCTTCGGAATGACGATTTGCTCCACAGCTAACCGCGCTTCTTCTAATGCCTCAATCTCATCCTCATCGCCACTCCGCGAAAACAAGCTGAGATTAACGGGTTCCCCCTTGCCGCCATCATCCATCCGCAAGACGCGCTTGAGCGCGCGAATAATCTGCGGCATGTTGTTAGATTTCACGGTGTAAATGGGAAGCTGGCGGGCTTTGGCGATATGACGCAGCTTGGAGTGATTTTTAACGTGCGATCGCAACGCCACAACCCCGTCGGCGCTGTCTAAGTCTTTAGTGAGCACGACCGGCAAATTCAGCGTCCGAATCACATGGTCAAGATGCTGGCGACTCACCCCATAAGGATAAATATGCGCCGGTAGTTCTTCGCCGTTAGGTCCCATCATGGGCGCGATCTCGGTGAAGGCGTTACCATCCGTTTGCGGATACCCCAGTGAGCGATCGAGAGACTCATTCAGCAATTGATCAAACTGTTGCCGTTGGGAATAAGCATGGTTCGCTGAAGCACCCAGAGGCGATACCTTCCTCGAACTGCCCCCACTCGACGGCACTGGACTCATCTGCCCTGAAGCTCGCCATCCCGATAATCCAAATCGGCTTGCCGTGTCACTGCTTGGAATCGGGCGACTCGCTGGTACAGATCCTTGAGCGATCGCTGAATCTGACAGTTCATGCGTAATTACGACTTTGCCTGACTCATTCAACCTGCGCACCTGTGGGTTAGGGCGTCGTCCCCTGAGCAAACTATCCACCGTATCAGAAACCCATTCATGGACGACCCACTGCTGTCGTTCCAGCATTTCAACCGCAATCTCAAAGGTTGGCGGTGCTTTGCGCTCTAAAACGCTCTTTTGGCTGCCTCGTCGCCGAGCCTCATCGTCCCCTAACGTGACTGACTGAATCCCACCCACCAAATCAGATAGAGTCGGATTCTTGATTAGATTCTCAATGCGATTACCGTGCGCTGTGCCCACTAGCTGCACACCCCGCTCAGCAATCGTACGCGCTGCCAGGGCTTCTAGCTCCGTGCCGATCTCATCAATGACGATCACCTCCGGCATATGATTTTCGACTGCTTCAATCATCACTTGATGCTGCAACTCTGGGCGTGAAACCTGCATCCGGCGAGCTCGGCCAATCGCAGGATGAGGAATATCGCCATCTCCTGCAATTTCATTGGACGTATCGATAATCACGACTCGCTTATTTAATTCATCGGCTAAGACTCTGGCAATTTCTCGCAGCGCTGTTGTTTTACCAACTCCTGGTCGCCCTAGCATCAAAATCGATCGGCCTGTTTCAACGAGATCGCGAATCATCCCAATCGTGCCAAAGATAGCCCGCCCCACTCGACATGTCAGACCCACTACTTTGCCCGAACGATTACGAATGGCACTAATCCGATGCAGGGTCTGTTCAATCCCCGCCCGGTTATCGCCACTGAAACTACCAACCCGATTAATGCAATATGACAAATCATCGTCTGAAACCGGAGTATCAGACAAATATTCAACATGATCAGGGAAACGGGCTTCTGGATAGCGTCCTAAATCCATCACGACTTCGATCAGCGTATCGTGTTGGGAATGCTGCTCTAACCGCTGACGTATTGGGTCAGGCAAAATCTCTAAAAGCTGTTGCAAGTCATTCGGAGTCTGTTCCACTAATTCGAGAGATCGAGATTGACTGATATCTGTCATTTCAGACTGTGTAGAGAACTCTGGCTTACTGGGAAAGGTCTTACCTTTAAATGTCATGGGAACTAATCATTAGATGACCAATAGGAATCTCAAGCCGACGGAAACGAAACCTGGTTCAGATGTGTTGAATTCATCCTTTGACGCGACATGAATAAAAACTATTGGGGGCGATCGATGCCGCATGTCATGGGCAATTTGAGTTGAGACGTTAGAGAATCTGCAAGTGAAACAGCTTGCCATAATAAATCTGGAAAGGCTTCCAGATGCATTGGAGACGACGAGGTTAGATGCATTGAGTCAAATCGTGAGGGAATAGTCGACGCGGACGCAGCAATCGGTGAACGAGAACACTCCAGGACATTAGTACTCATTTTCTCTAATTTTTCTAGAACAGGGGATAATAAAGTCCGGGCAAAACTGCCATATGCCACTCCAGATACTCTTTGAGACGAAATAGCAAGGTTATTTTCGTTTTGAGATATCGTAGAAAGCAGCACATGAGCCTCAGTGCGCTTACCAGCCTGACAGTCAGGCGGCTTAGACGATTGGCGAGGGGCTTCGAGCGATCGCCAAGATGATTCGTGTCCATCACTGAGATTCAGCATGCCGAGCCGTTTCAACTTAGGGACCGTGTGGTGATTGGTACCCCCAGCGAGCTGAACATATCCAGGCAGCCCTGCGTCTAAAACTTTTTGGCTAAGGCGAATCGCTGCATGGGTTGTCCCATCGCCAATGTCACCACTCATAGGTCTACCATCGGTTTGCCAAATGAGGGGGCAAGGCACGGGAGAGATGACATCATAAAGTGCCCAGAGATAGTCAGTTAGCCCATCTCCATCTTGACAGCTAATCGCGACGAGCTTGAGTTGATGGGAAATAGGTGCGATCGCATTCCAGACTCGCTTAAATGCGTCAAGTCGCCCTATCTGAGTATGAATCTCAACAGCGTCAACGCCTGCTAGCACCAGAGGCATCAATGTAGCAGGAGGCGTGACATGGGATCGAGTTTGAACGTGTTGAATTGGGCAAACGGGTAAGCATCGACCGCACCCATAACAGCGATCGCTTAGCACTCCACCAGACAAATACCCATCGCGCAGATCTAGATCAATTGCTTGAGCAGGGCAAATCAATTCACAAGGACGATGACAGTTCGGAGGGCAACTCGTAGCGTCGAATTCTGCCTTCCGAAAATGGGGGTCTTCACCATCGTTCAAGCTAACCATCAACCAGGGCAATGTAGCAGCCCCGAACCCCCGAATCCGAGCATCCCCCAGGAGACACTGAGCAGACTGAATTCCCTCGGAAGCAGCAGCAACAACTGCCGGGTCTGCTGCCACATCTACACAATCAGCCCCCGCCAGGGCATAGGCTAACGCAAGGTTTCGGATTGCAGGGAGGTGTTGGAAGCTGGCTCCACAAATTAGTTTGAACCAGTTGCCCTCCCTTAAGGAACGTAAGGGACGGTACAAGGTAATCACCCTTACATACTAATGGGTTAATTCGGAAATGGTTAGTCCGATTTGCCCATTAGTCTACTACAAACTAGAAAATCCTCAAACGCATAAAATAACGTTCTAATCAGTGATCCCACATGTAGTGACTCTGACTAAAACGAGACTCTGAATCTGGTAACGAAGACGGCTCAGTCAAGATTTTTTTCTCAACATACTGAGCCAAAGTTGAGCCCGTCGAGATTAACTAAGCAGCACTCAAAACATTTTGCAGGGGTGTCCAGCAAAACTGGCGATCGCCTCCCATTTCAATTACCACCTTAAGCTTAGGTTCTGTCTGGGGTAAGGCAACGAGAAACTCTAGCTCTTGGCGAGAGAGAATCATACCTTCAAGTAGCCAAATCACCAGCCCTTTCGACTGAGACGATAACTGCTCAAGCTGGTACTTAGCTAAAGGCGGCACATAATATCTATATCCAACCGCTGCCCCTCGCCCAATATCCTTCTTGCCTAGATGGGGAGGACGCACACCATGAACGTCTAATAGATAAGCCGACAAATCCCCCAATCCCCGAGCTGTAATATGCAGGACTTCGTATCCTGTTGAGCGTAAGCGACGCTGGTATCGGCCTTCGTGACCACCTTCGAGCGGAACATAAACGCCGAGTGCTCCGACCCGCTCTAGATCGCGGATGAATGATTTTCCAGTTGTAATGAGTGCCATAGACTTATCCAAACCGCTGGGATTCTAACAAATTATGACTTAGTATAGGCATCAACCCGATCGCTCATCAATTCACGATCGATTTAGATTTATAAGCCAATCGATAGGTTCAAGTTAACTCGCATCAAACAATAACCGGCAATAACCGGGCTCTCATAAACGCTTCCATACATTTTCGATACATTATCGAAAAAGACTATCGAGCAATTCCAAAAAAGTTCGGGATTTTGTAGACAAGTCTATGGATATCGTTTATATTGTTTTATTGTCGCCAAAATTCCGGTTGCGACTCGCTAGAAGTGTCAAATGTCAAGCATTCATTGCTTTTCCTGATTTTTTAGCTGGAGTTCAGAATGAATCATTTAAGATGCTACTGATTCATTCCAAACATTCCTTGATGCAGAGCTGAGAGCTTGGCTTTCGGTGACTTAAACGAGTTAAGGATGGGATGTTTGCACTGCAACTTTGGGATACTGAGTAGATGATTCTGCTATCTATTTAAGTCCCGGCGCATATTGCAGCCAGTGCTTAGGTTTGAGTGTCTTTCGCGTTCCTTGAACTGGCTAAGGTCTTGCGAGTTTCAATTTAGGCTCGATCTGCAGCTTTGCAGGTGCTTTCGTGAGCTGACTCTGCTCAATCATTCGATTGAGTATCAGTTGGTGGGGCGATCGCCACAGCCTGTCAACCTGTTCGTTTTAGTGTGTAAAGTTAGGGAGATTCCCCATCGTGTCTGTAGGTATTCTCGGCACAAAACTTGGCATGACCCAAGTCTTTGACGACGAGGGAAGAGCGATTCCTGTAACCGTCGTTCAAGCGGGTCCCTGTACCGTTACTCAGATTAAGACTGAGCAAACGGATGGCTATTCTGCTGTTCAAGTTGGTTATGGTGACGTTACTGCTAAGACTCTAAACCAGCCCAAGCTGGGCCACCTCGCCAAGTCTGGAGCTTCACCCTTGCGATATCTGCGTGAGTATCGCTTACCAGATGCCCCTAGTGGCTTTGAGTTGGGTCAATCGATTCAAGCAGACACCTTTGAGCCGGGTCAGCTTGTTGATGTCACAGGTGTTAGCATCGGGCGCGGATTTGCGGGCTATCAGAAGCGTCATAACTTCCGAAGAGGTCCCATGGCGCACGGCTCTAAAAATCATAGATTGCCAGGTTCAACCGGAGCAGGCACAACTCCTGGGCGAATCTATCCGGGAAAGCGCATGGCGGGTCGGCTAGGCGGGAATCGGGTAACGATCCGAAAGCTTCAGATCGTTCGAGTTGATGCTGAGCGGAATCTCCTGTTAATTAAGGGAGCTGTTCCTGGCAAGCCAGGTGCATTCTTGAATATTGCTCCCACAAAGCAATGGAATCAATCGGGTTCAAAATGAATCTGGTTCTAGCCCGATTGAAAAGTCAAAAGCATCGAGAACATTTAGAAGAGTTAAAAGCTTAGCTCCACCAGTCCAGCAGAGGTTAAAGGTTATGGTTGACTGCGTAATTCGAGATTGGCAAGGCGAAGAAGTGGGTCAAGCTTCTTTAGATCTTCGAGTAGCCAAGGAAGATAATGCCTCACACATTGTGTATCGGGCGCTCACTCGGCAGCTCGGCAATGCTCGTCAAGGGACAGCCTCAACCAAAACTCGTGCAGAAGTTCGAGGTGGGGGGCGTAAACCTTGGAGACAGAAAGGTACAGGTCGGGCACGTGCAGGTTCTAGTCGGTCTCCTCTGTGGCGCGGCGGTGGTGTCATTTTCGGCCCTAAACCGAGAGATTATTCGACCAAAATGAATCGTAAGGAGAGGCGTCTCGCCTTACGCACCGCATTTCAAAGTCGTGCAGACTCTCTCATCATTGTTGAAGATTTTGCTGATAAGCTGCCTCGTCCTCAAACCAAAGAATTGGTGAGCGCGATGTCCCGCTGGGGCATATCTAACGCTTCAAAAATTCTGCTTATTGTTTCTGAGCGGAACGAGAATGTTTACCTATCCGCGAGAAATCTTAGCAACGTCAAGCTGATTTCAGCGAACAATCTCAATGTTTATGACCTGTTGGCGGCAGATCAAATTGTTGCCACTGCGTCCGCTCTCTCCAAAGTTCAGGAGGTTTACAGTGACTAAGGCCAGCAAGTTTGATTCCCGAGGTTTGCCTGATTTGATTCGTCGCCCAATTATTACTGAGAAGGCAACTCTTCTTTTAGAAGACAATAAGTATGTTTTTGAAGTCTCCCCAAAAGCGACGAAACCTGAAATCAAAGCGGCAATTGAAGGGTTGTTCGACGTCAAAGTCATCCGAGTTAATACGTCACAACCTCCCCGCAAACGTCGTCGCATGGGGCGATTTATGGGATACAAGCCTCAATACAAACGTGCGGTGGTGACGCTTGCTCCCGACGACTCAATCACTCTGTTCCCCGAAGTTTAGTCCTGGGTAGAGTGTATGTACCCGATCATCAGACAAGAAGGCCTCCCAATCAATCGTTATCAATTGCATTGAAGAGTTAGAACTGAGAGCTTAATTATGGGCATTCGCTATTATCGACCTTATACTCCCGGCACGCGTGAGCGAGTTGTTTCAGATTTTTCTGAAGTCACTCGCGATAAGCCAGAGAAGTCTCTAACTCGATCTGTGCATCGTCCCAAGGGGCGCAACAATCGTGGCGTAATTACTTGTCGCCACCGAGGAGGCGGACATAAGCGACGCTATCGCGTTGTTGATTTTCGTCGTGATAAGCGCAATATTCCTGCCAAAGTTGCCGCTATCGAATACGACCCCAACCGAAATGCTCGGGTTGCGCTTTTACATTATGTAGATGGTGAAAAGCGCTATATCATCCAACCGGCCAATCTGCTGATTGGAGCCACAGTCGTTGCAGGGCCTGATGCGCCGTTTGAAGTGGGTAACGCTCTTCCTCTAGGTAACATTCCCCTTGGAACATTAGTCCACAACGTTGAGCTTATTCCTGGGCGTGGCGGACAGGTTGTTCGGGCGGCAGGCGCATCTGCCCAAGTTGTTGCAAAAGAGGGAAATTTTGTAACGCTAAAGCTTCCATCAAGTGAAGTCCGCATGATCAGACGAGACTGTTATGCCACAATCGGGCAGGTCGGGAATGCCGATGTTCGGAATCTTAGTCTTGGGAAAGCGGGGCGCAAACGTTGGAAAGGCCGTCGTCCCGAAGTCAGAGGCAGCGTCATGAATCCTGTTGATCATCCCCATGGTGGTGGGGAAGGGCGTGCACCTATTGGCCGAAGCGGTCCTGTCACTCCTTGGGGCAAGCCAACGTTAGGATACAAGACTCGGAAGCGCAAGAAGCTTAGCGATGCTTTAATCGTTCGGCGGCGGCGGCGGTCTTCTAAGCGCGGTCGTGGAGGTCGTAATGCATAATTTTTTGATCTTAGTTGCTAGTTAATACTGAGGTAAATGAGGTATGGCTCGCTCTCTCAAAAAGGGCCCATTCGTTGCCGACCATCTAATGAAGAAAATAGAGGCTCTTAATGTTAAGGGTGACAAGCAGGTCATCAAGACATGGTCAAGAGCTTCCACAATTCTTCCCCAAATGATTGGTCATACGATTGCTGTTCATAATGGGCGTCAGCATGTTCCTGTCTATGTGACAGAGCAGATGGTTGGACATAAGTTGGGGGAATTTGCTCCAACTCGTACATTCAGAGGTCACGCTAAGAGCGATAAGAAGGCACGCCGTTAAGTGTTGGTTTTGCTGGCGCGGGTGAAGATTATCGTTTGGCTGATTTCTCTAACTTTAGAAAATCAGAGGAGAGAGATATGGCTGTAGGCACTACTCAAGACGAAGTTAAAGCGGTTGCTCGTTATATTCGGATGTCCCCCCACAAGGTTCGCCGGGTGCTCGATCAAATCCGTGGGCGATCGTACCGGGACGCGCTCATCATACTCGAGTTTATGCCGTATCGTGCTTGCGAGCCAGTTTTGAAAGTGTTGCGCTCGGCAGTCGCTAATGCCGAACACAACGAGGGATATTCTCCTGCTGACCTAATTGTGACGCGGGCATATGCGGATCAGGGGCCAGTCTTTAGGCGTTATCGTCCCAGAGCTCAGGGCCGAGCATATCAGATTCGTAAGCCGACTTGCCATATTACGGTCGCCGTAGCTCCAGGCGAAGAAGATGCGTGATCAGGGGTGACCAATTTTTATTAGGACGACAACGTTAGAGGACGCACAGTGGGACAGAAGATTCATCCAATCGGTTTTCGTTTAGGCATCACTCAAGACCATCGTTCTCGGTGGTTCGCTGACACTCATCGCTATCCTGAACTTTTGCAAGAGGACCATAAAATTCGTGAGTTTATCACGAAGAACCTTAGCAATGCAGGGATTTCTGAAGTTCGTATCGAGCGAAAAGCAGATCAAATTGATTTAGAGGTTCGCACAGCTCGTCCTGGCGTTGTTGTGGGTCGAGGTGGTTCTGGCATCGATGCACTCCGTACAGGGCTGCAAAAAAAACTCGGAGATACGAATCGGCAAATTCGTATCAACGTCGTTGAAGTTACTCGGGTCGATGCTGATGCTGCTTTGATTGCAGAATATATTGCCCAGCAGCTAGAGCGACGAGTTTCATTTAGACGCGTAATCCGTCAGGCAATTCAGCGGGCTCAGCGGGCAGGAGTAGAAGGGATCAAGGTTCAGGTCAGCGGTCGCCTTAATGGAGCCGAGATTGCGCGCACCGAATATACCCGAGAGGGAAAGGTGCCGCTTCATACGTTGCGGGCAGATATTGATTATGCTTACTGCACTGCTCAGACGATTTATGGCGTTTTGGGGGTAAAAGTCTGGGTATTTAAGGGTGAGATTATTCCGGGTCAACCTGAACCTGCTGCGTCGAGTAATGTTCAGCCGCGTCGTCGTCAACAGCGTCGTCGTCAACAGTTTGAAGATCGATCTAACGAAGGTTAGACAATCGAGTGTCACGTTAATACTCGATATCAGTGGGGCCAGAAATCCCAAGCTAGATAAGGTTTTGAATCATGCTAAGTCCAAGAAGAACAAAATTTCGTAAGCAGCATCGAGGTCGCATGAGGGGGTTGGCGACTCGGGGAAATACGCTAAGTTTTGGTGATTTTGCGCTCCAATCATTGGAGCCAGCCTGGATTACGTCTCGTCAGATTGAGGCAGGGCGCCGCGCCATGACTCGCTATATTCGCCGGGGTGGAAAAATTTGGATTCGGATTTTTCCAGATAAGCCGGTAACGATGCGGCCCGCAGAGACTCGAATGGGTTCAGGTAAGGGAAATCCAGAATACTGGGTTGCGGTTGTTAAACCTGGAAGGATCTTGTTTGAAATCGCGGGCGTGCCTGAAGCAACTGCTAGAGAGGCAATGCGTTTAGCGGCATACAAGTTACCCATTAAAACGAAGTTTATTGCCCGTGAGTCGGAGGATTCATAGGTTATGGCACTGTCTAAGATTGAAAATATTAGGGGCTTTAGCGACGAGGAGCTCCTTGAAGAAATTGTCGCTGTCAAGAAACAACTGTTTGATTTGCGATTCCAAAAGGCAACTCGTCAGCTTGAGCAAACTCATCAGTTTAAACATGCTCGTCACCGTCTTGCGCAGCTTATGACGGTTGAGCGGGAGAGGCAAATGGAAGCAGTGTCTGAGCAAAAAGCTGACTCTGCACGCTCCTCAGAAGTCCCCAGTCCAGAGCCAGATATGTCGGAGTCGGAGAAGGAGTAGAGCCCTATGCCTGTTAAAGAAAGAGTAGGTTTGGTCGTTAGCGACAAGATGGATAAGACGGTGGTAGTTGCCATCGAGAATCGTGTTCCTCATCCCAAGTATCGAAAAATCATGGTTCGGACTAAGCGTTATAAGGTTCATGATGAGGAGAACCAGTGCAAAGTGGGCGATCGCGTTCGTATTCAAGAAACGCGTCCACTAAGCCGCACCAAACGTTGGGTCGTGACCGATATCCTCAAAGCTGCTACCGAAGCGTAGTGGTTACTAATTTACCGCCAATTTATGAATTACCTGGGAAATCAGGAGATTTGCCATGATCCAGCAAGAATCATACTTAAATGTCGCAGATAACAGCGGGGCTCGTAAGTTAATGTGCATTCGCGTCCTTGGCGGCAACCGCCGATACGCTGGCGTAGGTGATGTTGTTATCGCTGTCGTTAAAGATGCGCTGCCCAATATGGCTGTCAAGAAGTCTGACATTGTACGGGCCGTTATTGTGCGAACTCGGAAGGGTCTAAGGCGTGATAGCGGGATGAGCATTCGCTTTGATGATAATGCCGCTGTCATTATCAACGTTGAAGGAAACCCTCGTGGAACGCGAGTTTTTGGACCTGTTGCCCGTGAATTGAGGGATAAAAACTTCACAAAAATTGTCTCATTGGCTCCGGAGGTGCTCTAGTGTCTAAATCAAACTTGCTCCAGCCCACCCGGTATAAGATGCATGTCAAGAAAGGGGACACCGTTCAAGTTATTGCTGGCAAAGAGAAGGGAAAAGTTGGCGAAATCCTTCGCACGCTTCCCAAATCAAGCCAAGTGGTGATTCAGGGAGTCAACATCAAGACTAAGCATGTTAAGCCCCAGCAAGAAGGTGAATCTGGACAGATTACGACCTTCGAGGCTCCCATTCATAGTTCTAATGTGATGCTTTATTCAAGCAAGCAGAAGGTGGCAAGTCGTATTTGCTACACCTATGACTCAGACGGTCGAAAAGTGAGAATGTTGAAAAAGACTGGGGAAATTATTGACTAGCTCAGTTCTGTATCCCTCAAGTGTATTCAAGCTTGACCTTAGTAATCTTCAACAATCAATTTCGACAGTGGCATCCCAATCAATAATTAGTAATTCTCTGACAAAGACCAGAGAAAGTGAGGACACCTAAAAATGCCAGCGACACGATTAAAAACTCTTTATTACGACACTATTGTGCCTAAGTTGATGGATGAATTTCAGTATTCAAACATCCATCAAGCTCCGAAACTGGTTAAAGTCACAGTGAATCGAGGTTTAGGAGAAGCCGCTCAGAATGCGAGAGCGCTTGAAGCCTCATTGGCTGAAATTGCCTCTATAACCGGGCAAAAGCCAGTTGTAACACGAGCGAAAAAGGCGATCGCAGGTTTTAAGATTCGGAAAGGTATGCCAGTTGGCATTATGGTTACGCTTCGGTCAGAAAGAATGTATTCGTTCCTTGATCGACTCATCAATCTCGCACTACCTCGTATTCGAGATTTTCGTGGCATTAGCGCAAACAGCTTTGATGGGCGAGGCAACTACACTCTAGGTCTTCGAGAACAACTTATTTTTCCAGAAGTGGATTATGATGCAATCGATCAAATCCGCGGCATGGATATTTCAATTGTCACTACTGCAAACACCGACGAGGAAGGTCGTGCCCTACTTCGAGAAATGGGTATGCCTTTCCGGGAGAAGTGAGAGAACTTTATTAAGAGGAAGCTATGGCGTCTAACGACACAATTGCAGATATGCTGACGCGGATTCGAAATGCTAGCTTAGCGCGGCATCAAGTCACAGAAGTCCCATCTACGAAAATGACTCGTAGCATCGCTACCGTTCTGCGGGAGGAGGGATTCATCATCGATTTTTCTGAAGATGGAGAAGGTATAAAGCGTAAGTTAGTCATTTCGCTGAAATATACCGGCAAGACTCGTCAACCAATTATTCGGAAGCTGCAGCGCATTAGTAAGCCTGGGCTGCGAGTGTACTCTAACCGCAAAGAGCTTCCCAGAGTTCTTGGAGGCATTGGAGTTGCGATCATATCCACTTCTAGAGGGATCATGACAGATCGCGATGCTCGTCATCAAGGGCTCGGCGGCGAAGTCTTGTGCTACATATGGTAGTCGCGATTTTCGAGAACTAGTGTATTGCGTGTCGTATCTAGCCATAGTTCTCAATGCTCACATGAGGAGTTCCTGTTTTTGATCAAGCAAGTTATTTCACGTCACTTCTGGCTCATACCTTGAGCACTTCATATAGGAGTATTTAACTATGTCTCGAATTGGTAAACGACCCATCACCATTCCGCCTAAAGTATCTGTCGATATCGCAGGTCAACATGTCGCTGTTAAGGGGCCAAAAGGCGAACTTTCCCGAACCTTACCGACTGAGGTGCAAGTTTCTCAAGAAGGAGAAGCTATATGGGTTAAGCGTCGGAATGAGTCTCGTTTGGCTCGACAAATGCACGGTCTTTGCCGCACCTTAGTTGCCAACATGGTTGAGGGGGTTTCGCAAGGATTCCAAAAGCGATTGGAGATTCAGGGAGTTGGTTACCGCGCCCAGGTACAAGGACGAAATTTAGTTCTCAACGTTGGGTACAGCAATCCAGTCCAGATTGAACCCCCTGATGGAGTTCAGCTTGCTGTAGAAGCAAATACTAATGTCTTAGTTAGCGGAATCGACAAGGAAATAGTCGGGAACATCGCAGCTAAAATTCGAGCTGTCCGCCCTCCCGAACCCTACAAAGGTAAAGGCATTCGTTATTCTGGAGAAATGGTGAGACGCAAGGCTGGTAAGGCAGGGAAGAAATAAATTATGAAGCTGACTCGCAAAGAATCCACACATCGTCGTCATGCCCGTATTCGACGCAGAGTTTTTGGAACATCAGATCGTCCACGCCTTGCAGTCTTCCGCTCAAACCAGCACATTTATGTGCAGGCTATTGATGACATTAATCATCGTACGATTGAATCTGCCTCAACTTTAGATCCCGATCTGAAAGCAGAGCTAGCCTCCAGCCAAAACTGTGAATCATCAAGTCACGTTGGTAAGCTAGTTGCAGCAAGATTGCTTGAGAAAGGAATTAACCAAGTTGTTTTCGATCGAGGCGGTAAGCTTTATCACGGACGTGTCAAGGCATTAGCAGAAGCCGCTAGAGAAGCAGGCTTGGATTTTTAGCTGTGCCCTTGCCTACTAGATAGAGCAAACGTTGGTTGATTGTGCAGAGAGGCATTTTTTCATCGAGGAAGGTTGCAGTTAAAGGATTAAGCGTAGCTAAAGGGATTCAAGATATGGCAAATCGTCGCAAGAGTAATCGAGCCCGCGAGAAGGACACTGATTGGCAAGAAAGAGTTGTTCAAATCCGCCGTGTCACGAAAGTCGTAAAGGGTGGCAAAACTTTGAGCTTCCGTGCCGTTGTTGTTGTTGGCAACGAACGAGGTCAGGTTGGAGTTGGAGTCGGTAAAGCAAGTGACGTTATTGGGGCTGTGCGTAAGGGCGTATCAGATGCCAAGAAACACTTAGTCGATGTCCCGTTAACCCGATCAAACTCTATTTCACATCCTGCTAATGGTGTCAGCGGAGGCGCCAAAGTCATGATGAGACCGGCAGGTCCAGGTACAGGGGTAATTGCTGGTGGTGCAGTTCGTACCGTGCTAGAGCTTGCAGGCGTCCGCAACATCTTGGCTAAGCAGTTGGGTTCTGATAATCCTCTTAATAATGCCCGTGCTGCAACGGCAGCATTAGATTCTTTGCGTACCTTTGCGGAAGTCGCGGAAGAGAGAGGCATTCCAATCGAACGTCTTTACGCATAATTGTCTAATCTCTCGATCTATCCAGAAATCAAAACGTTAGGATTCAACCATGAGAATACAGGACGCTTTACCCAAGTCAGGCTCTAAGCACCGACGGAGACGAATTGGCCGGGGCATTTCTGCTGGGCAAGGTGCAAGTGGTGGCTTCGGTATGCGGGGTCAGAAGTCTCGCTCAGGTCGTGGGACCCGTCCCGGCTTTGAAGGAGGTCAGCTCCCCCTATATCGTCGGGTACCTAAGCTAAAGCACTTTACGGTCATCAATCGACTCAACTACACAGTTATCAATGTGGGGCGATTAGCTCATTTAGAACCTAATACAGAAGTTTGTTTGTTTTCATTGATGCAACTCGGGCTCATTACATCGGATGACGGGCCATTAAAAATCTTAGGAGATGGTGAAATAGAAATCCCCCTCACCGTCTATGCCTATAGTTTTACTCAGTCAGCTCGAACCAAAATTGAAGCTGCGGGAGGTCGATGTGAATCCGTCAATAGTCCGGTAGAAAGCAATGACTCATAATTGGCTCGGAATTTTGAATTCGTGGTAGCCTGTGAGCCCTATTGGTGCATGTTTTTCATTGAAAAATTTATGATTGACTTGTCGTCCACGCTGCACCATTTAACTTTTGGTTTTTATCTACGTGGGTATAAGGTTATTCTAGAGAATGTAGCAAATAGTATAATCTTTGCCAAAGATTTCGAACTTTATTAAGGGGCCTGTATGGTCGTTAGTCGAGACAAATCTCCAACAGCTCAAGAAACGTTTATGCAGATGGCTCAAGCGGCTGGCCTTAGAGGTCGACTGCTTGCCACGATCGGTATGCTCATTTTGGTTCGTTTAGGAGTGTTTATTCCTGTACCCGGAATTGATTTGCAGGCATTCCAAAGTGGAATTGAAGCCAGCGGCTTGGGGGGAATTGTCGGCTTTCTGGACATATTTTCTGGAGGCGGGCTTTCCTTACTCGGGATTTTTGCTCTTGGCATTATTCCCTACATCAATGCCTCGATCATTATGCAGCTGTTGACCGCTGCAATTCCTAGCTTGGAAGATCTTCAGAAAAACGAGGGCGAAGCAGGACGACGCAAAATTTCTCAAATTACTCGCTACGTTGCTCTAGGCTGGGCAGTTTTACAGAGCGTAGGTATATCCCTATTTGTCAATGCGTTTGCTGAAAATCCAGGTCCTGTTTTTGTCGCTGGAACGGTTCTGGCGTTGAGCGCAGGCTCCATGTTTGTCATGTGGATAGGCGAACTGATTACAGAGCGTGGTATCGGTAACGGTGCTTCACTATTGATTTTCGTCAATATCGTTTCAACCTTACCTCGCTCTCTAGGCCAAACTATTGATTTGGCACAGGGAGGCGATCGCAGCCTTGTCGGTGGCATCATCATCCTCTTGCTGGTTTTCTTAGTCATGATTGTCGGGATCGTTTTCGTGCAGGAGGGCACTCGCCGCATTCCTATCATTTCAGCTCGGCGGCAAGTGGGGCGGCGGACATATTTGGAAAAGAGCAGTTATCTTCCACTCCGTCTGAATCAGGGCGGTGTTATGCCGATTATCTTTGCTTCGGCCGTGCTTATTCTGCCTGCATCGCTGGCCCAGTTTATTCCAAACGAGTCTCTCTCTAACGTCGTCAATGCTTTAAGACCAGGAAGCTGGCTATATGTCGTTGTTTATTTAGTCCTAATCCTGTTTTTCAGTTATTTTTATGCGTCTCTGATTGTCAATCCCGTCGATATGTCGCAAAACCTGAAGAAAATGGGTGCCAGTATTCCGGGTATTCGTCCAGGTCGAGCAACCAGTGAATATCTTGAACGGGTTCTAAATCGCCTGACTTTTCTGGGTGCTATTTTCTTGGGGATGGTGGCAATTATTCCTACTGCCGTTGAAAGCGCAACTCGAGTGACGACGTTTCAAGGGTTAGGGGCAACGTCATTGCTGATTCTCGTTGGTGTCGCTATCGATACCGCTAAGCAGATACAGACATACGTTATTTCTCAGCGCTATGAAGGGATGGTTAAGCAATAGATCGATATCGAGCAATACTCGGTCGTTAATCTCTTGATGCAGTTTTTCCTCTTGAGGTTATTGGAAAGTCGGATGTTGGAAGTTTAGCTATACAAGCTTTCGACTGTTATGAGCATAAACATTTGTTAGCCTTGATCTGGGAGTGGAACTTTTAAATCTTAACCATTACTCTCTCTGGGGTGAGATTTTTAAGAGAGATTTATCCCAGGTTATTGATCATGTCGTTCTGTTGAGTTGAGGAATAGTGAATTGTCCAAACAAGATTTGATTGAAATGGAAGGGACCGTAACAGATTCGCTTCCTAATGCTATGTTTCGTGTTGACTTAGATAATGGGTTTAACGTTTTAGCTCATATATCTGGCAAAATTCGGCGAAACTACATCAAGATTCTTCCTGGGGATCGGGTCAAGGTTGAGTTGACACCTTATGATCTGACGAAAGGTCGCATCACATATCGACTCCGCAAAAAATAATCAGGCAAGTTTGAGCTGCTTAACGTAAGTTAACAGGTTGTTCCGATTGGCAGTCTTCAAGATCGTTTATCTGACTTTTCATTGATGATCCATGTTAGAATAAATCGTTTGTAGTGTTGTTAGTGGATTTTGCGGGGTATGAAGGTTAGACCCTCTGTTAGAAAAATGTGCGATAAGTGTCGGGTTATTCGCCGTCGCGGCAGAGTGATGGTAATTTGCAGTAATCCCAAGCACAAGCAGCGCCAA
The DNA here is from genome assembly GCA_051117335.1 of Elainellaceae cyanobacterium. Classification (GTDB taxonomy): domain Bacteria; phylum Cyanobacteriota; class Cyanobacteriia; order CAZCXK01; family CAZCXK01; genus DBGGTD01. Next base: position 119,141 of record JBNPEB010000038.1, read on the forward strand.
GGGTAGCAGAATTTTGGCATTGGCGCTGACCAAATAAGTTTACAACTGTGACGTAAAAAATGGAGAGTTAAGCGTGGCACGCATCGCTGGAGTTGACCTCCCTCGTGATAAACGAATTGAGATCGGTCTTACCTATATTTATGGAATTGGATTGGCGCGGTCGAAAGAGGTCTTGAATAAAACAGGAGTGAATCCTGACATTCGGGTTAAGGATTTAAGCGATTCTGACGTCGCTGCTCTTCGGGAGACAATCGAAACCAATTATCAAATCGAAGGGGACTTAAGACGACTAGAAACGGTTAATATCAAGCGTTTGATGGATATCGGAACTTACCGAGGACGCCGTCATCGCATGGGGTTGCCGGTACGAGGTCAGAGAACCCGTACTAATGCTCGCACACGGCGCGGTACGCGTCGTACAGTCGCGGGCAAAAAGAAAACGCCGTCCAAGAAGTAATTATTCTGAGGGTATGGTTCCCTTCTATCCGAATCTACTTGCGAAGCAGAACATGTAGGTAGCTGTGAAGTATATCCTCTAACAGTAAAGATTTCCTAATCGATATGCTGTTGTAATTAGCAATTGAGCTAAGTATTTGTAAAGCTTCGCAGTCTTGTTTCATTTATACAAATTTTGTTGAAGGCATCAAGATATGGCACGACAACCTACCAAGAGAACGGGTCCTAAAAAGACTAAGCGTAATGTACCGAGTGGCGTGGCTCACATTCGTTCTACATTCAATAATACAATTGTCACGATTACCGATATGAACGGTGAAGCTATCTCTTGGGCTTCATCGGGTTCAAGTGGCTTTAAAGGCGCCAAGAAAGGAACCCCCTTCGCTGCTCAGACTGCGGCAGAAGGTGCGGCTCGTCGTGCGGCCGATCAGGGCATGAGGCAAGTAGAAGTGATGGTCAGCGGTCCTGGAGCAGGTAGGGAAACAGCGATTCGTGCTCTGCAAGGTGCGGGCCTGGAAATCACGCTGATTCGAGATGTCACTCCTATTCCTCACAATGGCTGCCGTCCCCCTAAACGTAGGCGAGTTTAATAGAGTTTAATATTGGCAGTCGGTGGTTTGGGGTTTCGTAGCTGTATTTCAGGTAGTTGAGGTTGCTGTTGAAATTGCTGCCTCAATTTGGCTTTTATGAACAGATTTTGTGCAGAGATACTTTAGGTATGTCTGCCTTCAAGGAAGAGGGAGGTTGGTCAATGGCACAGTTTCAAGTCGAATGCATCGAGTCCGATACAGGTGATGATCAGAGTTTATATAGCAGATTCGTTTTAGAGCCTCTTGAGCGTGGTCAGGGAATAACGGTTGGGAATGCGCTAAGGCGAGTATTGCTGTCTAATTTGCAAGGTGCTGCGGTTACTGCTGTTCGCATTGCAGGTGTCACTCATGAATTTACAACTGTTCCTGGCGTTAGAGAAGATGTGCTAGATATTCTTCTAAACATGAAAGAGATTGTTTTGAAGACCTATTCATCTCAACCTCAAATTGGTCGATTGTTGGTTCAAGGAGATGCAACCGTAACTGCTGAACACTTCGATCTGCCTGCAGAAGTGGAAATCATCAATCCTTCGCATTATGTTGCGACAGTTTCGCCAGGTTCGACGTTGGAAATGGAGTTTCGTATTGAAACAGGAGTTGGATATCGTGCGGTCGAACGAGGGCGAGACGAAACAGCGGCACTAGATTTCCTTCAAATTGATGCAGTGTTTATGCCGATTAGGAAGGTGAATTACACCGTCGAAGACGCTCGCGTTGGAGGGTCTTTGGAGAAAGATCGGTTAATTATGGATATTTGGACTAATGGTAGCTTGACGCCGCAAGAGGCTTTGAGTCAGGCTGCGAATATTCTGGTTGACTTGTTTAATCCGCTTAAAGATATTACGTTTGCCCCGATTGATGATGGCGATATTCCTGATGAAAATCCTGAGAGCCAGATTCCAATTGAAGAGCTCCAACTCTCTGTCAGGGCTTATAATTGCTTGAAGCGAGCTCAGATTAATTCCGTTGCCGATTTGTTAGATTACACCCAAGAAGACTTGTTGGAAATCAAGAATTTTGGTGCCAAGTCAGCAGAGGAAGTCATCGAAGCGCTTCAGTCTCGCTTGGGGATTACATTACCCCATGAAAAGTCTGCTAAGGCAAACTAGAAAAGAGATCTGCAGTTTAGAAATGCTTATGCTCCCTGCCCCTATTTTGGGATAAGCTGCTTTGTTTTTTGTCCATTTATTGAGTGTTGATTGTTAGTCATGCGTCATCGTTGTCGTGTTCATCAACTTGGTAAACCTGCTGACCAGCGCCGTGCTTTGCTCAGAGCGTTGACGACAGAATTAATTCGCCACGGGCGAATCACAACCACTAAGGCTAGAGCCAAAGCGGTTCGTACTGAAGCAGAGAAAATGGTTTCTCTTGCTAAAGACGGTTCATTAGCTGCTCGGCGTCAAGCAATGGGCTATATGTACGATAAGCAGCTCGTTCATGCTCTCTTTGAGGGTGTTAATGAAAGATACGGAAATCGTGCGGGTGGTTACACGAGGATTTTACGAACTGTCAAACGCCGAGGCGATAATGCTGAGATGGCGATTGTAGAATTGACTTGAGGTTTGTTGCTCTGAAATGCCTGAGCGTTTGTCTAAACCAGCCAGTCTTAGGGGTTCTAGCCAAGTACGGTTAGCATCTGAGAAGACCCAGAGAGTTGCCCTGGTTATTCAATACCTGGGTGATTATTTTCATGGTTGGCAACGACAGCCTCATCATCAAACTGTTCAAGAAGAGATCGAGAAAGTTTTACGATCGGTAGTCGGGCGACCTGTCTCTATTTACGGAGCAGGGCGGACTGATGCTGGAGTTCATGCAGCTGCGCAAGTTGCTCATTTTGATGCTCCTGCGACTATTCCGACACATCGCTGGGCTGATATTCTGAATCATCGTCTGCCTCGAGGAATTTTAATTCGTGCTTCAGCAGCGGTTGAACCCGATTGGCATGCGCGATTCTCAGCTGTGTGGCGCCGATATCGCTATACCCTTTATACGGATCCTGTGCCTAATCTTTTTGTCTCTCCCTTTACTTGGCATTACTATCATGCGCCCTTAGATGATTCGCTAATGCGGGAGGCGCTCAATCCTATGCTGGGTTATCACCATTTGGCTGCTTTCCGCCGAGCAGGATCCGATCGTATTCATTCTTGGGTAGATATACAGTCGGTAATTTGCGTGCGCGAAGGTTCTTTCATTCGTATAGAAGTTCAAGCAAATGGTTTTTTGTATGGAATGATGCGTCTTTTGATCGGAATGCTGGTTGAGGTGGGACGAGGCGGGCGATCGCCCGCTGATTTTACAAAAATTTGGCAGGATCAGCGCCGGGATCTCGTTAAATATGCAGCCCCTCCGTATGGTCTATGCCTGCTGCGCATTGGTTATCCAGATTGCCCCTTTCCCTCCGAGGTCTGGTTTGATACTCAGCCTACATTTCTTCTGAGTAGAGTTGAATCTGCAGAGATTACACCTGCTCTGACCGGATAGTTCCAGCAATAGCTTCACCAAATAGACGACAGTCTATTTGCTAGCGACCCGATCTAAATCTAGTTTTCTTGTTGAATCGATGACGTTGATATAAGCGGATACAAATGATTATGAACAAAACATATGTTCCAAGTCACGACACCCTAGACCGTAAATGGTACGTTGTAGATGCTGCCGGGCAGCGATTGGGGCGACTTTCTACCGAAATCGCAAATATCTTGCGCGGCAAAAATAAGCCAATCTATTCTCCGCATATGGATACCGGAGACTTTGTTGTGGTTGTCAATGCTGAGAAGGTCGATATTACTGGGAGAAAACGCACTCAAAAGTTATATCGTCGACATTCTGGTCGTCCAGGCGGAATGAAAACTGAAACGTTTCTACAGCTTCAGAACCGAGTCCCTGAACGAATCATTGAGCAAGCGGTGAAAGGGATGCTTCCTAAAAATAGTCTTGGACGCAAATTATTTACTAAATTGAAGGTTTATTCTGGACCTGACCATCCTCATCAAGCCCAACAGCCTGAAATGTTGAACATTAATACCATTCCTGGAGGACAACGCTAATGCAAGCGACTGATAAAACAACCCGTGTAATGTATTGGGGAACAGGACGACGTAAGTCATCTGTGGCCCGTGTTCGCCTAGTTCCTGGCAATGGACAATTATCCATTAACGGTAAATCTGGAGACTTATATCTGCAATTTAATCCTGGCTACCTAATGGCTGCCAAAGCCCCCCTTGAAACCCTAGGGCTGGAAGGCGAATACGACGTTTTGGTCAATGTGAGGGGTGGAGGTCTCACGGGGCAAGCTGAATCCATTCGATTGGGAGTTGCTCGTGCTCTCTGCCAACTTGATCCTGAGAATCGCAAGCCGTTGAAGGTTGAAGGATATTTGACGCGAGATCCTCGCTGTAAAGAACGGAAAAAGTATGGATTGCACAAGGCCCGTAAAGCACCTCAATATTCTAAGCGCTAACGTAAATGGGTAAATGGTCTTTGATAGGGGCCATGGTAAAAACCATTAATCGGTGCGCTGATTTTAGAGACTGACCAAGACAGACTCTAAACAATTGCCAATTCTTACTAAACGTTAGAATAAATAATGTTGAACCTGGTTTTCAAGGCGAGTTAAACCTGGTTCGCAAGACTAGATAGTAATCGAAGGAGCGACTAAACCATGGCTAAGCCCGGAATTCATCCAGAATGGTATCCAGATGCCAAAGTATATTGCAACGGTGAATTGGTTACAACGGTAGGTTCGACCAAGCCAGAATTGCATGTCGATGTTTGGTCGGGTAATCATCCCTTCTATACTGGCACTCAAAAGATTATCGATACCGAAGGGCGAGTAGAACGCTTCTTACGGAAGTATGGGATGTTTGACTCTGAGAATCAGGACTCAGCAGACAAAAAATAGACTTATCTGTTCCTGCTCATAGACGTATATGCTTGTCGATTTTCTCCTTGGTTCTCGTCACTCTATTCACCTAAAGAGCGAGACTGTGTGAGAGATAGATCAGTACTCCAAAAATTTGATGGATGTCGCGCAACCTTTTAACCAGAGTTAACCATGGCAGAATCTTATCTCCTCGATAAATTAAGGTCTGTTGAGCAAACCTTCCATGAGTTGACTCGGCGATTGGCTGATCCAGACATTGCATCTGATCCGGGCGAATTTCAGCGTCTGGCGAAACTTCGATCTTCACTCGAAGAAACGGTAACCACCTTTGAGACGTGGAAAGCCAAGCAAGATGAAGTAAAAGGCGCAAAGCAGGTCTTGAAGGAATCGGGAAGCGATGTCGAACTTAGGGAAATGGCAGCGCTAGAAGTTGAGGGTTTGGAAGAGGAGCTTCAGCATCTAGAACAGCGGCTTAAGATCTTGTTGCTCCCCCGCGATCCGAATGATGACAAAAACATCATGTTAGAAATTCGAGCGGGGGCTGGTGGGGATGAAGCTAGCATTTGGGCTGGAGATTTAGTTCGAATGTATTCTCGATACGCCGAGAGTCAAGGTTGGCGAGTAAAGCTGATAAGCGAGTCCCCGGCTGATATGGGAGGCTTTAAAGAAGCAATTTTAGAGATTCAGGGCGATCAGGTATATAGCGAACTTAAGTTTGAGGCGGGTGTCCATCGGGTTCAGCGAGTCCCAGTTACCGAGGCAGGTGGACGAGTTCATACGTCAACGGCGACGGTTGCTGTGATGCCCGAAGTGAATGATGTCGAAATTGACATTGATCAGAAGGATCTTGAGATTTCAACGGCTCGTTCTGGCGGTGCGGGTGGTCAGAATGTCAATAAAGTTGAAACAGCCGTTGATTTATTTCACAAGCCAACGGGGATTCGAATTTTTTGTACTGAGGAGCGCTCCCAGCTTCAAAACCGTGAACGCGCGATGCAGATCTTGCGGGCTAAGCTCTATGAGATGAAGCTTAGAGAGCAGCAGGAAGAAGTGACGTCTATGCGGCGATCGCAAGTTGGAACCGGGTCTCGCTCTGAAAAGATCCGCACCTACAATTACAAAGACAATCGCGTGACCGATCACCGATTGGGGCAAAATTTCACTCTGTCGCCTGCATTAGAAGGCGATTTGGAGTCGATGATTCAAGCTTGCATCTCTCAAGATCAGCAAGAACGACTAGAAGAGCTTGCTGCGTCTTCAAATATTCCTGTATCTATCTAAGGATTTAATTGAGACATGCCTCGCTTCTTACACCTTGCCGATATCCATCTCGGATTCGATCGATACGACAGCAAGGAACGGACACGAGATTTTTTCGAGGCATTTTATGATGTGCTCGAAAAATATGCCGTTGCTGATCCCGTTGATTTTGTTTTGATAGCGGGCGATTTATTTGAGCATCGAACGATTCAACCTGCAACGCTAAATCAGGCTCAAATTTGCTTGCAACTGTTGCAGGATGCTAATATTCCCGCCATTGCCATTGAGGGAAATCACGACAATCGCCCCTACGGAACGCGGACGAGTTGGCTTCGCTATCTCGCAGACTGGGGGCTCTTGATGTTGCTTGAGCCTGGAGATATATCCGCGGGTGAGCAATTCTATGCACCCTGGAACGAGGAGAGCAAGCGAGGTGGTTACATCGACTTAAAATGTGGTGTGCGCATTTTGGGCTCATGCTGGTATGGAGCTGCAGCACCTAGAGCAATTGAGCAAATTGTCGATGCAATCCAGGCGATGCCTCCTAGTCTAGGGCCTACCATCCTCTTATTTCACCATGGCTTAGAAGGGCAGATTGCTCGATATGCTGGAGCACTTCGCTATACCGAGATGTTGCCCCTAAAGCAAGCTGGAGTCGACTATTTGGCGCTTGGGCATATCCATAAAAACTACGAAATTGACAACTGGATTTTCAATCCAGGGTCGCTAGAAGCCAACAGCATTGAAGAAGGCCGGTATCTACGGGGAGCCTATCTAGTCAATATTGACGAGCAGGGTATTCACGCGTCACTTGAGCGAGACTATCAACAGCGAGAGATCATTCAACTGAGGTTGGATTTGAGAGGGCACGAGAGTCCGGAGGAGGTTGAGCAGCAGGCGATCGCCTTGGTTGAGCAAGCGATTCAAACTGATCCTGTCAATCCAGATCAGGCTCCAATTGTAGAACTTCGAATTGAAGGACACGTTGGGTTTGATCGGCTAGGGTTTGACGTGCGATCGCTCCAAAAACAGCTTCAGCAGCTCAGTAATGCTCTGATTTTTCTACTCAAATACAATGTGGATGAAGTCGGCTACGTGTCGCCCCTGGCTGACGATGCAAGTAAATTGCAAATTGAGTATGAAGTCTTCACCGATTTATTAGCCGCCCACAATACCTATAAAAACCAAGCACAAACGCTAGCCCATGGCTTGGTTGAGCTTAAGAATCTACAGATCGAAGACCGACCTGAACCCCAGCTCTATGAATTTGTTCAATCGTTATTTGGCGAAAATCCTGACAATCGAACGCTAGACAGCTAATTCAAAGCAGCTTTTCTGGAATCCTCTGGGGTTGAGCATAAAATCAATTTGCTTTTGTGTTCGTTGCATGCCTGACATAATTAAAAATTTGTTAAGGTTAAATGGATGCCAACTTTGGTTGAAAGTTGGTCTATTTTGATGGCTTCATTTTTACGCTTTTTGTCTTAGATTGCTGTTCTGTCCACCATGCCGGAGAATGTCTATGATACGACTGGAACATATCAGCAAGATTTATCCAACCGGAGAGGTTCTCAAAAATGTTAACTGGGAGGTTAAGTCTGGCGATCGCATTGGGTTAGTTGGCGTTAATGGTGCAGGAAAGTCAACTCAGCTCAAGATTATTGCTGGGGAGGTAGAACCAACATCGGGCGAGGTGATTCGCCCATCTAATCTCCATATCGCGTATCTGACTCAAGAATTTGAAGTCGATCCCGGTCGGACAGTGCGGGAAGAATTTTGGACCGTTTTTTCAGAAGCCAATCAAGCACAGCAGGCTTTGGCACACGTTCAGCGCCGAATGGAAGCGGCTGACATGTCAGAACTCGACGACCTGATTCACGAGCTAGATCGCCTGCAACGTCAATTTGAAGCGTTAGACGGCTATACTCTGGAGGCTCGGATTGAAAAAATTCTTCCGGAGATGGGATTTGACCCAGAAGATGGCGATCGCCTAGTCAGCGCCTTTAGCGGCGGTTGGCAAATGCGGATGAGCTTGGGCAAAATTTTACTCCAAGAGCCGGATCTCTTGCTTCTTGATGAGCCAACTAACCACATCGACCTAGAAACCATTGAGTGGCTTGAGAAATATTTAAAGGGGTTGACAACTCCAATGGTAATTGTCTCCCATGACCGAGAATTTCTCGATCGGCTTTGTACTCAAATTGTCGAGACAGAACGAGGCGTTTCGACCACCTATTTGGGGAACTACACGGCCTACCTTGAGCAAAAAGAAGAAAACCAACTCGCTCAGATGAGTGCGTATGAGCGTCAACAAAAAGAATTAGAAAAGCAACAGGCATTTGTCGATCGATTCCGGGCTAGCGCGACCCGAAGCACTCAAGCAAAAAGCCGAGAGAAGCAGCTTGAAAAGGTTGAACGCATCGATGCGCCAACAGCAGGCTTGAAAACGCTCCGGTTTCGATTCCCGACCGTGCCGAGGAGTGGCCGAGAAGTCGTCAACATTCAAGACTTAGTTCACACCTATGGGGATCAGGTGTTGTTTTTAGGGGCAAATTTGCTCATTGAGAGAGGCGATCGCGTTGCTTTCTTAGGAGCAAATGGGACAGGCAAATCAACTCTACTTCGTTTGATGATGGGAATTGAAACGCCAACGGACGGCACCATCAAGTTAGGGGATCATAACATTGTGCCAGGCTATTTTGAGCAAAATCAGGCTGAGGCGCTCGAACTTAACAAAACGGTGTTAGAGACCATCCACAACGAGGTTCCAGACTGGAAAAATGAGGAAGTCCGCACCTTACTGGGGCGTTTCCTTTTTAGTAGCGATACCGTGTTTAAGACAGTGGCGTCGTTAAGCGGGGGAGAAAAGGCACGCTTAGCCCTTGCCAAGATGCTGCTGCGTCCTGCCAATCTGTTAGTCCTCGACGAGCCTACCAACCATCTTGATATTCCTGCTAAAGAAATGCTGGAGGAAGCGATTCAGCATTATGAGGGAACGGTCATCGTTGTGTCCCACGATCGCTATTTCATTTCAAAGGTGGCAAACAAAATTGTCGAAATTCGAGATGGTGAATTGCGGCTATATCGAGGAGATTACCATTATTACCTCGATAAGCTTGCAGAAGAGGAAGAGAAAGCTAAACTGGAGGCGATCGCAAGTCAAAAAGCTGCTAAGGCTGAGGCGAAGCGAGAAAAACAACGGCAAAAGGCAAAAGCCAAAAAAAGTTAAGTGCGCCGTTACAGGGTTTCTACAGCAGATATTTTTCGGGGGAATGAGGGATCTGCATCGTGTATTGAGGAACCTCTTGAAATCTATATCAAGCGATCGCCCAATCATGAATGCCTTATCTAATAACCCGCCCTTAAGAAAAATTAGTTAAGATTCCCAGGAGCATCTGCGCAGTTTTGGAGTACCTGCAAGATGATAGACTCCAGTGATTGAGTCATTTAGATTCAGTCGCTCGAATGATATTATTGCTGAAAAATATTTGGTAAAAGGGCTACCTACATGGCACAAGAACTGGTTTCTCCAGTAGTGCTGGTTATATTAGATGGTTGGGGATACCGCGAAGAGACCAGCGGTAACTCAATTGTTGCCGCTAGCACTCCAGTTATGGATAGCCTTTGGGCTGCCTATCCCAGAACATTAATTCGTACATCGGGCAAAGATGTCGGGTTACCCGAGGGACAAATGGGAAACTCAGAGGTTGGGCATCTCAACATCGGCGCTGGAAGAGTTGTTCCGCAGGAGCTTGTTCGAATTTCGGATGCCGTTGAAGACGGTACGCTGTCGAGCAATCCAGCACTGGTTCAGATTTGTGAAGAGGTGCGCAGTCGCAACGGGAAGCTGCATGTTGTCGGGCTCTGTTCTGAGGGAGGAGTTCACTCCCATTTAAGTCACTTATTTGGCTTACTGAATGTTGCCAAAGCTCAGCATATTTCGGATGTCTGCATTCACGCCATCACCGATGGCCGAGACACTAAACCCACAGACGGTCTGGTATCCATTCAGAAGATTCAGGATTATATTGCTCAGATTGGAGTCGGGCGTATTGCTACTCTCAGTGGTCGCTATTACGCGATGGATCGCGATCGCAGATGGGATAGAACTCGGCGCGCATATCAGATCATGACGCAGGACAGCCCTGGAGAGGGGCGCTCAGCAGTCGAAGTGCTAAAAGCGTCTTACGACAACGAGATTACGGATGAATTCGTCGAGCCTATTCGAATTGCATCCGGTGCGGTTGAGCCGGGAGACGGGGTGATTTTCTTTAACTTCCGACCCGACCGGGCTCGCCAACTTACCCAGGCATTCATTGATCCTGATTTTGACGGATTTGAACGCGGCCAATACATTGATCCACTATCTTTTGTCACGTTTACTCAGTACGATTCTAGTTTTCCAGTTCATGTCGCATTTGAGCCTCAGAATTTAGATAACATTTTGGGGCAAGTGGTTGCCGAGCACGGATTGCGCCAGTTTCGCACGGCTGAGACCGAAAAGTATGCCCACGTCACTTACTTCTTGAACGGTGGCATGGAAGAGCCGTTCGAAGGAGAAGATCGGGAACTTGTCCAGAGCCCGATGGTCGCAACCTACGATCGCGCCCCTGCAATGTCTGCCGATCAGGTGACCGATGTGGCGATCGCTGCCGTTGAAAAGCGCATCTATTCCCTCATCGTGATCAACTATGCAAACCCGGATATGGTTGGTCATACGGGCAACATTGACGCGTCTGTCCAAGCGGTTGAAACGGTCGACCGCTGCCTCGGAAAGCTGCTAAACAGCATTGTCAGCGCTGGAGGTACCACAATCGTTATTGCGGATCACGGCAATGCTGAATGCATGAGGGATGAGAATGGCAATCCCTGGACTGCTCATACGACCAATCCTGTTCCATTCATTCTGGTTGAGGGTGAAGGGCGAAAAATTCCAGGTCATGGAACTGAGGTAAACTTGCGTTCTGATGGGCGTCTTGCCGATATTGCTCCAACGATCCTCGAAATTCTACAGCTTCCCCAACCCACTGAAATGAACGGGCGATCGATGCTACAGCCGGTAGATTTTGATGTCCGTTTCAATCGAACTCCTGTTCGCGTTTCTCTATAGGTCTTTACCAAAACGACTTTCCCAAGACGATGAGGATGCCACCGAGAATAAGGCTTCCTTGGAGAAATGCAAGGTTATTTCAGAGATTAGCGAAACAGGAGATTCATTCCATTAGAATGATGATGTAAGCATTGTCGAGATTATTAGGTTTGTCGCTATGACATTGGTAAACGTAATCCGAATCCTTTGGGCGGGGTCTGCACTGGGGTTGATCATTCTGGTTTTATTGCACAGCCCGAAAGGAGATGGATTAGGTGGGCTTGGGGGGCAGGCACAGTTGTTTACGAGCACCAAAAGCGCTGAGACAACGCTCAATCGGTTAACCTGGACGCTGTCGGTTCTTTTCATGGGATTAACTGTAGTGTTAAGCGCAAAATGGCTTGTTTAGACCAGGATTTATCGTAAGGCAAATGGCTAGAGGCTTAGAAGCAGAGTAAACCTACTCTGCCTTTAGTGATTTAGGGTGATTTTCACGTACTGCCATCGACATCATGCGACGCTGGATTAGATTGAGACGATTCCGGAACACGATAATACTTTCTTTGATTGGTTTCGGATTGGTGAGTCTATGGATTCCAGCAGAATTATCACTCGCATTTCCAGATACTCAGGCGCCTCCTCATCCGTTAGAGACAATACTGCCATCTGCGCGTCCCCATCTTCCATTACCTGGGGCATTGGCTGAATGGCGAGATTCTGAAAATTCTGGGGATTATTTTTCAGCGATAGAGCCTACCCGATTTGGATATTTGGTTTGGTCTGAATTTCCAGTGAATGTCTATCTCGACTCGCATCAAGAGTCGCACTCACGACTCAATGAACCCAATGAACCCTTGGTTTGGACAGAAGCAGTGGTTGCCGCTCTAAACGAATGGACTGTATATGTGCCGTTGGTTCAAGTGTCCTCGCCTGATGACGCAGATATTGCTGTTTGGAGGAGAACTCGATCTATCCAGGAATTGGGGATTTCACGAGACGACTTGCTAAACGGCAACTATCGAATTCGCTCGGCTGAAACGCGCTATGAGTTCCGTCTGACTGATTCTCCAAATTCTGAACCCCGTTTGACGCACCGATTTGATATTTTTCTAAGTCCTAATCAGACGGCTCACTACATTCAGGCGTCTGCTCGTCATGAGTTGGGACATGCCCTGGGAATTTGGGGGCATAGCCCGGTTGAAACCGATGCGATGTATTTTTCACAAGTGCGACGACCGGATGGGATTTCAGCGAGAGATGTCAATACCTTAAAGAAAATCTATGAGCAACCGACGCAATTGGGATGGCCCGTGAATGTGGAGGAGTTAAACGATCATGTCTTCATCCAGGAGGCGAACCATCGAGCGCTTCAGGATCATAGGTGATTTGGGGAGACTGATAGCGGGGGGGTTCGACATGAATATTAATTCGAACAGGGCTATATCTTTCTTCGAGGCGATGCTCGACTGCCTCCGTAATGCGATGGGCAGTTTCTACGTCTTTTGCATCCACGATGAGGTGCATTTCGATAAAGCTTTGTCGTCCGACAACGCCTCGCGATGCAATATCGTGACAATTAATCACGCCCGGTACGTCTATGACGACGTTGTGAATTGCTTCAGGGGCGATCGCCATTTCATCAACCAGCCAAGGCAAATTGTCCTTTAAGACTGTCCATCCACTCCAGAACACCAATAGCGCAACCGGAAATGCCAGGATCATATCAAGCCACTGATAATTCCATATCCATACCCCTAACAAACCCGCGATCACACTAATCGTCACCCAAATATCGCTCATTGTGTGGTGAGCATCTGCGATTAAGATATGACTTTTAATCCGTCGCCCGATACGCCTCTCGTAAAATGCGACAAAAATATTGACCCCAAGCACGACTAGAAGAAACCAAAGTTCTGTGACAGATACCTCAACTAATTTTCCGCCGCTCACAAGCCGCTCAAGCGCGCTTTTCAGAATCTCAAAGCAGGCGATGCCCAAAAAAGCCGCAATGCCTAAGGCTCCTAATGCTTCAAATTTTTGGTGCCCATAGGGATGTTCTCGGTCAGGTTCCGGCGAAGAAAATTGGCTGGTGACAAGCCCTAATATATTGTTGGCGCTATCTGTTACGCTATGTAGAGCATCTGCGAGCAGGCTCAGCGACCCTGTCCAGACTCCAACAATTGTCTTGAGAATCATTACAAAAAGATTCAATAACAAGGTTAGAATCAAGACTCTACGAACTTCAGATCGATAGTTAGTAACCACAGAATCATTCCCGACCCTATACTGAACACGTTATGCCTTCAGTATAGGATTAACTGTGAAATTAATGGCTGAAATGCAGATTTGACGGCGGTTACAGGGTTTCAATAAAATGGTTTTTTGTTGACGCTAATCTCAATTATCAAATCGTATAGCTGCGCAATAGTTTGGGTCATGATGTATGCCGCTTTGAAGTTGTTGTATGTGATTGTCATTAAAGATTAAAAAATATCTCGTACGATCTTCCTATTTAGTTGAAAACAAGTTTGTGGATTTAAAGGGTCATGTCTTCAGGTCAACTTCGTCTAAATCTTATTGAGGGTTCTGTATCATTCAGTTTTACACCCCAGGCAGCTCAAGAATTTAAACGGGCGATCGCCTCATTAATGGAAAGCCTTAAAGTTGCAGCAAATCCCGGAGGCGTAAGCGGAGGAAATCGTCCCAAGCCGCAGCCGCCGATGGAGTTTCAATACACAGGCGATATATTTTTGGAAGTGTTTTGCAACCCAAATATCTGGCCCTCTCCATTTGCGGCCAAAGTTTTGATCACGCTACGAGACGATCGAATTCGGCTCACCACCGAAGCAGAACTGACTCGTATCATCGAAGATTTGAACCAGTATCTAGACCAATTTGGGCACACCGCAACTTGATCCTATCAAGCACGAACGCCACAGCTGCCCGGAATGTTTCAGCAGATACAAACCCATGCAATAAAAATAGCTATTGATCGACGATCAATAGCTATCCATTCAGACTATCGACTGTCATACGCTAATCGTAATCTTCCTCAACGTCCTCAATGTCAATTTGCTTGAGGCGAATATGTTTACGACCTAACGAAATTTCAAACTCATCCCCCGGCTTCAAATCCATCTGCTTAGTGTAAGCAGATCCAATGAGAAGATTTCCGTTAGACTGAACACTGATACGATAGCTGGCGCTACGCCCCCCTCGACCATTCGAACTCTGCTTCCCATCTAGCTGAATACCTTCTGCATCAATCAGAGCATTCAGGAACTTCATCATATTAACCCGCTCTACACCATTTTTTGTAACGGTGTAGTAGCCGCACGCTTTTGCCTTTTCTTCCTTTGTTAGATCACCCAACTCCTTTACTTTAGTAAGGAGCTCCTCACCCATTAAAGGTTCAATCTTCTTTTTTCTACTCATTAACTTCAGTCTAAATTAATCGACAAGAACCTTAGAACAATTTGCCCTGACTGGCAATAGCTAAACTGCTAAACGTTTAGCTATATATCTGCATTTGGAACTATACTACACTGCAAAGGCTCTTTGTTTCCATTCTATTTATATTAAGTTCGTATCTAAATTGATCAGTTTTCGTAAAACATGATAAATATCTAGAATCTGTCAATTCGGACATATCTTATTGCACCACAAGGGTGTTAATGAACAAGCTGATCGGAATAAACAGGGAATAACAGATGCTAGAGTAGTCCAACTAATTCTGCTTGGCAGAAACAGAAACCATATCGGTAACATCTAAGCATCGAGTTGAGTATTGCAAACATTCGTTTATATGATTCCTTGACTATTGACGTTGATATTTACGTCCACCAAGACTAATCAGTGACAAAATACAAATCAAAATGGTGCTGGATTCATTAAATGTACGCTGTTTGATTGCAGGAATTGTCTTTCAATCTATCCCATAATCATGGCTCAACCGATCTGATCAGCTAATGACTATCGGGTGTCTTCTCTATAGAATCGTGAAAGCGTTCATATCAGCTGAGACATCATTTGTGGCTGTGTTTGAATGATGAATCGCGAAGATTTCAAGTTTCGTACCTTGGGACGATCATGAAGCTTACTACCCGTGGACACTACAGCGTTAAAGCATTGCTAGATTTAAGCTTGCAACCTGGTTATGGCCCCGTTTCGGTGCGAACAATCGCCCAACGCCAAGATTTACCAGCTCCCTACTTAGAAAAACTGCTCATTGAGTTACGCCGCGCTGGATTGATTGAATCGGTTCGAGGATCTCAGGGAGGATATCGACTTGGGCGATCGCCCAACCAAATCTCGATTGGGCAAATCTTAGAGGCAGTCGGCGAAACGATTGAACCCATGCCTCATTTTGCTCCTGACATCGAACAGGCAGGAGATTGGGTCACTCATACCTTGTGGAATCGCCTCCACGAAAAACTTAAAGACGCCTTGTATGGTATTTCACTGGAAGACTTATATTTTGATGCGCGAAGTTGGCAAGCGTCTCAAGGAGAAACCACCAGTTTTGTCGTTTAGCGTTCGATGCTAGCTCATACTAAGCGCTGCACCCATAACTTGACATAATGGAGACGAGTTCGAGATAATTATAGACTTGTGTTTATTCGCTCGGATCAGGTTACGTGTCTTCGAACGCTAGTAATTTTAGTACTGAGGCTAGCTACCTGTACGGCGAGATTGGAGTTAGGTCATGACATACGCAATTATTGAAGCCGGTGGAAAGCAGCTTCGTGTTGAGCCGGGCTATTTTTACGATATCAATCGGCTGCCCGTTGATGAAGACGAGTTGGTTACGATTGATCGAGTGTTGTATATCGAGCACGATGGCGATTTTCATGTGGGTCAGCCGTTAGTCGAAGGTGCGTCTATCGAGGCAACCGTTCTTCGTCACCTGCGAGGGCGCAAGATAATTGTTTATAAAATGCGTCCTAAGAAGAAGACGAGAAAGAAGCGTGGGCATCGTCAAGAACTGACTCGATTGATGATTAATGCCATTCACCTAAACGGTGCGCCCGTGGCTGTGGCTGAAGACTATCAAGCATCCTCCCAGCCTGCACCACCTCAGTCTGACGTCGACGATGTTGCTGAAAACAGCGATTCAGAACCCGAGACGACTCAGGCTACCCCATAAACCGCATACAATAAATACGAGAGGACACGAGGTAAGGCGATGGCTCATAAGAAAGGAACAGGAAGTACACGCAACGGTCGCGACTCAAATGCGCAACGGCTAGGCGTAAAGCGCTATGGCGGTCAAGTCGTGAAAGCAGGCAATATATTAATTCGACAGCGTGGTACTAAGTTTCATCCCGGCGTTAATGTGGGTCGAGGCAGTGATGATACCCTCTTCTCGTTAATCGACGGTGTTGTTACTTTTGAACGCAAGGGTAAGAGCCGGAAGAAAATTAGCGTTTATCCGGTAATGGCTGAAGCATCTGCTTAATCCAGCTTCAACCTGGTCAGCTCTATGCTCAAAACGCCCCTCACTAACAAATGAGGGGCGTTTACGTGATCTTTCATCTGTCTTTCAACCTGACAATGACTAACCTGATATAACGGGAGCGCTTAAGACCTTTTGAATGCGATCGCTCACGTCTTCTAGGTGGGCTCGTGTCACCATGTCCATATCTCGCCGATGGCGTCGCAGCGCAGTGGCGATCGCCTCCTGAAGCTGCTGGAGCTGATATCGTGCAATCACACGAGCATCGTCGGGGGGATTGAGCGTTTGAATCGTGATGATAAAATTTAATAGATCGGTCGAATTCCTTAGAGCATCAGAATCTCGGAGAACCATATTCGTTAAGATGGCGACATGCTGACGCTGTAATCCACGCCGCAGGGTCGAAATATTACTAGATTCATTTGACGAGAGAACTTCAGACCAGATGCCGGTTTGTAATGTTTCAAAGAGTTCTGCCAGTGACATCACATTCTGAGTGTCTGATTTGAATTCGGCATCTCGCAATCGGGCAAGCCGCTCCGACGACAACACATCACTGAGAGCAATGCTCTGCAAGAATAGAATATTGTCATACACCGGATAATCGAGGCGAAAGATTGCAGGAAAACTGCCCCAATGCATCCACCGGGAAGGTGCCAATTGATTAATTAAGTCGGGCGAAAAGTTGAATGCATCGTCTGCAAACACATATTTTTGCAGCACCGCTAGCGCTTCACGCTGTTTATCTAGCGAAATTAACTCAAACGGAGGGCGGGCTCCCGGATCATCGCGCTGATTTCGATTAAACCGCTGCCCGCCGATATATCGCGTTGCCGTTAGCGCATTACTAAAGTAATGACTAAATACGACGTTGAAGCGATCGCGCAGTTCGCTGTAGCCTTCGCCCGGCAACGGATAAATCTGATCGAGTCGCTCCCAAATTTCAAGAGCATTATCCATCTGCCACTGAGCATAGCGCAGCATATCGCTGCTCAAATCAAATACGTTGGTTTCTGGATCGAGCAGGTCAAAGCTGTCTTCGTCGGTGCCGTACGCTAGATCGGGTTCGGGGGAGCGCTGGGCGATCGCCTGCAAATCGCGTCGTTCTGACTGGGGGCTGACTGCATCCATCGGCGTATAGCCATACTCGATTGCCCAGTGATCGTAGGGGCCTATCTGGGTCGGGAAATACTCACCCTGCTCAACTCCCTCTGGTGCCAGATTCAGAGGCACATAGTCCATCACGGAGGATACCAAACCTTTGCGCGCCGTTAGCTCAGCATCGTTAAGCTCATCAGGAGACAGTAACGTACTTCCCCTAAAATTGTGGCGCAGCCCAAGAGTATGGCCCACTTCATGGGCAATCAGATAGCGCAAATATTGGTTGATATAGGTTTGCATCTCTTCGCTGCTAGGCAACACTCGATCAACTAGCGTTAAGGATAAGGCCCCCAATGCAGCCTGATTCGTAGTCTCTATGCCAAAGCACAAGTGATGATTATGCAGCATCGGCAACGCCATTGACCCTAAATCGGGCACATCCAGAGAGGTGCGATCGCCCCCTTCTAGTGCAGACTGCATTTGTATCCACTGCTGATAGGGCAATCCAACATTTTGACGGCAGAGCAGAGGAGCCATTCGTCTGAGTTGAGCCGCCATGTCGCCGGTCTGCGCCGCTTGAGAGGCTTGAGAAAATACGTCATACTGCTCTCGCACGAAGCGCAACATATTAGCATCTACAACAATATCAGCATCGAGAATTTCTCCGGTGAGTGGGTTGATCCGCGACGGACCAATGGCTGCACCCCATTGAAATGAATTAGACCACCGAATGGTGTTATATCGCACATCGGCAGGGTCCCACGGCGCGTCATCCGGCATTTGACGAACCTCAATCGCGTTCTGGAACCCAATAGTCTCAAACGCCGCATTCCACGCCAGAATACCGTCTCGAATTGCGTCTCGATAGTCTTCAGGAACGGCATTTTCGATCCAGAATACGATTGGCTGTTTAGGCGGTGAGAGAGATGCCTCTGGATTTTGCTTCTCTAAGTGCCATCGGTGAATATATCGAACAAACGATTCTCGCTGAATAGATTCCGACAGATTCTGAAACGCTGTGACAAAATACCCAACCCGCTCATCTGCTAATCGAGGACGATAGTGATTATTTTGAGGCAGTTGAGAAATGCTGTAATGCACGGTGAGATTGAAACTACGAGAGTCAGGAACGGATTCTAATAGAAACGGAGACTCTCCAATTCCAGAAAACCCATATACTGAATCAATTTCTAAGTTCAAAGGGAAGGCTTTTATCGATTGAATATAAGACGTTTCTCGATTGGCGGTATACGCAGAGCCTAGTATCCACGAAAATTCTTGAGAAAGTCCGGGCAAGTCATTGCCACTTGAGATTAGGGCATTCAAATCAATAAGCAGCGTGTTTCGTTCGGGATGAATGCTTTCAATGGGCACGGTTGCTAGCACCGAATCACTAAATGAGCGCTCAACTGAGCGACGCTGGGGATCAGTTGACGCAGTCTGGAAATACGTATTGGGGATAACGAATTGAACGGAATTTTGGACTCGCCGAAACTGAAATAAGAAATCTCGAATAGGCCACCCACTAAACAGCCCAATTTCTCCGATACCAGACTCCAAGCTCGATGCGAAGAGGAAATTGCGATCGAGCTGATTGGGCTGAATTTCTAAATAGGTTTTTCCCGTGTTTCGATCGTGATATATCGTAAACAAGCCGGGCAGCGAGTCTAACCCTCTAACAACTTCACTAAACGGCTTGAGGGGCGTATTTGGAGCCGATGCCTGAACGGTAGAGGCTTCTTCAGAGTCTACGTCGGGGGGCGTTGATGCCTTGATAGCATTGGAGGGACTCAAGGCATCCGGAAAGGCATCGGGAGTGAAATGGGGCAAATCAGGGCGATCGCCCGATAACGTCCTGGGTGGCGTGGACGAAGAGAGGCGCTGGTCAGAGCTGGCAGGTGTTTGAAGAACTGAAGATAGAGGCTCTTGACCTCGTAACGGGTTAATCGTTGACTGCGTAATGGATGAAGCTGACTGTTGAATCAGCGTAATGCCAAAGAATAGTGCGATGCCAAGACTACAAAATAAAACGAAGCGAAGCTTTCTCATGAATGATGTTAAACCTTGCACAGCCAACGTGAGGTCAATTCAATTGTTAACGAAAATTCTTGGGTGTCTCACTCGACAGGATAACCATAACCCTAGAGATTTGGGTGGGTATATTTCAAAAAGCTTCATATAGCGATCCTAAATCGCTTGTGAATTGTGTGTGAGCGGTGGGGCGGGCGGCGCCCGCCCCACCGCTCACAACCCATCTGGGATTGCTATATAGTTCTAAAACTGAACACACGTACACTGTCACGGTTGACCGGTAACGACTCCCCAAAAAAATCTCCTAAAGATGCCTTTATTGATATCAATTCGTTTACAGGATGCCCAGCTATAGGCATCAAATCCGACATGTCCACTATTCGGATTCCAAAACATGCCGGGTTGAATAGTCGCATCGCCCACCAGCGTTATCCAATGATCGGGAACGGCAAGGGGATGAGCGATTCTACTTTGGCGTTTGGTTTGATGTGCTGCGTCTCTGAGCAGACCGCTTGCAGTGATCAGCAAAAATGCAACACCGCCATTGGCGATCGCCTCATTTGCAGCTCTAATGGCTCTCAAATCACCGACTAAATAGGCATGATGATAATCAACCGTCGAATACCCTAAAATCTCCCGCGTCCAGCCCTTCATTTCCCAAGATTTAGTCATTCCACCCAAGTTGCGAAACAGATCGGGGGCATCGGGGTCGACCGGAAAGAGAAGATTTTCTGACTCGCGCAGCGTTGCCATTAACATCCAATCAACGGGGCTCATACTGAGATCTTCAATACTCGCGCGGCGCAACTTTGTGGAGGCTTGAATGAACCGCGTCTGCGCTCGAAATCGTCCTGTTTCAAACAAGCTTTGGCAAATTTGCACATAATATTGAGGACGTTTGCGAATCAACTCAAACAAAATTGAGGCAGGCCCACAATAGGGTTGCTGTTTTTGATCGACTTTAAATGAATTCTCAAGGCGCGATCGCATATCGGCAATCATGCGGCGTTTATCTAGATACAGCCAAACCCCCCGACTATCGGACTGCTCGAACTCTGATAGATCCTGCCGAGCTTGCTTGATTGCAAGTGGAGTTTCTTTGGAAGACGTAAAGCTAGACTTGCTAAGAGGGGGCATAATAATCTCCTGACTAATCAGATAGCAAAGGATGTCATGGATAATTTGAGGATGAGCGTTGCTGAGTTTCCGGGTCTATTTCCAAGGTAAACAACTCGCCTCTGATTAATTCCTGAGACGCTTTCCTCTTTTACGCAAATTTTTACAAATCACCCATCACATTGCTTGGACGGTTCTAGCGTGGTTCAATCGACACTTCCCACTATCAAGTTTCTTCAGCAGCCAACGTCACTCGCTTGGGTAGAACAAGCCATCAATCATCTCGATATGCTGTTGCTCGACCATTCTCATTGCGAACGAAAAGCAGCAGGTGTGGCACTCAATTTAATGTTTCGCTATCCCTCAAGCTCTACCCTTGTGAGAAAGCTGACGGCGATCGCCCAAGAAGAGTTAGACCATTTTGAACAAGTCAACCAGTGGCTCGAGCAGCGCGGCATTCCGCTTGCGCCGCTTGCGCCCCCTCCCTATGCAGCTGGGTTGCGATCGCAAATTCGTCGCTCTGAGCCGCATCGAATGCTCGACTCCCTCCTCGTCGCTGGATTGATTGAAGCCCGCAGCCATGAACGGCTTGGGCTATTAGCCACCCACTGCCCAGACCCTGACCTTGCTCAGTTTTATCGTAGACTCATGGCATCTGAAGCTCGCCATTATGGAATCTACTGGACACTCTCGACGACGTATTTTGAACGAGATGTGGTGAGCAACCGCCTTGAAGAACTTGGAAAAATTGAAAGCAATCTGCTTGCGATTCTGCATCCAGAACCTAGAATTCATAGCTGATACCAATTCTTCGAAGCAAGGCTATAAATGAACAGGCTAGACCCCTTGCACCGCTGACGTCTACGTGCTCGGGCTCAGCGTCGTGTTTCCCGCCTCAGACGTCTCGGCATTCTCTGCAAGCTCTTTCAAGCGCTTGATTCGGTCTTCCGTGGAAGGATGGGTCATGAACAGAGTCATCAAGCCTTCCTTTGAGAGAGGATTCACGATAAACAGCGGTTCAAATGCCGGGTTGCCGTGAATCGGCACCTTTTGCCCCATCGATTCTAGGGTTTCCAGCGCTTTCGCTAGGGACAGGGGCTTCCCTGTAATTTCAGCAGCACCGGCATCGGCAGCATATTCTCGGGTGCGGGAGATAGCCATTCGCAGCAGACCGGCAGCCAGAGGACCAATGACCAGCAGAAACAAAATCGCAATGGGGTTATTGCCCCGTCGTCCGCCCCGTGCTATGGGAAAGTACTGCACTGTCTTCGTAGAGTCTGGCGTCGTACCAGTAGGTGATGCTGTTGCGCTGCTTGGGGATGATATCGCGACTACCTTGCTCTCGCTGTCATAATCCACAATCAGCTCATTGGTGACGTTTTTGAGAGAGCCACTCAGAGAGTTCACGACCTGTCTGTTCGTAGTCGCGGAGGGCTTCTTCAGTTTTACTGAAGTTTTCGATAAACTCCGCTGCTTTACTCTGGTTGGCGAGACTAGCATTGAGATTCATCCGTTCTGTGAGCTGTTTGTAAGCGATTTGGAAGGCTTTTTGGCGTTTAGCGAGTTCGGGCTCATAGGGATCGATGACCATAGTTACTCCTTTTTGTAGTCGGGGTTAAGCTGCTTTGGCTGAGTCGGCGTAGTGCCAGTAGGTGATACCGTTGTCGTCGGTGGTGGGGATGACCATACCAAAAAACTCCATACGTTCGAGGTTGTTGGTGATGTCTTGGAGTTTTTTCTAGGTGGTGCGGCCTTTGAACTGGGCGGCGATTTGTTTGGTCGTCCAGTCGCCAGGGGTGGTGCGGAGGAGGTCGCGAATGGTGGCGAGCTGGGCTTTGGGCTGGGCAGGCCACTTTTGCTGCTCGACGGGTTCGACGACAGGTTCTTCGGGGGGTCGGTGCCGGGTAGGGTGCCTTGGATGCCCTTACCCCCGGCCCCTTTCCCGGAGGGCGAGGGGGACAAGAGGGGAATCAAGTCTTCCCAGCCATAGGCTTCTAGCACGGTAATGTCTAGCTCGTCGTGGATTTGTTTGAGGGTGGAGACGAGGGCGCGGTTGTTGTAGTCACGGTCTTTGTCGGTAAACGCTTCCCCGGCGCGGAGTTTGGTGAGCAGGTTATACATTCCGGTGATGGTGATGTCGGGATGGGTGGATTGCACTTGCTTGCGGTGGGCATCGAGGCGATCGATACCGATGACCCGATAATAAAGGTAGCTAAATAGTCAGTAGCAGCATGATAACCCTAGAACACCTTGAACAGTGGCTCAATGCCCCTGCCGAAACTGAGCAACTTGAATTTAAGCAAGCCAAACAGAATTTCAGTAAGGCTGATTTGCTTCGATACTGTGTGGCTTTGGCCAATGAACAAGGAGGTTATCTCATTTTAGGAGTTACTGACAAACCACCTCGTCAGGTCGTAGGGTCACAAGCGTTTTCATCGGCTACTGCACTTAACGAGGTTAAAGCACTCATCGTTCAGAAACTCGGCTTTAGAGTAGAGGGGATTGAATTAAATCATCCACAGGGTCGAGTACTTGTATTCAAAGTACCTTCTCGTCCCCTAGGACAGCCCCAGGCATTTGAAGGCACTTATCTGATGAGGGCTGGAGATAACTTAGTTACGATGACCCCTGATGTTCTGAAGGCAATCTTTGCAGAAGATCAGCAAGACTGGTTTTCTCAGGCAACTCGCGCTGATGTGAGTTCTGATGATGTTATTGCACTACTGGACACCCAGACCTACTTTGAACTGTTGGATAGACCTTATCCTACTACCCGTGATGCCGTGTTAGAACGTTTGCAAAGTGAAGGCTTCATCCAGCGGACTAAGGCCGGATGGAACATTACTAACCTAGCCGCCATTCTCCTTGCCAGAAAGCTAGATGCATTTTCACCCGTCTTAGCACGTAAGGCTCCCCGTGTCGTCATTTACGAAGGTATCAATAAGATTCACACCCGCGATGAGGTTGTTGGTCAACGGGGATATGCAGTCGGATTTGAGGGTTTGGTGGATTTTGTTCACAGAGCGGCTCCCCGCAATCGCTTTATCGAAGAAGTCGTACGAGAAGAAGCCAAGATGTTCCCGAAGCAAGCCCTACGAGAATTGATTGCCAATGCCTTAGTGCATCAAGATTTTTTGGCGACGGGGGCTTCTGTCATGATTGAGATGTACAGTGACCGCGTGGAAATCTCTAACCCTGGCATTCCACCTATCCCTGCTGAACGATTTATTGACGAGTACCGTTCTCGTAACGAGCAACTCGCTGATATAATGCGCCGCTTTGGTATTTGTGAAGAAAAGGGCAGCGGTATCGATAAGGTTATTGATGCCGCAGAAGTTTATCAGTTGCCAGCACCTGATTTCCGGGTTGGTGAGACTCGCACAACGGCAGTGCTCTTCGCATATCAAGATTTCTCTGATATGAGTAAGTCAGATCGGATTCGGGCTTGCTATCAACACTGTTGCCTGCTGTATGTTAGCAATCGTCAAATGTCGGTAGTGCGTCAGATTAATGTTGGAAAGGAAAGGATATCATGCCAACTCCAGCGATGATTAGTCAGCCCTGCTCGTTGCGCCGCCGTTGTCTTCAAACGACTATGCTGCCAGATCCAGTTGAA
>JBNPEB010000041.1:0-28602 GCA_051117335.1 Elainellaceae cyanobacterium
AAAGAAACGAAGTCTCAAGCAGAAGGCAAAGCGAGCTTCGATGAGTCCTGATTACATGCTCTCTGTCCTTGCCGCAGGGCTCGCAACCTAGCACAATTTTTCGATGGTTTTCTTGCGCTTACCCTGGTATGGACAAACTCCAGCTAACGCATTTTGGGGTGAATTCGCCAAACGTCCAGTTAAAATGATTTTCTGCCCAGAGTTAGAAAATAAAGGGCGCTGAGTTGCTGTTTTTAGAGAATGAGATCCTTCAATATAGTCAATAATTGTGAAGTTTGTAACTTGCCCATCAGCACGACTTTCTGGCATCAGCGCTTCTAACAAGATATTTGTTAATACTCCATGATTACTGTTAATTTCTTCGTAAGCAGCTTCGTAATCTCTCGATGCTGCAACAAAACATTTATCTTTACCAGATCCTCTGTCACCTGGATCAGCGTCATCAAAATGGAGTAATTCTCCGCTGTAGCAACAGTCTAACCAAACAACTTGTTGCCTTACTGGGCTGTCTCTGAGTAGTTTGCGTAACCATTCCAGCGAGAGCCCATAAATGCCTACTTCCGGATTGACTTCACTAGTAGCTAGAAAGCCTTCACGAATACCGCCTACGTCTTTACGCAGACCATGCCCAGAAAAAAAGAGCAGTGCTGTATCTGGGAAATTTTCTCCTGGCGGATTAAAAAGTTGTGCTATTGCCTTTTCTAGTTGAGGCAAGCTTACTTGTTTGTGTCTGCTCACCTCAATGTTTTCTCCTTTAATAGCTTCAGGAACTCGCCAAACGCGAAAATCACCATATTGGTTCAAGCATTGAGCTATTGCTTCAGCATCTTCAGAAGGGGAGTGTAATTTGGCTAATCGCTCAT
The DNA here is from genome assembly GCA_051117335.1 of Elainellaceae cyanobacterium. Lineage (GTDB taxonomy): Bacteria > Cyanobacteriota > Cyanobacteriia > CAZCXK01 > CAZCXK01 > DBGGTD01. The sequence goes on from JBNPEB010000041.1 coordinate 864, forward strand.
AGGCGTTAATGCCAACTACTAGCGCATCTCGCTTCATATGGTTGCTTAGATAGTTGATTATTTCGAAAAAAGTTAAATTGATTCTAACAACGCTCCTAAAATTAAAGTTCGTAATTTTTAGTGAATACCAGGAAAATTTAGGAAAATTTATATCCAGGTTATTCAGAATCAGAACTACACAACAGCACGCCAGTTATTTTTTAACCGACATTCCGCAGGTTCCCTCAAGAAAATAAATGATTTTGAAAGCCTTGTAGAACAAGGCTTTCAAAGATAGGGGCTAAATTTGGATGATCGTGGTTTCGATGCATTCTGTATAGCTCTGGTTGATTTCGTGAACGATAATGCAGGTTTCTAGCAGCGATCGCTGTCGGCGAGTTGGGCTGAAAAGTCAGCGCTATGGGGGAGTGTGTCTGAAGCTCCGTTCTAGTGTCAGAGTGATGTTCAGCCATTCAGGATAGAAAATCGAAAAAATGGTAAAATACTTATACAGTAAGCGTTTCAGGGTATCCGATAAAATACTTTTTCTATCCATCAACCTGCGGAATGTGGGTTTTAACTGCTGACCACTCGACTGCTGACTGGTGATTGCTGATTACTAACCACTGATTGCTAACCACTACTTAACTATTTTGACAATCTACTTAATGCTCCGCATTGCTATCGTAAAACCACCATAGGCGACAGGTGCAACTGCTCCATCGCCTCTAGCTCATCTCATATCCCATGACCGCTTAGCCTGAACGCTAATGTCATATCATGCTTATGCTGGCACAGCATTCAAATTTTTCTCGACCATCTCGCGAAATTGGCTTTTTTGTTTCATGCCTTTTAGCTGCCCGACTAACGCCTTATTTTTGAAAAACTGAACAGTTGGTGTGCCTGTAATACCAGCCGATTCAGCAATGTCTGGATCTTCCGTAATGTCAATTTCGACGTAGTGAACTTTTCCTTCAAATTCGTCGATGACTTTACTCAGAATCGGCCTTAAGGTGTGGCAAGGCCCACACGTTGGCGAGGCATATTTCACCACAATGAGGCGATCGCTCTCGTGATAAAGCTTCCGCAACGCATAGCCTCCAACATGACGAGTCGTACCCGGATCAAACTCAGCGGCAAGCTGATATTCTGCCTTCTTGCCCTCATCATCCGTGCGTTCAGATGCTTCAGACTGATGAAATTCGTGCGCTAAATTATTTACAGATAGCCATCTCTCTGCCAGCATCGCAGCCATACAGCCCGTCCCAGCCGCTGTAATGGCCTGCCGATATTCATGATCTTGCACATCTCCCGCGGCATACACTCCTTCTAAACTCGTCTCAACAGAGTTAGGTTTGGTTTTCACATAACCGATCTCATCCAGATCAAGCTGCCCTTTAAATAACCACGTATTAGGCGTATGACCGATAGCATAAAACAACCCCCGGACGTGCAATTCACCCTCAGCACCCGTCTGGTTATTGACAAGTTTGACCCCTTTCATGCCGTCATCATCACCAAACACATCCACGGCTTCCGTATTCCAGTGGACGGTGATTTTAGGGTTCCGGAGAACGCGATCTTGCATGGCCTTACTCGCCCGCAACGCATCTCTCCGCACCAGTAAGTGCACATGAGATCCGTATTTCGTCAAATAGACGGCTTCCTCAGCGGCAGAATCACCACCGCCCACAACGGCTAACTCAGCATTGCGGAAAATTGGCGTCGCTCCATCACAAATTGCACATGCCGAAATTCCTCGGCTCCAAAATTCATTCTCGCAGGGCAATCCTAGACGCTTTGCCGTCGCACCTGTCGCAAGCACAATGCTGTGAGCCCGGACTTCTCGCTCGTCTGAGCGAATGACAAATGGGCGTTGACTGAAATCAACATAGGTCACATCTTCAGTCACCATTTCAGTGCCCCAGCGAAGCGCCTGAGCTTTCATGCGATCCATCAGCTGAGGCCCCGTGATTCCATCTGGGAAACCCGGAAAATTTTCTACCTCGGTGGTGGTCATGAGTTGTCCACCTGGCAGCCCTCCTGCCTCATAGCCTTCAAACATAAAGGGCTTGAGATTGGCCCGTGCTGCGTAGATTGCCGCCGTGTAGCCAGCCGGACCAGAGCCAATAATAACAAGGTTTTCGACCATCGTGCCTGCCATAGGATTCTTATGATGAACTCATAACGACTACGCTTAATATATCATACACTCATAATCAGGCTAAGAGTGAGAATCTTGCTCATACTGGGTTATGCCAATTTTGGATTTTAGATTTTAGATTTTAGATTGACAGATATCGATTTTGAGAGGATTCCAGCCTTTGCATCTGTAGCATTCTAGAGAAATGATGTCATACCGCTTCTTCGAACAGAGGCTACACATAAATGCTGCGGTAGGGGCGTTTTGCGAAACGCCCCTACTCACGTCTCGCGAGCTAATCATGCCTTGAATTCGGCAAGGCTAAATTTGGCATGCTCTTCCCATAAAAAATCCCCTACCTGTAAGGGTAAGGGATTTAGAATGTTGAGTTCCCCGCAGCGCCGTCTTACCTCAGCTTTCGACCTGGAGATCCAGGTGGGTACCTTGGCTATGGTTTTAAGTTTCCGAGTGCTATGCCCGGTATACTGCCACCATAACAGCTAGGTTCCCGAGTACGAAAAGCATAGATCGTAAAACATTGTTGGTAGTCACCAACGCCGCAGTAGAACTGTTCATCATTGTAGCGAGTTCTGACGAGACATCGGCAAGGGAAAATACGGAGAAATCACTAAATTCTTACGGTTTTATGACCGGCTATCCGAAATCCTAATCACTTGACAGGGTTTACATGGGAACTGTGAGGGGCATTCCGTTGTCACGCGCGGTGAGATTGAGCAGAAATGGCACGGCTTTGCGTCCCCATTCGTTGACGGGTGTGTAGGATGCGGCTGCTTCTCCGTAGCAGGTTTCAAGCATGTCGGTGTGAATAATGCCAGGGTTGAGCGCGATCGCCGCCATACCGGGGGGCAATTCTTGAGCAAGCGATTGCGTGAGTCCTTCGATCGCCCACTTGGTCGCGCAATAGGGAGCTACCTCTGGAGACGTCGATCGCCCCCAGCCCGAACTAAAATTGACCACAATGCCCGTTTGCCGCTGAATCATGGCCGGGAGAAAATGGCGAATGACGTTGGCAACGCCTTTGATATTGACATCAATCACCTGCGAAAACTCGTTGCTAGGGACGTTCCAAAGCGGGGCGAGTTGATTCACCAATCCGGCATTGTTAATCAATAAATCGGGCGGGTCATAGTCTGATAAGAGCGTCTGTGCCCAGGATGCGACCTGCTGATCGTCGGCAATATCAACAACCGCAAAGTGATGGGGCGCACCAAATTCTCGCTGGAGTGCTTCGATGCCTTGGGGCGATCGCGCGCAGCCCAACACCGTATGCCCCTCTTGGATGAAGTGTTCAACCATTGAGCGACCGAGCCCTCGCGTTGTCCCTGTTAATACAATTTGCTTTTTCACACGATGTTATAGAACTCAACATGCGTATCCGTAATTGCCTCGGATCAGGCATTCCTCGTATTATGACGTACCCGACGATCACCTCAGTCAATCGCTTATCTTCGCAGTAACATTAAGCTACAGGCTCCCGCATAGCGACACGACGATCATGCCATCTGACAATCTTGATATTCCTAGCCTTGTGCAAGAACACCGGATCTCACTTCCATGTTCACCTGTTGTATCGAGTTTTGGCGCAGGTTGGGATAGAATTCAGCTCTCTCTTTATCGCCAACCCCCTTATCGCATTCCTGAACACTATTCTTCTCACCACGTTATTTGTATCAATGCTGGCAATCCAGTGATTCTTCAACAGACTGTCGACGGATGTTCAGAGACGACTGAGTCCGTTCCGGGGGATATTGGCATTTATCCAGCCAATCTTTGGCAAACGTTCCGTTGGCATCAAGACGCTGAATTTTTACAGCTTTATTTAGACCCCACGCTACTGACTCAAGCTGGGAAAGAGCTATGGAACACTGACAGTATTGAACTGGTTCCACAATTGACGTCATGCGTTGATCCGCTAATCAGCCAGATTGCGATCGCACTCAAAACAGAATTAGACATCAATGGAATTGGAAGTAGACTCTATGCTGATGCAATGGCACAGGCTTTATCAGTCCATTTACTTTCTCGATACTCAACGCGCAAACCCTCTATTCGCCACAACTTAGGAAAACTTTCTGAGCAGCAATTAAGGCAGGTCACTGACTATATTCATGAATATTTAGATCGGGATTTAAGACTAACTGAACTAGCTAACGTAGTTCAGTTGAGTTCCTATTATTTTGCCCGATTGTTCAAACAGTCCACGGGTATTTCCCCTCATCAATACCATATTCGGTGTCGCGTCAATCAGGCTAAGCAATTGCTAATCGCAGGAGAGTTGAGCATTGCCGACGTTGCTTATGCGGTTGGGTTCGCCAGCCAAGGGCATCTTAATTACCATTTCAAGCGGTGGGTTGGGATAACTCCCAAGGCATTTTGTGACAGTAGCAAGAACTCGAAAAAATAGCGCAAGAATTTGGAATATAGTCACTGGTTCTATTGTCAATACTGGATGCAGCACCATAAATCATCCAAATTGAGGTAGATAGCTATGTCTGTTGAGCAAAATCGAGCGATTGCTCTTCGCTTTGCACAAGAAGGATGGGGAACGAATTCGGGATGGGAAGACGTCTGGGATGAGTTAATGGCTCCTGATGCAGTGCATCATTTCAACAGCGGGGCAGAGCCAATCATAGGGCTAGACGCCAATAAAGCATTCAACGCAAGTTTGTTCAGAGGATTCCCTGATATCCAGCACAACTTAGAAGATGTCATTGCCGAGGGCAACCGGGTTGTATACCGCACAACGTTAGAAGGGCATCATACTGGAGAATTTTTAGGAATTCCTCCGACTCGAAAATTGGCTAAAGTCAATGATTTCACGTTACTTCGAATTAACAATAACAAGATTGTGGAATGGTGGTACGAGTGCAATTTACTAGCGGTGATGGAACAGCTTGGTTTAATGCCTGAACAGAACCAGGCGTGATGACAGGCGATCGCACTCAGCTATGACCAACGAAAAATCATTCTGGTTTTGTCTTCAGAAATCAGGATGATTTTTTGGGCAAAACCTGTCTAAGAATTTCTCCTGGTGTTCGATCCCAGGTATCGATATGCTCATAAATTAAGCCGTCATCGGTGAGCTTGTAGGTCGATTGCCCATTAAACCGTATCGCTGCATCCCAGGGCAGACGGAGAGTTCCCCGAACTGTCCAGTCAGCTAGAATGACGTTTTTGGCAGCTTGATGGACATCATGCAGGTCAAAGTAGAGTTCGGTGAAAAACAGTCGTCCGTGGAAGCGAAGCGTCCAAAAAATGATCCGGTAATTAAACTTGTACTTAAATGTGTTAACCGGGTCTTTGAAAAAGATATTGGAGGTGTAAATGTCATAGGACAAATCTTCCTCAAACAGCGTCGGCAATTCGCGTTTGAGGGTGCGAATGACGTGGTCAATTTGTGATTGATAGGAATTAGCGACCAAAATCATCTCCCGATTAATTCACCTATTCTCACCATACTCTTAATGGTTTGGATGATTCTAACTACTAGGAAACTGACATAAGGGCGATCGTCTCATCTAATCAAATCATCTAGTCAAATCATCTAGTCAAATTTTTTACATATAGCGGTATATTCAATCAGCTAGTGAAATAAACAATAAAATAGTGGCTAATAGCCCCTCTGCATTTGTATTGTTTCCCATTGACTTTGTTGTTTTTCTTAATCGAATCTGCGCCACAGATTGGGCACTGGGGGTTAGTGCCTTGCACTTTGCGGCCTCCCTTTTTTGCTAACGCAGGGTCGATAAATCGTCGTCGACAATCCTTGCATACATACTGCTGAGCCGAGCGCGATCGCCCAGATTTACCGATATTCAATCCTTGACACTTTGGGCACTGCATTTTTTCGATCTGCAATTTCTCGTTTGAGTTTGGCATCGTTTAGGAGGAGAATCCGAGGTTTAACAATGCGGGCACGAATTGCCCGGAGTTTTTGCCTAAGGGGCGATCGGCGGAGTGGGAAGGCATATCGTTAGTCCACTAAGTCTACCCCAATACCTGCCGCGCCAATGACTTGGTTTGCTCGATTATAAATTGGCGCAATACTGATTTCAACTCGCCGCTCAACGCCCTCAGCATCGATGATATGGTCTTCTAGATGCCGAGACTGCGAGGATGATATAACATCTGCATCGAGTTTGAAGTGTTTGCTAATCAGAGCCGGGAGTTGAGCGTTGCCAAGAGTCTTGCTAATCAATTGGTCAGCCGCCATGCCGCATCGTTGGCAATAGATATCATTCACAGCAATATAGCGGTTTTTGGCATCTTTGAGCCACGCCAGGTGAGGGATGTTATTGAGCAAAGCTTGGATATGGCCCGCTTGAACGTCGAGTTGTGTTTCAAAGACTTGGCGATCGCGCACTTCCTTTTGGAGATTCACATTTTGCTGCTCTAGCCGCTTTTGCAAGTCGCGGAGTTTAAGCTGATGCTGCACGCGTGCTAATACTTCTTCAATTTGAAAGGGCTTCGTAATATAGTCTGCTCCGCCCAGCTCAAATGCTTTGACTTTGTCAGCAACCTCATCAATTGCACTCAGAAATAAAATCGGCACATCCTGGAGATGAAATGACGCTTTCATTTTCTTGCATACTTGATATCCATCAAGCCCAGGCATACAGATGTCTAGCAAGATTAAATCAGGTAGCACATGCTGCACCGCATCGAGCGCCATCTCGCCGCTAATCGCGCAACTGACCTCGTATCCGTCTTGTCGTAGGGTAGAGGTTAATAGACGCAAGTTTTCGGGCGTATCATCCACCACTAAAATCGTTCCTTGATGCTTGGCCTGTATGGGTTTGAAGCCAAGTATCCAGAAAATCTGCTGCTCTATATCCAGCAGTTCTTTTCGATGAGATCCGGCTTGTCCTAGCAACCCCTGATGAAGAGCCGTTAATTTTTCTAGCTTCAGCACAGCAGATGCTATTTCTTCAGGCTCAAGATATAGGCTGTTGATAACCGCATTCAAGTCACTTAGTGGATCGACTTCAAGCCCTGCCCCCTTGGCCACTACAGACTGGAGTCGATCAATATTCTGGCGGATCAGGCGACGAATATAGTATGCGATCGTCGGGGAGAGCAGATTTGAATGATCTTCGTGATCCTGATTCGAATAAACTGCACTATAAGTCATGGTGTCTGGTCGTGTCCTGATTGAGAGTGGAGAGAATATCAAATCGAAAATTATCGACTAACATCGCTAGCGCATGAGATAGATCAGCATAGCGGGGTGGAATATGCTCGATTAACTTTAAGCAGTCTGTATCGCTGAGACGGGCAACCGCCCAAAAGAATGACGTCTTCCACGAGGGCGGCATTACATCCAATTCAGATGGATGAATGACCCGAGGCTGAAACCTAGCATCCGTGATGCCAGGTTCTACATTATCTGTATTATCTATGTCAGTTGATGTCGGAGATGGAGAGTCGACGTAATTCACTCCCAAATACTTGGCGATCGCATCAAAAAGCTGGTCTATTTGAAATGGTTTGGGAATGATGCCATCACATCCGGCATCAAAAATTTGCGATCGTTGCTCATCAAATGCGCTGGCTGTTAAAGCAATAATTTTAGTACTTCCGCAGTCGATTTCAGTGTTGAGTGATTGTCCATCTATCGGGGCAATTTCTTCAGGGTTGCCCTTAAACTGCTCTAAGGCTCGAATGCGTCGAGTGGCTTCATATCCATCGATTACAGGCATTCGCATATCCATTAGCACGAGGTGAGGATGCCATCGCCACCACGCACGTACAGCCGTTTTCCCGTCAACAGCTTCTTGTACGTCAAAGCCAACCCTTGTTAACAGATTGACAAGAATTTTACGATTTTCGAGCTGATCATCCACCACTAAGATGCGATAGTGGGATTGATCATGGGCTAGCTTAATATGATTAGGCTTTGAAAGTGCGGGTTGATTCGTAGTCGCAACCTCAACCGGAATGTGGAGTGTAAAGGTTGTCCCTTTATCGACCTGGCTTTCGAGGGAAATACGACCTTTCATCAAATGAACCATTCGCTGACTGAGGGTTAATCCTAATCCCGTACCATTGGGAGCACCTTTCGATTGGTCTGTTTGTTCAAATGCCTTGAAAATGCGAGTTTGATCAGAAACAGCAATGCCGATGCCAGTATCTTCGATCTCAAAACACAGCATTACCACCTTTTTATCGTCAGCGTGTCGCGCTAGCTGCCAATCATCTTGAGGCAAGCTTTCATGGGGCGGGTCATTTGTCACCGAAACCTTAATAGTCACTCCGCCATCTTGAGTAAATTTGATGCTGTTGCCAATTAAGTTGATCAAGACTTGGCGGAGCTTCTGCTGGTCGCCGTAAATGGTGCGAGGCAGATCGGGGGCAAGATTTATATCAAAATGCAGCATTTTGGCGATCGCCTGCTGATATAGCATTCCATGAACAGCAGTGAGTAATTCGACCAAATCAAACTTCTTATGGACGAGGGACATACGCCCAGCTTCGATCTTTGACATATCGAGAACACTATTGATCAAAGAAAGCAAATGATTGCCACTATCGAGAATAATCTTCAAGCATTCGGCATGATTGGGAGAAACGGTAGAATCTAAATTCATGACCTGGGTAAATCCCAAAATAGCGTTTAAGGGAGTTCGCAATTCGTGGCTCATGTTTGCTAGAAACTCACTTTTCGCTCGATTTGCAGCTTCTGCGACATCTTTTGCCTGCTTGAGTTTAAGTTCGAATTGCTTACGCTCGGTAATATCCGTTGAAATTCCGCAAATAGCGTAGGGCTCGTGTTGTTCATTCATGAGCGGAAACTTAACGACTAGGAAATATCGCTTTTCGTCACCAATGAAGAGGGTTTCCTCAAGCCAGATTGGGTTTCCATCTGATAAGACTCGTTCATCATTTGCACGCAGCGTTTGAGCAATGTCAGGTGCCATCAACTCTGCATCGGTTTTGCCCACCCATTCAGCCTGCGACGTTTGGAACAGGGTTTCAATAAATCGATTGATAAATGTGTACCGCCCATCTAAATCTTTCGCAAAGATGGCGACTGGGGAATGGGTCAGAATTGAATGGAGCTGATTCTGACTACGCTGAAGCTGAATTTCCAACTGTTTGCGATCGCTGATATTGCGAACTGTAAGTAACGCGATGTCGGCGTCATAGGGAACAACGCGCACTTCCTCTTGTTGTAACTTCTCATCAATCCAGACCTCTTGCTCATAAATCTGAATCACCTGGGTGGACAACGCCCGATGAATTGCCTGCATCTCCATGTCGGCAATAGCATGGGGTAGTACCTCATAGATGTTTTTTCCGATACGATCGCGAGACTCTGGAATGAGATCAAACAGATGATTGGATTGAATGACGTCCAGAAACGTGCCATCGGCGCGAATCAACATGATCAAGTCAGGAATCGCGCTGAGAATTGCCCGATTCCTGACTTCGCTCTGGCGCAGTTCATCATTGATATGGTTAAGCTCTGCCATCTTATGGGACAGGGTGCTTAAACTTAGCGTGAGCTCAAGCTGACTCACCACCTGCCGACTCAATATTTGCAGCGTGTGAATCTGCTCAGGCGTCAAGTTTCGTGGAACTAAATCAATCACGCAAAGAGTGCCCAAGGTAAATCCGTCTGGAGTAATGAGGGGCGCTCCAGCATAAAACCGGATATGGGGGACTCCTGTTACTAAGGGATTGTCTGCAAACCGACAATCTTGGGTCGTATCAGGAATGACTAAAACGTGCTGATCTAAGATGGCATGAGCACAAAATGCGACGTCACGGCTCATTTCAAGTCTGTCCGCCCCGACGCTTGACTTGCTCCATTGACGTTCACTGTCAACCAAACTCACCAAAGAGATTGGGGTCTTACAAATTTGCGATGCTAAAGCCGTTAAATCATCGTAGACCAGTTCACGCTCTGTATCTAGGATGTTGTAACTGAGTAGCTTCGCAATCCGTTCGTTTTCGTTTTGTGGGAAGGATGCTCTCATTGTCAACGCTGATAATTCCGGTTTAGAATAGCGGCGCTAGCACGCCACTAGCGCTTTATTACCTAGCATTCCCAAAACGATTTGATCCTATCGAGCAGGCTTTATTTAAAGGATTTCATACCGCTAGATAAATGCTTGTACAGCGGATTTGATTTGTCCTACAGGGAGCGTTGATAGCAAAATAGACAGAATTTTGATGTGTTCTGAAGCAGATAAGCTACTCCATACCCGTCGCCATTGCCTCATCGTTAATGGTTGAAGCACATCATCGAGTTTTTCCAGTAGGTGGGGTATCTCGGATTCGGGTACTGGTTCATTGGGCCTTTCATTGATTATGCCCGTCAGCTGCTGACCCGCGTTTTGAACAACGCTATCTGGAGCGTGTGTCGTAGTTTGGTTAACGCTACCACTAGCACTATTTGATTCCTTTAATAGCATCAGTAGTAATTTCCAGAATCGAGATAGATACTGCTGAGAATATCCTGTCAACGTGGCGATCGCTGTTTGAGTTACTTTCTGATTTTGGTTGGTCAGATGATTCATGGCGCGCACTGCTGCCGCAATAAACCGTTCTTGCTTAGTTGAAGCCTCTGGGGTGATATCAGATGCAGAGACTTGGTGTGTGGGTAGTTCCAACTCAAAGTTGCTCAAAATAATTACCTGAAGCTGCTCTGGTGTACGCCGATGGGCTCGAAGTCGCCCAATTGCCTGATAGAAGTCTGCTTGGATGGCTCGATCGACAAAGGCTTTAAATCCCTGATTGTCAAGATCATAGGCTCCTGTCAGGATCGCATATTCAGCTGCCTGATCGATAATATTTCGGCAGGGAGTCCCGACGAGAACGAGGGTGCTTATCTCGGTGAAATCATTAACTCCCCGACTGTCACGCCACCATGCTCCGTCGCCGTGATACTTTTTGAAGTCGATGACTTTGGTGGTTGGATCGCGTTGTTTATAGTGTTCGATGAGAATTTTTGTTCGCTGTTGCTGCTGCTTGCCTCGCTGCATACCTAGTCGACCAAGGTCGGTAATTTGCGTGACGACGAGGTTTTCAGGACGGGAGATTTCTTGGCTAATTTCTAAGATTTCGTTAGGGGAGCAGCCGAGTTTAAGCGCTAAATCGTGACGGGTAAGCGTTGCATCTAGAAAGATGGTGGCTTTGGCGGCATGGGCGATCGCCCGATGACGAGTATCGGGGAGTGCGATCGTTAGTAGTCCTTGTTTGATCGACAGGGCTCCTTGAATCTGTCCCGTTAAGACTCGAAGTAATGTAGGGAGCCATTGCTTGACGACGGAGTTTTCAGCGTGTTCAACAACGCGGTCATCTCCTATTACGCTGTATTTTTGCAGGCGATCGCCAGGATGTGGTTTATCCTGATTCACTTTATTAAGAAATGAAAGATTGGGAACTAAGACGTGCTCAATTGCTGAAATGTCTAATGTGCCTAGATTTGGAAGAAAATCTACGACTTGAGCATGAGTTAATCCAAATTTGCCGAGATGCATTGATCCATCCAAGTAAGGAAGTAGCGCAGTCAGCAAGGGCTGTATCGTCTCAAACTGCTCGGGAGTTTTTAGCAGCGAGGTAATGACTTGCTCTAAATCGTCAAGGGTGACGTGGATATCTTGCTTGACTTGAAATGTTTGTCCGGGTTCGTCCCAGATAGCGATTACAGAATCGTATTGATATTCGACGGGGGGGGGTAGGCTATCGGGATGGGCTCTAAATTTTGGAGACCCTAATGCTGCCTGCCGCTGATTGAGAAAGCCATACCCAACGCCTTTAGACTGGGCACATCTGTCTCGTAATGGACACGTTCCACAGATCAGCGATGCGGTATCGGCGCCATTAACATGCTTTGCACGCAGCGTGCTGATTACGGAGGTGCGGCTACAGTTTGCTGGAGTATCGGGTGTTTCTCGTCGGAGGGGGCGTCTCAGACGAATCTGGCCATTTACGGTGGCTTCACGAACCAACCCATCATGGCGGGCGTCTAGATCGACCCAGCCATTTTGAATCTTGAGTGTGTCAACCGTTGGATTGCGATGCTGATCTGAGAGATAGACAATTTGTCGGACATCGTCCGCTAAATCGGGGGTGGCATTTCCCGCATCAAAGCTTTTGCCGGTCCCTGTCGTCGATGAGTCTAGGATATATCGATATCCGTTGGCGATCGCCCCTTTCCAGGTTTGCAAGCGCATTCCGGGTTGATAGGTTTGAATCGCTAGGTTTTCATCAGCCGATGATGATAGTGAACGAGCTGATTGCTGCCGTTGCCGTTTTTTCTGCTTTCCCTTTTCTAATCTGAATAGGGTCGTGAGCTGAGACAGAATCTGTTGAGGATGACGGGCGATCGCGTCAAATTCAGCTTCAGTGACGGGTCTGATCGAACTTAAATCAGAGAGTTCATCAATATCGGGATCTGTTTTGGTGAGCTGCTTCCACCACATAATTTGGATTGTGTATCCCCAGGATTTAAGTACTCTCCATGTGGCACGATATTGGCGTAACACATGTGGATTGCAGATTGCCCCGGCATCAGGATAGAACTCAACTGTTTTGTGGATAAAGGTGCGGGTTGTCTCGTCCAAGATATGTCGGAGCGTTTGCGGACTGCTCGAAAATTGTCCGCCCGCAGCACCAATAGTTATGATTCCTAGCCGTTGCGCTGTAAGCAGCGGCTTTGGGCCAGTCCCTTCGACGAGGGCGATCGCCTCTTTCTTGGGTGGTGGGCTGGGGGAATAGACGGCCAAGGGCAGTTCTCCATTGCCTAAGTGGGGAGTCGCCCCGTCTGGATTTGACTTTGTTTTGCTGGTCAGCCAGTAGTATTTGGGGGTATTTGCCTTAAGCTCTCGGCTGCGAACTTGGAACCCAGTGATTCGTTTTTCGGAGTCATAGAGGGGGCAGAGATAGCCGGGAAATGGCGTATTGAGCGATCGCCCGCTGGAGCTGATTCCGGCTAGTGATGATGGAAAGGTTTGATCCAGCGATTGCCACTGCTCAACGGATTTAAATCCCCAGTGGTGGATGAGGTCGTCTGTGATTCCCCGTCGATGTAGATCAGCGCGATCGCCGGGATGGAGGGTGAGCTGATTGAGTATTTGACGGTATCGGCGATCGCGCTCGTCGTTTGAGAGCGACTCTGGACGGGATGGATGGGAGATTTTTGATCGATCCCTCTTCGGTATCCGGTTTTGTTGCTGGTGGTTACGATCTTGCGGAGTTGATGGCTCTAGTTTCCACGGGGTATTGTTTGCAATCCATTTTCCCCACAGTTCATCCTTGGTTCGCCCGATGAATGTAAACCCTGGAATGGGCTGTGAGGCGTCTGCAATATTCATGCAGAGGAGAGTTTGGTCTGTTTCGCGGCATTTTCCGGTAGTGTCGCCGCAAATTTGGCACGGATTTTCGCGCCGGGTTGGGGTGAAGACACTCATTGGCTCACCTCCCGCTGAGGCGTGTCAGTGTGGCGCATAGACGCGAAGCCTGATGATTGGGAAGAAATACTCCAACCCTTGACCGTAATATCGAGAGTCCTCCAGGTATATATCGAGGGGACGGGATGTAAACGCATCTGACACTTACTCTCACTGTGCAAACCAATGCCAGATTTTTACAGATCGGTGAACTATCTCGTTTGTGAGCGATCAGTTTGATCAAACTGATCAGGGTGTAGTAAAACCGCTAGGAAGGTTGCCGTGTAAAGGATTTACTAATATCGCTGTGAGCTGATCCGGGCATTTTGTGAGCTGATCCGGGTGTTTCTGTGGGAATATTCGGGGACTGTTGTAGTAAGCTGAAAAGTCTGCTATGTAGGTGATGTAGGCCAATTTTGGAAGCAATTTCTTTTACTACAAAGCTACTCTGTAGTAAAAAGTAGTTGTGAGATTTACACGCTAGATCTTCGGATATTCCAAAAAATCCGGGGATCTAATACCAATTCTTCGAAGTAAGGCTACCAATGAACAGGCTAGAACCCTTGCAAGGCTGCTGGCTGTCAATCCAAAATCGCAAATCTAAAATCGAGAATTGGTATAAAATCTAGGTCTGGAAACCCAGGGGTGTCATTTTGTGAGTCGATCCGGGAATTTGAGTAGTAAACCGTTGTAGTAATGGCGCGGTTTAGGCAGTTTGTGAGCCGATTCGGGGTTTGTTGTAGTAAGCGGAAAGTCTTGCTACATAAGCCTTGCGATCATTTCTTAACATGATTTTTTACAGCGCGATCGCCCTGTGTAGTAAAATATGGGAATCACAGCCTCATGAGTTGAGATCGATCTGAAGTTTGAGGACTTTTTTGAGACTCGCTTCTATTTCAACGGTTGGCTCTCGCCGCCCCGATTCAATGTGTGAGATAAGTTGCTGAGACACGCCTAAGAATCCAGCGAGTTTCGCTTGACTCCAGCCTCGACGCTTGCGGGCATTTCGCACCTCTTCCCCGGTTAGGGTGCCTGCAGGTTCAGGAGGCGGGGCTTTTAACTTGCGTGGCTCATGTCGGGGTGTTTTCTTGCGATCCAGTAGGCCGGGAATGGGGTCGGGGGGAAGAATTTTGAGCTTACTTTCAAGCAAGATATAAATATAGCCCTTGGGTTTCCGAATTTTAGAATCAGGTCGTAGTGATTCGGGGTAGTTGTCATGAAACTCGACGCTCCAGCCCAGTTTGACAAGCGTCTTGAGTGCTTCATTCCATTGATGGACGAGATCGCGGGCCTTATGGCGATCGCTTAAGGCTTTTTCGAGTTTGGCATCGTAGCCGACTAAAACGGATTCGAATAATGTTTTGACTCGGTAGTCCCCCGATTTATGAATTCGGCTTTCGATCGTGAGATGAATCGCGAGGCGAAGGGCGAGCTCGTTGTGGTAAGGGTCAATTTTGAGAACGCTCTGAGCGAGGTAGCCAAACTGGTAGAGTGCCTCTTTGGCCTTAGCGCCCCCTCGATTTAAGAAGCCTTTTGTCCATAGCCCCGGCTGGACTTGGAGCTCTACTTTTGTGAGCGCCTCAATCTTGTCGGAGAGAAGATTTTTCTGCCCCGTTGCGCTAACGCTGATATTCCACATGCGAGAGGTTTGTACGGTGACCTGCGTTTTACGTCGGTTGGTCTGTCCTTCCTTCCATTCGACTCGCACGAGCAAACAATCTAAAGCAAAGGCACAACTTGCAAGCTCAGATAGCTTTTGACTAACCGTAATATCTTTGCGATTGTTCCAGCCTAGATTCTTGATGACATCTTCACCCGATAGGGTAAAACTGCCGCTCCAAGGCTCGCTCTGGTTCATGGCATGGGCAGCCAAAATCAGCTGAAGTTTAACAGTATTGAACCCAAAGTTGTTGATGATTTTTTCTGCGGCATCCCAGGGGAGCATGGTGACGTCGCCAGGGCTTGAGATGTAATGCTCGATATAATTTTGGGGGTTGCTCTTTGCAATTTTTTGGAAAACGGCAATCCCATCTCGCTCATACCAAAGGTCGGCTCGTAACTGAGATTCGATGGAGCTCATGAAGGGGGCTCCGGTTGGAATCGGTTCGATGTGATTATTGAGAAATAGCTCTGCTTCTTTGGGGGAGTTGATGATACTTTCGTTGACCGCGTCTTCGAGCGCTCTGCTGAGCGAGTTGATGCGGTTTTCAACTTGGTCTAGGCCCGCCTGAAAGCGATCGCACGCATCCGGTTCGTCGGAGGTTTGACGGATTGATAAAAATGTCTCGGTGATGTCGTCTAAAATCTTCCGAGCTGCGTCTAGTCGGGCTTGGTTTAATTTGACCTCAGCCGCTAATTGGGGTGACACTCCTTTGTCTCGAACCGTATCTAAACATGCCTCTGCCCCCTCAAGCCATTCCAGCAACCGAAGGGCATCCATGTTCCATAACTCTATAAATTCATCCCAGTTGGCTGGAATAGAGATGTCAAGAGAACTCATACGCCTAGTTTATGCGATCGCAGTTAGCAAGGATAAGACTTGTGACATAGCGGCCTGTGGGGTGGAGATGACGCCTCATCTCGGTCAACTCGGTATTACAGGTATTTCCTGATGATAGCAGTGAGTGAACGTCCCCCCAATGACTGAGACGGGTGTTGACTAGGATGGGTTGCACGTTGGGATCTCTTGAGACCGTCAGTTGACAACCGGGCAGCGATCGCCCGCCAGCCTGATCTCTTGCTGTACCGTTAAGCCGTTTAAGAACGTGCGATCTTCGCTCACGTGAGGAAATTTGAGCTGAGCTTCGGCAACCCCCTGCTGAATCATCTGCTGACGGACTTGTTCAAAACTACCGGGTGCCAAAATCCTCAGGCGCGGCAGCGGAATTTGGTCGCGTCGTTTAATGGCATAGAATGCCTGAACTTCCTTGAGGGTATTATCAAACTGCTGCAAAAATGCCTCAGGATCGGGCAGCGTTGCTCCGGAGACAAGCTCAATATTCACAAGATAGTGAGATGGAATGGTGTCGTCCGACAGGGTGATACAGAAATTTTCGAGAGAGACGCCAAATTGTTGCTGTAACCGCTGCATCACACAAACCACGTGATCTTCTGTTGTTTTTTCAGTTGATGATGACATAACGCCCCCGCGCCGATGCCGGAAAATCATCAACGGCGCCTGTCCATAAAAGCCGTCAATTTCAACGACATCTCCCAGGTCATAGCGATAAAATCCGCTGTAGTTGGTCAACACAATCCGGTAGCGATCGCCCGCTTT
Organism: Elainellaceae cyanobacterium; assembly: GCA_051117335.1. GTDB lineage: Bacteria > Cyanobacteriota > Cyanobacteriia > CAZCXK01 > CAZCXK01 > DBGGTD01. The sequence goes on from JBNPEB010000041.1 coordinate 17,680, forward strand.
CACCTCCCACGGCAAGAGCGTTTTTGGATGTTCGACAGCCCACTGGTCTTCAGGAATAAACTCATAAAAGCCGCTTTCAATCGCTAGAATTGTGCTGTCTGTATTAAAGTCTCGATGAACGCCTAACACGCCTTCAGCACAGGCATAGGTGCCACCAAAAATGGGCGTGTCACCGAAGTATTCTGGAAACCGTTCGAAGTAAAAGTTGGATGTGCCTCCCCGGGCTGTAATCAGAAACGAGAGATCGCGCCAGGCATCGTTGGGAACCAGCCGTCCATTTGCCTTAAGGGAATGGCGAAGCTGAGCGGCTCTCTCAGGTGCTGCTGACCATTGACGTTCGAGTTTGGCCCGCAATGGGGGATCAATCGCTAACCAACTGGCAATAGTTCCCGTTTCTAAGTCATGGATGAGGTCGTCGGCATTTTGTTCTAGATAGCCACACAGTTGTAGTGCCAGCACCGGAAACGTCGCCCCAATAATACGAAGGTTAGGATTCTTCAGCGCAAATAAAAGGCAAAGATAGTAGCGGGCTAGGGTATCTGATACTTGAAATGCTTCAGAGGGATGGGCAAACACCTGGCGATAGGCGGCTCCCATCAGGCGCAAATCGCTGGTGCTGACAGGAGCATAGGCAAGCCCGGTTGGAGTATACCCAACGGGGTTAACCGAGATAGGAAACAGCATTTTACCGAGAGATCGCCCGTCTCGAATGGTAGCATCGGCGACAAACCCCATTGCGGTGCGGCTACCGCGAGACAGAAATCGGCGCGATCGCGCTGTGACGGGAATAAATTTTTTCTGGCCGGTTGATCCGCTGCTGATATTGACGTAGATGAGCGGATCGGGCATCAGAAGATTGGTTTCTCCATTCACCATGCGCTGTGTATACGGTGCAAACGCGCTATACGGCTGCACGGGAATCTGTTCTCGAAATTGCTCAATTGTTTGAACATCCGATAGCCCGTGACGACGGCTAAATTCGGTATGTCGATGAGCCTTGAGCAACGCGCGTAGAAATGTTGCTTGCACCTCCTCGGCGCGATGCGTCTTGCGAATAAAATCTGCCTTAGATCGTCGAACGATTGCTGCTAGAACCGCTAGAACCGGATTTACCATGAATGTCCTTTGATGTTCCTTACTATGTTGTAATGGGCGAAAGAGTGCGCCAGGTTTCGATGCGCCTCGCAACCCTCTCGGGTGTGATTTCATCTGGGGTGAATGTAATAGTAGGCGTCAACGTCTGCAAGGGATAGTCGCGCTGCATCCGCTTGATGCCGCCACTAGTGATGTTGAGCAGCACACAATCGTTTTTGGGAATCGCACCCGTGGCGATCGCCTGCATGAGCGCCGCTGTTGCAATTCCTGATGCGGGGCTGATATCAATGCCCTCAAGGGTTTCAAAGAGCTGCCGAGCGCGATCGGATACTTCATTGGTGACGGCATACATCTCGCCGTTGGTGTCAGCGAGCGCGTCGTAGAGTCCTCCGGCTAAAGAATATGCAGGCTGACGGTTGGTGAGCACCTGAGCCGAAACTTGGCTAATGCGCGATTTGGCGATCGCTTCATTCATGATCGAAATCTCAGGACTGCGCTCTGCCCAGGCATCGACCATGGGGGTAAACGGTGCATTTTGGGCCAGGTGGAGTTTCATGCGATGCGTTCCAAATCGCCCGTCTGCTAGCAAGCGCAAATTGGCTTCCCAGGCTGAAATACCGCCAGTTCCTGATCCGACTGCTTGAACGTAGTGATCGGGAATGCGCCCCAGTGTCGCAGCAGCATCAATCATGGTCACGCCCATACCGTCGCGTCGAGCGACATTGGCCGCTCCGCCCTCTGGAAAGAAGCCATCCATTTGGCTGATCAGCCGTCCTAGGGCGATCGCATCTGAATAATCGCCATCACCACTGACCCCGATCAGGCGCACGTTGGGGTGAAAGGCGTTGGCTGACCAGATGGCAGATAGGTTTCGCTCTGGAATCACCAAACAGAGAGGCATTTGCAAAGCAGAACAGACATTGGCAAATGCTCTACCCGTGTTACCAGCCGAGGCAATCACCAGTGTTTGTGAATGATGGGCCGGAATTCTGGCGAGAACGGGGGGCGCTTCTAACTCTTTGAATGAGCAGGTTGTAAGCGCTGCTCCCCGTTCAGGAAAATATCCGTTAAAGCTGATCATCAGATGACTGAGTCCTAGATACGCCGCAAGCTTCTCGCTTTGATAAGTGATGGGCTTTCCGGAGATATCTAACCAGCGCTCGACAGGTAACCAATCGGCATAGCGAAACACGCCGGGCAGATCAGGATTGATGTTAAGCGTTTGAGCAGAATAAATGGCACGCAGCAGAGAGGGGGCATGAGGGCGATCGCACTGGAGACGGAAGGGATCGGGAGCATACTCTGCTCCGCACAAAGTACAACGGAGGATGTGATTGGGCATAGAATCTTTGTGGTCTCGAATCGTAGGGCTTTAATCCAATTCCTCTATCTGGTCGTCGGCTGAAGGCGCACTAATGGTTTAAAGACCGGAATATACCACAAGAATCTTTTGCGCGAAATAACGCACTAGACGCTACAAAAAAGTGTCCATCGTCTGCGGCATCGGACACTTTTTGTGTAGGTAGGGATAAACCTTTTTTTGATGGTGCAACTTTAATGGTGCAACTGCAAAATCTAGTGTGGCAGGTCGGGAGGTGAATCTGTTACAACAGCACCGGGAGATCAAAAAATCTGACTGACGCTACAGGCTGGGAAAATAGGATGGACAATGAGCAGCTCGATGCTGAACGCGATTTAGATGACTGTGTGAGTGAAGACCCACCTGCTTCGAGTGAAGATGACGTAAATTCTCCGGATGGCGCAAAAAAACAAAAGCGTCAATCTTTTGAGTACTCTCCTCAAGAGATTCAAGCCCTCCGTCAATCGATTCACGAAAGTAGTTTAATTCGGCTCTCGTTTTATTTCCTTGACTATATTTTACGAGCGCAGACGGCGTTGTTTGAGCAAATTCACAGTCAGAAAGATTTGCCCAGAATTATTGCCTCATTATCAATTCTTTGTATGCTGCTCTCTGGCATCTACGGTTTGGTCATGGGCATGTATAACGGAGTCCTTCAAGCGATCGCCTCAACCATAAAACTCCCCATTCTGTTTCTGTTGACTGCTCTCATTTGCATTCCGTCTCTTTACACATTTAATGTGCTACTGGGTCAGAGCTTTAAGTTTTTGCAAACCGTCGCGCTGATGGTGATGACATTAGGTACGACGACGATTCTGCTGACGAGCCTTGCGCCAATTGCCTTCTTCTTTACGATTACTACTCCCGAAAACTATCAGTTTTTGATGCTGATGCACGTTCTGATTTTTGGGCTGTGTGGCATCTATGGAGTGCGCTATCTTTATCGGGGCTGTTCATATCTGGCATTTCGCATGGAGCAACCTCTAAATGGCACATTGCTAAAGATTTGGATTGCGATTTATGCCATTGTCGGCATGCAGCTTGGGTGGCGATTACGGCCATTTATTGGGTATCAGGGCATGCCGTTTGAAGTCTTGAGAGAGCAGCAAGGTGGCAATTTTTATATCGCCGTGTGGCGATCGCTGGAGAATTTGTTTTAGCAGAAAGGTTGATGAAGGCGATCGCCCATAATCGCCTTCATTCCAATACCCTCTACTTAGCCAACTCCTTGACTTTGCTCATGATGCTTTGCGGGTCAATGCCCTGATGGGGGAACTGCTCCCACAAGCCACCGCAGCCCTCATGATACGACCCGAGATGAGCAAACTTAGGCGTTAGCCCTCGTTCTAACAGCCAGCTTCCAAAGCGGCTACCTAATCCGGTTCGACGGCTCAGCGACTCAACCACCAAGACAAACGGAGCCTGCCCTAGCTTTGGCATCATCTCCTCATCGACCACATTCAGGGTTGGCTTGTTGATCAGCCCTACATCTATGCCCTCTTGCTTCAGTCGCTCGACCGCATCAACCGCGCGATATAGCGCGTCGCCATAGCTAACGATATAGCCTGCCGTTCCTTCCCGAATCACTTCATCCTTGCCAGGCACAAACGTGTAGCTATCCCCGTAGAACTCCTTGCCATCGGCATCGAGGATGCTCGGCACCTTGGAGCGAGTGGAGAAAATGAAGCGCAACCCAGGCTGATGGAAAATGGCTTCCACACAGGCGGTCATCTGGTTGACATCACCCGGAAAATACAGCTTTGTGTCGTAGCCGTCATCGAGCCCGTTGTCGGCAAACATATTATTTAAGCCAAAGTGACAGGTGTTATCTGCCATGTCATCGACCCCAGCATGGGAGAAATGACAGAGAACATTGGCATAGTTGAGGCGTGCCATGGTGATTTCGGAGATGCACATTTCTAGAAAGGCGCTAAATGTGCCAAAGATGCCCTGCTTGCCTTCTTCCATGCCAAACCCAGCCGCAGCAGAAAAGTTGCCGCGCTCCATCACGCCAGACTTGTAGAAGATATCAGGATACGCCTGCCGGATTTTCTTAAGCCCGCAAGACCCTTCGAGGTCACTGTCAATACACATGACCTTTGATTTGCGCTCCTCGGGGCTCATACGCCCGAGAACTGAGACAACTGCATCCCCGAATGTATTTCGATTAGAGCCGGGTTTGCCGCTTGAGCCGAGATATGAATAGGTGTCTTTGGGTTTTTCGATGCCCTTGAGGAAGTTGGCTGCTTCAGTATGCCCTTTGCTCTCTAAGTAGGCGATCGCCAAATCAACCGGGATCACATCATGACCTTCTTCGGAGCCTTCCAGCCCTTCGATGCCCACACACATCTTCCGCTTATTAATAACGGCAATGGGGCCATCGGTGGTCACGGCTTCACACATGCGGCGATAGAGGTCGTCAATGTCTTCTCCATCCCCTTCTGACACCGCTAAGCCATGACCTGCGAGCGTGTTGCTGACGCTAAAGCCAGGCGCATATTCAGACGGGTGTCCGGCGATGGTGACGTCGTTGTCATCGATGATGAGCTTAACATTGAGCTGTTGGGCAACGGCAATGCGCGCAGCTTCGGCATCGTTTCCCTCTTGCTGAGAACCGTCGGAGCCGAGACAGAAGACCACTTTGTCAGGGTTTGCCATGGCGACCCCATTCACAAAGGGCCACATGTGCCCCAAGCGCCCAGAGCTAAACTTAACGCCTGGAGTCAGCTTCAGTTCGGGGTGTCCGGGCAGGGTCGAATTTGCAGCCCGATATTGAAGAAGTTGCTCAGCCGGAAGCTCACCGTGTAAGACTGCCATCAGGTACTGAGTTGCCACTCGATGCCCTGCTTCGTCAAAGAAAATCGGGACAAATTTATCTGGGGCTCCTCGGAAAAACGCATCCAGAATTGCTACCTCAGGAGCTGTATCATACGGCCCTCCAGTATGGCCTCCAACACCCCGGGCTGCTCCTGTAGCGGTAAAAAAGACGATTGCGTCTCGAATGAGTTGAATATTTGTTGTGAGCGTTTGCCGTTGCTCGTCCGTCAGAGTGGGTGTTGATGGATCGAGAGCCAACGGCTTATAGGCACCAAGGTCAATTGGAAAGCGGGTGGTTGTAACAGTCATGGGCTTACGTTCCTTAATGGGCAGTTTAGGACAATCTGACCTCGCCAATCACTTAGAATCGTTTGGATCATTTAGATTCAGCGTCCGAATCTAGAGGGCAATGCCAGGTATCAACTCGCTGGATACAGGTCAACCAAAATCTTATATCTTAATAAAGCCTTACATCTTAACGGTAATGCTTGCAAGACTGAGTTCGATGTCGCCCAGCAAACAAGCCAATTTTACAGGGCATTCAGCATCCTTATAATTGTTCGTTATTCAATCGGGGCATGACATCAATACCAATTCCTCAAATAAAGGCTACAGATGATTGGCTGTACGGGCGAACGGCCGTTCGCCCCTGCGAAGATCTGTAAATTGGATCTAGAGAATTGATATAACTGGCTAGCTCATTCTTGGCCAGACTACCTGTATCTTAAACCACGTTCGATTTCTCATCCCGACTCCTTCTCGATTCCTGGCTACAGTCATAGCATTCCATAAAACGGGAAAAACGGTATGGTACAGCTATTTAAAAAATCCTCTATTAAAGACTACGTGGCGATCGCAGCAGCTCTTTCTGACGAACTATCATCGACTGCGGCAGAGCGCGATCGCCAAGCAGGGATTCCTGACGAAGAAGTAGAGCTGATTAAGAAGGCAGGATTGATTTCATTATCGATTCCTAAAGAATATGGTGGCGCTGGAGCAAGCTGGGTTGACGCTTATCGAGTGATTCGAGAATTGTCAAAGGCGGATGGATCAACGGGGCAACTGTATGGCAATCACGTCACTTTGGCAGCGCTCGGACGAGCCATCGGTACTTCTGAGCAAGCAGAACGCTACTATCGGCTTATTGCTGAAAACAACTGGTTTGTGGGTAATGCGCTGAACGGGCGCGATGCTCGCCTGAAAATAGCTCCTGAAGGCGACCATTTCCGGGCGAATGGCATTAAAAGCTTTGGCACCGGAACCATTTCAGCCGATTTGCGCGTGTTTGCAGCCGTCCAAGACGGGGTCGATTTTCCGATTGTGTTTATCGTTCCTCGCGATCGAGACGGCATCGTCTACAACAATGATTGGAACAACATGGGGCAACGTCGTACTGCGAGCGGCAGCTACAGCTTCAACAACGTGCTTGTGTATGCTGACGAAATTCTGGGACCCCCGCCAGATCCTCAGAGCGCCTTTCCGACGTTTATGTTTGTGATGGCTCAACTGGCAAAGGTCAATGTCTACCTCGGCATTGCAGAAGGTGCTATCAATGCGGCTAAACAGTACACCCTGACATCCACTCGACCCTGGCTCACATCCGGCGTTGATCGCATCTCAGATGACCCGTTCATTCTCCATCATTATGGAGAATTCTGGACAGACCTGAAGGCGGCGATCGCCCTTGCTGAGCAGGTGGCTCAAGCGGTTCAAGCTGCATGGGAAAAAGGTGAAGCCTTGACATTTCAAGAGCGGGGTGAAGTATCAATTGCCGTTTCTATAGCAAAGGCGTTTGCAATCAAAGTCGGGCTGACCATCACCAACCATGTGTTTGATGTCATGGGGGCACGGGCAACGTCAGCCAATTACAACTTTGATCGCTACTGGCGCGACTTGCGAACCTTTAGTTTGCATGATCCGGTTGATTATAAGCTCCGGGATATCGGCAATTGGGTGCTGAATCGCGAATTACCGCCTGTTAATCAGTATTCATAACGGGTAGGCTGCTGCTAGGCGTAGCTGTAACGCACCAACGCCAATTCTGTTGGTGCGTTACGCTGGGCGATGACGACACCCTCAGATTAATCGTTCAGTCCTTTGAAGTGGCGTGTGAGAATACACATCACTTCGTTTGGGTTGACGGTGGGAATGGGTTTTGACCATTCGTAGGGCTGGGCATAGCGGAGCTGATACATTTGCATGATGTATTGGTTGACGACGGTGAGCGACCCGACGGCGATGACGCGCAGGGTTTCGCGGTCGTCGTTTGGGCACGATGATGGGTCAAACCGCTCAGGCGGTTCGTTGGGATTTACCATGATGAAACACTCCTTTTGGGTAGTTGAAGGAGCGCTCAAACGATGAAGCCACCCGACTAAAAGGCATCACGAATTGGGATGGCTACAGGAGTGTGGTAAAACAATCCATAGCCTTCGATTCTGCTTGTACAGGGTCGACGGTTAGTCTCCCGGCACGTGTTCCTACCACTGCTGGGGGACGCTGCTCATGTTTGAGCGCTTGATAGCCGAGAATACCGCACGTTGCTAGTAAAGACAACCGTATTACTCAATTTCTTTGTGGGGATCTAAAGAGGCTGATAGGAGTCAGATCCCCGGCTTCTCAATCAGGTCGTTTGGAAGTAGTCGCAGGGCTTAAGGCAGAAGCCGGGGATCTAAAGGGGCTGATGGGGAGTCAGATCCCCCGCGCGATGGCTGACGATGAGGTATACGTGTTTGCGATGAAAAGGGCGATAGTCCTTTGGAAATTTTCTTTGACCATCGCACAAGATGATTCCGTATTCTATGTGAAGATTTACTGACGCGATGAGGCGAATCTTTAATGCGAAGCTAGAATTCTGTCTAATTTCTCATAGAAGGAATTTAGCCAGAATCGTGCTCTAATTGCCATTCTGGACATATAGGCTGACGCTAGTCTGTCTATATCCCCCATTTTAGGTAGATGGACGGCTCTAGTCTGCCTATATCCCCTATGTAGGAGTATTAGACAGAGGCGATCTGTCTACATATAGTTTAGATGTCGTAGTCCCCTACTTGGTAGCATTCTGCGAAAAAGGTTTGCGGCCAAATGTTTCTGAGGAGCGAAGCAATGCCATACTCAGAAAATGTCTAAAGGATAATGTGATATGGCATCAGTTCCCTCTAGTCCCAAGATTTATCACATCACCCATGTAGATAACCTGCCAAACATTGCAGCAAGTGTGGGACTAGTTTCGGACGCAAATCGCATCGCAAACAGCCTGTCTTGCTCGTTGGTGGGGATGTCTACCATTAAGCAGCGACGCCTCAAAGAGATAGAGGTTTCATGTCATCCAGGGACAACAGTTGGACAGTATGTGCCATTCTACTTCTGTCCCCGCTCTGTTATGCTCTTCATTCTGCACAAAGCTAATAATCCAGAACTAACTTACAGAGGCGGACAGCAACCCATCGTACATCTTGAAGCTGATCTCAATGCCGCCATAGATTGGGCAAATACAAATGGAGTGCGTTGGGTATTCAGTGACGGCAATGCAAGTGCTTACATAACCGCTTTTTACAGAGATACTGCGGATCTTGCTCATCTTGATTGGTCTGCCATTAACTCCGCAGATTTTCGTGATGCCAAGGTCAAGGAGGGCAAGCAAGCAGAGTTTTTGATGTTTGATGTCTTTCCGTGGACACTGATCGAGAAAATTGGGACATTGATAGTACCGTTGCAACAAAAGTTCAGACGGCTTTAGTCAGTGTTGGGTATCAACCCATTATTTCTGTGGAACCTAGCTGGTATTTTTGATCGGAGACGCTAATCCCATGATTGAACTAACTCAAGGTGACATCCTAAAGGCTGACACTGAGGCTTTGGTTAATACCGTTAACTGTGTTGGTGTCATGGGACGTGGTATCGCGCTGCAGTTTAAAAAAGCCTTTCCAGCAAACTTCAAAGCCTATGAAGCTGCTTGCAAAGCGAATCAAGTGCAACTCGGCAAGATGTTTGTGTATGATATGAATCGCTTATACAATCCACGCTTTATAATTAACTTTCCTACTAAGCAACACTGGAAAAGCAAAAGCCGCATCAAAGACATTGAATTAGGGCTTGCGGATTTGGTAAATATTGTACAGCAACAGCAAATTCGCTCAATTGCAATTCCTCCACTGGGCTGTGGTTTAGGTGGTTTGAACTGGGAAGACGTGAAACCACTCATCATCGAAACTTTCACGGCTATGCCAGAAGTGGCCGTGCTTTTGTTTGAGCCTGCTGGAGCACCACAAGTAACTGCAATGGTTAAAGAGAGCAAAGTGCCGAACATGACTGTCGGGCGAGCCGCTTTATTAGGGCTGATGCGTCTCTACTTAGCAGCCGTCATGGATCCTACTGTTACTCTTTTAGAAGTGCATAAGCTGATGTACTTTATGCAAGAGGCTGGTGAACCTTTGCGTCTAAGTTATCAAAAAGCTCCATATGGTCCTTATGCTGAAAATTTACGCCATGTCCTTAGTCATATTGAGGGGCATTTTATTAGTGGTTATGGTGATGCAGAAGACCGGCCAGATAAACCACTGGAGCTGAATATTTATGCTTCTGATCAAGCCGAAAAATTTTTAACAGAGCATGAAGCAACTCGCCAACGGTTTGATCGTGTTGCAGATCTCATCAAAGGGTTCGAGACAACTTTTGGCATGGAGTTGCTATCAACTGTGCATTGGGTTGCTACTCGCGAAGAAGCTACGACATCAGAAGAAGCTGTTACCAAGATCCATAATTGGAATACGCGCAAACGTATGTTTGAACCTCGTCATATTCATTTGGCATGGGCACGACTACGCGAGGCAGGATGGTTGGCATAAGCTTAGATATTCTAGATGTAACCGACATCTAACAACCGCGTTGCAGTGGACTGAATACAGTCCCGGTAATAATGGAAGAGCTACTTGCAGCCGCTGAACATGACCGTTAGACAGATTGAGCTATTGGCTGGGACTGTAGCCGCAAGATTGTCTGTGAGACGTTTCTATCCTAGATTGCCACTATGTAACCAATAAGATGATGAGAAAAAGTGAGATCGTAGATCTTGTAGGGTGCGTTTCTTAATGCAATTCTTGCTACTTCATCAATAGATTTCTGGAAACGCACCATGCTCATGCTCGAAGCCAGTGCGATCGCAGCCTAACGTTGCACATCACCCGACGCAGATAGCCTTTGCATCCCAACTGATCGACTCTTGGCGGTCTGTGTGCATGGGCGTTGTTATGTGGCATAAGCAGCAAGGATTTTGATGAACAGAGTTGTGTGGCAGCATATACCTGTTGAAGAATGCAATGAACCACTTGTTGACTTGTCAAGGTTCAACTTTGTGCTTGACCCAATCTATTTTAAACAAGGGATCAGTGGCTCACCTGCATGTTTTCTGCGAGAACGAGTGGTTGAGAAACTTCAGCGTGTTCAAGATAATCTTCATGGGCACAAACTAAAGATATGGGACCCCTGGAGATCGCGAGAGACACAAGCTAAGCTGTACAGCTATTACTCAGATCTTGCAGTATCTCAAGGTAAGACTGTAGTTCCCAACTTGGCTGCCTGACACATTTTATTTTGTGGTCAGAGTTTTCGATAACGTAGGTTGCGGTTGAGCTTGCGAAACCCAACATAGT
>JBNPEB010000016.1:0-5738 GCA_051117335.1 Elainellaceae cyanobacterium
CCGTTGCTCCCGTCTTCGGCATCAGCGCCTTCCTATATGCGCTTCCCATCAGAAGCTGGTCTGAACTATCCGATCGCCCTGTCGCTCATGCTTAATGGCCAGAAAATACTTTTTCAGCAAGCCCTAAGTAGGCGTGTTTAAGTAGGTGAATGATTCTACCTATGACTCGCCCGCCAATTAAAATACAAACTGCATTCGCACATTACCCACATATGTGGTGGGGTTGCTATCAAAGTTGTTCGCATTCCAAATGGTGTAAAAAGCAGGAACGAGCGAAATATTGGTGTTAATTGGATACCGATAGGATACTTCTAGCTCATATTGGGTGCCGCCATCTCCCGATCCAGAAAGCAAGAACCGTCGGCCTTCAAGGTAATCATGGGGGACTAAGAATGAAACAACTCCTAGTGCGCCTTCTTTTAGCAAGTCGGGGAACCCCAGACCTGCTTGAAAGGATTGAACACGGATTTCTCCGCCTGAGCGATCAGGATTGGTCGGGTTAATGTCTAAACGCCCATATGAGTAGCGGCCAAAGATACCAATCCAGTCGGCGATGCGCCAATCGAAGTTGGCGACAAATGCATCTGCCCCAGAATCTCTCACTGTTCCGCCAAAGCCATCATCTGCATATCCGTAGGGAAGTGGTTCTCCCACCGCTCCTCCGATGAAGCCGTTGTAGGGCTTGAGACTCGATCGCGCATAGATAAATCGCAAATTAAAATCTGGACTTGGCGAAAACTCAAGCTGAGCGCTGATAGTGTTAGAGCTGTTGAACAGTCCGTTGTTGGGATCGCTCGACGTATTAAAAATATTGGGATTCAAGAATTCAGTGTTTTCTGCAAGATAGCCGACTGTGAGCTCTAATGGATCAAAAATCTGCCACTGCACGACTGCTCCCGAACCCCGATCGATCGCATTGAGCAGAGTGCTTCCAGTTGAGTTAAAGCTAGTTGCACCCAGTAGAAAGAAAGTGTATCGATTGCCATCAAAGTAGCGATAGTAGTTGAGTCGAGGCCCCACGTCAATTTGTATATCGTCGCCTACAGGAAATGAATAAAACAGTTCACGAACGACAAATTCGCCTGCAGTGGGTGTTCCTGACTGATCTAGAAAGGGTGTCCCCCATGAGTTGAAAAAGCCAGACGACACTAATTGGTTTGCAGGAGAGTTGCCATTCCCGACAGCAAACTGAGTAACGAGTGAATCTTGCCCTGTGAACGATGTATTCAAGTTTAACCATGCATAGTAGCTGAACGTAGCCTGAGGCTGATCGCGCTCGACTCGCGTGGGGCGATTGTCGGCATCCCGCGTGGGTGGTGCAAACGCACTGTCAGGCGCGTTTACGTTTCGCTCAGTGCGAATGTCTCCGGATGGAAACGCTTGGGTCAGGTTGAACCAGATGCTTCCAGTGAGTTTAGTCGTTGTTGAGAACTGATTGGCTTCCACTTCGGCGGTGCGGGCTTCGAGTGCATCAACACGGCCTCGTAATGTAGCAAGTTCTGCGGCAAATTCGTCTTGTAGGCGTTGAAGAATGGCTAAATCATCGCGACTCACCGTATCTGCTAATCCGGCTGCTAGCAAGTCATTGATCTGGTCTAAACAGGCGTTGAGTCCGGCAGCAAACTCATAGCGAGTCAATGCGCGATCGCCCCGAAATGTAGCGTCTGGATATCCTTACAATGCAACCATACTGTTCAACGAGCGATCGCACCGCTTCGTATGCCCAATCAGTTGGCTGCACATCTGATAGTTGGGTGACAGAAGTCACTTGCCCCATCACAGACTCGTTTGATAGAAATACGTCTTCCGAATCTAGTTCAGATTCAACAACTTCCTGTTCTAAGTAGGTGGGACTAATTAAATATGAGACCTGTGTAGGTTGAGCTGAGGCGCGAAACCCAACGCCAGTATTGGTTACGCTATCCCTAACCCATGCTGCATTTGATTCCGCCCACCGACGTGTCGATGCTAATTCAGATACTGCGAATTCCGCTTCATCCTGTTCAAGCAATCTGAGTCCACCTAGGTCTGAAATAGTAGTAAATGTAGAATTATGGACTGGTATGTTTTCTAGCGATGGGCCTGGGACACCAGACACCGACGATAGGGGCGATCGCTCATCAACGGTCGAAGCTACTTCTGATGCTAGAGTAGGTTCTGCGACGCTAGGAGAAGCGAGTCCAAATAGACTCATCACCATCAACAATATACATTGAGGCACCCAAACACGGACTGTCATAACTAAAACTCCTCACAAAGAAAGATGCACGAACTCGAAATACGCTCATACAGCCGAACGCATTAATGGATAGCTATCAATGAAATGCAGGGGTTAACTGCCTCGATAGGTGCTATACGACCAAGGTGACGTTAGTAGGGGAACGTGATAGTGGGCGTCCGCATCAGCAATTCCGAACTGAATCGGGACGCGATCGAGAAATGGTGGGTGGGGAAGGTCGGTCCTGTAGTGAGCAAAATACTCGCCGACAGCGAAGACTAATTCATAAACACCACACACCCATTCCTCATCCGCCAAGAGAGGCACATCTGTGCGCCCATCTGCATTTGTAACGATCGATTTGAGCAGTGTTCGCTCACCTGATTTTGCATCAAGCGACCAAAGCTCGACTGTCATTCCCGGTGCGGGTTCGCCTTTTACCGTATCTAAAACATGGGTGGTCAACTTACCTGTCATGAAATTTACCCGATATACGTGAGTCAAATCTCTGTCTCTAAGACTCCTCTGTCTCGATCCTTTCAACGCCTGCGGTTGAGCGACTATCACGAGGAAGCAACCAATTGAGGAGAATCGCCGTTAACCCCCCCGTTGAAATACCGGATGAAAAAAGGTTTCTTAGCAAAGCAGGCTTGTCTGCCATTAAGTCAGGAACATAGACAATCCCCAAACCCAATGCTAAAGACACGGCAATGATAATGAGCGATCGCCTGTCGATGTCCGTCGATGCCACAATATTGATGCCGGCTACAGCGATCGCCCCAAACATGACGATAGTGGCCCCTCCCAATACAGGTTGAGGAATCGCTTGGAATATACCCCCCACGATGGGCAAAAGTCCGAGTGCCACAAAAATGCCTGCTACAAAGAAGCCCACATAGCGACTCCCCACGCCGGTCATTTGAATGACTCCATTATTTTGGCTAAATGTTGTGTTGGGAAACGTATTAAATATTGCTGCAATCAATGAATTGACGCCGTCTCCCAAAACACCGCCTTTAATACGCCGCATGTACAGACTGCCTTTGACGGGTTGGCTCGATACGGCAGAGGTCGCAGTCAAATCACCGATAGTCTCAATTGCAGTAATCAAATACAGCAGAATGAATGGAATAAAGGCTGCAAAATCAAAGCTCATCCCAAATCGAAACGGAAGCGGAAGCCGCACAAATGGTAAGCTCTCCAAACTGCTGAGATCCACAATTCCCAAGAATAGTGAGGCAATGTAGCCGACCGCTAAACCAATGGCGATCGCCCCCATCCGCAAATAGCGATTACCCGTCATGTTGAGTAATACGATAATAGCCAGTACAACGCCACCCAGCGCCAAATTTTGATAGCTGCCAAAGGTTCCATTTTGCTGCGCAACGACACCGCCTCCTAGACTAGTAATACCTGTTTTGATGAGGCTCAAGCCAATAATCATCACGACTGTACCAGACACAACGGGCGTGATGATTTGGCTGGCGAGGTGAAGGAAGCGGCTCAAGAAGATTTCTACAAATGCGCCAAAGAAACACAGCCCAAAGATCAGAGCGAGTGCACCTTCAGGCGTTTGACCGGCTCCGACGGCGGCGGTTCCTACACCAATCACTGGACCTAAAAACGCGAAGCTCGTCCCTTGCAGGCTCAACAATCCTGACCCGACGGGGCCAATTCGTTTGCACTGAATAAATGTGGCAATGCCGGAGACAAACAACGACATGCTGATGATATAGCTTGTTGTTTCGCCATCGGCCCCCAACGCCGAACAAATCAGCAATGGAGGCGTAATGATGCCTACGAAGGATGCTAAAACGTGCTGTAGGGCTACGAACAAGGATTCGACGATCGGGGGTCTATCATCAAGTCCGTAGATGAGGTCAGCAGGGACATTTGGAATGACTTTTTCTTCTGTGTCGTCTATCACAAGGTTTTGGGCAGGTTGAGTCATTAGGTTCTCCAAAAATTCTCTAAGCGATTCTTCTGCGATCCAGCCTGAAATTAATTAAGGAATAAACAACCCAGCGACTAATGAAGGGGGCCTGCAAGAATGACGTTGGCGATCGCACGTGTAACGTCGCTGGGCGTTTCGAGTGCGAGTTGGTCATACCATTGCTGGGTCACGGTTGGGTCAATGCCGTGAATTTGTTCAGCACGTTTGCGAGCCTTACGCACGACTGCATTGGCGCGTTCTGTGCGCTCTGCACTGTAGCGCTTGAGAGCGTATTCAACGCCAAGGTTGGTGGTCATTAAATATTGGGTTAGTACGAGCGCATCTTCCATGGCTTGACAGCCGCCCTGTCCCATATCCGGGCAGGTCGCATGGGCAGAATCTCCGAGTAGTGCCACTCGCCCTTTCACAAAACAGTCCACAGGTCCAACATCGTGGATTTCAGGTCGGGCAACGGTATCAGAGTCGAATCGCTCAATTAGCAATTGAACTGGCGTTGCCCATCCTTGGAAGTATTCTTTGAGTTCTGTTTTGTAGCGGTCTGGGTTGGCAGGTGTGCCTTTTGGGAGGGGAACATCTAAAAAGAAGTAGAAGCGATCGCCCGCCACAGGCATCATCGATGCTCTCTTATGTTCACCCACGTAAATAACCCAGCAATCTTTAGGCGCAAGGTCTTCATCGGCGGGGACTAACCCATTCCAGTTGATATAGCCGCCATACTTCGGTTCTATTTCTCTGCCGAGCACATAGGTACGTAAAATCGAGCGAATGCCATCTGCTGCGACAACGAGATCGCCTTGTGCTTTGTGCCCATTTTCAAAGAACGCCGTGACGCATTTTTCGTCTTCCTCAACTCCGACGCACCGATGTCCCAAATGCACCTCGCCTGGAAAGGCATTGAGTAGCATAGTTTGTAAATCTCGACGCGCAACCGGATACGGGCGTTGTCCTACGTCATGAACTAGAGGCATCAGGTCGATTGTGTTGAGGCGATCACCCGTTTTGGTGCGATATTCCATGCGGTTCATCTGCCCGCCAATCTTTGCCATCTCCGCTCCCAATCCAAGACGATTGAGGACTTTTACACCGTTTGACCATAGGGAGATACCAGCCCCAACCGGGCGCAGTTCTCGGACGCGGTCGTAAATTTCAACCTCATATCCGGCTTGCTTGAGGGCGATGCCTGTAGTGAGTCCACCAATGCCTGCACCAATCACAATCGCTTTTAAATGTTCCATGCCATCAAGTCCTAACTCCTTTACAACGCCATCCAAATCGGGAAGTATTCAGGATTTGGTCAAATGACGATCCCCTCGTATGACATCACAATAGATGATGCACAAGCAACGCGACGCTCAGCATAATTTAATGAAAACCGTGTATGGAGAATGTATTTTGTTTACAGGCTTCAACTCAAATTTTTTGTATTAATGCTTACTGTTATCCCTCTTTTGTTACTCCAGGAGAAGTAAAATAAGGAAGCTAAGCCACCATTTTGCCATTCAGCGGAGGTGCTCGAAACTGATTGACACAATCCATCAATTTTGAGAACCACCGATGTAGCCCCGG
>JBNPEB010000010.1:0-26317 GCA_051117335.1 Elainellaceae cyanobacterium
GGCTTCAGGATTACGTCAATGCTAAAGCAGACCAAACCCAGACCCAGGCTGAGGTTCAGCCCAAAAAAAAGGGCCTTTGACGGTGCAGTGTGACGAACTGTGGTCCTTCGTTGACCACAAAGGCAACCAGCAGTGGGTGTGGCTAGCGCTGGATGCGCGAACTCGAGAAATCATTGGGGCCCATGTGGGCAGTCGGGGTCGAGAAAGCGCCCAGCAGCTTTGGCGATCGCTGCCGCCAGTCTATCGTCAGTGTGCGGTGTTCTATACCGATGAGTGGGAGGCATACCGGGGTGTGCTGCCGCAGAAGCGGCATCGGGTGGTGAGTAAAGAGAGCGGCAAAACCAGTTATATTGAACGCTTTAACGGCACGTTGCGTCAGCGAATCTCCCGGTTTGTGCGGCGGAACTTAGCCTTCTCGAAAACTCTGCGTAATCACATCGGATTACTGTGGAACTTCATCCACCACTACAATGCATCATTACCTGTGTAGCACCACCAACAGGGCCATGCCATCACGACTGAGGCTGTACGTCAAAAATCAGGTGAATGCGCCAATCGTTTGATTCGTTGCAAGCTTCGTGGGGAATTTTGTTATTGAACCACCAACATTCACCTGAATGCATTCGCACCCATTCTTCACCTGCGCCCAACAGACTTCCTTCTGAACTGTGTAAAACCAAATGAAAGCGATCGCGCACTCGATAATAGTCTCCGTGGTCGATATGGCGATAGACCTGGCCTTTGGGGGCTAGCCGCACTAGCGTTACCCGACCCAGTTCGCCACCTTGAGCTTGGGCAAAGCACTCAACCCAATTCATCACCTGGGGAAAATGCTCAGCGAGGGATGTTGTCCGACTTGCGTGTACATCATTGCTGCTAGTAATGCCGGGTGGAAAAGGCTTCTCTGCGCTGCGGAGATAGATGGTCTGGGTTTCTCGTTGGACGGTGATTTTGTCCTGGCGGCTCGTATTGTGCAGCCACAGTTGATCATGAGCCGCAATTTCGTCCAGAAAAGGCTGAATATTAACGTCCTGATGGATGAGCTGGAAATGCTGGAGGTGGTTGGCGTCATCCCGAGTTTTTGCCTGGAGGGCGATACTCCTGATGGAGTGGTGTTGCGCCATCGCCCCCAATGGCACATGGCCTGGACTAATGGGAGCAACGGTAGCCTCAGCGATAGCTTGTGGAGGCGGCGTTGCTCCTGGCTGAAACGCAGACCACTGCTGGAGCTTGAGCAACGCCATCAGGCAATGCTGCACATTGTCAACTCGAATGACATTGTCATAGACAGTGGTGCGCAGTCCCCCCTGCACTTTCGTCCGGTCAGATACATAGAATAAATCGACCGCATCTCGAAACTGGAGCTGTCGGATGCTGCGAAGCCCTCGCCAAATAACCGCTTCATAGCGTTCAGCTCGCTCATGATCTTGGGTCTGAAGAGCCAACCCATAGGCATCAGCCAACCCTTCAAGATAAACCCCCGTCGATGAGGCATGGGGCGGGCCATAGTCAGCATCCGGTTTGTAGAATCGTCCCTGGATATCCCCATGATGGGCTGACTCTTTGGAAAACCACTGCTGCATTGCCAGCAAACCATCATTCATCTCCATGACAGCGTCTAGAAATTGGCGATCGCCCGTCGCTTTATACAACAGGGCGTAGGCTTGAGTATGCCAGGGAATAAACGCAGGATTGTAATGGTTGCGGTGCCAGGTGCGGTAGTAGTCGAAGCTGGTGTAGCAGCGATCGAGGAGGGTCGGGTCTTGGGTGCGGCTGTAGAGCTTCGCCCAAAATAACAGCGCTTCCCCAGGGTAAAAGTTTTGGTTATCGTTGCGGTGAGCAGGTTTGTAGAAGGTGCGAAACGAGCCATCTGGCTGCCACAGGGTATCAATAGTGGCGCAAAGTCCTCTGAACAGGTCTTTGTAGGCAGGGGCGACAGTCCATGCTGTGCTATCGGACGTGTGGCTATCACACTGCGCTGCTTTCCCGTCAGAGTACTCTAGAATTGCCAGAGCTGCCAGGGCGATCGCCCCTAGCTTCGCCTTGCCGTCATATTCCACCCATCCCAACCGGCCCTCTGAACGGTAAAACTGATGAAGCGTGTAGTTGAGATTGTGTTGAGCCAGAGTCCAATGGGTGGCTTGGCCACTTGCCCGAGCATATCGAATCAGGGCTAGAGTCGCCATAAACTGTCGAATCAGGTTATTGGCCTCTGACTCAGTTCCGCGACTGGGAAAGTACTTGTAAATCATGCGACCATCAGGCTGCACCTGCCGCAGCAGCCACTGCCCCAACTGGGTCTTCAGATCATCAAGCACCGTGCCCGATAGCGTCTCTATGGGCACCACACGATTACCCCGGTGGAGGGTCACAGCCGTAACTGCCGGCATGAGAGACACCAGCACCTGCCGTGCCTCAAACGCTTGGATCAGCCCTCCCTGGCGCACAAACGTATCGAACGAAATGCCCTGGCGCTGGAGAAACTGTTCTAGTACTTTCTGAAAGCTGAGATTGGTCGCAATCATGCGCGTGGGACTGTAGCGCACGAGCTGATCCTTATACTGCAACTCGATGCCGCGAAGCCCACGGTAGATATTGCTGAATACAGACGCAAATTGGGAGGGCTTGATGGGGCGATAGTTGGCCGTCAAGCACAGCTCAATGGTGTCGATGCTCTGATCGCTTCCCAGTTCTGAAATGCGGGCGATCGCCCGCTCGACAATACCGGACAACAGCTGATCCAGATCGAGGTCATAGCACCAATAGGACTGCTTTAGGTGACCCTTACAGCGGAGCGCTACGTAAGTCGGTCCCAGACAGGGCAATGGCAGCCAGGGCACCGAATCGGTAAGGCCGTCAATCGCAGTCTTGACTCTAAGCGTGAATTCGGAATCGTCAATGGACAAACAGGTGGGTTGGGTCGTGTGATCGCCCATGATGATGTTCACCAGCGTTGTACAGATTATGGTTTTGATCAGCAGTGGGACACCTCTGGCTATGAATCATTCACAGATCCACAGCCAGAGATGTTAGAGCTAGTCGAGATCCGATCGGGTAATGGCGTCGGCATCAACCCCTAACAGCAAGGCAACCCGTCTGCCGCCGAAACGAATCAGCGTATTGTTGCCGCGTTGAGTGATGTCGAGGTCACCAAACTCTAATCGACCAGAGAGTCCCAGTTCATCTCGACCGTCTTGAAAATCGCGGATGATGTCGTTGCCGCGCTCTTCTAAAACGAAGGTATCGCGTCCGCCACCGCCGATGAGAACGTCACGTCCGCGCCCGCCAACCAGATCATCATCGCCACCACCTCCGCGCAGGATATCGCGTCCGCCATTGCCAAACAGGTCATCGTCACCACTGCCTCCGCGCAGGATATCGCGTCCGCCATTGCCAAACAGGTCATCATCACCTGCATTACCCACAAGAATGTCATTTCCACCGCCTCCGGAGATGTCATCATCGCCACCACGACCAATCAGGCGATCGCGCCCACCATTCCCACGAATGTCGTCAGAGCGATTCGTTCCGAGAATGACATTGTTGCCATTGTCTCCGATGAGGGAATCGCCGTCACCGTCGCCATCACCATCGCCATCGCCATCGCCATCGCCATCGCCATCGCCGTCGCCATCACCATCGCCAACGGAGGAATCACCATCACCGTCACCATCACCATCACCATCGCCTCCGTTGTCCCAGTCCCAATCACCGTCACCATCGCCGTCGCCATCGCCATCGCCATCACCGTCACCATCTCCCCCGAACCAACTAGTCGCTTGAAGATTGGGGTTCAGCAAATCATCTGCTTGGGTGGAATACGAGAATGTGTATTTCATCGTTCGCAATCAAAATCTCTACAACAGAACTGTGATTAAGCTCGAATTATGGGTTGATGTCCCATTTGGTCAGAGCCTATGGCTAATACAATCGAGACCAATAGCGAATACTGGGAGCAGTGTGTTTACTGACAGACTGCACTTCCGTCACTGTCTGTCAGCGAGAAGGCATCAAACTCGCCGCCGTCAAATTCGCCCGTCACCGTTAGGCGATCGCCCACGCTGACATGGTTTGCTGTAAAGTCGCCACAAACATCCCAGGAATCGACTCGCAAGGTGCGATTGCCTGTATTCAACTGCAAACCGTCTTCCCATACTCGCTCTACGGTTCCAGTAAATGCAGTGCCCGATGCCTGAGCCAAATCAGGATTAGCAGGAGCCACTTGAGAAGTGCTATTGCTGTTGGTAATCGAAAACGCATCGAATTCACGACCATCAAACTCGCCATTGACGGTGACTTGGTCGCCTACTGTGATGTGGGTGGCCGTAGAGTCACCATAGACATCCCACGAGTCAACCCGGAAGGTGCGTTCGCCCGTATCTAAGCGAAAGCCATCCTCCCATACCCGCTGCACCGTTCCAGTGAAAGAACCACTTTGCTGCGCATGGACACCTGATACTACACCCACGGCAACTGCACTACCTAACGTGATCAACGCTGCGGTGAATAATTTCATTGAGATAAGCCTCCATCGACTGTGCCTACTGCGTTGAGAATGGATAAGACAACGTTCCCGACGGCACTGCATCAAGGCAACGCCTGGAAATAGTCAACCGTGCCATTCGTCTGTTCAACCGATATCGGTGAACTGCACTTAGTCTAGAAGTCGAGTGGTAAGAGAGCCGTAGGAAAAGGGTAAGAAAGCTCTTACGGTATTGTTGATGGGGCTTTACTCTGTATCAAAGGGCAGAAGGAAGTGTATCTTCCTATACTCAATGTTGTTTGTCTGCTACGACCAGACGACTGTGGCTATCGTTTGGAAACGTCACTGTAAACGTCGTGCCGTGTCCGGGCTGACTTTGGACGGCGATCGCCCCATGATGACGGTGGACAATTTCCTGAGCAATTGCCAATCCTAACCCCGTGCCACCCATAGCGCGAGAACGCGATTTTTCTACCCGATAAAAGCGCTCAAATAGATGGGGTAAATGTTCTTGTGAAATGCCTATTCCGCTATCAGTCACTATTACCTGAATGCCCTGTCTCTGGAGCGTTGCGGTTAAGCTAACTTTCCCTTCAGCAGGAGTATATTTCACCGCATTTTCCAACAGATTCAGGAACAAACGAATGAGATGATCTGGGTTACCTTGAATCTGGAGATCGGGCGCAATGTGAGTCAAGAACTGAAGCTGTTGAAGGTCGGCTAACGGTTGAATTTGCTCGGCGATCGCCGCCAACAAATCACTCAAATCAATGGGTTCCAGATGCATGTCTTGGTGATGCTGCTCCAGTCGCGAGAGCAGTAAAAGATCGCTACTGAGACGAATCAACCGATCGACTTCCTGTTCAATCGCTTGTAGCGTTTCCTCATACATATCTGCTGTGCGAGGTTGGCTTAGCGTCACATGCAATCGTCCTTTGAGCGCAGTGAGTGGGGTTCGGAGTTCGTGAGACGCATCCGCCGTAAAGCGCTTTTCATGCTCAAAGGTCGCCTGTAACGAATCCAGCATCTCATCAAACATCGATGCCAGTCGTTCTAACTCATCATCAGTGGTGCCCTGGTAATGAATGCGCTTTGTCAGATCGCCACTGACCCTGACTTGCTGGGCTATTCTAGTGATTTGACCAATTGGTTTGAGGGCACGGTTCGCCAAAAACAACCCGCCTAAACCCACCATGCCAAGGAGTAATGGAACTTTCAGCAGGTGTTGATTCAACAGATTTTGTAAGGTGGTATCAATGGGTTGAAGGGAACGAGCCACGGTTAACCATCCGGCTGGTCTGTCTTGGCGCGGCAGTATTTCCTGAGTATAGATTCGCCACCGTCCATTCTCAGTCACGAGCGTTTTAAAGCCGGACTGCAAGCCTTGCTGGGTTGGCAACGTCAGTGAATCGCCAAAGTGCTCTTTCACCAAGCCTTCTTGCCCCAGCAAATAAATTTCAACCCCTGCATCATTCATGAGTGAGGCTAATACTGGAGCTTCTTGACGAGGGTCAAAGGTCAAGGCATCAACTTCATCATCGAGATTTTTTAATGCCTGAATGGCGGTCACTTCTAGCGCATTGTCAATTTGATCCAATAACGTCCGGCGAAACTCAAGATACATAAAGCCATCTGATGCCAGCATCGATAGCCCTGCCAGCACGCTATACCAGGCAATCAGACGTAATCGCAAATTTTGCCACGGTTTCCGCTGCTTCATATTGTGGTGAAAGGATACTAATCTGACATTGAGCTTTCAGAGTCAGCACTGATACGATAACCCACCCCTCGCACTGTGTGAATCAGTGAGGAAGGCTCGTTGCGATCAATCTTGCGTCGCAGGTATCCGATATATACATCAATCACTTTGAAATCTCCATAGAAGTCAAAGCTCCAGACATGCTGAGCAATTTGAGTCCGACTGAGAACCTGGTTTGGATGGCGCATTAAGTATTCCAGTAAGGAAAACTCGCGGGGGCTGAGTTCAATGGGGCGATCGCCCCGTTTTACCAAGCGTTGGGCTGTATCCACTTCCAGATTCCCCACCTGGAGCACGACATCCGTTTGGAGGGGAGGACGCCTCAACAAGGCTCGCAACCGAGCCAGCAGTTCGGTAAAGTCAAATGGCTTAGTCAGGTAATCGTCGGCTCCTGCATCGAGTCCCAACACTCGATCTTGTACCGTGTCCAGAGCAGTTAACAGCAGCACCGGGGTCTGCAATCCTCGTTGGCGCAGATTTTTCAATGCGCTAAGACCATCCAATTCAGGTAGCAAGACATCCAGTACGATGACATCGTAATCAGCGGCGATCGCGTAGCTAATTCCTTCCTGTCCATCCGCAGCAATATCTACAGCGTACCCTGCTTCTTTCAGTCCCTGATGAATAAACCTAGAAATACCTGCATCATCTTCCACGACTAATACGCGCATATCCAGCTAACCTATTCATCCGTATTCACAGTCTCGCTGAAAAACGGTCGAATCATCAACGCTTCCCTTTGGGATGCGATCGCCATCCAACTCGATGACCCTGGTTCCATCTTCTATAGCCAAATTCGCTGTGGCTTAAACGGCAAACCATTTCGCATGTGGAAGTTTCGGTCAATAGTTGTTGGCAGCGAAAGTGGTCGATTGGTTATGATGTGGCGTTAATTCTAAAAACTATTCGATTGATCTTGACTAAGAATGGGGCGTGTTGACGAGCGTTAGCGATGAATTCAAAGATTTTATAGTAATCTTTTCAAGTTCTTGACACTTCTTGGTTAACTTGGCCTCCAAGTAGAAGAGACGATTTGCGAGTCGGTACTCTAAATTGAGTCACGACTATTTATCCATCAACATCGTCTCCATCGTTCATGGCTTGCTTCGGTCAATGTAACAGCTATCTCAGCGTTAGCAAGGCATAAATGAACGCACAGGCATCCGTCTGCATCTTCCTGAAGGATTGTCACAATGAAGACTCTTTTCCCCCAAAGGGTCACTATGGCTGTGAGGAGTAATGCGATTTTGCTGCATTGATTTGGAGTCCACCATTTTGGGTTCCGGTCACGCAGGACAGGTTTGTGATTGAGCGTTAGAGCATCCGCTTCAGGGTAAACCCCTGATTTTACTTAGTCCATTAGTAATTCTCGAAACCATGACTAAGTTTCTAAGGGCGCTAAAGATTCAGCAACTAAATCAAATGATTGGATATTCTGCGGTATTGGCACTACTGCTAGGAATAACCCATCAAGTAGAGGCGATCGCCCAGGAGCCTGATTCCGAGACTTACCAATTAGATCTGCAAATCATTGAGCGACAGCAGACTGAATCGTCTCCTTCTAATGATGCCGACGAGAATTCACCCTTAGAAAACAGCTATACCCTTGGCGCTGGTGATTTGGTCTACATGGACATTGTGAATGTTCCAGACTACAGCCGCGAGTACCAAGTTTTGTCGGACGGCACCTTGAATTTGCCGCTGATCGGTTCGGTCTCGGTTCAAGGGATGACGATCAATCAAGCTGCAAATGAGATCGCGACTCGATTTGCGCGATATATTCGGCGGCCTGTCGTGACGCTTGACCTGCGTGAATCTCGACCCTTGCAAATTGCGATTGTGGGAGAAGTCCACCGTCCTGGCGCTTACAACATCTCCCTCAGACCTGACGAAGAAACATCGACTAATACATCTCAATCGATTGAGCCGACGGTTACCCAAGCGATTCAACTAGCCGGGGGCATCACCCAATCAGCTGACATCCGCAACATTCAGGTTCGTCGCCCTCAGCCGCATCAGTCGGATGACTATTGGCAGTTAGACGTGAACCTCTGGGATCTGCTGCAAGCAGGAGATTTGCAGCAAGATGTGTCTTTGAAAGATGGAGACACGGTATTTGTTCCGACCGCAACTAATCTTGATTATGCTGAAACAGCTACTCTAGCCGCAGCCAGTTTTTCTCCTGACAATATCACCGTCAATGTGGTGGGTGAGGTGGAAGTTCCGGGTGCAGTGGAAGTTCCTCCTAATACGCCCCTCAATCAGGCATTGCTGGCGGCTGGAGGATTTAACGATGATGCGGCGCGAAAATCAGTTGAGTTGATTCGGCTTAACCCGAACGGAACTGTGTCACGCCAAGAAATAGAAATTGACTTTGCTCAAGATGTGAGTGAAGTAGACAATCCTGCACTGCGAAATAACGACACGATTGTCGTCAGGCGATCGGGTGCATCACGGGTGCTGAATGTCATGGAAAGAGTTCTGCCTCCTCTGGGTGGAATTGTCAATTTACTTAGAATATTTACTCCTTTGTAGTCTGTGAATCGGAGGGTTGCACATGAAACTAGTCCTGGCTTGTACTTCTGGAGGACATTTCTCCACCATGAAGGGACTCAAACCGTTTTGGTCAATGCATGAGCGGGTCTGGGTGACTGACTTTAACAAAGATACCAAGACGCTCGAAGGCAGTGAGTCGATGCACTGGCTCCCTTATCAACCTCCGCGAGATATCATCGCGTTTCTCCGAAATATTCCTGCTATTTTCAGGATTCTTCTTCGAGAACGTCCGGATGTGGTGATTTCGACAGGGGCAAGTATTGCTGTTGGTTTTGCCATTGCAGCGAAGATGTTGGGAATGCGATTTGTATTTGTCGAAAGCATTTCTCGCTCTACGGAACTGAGTCTCTCTGGGAAGCTAGTTTATCCCCTAGCGGATGAATTCTACGTTCAATGGTCTACGCTGTCGATGAAATATCCGAAAGCGATGTTCAAGGGTTATGCCTGATTAATCCAGGCAAATCAATCTAGGCAAATCAATCTAGGCAAATCAATGCGAGGGCTTCAAGCCTTCCTGATCCCCGATAAGTGTAGGATACATCTCTCTATGATTACGGTTACGCTAGGAACCATCCCATTTCCGTTTGCCCGCGCCATTGATTGGTTAGAGTGCTTGTTGAACCACGGCACGATCTCAGAGGACGTATTTGTTCAACACGGAGTGAGCGATATTTCTCAACTTGCCAATTATCCGTTGGTGAAAACGGCGTCAGTGGTGATGCCTGAACTGCTCGACCAGATGATTCAATCATCACGATTGGTGATTGCTCATGCCGGGCAGGGGTCAGCACGCAAGCTAGCGGCAATGGATGTCAGCTTTGTTCTGCTACCCCGATTAGCATCCTACGGGGAGCATATTGACGACCATCAGTTTGCCTTTGCTCATAGTATATCGGAGCTGGGAGTGACGTACTGCTCGTCTTTGGAGAGTCTTGAGCAGGCTGTATTAAACCCACCCAAACCCCTCAATAAACCCCTACTTGATGGACCTTGGTTAGCCCACCACCTAATCAAGTCCTACAGCTAACCTGAAGGATTGGAGATCACCGCTCTATGGATCAGATTAGTCAGATTCTACTCAGACATTGGAAACCACTCCTGGGCTTGAATGTTGCGTTGATGGCGATCGCCTATGTCAATGCACAATCCGTTGAGGACGTTTGGATTGCCGAAGCAGAATTGATTTTGCCCAATCGCACCAGTGATTTGACTGCTGATCTAGGAACGCTGGGAGATATCCGAGGGGGGGATGGCGTGACCTTTTCACAACAGGTTGATTCCCGCGACATCCTGACGTCGATTTTGATGAGCAAAGATACGCTGGCGCGAGTTCGAGAAGTCGATCCGGAAAAGGAGCAGTATTCTCGATTGAATGCCTATCGTGGATTATTTGAAGCATCGCCTGATAGCGAATCAACCGTGATTTCCATCAGTGTCGAAGGCTCCAGTCCAGAATGGGCACAAACACGTGCAGACGCTTGGATTGATGCCTTTCAAAATCGCCTCAACGACTTGCGACAAGAAGATGCCGGACAGAGAACCCAATTTTTCACTCAGGAACTGACTCAAGCTCGTCAGGATTTGCAAGCAGCCCAGCAAGCTCTAGTTGAGTTTCAGCAAGCTACAAATCTCGTGAGTAGTGATACGCAAACTCAAGAAATTGTCCAGGCGATTAATACCCTCACCACAAATCAAGCCCAAGTAGTTGCCCAAGCCCAGGCCAGCCAAACCCAGGTGAATGATTTGTCGAGCCGCATTGGTTTGACCCTTGATCAAGCCGTGCGATCGCTCCGCCTCGGTGAAAACCAAGACTATCAGTTTGTGCGCCAAGAACTCGCTGAACTCGAAACTGCTCTGGTTGAAGTCCAGGCTCAATTCACCGATGAGCATCCCACTGTGCAACAGTTGTTGGACCAGCGCGAAGGACTCCGAAGTCAGGTGGCACGCTATATTGCGCAGGCGTCCGCCAATGTTGCTGGTGTCGATACCACCATTGGCGAAAACTCTGCAACGATGATTCAGGAACTGATTTTGACGGCTAGTGAAGCCCAAGCTCTCAGCCAGCAAGCTCAGCAGCTTCAAAACCAGGTCAACCGTTTGAGTTCGCAATTGAGAACGCTGCCCGCAGCGCAAGCTCGTTTAGCAGAATTGCAGCGGCAATACAACATTGTCGAAGGCGTCTACAACGGTCTGGTTGCCAAAGAGCAAGAAGCAAAAGTGAATGCCTTTAGCACGTATCCGAGTGTCCAGATTCTGGATCAGCCCAGTGTTGACTCTAAGCCATCAGGTCCAGGACGCCGTCCCATTGCGTTGGGAGCCATCCTGGCTTCGCTATTTGGCAGTGCAGCACTTTTAGCATTTTTAGAAAGTCGCAGTCCTCTGATGAGGGATAGCGATTTTCAAGGGTTGGATATTCCAGTGTTGGGGCGTGTGCAGCCTCCAAGGCAGTCTGAACTTCAGGTCAACGGCAAATCTAACGTGACGCGCGATTTTCAGCGATTGGCTTCAACCGTCAGCATGATCGATCTGCCGAATCGGCGACTGATGATTTCCAGTGCTTTATCGACAGAAGGTAAGACTACCGTGACGCTTGGGCTGGCGATCGCCCTTTCTGACTTGGGCTTTCGGGTGCTGTTGGTCGATGGTGATTTTCAAACCTCCCGGCTAAGACAGCGGTTTGATTTCGCTCAGCCAATGCATTCAGAAAAGCCATCCCAACTCAAATCTATCCGTCCTGGCTTAGATCTGTTGGTGATTGAATCTCAACCGGATAAGACATTTGAATTCATTGCCCGAGGCGGATTAGAGCAATGCCTTCAGAGCGCTCAAACAACTCATGACTATGATTATGTTTTGATTGATAGTGCTCCGGTGAGCCTCAGCAGCGAAACGACGTTAATGGCTCAAGCCGTTTCTAATGTCATGCTTGTCGTTTGTCCAAACGACAGTCACCGCGAGTCGTTTAATGATAGTGTTCAGCAACTCATGCGACATAAAGCTCGCATCGTAGGTTTGGTTTTCAATGAGACGAAAGATGCAGATGAAGCAAACTATTCCCGGCAGATCAGCATCGGGCGACACAACTAATCCATGATGCTTACGCAACGTGTTTTATAAGAAATCCTGCCTAATAAAATGTCTAATCCTCAACTCAGCATTATTATTCCAACCCATAATCGGCCTCACCTGCTGCCTCTAGCAGTTCAAAGCGCCTTAAATCAAACCTATCAAAACCTGGAAGTCGTTGTCGTCGATGACGCGTCTAGCGAATTAGCCCAACTCCCAGAAGACCCTAGACTGCGCGTAATTCGATTAGAGATGGGAGTCGGAGGAGCGGGGGCTAGAAACGTAGGAACTCAATCTGCTCGTGGACGTTGGGTCACGTATTTAGATGATGATGACTGTCTTTTGCCCCACATGGTGGAGGTTTCCTTGTCAGCTTTAGAAATGACAACTGCTGAACCTCCCGTTGCCGTGATTTCGGGACTCCAAAAAGTCGACGAGCATAGGGTAGTTTTGTCTACTCATCTCCCACCCTCACAGCGTGTCAGAGGTAGTCATTTTTTTCTCGAATCCCGAGAACCTGACTGTTCCTATCACAACAAGCAAACTCTCGTTGTTAAGCGTGACCTCGTTCTCAAAATTGGGGGCTGGGATGAGACGTTTCGCTCCAGAGTCCACTCCGAATTCTTTTTGAGACTAAATCCTGAATGCACTCTGATTGGCATACCAACGGTGACCTATCACCTGTTGTTGCACACGGGGACGCGGGTTTCAAGCAACTCAAATCTACGGCAGGAGAGCTTTGATCGGTTGATCCAAAAACATAGAAGTACTTTCCAGGCTCATCCCAAGATGTTTTCTGAGTTCGTCTATAAACATGCGCTGAAAGCGTATCAAATGGGGCAGACGGGAACGGCTCTAGTCCATTTTCTGTGGGCGCTGAAACTCCATCCGACTCATATCGTCGCAAGGACTTTTAAGCCTGCTATCTCTCAATTGACGAAGAGCCTGAAGGTTAGTGTCTCAGCCGTATCTAATACTTAACCTATCAAGTATTTTATGGAGCTTATATGATTACCGATATTCTCGAACTGGGTGAGCAAACAAAGCTGCGGGGTCAGGTCGTTGTACTTGGCTCCGGAATTGCAGGAGCGGAGGTGGCAACCCACCTGGCACGTCATGGTCGAGAGGTGGTGCTGGTGGAAAGCGGGCGCGATCGCTTCGATCCAGCTATTCAAGGCTTAAATGATGTGACCTTTCTGGGCAAACGCCATCGTGAACTCAATCCAGACTCGTACTATCATCGGTATCTGCCGCCTGAGCTACGCGGAGTCAGTCGTGTGCGTCAGTTTGGTGGCACGAGCAATGTCTGGACAGGCAAATGGAAATATTTGCAGCCTTCAGATTTTGAGGGCAGATCTTGGGTTGCCAATAGTGGTTGGCCCATCCGCTTTGATGACCTTTTAGAACACTACCGTTCTGCCGCAAAAGACTATGGCTTTGGGGATTTAGAGGCGGAAGCCATGCGTCCTGAAATCACAGCACTTCGAGCCAAGATCGCTGCAAACGGGTTGAAAATGAGCAGCTTTTATTGGGAGCAAACCCCAACACGCACGGCGATTCGCTTTGGAGATGAAATGCGCTGCTCAAAGAATCTGCAGGTGCTGCTGGGCGCGACCGCAACGGAGTTGAGGCTCGACGAATCTCATCAACGAGTAACCGCTGTAGTTTGCCGCTCCCTGGAGGGCCGCGAACTAGTGGTGGAAGGTGACGTTGTCATCCTGGCGACTGGAGCATTCGAAGCCGCACGTCTCCTCCTGGCTTCCGATCGCCAACTTCCAGGGGGGATTGGCAATGCCTATGACCTCGTCGGTCGCTTTTACACAGATCATCCAAAACACCACACTGGAACCTTACGACCAGGCCCTTTAACTCGACAATATGCCCGTGAGCTGCAATATGCTCCCAAGCCCCGGTTTTGCATCTGTTTTGCGCTGGATGACGCTACCCAGCAAGCGCATGAGCTGCTGGAGCATGTTTTATATTTGAAGCCAATCTACGAAAAGTCGAAAGACCGCCTATGGCGGATTTTGCGAGGTCGCCCGATCTGTCAGGATGGCAATGGGGCGATCGCCGCCTACAGAGTCAAGTTTGTCACGGAACAAGTACCTCACACCAGCAGCCGCATCAAGCTAGGCACTGACTATGACGCTCTCGGACAACGCAAACTAGAGGTTGACTGGTGCTTTACAGATCGCGATCGCCATTCGATGGCAAAGACACTAGACCTCTTAACCCAAAGGTTTGCAGAGGTTGGGCTTGGAACCTTTGATTTTGGGGGCGATCCGCCAAGCCTGGAGACCATGACCGACGCCGCTCACCAAATGGGGACGACTCGGATGGGACGCTGCCCTGAAGAAGGCGTTGTGGATACCAATTGTCGGGTATTTGGTACCGAAAATCTCTATGTGGCGAGTTCAGCCGTATTTCCAACGGGACCATCATACTCACCCACGTTCACTATCCTGGCGCTTGCCCGTCGCCTGGGCCAGCACCTCCTCCAGAAAATACCAACGTCCCTCATGAGCCACAGCGCTTAAGTTGAGGAGGGTTTGGATTGGTGCATAACGACGCATAGGAGGGCGATCGGCATCACGGGCATTTCAATTTCCATCACCATAAATGTCAGCATGAAGAGCAAGAAGGTCAACAAGCAGACGACCGGTTTAGTAGAGCGTTCTTGATAAACAGTCCAGATAATTGATACCCAAAAAACAAGGAAAATAAGACTGCCAATTACACCTGCTCGATACAATAACGTACCTAGCCAAAAGCTGTGAGTACCTATTCGAGCTGGATCATAGCCTAGAAGTATCGTGTCTCCTGTCTTGACATAACCCAACCAGAATTGACGCTCAGAGCCTTCTAAAATGCCGTCGATGGTTCCTTGATAAATCTCACTGCGGACTTCAGTTGAATCGGCTCTGGCACTTCCTACGATTTCAGTGGTATCAACAAACGTATTAAACAATGTCTGAGTAATAGGAGGCACGGAAAGAGATGAAAAGCTAAGCGTGGCAATGAGCGCACAAAGAAACCAGAATCCAAATGTTTTACCGACCGTAAAGAGTGTGCGGACTGCAAACACAAGCGGCAGCACAACGATCACTGACCGGGTGCCGCTCGTAAGCAGAATAAAACAGGCAGCTAAAAATAATGAACCTGACCAGATTTTATTTTTGATGTCTAAAGCCAGTAAGCTAATAAATCCTGCAACCAGTGCTAACGCCTCGGGTCCTGGGAAAAAGTAAATATATCGAACTAATCCTGGGATAAGCGATTCATCCGTTGCAAAGTAAGGGATCAAATAATTACTATTGCCTGCGCCCGGCACGTAAGTTCTGCTTTTGTTGGTGAGAATTCCATAG
This sequence comes from Elainellaceae cyanobacterium, assembly GCA_051117335.1. Taxonomy (GTDB): domain Bacteria; phylum Cyanobacteriota; class Cyanobacteriia; order CAZCXK01; family CAZCXK01; genus DBGGTD01. The sequence continues at coordinate 15,230 of JBNPEB010000010.1, forward strand.
AGCGATCGCGGCGGGTCATAGTTAGCCTGTCCCCAACCCACATAAATGACACTCCAAAAAAGCAGCATTGCCACCGCAACAACTGAAAATGACCAGGCAACGACCTGCCAGCGACCACGGATTTTATGGCTTTGAATATACCAAAGAATGACTGCTGGCCCTCCATAGGGATTGAGGGCAGAGAAAATCGCATTGGGACTTAATGAACCGCCATCATAGATTGTAGAGAAGTATCGAGAAAATAATGTGTAGAGACAAAAAGCGAATAAAGATATGACGGGTAAGCTAGGAAACTTTAACCGTATTTTTTTGTGTTGCCAATAGTCGTATCCGATTAAACCCATCACCATTAGAACAGGCATGTGGGGCCAACCCAGGAGCCACCAAAGTGGAATTAGAACGATTGACGCGCTCACCACCTTTTCAGACTGCGTGAGCACCCTCCATTGCAGCAAGCCGCCTGAAAAAAGTGGCTCGTTTCGAATCCCTTTTTCTGTGTCAGATTGCTTGGACAGAAGGTTTAAGTGCATCACGGATTAGGTAATGTCAGCGAAGGATACTTTCATTTGTGTAGTCGCGGTTTAAACCTCCAAACTCTTTCAAACTCTTTTGGTGTTTCCAGATCTTGAAATACCATGCCGAGTTTGAGTTTAAGTTTAAGTTATAACTGTCAAGAACTAAGAAAGATCAGGCGCACGTTTCTTGGGCATCTTAATTGCTTTACTATAAAGCCACTGTAAACTTTGAAGAGTCACAGCCCGTCTTGCCAAGTTCTTGACATTTCACTGATAGGTTCAGTTGACGAGTGCCACGATTCCCGAGGGATTCCACAGAACACAGTCATATTTGTCCGTCACGCTTGGTGATGAAATGCGTTGTTCTCAATCTGCACTGGTTAGCGTCATTATTGGCAACTATAACTACGGGCGCTTTATTGCTGAGGCAATTGAAAGCGTTCTGAGTCAGACTTATCAAAACGTTGAGCTAATTGTCGTTGATGATGGTTCAACGGATAACTCTCGCGAAATTATTCGATCATATGGCGATCGCCTCATTCGTGTGTTTCAAGAGAATGCTGGTCAAGGAGCAGCGTTCAATGCAGGTCTAGCTCACGCTAAAGGAGAGATCATCTGTTTTCTCGACTCTGATGACTACTACCGAGAAGACAAGCTAGAGAAAGTGGTCGCAGCATTTGAAGCGCATCCTGATTGGGTACAGCTCTCGCATGGACGAACCTCAATTGATGTAAACGGCAACATCATCGGCAATGATCCCACTTTCTTCAGTCAGGGTGATGTGACCCCGCTGCTATTGAAATGGGGGCGATATGCTTGGGCAATCACCTCTGCGCTGTCCTATCGTCGTTCAGCCATTGACAAAATCTTGCCCATGCCAAAGCAGCCTCGTGCTGCTGATACCTATCTCACGGCCACGGTTCCCTTTTATGGAAATGTTGGAGCGATCGCAGAACCGTTGATGTTTTATCGCAAGCATGGCAACAACCGACGGGGACAAACCAATAATATCGCCTACATTTTAGAGCAACGAGAGGACACAGCACGGTGCATCAATCAAGCCGCAGCGGCAGTTGGAAAGAGCGATCGCTTCGATATCAATCGAGATGCAGACTACCACAGTCTCAAAGCGATGATGAACCGACAGGGATCACTCAAAGAAGCATCAGCGATTCTGGGATTAACACTCAACGAGGCATTAGACATTGGTCAACCGCCGAAAGATACGCTAGAGCGGATGTTGCGTCGCTGCATTTGTGCACTTTCTCATAAGGAAGGACTCGCTTTTCTGAGATTGGGACCTAAGCGATACTTGCACTACAAGTTAACAGGAAAACATCCCCAAGGATTTGAACCGATTCATCCAGTTTGAGTAGAGACATGGCAATGCCATGTCTCTACAGAGAAGAATCTCCAGGTTGCAGATTGTGTTCGTATTATTCGCAAATTCAGCAGACGCCCTTAAATATTCAGGACAGTTAGATGGCACATGCAAGGACTATCTCGGAGCAGAAGTTAATGATGATTCCTGCCTATTTGGACTCATTGGGTGGGATGACTGTAAGTCTTGCCTTACTTGCAAAAGGGTTTAAGTTGCTTGGGATGTCAAACCGTTTGCGGGTTTTGGTACGGACTGGATCATTAACCGAAACATATTTCATTGAGAATGAACTGGCAGATGTTTTAGAAATTTTGCCGCGCTCCAAGCGAGGATTTTTCAATGAGGCATTACGCTGGACACACCACCAACCGATTCACTGGCCGCTACTTCTAGACAACAGCGTTTGGCGATCGCGCTTACCTAAGCTACTGCGAGCATCATTCCCCTTGCGACGCAGTGGACGACCCATCTATCACTTCTGTCACGACCTTGCTTTATCTGAAAGCCTGTTGGGATTGCTGGCGCGAAAAATTACGTTCGCCTGCCTAAATCCCAAAGTGATTTGCAATTCTCGTTTTACGGCTGATCATGTGCGTCAAATCATGCCTAACGTGAAAGGAGTGTTATATCAACCCGTTGATTTAGATCAAATCCATCGTTCTCAATCAGTTGATTTATCGCCCCCAGAAGCGCTCAAGCCGATTTTAGCGTCGGGTGCTCGGATTATGTTGACGCCTTCCCGTATTAACCAGCCGGGCATTGTCAATGACAAAAATCTCAGAGCATTAATTCCAGTACTTGCTGCGCTGAAACAGCGAGGGCAAAACTATCACAGCGTTGTGATTGGTGAGGATAATTCGGAAGGTAAAACACGCACTCAAGATTTGCTGAAACAGGCGCATGATCAAGGAGTCGCTGATCGATTTACCATTTTGCCTCCAACGTTTGCAATCGAACAGTATTACCAGTACGCCGATATTGTTGTCACTCTAGCGCCGCGAGAACCCTTTGGACGTACCGTAGTTGAAGCGATCGCCTGTGGTGTTCCAGTGGTTGGGAGCAACACGGGGGGTATCAACGAAATTCTGCAAAACTTTGCTCCAAATTGGACGGTGAATCCTCACAGCCCTGATGAAGTTGCTGGATGCATCATTCAAGTGATGACTAGTGCTAATACGCCAGAAGTACTAAAGCTAGGGCAACAGTGGATTAGGGAGAACTGTAGCCTTGAAGCCTATGCCAGAGGCATGATGCAGCTTGCGGGTTTATCGTCTACACAGTCAAACGATTGCCAGGTTAAAAAGTTCACAAGCAGCGTCTACATATGAAGACGAAAAAGATTATTTTTCTATCAGGTGCTGTTCCTCCGCAAACGGGAGGAGAACTTTATAATTACAAAATTTCTCAATACTTACAGGAAAAGGGGCAAGAAAATGGAATCGAGCAAACCTACATCAGCCTGCATCATTATCGACATCTGCTTAGAGTAGGTCGAATTCCAATTATCGGGGATTTAATAGTCTCGCTGATACTGGCGATCGCCCTCTATCCCCACCAAGGCATTTTAGTTGAAGATCATTATTTCAGCCGATATTTATTCGTTACGAATCTCATTCAAAAATTCTTTAGCACTGATGAAATCATCACAATTATTCATTTGTTTTATCACTATGATAGTGGCGATCGCTGGCTCATTCGACGCTGGATTAATTGCTTGATTGAGCGATCGCGTCTGGTGCTCACGGACATCATCGTCACGAGTAGCGAGTATTCAAAACGCGAGATTATTAGTTTAGGAATTCATCCCGATCGAGTGCAGGTAATTCATCCCGGAATTGACCGAGAAAAGTTTGCTATCCACCATAAATCTATAGAAGATTCTGAGCAGAAAAAGATTCTATGTGTTGCCAACTATGTTCCACGTAAAGGCATACTTTATTTGATTGAAGCCTTTGCCCAGATTGAGCAAAAGGACTTTAAGTTGCATCTAGTTGGCAATCCTAAAAATAATGGTTCGTACTATAAAAAAATGCTCAAGCGCATTAACGAACTAGGCATCGAAGAAGATGTCCAGTTGCACGATGGTGCTGATCAGAAACAGATTCAATACTTGTATTCAACTTCAGATATTTTTGTATTGCCGTCACTCAAAGAAACGTTTGGAATTGTTTTGATTGAAGCGATGCATTATCGATTGCCGATTATTACGACCACTAGTTCTGCGATGCCTGATTTGGTTACAGATGGTGAGAATGGTCTGCTTGTTCCACCTAAACATTCGCAGGCGATCGCCCATGCGTTATCACGATTAATGAGTCAACCCGAGCTCAGAAAACAGATGGGAGAACAAGGATATCAACGAATTGAACATGCTTATAAATGGGAGGACACCACCTCTAAATTCCTTTCTCTCATCCATTTGTAAGGGCGAAGCATTCGGTCAATAACTTATTGGTGAATCCATAAACTATCTATCGAATGCTTCGCCCCTACCAGATTAAATTACTTTTAATGTAAATTATGCAAATTGTCTCTCAATCACCACAATCAGCAGCTACTCAGGCATCTCCGAGAGATATTTTGGTGGTTGCTCGCACGTTTTTACCCCATGAGGGGGGAATTGAAGAGTATGTCTACAACCGCTGCTTACAAGATTCAGGCAGGGTCATACTCCTGACAGCGAGTTGTGAGGGAGACGATGATTTTGATGCTCAACAGGCTTTCTCGATTTATCGCTGGTGGATGCCAGATTGGCTCCCCGGTGGAGCGTTAGGACGTGTATTAAAACAAATATTTAATATGGTTGGGGCGCTAATGATGTCACTAAAGCTCCATGCTGAATACCGCTATCAAGCGATTGAATGGGGGCATGGCTACGACTTTCCATCGCTCTGGATACTGACGTATTTACTACCTGTAAAAGCGTTTATGTATTTGCATGGAAATGATTTACTTTGTCCGCTGCGATCGCCCCTGATTCAGATTCCGTTTGCATTGACCCTGAGGCGATTACAGGGAATTGTATGCAATAGTTCATTCACTGAGAACTATTTGCGATCGCACTTTTCCCTTGATCTGAAGACCTATGTGATTAACCCAACGGTCAGACCGACTAAATTTGGTTTAAGCGAGGGTAGTGAATCGTCTCAAACTGAAGTACAGCCTCAGCTCATTCGCAATCAGTATGGTATTCCTGAATCTGCCACGGTGTTGTTGTCTGTGGGGCGACTGGTCAAGCGCAAAGGATTTGATCGGGTCATCAAAAATCTACCTCACTTATTGGCAAGTGGGCGGGATGTGCACTATATCATTTGCGGGCGAGGTGCCATGCAAGCGGAATTTCAGGAATTGGCTGAGCGTTTAGGTGTGTCAGATCGAGTTCATTTTGCTGGCTTTGTATCAGATTCTGACTTGGCAAGCTACTACGCTGCTTGCGATCTGTTTACGATGCTGACGTTTTTTGATAGTAGTGCATCCAGCATTGAAGGGTTTGGCATCGTCTATGTAGAGGCGGGGTATTTCGGTAAGCCCGTACTTGCTACTCGCATTGGGGGAGTGGTAGATGCGGTGCATCACGGTGAAAATGGTTGGCTCGTTGACCCCAATGATGCCGATGGTGTGACTCACGCTCTAATTCAACTTTGTGGCGATCGCCCCCTACGAGAGCGGCTTGGGCAAAAAGGGAAAGAGTTAGCTCAGCGTCAAACGCCTCATCGACTGATTTATCAAGCTCAATTGTCATAGGACGTTTATGGCTCCGATCAATGCTGCCAAAATTGCCAAAAGCAGTCTGTGGCTGACCTCCAGCTTCGGATTCGAAAAAGTGATGAAGCTGGTAGCCCAGATTTTTTTGGTGCGTCTACTGGTGCCTGAGCAGTTTGGAATCTGGGGAATGGTGGTAGTTGTCACTCACCTGACAGCGCTTTTCAAGGATGCCACCATTGCTGGAGTGCTGGTGCAGCGGGGCTTGGATGATAAAAAGCTTGTCAATGCCGTATACAGTATTGGCATCAATGTTTCGATCGCCATGTTTGTTCTACAAACACTGATCGGATACATTGCCGCTCAGTTCTTTCAAGAACCCATCGTGTTTCCACTGACGCTATATGCAGCATTCAATTTTCTGATTGGGGCAGGGGCGGGATCTCATGCGGCTGTGTTGCAGCGGCGGATGAAGTTTCGAGAGTTATCGATCGCCTCAACCTGTGGTAGTGCTGTTAGGCTTTGGGGATCTGTGCTTCTAGCTGTTCTGGGCTTTGGAGTGTGGTCATTTGCGATCGCCAGCATTGGCTCTAGCTGCACCAAAGCGGGACTTAAATACTGGTTCAGCCGTTATCCCTTTCAATATCAATTGATACCCGATCGAGATGCGATTAAGAATGTGAGTGGGTTTATTGGCAGTTTGGTGGGGATCAATCTAGCCGTTTATGTTAATACCAACGGCGATGACATTCTGGTCGGCAAGCTTTTAGGAGCGAGAGAACTGGGATTTTATACCCTAGCCTATCAACTTGCGATGGTGCCAATGTTTGCTCTCTCCAAACTTAATACCGTCAACTATTCCGTGATTGCTCAAAAGAATACTCAAGAACAGCGAACCTACATCCGCAAAATGCTAGCACTGTGCGCCATTTTTTCTGCGCCCGTTTATGGAATGGCATTTGTGGTAGCACCTTGGATGATTCCACTACTTTATGGAGCTGAATGGCAGCCTGTGGTGAGTCTGTTTCAAATCATTCTTGTGTTTGCCTATGCCAGAGGCTTTATGTCGATTTTGGGTACAGCCCTCAATGCGCTCAATCACCCCGAGATCAATGCAGGCATTAATTGGATTTTGATTCCAATCTCAATGCCAGCGTTCTACATCGGCATTCAAATGGGAGGCATTCAAGGAATTTCAATCGCAGTAGCTGGGGTGATGGGAGTTGGAGCTACCATCTGGTTTTGGGTTGCAACCTGTCGGGTTACCCGATGGAATCTTTGGGAACTAGTGAACCCTATCGTTCTACCGACCTTGGCAACAGTTTTGGTAGTGGCGATCGCCACATCGATTCCTGTTTCAACTGCTGCAATCAAATTTGCTGTCCAGCCTCTCATCGTACTTGTAGGCTACCTGGCGATTATCTCAATTGCCTCAAAGGGACAAATTCCTCGGATGGTGCTGGACATTTCAAAACGAACCTTAAGTCTCAAAGCATAAAAGGATAGTGGCAATGAATATTGCATTTATTGTGGGCGAATTTCCGGTGTTGTCAGAACCATTTATTCTGAATCAAATTTCAGGATTAATGGATCGAGGACATGATGTGCATATTTATGCCGTTCGAGGTCAGCTCAGAAAGCTATCAAAAGTACATCCTATTTTTGAAGACTATGGATTGAAGCAGCGAACGGTTTACTTTACACCGATTCCTCAGAATTTTTTCACTCGATTCACCACAGTTATTCGACTTCTAGCAAAATCGGGTCATCTGTTTTCATTTGATTGGTTAAAGCTTGTCAATGTGGTTAAGTACGGACGAGATGCAGCTAATCTGAGATTGCTTTATCAGGGCATTCCTTTCTTGAATCCTGTGTCTTACGATATTATTCACGCTCAATTCGGCGGGTGGGGGTTATTGGGTTTGACTCTGCGAGATTTAGGGCTACTTAATGGCAAACTCGTAACCCACTTTCGTGGCAGTGATATTAGTGTGCATCTGAAAAAAAGCGGCGACCATCTCTATGATGATTTGCTAGAACGGGGTGATTTCTTTCTCACGAACTGCGAATTTTTTAGACAGCGCATTCTCAAGCTCGGTTGCCCTCCCTGGAAAATTCGGGTGCATGGGTCGGCGATCGATTGCGGTAAATTTGCCTTTACTCCTCGCTATCTATCAGCGGATGGAGTCGTGAGAGTTGCCACCGTCGGTCGCCTAGTTGAAAAAAAGGGGATTGAATATTGCATCAAAGCCGTTGCGAGCGTGGCGCAGAGATATCCCAATATTGAATTTAAGATAATCGGTGAAGGAGCGCTACGAAAACGATTTGAGCAACTCATCCAAGACCTCAATGCTGAAGGCTTTATCCAGCTATTGGGTTGGAAAAATCAACACGAAATAATTGAGATTCTGAATGATTGCCATCTTTTTATGGCACCCAGTGTCACCGCTGAAGACGGCGATCAGGATGCACCTGTAAACACATTGAAAGAAGCAATGGCGATGGGGCTACCCGTCATCAGCACCTGGCATGGTGGCATCCCCGAATTGGTAGAAGATGGCAAATCGGGCTACTTGGTGCCAGAGAGAGATGCAGAAGCGATCGCCCAAAAACTGATTGCTCTAATTGAAGGGGGCGATCGATGGGCTGAGATGGGTCAAGCAGGCCGCCTCAAAGTTGAGCAAATGTATGACATCAACCGGCTGAGTGATGAACTGGTTGATATTTATAAATCTGTCTAAATAAACTAATGAGGAGAAAATCAATGTCAACCTTGCTATCAAACAATAATATTGCAATTACAGATCACAGTGCTGAAACACCAAACGTCACCCTTGTTGTCGTTCCTAGAGAAAGGTTTAGCTTTACACGCCAATCTCTAGAGAGCATTTATGAACACACGACCATTCCCTTCAAACTAGTCTATGTCGATGGCAACTCACCCAGAGATGTTAAGCACTATCTTGAAGATCAATCTCGGATTAAAGGTTTCAAAATTGTCAGACGTGATAGTTATCTGACGCCTAATCAAGCCCGAAATCTGGGTCTCGCTCAGGTTGAAACACCTTATTTAGTCTTTGCAGATAACGACATTATCGTTTCTCCTGGTTGGCTGAAGTCACTCCTTCAATGTGCCCAAGAAACAGACGCTGATGTGGTTGGCCCACTTATGTGTCAATATGAACCCGTCCATCATGAAGTCCACTTTGCAGGTGGAGACACTCACATTTGGGTCGATAAACTCGGACGACGGCGGCTGCGGGAACGGATGCTCAAGCAAGGCAAAACAGTTCCTGATGTTCAGGCGCAACTTCAACGCACTCAAACTGAACTGGCTGAATTTCACTGTGTGTTGGTGCGGCGATCGATTTTTGACCAACTCAATCAACTGGATGACGCCATTCTTTGTACAAAAGAACATCTGGACTTTTGTATGAGCGTGCGAGAAGCAGGAGGAACCGTCTATTTTGAACCAGATGCTGTAGTGACCTATGTTCCAGGCCCCCCGCTAAAATGGTCGGACATGCACTTCTACATGCTGCGCTGGAGTGATGAGTGGACGTTGAAGAGCTTGCAGCGTCTTCGAGAAAAATGGAACTTATCTGACGATGCATACTTTCAAAATAAATATAAAAAGCTCGGCTGTCGCCGATATGTCACGATTTTGGTGCCCCTTGCACGAAAATTGACTCTGGGATTTGGGGCTAGAACCCTTGCCAGAACTCTATGGAAGCTGGAACGACATTTGAACCGTTACCTCACTCGGCAACACTGGCAACAGCAACAACAACTAAAATTCGCTGATTCCCATTCAACCATTAGCAATCCCGTGCAATCTGTGAATTCCTTACGTTAGAGATGCAGCAGTGTCGCATTCCTACGACAATCATTCCTCGAATAGCAATGCCAAAAAACAAGCGCCTTAAACCACGGTTTTGGTTTCGATGGGGACTCGTCCTAACCGTTGTATGTTTAATCGTCATGCCCTTTCTGCTCGATCATGTTCAGCATCAAGGAACGTTGGGGCAGCCACTAGCGCCATCTGAAACATCTATCATCGCGAACACCCATTCAAGTTCGTTGCGAGAGTTGGCAGAGCAACGAGGGATCTTTATCGGGGCTGCGGTTCTAATAGATCCGTTTCGTAACGATGAGGAGTATCGAACCCTCTTAGCCAGAGAATTTAACGCTCTGACGCCAGAAAATGCGATGAAGTTTGCGCGACTACATCCAGAGCGCGATCGCTACAACTTCACAGATGCTGCCGATTTGGTTACTTTTGCTGAGGAGCATCAGATGCACGTGCATGGTCATCCCTTAGTTTGGCATCGGAACTTACCAGACTGGCTCACCGATAACGATTGGTCGCGTGACGAGTTAATGGAGATCTTGCGACGACATATCTATACAGTGGTGGGTCGCTTTCGAGGACAGGTTGACGCTTGGGATGTCGTAAATGAAGCAGTAGAAGGGCGAAATCAACTAAGAGAGTCGATTTGGCTAGATGGAATCGGGCCTGAATATATTCAGCTCGCTTTTCGTTGGGCGCACGAAGCTGACCCCGATGCTCAGCTATTCTATAACGACTACAAGGGAGAGGACTTGGGAGAAAAATCGGACGCAATCTATCAGTTGGTTCGTAATCTGGTGCAGCAGGGTGTGCCCATTCACGGTGTAGGATTTCAAATGCATACCAGCATCAAAGATGCGCCCGATCCTCAAGATGTCGCAGACAATATTCGTCGCTTAAACGATCTAGGTTTGACTGTTCGGATTACTGAGATGGATGTCCAGATCTATGGCGTTGATAGACCCGAGGAGGAGCTTTTTCTGGCTCAAAAGCAGGTCTATCACGATATGATGCAAACCTGTTTAGCTGCGGAAGCGTGTAACGGGCTGACCACCTGGGGCGTTTCTGATCAATATTCTTGGATTCCCTACTTTTTTGAGCGCTCTGATGCCCCGTTAGTGTTCAATGAAGAGTATCAGCCGAAGCCAGCTTATGAAGGACTTGTTGAGGCATTAGTGCATAGATAGGTATTACGTTTGATCGCCCCTACTCAAGATTCGATGTCATCTGAACTCTCACCAATCGCTTCTAAGTAAGCCCTGGCTGCTGCTTGCTTGAACACTCCTTTGGTATAACGTTGAAAAACGCGATCGCTCTTAATCCCCATCAACTCCTTGCCAAACAAGGGATCAACTCCTCGTCGCGTTACCTCTGTTCCAAAGGTATGCCGGAAACGATGTGGACTAATTTTCTCTACTCCAGCGATCGCCCCCAACTGTTTCACCGTCCTATGCAATCCTTTGTACCCCAACCGTTTCACTGCACTTTTGGGGTCTTGATCTAGAAACATTGGGGGTAGTGCCCCAGGGATAATGATGGGTTTGTTAGGGTGGTTATGAAGATACTGTTGGAGACGGATGCCGACCTGTCCTGAATGCCAAGCCACTCATACGGTCAAAAACGGCCATATTCACACGGGA
>JBNPEB010000074.1:0-26269 GCA_051117335.1 Elainellaceae cyanobacterium
AGGCTGACCGGCTTTAGTCGTTTCTTGGTTGGATGCAAAGCCTTGGCTCATGGGGACTCTCGGGGAGGGGCAGTGATGGGATGCCCTTAGCATGTCACAGACCCTTTTTTCTTGCGCTTACCCTGAAAAGCCAATGACCTTATGATCATCCCGGAAAATACTCCAAGTAAATATAGCAATCCTAGATGGATTTTGAGCAGTGGGCGACGCTCGCCCCACTGCTCATACGCAATTCACAAGCGATTTAGGATCGCTATACCCAAACAATTTATCCGTAATCTCATCCGATATATTGAGAATAATTCTTGTTAGCAATCCTTAGATGGATTGACTCCTTAGCAAATGCTCGATACATTAAAACTCCAGGTAATAAAACCTCACGTTTATATGGGGAGTCTGTTATGCCAGTCGCAACCACGCCCGTTCAATCACTGGGTCAAATTAAAGAGAATCCAATCTTGTTAGAGCAAGATATAGCAACCGCAGTTTGCGAAGGTTTAAACATTGCCCTCGCAAGTTTTCAAGCCCTATATTTGCAATATCAAAAGCATCATTTCGTTGTTGAAGGAGCAGAATTTTATTCTCTACACCAATTTTTTGCTGAGGGATATGACGAAGTTGAAGGTCACGTCCATGATTTAGGAGAACGTCTGAATGGCTTGGGAGGGGTTCCCGTTGCCAGCTTCACAAAGCTTGCCGAGTTGTGTTGCTTCACCCCCGAACCAGATGGCATTTTCGCATGTCGTCAGATGGTAGAGCATGACCTAGAAGCGGAGCAGAATATTATTCAGCTCATTCGTCGTCAGGCAGGTCAAGCAGAAAGCATGGGCGATCGCGCGACTCGTTATCTATTTGAAAAAATTCTTCTAGAGACAGAAGACCGAGCCTTTCATCTCAGCCATTTCCTGACGCACGACAGCTTGACCCCAGCATTCACCCTAGCAAATGGTAAAAATTAGGCTGAGCAGCCTGACAGGTTAGAGTCGTCCAAGATTTCCATATCCGCTCCTAGACGTCTCACAGTAGCAATGCTGTGAGGCTCTAGGAGCGATGTACTTTAAACGATGCAAATATAGATGGTCAAACCAAACAGGATTCAAAACGGCTTCGAGTTGAGGGCATTGCCGAAGCTTTGGGCCTGTTTCTCTGGTTATTAAATAATAGATAGGGAACTATACTAGCTTTAGCTATTAAATAATCATACAGCGATCCTAAATCGCGTGTGAATGGTGGTGAGCGATGGGCACCGCTCACACACCATCTGGGATTGCTATCTGGGATTGCTATAAAGATAATCATAACTATTTAGATTGCATACGATTTAAATGGCCTAGTTCATCGACTCCCGTGACTGACAGGAGTGAATACAAGAGTACTCACCTGGATTCTTACACAAGCATCAGTAACCATTCACGATTGAAGGTCAAACTGTGTTCCTCAAATCTCCAGGGAGTTTGTTTGAGCGATTCAATAAGGATTGCACGCGCCTTACACAAATTAAATTCCATGCAACTCAGTCAACACGTTATAAGCCATCAATATCAAACTAAATTAGGGGCAGGGGTATGACTTCTCAAACGAAGGATGAGCTTCGATGGAGTCGATGGAAGCTCTGGCGACCTCATTTAGCGACGCTTGTGATGCTGGCGGTTGTTTGTATTTCGGCAGCCGTTGTCGGAGCTTGGTTTTTTGGGCAAGGAACAATTAGCGAGATTTTCTCTAAATTTGATATGTCTCAGGCTAATCCTCCAATTTGGCTTGAGGTGCCTAGAGTCACGACAGAATACCTACTCGTTCCGACGATGATTCTGCTCGTGGTGGTATTTACAGTGATGAAAGTTTCGCCCCATCCACAGCAGTGGTCTCGCTTCGTCGTCATTGGAATTTTGTCGGTCTTGGTCGTTCGCTATTTGATGTGGCGATCGCTCTCGACCCTAAACTTAAGCACTCCATTAAACGGCGTGTTTAGCCTTGGGCTGTTCTTCTTAGAGCTACTGATTCTAGGAAACGGCTGCATTCAGCTTTTGCTTATGCTAAATGTCAGAGATCGACACCATGAAGCCAATGTGTTGTCGCAGGATATCATCGACGGTCATTACAGACCGTGGGTCGATATTCTGATTCCGACCTATGACGAACCCAACTTCATCTTGCAGCGCACCATCATCGGCTGTCAGGCGCTCGATTATGACAACAAAACTATCTACCTGCTAGACGACACGCAGCGTGACGAGGTTAAGATACTCGCCAACCAACTCGGATGCGAATACATTAGCCGATCAGACAACCGTCATGCCAAAGCGGGCAACTTAAATCATGCGATCGCCAAGACCCATGGAGAATTGATTGTCGTCTTTGATGCCGATTTTGTTCCAACCAAAAATTTCCTAATTCGTACGATTGGCTTCTTTCAAGATCCCAAAGTGGGCCTGATTCAAACGCCGCAAAGTTTCTATAATCCTGATCCGATCGCCCGTAACCTAGGGCTAGAAGATGTCTTAACCTCAGAAGAAGAAGTTTTTTATCGGCAGATTCAGCCCATGCGCGACGGAGCAGGCGGGGTCGTCTGTTCAGGTACATCCTTTGTGGTGCGCCGCAGCGCTCTCCAGACCACAGGTGGATTTGTTACCGAGTCTCTCAGCGAAGATTACTTTACCGGCATTCGCTTAGCTGCCCAAGGCTATCGACTCGTGTATCTAGACGAAAAACTCAGTGCAGGCTTGGCCGCCGAAAACATCTCATCTCAGGCAATACAACGAATTCGTTGGGCGAGAGGCACCTTACAAGCCTTCTTCATTAAATCGAATCCGCTCACTATTTCAGGATTGCGCCCAATTCAGCGACTGGCATATCTAGAAGGATTGTTGCACTGGTTTACCAGCGTGTCGCGAGTTGGCTTTTTGCTCATGCCCTTAGCATATTCGTTTCTCGGCGTGATTCCGCTAAGAGCCACCCCCGCCGAACTTCTATATTTTTTCCTACCCTACTATCTCCTTCAACTCGCTGTATTTGCGTGGCTCAACTATCGCTCCCGTTCAGCTCTACTTTCGGATATTTACTCGCTTGTGCTATGTTTTCCACTTGCACTCACCGCAATTCAGTCGATGCTAATTCCCTTTGGTAAAGGGTTTAGAGTGACTCCAAAAGGAACCGCAAGCGATCGCTATTCGTTTAACTGGGCGCTTGCCTGGCCTCTCATCATCATGTTTGTTGCGACTGCCGTCAGCCTTTGGATCAACCTAGGATTGTCGATTGTCCACGAGGCAGAAATGGCAAACCTATCTCCTGAAGCAGCAGAGCAAATGAAACATCAAATGCGAGGATTTGACCTTGGCTGGATCTGGAGCGCCTACAACTTAATCATGCTCAGCATTGCACTGCTGATTTTACTCGACGTTCCTCGTCCTACCATTTATGACTGGTTTGACCTGCGCCGCACTGTCTGTATCAGGCTGGGCGATCGCACCTTTTGGGGAATTACGCGCATGATTTCTGAAATTGGCGTTGACGTTGAACTAACCCAAGCCAGTTTTCCACCATTGGCCGAGGGTGAGTCCATTCCAGTCACACTCAATCTCTTAGAAGAAGACCTGACGTTCAGAGGACAAGCCATTCAAACCGGACATCACAACGAATTTCCGACGGTTCGCATTCGGTTTGAAGACCTCACCCTTAAGCAGCGACGTGCGCTGGTTGAAATGCTATTTTGCCGTCCTGGGCAATGGAAAAGCCGATGCACGCCAGGGGAACTTCAGTCGTTGCTGATTTTGTTTAAGATTCTGCTGAAGCCCCGTGTCATCTTTGATCGCGACGTAGACGTTCGTCCCGTCGCTGTGTCAAAAGTGTAGCCGCTGTAGCATAAAACCCAGTCCAAGCAGTAGCCCGCTCCAAAAATGCAGCGTCACCGCGATAAACTTGCAGCGGCTCACTGTATCCGGCTGATTATGATGTCGCCCGACAAATTGAGACAGCCTCACGGCAGAGGGCAGGCTTGCAAAAATGAGTAGCGTCCAGACCGGGAAAATGCCCAATAGGACAAACAACGCCGTTAGCCCAAAAATACTGCCGCTAATCCAAGGAAGAAGTTGTGCCCCACGATCGGTTCCTAAGCGTACAATGGGCGATCGCTTTCCCGCCGCCCAGTCATCATCCACTTGATGAAAGTGGGAACAAAACAGAATGATGCTGGTGCTGATTCCAATAATCATAGATGCTGCAAAGCCAACCCACGACCAAGACTGAGCTTGGCTGTAGTAGGCTGCCGCGATCGCCAACGGACCAAACGTCACAAAGCAAATCGGCTCTCCTAGACCGTGATAGCCCAACCGAAACGGAGGCCCTTGGTAGCTATAGCCCAACGCACAACATAGACTCACGATTCCCAAAATTGTCCAGTCTTGCTGCCACCAGGCGATCGCGACGACTCCCAAACCACCCATTAGCAATAGCCCATTCGAAATCCAAAAAATCAGCGCTCGATTTCCGGTTAAATTCACAAGCGAGTGGGGCTTGTTGCGATCG
The DNA here is from genome assembly GCA_051117335.1 of Elainellaceae cyanobacterium. Classification (GTDB taxonomy): domain Bacteria; phylum Cyanobacteriota; class Cyanobacteriia; order CAZCXK01; family CAZCXK01; genus DBGGTD01. Next base: position 4,522 of record JBNPEB010000074.1, read on the forward strand.
ATCCCCGTATCTGAGTCAAATACATCATTACTGACATTGAGCCACGCAACAATGAAAATCGCAGACATTAAAAACGTTGCGAATATCTGTACATTCAATATTCGAGTCTCAGCATAGGCGATCGCGCTCCCCACCCAAATTGGAATGATTGCAACGCTATACATCGGAGGCTTAATGGCGGCAAGCCACAGCTTTCGGTCGGAAAAATCTAAACGTCTTCCGTGGTCTAGTTTTATGGTCATTGCATCGAATCAAGGCACTTGCGAAAGGCCTCACTATTTTACGCTCTTTTGGAAAGTCAACATAGCGTTGCCAATCTGGATCAGGGGCTTGACTTTCTAGTGGAATAGAGACTTTAGTATAAAGCCATGCGAATGATTGGGGAATCTGAATGGATACTGCGACCCTTAACCTGCAAGGCATGAGCTGTGCTGCATGTGCGTCGACGATTGAACGGGCGATCGCCAACGTGGAAGGTGTTGACACGTGTAATGTTAATTTTGGTATGGAGCAAGCCACGGTTCAATACGATGCACAACGCGCCAGTCTAAAGCAAATTCGAGAAGCAGTGTCAGAAGCTGGCTATTCTGCATCTCTAGCCTCCGATCACCCGATCGAACATCACGATGCTCACCGTGCCGCTCGATCAGCAGAATTACGCAAGCTCAGGCGCAAAGTAGTTGTAGGTAGCATTCTTAGTGCCATTCTGGTGATTGGGTCTATCCCCTCGATGACTGGCTTACACGTGCCCTTTATTCCGGCATGGCTCCACAATTCATGGATTCAGCTTATTCTCACTGCCCCCGTTCAGTTTTGGTGTGGTCGGTCCTTCTATGAAGGAGCCTGGAAATCCTTGAAGCATCGCACAGCAAATATGGACACGCTGGTCACCCTAGGTACCAGTGCAGCCTTTTTCTACTCCGTAGTTGTCACGCTTGTTCCAGATTTTTTTCGGGCGCAAGGGTTTTCCACTGGCGTATACTATGAAGCCGCCGCCGTCGTGATTACGCTGATTCTACTGGGTAAATTGCTAGAGCATCGAGCCCGTAGCAAAACCTCAGATGCGATTCGTAAGCTCATTGGCTTGCAGGCAAAGACTGCTCGCGTCGTTCGCGAGGGACAATTTATCGATTTGCCCGTTGATCAAGTAGTATCAGGCGATGTCGTTCAGGTGCGTCCAGGAGAAAAAATTCCGGTTGATGGTGAAATCATCTCAGGCTCATCCACCATTGACGAATCGATGGTCACTGGCGAAAGCATCCCAGTTGAAAAGCAGGTAGGAGATGAGGTCATTGGAGCCACAATCAATAAAACTGGAAGCTTTCGGTTTCGGGCAACTCGCGTTGGCAAAGAATCGACGCTGGCGCAAATTGTCCAGCTTGTAAAGCAGGCTCAAGCCTCTAAAGCACCGATTCAGCGAATCGCTGACCAAGTTACCAGTTGGTTTGTGCCAGCCGTACTCGCAGTGGCGATCGCCACGTTTACCATCTGGTTTGCAACCACTCGCAATATCACAATGGCGTTAATCACTACCGTCAGTGTGTTGATTATTGCGTGCCCGTGCGCGTTAGGCTTGGCAACGCCCACCTCCATCATGGTAGGCACTGGCAAAGCAGCCGAACAGGGCATTTTAATTAAAGATGCTGAAAGCTTAGAACTCGCCCACAAAATCCAAACCATCGTTCTCGACAAGACGGGAACCTTGACCCAGGGAAAACCTTCTGTCACAGATTATGTGACCAGGCAGGGAACGGCTCATCAACAGGAACTCAAGCTATTACGACTTATCGCCACCGTCGAGCAAAATTCTGAACATCCTCTAGCCGAAGCGATTGTAGATTATGCGAAACGGCAAGAAATTGAGAATTTAGAGCTAGAGGCCCACAAATTTGAGGCGATCGCAGGGAGCGGCGTTCGGGCACGCGTCTCAGATCGGGGAGTTCAAATTGGGACACGACGTTGGATGAATGAACACGCCATTGCGACCGACGTATTTCAAGATCAGGCCGATACTTTGGAAACTCAAGGTAAAACAGTCATCTGGATTGCAGTTGATGATGAAATTGAAGGCATCATGGGAATTGCAGATTCCCTCAAATCCTCGTCGGCAGCCGCAGTGCGAACCCTCCGGTCAATGGGACTCGATGTGGTCATGCTTACTGGAGACAACCCCAAAACTGCCGATGCGATCGCCCGTGAAGTAGGCATTACTAAAGTGTTAGCCGACATCCGCCCTGACCAAAAAGCAGAGGCAATTCAAACACTTCAGCAAAATAGAGGCATCCAAAAACATCGTGGAAGTCATACCCTCGCAAAACCGAGCAACGCCGCCAAAACTCAAACCTCACAGCGGATCGTAGCAATGGTTGGTGATGGCATCAACGACGCTCCCGCTCTCGCCCAAGCGGATGTCGGTATTGCCATTGGCACTGGAACAGACGTTGCGATCGCCGCCAGTGATATCACGCTGATTTCTGGCGACCTGCAAGGGATTGTCACGGCGATTCAGCTCAGCCGAGCAACCATGCAAAATATCCGCCAAAACCTATTTTTTGCCTTTATCTATAACGTCGCAGGCATTCCGATCGCGGCTGGTGTGCTTTACCCAATCCTGGGATGGCTGCTAAGTCCCGTCATTGCGGGTGCGGCGATGGCATTTAGCTCCGTCTCGGTGGTCACTAATGCCCTCAGACTAAAATCAGTCGAAATTAAGCAAGTTCGACAATAACTGGCGTATGGTCGCTCGGTTTTTCAAGCCTGCGAGGAGCGGTGTCAATCGTACAACTCACTGCCTTATCCGATAAATCAGCAGACAAATAGTGGTGGTCAATCCGCCATCCCATGTTGCGTCGGAAGGACGCCGCTCGATAATCCCACCAACTGTAGTGTCCTCCATCGGTCGTGAATTTGCGAAATGCATCCGTTAACCCAATTTCAAGCACGCTCTTGAGGGCAAGTCGCTCATCATCAGACGCCATAATATGCGTTTCCCGACCCTCTGGGTTATGAATGTCTTTATCCTCCGGAGCAATATTAAAATCGCCGCAAACGAGCAAATTTGGGGAATCCTTCAATAAAGTCTTCAAATAGTCGCGTAGCACCTGTAGCCAACGCAGCTTATAGTCATATTTCTCGCTTCCTACAGACGCCCCGTTCGGCACATACAAATTTACAATCCGAACGTCGTTCAAAATTCCCGTAATAACCCGCTTCTGCTCGTCAAAGTCAGCCGCGATCGCCTCTCCAACAACCGGTGCAAAGCCAGCGCTGATATCTTCTAGAGGCACTTTGCTCAATAGGGCCACCCCGTTGTATGACTTCTGCCCTGACGCATAGATGTGATAGCCCATTTCAAGAAAGGGCGATCGCGGAAAATCTGCATCAACCACCTTGGTTTCTTGTAAGCAAAGCACATCAACCGGATTATCCATCAGCCAGTTGACAACCTGCTCGCTGCGGGTGCGAATCGAATTGACATTCCAAGTGGCAACTTTCATAGACATTTCATATCAGATTCAACGATAAAAAGGCACAACGTAGCTCTTCACTATTAGAATCATAAGAAATTGACGCACTCAATAACGATCAGCTCAAACGCCAAACGGGCTCAGCATTGCCGAGCCCGTGCATCGAAACTATACGCGTATTAGCTGAGCATGATCCTCTTAACAGCACATCTTAGATGACTGAGTAAAGCGCCCTGGGTAAACATATAGAATCAATAAACTCAACCCGCAGCTGCTCAGATGGTTGGCTAAACAAACAATCAACGCCAAATCAGCCGTGAGAGTTCCAAAAAACAAAATATGAACCCCACGGATTTAATTTAAATGAGATATTGAGTTGACCTGAAAGACTAGAAACGGATGCAGATCATCAACTATGAATGCAGATGCGTAATATCAGCGCTCCAATGGCACTGACGGTTGAAGAATAGAATTCTCAAACTCATCCTGATTTTTATAGATGGCAAAAACTTTTTCTAAGCCAGCAATCTCAACGACCATCCGAACTTGCTGATTAAATGAACACATTGCCAAGTCATAACCAATCTTACGAGCAAATTTGTGGGCTGACACCAACACTCCAAGCCCGGTACTATCCATAAATGCAACATTTTGCAGATCGATGAGCAAATACTTTGCTCCCGACGAAACACTATCCTCAATCCAACGTGTGAACTCAGGAGCATTGGTCTTCGTAAGGAGTTGGGTCGGTTGAAGTACTCTTAGTGTAGACATGGGCAATTCCAAAAAAGTAAGAGAGTAGTTCGAAAAAAAACCAAGATTAACTCGTGACCTTAGAATTCTAGCCTCGATTATTGGAATGACGAACAGAGTGAGAATAAAGATTCCGACAAGTTGAATGTGGGAACGAAGAAATCTCGAATAAGAATTCTTACCTATCGTTAAAATAGATAGCACAAAAGTTTTTATGGTGTCTAACCCCCTTGGGAGGTTTCTTGAATACGCTATCCGTCTGTTGACTCTGATTGTGGGCGAAACTGGCGGGCGATCGCCCCAATGAGCATAGGGCGAGGCAGAAACCTCGGTAGATTCACGATGACTCGATTGAGCAATCCGCCTGTCACTAAATTCGGAGCATTGCCGTCCAATGCCCGCAGCGCATCTTTGACCACAACCTCCACCGAAGCTACACGTTGAGGGACGGTCTGAGTAAACGACTTCGGAAATTGGGCTCGATCAAAAAACTGGGTTTCGGTTGGTCCAGGGCAAAGTGCGAGAACGCGAATTCCATAGGGCTTATTTTCTGCCCATAGCGCCTCGCTAAAGCTTAAAACGAAGGCTTTACTTGCTCCATAGACAGAGAGATAGGGCATGGGCTGAAATGCGGCAATTGAAGACACGTTAATAATGCTTCCCTCCGCCTGTTGACGCATCCCTGGCAAAAATAGATGTGTTAAATCGACCGTCGCCACTATGTTGACTTTTACCATGTCAAGCTGACGCTGACGATCGCGATCGCTAAACGGTCCATAATCTCCGAAGCCCGCGTTATTAATGAGCAGGTCAATAGTCAACCCCCACTGCTGCGTCGCATCAAAAATCTCACTTGCGGCATCAGGCTGAGACAAGTCTTTTGATAACACGTCAACTCGAATGTTAAATCGATCCTGCAAATCAGAAGCGATCGCCTCCAAGCGATCGCCGGATCGGGCGACCAATACCAAGTCAACGCCACGACCCGCTAACTCGCTCGCGAATGCCGCACCAATACCCGACGAGGCCCCGGTGATGAGAGCTGTTTTCATTAGGCTGTTGCAATAGTTACCAAGCTACTCTGCAAATCTTACGGTAGAACGAGTGGTTCGACATCCGATCAGAGCAAACACCTAAGTATATTTCTAGTCCGATAACAGCTCAGATTCAGAATCATTCGTGCCCTGGGATACATTTTGTTTCCAGCGCCAGTTCATTTTTTTGTGCGCTTTGTGAGTAAACGAAATGCCTCGTGTAGAGTGAAAATCGTCTTGAACTTTACTAGTTAAGCGCTTAGACACTTGCCTCACAATTTGATTGAGCAGGCGATCGCCCGTCTTCTGAATCAGCGACTTAGGCAGCGCATGAATAAAGCGAGGAAACGTAATATGAACCGTCAGATGCAGTTCCCACTCAACTCTAGTCAAACGCCCAGATTGCGGTACTGAGACTAGAGCCTTCTGATCTGATTTAGAGAGAGACGCAACATCACTCTCTACTAGCTCTAGCGCCGCCTGAAAATCGACATCGTATCCTGGAGGCTCATACCCTGGCACCGGAATGGTTTGAATTCGATACACCCCCTCATCGTGAGGGAGAAGATTTAAGCCGATCTTAGGCTCAACCTCGTATCCGAATGACCCAAATCGCCCAATGATCAGGGCATACCCGGTTTCCCCAATTGGCTCTGCTTTCATGGGCAAAGCACACCGATTGAACCAATCTCGATGCGAATCTAAATAGCTTGTCACCTCTGCCGCACTCGCGTACATTTCCATGCAACTCGAAAAGTAACCCTGAAAATGCATCGGTTCGTTAGTGGAGTGAACAGCCTCCTCGGAAGCATCAAGGATTCGCGAAGAATCGCTGTGTATCAAGTCTGATGCGATCCCCAGAAGGGGGTTCGAGTTTCCATGAGGCTGATGATCAGCTGAATTCGCCTGCATAAATACACACGTTCCTGAAATAGTTGCGGTTTTAGAAACGGTTACAGCGATGTGATAGAGAAGACATCGCTATTTCATCAAGACTAGACGATAAAACGTAACACATTGTTCTGATTTTATCGGTTAACCGTTTAACTGCCTATGGACACCACACTCGATTGGGAGCATAAACTCTATCCATAGTCTATATAACAATCCCAGATGGGTTGTAAGCAGTGGGGCGAGCGCCGCTCGCCCCACTGCTCAAAGACAATTCACAAGCGATTTAGGATCGCTATAAACGGAAGTCTATAAACGGATAACTGATTTAGCATACTCCGCCATCACGGAATGCAACCATGCTCGATCTACGCAAAGATAGAGATTAAAAGTTCGAGGTCGATCCTGATTTCTCGATTGATTTACGGAGATGCCCTGTGCTTGGGTACTGAGTAGATACACCCATTATGACCAAGTTTCCGGATTTCATCGTGGGAAATGCTGAGAAGATTTCTTAGAGATTAGGTAAAGTCCGGCAGTCAGTTTACCTGATAGTAGAGTTTCTCTTGACGTCGAACATTCATAACATAGAAGACATCAACATCAGGTTGTTTAAGATTGAGGTTTAAAAATACTATGAAAGCATTTGTTGCAGGAGCTACAGGAGAAACTGGACGCCGGATTGTTCAAGAATTGGTCAAGCGCGGCATTCCAGTTCGTGCATTAGTACGAGATTTAGAAAAAGGGCGAGAAGTTTTGCCCGCTGATATCGATTTGGTGGTTGGAGATGTTCTCAAGCCTGAAAGTCTACGTGAGGCAATTGGAGACAGCACCGTCTTACTGTGCGCTACAGGAGCCGCGCCCAGTTTTGACCTCACAGGTCCTTACAAAGTGGACTATGAGGGAACTAAGAATTTAGTGAACGTATCAAAGGAAGCAGGGATCGAGCATTTTGTAATGGTTTCGTCGCTCTGCGTCTCTAAGTTGTTTCATCCCTTAAATCTGTTTTGGCTGATCCTCGTTTGGAAGAAGCAGGCAGAAGAGTACATCCAGAAAAGCGGACTAACCTATACGATTGTTCGACCCGGTGGCTTGAAGAATGAAGATAACGCTGATTCGATTGTCATGTCAGATGCAGATACGCTGTTTGATGGCAGCATTCCGCGTATGAAGGTCGCTCAGGTATGTGTAGAAGCCCTGTTCAATCCTGATGCCAAGAACAAGGTAGTGGAAGTTATTGCAAAAGCCCAGGCTGAACCTCAACCACTTGATCAAATGTTTGCGAAGGTTAGCTAGCCATTCGGAATCCAGCCATTTGAAATTTGGAATACTCCGAAACAAAGTCACCGTATTGAGTCATGATTTGAATATCCATTTGTATAAATCATCTGAGTCCTCCATTGACATTGATCGAATCTAATCCATCTAAGTTGCGTCATCGTCGGAGTCGAAGACAAAAAACTCTAATGACGATGTTTCCGCTGGGCAGTGCTGCTGCACTCAGTCTGATTTTGTTTGCTGGGCTAGGACTTGGATATCGAAATTGGCGATCGCTCGTAATACCCCGTTGGACGGCTGATCCCCCTCCACTCGTGTTAAAAGGAGGCGATCCCCATATTCGGGCACTCATGCGCACAATTTCGGCGAGCGAGGCAAACTATTCCCAACCCTATTCGGTCATCTACGGTGGGAGGCGATTCCAGGATTTAAGCAATCATCCCGATCGATGCGTTCCGATTCAAGCCGGGCCAAATGTAGGCGACTGTACAACAGCAGCCGGACGATATCAGTTCATCACCACGACCTGGCTCGAAAAAGCTCGGATGTATCACCCGGTTCCTTCCCAATGGTTTTTTTGGGAAACATATAGCTTTGAACCTCAATATCAAGATGCTGTCATATATCGATGGCTGAGCGATCCCCAAGCGTGGAATGCAGATTTGTCACGATTGCTCAAAGAGGGTGAAATTGAGTATGTGTTGTGGCTACTTTCTGATACGTGGACCAGTCTAGGCTACGGAATTGAAACCAATTTCATCACAGACTCGCTGCCAGAAGTCTATCAAACCGTGCTTCAAGAAGAACTTGACGATGCATCAGACGCTAACCATCAAAATGGAGGTTAGCCGTTGTTAGGTGTCTCAGGATGCCTTGATTCGGTCAAAATCTTGGTGGGTAGTCCATCGATGCTGGTCTGGTTCTTCTCTCGCCAATAGTCTTGCAATCCTTCTTCTCCCTTATTCGCAGCCCACTGAACCAGCGTTCCTCGTTCTCGATTGAAATCGAAAATGGGCACGCCGAATCCGCATGAGGTCTGAACGGCATCGATAGCCAATGCAATAATCTGCCGTTCTCCAGCTAAGGCGTTGAAATGTCGATACCAATGCAGCCATTGATGATCCCTCGGATAGATTACCTGCCCTTGCCCATATAAGCGAAGGATCATGGGTGTCTCAGAAAAGCTGCAAAACATCAGAGTCATGCGCCCATTTTCATGAAGATGGGCGGCAGTTTCGTTGCCACTGCCCGTTAAATCTAAATAGGCAACCGTTTTTGAATCAATGCATCGAAAAGTATCGATGCCTTTCGGAGATATATTGATTTGCCCTTGATTCGGGGCCGTTGCCGTGAAAAATAATCGTTGGGCTCGAATGAATTCTTGGAGTGCTTCGGTTAAGTCTGGGTAGAACTTCGCCATGATTTTATCCGTTTGACAATGTCGTCATGCCCAAGAGAAACATCACACAACCAATCTATAAATTCTTAATTCACAATCTTTCACAATCTTAAGGAAGAAATCGATCTAATGCAGATTTTAGAGCTTCGATTTCATCATTAATGTTGCCTTCTTTAGCAGCGCGCCCCACACATTCAGACAAATGCTCGTCTAGGATAATGCGAGCAACTCGATCAAGTGCTCCTCGAACTGCTGCAATCTGAACTAACACATCAGGACAGGGACGGCTCTCTTGAACCATAGTCTTAATGCCGCGAATATGGCCCTCAACCCGTGAGAGACGATTGATGATTCGTCTGAGTGATTCTTCGCTGTGAACATGAGGATGGGTGGACAAGTCATCATCATGAGCATGATCAGCATGGGGAGGATGAATAGCGTGGGAGTGAGATAGGTCTGAAGCTGCCATGATGGGTGTTGATATCGTAGTGAGGCTGGACAGCGAAAACGGGCTTGATGCAAAAATAAAGAGAGTAAACTTGCAAACGTAACGTGCGATTGCAGAGTAAAACCCAGTGCGATCGCTCAAATTACCGATAGACGGCAACTTCTTTACGATCTTAACGTGCGATTGCAGAGTAAAACCCAGTGCGATCGCTCAAATTACCGATAGACGGCAACTTCTTTATGATCTTAGCCTAGACTCATAAAACACCGAACCGACTACGATCTTCATAACTCTCATTATCAAAACGATTCAACACCACTCAGTTTGATCAATGAACGAACTACGACAGATGATAATACGTTTGATTGCGATCGCCCTTGGCGTAATGTTGATACTCAGCCCGATGCGCGGACTGAAAAACTCTGCAGAGGCTATGCCCCTCAATCGCGAGAATAATCGAGTCTTGCTTTCGCTAAATGGGGAAAGAAGCGCCTACTCAGTCCAAAACGGGGCTGTTGCAGAATCAGCCAGCGCTTTGGTAGCACAGGTTCCTACTCAATCGAGAAGCTTTGTTGCGTCAGCTGTTGAACGGGTCGGATCATCCGTCGTTCGTATTGATACTGAGCGAACGATCACGCGTCAACTCCCAGGCCCCCTCAATGACCCGTTCTTTCGGCAATTTTTTGGCGGTGATGAACCAGTGCCGTCACCATCGTTCGAGCAACGACTCCAAGGACAAGGCTCAGGCTTCATTATTGATGGCGAGGGCATTATTTTAACCAATGCTCATGTAGTCGATCGGGCGGATCGGGTGACGATCATCTTAAAAGATGGACGAACATTTGATGGAGAAGTCCGGGGCGTTGATGAGGTTACAGATTTGGCTGTCGTCAAAATCGACACGAGTCAAGGTGATTTGCCCGTTGCCCCGTTGGGTGATTCTGACCGTATTCAAGTAGGAGACTGGGCGATCGCCGTTGGTAATCCTTTAGGCTTAGACAATACAGTCACTCTCGGCATTGTGAGCACACTCAATCGCTCCAGCGCGATCGTAGGAATTCCAGACAAACGGATTGATTTCATTCAAACCGATGCCGCCATCAATCCAGGCAACTCTGGAGGGCCTCTCCTTAACGATCGTGGAGACGTCATCGGTATCAATACCGCCATTCGCGCCAATGCAAATGGAATTGGATTTGCAATTCCTATCAATAAAGCCAAAGACATTTCTGCTCAACTGGTTCAAGGCGAGCGCGTCTCTCATCCATATTTAGGGGTGCAGATTACGACCCTGACCCCTGACCTTGCCAACGAAAATAATAGCAATCCCAACGCCAGCATCATCTTGCCCGAAATCAATGGAGTTTTAATTTCAGGAATTGTTCCAGAATCTCCGGCGGCTGCATCCGGATTGCGACGAGGCGATGTGATCACTCAAATCAATGGACAATCGCTAACAAGTGCTCAAGAGCTACAAAATTTTGTTGAAAATTCTGGAGTGGGGCAACGTCTGAGAGTCACCGTGCGGCGTGGCGATCGCACCCAGCAGATCTCAGTTCAAACGGCTCAGCTACCCAGCAGCGATCGCTAGACACCCGATTCATCCCAAAATATTCGGATATTTGCATAAGCTTCATCTAAGAACTCCATAGATTCACTGACTCTTTACCGAATTTTCCCAGAGTCGTTCCAAAATAGTGAATAGCGTTGCACAGCTTGTCTCTCGAAGCCCCGGTATTATACCGGGCTTTTTACTTTAGAGGATTCATACTGAGAAGTTTGTGAATCCTCATAATATGGCCTTACGCTCTCGCGTTAGGATGCTGAACGTGTATAGACCCCGCCGCGCGGCGCGCGGGGTCTATATACAAACCTGAGCCCGTAGGGCTTATACCGTAAATTTTTACAGAACGTTACGCAGCAAGTGAGTTTTGGGAGTACGAACGCTTTAGACTTGATAAGAACCGCATGATGATGTGAACGGTTGTTTTATCAAGTTTGTCGTTAACACGCTATGTTTCCAACTCATCGCCCTCGTCGTCTCCGCAGCCATCCGCAGCTTCGCCGAATGGTGCAGGAGACTGTCGTTACAACCAGTGACCTGATCTACCCCCTCTTTGCTGTCTCAGGTGAAGGCATCGCCCAAGAAGTCAAATCTATGCCAGGGGTCTACCAGCTTTCGGTCGACAAAATTGTTGAAGAAGCTAAGCAAATCTACGATCTAGGCATTCCTGCTACGATCCTGTTTGGAATCCCCAACGAAAAAGACGAAGATGCAACCGGAGCTTGGCACGATCATGGCATTGTGCAAGTTGCATCTAGGGCCATCAAGGAAGCCGTACCCGACCTGGTGGTCATCGTCGATACCTGCCTATGTGAATATACGTCACACGGGCACTGTGGCTATTTAGAAGTTGGCGACCTAGCAGGACGAGTCCTCAATGATCCAACGCTAGAACTACTCAAAAAAACCGCCGTTTCTCAGGCTCAGGCAGGAGCAGATATCATTGCTCCCTCCGGCATGATGGATGGCTTTGTGCAAGCCATTCGTCAGGGGTTGGATGAAGCAGGCTTCACCCACATCCCAATTTTGTCGTACGCAGCGAAATATTCATCGTCATACTACGGTCCGTTTCGGGATGCAGCCGATTCTGCGCCGCAGTTTGGCGATCGCCGCACCTATCAGATGGACCCTGCCAATTCTCGCGAAGCGCTCAAAGAAATTGAGCTTGATATCGCAGAAGGTGCAGATATGCTGATGGTCAAGCCTGCCCTTGCATACATGGATATCATCTGGCAAGTCAAGCAAGCAAGCCACTTACCTGTTGCGGCCTATAACGTGTCCGGCGAATATTCGATGATTAAGGCAGCCGCGCTCAATGGCTGGGTTGATGAGCAAAAAGTCGTCATGGAAACCATGACCAGCTTCAAGCGAGCAGGGGCAGATTTAATCTTGACGTATCACGCGAAAGACATTGCTCGCTGGATAACGGCGTAATTTTAGAATTATCTGGGACAGTAGTACAGATTGTAGATATCCCAACTCTGGATGCCAGAATAGTAGAGGGATGAGTGATTCACAATCTGACATTCACCGTTGCCCTATTAAAACTTACCTTTGAATTCTCATGGCATATCTCTGGTTTAAAGCATTTCATCTCATCGGCGTGGTCGTCTGGTTTGCGGGCCTGTTTTACTTGGTTCGCCTCTTCATCTATCACGTTGAAGCCAATGAGCAGCCAGAACCTGCTCAGGGCATTCTCAAAACTCAATATGAATTGATGGAGAAACGGCTCTACAGAATTATCACGACGCCGGGCATGTTGGTGACCGTTGCAATGGCCATTGGTATTTTGTGGCAAGAGCCTGCCGTTTTGAAAGACGGGTGGCTTCACGCAAAGCTCGCGCTGGTTCTGGTGTTAGTCGGCTATCATCACTACTGCGGTCGATTAATGAAAAAGTTAGCGGCTGATGAATGCCGATGGACAAGTAAACAGCTTCGAGCGCTTAATGAGTTTCCGACCTTGCTACTCGTGGCGATCGTTATGCTAGCTGTATTTAAGAACAACTTCCCCACCAATGCATCATCCTATCTCATCGCAGGTCTTGTGGTGCTTATGGCTGCAACAATTCAGCTATATGCCAGGAAGCGTCGTCTAGACAAAGAACGGAAGGAACAAGAGCAGGCAACCGTGGGTGGCGATCAGGTTCTACAAAATTAGCCCGTTTCAACAATCAGCAGCGATCGCCGCTGGCTTGTAGCGAAATAGTTCTCAAGAAACTAGATCGTCATCAGATCAGTTGATCGATCATGCGATTGGCTTGAGACTCATATCCGCCCCCAAACTGATTGAAGTGATTGATGATGTGATAAAGGTTATACAGCGTCTTTCGTTGCTCATATCCAGGTTCGAGCGGATAGGCCGTGTTGTAAGCCCGATAGAATTCGGCGGGGAAACTGCCAAATAGCTCACTCATTGCCAAATCAACTTCGCGATCGCCAAAATAAGTCGCTGGATCAAGAATCACAGGCTCGCCAAGCTTCGTGACGGCTGCATTGCCTGACCACAAATCTCCATGCACCAGCGAGGGTTCGGGATCATGATTCGCCAAAATGTCGGGAATTTTCTGCATCAGAGCGCGCGCGTTTGAAAACTGTCCCCCCCGTTTTCGCGCAAGCTGAAACTGATAGCCAATGCGGTGATCTCTAAAAAACTCAGTCCAGTTTTCAGTCCACGGGTTCATCTGGGGCATAAACCCAATGGTGTTGTTTTGCTCCCATCCGAATCCCTTCCTGCTGGTAACGCGATGCATCGCTGCTAGGTTATGGCCCATTTCCTCCCAGGCTTGATGGGTGCCATATCCAAAATCCAGCCATTCCAAGACGATATAAGCAGAATCTGATTCAACACCCCAACAAATCGGGCACGGAACTCGAATCGTCTTCGTCGCAGCAATCTGCTGCAGCCCCAGCGCTTCAACTTCAAACATCGAGCCCCGACTGGCCTGATTGATCTTGATAAAATAGGCGCGATCGCCATCAGACAAAGCATAGGCTTGATTGACGCTGCCTCCGCCAACCGGACGACGATGACTCGCCTTAAACTCTTCTCCGGTTGCTTGACTAATTGCTGTAGCAATGTGATCCCACATAACAGTGAATGAGGTTAGGCTTCATTCTGCATCTTACAACGAGGATGGAAGTGACGGATGAGTCGCGGGTTGATCGGTGGGATATGATGAATGGCAAGCCCGATAGGGATTATCATGCCCTTTAGAGATGCGTTTAATGATTTCTCTACTTTTTTGTCTTTTAGCTTTTAACCGCTGGTTAAGTCATGCGCTTACCTTTACCTCAGTTCACTAGCCAAAATCGGCATCCCCATCACATTGCAGAAGTTATTGAAACGTCTACGACTGAATTTTTGGCTCAGTGTTTAGAACCTGACGACCTCAGTTACGCTGTGATGCCACCCTTTGGTAGCTGGGTAAAATCGCATGATGAAGAATCGGGCAATCAAATTTATGCAGTAGTTTATCATGCGACAACTAGCCCCATTGATTCTGTTCATCGGGCACGGGCATTGGGGCTTTCGCTGCAAGACTTGAGAGAGCAACAGCCTCAGATTTTTGCCATGCTAAAAACCGAGTTTCGAGCGGCGATCGCCGGATTTAAGCCTTCTGAGAAATCCCACAATGGATCTATCCAGAGCGATCGCATTTATCAGCATCTACCTCCTCGTCCGCCGCAGGTTCATCAAGCCGTGTATCGCTGCGATTCGACTGAGGTGATCGCATTCAGCGACACTCTTGATTTCTTGCGGACGCTGCTTCAGATTACAGGAGCCCCGGTTGATAGCCTCACGGCGGCTGCGATCCGAGAAATTTATCAGCTCAGAAAAGGCGATCGCACCTGGCTTGTACAAGCTGGGCGGACGTTAAGCCTGCTCTTAAAAGATGATTATGATCGCCTGCGAATGATTTTGGATCAAATTTATTTGTAACCCCACTATTTAAGACAAATCTTTGGTGTATGGCGATTATAGACGCGTTGCGGATTCTCTCAGAACCGCTTCTACATCGGCAAAACCTGCCTTCGTGGGTTTGAACAGTCGGCGTAAGCCGACTTTGTAAGTGTAGGCGCGGCTTTAGCCGCCAGCGTTCAAAGTTTTGTCAGTCAACCGAGTTTTTCAAATAAAGCAATCCCAAATGACTTGTGAGTGGTGGGGCGGGCGTCGCCCGCCCCACCACTCATACACAATTCACAAGCGATTTAGGATCGCTATAACAGTAACAATTGATAAATAAATAGCACGCTATGTAACAACTCTATTAAAAGAAGTCAATGATGTTACCCGGATTTCAGCACACCCCTCACAATAGAATCCAATAACGGCGCTTGTGATCTGTGGCAAATGTTTAATCAAACTCTGACGTATTCGGTTAGCGATCGCCCCAAAGCCAATTCTGTCTCTGATCAGATTCAGGTCGCATTAGCAATTGCAGATGAGACTATTCTCAAGTCGCTGCTCGTCGATTCTGTCCCTTCGATTTCTGCACCTCACCGCATTGGGACTGTGCATTCGTCTGTGGGTGTGCCCATCGAGACACATGAAGTCGCGGATGGCGTCCTTCAATTCGAGTCAATTAGCTGCGTATTGGCTAGCTCACAAAGCGAGGTAGAGCAAGCGATCGCAGCAAATTCTTACGCAACTGGAACGTATACTCGGCGCAATGAATACGCAAAACTGACCCAATGTGAGTCTGAGACGCGAGTGCTAGGGCAGAATATTTCCTTAGCTCAAGCGCTTGGGATGCTCTCTCATGCCGGGTTCATGCCTCATCAAGTCCAAGAAATTCTCTACTTGCCCACCGAAGCTTGGCACAAAACGTGGTGGTACGCCCTCGACGAATTCGGTGATTTTACGGTGCCATTTCGGCGACTGATCCGGACTCGTCGATTTGCCGATGGCACATTTACCATCCAATACAAAGACTATTTTGCTCAAGACAAGCCGCCATGCTTCAAAGGCAATACTCAAGATGTACTGATTGACGTTGCATTAGGAGACCTGAGTTTTAGTTATCGACTCAGGAAAATCAATTATCTTCGGCAACATCTCGGCATTGAAAAAGCTATCCTAATTTGCGATTACCTGTCAGACTTAGAAGCTCAAGGATTTATCAGTCAAGGGATCAGCATCTATTCGGTTGAAGACGTGATGCTGCCGACTCAATCAGACTGTGGGCTATGTGTAAATCGAGATTGTCCAATGAACGGGCGCAGAGACTCTCCCGTGCTCACGTGTCGCCGATTTTGCCTTGAAGACTGGCACGATTAAATCCGTTTGCTTAAGCCAATCCATAAAGTTGCCCAACAGCGGGGTTCCTTGGATTTAGAATGCGCCATACTACAGGTAGTAGATTTACGGTGTCCTGTGAATAAACCTGCTGTTATTACGGTCGCAATTATGGGTGGCACCCTCATCGGAGTTTTGGCGGGTGTCTATCACGCACGCAATCAACCGTCTGCTCCCCTTTCTCAAGTGTCGCAGGAAAGGATAGCACTGGCAGAGCCCGTTGATGCATCAATCTCTCCATCTCAGTCCCCATCTCAACCTGTTCAACCATCCAAACATTCCAGTCAAACGCAGTCAAGCGGTGCTGATTCCCAGCATTCGCAATCTGCCGACCCTTCCCCCCAAGCACGAGCTACCCCAACCCAACCCCGCGAGCAGGCCGCTCAACCCACAGACGGGATTCGGCTCCAGGTCGAGGTTAGCGAAGCCGACATTAATCAACTCGTGAAAGATGCGATCGCCAGCAATGCAGATCGCAGCTCATTGCTTGCCGGCGCTGACGACTTTAGCCTCACCATCCGCAATGGCACCGTTGAAGGAGGCGCACGCGTCAGCCTTGCTGATATTCCAATAGACCAACTAGGCGAACGAGAGCGTACTGCATTAGAAAGCGCAACCAGCCTGATCCCTGGCTTAGGGAATCGAGACATTTACGTGGGCGTGGTCGGACGACCCAGAGCTGAAAATGGTGAAATCAAGCTTGGAGATGATTTAACGCTGAAGCTCGGTCGTTTGAACTTACCTTTTTCTCAAATTTCTAGCCGATTGGGAGTGCCAGTCGACTCAATTGAGCAAGAAATTAACCGTCAACTGCAATCGCAAGGCATTCAGATTCAAACGATTGAGTTCGTGGGCGATCGCGTCGTCTTGCAAGGGAATGTCGACGTTGCTCAATAACACTATGAATCTAAGCTTACTCGCCTTTCGGCAGGCTCACCTGTAAGTTACCGTTCTCATCCGTCGAGACAGTAGCCCCCAAATTTCGCATTTGATTAATCGCAAGCTGCTGAGTGGCCTCATCGAATGCGTTATTAAATACCATCGTCCAAACTGAAATTTGAGCCGATCGGCTATCTGGGTTGCTCTTGAGAAATTGAACAGTCTGAGCTGATGATCGTGCTATTTGCTGACTCTCTTTGTCCGAGTAGACACTAGCCCACTCAGTCACCTTGGTAAAAGATTCGCGAGCCGCTGCCGTATCACCAAGAAATAACAGCTCGTCGATGCCTTTGTATCGCCACACGTAATAGGCTTTGTCGGGTAGGGTCGGCGAAAGATGAGGCAACTCTCGTTCGATAATGTCGACCGTGCGTTGAGGCATCCCTGCATACAGCGATGTACTCGCCGACAGAAAAAAATAACCTAACCGAAAATAGGGATCGCGAGCCAAAATTACGTCAAAGTATTCAGGGCTGAGGCGGTAGCCCGTATGCTCACGGGCAGGTGTGTCACCAAAATATTGGACAAAGTTTAAAAACACCCAATCAGCCATCAAATTATCAAAGCCAAAATCTGGGGCATAGTCTAAAAAACGCAACTGGAGTTCTTTGGCTTGTTCTGCTTGTTCGGCAGCGTCCTGCGTCATAGTTTGACTCGCGTCTTGAAGCCGGGCAAGCCGAGGACGTTGTAACGCTCCAATGCCAACCATGCAGGCAATGGCGATCGCCCCGATGACGAGAGTTTCAAGGAATTGCTTGCGAGACTGCACCAGCATAAACACACCGCCAAACTCAACTCAACTATTGGGTAGATTTCATTATCCAGCAGACAGGCATCCTGATCTTAGCGTTCATAATAGTAAGGAAACGGATTTCTCAGGGTGTCCCATCAAGCACCTGAATGATTAATATGCCCAGGAAGAGCGAGTCCCGATCACACTGCAACTGAATCGACGTTGAAAGACGCGGGGGAGAGCAAGATTATGCTCCAAGTCACAACAAAACGCTTCACAGCCGATGACTACCATCGTCTGACTGAGTTGGGATTTCTTTCCCCAACCGATCGGATTGAGTTAATTCGAGGAGAACTGGTGCAGATGGCGGCTAAAGGAACGCCTCATTCAGTGTGCAACACAAAACTCACGCGAGAACTCGACCGACTCGTGGGCGATCGCACCGTGGTTCGGGGTCAAGAACCGATCAGTCTCTCTTCAGACAGCGAACCTGAACCCGATGTGGTGATTGCTAACGGCCAACCCGATGACTATCTCAATCATCATCCCTATCCCTCAGATATTGTATTAGTCATCGAGGTGTCAGACTCAACCTTAGACTACGACCAAACAACCAAGCTAGCGTTGTACGCCGAATGCCAGATTCAAGATTACTGGATTGTTAATTTAGTGAACTATCGGTTAGAGCGCTACAGCCACCCTTATGCTGATCAGCAAGGCAATTTTGGCTATCGAACCATGCAGATTTTGCTCCCCCACGAAACGGTGATGCTTCCTCATCGTTCAGATCTACGGCTGGAATTAGACCGCATATTTCCGCAACAGTCACCAAACCGATCAGGCCGCTGAATGAGGGGATGGGAGTTAGACGAAAGTTACTAGGTTAATGACAGATAAAACTGTAGAGCGTATTTATACTAAACCCGACTTTTGTGAAGATCTGGTAAATTCCGTAAAATTTCGGGGAATTATAGATTTAGCTTTACGGCTCGCTTTTCTGGATAGAGAATGAGCCATTGAAACACATCGACACAAACTATGGAATCTGATAATTCATATTCCCAGAACTATCAAAACTATATCCAAACCATTCTGAATCAGGCTGCATCTAGCGTTAACGAATCGATTCAAGATGTTTTAGATGCAACCAACTGGGATGAACCTCAATCATGGCTAGATTGCAATAATTTGGCAGTCATCGCTCTTATCATGGCGGAACAGTCTGATGAATCTCAGATGCGAACGCTGTATCTCGAAATGGCAATAGAAGCCTTGAATGAGGGGGCAGCGGCTCATCCACTTTGTGCAGCCCATTTAGCGCTAGTTCATTGCATGATAGGACAGTCTCAGGAAGCAATGCGGCTTGCGTTTTCAAAATTTGTCGAAACTAGTCAGGTTGCCTTTACGGATAAGTCAGGCACAATCGGCTTGGTATATCTGCCAGTGGACAAACACAACAGAGCGATCGCCCGTCGAGAATTGCTTCAAATCATGTTGCAGGCTGACACGGGATATACCCAAGCAATTCTGCTTTTGAGCGATGTTCTCAGGCGATCGCAGCTTGTATTTTACAATGCAGGCGGATTGAGATTTCTGCAACTAACAAATCATCTGATACCTGACTCGGCGTGGCTAAATCTAAGCCTGGGTTTAGCCAGTCTCTTTAGCAACCAATGGGAGGGACTCGCCTATCTGCACAGAGCCCATGCGATCGCACCTAACTATGCACCAGCGGTTCAAGCTCTGTATTTAACCTATCGAGCTTTGAATCAGCATAACTTAGCTGACGGTTGGCTGAAAGCAGCACAAGCTTATTATCGAGAGCAGCCAGAATCCCTGGAATGGCAGTGGGCAAAATTGCCATCTGACCAGCTATTCACATATGTACCGTTTGATCACAATGTGCTATTTGCAGTAGAAGCAAACTTCCGCAGCATCGTAACGAGCGTCATGCTAGTAGAAGGAGATTGGTTTGAGGCGGAAATGGAATTTTGGCGCGAGCAGCTTCAGCCAGGGATGACGGTAATCGATGTGGGAGCTAACGTGGGTGTCTATACATTTAGTGCTGCTCAGCAAGTGGGTAAGACAGGGCGGGTCTTAGCGGTAGAGCCATTTTCAGGATGTGTGCAGTGTATGGAAGAAACTCGTCGTGTCAATGATTTGTCTCAGGTGACAATTTGCGCGGGAGCTGCAAGCGATTGCAATAGCACAATCCGTATTTCTCTTCATAGAGCCAGCGAATTAAATGAGGTTATTACCGATGACTCAGCACCAGCGTCAGGCAATGTAGAGGAAGTCCCTTGCTACACACTAGATACCCTGGTCGAGCAAGAAAAGCTTGATCAGGTTGATTGGCTCAAGATTGATGCGGAAGGGCATGAAATGCAAGTGCTGAAGGGAAGCGATCGCCTATTGAATTATCATAAACCCGGCATTCTGTATGAGAATATTGCGGCTGCTAAAGGTAGTAATACAGAAGTCGCAGCATATCTTCGAGCAAAAGGATATCAACTGTTTTGCTATCAGCCATTTGTTCGACAACTTATGCCAATTTCAACTGAGGAAGAGTTAACAGGCAATCTCAATATCATTGCATTACCTGCTGAGAAAGTTTGATTTTGAAATCGTTCACGTATAAACATCATCAATTTGCAAGTTAGAGGCGACGCATATGGCTTTCTTCCTCAACAAGTTGAAAGAAAACGGACATCTTGAACAGGTTCACATGACAATCTGTAGCGTGGGTTCTCGAAAATTAAGCTCGAGCGATGACTTCGGTGATAGCGATTGGAATATCTTTGCACCGCATCTAGCAATCTATGGATTTGATGCAGATGCGGATGCTTGCGATGCTGCAAACGAAGATTTGGAAACTAGGCAAATCGCTTGGACTGAAAGGCATATCCCCATCGCACTTGCCGATGATGTTGGAGAATCTACGTTATATGTCACTAATAACCCAATGTGTAGTTCTCTGTACCCCCCGAATGAACCATTTCTAAACCGATTTGTGGGTCTACCAGAACTTGTTAACTTGGATTTTACGATCGACCTAGAAACGACAACTTTAGATGTATTTTGTCAAGAAGAAGGCATTGAAACAATTGATTTTCTAAAGGTTGATGTTCAAGGTGCTGAGCTTCTTGTTTTCAAAGGAGGTGAGAGAAGTTTGAAAAATATGCTTGCCATCCAAACTGAAGTTTCATTCTCTCCCTTGTATCTAGATCAGCCATTGTTCTCAGATGTAGATACCTACTTGCGAGCAAGAGGGTTTGCGCTTTTCGGTTTTTTGTTTCCAAATTCTATGAACATCCGCAGGCGATCGCCTGTTCGTCCAAGTAATCGCCCCGGACAATTGCTCTGGGCTGACGCAATTTACTTGAAGGACTTGCTAGCAGATGAGGTTGAACCATCATCAAAAACTCCTCAAGCTTTACTAAAGCTAGCCTGTATCGCAGATACTTTGGGATTTCCAGACTATTCTCTAGAAATTTTAGAATATTTGACTCTTAATTATGGTGAGGACTCACGCTTTAACGTCTCAGATAGTCTGATTGGAAGTCTGACAGCATTGCCAGAACTCAGACAGACCGGACTTTCTTCGCTACCAATTGTGCAAAGTATTAAAGACTTTATCAGCAAAGACTGTATCAAAAAAAATAATTTAGAGGCATTGCTCATCGACGAATGATTCTCGGAGGGGCATGGCAATGTGTTATGCGACGTAAGGGTATCCCCCTGATGCGACACAAGTATATGCCCCATATTCAAGGATAAGAGCTAGGACAGAGATAGGAGCAACTGCCCTTTTGGGAAAGGAGGGAGCTATGGCCCATGCAATTCCCGTGCCCATCCGACGCGAAATTATTGAGCGTCATCAGCAGGGTGAGACTATCGCTGCGATCGCCGATGGCCTGTCACTGTCCTTTTGGGGAGTGCGCCAGAT
>JBNPEB010000012.1:0-122457 GCA_051117335.1 Elainellaceae cyanobacterium
CTTTTTTGCCAAGCTCAAGCAGTATCGGGCAATTGCTACTCGCTATGATAAGACCGAGTGCAACTTCCTCAGTGCCATCTACCTTGCTGCTTCAGTCATCTGGCTTAACTGATGACACGCCCTAGTTCGCATTCATCAATTCGCATCGATTACCATCGAACCACACCACGAAAGAACAGAAACTATACTCTTGTGAATCCCTTCTTTTCACTCAATTACGAACCCGCGTTTGAGTCTCTAGGCGACGATTACTATGATGTTGTCCCAGCGGCTCAATATCCTCAGCATATCCTTCGCTTTCGCAATGACGATCTCTTGCAAACGCTGGGGTTAGACCCTCAAACGGTTGGCGATCGCGATTTTATCGAAGCATTTGGTCAATTCTGCGATCGCGCTCCTCTGCTTGCAATGCGCTATCACGGCTACCAGTTTGGTGAATATAATCCCTTCTTAGGAGACGGGCGCGGGTTTTTATATGGGCAACTCCGAGGAACCGATGGCGAACTCTATGACCTGGGCACCAAGGGATCAGGCACCACACCTTACTCACGAGGTGGAGACGGTCGTCTGACGCTCAAAGGAGGCGTGCGCGAAGTATTAGCCGCAGAAACGCTCCATCGACTTGGGGTTTACACCTCACGATGCCTAAGCCTGATAGAAACGGGCGAACAGCTTTGGCGAGGCGACGAGCCTTCTCCCACTCGCTCCTCCGTCATGGTGCGCGTGAGCCGTTCTCATATTCGCTTTGGCACCTTTGAACGACTTCATTATTTAGGTCGTCCTGACTTAATCTCGCCCCTATTAGACCACGTCATTGATTGTTACTATCCTCATCTCACAGATAGGGCTGATCGATATGCCCAGTTTTATGTCGAACTGGTGCAACGAGTCGCTCGCCTAGTCGCTCAGTGGATGTCGGTTGGGTTTTGTCATGCCGTTCTCAATACCGACAATATGTCAATCACGGGGGAGAGCTTTGACTATGGCCCCTATGCATTTATCGACCGCTATGATCCGCGATTTACGGCGGCCTACTTTGACTATATGGGGCGTTATCGATATGCCAATCAGCCCCTCATCTGTCGCTGGAATTTAGAAATGCTGCAATTGCCCTTAGGCACCGTGATCTCTCAAACAGATATGGATGCAGCGCTGGCACAGTTCGATGATGAGTATGCAGATATCTATCACCGTCGAATGCTCAATAAGCTTGGGTTTGACGCACTGCCAGATGTCATTGCCCAGGAGATGCTAAATCTGACCCTCCAACTGCTTCAGGCAACGAAAATAGGCTACCACGATCTGTTTCTGATGCTTCGCCAGCAATTCTCCCCAGAATGGCGGGATCAGGCTCATCTGATTCTTCAAGACGAAATCTTTGAAGCAAACAGCGCAGCCGATACGGCTGATGGGGCTGATGATATCCAGGTATTGACTCAAAAATGGCGCGATACCTATCATCGCGCCCTCAACGCCGTTTCTCAACAAGAACTAGGGGCAATCAAACACTGTTTGAGCCAGCACAACCCCACAATGGCGCTAGTGCGTCCAGAAATCGAAATGATTTGGGAACCCATTGTGGTTAAAGACGACTGGCAGCCATTTTATGAGTTGCTCAAGCGAATTCATGAATCGGTCGAAGACTGATACAGCTTCAATGAGCCGTAGGATGCCGTTGCGTCAGCGCAACGCACCACCATGAGGTTATTTTTTAACAAGCCCTTAAAGCATCCTCTTATCTAAATGGATACTATCGATGCAAAGTCCGACTTTAACGGCATTGTTGGGTTTCCTTACGTCAACCACAACCTACAAGTTTTGGTCATTTCAGGAGATGTGCCAGGCAATCAGGTTCTCAACTGTCGCAATATCTGAGTATTACGTAAATCCTGTTCGTATCAAAGTGGCGCATGAATATGCCAATGTTGGCGTCCCATTAACGAAGTGAATCCATGCACAGGGATGAAATTGTCGTGATTGAACTCGATTACGATTCTGATCGACGCTCTGAGGCTTGCACATCAAAAATTCCGCCTGCGCCGTAGGAATCGATATCAACGGCTTCAGAACCTCCTGTTGCAAGTAGGCTCAGCATTGACCCCAACTGCAACCACACCAAAAGAGCGGTTGGCAAAACGATAATCGCCGCAATCAAACCCGCAAACCACCACACTAAGCCAAACACTGACAGGCTAGCCCCCATAAACAGGGTCACAAAAACGGTCAGCCCTAAATATGCAACGATAATATTCGGGGTTTTGTAATTAATTTGAGTCTGAGCATCACGATTGGTATTCCAATAGGCGGTTTGATATTCCAGCATGTCTTTGAAAATAATGCCGAAGATGATCGCAAAAAAGTTGGACACCATAATGAGGGTGTAGACGGGGGGGTTTGTGATGGGCTCAGGAGTCATAGGATCGAGTCTTACTATCAATTTTTAACAATTATTAAGATTAGCATATAGCAATTTGCAACTGCGCTATGTCAATTCTCGATTTTGGATTTGCGATTTTGGATTGACGGCCAAAGGTGAGGGATACGAACGCGGGATGCACTCACCTAGCCGATCGCTAAAAGTGCTGGAATCCTTGACTTAGGCTAAGAACTTGAGTGGGCATCGTGCCAGTTGAATCAGTCAGAACAATTTCAGGGTCCGATTCAGCCGCTTTGGGCGTGACTCTGCCGATGATAGCCCCATGGATATCATCACGCCTCTGCACCAGTAAATCAGCTTGCTCAGGGGGAAGACACAACACCAGCTCAAAATCTTCTCCACCGTATAATGCCCATTTCATCGCGGTATTAGGCGTCATCCAGCGAGTCAGCGCATTTGATATCGGAATCTGATTCCACTCCAATCGCGCTCCCACACCACTGGCACCACAGATTTGCACGATCGCATCTGCTAAGCCATCGCTGCTGTCCATGCCAGCGATTCGCACTGGGGTGTCATCAAAGGCTCCGATCGCCCGCAACGTTGCAACCACATCTAGACGCGGATGGGGTCGTCGATGAGCGCGAATAAATTCAGCGCGATCGCTCGGTTCGAGATGCGCTCCGGCATCAGGATTTAGCAACAGCTCCAGACCTGCCCGAGATGATCCGTGCAGCCCTGTCACCACGATCGCATCTCCCGGTTGAGCCGCCGATCGCAGAATCGCTTTTCCGGGAGCCACGTGTCCAAGGGCGGTTATCGATACCGTAATCACAGGCGATCGACATACATCACCGCCTGCGATCGGAGTCTGAGAGGGTTGCAAACATTCCGACATGCCACAATAAAGCTGCTCAACCCAGGCCACCTCTAATTCTCTAGGCAGCCCTAGGCTAATGGTGATTCCCAGAGGTTCGGCTCCCATGGCGGCAAGGTCGGATAGGTTAGCAGCCACCGCCCGCCATCCGACATCAGCAGCGGATGTGGTGTAAACCTCTGGGGTCGCCATTCCGACGCTAAAATGTACCCCATCAACCAGCATGTCGGTGGTGACAACCATGTCATGCCCAAGGGCGATCGCCAGCACTGCCGCATCATCCCCCACCAGCTCAGGCGGGCAAAACGGATAGAGCCGCTGCAAAAGCCCCTGTTCGCCAATGTCTTGAACTCGTAATGGAGCAGATGGCTCGCTCATTCTAAGCGGCTTGCGGTTCGACCAGGTTGTCTAGCCCCTTGACAACCTGGGCAGACTCGACGCGATCGCCCACGTCTAAGTTATCTAAAACGCCCTTGTTTTCAGTGACATAGCCAAACACCGCATAGCGACCGTCCAATAAATTCAGCCCAGCCGGAGTCAATTCTGGCTCAAAGAGAAAGAAAAAGAATTGAGACGACCCTCCATTGGGATCATCCCCCGGACGAGCCATTGCCACGGCTCCATACGCCGAAAAAGGGAGTACCGGGTCATCGAGATATCGCCCCGCATCTTCCATCGTGATGCCGTAAAGCGGTTCTGAATCTCCGTCAATCATCACTTCTAGCGGAATCGTGCGATATTCATCGGTTTTGGGATCAATAAACCCATCTTCAGGTCCTGGAGGATCACCCAGCTGCACGACATAAAATTTCTCAGCGCGAGTCACCGGTAAGCCATCATAGAACCCTCGCTGCACCAAATCGACAAAATTGCCTGCGGTAATGGGGGCATTGTAGCCATCGACCACCAGCCTCACCGTTCCCTTGTCGCGAAACGTCATCTCGATCGTCGCACGTCCTTTCAGTTGAGGAAGGTCGCTGTATTCAGCCGGAATCTCAAACGGAAACTCCTCGATCATCAACTCTTCCAAATCTCCGACCTGTCCGAGTAGTTTGCCCCGTTCAATCCAAACGGCTTCCTTATCTTCGGCATCCACTGCTGCCTGGAGAGTATTGAGCCCATCCCCAATGCTGCTCAGGAGCGCTTCAGCCTCAGCCGTGTGGTCGGCAGGGATGCTCGTCAAAATCTTTTCAGGACGAGCCAGCACCCGGTTGGCAGTTTTAATATTGCGGTTGATAGAGCTAACTCGTCGGCTTCCTTGAACGCGCAACGTTTCAGAAATGCCTTCGAGCGCCTCTTGAAGTCGGCGAACCGGCTTATTTTCGATGGGTAATGCATAGCGCAGCAATGCGCCGCCGTCGGTAACGGCATTCCCGGGGGGCAGTCGGCTAATGAGCGAATCGGCTGTAGCAGGTTGACTCCACCCGATGAGCACAAGCCCCGCTAGCAAGGCAGTTAGGATCATTAGAATGATAGGCCGACTCGATCGGTGAATGGGGCGCATCCTGGATTGACCTCGGGTGTCAGATCGGTGAGTCGACTGAGAATTATCCATCAGATTGGCGAAGACGCTGGTCATGGGGTTGATTCGGAATACGGCATATGTCATCCCATGGAATACCGGCATCGCTTGAGCAATCCCGCGCCCAGGCAAATCGCAGGCAAGACTTCCATGAAATTCCATGTTTGATCTTGCCATACTGTCTGCAATTTCCCGTCTGCCATTTCGGGGATAGTTACTCATCTCTTCTTCAAAATGCTCTAGAAAAATGCTCTCGTAAGTATGGAGTGTCGTCCCCTTGGGGGGTAAAATTAGATGCCGATTGTTCTCCCCAGCAACAAGATTCATGATTTCCAGTAATGACTTTCGCACAGGCGTCAGTATTGAATTAGATGGTCAAGTTTGGAAAGTAGTGGAGTTCCTTCACGTTAAACCCGGTAAGGGATCTGCATTTGTGCGAACCAAGCTTAAAAATGTCCAATCGGGCAACACGGTTGAGCGAACCTTCCGCGCAGGTGAAACCGTTCCTCAGGCGACCCTGGAAAAGAGCACCATGCAGCACACCTATAAAGAAGGTGAGCAGTATGTGTTTATGGATATGGAAACCTACGAGGAGACGCGGCTGACGGCTGATCAGATTGGCGATCGCGTCAAGTATCTGCGAGAAGAGATGGAAGTTAATGTCGTTCGTTGGGGAGATCAAGTCCTTGAGGTTGAGCTACCCAATTCGGTCGTGCTAGAAGTCACCGAGACTGATCCGGGCGTTAAAGGGGATACCGCGACTGGAGGAACCAAACCTGCCATTGTAGAAACAGGTGCTCAAGTCATGGTTCCGCTCTTTATTTCCATTGGTGAGCGGATTAAAATCGACACTCGCAACGATTCTTACTTAGGGCGAGAGTAAGATGATTCACCCATTTTACCTTAAGTCTTTGGAATCGTTTCCAACAAGATAAGTAGGTCTAACCATAGGCAAAATTGAGTGTTGAACGTTGAATGTTAGAGGTGACCCGAGCAAAATATTCAAAACTCAACATTCAGAACGTTTTGTGAAAGTGAGTAATGTAGGCTGTGGAACTCAAATTTAACGAACTGCGTGAACTGGTGTCGGTGTTAAATGAAACGGACATCGAAGAATTGACGCTTAAAAGCGACGACTTTGAGCTGACAATTCGAAAAGGGTTAAAGAGGGGCACACCTGAATCACTGATGTGGTCAGAGGGGATGGCTCCCCCCTCGGTTGTTGCGCCTCCTGTCTCACCCACCATGGTTCCACAACCGACCAGTGCTGCCGACGCCACATCGACCGTTCCGACGTCAAGCCCAACCCCAACGGTGATCGAGCAGCAGCTTATTGATATCATGTCACCCATGGTCGGAACGTTTTATCGATCGCCAGCACCCGATGAGCCGCCGTTTGTGGATATGGGCGATCGCATTCGGCCGGGGCAAACGGTCTGCATTATCGAAGCCATGAAACTCATGAATGAGCTTGAAGCCGAGGTGTCGGGCGAAGTAGTAGAGATTTTAGTGCAAAATGGCGACCCGGTTGAATATGGGCAGACACTCATGCGAGTGAAGCCCAATTGAGGGGGAAGGCGGAAAGCGGAAGGCGGAAAGCGGAGGGCGGAGAACGGAAGAGAAAGGCGGGAGTAGGGTGTGCTGTATAGCCCAGGCATGGCTACGCTAAAGCGCCAACAGCATCGCGCCGGCGTAACGCACCATTAGGACTAAAAACCAACCTTCTAGGCTCACATCGAACTCACATCAATAAATGGAGGGTAGAGCCGTCAGGCGTTTTTTGCACTTCAATGCGAGTTTGAAATGCCTCTTTGAGATGAGGCATGTGGGTGACAGTGAGAATGCAGGCAAAATCAGAGGCGATCGCATTAATAGCGCTAATCAGGCGATCGCACCCGGCGGCATCTTGAGTGCCAAACCCTTCATCAATAATCAGCATCTGCAAGGATGTGCCTGACCGCTGAGCCAGCAACCGAGCCAGCGCCAATCGGATGGCAAAATTCACGCGAAACGCTTCTCCACCTGAATAGGTTTCATAGGGGCGAGTCCCCTGAATATCGGCAATCAAGATATCAAGCGTATCGATTAAGCGAGATGACTTGCGTCGCCCGGCTCGCTGGGTCACAAACTGAACATGGAGCTGATTAGCGCTCAAACGCCCCAAGATCTGGTTGGCTTCGGCTTCGAGCTGAGGTAGCACATTTTCAATCATGAGAGCCTGAATCCCGTTCTTGCCAAACGCCTGAGCCAGTTCATAATAGACGCGGCCCTGCTGTCGAGCCTGATCTAGCCGGTGTTGGTGGTCGTTGAGCTGCTGTCGGAGATTGTCTTGGTGCTGTTGCTGTTGTTGAAGGCGACCCAGATGGGCTAGTTGCTCATCCAATTGCGATCGCCGCTGTTTAATCTGGTGTTCTAGCTGTTGAATTGCGTCTTGGCAATCGGGCGTTTGTTCAAGCTCGGATTGCAGACGGGCAATTTGTTCATCGACTGCTGCTAAGGTCTGCCCCAACTCGGTTAGAGCCTGTTCCAGATCACAAGCACGCTGCCGAAGCATTGGAATCTGCTGCTGGGCTTGACGCAGTTCTTGATAGCGAAACTGCCACGACTGAGCTTGGCGGAGAGCCGCCCGGAGATCGGAATGATAGTTCGCGTCGTAGCCTAGATCAGCCAGATACGCTTCAAGCCGATGGATTTCATGCTGAAGTGAGGAGTCATACACCGCTTGGAGTTGCTGGTTCAACGATGAGAGTTGGGCTTCGAGCTGGGGACGCTGTTCGTGAATGCGGCTGTAGCGACGCTGTGCTTGTTTAACCTCAGCTTGCTTAATTTCTGCCCATCGCCATCGCTCGACATCGCCTCGCACGAGGGCATGGGTTTTATCGTCATAGTTGAGGCGTTGCAGACTTTGAGTGAGCCCGTCCAATTCTGCCTGGAGCTCTGGCGCATAGCTACCAGACTGGAGCGATCGCTGGATTAAGGCATGCTCCTCGGCAATCTGCCGCAGTCGTTGCTGAACGTCAACGGCTCCTTGAATCTGTTCTTGGAGTTGCCCGCGTCGCTCTAGAACGCTGCCGTATTGAGTGAGTTCTTGATCGAGTTCTCGATATTCTTGCCGGAGAATTTGAATTTCTCGCTCAGAGACGGCAAGCTGTTCTCGGACAACCCAAAGCTGTCTTAAAAGGTCTTGCTGTTCGGCTTGATGGCGTTCAAGAACGAGTTGCCAATGGTGACGGTCTAAGGGGCGATCGCACAGGGGGCAGGGCGGATAGGACACACTGTCATTTTCGGGAGGAGAATGAGTAGAGACGAATACTCCATCCCTCTCAATAGAATAGGCATCTCGATCCTCAACATCTGGATGAATCGGGCTAAATCGAGCCTGCACATCTTGCGCTCCATTGTCCCGATCGTGAATCGCATATCCATTACTATTACTATTAGCACCATTGGACGAATGCTCCGCTTGCAGCATACGAATCTTTGCGTCCCATTCTGCTATCTGGCGCTCATAATCTCGCTGACGATCTTGCAGTCGTTCTAAAAAATGACGGCGCTCAGTTCCTTTTTCGCGAACGTGCTGTTGATAGAGGCGACGCTGCTCAAGATATTCGATTTGATGGGCAACATCTAAGACTGCTTGTTGCAGTTGGGGCTGACGCTGCTGTTGTGCATAAAGCTGTTCTGCTGAAGATTGCAGTTCGTCTAGGCGAGCGGTGAGGCGCGCATATTCGAGATGGAGTCGATTTTGGATCTGTTGCTGACGTTGAATAAGAGGAGACGCCTGCGTCTGAAGCTGATCGAGGTCGCTGAGGCACTGTCGAGATTGGTAGAGCTGTTCGAGGGCGGGCTCTAAGTCTCCTACTTTTTGAAGCAAACTCACTACTTCGTCTTCATCTCGGTTCAGGGCATCCAGACGCGACTGGACATCACGGATCTGGTCATTGTGGTCATTGATAAGCCCAGCAAGCTGTTGCTTGCGGGTTTGCAGATTGGCCTGAGCGGTTTGATCTGCCTGAAACCGCTCCGTTTGACGTTCGTCTTCGAGTTGCAGGGTTTGAAGCTGGTGATAGCCCGTGGCGATCGCCTCTGACTCTGTGAGAATGGCATCGAGTCGGCGGTGTTGCTGCCCCAAGTCAGTGAGGTCGTGATGCATCCGCTCTTGCTCTTGCAGGAGGTGCTGCCGCTGTTGCTGAACAAGCGCTAAGTCTTGCTGCCAGGTCTGCCGCTGCTGCTGAGCAAGCTGGAGCTGCTTGAGGGTGTGAGTATCCTGCTCCTGCTGCTGACGACGCTGAACGAGGAGATCTTCCAAGTGCGATCGCTCTGCCGCAATTTGCTCTCGCTGCTGGAGCTGCGTTTCTAACTCGTCGATGGTGCGCTCAAGCACGCTCACGTCTGCTTTTGCCTGACGCGATCGCTCTTTAGCATGCTCTGCCAGTTGATCATATTGGTCGAGTTTGAGTAAGTCTGCCAGAATTTGCTTGCGCTCACTCGGACGCTTCAGCATAAACTCATCCGCGCGTCCTTGCTTTAGATAGGCAGAATTTATAAAGGTGTCGTAATCAAGGCGAACATGCTCTCGAATTAGGTGTTGAGTGGCGCGAACGCCTCGCCCCGTGAGAGAGCGGAACCCTCGCTGAGTTTGAATTTGGAACTCTAATGAACTGGTTTGCCCTCGGTAGCGGCTGCGAATGATGCGATAGGTTTGCTGATGGCACGAAAAAATGAAATCAACCTGGGCTTCTTTGGTGCCAAGATGAATCAAATCGTCTTCAGAGGTGGCTCGCCCCTGCCCCCAAACGGCCCAGGCGATCGCCTCTAGCAATGATGATTTGCCCGCTCCGTTTGCTCCACAAATGCACGCCACATGCAACCCCCGAAAATTAAGCGTGGCATTTCGATAACTCAAAAAATTTTTTAGCGTTACTTGAAGCGGAATCATGCGGATTAGCGGTGCAGGCGAGTTGCACAAGTCAGTGCAACTGTACTTTAATACACCCGAACTGAGTTCCGCTAGGCTTTTACCACCTTATGCGCTGGCGTTAGGGCGTCGAACCTATTCAGAACCCTTGCAGCGCGGGAGTTCCGCATATAAATCTAAGCCCGTAGAGTAAACCATGCCACTTCAGAATTCTAGATATCGAAACGCGTAAGCCCTGTAGAATGAGAATGACCGGATTGCTCGTCGTTAAGCTCTAAGCTACTGTGGTTTATATTTAAATTTCTTGAACTTGGAAACCCTCGGATTTTATTGGATTGCCTTCTTCTGGATTATTCTAGGCCGCTATTTTTTGATCGCCGGTGGAATACACTGGCTCATTTATTCAGCGCTACGTCACCATGTTATTCGACGTCGGCTCCGTTTGAAGCCCCCAACGCGCAAATCCATTCAAAACGATATTGAATTATCAATTTCGTCTACCGTCTTGTTTGCGATATGTTCGGCAGTGGTGATGCTGGCCTACCATCACGGGTCGACGCGTCTCTACACTGATATTCATACCTATGGGCTTCGATACGTAGGGATCAGTTTCGTAGCCGTACTGTTTCTTCAAGATACATACTTCTACTTTATTCATCGGGCACTTCATCATCCGATGGTGTTTAAGTGGCTCCATCAAGGACATCACCATTCAGGGGTGCCCACTCCGTGGACATCGTTTGCATTTGATCCAGTAGAAGCGCTTATCCAGGGGCTTTTCTTTGTGGGGTTGGTAGTCATCGTGCCCCTCCATTTCATCACCCTGATCGCGGTGCTAATGACAATGACGCTTTGGGCAGTGATCACTCATTTGGGGATTCGGTTATTTCCAGCATTGCCTTTATGTCGCTGGTGTGGATGGTGGCTAATTGGGTCACACCATCATTTGATTCACCATCGCAAACACACCCGGCACTATGGGCTGTATTTTACTTTCTGGGATCGAGCACTCGGCACGCACGATCCAAGTTACGACTGTGAGCGCCAGGTAGATTCTTTTTTAGGAACAAAAATCAAGCAGGGTTGAGGTTTTGTAAGAGCAAGCATGTCCTACGGATAGCCAAACTAGGCTCCTTTTTAAGGCTGCGCTCGCCCCTGAATTCAACTGTCCTAAGCAATGCGCGTCCACCGGGTGAGGCACTCTCCTGAGGCGGTCGAATTGGAAGTCGGCTTTGACAGGCTGGATGCCGATGAGAGTTATTTCAACTTCTGTTTGATAAAGGCGAGCAGTTGACCCATTTGCTTCTTGAGCATGTCAATTTCTGACTGCATTTTGGCGACTTTCTGCTTTAAAGCTTCGACTTCAGCAGAATCCACACTGGCTGCTGGAGCCACTGCAGGCACAGCCGCCGTAGCGGCAGGCTTAGCAGGACGTGGCAATCTAGCCTTCGCCATCGCTGATTTGATGGCCTCGATCAGCTCTTTTTGCTCAAAGGGCTTTTCGATGAATTCAAAATACTCAAAGGGTTCCGGAATCTTTTCTGTAACCTCTTCCCGACGACCCGACATCAGCACTAAGGGAATTGACTGCAGCTCGGTTTGCCCTTGAATTTGCTGGAACACTTCCCATCCGCTCATCCGAGGTAATAGGAAATCTAACATGATCAAGTTGGGGCGTTCTTGGCGAATTGAATTGAGTCCTTCAATACCGTCTTTCGCTTCCAAAACTTGAAAGTTGCCTTTGGGCAGCATGTCCCGCACCATATTACGGATGACTCTGCTGTCATCAATGACCAGGATTTTATGACTTGCCACGACGGACTCCTCTGGTAGTGACTGAAGATACGATAATCGTCAACATTCCAATAAGGGGGTTGCAAAGAATTGTAGACCTTAGCCCTCTTGATTGAGACATTTTCTCAGCAGAAAACAAAATAACTGTAGAGCTAAAAATATTTACGATTCAACAGGCGCAGTTACAAAAAGTCCTCCAAATTACTTAGAATCTATGGCTCCTAGCATGAACTAGTGTAGCTTTTGATAACCAAGATGGCTCTACAAATGCCTAGAAAACCATTTGTGAAGATTCAGTTTATTATTTTCCTTAAACAATTTTTTGATGCGAATCTTCACGAGAGAGCCTGAGATAACTGACGATGTTGGATAACCCCTGTAGAAATCTACCCCAGATATTAACTAGATATCCCAATTTGGTGACTTTCTACACAGAGGACGCCTGAATAACTGCTAACTAGTTCGTGGCGATCGCTCCTCGACATCAATCATCCAGGTCTAAAACCGGATGAATCCTGATGAATTTTGCTAAACGCTTTAAAATTAGTGCCGTAGCAGTCTGTATGTTTTTTGCCCCGTAGCAGTCTGTATGTTTTTTGCCCCATGTTTTCTTGCCCCATTAAACGCTAGTTCTGATCTTGCCAATGCGTCAATCCCTGGATAAGAATCTTTCTCCTAGTCAAAATCATCTGCCCCAATCACCCTCTGTCCCGCTTAGCCATCCTGACGGCGTGTTGAATCCAGATGCGACTCAGCGCGCTCTTCCGGAGGGATTGCCACGCTGGTTGAAGCGCCCAATCGGGAAAGCTAGCGAAATTTCAACCGTTCAGCGCATCATCAAGCAGCGCCAGATTCACACCATTTGTGAAGAAGGGCGTTGTCCAAATCGGGGTGAATGCTATGCCAACAAGACCGCAACGTTTTTGCTGATGGGATCGACGTGTACTCGCTCGTGCGCCTTTTGCCAGGTTGATAAGGGTCACGCTCCCATGCCGCTCGATCCGGATGAGCCTGAAAAAGTTGCTGAATCAGTTGGTTTACTCGGCCTGAAATATGTGGTGTTAACGTCCGTCACTCGGGACGATTTGCCTGATCAGGGAGCGAGTTGGTTTGTAAAAACAATGCAGGCAATCCGTCGAGATAGGCCGGAGACGCAAATTGAGGTACTAACCCCCGATTTTTGGAGTGGGCGATCGGGAGATATGGAGCAATATCATCGAGTTATGACCGTGGTTAAGGCAACACCCGCTTGTTTTAACCACAACATTGAAACGGTGAGACGGCTTCAGGGACGGGTGCGGCGGGGTGCAAAATATGAACGATCGCTCCGGGTGCTCAGCCTTGTGAAAGAACACGATCCGTCAATTCTAACCAAGTCAGGGCTGATGCTGGGGCATGGGGAAACAGAAGACGAGATCATAGAGACAATGAAAGATTTGCGCGCTGTAATGTGCGATCGCCTGACGCTAGGGCAATACATGCGACCTTCGTTGGATCATCTGCCGGTTCAGAAGTATTGGACACCCGATGAATTTGAGCGGTTAGGGGCGATCGCCCAAGAGCTAGGATTTTCTCATGTGCGATCGGGTCCCTTGGTGCGAAGCTCCTACCATGCGGGGGAGGCATAGGAGCCCATCACTCAAGAACGAATCAATCAAGGCGCAAAAGGCGGGAGCAGACCTTCAGCTTTCTAAATCTCCAGACGGAAATCGCCCCCGGCGTTTTCTGGATTCCATTGCGCGTTCTAATACGGTGAGCAAGCCCGGAGCCTCTTCTTGTAGGGTGAGTAATAATCTTTCTCCGATATCCAAATCACCCGGATCTTCACCCGTCTCCATCACCGTTTTGAGTCGAGGCATTGCCATCTCATCGACGATTTGCACCAGCCCATATAAACACCGATTAAACTGCCGTTCAGTTAGGGTGGCATCCTCTAGCGGAAACTCAATAATGGCGCGAATTTCACCATCTGACGGGTCATATTCCCACTGGAGCATCTTAGTCTCCCAGGAAATACATAGCATTGTCTGTAAAATCGATTCTTTGTAGCGATGATGATTGACGCCAGAAAGAACCCTAGGGGCAAATAGCTTAAAAAACTCACCCTCTTCTTCAAGCTGAACCACAATTAGAAAGTCTTCAAGATGTTGGGCATAGACTCCCGTTAAAATCCGAGATTCTTCTTCGTCAATGCGGTAGGGCCAGCCTGCATTGCTAAGATACCCTGCAATTTGTTGAAGCGTTGCGCCCATTCTAGTGTGCTCTCCCGTAAGTCTCCCTATAAGGAATAAGAACCCAAATGAAACATTAGACGAAATACCCATTCATCAGAGTGGCACAGAGTGGGAGTTTTGTTAAACATTTAACAATTAAATAATAGATAGTCGATAGATAATGATTGATTGACATTATCAAGAAGGAGTGAGTTCGCGGATCTGAGATTGCCCTAGTGCTCGATCAACCTGATTGAGCAGTGCTTCAACGGTCGATGAGTTATCTAGAACAACATCTGCTTGAGCAAGCTTTTTCCCGATCGCCATTTGGCTATCAATCCGAGATTGAATCTCTTCAACCGTCAGCCGATGGGAGCGATCGCCCTCTTGAGTATCTCGTTTCATTAAGCGCTTAACTTGATGACCATGGGGGCAATAGACGACCCAGATTTCATTGACCAAATCAGTCATCCGAGCTTCAAACAGTAGGGGAATTGACACGACAACAATTGCCTCGGAACGCAGCTTTGCAGCCTTGAGATCTGCTTGGATGCGATCGCGCACAAATGGATGTATTTGCCGCTCTAACCAAAATCGTTCAGGTCGGCTCTTAAAGACAATGCTACCTAACCTGACCCGGTCGAGCGTTTGATTGGGCAGCAAAATGCTCGACCCATATCGCTCGACAATCTTCTTCAGAATGGGAGATCCCGGCTCTACGGCTTCCCGAGCATACACGTCAGCATCTAGCACGGGTAGATGATGGG
Organism: Elainellaceae cyanobacterium; assembly: GCA_051117335.1. Classification (GTDB taxonomy): domain Bacteria; phylum Cyanobacteriota; class Cyanobacteriia; order CAZCXK01; family CAZCXK01; genus DBGGTD01. The sequence continues at coordinate 14,469 of JBNPEB010000012.1, forward strand.
CGTTCGCAAGATAATCAGACACAGTGGTTTTCCCCATCCCGATGCCCCCTGTTAAGCCAATGATTCGCCGCTGATCCGTAGAACCGTGTTGAAGTTTACTCATACGTGTTTAGTGTGTCGAAACATCTGACCATCGCACAATCGCTTGAATTAAACCGTCTAAGGTATACTCTTTGGCTTCGACATCAACTTTCCCAAGCCATTTCTGGCACGCTGCTGATGTTTGAGGCCCGATTGAGGCAAGGCATACAGGCTCGAATTGCTCCTTTGAGGTGAGAAATGCCGAGCATTGGATTGAATGAGACTCACAAAGTTGGTGAAAATACTTAACCGTTTTAGAACTTGCAAAGGTAATGATATCGATCGCCCCACTTTGCAGCGCTTTGAATGCCTCAGGAGGAATTGTGTCAGGGCATCGCGACTCATAAGCGGCAACCTCAGTTACCATCGCGCCCTCCTCTGTAAAATCTTTTACCAGAGCATCGCGCCCCCCACTCTCGACCCTAGGAAATAAAATTTTCAAGGTCTGTAGCGAGGTTTGATCAGGGAAATGGGCGATGAGCGAATCAGCGACAAAATCGGGAGGAATGAAATCAGGCTGAATGCCTCGTTGCCGCAGAGTAGCAGCCGTCTTTTTCCCGACCACTGCTACCTTGATGCCGCTCAGATCTCGGGCATCTTTGCCCTGATGCAGTAGCCGCTCAAAGAAAGCATTGACACCGTTGCCGGAGGTGAGAATGAGCCAATCAAATGTCTCTAAATGGGCGATCGCCTGATCGAGATCAGCCCAACTCGACGGCGGACCAATTTCTAAAGCTGGCATGTCGATTACCGTTGCTCCATAGTCACGGAGGCGATCGCCAAAGTCGCTCGATTGGGATGCTGAGCGAGTCACCAGCACCGTCTTCCCCCTCAAGGGAGACGACGGTTGGGGATGAGAATCAACCCCAACCTCGGTTGAGAACGGGTGCGATTTGCTTTCTCGATTGAGACGATCAGATCCTGGTAGCGCAGGCTGAAGATACGGGCGTAAGCCGACTACCTCCCCCACGACAATCACAGCCGGAGATAAAACCTGACGCGCTGTTTGCTGAAGAATGGTTTCGAGCGTGCCCGCCCATACCTGCTGATCGGACTGTCCTGCTCTACGAATGACCGCAATTGGAGTTTTTGAGGATTGCCCGTGCTGTTGAAGCTGTTCCACAATATCAGGAAGATGCCGAGTCCCCATGAGAATCACCAGCGTCTCAAGTTGGGTGAGCGCATCCCAATTGATTCCTTCTAAATCATGGGCGCTGAAAACAGCGATACATCGGCTGAGCACGGGGTCGGTGAGCGGAATACCTGCCAACAGGGGAGCAGTGAACGCCGATGACAGTCCCGGGATCACCTCAAACTGACAGCCTGATTGCCGGAGCGCATCAATCTCTGTGGCACATCGTCCAAAGATAAATGGGTCACCACCCTTTAGCCGGATAACGCGCTTCCCGTGCTGGCAATAGTCTACAAGCATGTGATTGATTTCATCTTGGGGTGTGCTCGTTTGACCGCCACGCTTGCCGACATCCACCCGGTGGCAACTTGGCGGAACGACCTCTAATACTCGCTCATCTACGAGCGCATCATGAACCAATACCTCAGCCCGCGAAAGAAGACTATAGGCTTGCAGGGTTAGGTAGGTGCGATCGCCCGGCCCCGCCCCAACCAGATACACGATGCCTGATTGCGCAGTCATAGACATTTTTGGGTGATTGAATCCCTTGTTTTATTAAAATGTACGGTTTGGCGGTGAGTTCTGTGAATGCTTTAGGAAATTTTGGCATCCACCAACGGCTGAACCAAGTCATTGGGATAAATCGTCCCCTCGGCTAGCACGCAGGCATATAGACGACTTTGCCCTGGAAATTGCTCTTGGTTAATTCGATGGGAGCGACGGTCTGAAAAGCAGTGGGCGATGGTGCGGCAAGGGGGTGCATAATCGGTAATCTTAAGGGTGAGGCTATGACCAATTTGCAGGCGAGTTCCCGGAATCAAATGATTCCAGTCGATTCCGGTGATGGTGATATTTTCTCCAGCGCTGCCTGCTCCAAGCGGGTGCCCCTCTTGCCGGAGTTGCTCAATCACCTCATGTGACCAGAGACAAACGGCTCGGTCAGGCCCCCCATGATATCGAAGGTCGGCTTGGCGATCGCCCACTATCCCATTTATCGTTACAACCGCCTCAGAGATGGGCGTTTTGGGCACGCCACCTTGCGAAATACTGATTTGAGTCACACGTCCCATTGGTTTGACTGGCAAATATCAATGATTGTAGCGGTTACTCAATCACCAAGACAGCCGACCCGCTGATGGTTCCTTTTCGTACTGCATGGAGTGCTTCGTTGGCTTTTTCTAGCGGAAACGGCTCAACGTGGGTGCGAATGGGAACACGAGGGGCGATCGCCAAAAAATCGGTGCCATCGTGCCGAGTTAGATTGGCAACCGATCGCAGCACTCGCTCCCCCCAAAGAATTTTGTAAGGGAAGGATGGAATATCACTCATATGAATGCCTGCACACACCACAATTCCTCCCTTATCAACCGCACGCAGCGCCGCAGGGACAAGCATGCCAACCGGAGCAAAAATAATCGCCGCGTCGAGTTTTTCGGGAGGCATTTCATCAGACCCCCCAGCCCAAACCGCGCCTAGATTTCGTGCAAATTCTTGTCCCTCTGTATCTCCTGGCCGAGTGAATGCATAGACATCTCGCTGCTGATGGCGAGCAACCTGCATCAAAATATGAGCGGCTGATCCAAACCCGTAAAATCCTAACCGTTGAGCATCATCAGTCATGCGGTATGAACGATACCCGATCAGACCTGCACACAGAAGAGGAGCCGCCTGCAAATCTGGAAAGTCGTTGGAGAGTGGGAAGCAAAAGTGGGCATCAGCAGTGGCATATTCGGCGTAGCCACCATCGAGGTTGTAGCCCGTAAACTCGGCGCGATCGCACAAATTTTCGCGCCCAGACTGGCAATATCGACACGTATTACACGTATGCCCCAGCCAAGGCACCCCAACTCGCTGCCCAATCTCAAAGCCTGTTACCAATGACCCAATTTTCTCTACAGTGCCAACAATTTGATGCCCCAAAACTAGCGGCAATTTGGGGTCTTCCAGTTCACCATCGACAATATGCAAATCGGTCCGACAGATGCCGCACGCATGCACCCGCAGCAACACCTGATTTGAATTGGGATTTGGGACAGGCAAATCTCTGAGTTGAAGCGGCTGACCCGGTTTCTCTAGAACCATTGCACGCATTGGCCTCACCTCTCGAATCATGTCTAGTTAAAGCTTACAGAGAGTCAGCGTAGAGTGATTCGCCTAAAGGTTAGAAGTCGTGGGCATCAATTTTGAATTGGATCGGGTGCTGCTGAGATTTTCAACTGAGATGCTCAACTGGGATCTTCAATTGGGATCTTCAATTGGGATTTTCAACCACACGTTTCAAAAATGCGACTAAGTCTCCTCCATCATTGACGACCGAAATCATTTCCCATCCTTGCTCCCCTAGTTCGTCTAGGGGGCGCCAGCTTCCATGCTCAGTTTGATAGACCCCCAATGCTTTGACATACACCGTACGGTATTCAAATCGAGGTCTTATAAAATCTTGAAAGCCGACCATATGAAACGATTGGGGGATTTAATCTGCATCTGTTCAAGCAAAACAATCTCATGACTTGTGACAATGAGGTTCTATTAATCTATACCAATCTGAGAATGACTAGAGCGGTATGCGCTTGCAAAGCATTTCGGCGTGATCAAAGCTTTCTGGCTAAACAAAATTAAAGTAGCCCTGACTGAGGCTTAGCCCTGATACATCGTCAACGACTGCAATGAGTTCGTCCTTTTGTCCGGCGTTGTTTAAGAAAATTGCCGTGTCAGTTTTGCCACCCGCGAAGGGCGATCGCTTCAGCACATAATCGGACGCTGAACCCCGGAGCTGGATGCGGTCTTGGTTGATATTAAAATCGGTGATGCGGGCATAGTCTTTTCGGCCACCTTGGTTGGATCTACCGTCATCATAAAAAACTCGTGCCGCATTGCCGAGAATGAAGCGATCGCCCCCTCCTCCGCCCGTTAGCGTATCAATGTCTCGACGTCCTGGCTGGCCAGAAAAATCATCAACCCCGATGAGCGTATCGCGCCCGCTGCGCCCCGTCAGGGTATCGCGTCCTGCGCCACCGATCAGCAGATCGCGTCCGTTTCCGCCATCTAGGGTGTCATTTCCCTCCCCACCATTAAGGGTGTCAACGCCGCCGCCGCCCTTTAATGCATCATTTCCAGCCTCGCCGTCTAGCTCATCGCGCCCGCCGCCGCCGTCGAGCTCGTCGCGGCCATTGCCTCCACTGAGGCGATCGCGCCCGGCCTCACCCAACAGCTCATCGTCACCATCACCCCCACTGAGCGTATCTGCCCCGCCGCCGCCTTGCAGCGTGTCTTGCCCATCTCCACCAAAGAGCTCATCTCGACCGCGATCGCCGCTGATTCGATCGTCACCATCGCCACCTTCGATCAAGTCTGAGCCGGATCCGCCATCTAAGATATCGTCATCTTCACCACCATCCAGGCGATCGTCGCCAGATCCCCCATCTAAGCGATCTTGATCGTCGCCTCCTTCCAAGCGATCATCGCCCCCATCGCCTTCGAGGCTGTCGTCACCATCGTCGCCAAAGAGCTCATCATCCCCCGATCCTCCTTCGAGGCGATCGTCTCCTTCTCCGCCCTCAATAATGTCATCGCCATTGTCGCCTTCGAGGTGATCATTGCCGTCATTGCCGTCTAAAAAATCGTCATCGTCATCACCGTCTAACTCATCATCCCCGCTTCCACCGAATAGAAAATCGTCATCATCGCCCCCTTCCAGCTCATCGTCACCGCTTCCACCAAAGAGCTCGTCATCGCCATCTCCGCCTCTCAGAAAGTCATCTCCGGAGCCCCCAGACAGGCGATCGTCTCCGCCTCGCCCAATTAACGTATCGTCTCCCCCAAATCCCGAAAAGAAATCATCGGATGATGCGCCTGCGATGAAATCGTCAAAAAAAGTGCCGTCTATAATTGCCATTTCTTAATTACTCACTCTTGGGGTCTGCCCAAAGCGTTGTGTTTTAGATCGAAATTCTAGAATCGAACGGGGCGATCGCACTTCATCCAAGTGGTTCATTATGGGCAATGAGCTCGGACGAGTCTGCATTCGTCTGGCAAGAAAGACGATATCGCCCAGCGCTGAGTTTCACGATCGAACTGACTCAAGCAATTCCGATTTTTTAAGATTTTCTAGATATGCATAAATTTTTTCTGAGAAATGGCTAGATCTGTTTCTGTCTTTCAGCAATCAGGGTAAATTGATAATAGATAGACTCCATAGCATAGAGATCTTGGCCGTTTATCTTAGCGGTTTAGAGGCTGGGTTTGTGTCAGTCGAAATCGCATCATGATGTTATTTTCATGATGTTGAATTCGCCAACATAGCACCACAAAATTAGCCATAGAACAGCCTCAAATACTTACAGATCTGATGTCTTACGGATCGATAATCTACCTATTTAGCAGGTTAAATCTTGAGGATGTGTCGTCAATCATCGGATTTGACCAGGTTGTTTGTCCGTTTCCAGTTTTACGTGAATTGAGAATTAAATCAGGGCTGATTCTTACTAAAAAAACGATGAGAAATACGTGTGTATATCTACCGCTTAATACAATCGATTTAAGAGGATGATTAAGATGTCTGCCCACTCTCGACTTAGGCTTAGATGGATCAATGCGATCGCCATTACAGCCGCACTAGGTGTTCTTCCGGCCGATGCACAAACCGCAAACTTTGGATCTATCACCATATCCAGCAATACATTGGCATCGGTGCAACCTCTACAGGGATATACTCAAGGGTCTTATTCCCTATCTGCAATTGCAAATCGCGATCGCAACGGAGATTTGTGCTTGGGGTATGCCGAATCTACGCCTGATCACATCATGGTTCTAGAGCAAGATTTTTCTCAATTGTCAGTGCGGGTAAACAGCGGAGGCGATACAACTCTGCTGATTCAAGGCCCCGACAACGGTACGATTCGCTGTGGCGACGATACGGGCAATAATCCGGATGCCAGCATCCAAGATTCAAATTGGCAAGCTGGCCGCTATAAAGTGTGGGTCGGCTCGTTTGATTCGGGCGTGCGCTACGACTATCAATTGACGATCCGCTAGTCATTCGATTAAGTGAACCCGATCAGCAAGGGGTTAAATCTCGATTGAATCGTGCAGATATCCCCCCATGGCTGCACAGCCTATCTCATATCGCCCTACGGGCTCAGATTTGCGTCTAGGCCCCCACAGCGCATGGGTTCTACACGCGTATGACGTCCTAACGCGGGAGCGTAGCGCTGTATGACTCTGGCACGAAGATTACCCTAACAGTAGGATGTCGAACCGTCATCGATGAACGTTAAGATATAAATTGATTTCTTCTGCCAAACGGGGCTTAATTCACTGTGTTATCGAATTTGATTGCCGACTTTCGAATCATCTTTGAACGAGATCCGGCAGCACGCAACTGGCTCGAAGTTTTATTTTGCTACCCTGGTTTGCAGGCTCTCATCCTGCATCGGTTTTCGCATCAGCTTTATCAGCTTAGACTTCCTTTAATCCCTCGCTTGATGTCTCACGTTGCTCGGTTTTTGACCGGCATTGAGATTCATCCGGGTGCTCAAGTCGGCAAAGGAGTGTGTATCGATCACGGCATGGGCGTCGTCATCGGGGAAACTGCCATCATCGGAGATTACTGTCTGATTTATCAGGGTGTTACCTTGGGGGGCACTGGCAAAGAAAGCGGCAAGCGCCACCCGACACTGGGCACCAATGTGGTTGTGGGTGCTGGGGCTAAAGTGTTAGGCAACCTTCAAATTGGTAATAATGTTCGCATCGGGGCAGGATCGGTCGTCTTGCGGGATGTCCCATCGGATTGCACCGTGGTTGGAGTTCCAGGTCGGATTGTCTATCGATCGGGCGAACGGGTTGATCCACTAGAGCATGGTCGCTTGCCTGACTCTGAAGCTCAGGTTATCCGCACCTTGGTCGACCGGATTGAGTCATTAGAACGGGAATTAGAGAACTTGAAGCAGAATCAGCATGCCCGCGATCGCCAGTTGATTGCTGCAAATTCGTATCCAGAGTCTGTGGAGCGATTTAGTGACTCCGACTCGGCGGCTCGTCAAACTCCCCCTAAGCTAACAAGCTGTCGGTTGAAAGACCGGGCGATCGAAGAATTTCTCGATGGTGCGGGCATCTAAAACGCCGCATAATCCTAGTCGCATAATCCTAGGGGTTTACTTCCTTGGTTGACCAGTTAAGCTGATCGTCACGGCTATAAATCCATCGATTCTGGGGATCGCCTCTCAGTTCTAACTGATCGACGTTGATCGGTTCGAGCAGTAGCACACAAAAGTTGGACGGGGGGGCATTCGATTCCGGGGGATCGATGTCAAAGGATGCGTCATGAGTCCGAGGCTGGCCGGGATGCGGCCATATGAATTGCAGGCGGGCAGCATCCGAAAGTTCCTGCCATTGAGTTTTCCTGGCGTCACGAAGCTGGTCGTCGGGATGATGTTCGCCAATCAAGGTTAGTAATCCACTCAATCTAAATTGCTCCCGAGTCTTCTCAAAATACCAACAGGCTTCTCCCCAGGGCTGAGACTCAATCTGATGAATTTTTTCGCTGCGATCATCGGTCACAAATTTAAGCTGATTGGTGTCGTCGAGGAACCCTCTAAAAACAAGAGTTCGATTGGCGGGTTTTCCGTCAGGTCGAACGGTAGCAAGCTGTAAATAGCGAGCATACGCTAATGACCGATTTCGGTGCAGTGCCCGTGCTATGGGCGATCGCCATGGAGCGAGAAACATGGCCTGATAGCAATGTAACAACCTGTAAAGCCTAACAGATCGCTAGAGTTTGGCATATCGAGGCCCCATCTCTGCTGCCCCTGCATAGAGAGCCTGATCTCCAAGTTCAGCCTCAATTCTGAGCAATCGATTGTACTTAGCGACGCGCTCACTACGGCAGAGAGAACCCGTTTTAATCTGCCCTGCGCGAGTTGCGACGGCTAAATCGGCAATGGTGGTATCTTCCGTTTCACCCGAACGATGGCTAATGACCGAGGTATACCCATTTCGGGTGGCTAGATCGATTGTTTCTAAGGTTTCAGTGAGTGACCCAATCTGGTTGAGCTTAATCAAAATGGAGTTTCCGGCTCCTTGCTCGATCCCTTTTTGGAGACGCAGCGGATTTGTGACAAACAGATCATCCCCAACCAGTTGAATGCGATCGCCCAATCTTTCTTCAAGCAGTTGCCAATGAATCCAATCTTCTTCGTGCAACCCATCTTCAATCGATACGATCGGATATTGATTCACCAAACTTTCCAAATATCCGATCATGTCCGTTGGCGAGTGGGGCGCCCCATCGTAAACATATTGACCATCTTGATATAGCTCATTTGCAGCTACATCAAGCGCAAGTGCAATATCATCACCCGGTCGATAGCCTGCTTGCTCAATTGCAGCGATCAACAGCTCTAGCGCAGCTTGATTAGATTCTAGATTGGGTGCAAACCCGCCTTCATCTCCAACACCGGTGAGTAGATTCTTGCCCTTAAGCACCTTGCTCAATGCTGCAAATACTTCTGCTCCCCAGCGGAGGGCTTCTCGAAATGAAGTCGCTCCAATTGGCACAATCATAAATTCTTGAATATCAACGTTATTATCTGCGTGAGCTCCACCATTGATGACATTCATGAGAGGCACAGGAAGCAGATTTGCTAGCGGACCTCCCAAATATCGATATAGAGGCAGCTCTAGAGCGCTAGCGGCAGCCTTGGCAGTGGCTAATGAAACCGATAAAATCGCGTTGGCTCCTAGATTGGCTTTATTGGGAGAACCGTCCATATCAATCATGGTGCGATCGATGACCATTTGGTTGAGGGCATCGTATTCCATCAGCTGCGGTGCGATTTTCTCCTCAACATTGATGACTGCCTTGAGCACTCCCTTCCCGCCATAGCGATTGTCATCACCATCCCTCAGCTCATGGGCTTCAAATGTGCCGGTTGATGCCCCACTTGGAACTTGCGCCAGACCCACAGATCCACACGTCAGACGCACCTCTGCCTCAATTGTAGGGCGACCTCTCGAATCCAAAATTTCTCGTGCTCGAATATCTTCGATGGCGGTTTCATATGAGTCAATCATCATCCCCTATTCCTCATCAATTGCCTTACAGACGGTTTTTCAATCGTCAATCCGACCTAAACCAATGTCGAATGGTTTGTAATCCTAATAACAGTTCAGACTCAGCCTAAGAAGAAATAGCTCCAAAAATTCTAAATTCTCACCTTCGTCTCATGTCTGCGAACCCTAATCATACCTGGCTTATACCCCGGATAATGAAAGATTTGAGCGATTCTCTCAACTGAATTTTTGGAGATTTTTATTGACGAGTCGAGATGGGTGTGATTCACAATCCACTGTGATTCACAATAAGATGAAATCTGGTTTGGAGAATCTCAAAGAGGAATTAACCATGCGAATGCTACACACAATGCTGCGGGTTGGCAACCTCGACGAATCGCTAAAATTTTACTGTGATGTCCTGGGCATGACATTGCTGCGCCAGAAAGATTATCCAGGGGGAGAATTTACGCTAGCCTTTGTTGGATATGGCAACGAGTCGGATCACACTGTTCTTGAACTGACTTATAACTGGGGAACCGACAGCTATGACTTAGGCGATGCGTATGGGCATATTGCAATTGGGGTCGATGATATTTACGGAACCTGTGATGCGATTAAGCAGCGGGGTGGCAAAGTCGTTCGCGAACCTGGCCCTATGAAGCATGGATCAACAGTGATCGCATTTGTCGAAGACCCAAATGGCTATAAAATCGAGCTGATTCAGCTTGGTACTCAAGGGTCGGTTCGGTCGAAACAAGAATCCGCGCCCCAACTGGCAACCTCATGATGCCGGAATAGTTGATGCATAATTTTGATGCGTAATTTTGGGTGACGGGGCATGGCATTGCAATATATGCGATGTCCCAATAAGAACCTGTCCGAAAACCCCGTCAGGGGTTTGGATTCCAAAAACTCTAGCGAGGTTTCGGATAGGCACTAAGAATGTGAGTTAGGCAAATTATTGAGTTTCAGGCGATCGCACCGTCCGTTGATAGCGAGGCCGACACGGGCTTCCCCAACAGACCTGTTGATCGGGCATGGAGCTAAATACGCTGCTGCGAGCACCAATCACCGCATTTGACCCAATGTGAACGCCTGGTCCGAGGAAACAGTCGGTTGCAATCCACACGCCATTTCCAATCGTGATCGGAGCGACTTTGAGGTTGAATGCTGGGTCGTGAATATCGTGACTTCCGGTGCAGAGGTAGCATTTCTGCGAGATTATAGAATGCTGCCCGATGTGAATCTGCTCAAGACTGTAGAACACAACATCATCCCCAATCCAGCTGTAGTCACCGATTTTAACCTTCCAAGGAAACGTAAAGCGAGCGGTTGGGCGAATGATCACATGATGGCCGATCTGAGCACCAAATAGTCTCAGCAGAGCAATTCGCACCCCACTAGAGGGATGGGGAGTGAGCGGAAAGGCGATCGCCTGCACAAGCCACCACAGCAAAACAATCCACCCCGAACGTCCCCGATTAAACCAGGATTGGTCATAGCGACTCAAATCTACGAGAGGCGCCGCACTAACGTCAGGCAAATCTACCGAGGCCTTTGATGATACGACCTGATCAGCCGTCTTAGCTGGCTCTGCATGAGACATGGCGTAGTCTAAGCTCTTTCAAATATCCTCCTAAAAGACTCTAACGATTGCTATAACAGCTCGGCAATCCCTAAATTTCCTTGAGAATGCACTAGACATTTTATAAGTCTTAGAGCGTGACGATCGCTACGTCTAAGCATCCGTTTGGGGGACGGGATCAGGAGGTTGGATATCAGACGGGGAAGTGGAGTTAGAGCGAGTATTCAATTGCCCACCAAACTGCCGCAATTCGTAAAGTTTGACTCCAATTTGATATTCATATTGGCTAAGCAGTCGTGCATAGATATACCCCGCTCGACCATCTAAAAAACCAAGACGAATCCCATATGACAAGATAAACCGCAGCAGAGGCTTGAATGGTAAGCGTACCCAAACTTTCTTGAGAAACCGCTTGCGCTGGACTGAATCCCCAAACAAATTGGCTCCGATCGTGCCGTCGTCGCCCATGCCCGTGAGCAAATTGTGATAAACTCTGGCTTCCCAATTTGAGTAGCGATTATGGCGCTCAATCCAGTGAAAGAGGTCACGAAAATCTTCGTGGAGCATATCGCTCTTGAGATACCCAACATTTCCTGTCAAGACGACATGTTCATGCACCTCGTTGTCGCCTGTATTGGGAATTTCTTCTGTGCTGAGGTTTTCGTAGCGTCCCTTGGCATGGCGAAATAATCTCAAGTTCCAGTCGGGGTATTTGCCGCCATACCGAATCCATTTACCTAAGAAAAACACGCGCCGGTTGAGATAGTAGCCGTTATAGTCGGGGTTCTGAATGGCTGTTGCGATTTCATCCCAGAGTTCGGCGGGAATGCGCTCATCGCAATCAACAATCAGCACCCACTCATTCCGAAGCGGCAGATGCTCTAGCGACCAGTTTTTTTTCTTGGGCCAGCGACCGTTAAAGTGAAACTGGACGACCTGCGCTCCATAGTGTGTAGCAATTTCACCCGAGCGATCGCTGCTTTGAGAATCTACGACAAAAATTTCGTCTGCTCTCGACACGCTTTCTAAGCAGGCAGGTAGATTCTGTTCTTCATTTTTTGCAGGAATCAGGACTGAAACCGGGATTTTGGACGATGCAGAATTCATATTCAGATGAGTAGAACGACGATAAGACGGACACGTTAAGAATGTTGTAATGATTTTGGAGAGGCCACGTCTGGGCGAATCATGCCCCGAAGTGCAGCCCGTAGATAGCCGATTTGACCATACGCATAGACGAAGCTGTCAAAGCGCTGAGCCGGATCCTGAATACATTTAACCGAGTGATAGAGTCCACGGAGTAACCGCTCTCCACCCCGAACAATCTGTCTCGACCCCGCTTGTCCGGCGAGCTGCTCCCGATAACATTCGCTGATGCCCTGCCACCAGCTTCGATTGAGAAACCATGACCGTTGCAAACGCTCAGGTGCAACATGGTGAGCAACGTGAGCTTCAGGAAGATAAGCAACTTGCCAACCCATAGCAAGTGCAAGTTCTGTCATCCGTAATTCTTCATTGGAGAGGAGATTTTTGCCAACTCGACCCAGATTGACATCAAACCCACCGACTTCATCTAGAAACGCTTTACGAATCGAATAATTGAGCCCCCGAGGCGTCATGCCAGGACGATCGATATACACCACAGACTCTCCGAGATCATAAAGCCCTAGATTGCCTGCCAACCCAGATGAAAGCCATGTGGGAGGTGTGATCTCAGGCGACCAAATTAGTGTAACTCTCCCTCCTGCGATCGCCAATTGGTCGTGAGTTTGATAAGCAGCGTACAAAGACTGTAGCCAATGAGGACTGGCGATCGCATCGTCATCGAGATATGCCAAAAATTCTCCCTTGGCAACCCGCGCACCTGAATTGCGAGCCACCGAAAGCCCTGTCACGGGCTCGTAGACGTAGCGAAGACGAGAATTGGGCAACCGAGACTCGACGACATCACGAGTGCGATCGGTCGACGCATTGTCTACCACAATGATCTCAAACTCACTCTCAAACTCACTCTCAAAGGTTTGGTTAAGCAGGCTATCGATCGCCTTACCAAGGTAAGTATCACGATTATGAGTGCAAATGATGGCAGACATGAGAGGACTTGGCATGAACGTTGCCTCAATATATAAAACGCCCCAGCGTCAATCCTATTACTCCTTGTTTATTTAGCCCACAAACTTTAAATGGACTACATCCATTTCGACAAGATTTTACAATTAGCCGTTGAATGTCACTGCATTTATCCCTAAAAAGGGAATTCGTACACCAGCCTTAACGCCAACAGGAGAGGGTGTGGCCTGTCATTTTCAGTCTATTGGGCTGAAATACGCTAAGCTTACGGATATTTTGCACAATTCCTAGAACAGATAACCTGAATCGAAGCCGAATTGTAGTTTCCTATGGCTGAGCGAAACAGCTTACAATTCTCAAAGATGTATTGAAATTGAACCTCACTATAACTTATGGCTGTCAAAAAAGGCGATATTGTTCGAGTTGTCCGTGAAAAACTAGAAAATAGCCTAGAAGCTCAAGCTAGCGATTCTCGATTTCCCTCCTACATCTTCGAATCAAAGGGTGAGATTTTAGATACCAGGGAAGACGACTATATGTTGGTCAAGTTTGGTTTGGTTCCAACCCCTGCGATTTGGCTAAGGGCCGATCAATTAGAGAAGTATGAGTAGAGCCTACGCTCCCTCTCCAACTCCCAAACTTGCCTTATGACTGCGTTCCAACGTCCGCTTTCTCGTCATTCTCCAAAAGTGTCCGTGATTGGTGCTGGAAATGTTGGCAGCACATTAGCCCAACGAATTGTCGAGAAAAATTTAGCAGATGTCGTCCTTTTAGATGTCGTCACGGGGCGGCCTCAAGGTGTCGCCCTTGATTTGATGGAGGCGCGTGGGATTGAAGGTCACGATCGCCACATCATCGGCACAGTTGATTATGCAGATACCGCTCATTCAAAGGTTGTGGTTGTCACTGCTGGGTTGGCGCGGAAGCCAGGTATGAGCCGGGATGACTTGCTCCAGACCAATGCCCAAATTGTTGCTGAGACGACTCAAAAGGCGATCGCCCAATCGCCGAACGCTATCGTCATCATCGTGACAAACCCCCTCGATGTTATGACTTACGTCGCCTGGAAAGTCAGCGGTCTACCGGTTCAGCAAATCATGGGCATGGCAGGTATTCTCGATTCATCACGGTTTCAGACATTCATCGCGATGGAACTAGGGGTATCTAGCGCCAATGTGAATGCCATGGTGTTAGGAAGCCATGGAGATTTGATGGTTCCTCTCCCTCGATATTCGACGGTCAACGGCATTCCCATTCCCGACTTAATGGATACTGAGATTATTGAACGATTGGTCGAGCGTACCCGACACGGTGGCGCAGAAATTGTCGACTTGATGAAGACGGGAGGAGCCTATTATGCGCCTGCTTCCTCCATTTGTCAGATGGTCGAGGCGATTCTGTTAGATCAATCAAGACTGTTGCCGATTGCGTCGTATTTGCAAGGAGAATATGGGCTCAACGATCTGTTTATTGGCGTGCCCGCTCGCTTAGGATGGACGGGGATTGAAGACATCCTAGAACTGAATTTGACTGACGTTGAGCGTGCGAGTCTTCACCAGTCTGCTCAAGTGGTTCGAGACGGTATTCAAAGAGCGATGGAATTGCTCTAAATCAGCATTTCGAATGACTAAAATTATATGGAGTATGAGGTGTTCAGCGTGAGAGCAAGACGCCTAGAGGATTTGGGTCGGTGTCTAAACGTCTGTGTCGGCATCTAAGAATGCGATTCTGTGGGTAAGATTTGGAACTCGCGATCGTAAATTGCCTCTGCCCAATTGTTTGCGCATTGGATCTGCTGAACCGACATATTTCTTGCACCCCGGAAATCTGCACCTTGGATATCAGCATTTTGAAAATTAGCGTTTTCTAAATCAGCGTTTGAAAAGTTCGTATTTCGAAGATTCGAAAATTTGAAATTAGTCTTGGTGCACACGGCTTCAGCTAAAACGGCACCTTCAAGATTAGCTTCCCAAAACTGGGCTCCTATTAGGATTGCCTTCCGGAAGGATGCGCCTTCTAAATTTGATTGATAGAAATCGGCATATGTAAAATCTGCTCTAGCCCAATATGCATGAGAGGCTTGTACTCTGGAGAGGTTTAGCTCTTGTAAATCACATCCGTCTTGATGAGGGTGCATGACGATGGCAATACTGAGCGCCTTGCGGACATCGGGGCTCTCATCAAGTGCGAGAGCCGTCGCTAGAATCTGCTTAGTCAAGCGAATGAGTTGTTGCCGACGTAGCTGATTGTCTTCTTCTCGTTGTGCGTTAGACTCCCACTCACGAGGAAATGCTTGAAGCAGAGAGCCTAGCTTCATTGCTGCAGATGCTCTTAGGAGGGGGCGATCAGGGATTGTTAGCTCCTGAATAATCGCTTGATAGGCTGCATCAACGTCTTTTCGTAGTTCAAAATCAAGACGTTTTTGCTCTTTGAGTTTTTCAAAATCGAGTCGATCGCGCGTTGTTTCTTTTTGAGAAATAAAATAGCCGCCAACGGCTCCTCCGACAGTCACAAATACTCCGATTAGCCTTAGCCAGAACAGTGAGCCAGATGTTTCACTGCGAATCTGGCGAATTTCGGCAATCATTTTGTCGATTTCACGCCGTTCTTTTTGAGTGTCTGTGTCAATTCCAGACTGATATCCAGTTGGGTAGTTTCGTTGTGTAAGAAGTTCTGATGTGTATGCAACACCGATAACGGAGAGTAAAACGGTGGACATTATCAAAACAATGTTATATCTCGATGTTAATCTCTGAATTAGCTCATCACGATTGGGTTTTCCATTGTTTGGCATCACATTGACTCCCGCATCTTAAACCATGATGGTTTAATTTCTGATGGAAAGATTAGTAACCCTGATTTTAGCCTTTATAAATGACTTGCATAAGCCGCTGAAATGCGATTTCGAAATCATCGATATCGCGAAACAGGATCCATTCCTGTGGATTTAGCGTTGGATGAACATAGTCGATATTTTCCTGCGATATGAAGATGACTGGCTTTTTTTGAATAATCGTATAGTTTATTTCTTGGATACAGTGGAGTGACTGAATTGAGTCTGGACTAATGACGATGATGCACTTATCTGTTTCTTCAATCCCGATTTTGATCTGATTCAGCCAAGTATCTTGATTTGTAATATTTTCCCAGTCAACCCAAATGCTCTGACCAGATTCGACTAATTTAGCGTGTAGTTTTCTGACGAATTTCTCATCGTTGTGAGAATATGAGACAAAAAGTTTAGTCATGTGTAGAGGGCATAGGAAGGCCTAGTAGACAATTTATGGGAGCAGAATCCCATAAAATTTCCTCCGGAGAAGGCTACATTCTCTAACTTCCCCCTGAGAAGGCTGCATTCTTTATCGATGATCATATGTGTAATGTAATCTCTGATTCTTAACTGTCTTGACTGCTCTCAACCTAAGACTGAGTCGCATGCAATGCAGGAATCAGGAACTGGATGAGGGTATGCGCGTCAACCCCTAATTCGGTGCGGTGCTGTGCAGCTAATAGACCTGCCTGGGAATGCCACCACGTTGCAGATTGCACCACTGATTCGATGGGGAGGTCGTGCGAGGTTGCTTGAGCCAGAAGCCCACCCAGTAAGCCTGTCAAGACATCGCCACTGCCGCCGCGAGCTAGTGCGGGGGTGCTATCTGGATTAAACCAAACGGTGCCTTGGTCATTGGCGATCGCCACTTTTGCGCCTTTCAGGAGTACGATTGCGTTGCTTTGCTGAGCTGCTGAGCGAACCGAATCAGTGCGATCGCTTGTATTCTCAGCAATCTTGGGGAATAGGCGTTTAAACTCGCCTGGGTGAGGCGTCAAAATGGTTGGAGCCGTGCGGGGTGATAACGTGGATACTGTGCCTAGCTGAGACAGAATATTAAGACCGTCTGCATCCAGCACGAGTGGGCGATCGCTTTCTAACACACGTTGAACAACCGAGACTGCGGTTGGTGTTAACCCCGGCCCACAGGCGATCGCGCTGTATGATTCTAAACTGGTGTCATCAGGGAGCCGAGCAATGGCTCCGTTGTCGCGTTCGGGGCAGCCGATGATAAGAGCATCCGGGACTTGAGCCACTACGATGGGTTTCAAATAATCAGGAACCGCAATAGATAACATGCCAACCCCGCTTGCTCGTGCAGCCAGTGACGTCAAAATCGATGCCCCCATATATTGACGCGAGCCGCATACAATCAGCAGATGCCCTTGCTTATATTTGTGAGTTGCTGGATGCCGATGCAGAGGGAGCGCGGCGATTGCGCGATCGAGAGTAATACGCTGCAACGATGGCGAATCGCCTAGCACCGCTTGAATATCGTCAATTGGAATACCGTAATCAACCAGCTCAGCCGTGCCGATGTACTCTAATGCGGAGTCTTGCAAGAAGGCGAGTTTCCAGAGCCCTAGGCACAATGTCTGGCTGGCTCGAATCGCTGTCCCTAATACCTCGCCGGTATCGGTGTGTAACCCAGAGGGCATATCAATACTGACAACCGGAATTGACCATCGGTTGATATGGGCGATCGCCTCTGCTGCGTCCCCTTCAATGGTTCGGGTCAGCCCAAAGCCAAATAACCCATCAATGATCACATCGCATGACCGAAGCGATTCGACCGAATCTGCCCAGGGAATACCGATCGCTGTGGCATATTGGGCGTGGTGGCCGGTAAGCTCTTTCTGCTTTGAAAAGGGACGATACATCGTGACGTGATACCCGTCAAAGTGGAGTTCACGAGCAGCGACAAGCGCATCGCCGCCATTGTGACCCGGTCCAACGATCACACCGACCCGAGGACATCGTGAGACTGGGTAATTCCGGCGGATCCACTGCACAATCAGACCTGCGACCTTCTCCATCAGTGCCGCAACAGGCATACCCGCGTCAAAAATTCGAGACTCGATATCGCCCATCTGGTTTGCAGTAACCACGATGCGCTGGACATAGCTTTGCCGGGTATGGCGACCCAGATGACCGTTTGTAGAACCGTTCATAAGACAGCTAAACGATGGATTACACGTTTAACCTTAGCGTCTAGGGCTGTCTCCACAACTATCGTTCGTAGTAGACCCGGGAGTTCATTCCAAAATCTCTTAAAAATCGATTCCAGCGAGACGCAGCACTGCGATCGACAAACGGCCCAACCAACACATGTGGACCCCGTGGCCGCTCTCGTTCCAGCACGGCGCTTTGCTGAGCCCCTAATAAAATAACTTGTTCTCGGAGCTGGGTCAGATCATCGCGATCGCCCGGAATGACGAGATAATAGGCATTGTCCGGAATTTCAGCCGCATTCAGAATGCCGGGTCCTTGTGAGGCTGCGCTGGAATAGGGATCACTTAAGCTTGGAATTTGCTCAAACTCCAATTCTCTAGCCTGGGTCGCCACAGGTGCCAGGTCAGCAGGCGGCAAGCTTGGCATGGTTGAAAAGTCACTACTAGAGGGAGAGGGAGCCGCATCGGCAGGCGCAAATGCAACGCTTGAAACGGGTTCAACTTCTGCGCCAATGCCCTGATTAGATAGTTCTATGGCTTTTTGCTCGGCATCGGTTGCTTGCTCGAATAGCCCGACGAGGATTACCCGACGCCCGTTATATTCCTGCAACAGCGCGTTGGGTTCAACTTGCCTGACTTGTTCAAGCAAGAGGGGACTATCTCCATTGACATAGACGAGATAAAGCTGGTCTGGAATGCTAGCATCATTGCTCTGTAACGGTTCGGTTTGAGGTGATGACCACGGATCATTCCCAAACGATGGCGGAGGCGGTAATCCATCGACTAAATCTTGAGCGAGAAGTT
The DNA here is from genome assembly GCA_051117335.1 of Elainellaceae cyanobacterium. Lineage (GTDB taxonomy): Bacteria > Cyanobacteriota > Cyanobacteriia > CAZCXK01 > CAZCXK01 > DBGGTD01. The sequence continues at coordinate 33,194 of JBNPEB010000012.1, forward strand.
GCCGACTATCGACGGATTCTGCAGATGCAGTTGAAATCGTCACTAGGGACACTACCATCGCGATCGCCAGTGATGATGATAGAGCACCTAGATACGCCAACGCATTTAAGACAAAATAACGGTAAGCCATCATAGTGATAGGGTGCTGAACACGTTAGACCGAAAAGACATGAGAGGCAGACACAGCCGCTTAGTTTTAATCATAAACGCTACACATAGCGGAGAAACCTGTCTTAAACCACTACATTAACAGGCTCATTCCAGAAATTCCAGAAAACGGATGGAGCCTTGAACCCAGAGAAACTACATCGGCGAGACGCGCTGCTGTATTTGCCCGTAGATGTTACCCTAGAAAAGCTATCTAGTAAATCGCCTGTGTGGTTTGTTATGACTCTTTACGCAGTCAGATCAGCTAGAGTGGCGTCGTTAGATCGTGTTTCCAGTTTCTAGATCTCAAGTCTCCAGCATCATGCAACAAAAGGTTGTCGTTGGGCTTTCTGGTGGAGTCGATAGCTCGGTTGCCGCAGCAAGCCTTCACCATCAAGGATATGACGTTGTCGGGTTAACCCTTTGGCTCATGAAAGGCAAAGGGCAATGTTGTTCTGAAGGCATGGTGGATGCAGCCGCAATCTGTGAACAGCTTGACATTCCCCATCACATCGTTGATAGCCGGGATCTGTTTCAGGCTCAGATTGTCGATTACTTGGTCGGCGGTTATGGGGCTGGGATCACGCCGTTACCGTGTTCGCAATGCAATAAGGCGGTGAAGTTTGGCCCAATGCTGCGCTATGCCTCTGATGAGTTGGGTGTTCAGACGATTGCAACAGGCCACTATGCTCGTGTGATCTATGATGCAGAGCGCGATCGCTACCAGCTTCGTCGAGCAATAGACCAGCGCAAAGATCAGTCTTATTTTCTGTATGATCTAGACCAACGTGTGTTAGCTCATGTGCTGTTTCCGTTAGGAGAACAGACAAAAGCGGTAACCCGTCAGCTAGCGGCTCAGTTTGGGCTGTTAACCGCCGAGAAACCTGAAAGCCAAGATTTGTGCTTGATTGAATCTCACGGTTCGATGCGAGAATTTTTAGATCAATATTTGGCGCCCAAACAAGGAGATATTGTTGATGTGTCGGGTCAAGTGCTAGGGCACCACAACGGCATTCATCACTACACAATTGGACAGCGCAAAGGGTTGGGCATTGCCGCCCCCAATCCCCTCTATGTGATTGCGATTGATGCAGGTCGTAACCAAGTTGTTGTGGGCGATCGCACGAGCGCAAATCATCCAGAATGTACGGTACAGCGGGTCAATTGGGTTTCAATGTCTGAACCGGATGCTCCGATTCGAGCTGATGTGCAAATTCGGTATCGATCGCCTGCTGTTCCGGCAACCGTTATTCCGCTCCAAACCTCGGGAGATACCGCTCGTGTTCGGGTGATTTTTGACGATCCTCAATTTAGCGTGACTCCAGGGCAAGCAGCCGTCTGGTATCAAGATGATCTTCTCTTGGGCGGCGGGATCATCGAAACTCTAGACACCATAAACCAGTCGTAAAAAAATGGTAAATACTGCTTGACAACTTTCGCTCTTGTCCATAAGCGTTCTAGGATAAGAGCGAATGTCACTAAGTATGAACACTTAGCTCGCCTTGCTACAGATGCTCACGTTTAGGAGAGAAACCCTTGAGTCATTATTCAGATTTAATTCCCCCCCATGGTGGACAGCTTATCCATCGGATTGCTACGCCCGATCAGCACCAAGAATGGGCATCGATGGCAGATGCTCTACCTCGCCTACAGATGGATAAGCGAACCACATCTGATTTGGTCATGATCGCAATCGGTGGGTTTAGCCCCTTGACGGGGTTTATGGAAGAGTCGGATTATGAATCTGTTGTCACAACCATGACATTGGCAAATGGGTTGCCGTGGTCAATTCCGATTACGCTATCTGTCACTGAAGAAGAGGCAGAGGGGCTAAAGGAAGGCGATCGCATTCGTCTGGATAATCCCCACGGCGAATTTGTAGGAGTTTTAGAACTCACTCAAAAGTACCGATACGATAAAGTAAAGGAAGCAACCCACGTCTATCGCACCGACGAAGCAAAGCACCCTGGCGTAAAAGTGATTTTTGACCAAGGCGCTATCAATCTCGCTGGTCCAGTTTGGTTATTAGAGCGTCACGCCCACCCTCAGTTTCCGGCTTACCAAATTGATCCGGCTGAGTCTCGTGAAATGTTTCGGAAGAAAGGGTGGAAAACCGTCGTAGGATTTCAGACCCGTAACCCGATCCATCGCGCCCACGAATATATTCAAAAGTGCGCGTTGGAAACAGTTGATGGTTTATTCCTTCACCCGCTTGTGGGAGCCACGAAAAGTGACGACATTCCCGCAGATGTGCGTATGCGCTGTTATGAGATTATGTTAGATAAGTATTTCCCGAAAGACCGGGTTATTCTAGCTATTAACCCAGCAGCAATGCGTTACGCTGGTCCACGGGAGGCAATTTTTCATGCACTCGTGCGCAAGAATTATGGCTGTACCCATTTTATCGTGGGACGCGATCACGCTGGCGTGGGGGATTACTATGGTACGTATGATGCTCAGCATATCTTTGATGAGTTTGATCCCGATGCGCTCGGGATCGCGCCGATGAAATTTGAGCATGCGTTTTATTGCACTCGCACTCAGTCTATGGCAACCACCAAGACGAGTCCGAGCGCGCCTGAGGAAAGAATTCATCTCTCTGGGACGAAGGTGCGTGAGATGTTGCGGCGAGGAGAACTTCCTCCTCAGCAATTCTCTCGTCCTGAAGTTGCAGCAGAGCTTGCACGAGCAATGAAGGTCACGGTGGAGGCATAACGATTCGGTGGGATTGAAGCGACGAGCCTTTTTGCAGCAGACGGCTCTAGCGCTGACTGCGTTAGGAGTCAGTCAGGCATCTTTGTCTTTATTTGCTAGCCGATATCAACAGGCTCTCGCTCAACCCACTCGCCGGAAGCTTGCGTTGTTGGTTGGGATCAATCAGTACCCAGAAGAGGTCTGTGATTTTGTTCCAAACCGGGGATCGGCCCTAAATGGCTGCATCACCGATATTGAGCTTCAAAAAGAGTTATTGATTCATCGGTTTGGTTTCCAGCCCGATGATGTTCTGATTCTGACTGACCAGCAAGCCACCCGAGAGGCCATTGAAGCAGCATTCATGTCTCATTTGGTCGAGCAGGCGCAGTCTGGAGATGTAGTCGTATTTCACTTTAGCGGGCTGGGTAGCCGCGTGAAGATCAGCTCACCAACAGATTCGGTGCATAACACGTTGGTTCCCGTTGATGGGGTGCTTCCGACTGAAGATGATCCGCTCATTCATGACATCTTCGAAGAAACTCTAGTGCTGCTTCTGCGATCGCTTAAAACCAGCCTGGTCACGACGATTCTTGACATTAGCTACGTTGAACCCCAGCAAACCCTACTCGGTAATCTCAGGGTGCGATCGCGTCCTAATGCTCCGAGTGGTCAACAAGCAATTCAGTCTGAACAAGCATTCCAAGATCAGCTGCTGAGTCGCGTCAATGCGTCGCGTGAGCAGCTCAACGCCCAACTAAAATCAGGTCAGTTGCCGGGGCTAGTGATGACGGCGACCGGGCCGAGGCAGATCGCAGCTGAAGCTCAATGGAATGGATTTAGTGCAGGATTGTTTACTTACGCTCTGACTCAACAGCTCTGGTGGTCAACTCCAGCGACATCGTTGCGCTTTAGCCTTAATCAGGCAGGCGGCATGGTAGAACAATTAGTTGGGAATGAGCAGCAACCTCGGCTAGAAGGTTTAAAGGCGGACGATCCCTCTCTCTCTCCTTATTTTTTAGACCCCAAGACATCCATGGGAGCCGATGGTGTGGTTCGCTCGGTAGAAGCGGATGGTAAAACTTTTCAGCTTTGGTTGGGCGGTCTTCCGGCTTCTGTGATTGAAAATTACGGGAATAGTTCAGTTCTATCGCTCCATAAAGTAGGGCTAATCAGAATCAAGCCAAACGCAGCATCCGCTCCAGAATCGAGCCCGATGACGGAATCTGTAGAGGAAGATGAGACGCCGTCGAGTGGGGCGATCGCCGATGCAGAATCTACCGAAGGGCGATCGCCCCCAGATTCATCTCCAGATTCATCTCCAGATTCGGCTGAGAAGCAATCCTCATCCGAGCCGGACGGGCGATCGTTGCAGATTCGGTCACGGGAAGGGCTGCTGATCAAAGCTCGTTTATGCTGCAGCGATGCTGTAGATTCATCAAAATCTGTCGAAGCAGGGCTGCTCGTTCGAGAATCGATGAGAGTCTTGCCGCGTAATATTAGTTTGATTGTGGCGCTAGATTCTAGCCTAGAGCGAATTGAACGGGTTGATGCGACAAGCGCTCTGTCAGCCATTCCACGGGTATCGTCTGTTGTGGCGGGTGAACAACCCGCTGACTGTCTGTTTGGCAAGATTCAAGCTATTACCCCCACGTTGGCCGCATCGTTTGCGGACGACATGTCGCGGAGCAATTTATTTTCTCAGACCATGAATACTCAAAGTTCGTCTCAAAATGACGGGCAATACGGTCTGTTCTACTTGAGTCGAGCTGCTATTCCTAACACGTTAGTTGAATCAGAGGAAGCCGTTAAAACCGCTATCAATCGTTTAACGCCTCAGTTGCGAACTCTTTTAGCTCGCAAGTTACTCCGGCTGACGACTAATGAGGGGTCATCTCGGCTAGGAGTTCGAGCGACGTTAGAAATGGTGTCGCCTCAAGAGCGAATCATTATGCAGCGGGAGACGATTCGAGCTCCTTGGGAGCCACCCGAAAGTCGGCTTGCGTCTCTGTTTATTGGAGAAGGGGCAGTCCCAACATTGCCTGTTAATAGCCGGATTCAGTATCGACTTCAAAACTACAGCGATCGCTCGGTCTACTGTACGTTTATTGGACTTGACAGCAATGGTAATGCGATCGCGGTCTATCCTGCTTTGGGAAATAGTGGAGGAGGGTCTGATACATCAGCTAACTTAGGAGATAGCGTGATTGAACCTGGGGAAATCTTGCTGGTTCCGCAAGCATCTGCTGCATCCGAGTGGGTCGTTAACGGTTCAAAAGGACTGGCAGAAACATTTATTTTGTTCAGCCGTTCTCCTCTTTCTCTCACGGCATCTGCCCTAGCTGACGAAATCCGACCTGTCGGTAACGTGCGCCGTCCTAGCATTCTCGCGAATCCATTAAAGATTGTGCAAACGATTTTGCAAGATTTGCACCGCGCTAGCATCAACAATCGACCCCAACTTGAGATTCCTGCCGATTCTTACGCATTGGATGTAAATACGTGGGCAAGCATGAACTTTGTCTATCGAGTCATGGAATCGTAGAACCAGTAGCGCACGACACTCCGAATAGTCGTTCCCAATCTGCGACGAGTTGATAGATCTCAGCACTGCCTTCGGGAGGAAACGCGGCTAAGAATTCTTTATCGCTCGATGGACTATAGGGACCTTCCTTCATCTCTAGCATCACGGTGTCGGGTGCCAGTGCAATCAACGTGTGATAGGTACCCTCTGCAAGCTCAATTCCTCGAACTGAGCCTTGAGCGGTCAATCGTTCGGCATACTCAACTCGCCCAGACTCATCAAAAATCAGAATGCCAATGTCGCCCTGAAGCACTAGAAAAAACTCAAATCCATTCATGTCAGCAGAACGGATATGTCGGTGAGGGCGCACATAGCTGCCAGGCTGAAGCACGTTAATGAACCGTTGCACCCGTTCTGATAACTCATGAAAATTATAGTTTTTTCTGAGGCGTGGGCTCAGCTTAGATTGATGAGCAACATCGTCGAGTAAATCTTGGGTCAATAGCTTGATGGATGGAGGAGTCATAAAAGTCTCCAAGCGATGAATATAGCGGAAGGCGGAGGGCGGAAGACAGGCAGCTAGCTGATTGACTGACAAAAGTTCTAATGTAGGTTGGTGTTGAGCGAAGCGTTTGGCGCAGCCTTGCCGGAGGCAATAACCCAACAGCCGCAATGGTTGCGATGGGTCACGCTAACGCTGTCCTACGACAGAACGGGCTTTCGAGAGTTTTGTCAGTCAACCAGGGCAGCTAGACGCTGAGGACAACATGCTAAAGGCTATTAAGCTTCCTGTAGAAAATGACGATTACACGTCTTTTTAGAAACACAAAACATAGAAATTTAATTAATTTTTAATATTTTTAGTAGTTCAAAATACCTCTAGTTTCTAAGTGTTCTAACACATTAATTATAGTCGCGTCGTAACCGTTCAAGAGGTTGACAAAATGTAATTGAGAAAACCAGGAGTAGCTGGTAGGGTGGCAAGATGAGTGAAACCGTTCCCATCCGGATAGAAGAGATCAGCGATTCAGACTGGGCAAAAACGCCAGAGAGTGTGAAGTGGAGCCTGTTGGGACGAATTGAGCAATTGGAACGACAGTATGAGGAACTGAAAGCAGACAACGCAATGCTGCGAGAGCAATTGCAGCGAAATAGCCAAAATTCCTCGAAACCACCGTCACAAGATTTGCGGAAAAGGTTTACGCCCAAGGAGAAAAAAGGAAACGGAAACCAGCGCGGAGCCCAACAGGGTCATCAGGGGGCTGAGCCGAAGTTCTATGCAGTGGAGCAGTGCGAGACGGTTGAGGAGCACTATCCACAGCAGTGTTTTGAGTGCGGGGCCCCATTGCAAGGGCAAGACCCCGACCCATATCGGGTGCAATCCATTGACATTCCGCGAGTCGCCCCTGTCGTGAGGGAGTATCAATTTCATGCCTTGAGCTGTGAGCGATGTGGAGCAAGAACGCGAGCTTGGGATGAGAAGATCATCAATGGCAGTCGCTATGGAGAACGGATAGTTGCCCATGTGGGGATATTGAGTGGGCAGTATCGGCGATCGCATCGAATGGTGCAAGCGCTGTTGAGCGAGTTATTTGGAATCGAGCTATCGATTGGCAGTGTCAACCAATTGCGACAAGAGAGTCGTGCCTCGGTAGCAACAGCAGTAAACGAGGCGTATGCCTACGTGCAACAACAAGCGCACGTGAACATGGATGAAACGAGCTTTGCCCAAGGTAATACCGACGGCAACAATCCCGAGAGGCGCAGAGGTTGGTTGTGGGTGATGGTAACTCCGTGGGTCAGCTATTTTGCCGTATTGCTGAGTCGCTCCAGTCAGGTCTGTCACCAGTTGTTAGGAGAGACCTATGCAGGCATTGTCAGCAGTGACCGTTTCAGTGCTTACAATGGCTTGGACTTAGAGCGTCGTCAAGTGTGTTGGGCCCATCTCAAACGGGATTTCACTCAAATTGCCGAGCGCAGTGGGGAGTCAGGAAAATTAGGAGAGGCGTTACTCGAACAGCAACGATTACTGTTTGAGCAATGGTATCGCGTTCGCGATGGCACGCTCACTCGAAGTGACTTTGCCCAACGGGGGCAACCTATACGGGACGAATTCCACCGATTGCTGGTTGAAGGTGCAAGTTATGACATTGCAGCTAGGGAAAAAACTCCACTGGCGAAGACGGTACGCACCTCTCAGCAATTGTTGAAGGTTGAACCTGCTCTCTGGACGTTTGTTGCAACTGAGGGGGTAGAACCGACGAACAATGCGGCAGAGCGGGCACTTCGTCCAGCCGTTTTATGGCGCAAAAATAGTTTCGGATCTCAGAGTGCAGAGGGCAGTTTGTTCGTCTCTCGGATGCTGACCGTGGTTACCTCTTTACGTGCCCAAAATCGTCCCGTGTTGGAGTACTTGGTGCAAGCCTGTCGGGCAGCGCCCTCTTTGCTTCCTACTGAGGACTGCACCCCTTGAACGATTACTATTGAAGAATGTGACCTTACCTCAATATTTGAGGATGATGAAAGTGACTCAAATCGGAATGATACAATCACCTCGACTCATTTTATAGATGCGACACAATTTCAGTCCTCTGTAATGATTATAGGAGAAGCAGTCGTCGAATGGTCAGCGAGGCTACATCTACAGCCTTTTTATGGAACGGGAGCAATCTTTCAATTAATCAGTCTAAAACTTGCGTAGCAATCGCTTGTGTTATTGATTACAGATCGCCATCATCTCGATTCCCCCTTACTCCGTAACTCAGCGCCCCACGATAAATCCAATTCAGTTATGCTCCTTCATATCAGAGCTGCTACTGTCGACGATCTTCCCAGTATTCTTGAGATTTACAACGATGCGATTCGAAACACAACGGCAGTCTACAGCTATGACCCGGTTACGTTAGCAAATCGACTGGAATGGTTTCAGACGAAGCAGCAACACAACTATCCAGTTTTGGTTGCGGAGACGGATTCAGAGACGAATGCACGAGTGATTGGGTTTAGTTCCTACGGGGCGTTTCGAGCATGGGACGCTTACTTGCATACGGTTGAAAACTCTATATATGTCCACCCTAACTATCGTGGTCAAGGCGTTGGGAAGCAACTCTTGAGTTCGTTGATTGAGCAAGCAAACACCCAAAATATACATGTAATCGTTGCTGGAATCGATGCTGTGAATCAGGCAAGTATTCGACTTCATCAATCGTTTGGATTCGTTCAAGTGGCTCACTTTAAAGAGGTGGGGTTTAAGTTTGACCGCTGGCTTGACTTGGTGTTTATGCAGCTCATACTCCAGTAGCTCGAAGCAAGACACTTAGGAGCCAAAAGTGCTGTCAGGCTTCTATGAAATACCGATTCAATTTTCGATAGAAAAACCTTTTATATCCTCGGTGGGGGCATAGGCAATCGCTTGAGCGCGTTGTAAGATGCCAAAGTTCTAATGTGAGGAAACGCTGAAATGAAAAAATCATGGCTTTTGGGATTGGCAGCACTGTCGCTGCTTGCTGCTCAACCTGTCATTGCTCACAGCATTTGGCTTAGCCAAGAGGGAAGCGATTTATCGATTGTTTATGGCGGACATGGCGGCGAAACGGAGGGATATGAACCCAGCAAGGTTCAAGACGTAACTGCCTTTGATTTAGATGGAAATCCTGTCGACGTCGAACTGATCACGAATGAAGATAGTGTTGATGTTGATCCGTCAGACGAGGTTGCACTCGTAGCTGTCACCTTTGATAATGGCTTCTGGGTGGAGACATCTGACGGATGGCAAAATGTCTCTAAGCGTGAAGTCGAGGACTACATCAGTTCCTCTCATCCACTAAAGTATACTAAGGCACTCTATGGATGGTCAGAGGCGATCGCCCAACCCGTCGGGCTTCCTTTGGAAATTGTTCCGATGACCAATCCCTTTGAACTAGAAGCAGGAGACGAACTTGCTATTCAAGTCTTGCTAGATGGAGAACCTGCATCGGATATTGAAGTAATTTATGGATTTGCAGAAGACGCTCCGATTATGACAGATGAAAGTGGTATGGCAATGATTCCTCTAGCTGAATCTGGATTGCAACACCTAGAAGCGAGTATTCGTCTGCCCGTCGAAGACAATCCTGATACTGACCAAATCTATCACTCATCAACGCTTACATTTGAAGTGGAATAAGGGAGTGTTTGGAGTATCATCATCGTTCCTCGAAAGGTGTAGAAACTCGTGAAAATCACTATGAATGTGAAGTCTGTTATTTTGGCAAGTGCCCTTGTTCTTCTTTCGGCAGGAATTGTCCGTGCTCACGGTGTCGAACTCACAGCAAATATTCAGGCACACATGAATGGTCGGCTCACAACCTACACCGAAGAAACACTCCCGCCTAACGCTCTGGTTTCAGAGATAGAAATTGTTGCCGAATATACGAATGGTGAACCCATGACCGGTGTCTATGTTCGTGTATTTGCGCCAGACAATCGTACGACTCCTTGGTTGACTGGAAACTGCGATCGCCAAGGACGATTTGCTTTTACCCCCGATCGCTCAAAACCTGGACGCTGGACGATTAGAGTGCAAGCGGCAGACCATAGCAACTTCATCAATATCTTAGTTCGATAAGTACCGTATTCACTCCTCGGGCCAACTCTGCTCGATCGCCTCCAGCACTCGGTCTACCTCAGTGCCACCAACGTAATCCACAATTCCAGACCAAAATGTGCCAGTTCCAACTGCGCCGGGCATCAGGTCTGAGCCATCAAAGCGAATGATGTCTGCATTGGCGAGAATTTCTGCCTGCTGCTGCGTCAGCGGGTCAGAATAGGCGTCGAGCGATACCTGCTGATGCGGCGACACATAATTTTCTAAGCCGACCCAAATTTCATGAGGCTCCACGGTGGTCAAATAGTCCATCACCGCTTGAGTGTTAGGAGTGTCGTCGAGCATGGCAAACACCGTCCCGCCGACCAGCACCGGAGTGCCAAACTCTGGGTCGATTTCGGGCAGCAAAAAGATGCTGACATCCTCTCCCACATTCACCTCGTCTGGAAAGAAAGACGCAATGAAATTTGCCTGACGATGCATGTAGCAACCAGGCGGATCATTGAAGAGAGGATTGGGCGCATCTGTAAATGGCGTGCTGATGACGCCGACCGTTCCACCAACGACATAATCAGGGTTGAGAGCAATCCTGCCAAATCGCTCAAAAGCAGCTTTCACGGCTGGATCAGTAAACGGAATGTCATGGTTGACCCACCGATCGTAAACGTCGGGACCGGCGGTGCGTAGCAGACTATCTTCGACCCAGTCTGTGCCCACCCATCCCGTTGCGGCTCCGCTTTCGATGCCCAAACACCACGGTACGCCACCGTCTGCCACGATGCGATCGCTCAGCGCAATCATCTCCTCCCAGGTTTGAGGAATGTCATAGCCGTTTTCGGCAAAGACATCGGGGCGATACCAGACGAGGCTTTTGACATCAGCGCGGGACCACAGCCCGTAGAGATTGCCATCAATGCTGCCCAACTCTAGCCACGTTGCGTCAAATGCGGCGTCGAGCTGACTGGCATCGAGGAAGCTATCCAAAGGCACGAGCTGCCCGTCGGCGGCAAAGTCAGCCATTAATCCGGGCTGCGGAAACAACGCAATGTCGGGAGGGTTTCCTGACTCTACGCGAACGGGGAGCAGGGTTGCAAAGGCATCGGTGCCTTCATAGATGACAGGAATCCCCGTCCGTTCGGTAAACGGCGCAAACACCTGCTCAATAATTTGCTGTCCGTCGCCCGTGATCGATCCCAAAATCGTCACTGATGAGCCGCCGTCTTGAGTTGATCCCGTGTCTCGACAGGCTCCGATCGCCAGAATGAGCCCTGACGTAGCGATTCTCAGAACAATAGTTGCCTGATGTTGAGGCATAGCGGTTTTGCTTACCTTGACTACTCGACGGGCGATCGCCCTCTAGTCATCCTAATCTGAGTGGGGGCAGATTTAAGCGGCTGAGGTGACCTGCATCATCCGCACCGGCAGACACACTTGAAAACAGGTGTTTCCCGGCATTGACGCAACGCGAATATCTCCCTGATGCCGTTGCACAATGCGATTGACGATTTGTAGCCCGACTCCCATGCCTTTACCAATGTCCTTGGTCGTAAAAAACGGCTCAAAAATATGGGCTTGCAGCTCAGACGGGATGCCCACGCCATTGTCAGAAATCTCAACGACAATCTGATCGCCCAGGCAGCGAGTCCGAATCCAGACGGTGGGAGAATTTTCGGCACAGGCGATCGCCGGATGAGGCATCGACGACTGCCACGGATCGGGGATAGTCAGCGCGGCAGCATGATGTCTCGCTTCCGACGAAGACGCGCTGCTAAATTGGGCTTCAGTCGCGTCGATGGCATTGTCAATCAGGTTTGTCCAGACTTGGTTAAGCTCGGTTCCGTAGCTTTGGATGCGGGGAACGGTTTCGTCATACTCTCGCATGACGGTCACTCCTCGTTTGAGCTTGTGATGCAGAATCGTGAGCGTACTCTCTAACCCATCGTGAACATTGATTTCGTGCGTAGGTGCCAAATCATCCTGTTCAGAATAGTCTTGAACCGCATCGACCAAATTAGCAATGCGGCGAGTGCTTTGATGAAGCTGTTCTAGCAACCCTGCACCGGCCAGGATTGATTCGAGCCAGGTGAGAATGCTAGTCAGGCAATGGTCGGGCATTTGGGTGGCAATTTCATTGAGCCAGGTGGTTTCTAATCCGGCGCTCACTAGAGTTGGAGCCAGTTGCCAGCCGTTGGGCACCCCATGAGCATCGAGCCAATCGGTGACATCATCTTCGCGATCGCTCTGGGTAATCGGGTCGAGAACGGGAGCATGCCGAATTCGGGCGATCGCCTCCCGCTGAAGCTGGGCTAAAAACGTCTGCTGATCGGTGGTCATCGCCTTGCGGGTAATTTCAAGCGTCAGTGTTTGAATCCGCGGAAATAGGTCTCGGATCTGCCGAGCGGCCTGACGACTCGCCGCCGCCGGATTATTCAATTCATGAGCTAACCCGGCTGCCATTGTTCCGAGAGAAATCAGATTTTCTCGATGTTGTGCCAAAATTTGGACATCCTGAATGCGCTCGGTGGCTGTTCTCACAATCGTGGTCGCTAAGCACGAGCACAGCCCCAACAGCTTCCAGAAAATGTCATTGGGCATTTCAAGCAGATGGCAGCGTGTTCGAGCATGCCCGCTCGCCCAAAAATAATCGACCCCCATAATGATCGGCACTTCCCCAAACAGCTCTTTGCCAAACACCGCTTTGAGCAACACCTCTTCATTGCCGACTCGCTGCGTAATCCAATATTCGCCATCTAGCAGGATAAAGACATGTTCGGCAGGGTCGCCCTCCTGCCGAAAGACCTGTCCTGGTTCCAGCCAAACCTCCCGGCTTTCCTGAACGAGCCACTTTAGCATCTCATCGCCCAGTTGAGAGAAGCCCTTCACCTGTCGCAAATCATTTACGTCAATCATGAGTTTCCTCTGACCATTTCAGGATGAACCGACGATAAATCTGAACTAAACAACGATGTTTCTCGAAGATTCATCGGCAGCCGAATCTGAAACCGCGTTCGCCCCGGTTGGGAATCGCAGTGAATGGCTCCCCGATGTTGTTCAACAATCACGCGATGGGCGATCGGCAGCCCTAAGCCCGTGCCTTTGCCGCTGCCCTTGGTAGTAAAAAACTGCTTGAAAAGATGAGGCTGAGCCTCTGGCGGAATCCCAGGGCCATCGTCGATAATTTCGACAAAAACCCGCTCCCCCTCTCGAAACGTGCGAATTTCAAGCTGCCCGCATCCATTCATCGCGTCAATGGCGTTTTCGATCACATGAGTCCATACCTGATTTAGGTCGCTCCCGTAAACGCAGATGTCAGGAAGGGTGTGATCATAGTTGCGAATGATGTCAATTCCCGTCAGGCGGTGTCTGAGCACTCTAAGCGTATTTTCGATGCCGTCATGAATGTCCATTTCTTGGAGGGGAGCCTGGTCGAGATAGGTGTAGTCTTTGGCAGATTGCACGAGCTGGGAAATATGCAGGGTATTTTTCTCAATCTCATCGACCTGAATCATCCCGGTGAGAGTTGTTTTTACCCACAGCAGGAGGTCGTCTAGCACCGCATGAGGAAATAGGGCTTGAATCGTGTCGAGCCATGCAACCCCTAAGCCGACTTTCAACAGAGCGGAGGTGAGGTAGGCGCAATAGGGGCGATCGCCCAGTCCGTGGCGGGTGAGCCAAGCGAGAATTTCTGCGTCACAGTCTGAGGAAGGTGATTCCTGGGGTTGAGCAAGGGCGATCGCACTGTGCTGAATCACCTCGTGCTGAATCCCTAACAGTAGTGCCTGCTGCTCGGATGTCATTTGCTGATTAATCTGCAGCGCCAGCGGCTGTAAGAACTCAAATGTTTTTTGTAACTTTTCTGCCGCAACCGTACTCGCCAAGGACGGGGCACGGAGTTCTTGAGATAGCCCAGAGGTCAGCGTACCAAGCGACATGAGCTTCTGAGTGCGTAGCGACAATGCGTCGAGGTTTTGAGCCCGCTGAGTAGTGACCACTAAGAGTTCGCGGGTGATAGACGGACAAAGCTCTAGCATTTTCCAGAAGGCGGGGGTGTCAAACTCAATGAGGTGGCATCGGGTAGACGCATAGGCGCTAGCGAGGCACGGCTTGTCGAGCAAAATTAGCTCATGCCCAAAATAGGAATGCGGCCCATAGGTAATCCACGGCACTTGGCGATCGCCCACCTGTTTGACGCAGTGAATTTCTCCGTCTAACAGCACCCAAAATGAGCCCATCGGGTCGCCCTCTTTGGCGAGCAAATATCCCGATTCAATCACGCGTTCACGTCCATAGCGGACAAACTCAAACTGGTGGTCATGCAGGGTTGCAAAGAGGGGAATTTGGCGCAATAGATCAATCATGACTCAGTATTCAGTATTAGGAGAAACTAGAGGGAGTGTCACGAATTTATGACTTGAGAAGATTTCAAAGATGTGTTGATCATCATTGACGCTTAGATAACGCTAAATTAGCAGAAGATATCTGATTTCTTGGAGGTATTATGAACGCCATAGAACTATCAGAACGAGTTCGCTACGTTGTAGATTCTGAGGGAAATCAATCTGCCGTTATGATTGGCATAGACGACTGGAACAGGCTTTTGAGTTTGCTCGAAGACATAGAGGATGCAGAAGAAATTCGTCGAGCGCGAGCGGAAGATGATGAAACCATTTCTTGGGAGCAGGCAAAAGTGGAACTTGGTCTAAATTCATAGATATGCATAGGGTTTCCATTCGTCGTCGCGCCATCAAAGATCTTTCAAAAATTCCTGCTAAATACGTTGAACAGATTTCAAGAAATATTGATCAGCTAGCTGTTGAGTCTCGCCCGACCAATTCGAAAAAATTGAAAGCAAATTCAGGATATTCTCTATGGATTGGCACATATCGAGTCCTCTACGATATTGATGACAACGCTCAACACATCACGATTTATCGAATCCGGCACCGGCGAGAATCCTATCGCTAGGGCGATCGCCCCCCAATAGCGACCCCTAATAGCGCTCCCCAATAGCGCCCCTAATAGCGCTCCATTATTCGGTCTTGGGAGGCTTCATGGGGAGGCAAATCAGAAAGCAAGTTTTACCCGGTTTAGAGTCGACGCGGATGCTGCCACCATGACGATTGACAACAATCCGCCGAACGATGTCAAGTCCGAGTCCGGTGCCCTTGCCAACATCTTTGGTTGTAAAGAAGGGTTCAAAAATACGCGATTGCACATCGGGCGGAATCCCAGGACCGTTGTCGATGAGCTCAATTTGGATTTGATCGTGCAGATGGGTCGTGCGGAGGGTGAGATCGCCGTTTCCTTCCATGGCATCAATGGCGTTATCGATGAGATTCGTCCACACCTGATTCAGTTCACCGCCATAGGCACAAATCTTAGGCAGATTGGGGTCATAGTCTCGATGCACTGTGATGCCCTTCTTGAGTTTGTGATGCATGATGGTGAGCGTGTTTTCGATGCCATCATGCACGTTGATCTCTTGGAGTGGAGATTTGTCCATGTAGGCATAGGATTTGAGGGCGGTCACCAATTCTGAAATGCGCTCGGTCGTTTGTTCGACCTGATCAACCAGTTCTGCCACGTTAAGGCTTGATTCCAGCCAGCCCAGCGCGCCAGGAAGTGCTGAATCACCAACGCGATCTGCCAGGTGTTGAATTTGAGCATCATCGATTCCGGCGGAGACAAACGTGGGAGCAAGCTTCCACCCGTCGGGGATGCTGTGGTCATCGAGCCAGTCGGCAAGGGCGTCTTCGCGATCGCTCTGTTCAAGCGGGTCGAGGGAATAGTGTTTAAGCTGGCAGGTCATCACCGACTGCTGAAGGTCGATCAGCGCCTGTCGTTGTGGATCGGTTAATTGCTGATCGCACAGCTCCAATGTTTTTGCCTGCACGGTCTTCATCGCATCGCGCAACTGTTTTGCGGCTCGTCGTCCGGCGGCGGCTGGGTTGTTGAGTTCGTGGGCAAGCCCGGCTGAGAGCTTTCCTAATGCTGCCATTTTTTCCTGCTGTTGCAGATGGGCGCCAACTTCGTGCGATCGCCCCGCCAGTGCCGTGAGAATCACCGCTGCCGTTTGAGAACATTCGGTGACCAATCGACGAAATGCGTCAGGCTCCACTTCTAAGACTCGTGACGCTCCTAGTGCTTTACCCGTGGCGCTGGCAATGCCTCCGGTCAACATCGAGATATCGCCCGTAAATTCTCCCGGTTGATGAACCGTCAAGACCTGTTCATGGCCTGCGAGCGTTTTAGTCACTTGAATCATGCCATCCAGAACCACATAGAAATGACGCGTCGGGTTGCCTTCCGCAAAGATGATCTCCCCCGGTGCCAACGTCCGCTCATGCCCATGGTCAAGGAGATCTTGCAGTTCGTCGATCGAAAATTTGGGAAAGAGCAGATTTTCTTGAGGATTATGGAGCATGGTCATCCAGGATGATTCGGTGATTCGAGGGTGAATATAGCCCTATGGGCTCAGATTCGTGTGTAGCACCCGCACGGCACGGGTGCTACACACGTTCAGCGTCCTAACGCGAGAGCGTCAGGCGATACATTACGCTCTCACCTCGGTGAGATAGCGATGGATAAACTGAACTGCAATAGAGCCTTCCCCGACCCCCGACGCAACCCGCTTCACAGATTGGTGGCGCACGTCACCTGCGACAAAAACACCAGGGACGTTGGTTTCGAGCAAAAATGGGGCGCGATCGAGATTCCACCCCCGAGGACGCGGGCGATCGCGCATCAGGTCAGGCCCAGCCAGAATAAATCCGCGTTCATCGCGTTCAACCAAATCGGCTAGCCAATCGGTGCGCGGAGCCGCTCCAATAAAGATAAACAGCGACGTCGCCGGAACCGTCGTCGTCTCCCCCGTTTCGGAATTGAGCAGCGTCAGGCTTTCGAGGTTGTTTTCTCCGGTTACTCCCACGACGGTCGTGTGAGTTTTAACAAAAATATTGTCAGTGGCCTCAATCTGGTCGATTAGATATTGCGACATACTCTTGGTCAGCGACCCGGATCGAATCAGCATCGTGACGGTGCGTGCATACTTTGAAAAGTACATCGCGGCCTGCCCCGCTGAGTTGGCACCCCCAATGACGTATACGTCTTCATCTCGACAGGCGATCGCCTCTGCCTGTGCTGCCCCATAATAAACGCCTGCGCCTTGTAATTTTTCCATGCCAGGCACATTCAGCTTTCGATAGGACACGCCCGTCGCAATCATCAGCGCATGGCAGCTAATTTCACTCCCGTCTGCTAGCGTGGCGACGCGATACGGGTCTTGAATGCGGACGCCTGTGACTTCTTGGGGTGAGAGAATTTCGACCCCAAACCGTTTGGCCTGGGTCACTGCTCGCCGGGCCAGATCGCTACCGCTCAACCCCACCGGGAACCCCAGGTAGTTTTCAATGCGAGAGCTAGAGCCAGCCTGTCCGCCGGGTGCCTCTCGCTCAATCATCACCGTGCTCAGCCCCTCAGATGCGCCATAAACCGCTGCTGCCAATCCAGATGGACCTCCCCCCACGATAATGAGGTCATAAAATGGACGCTCAGCTTGGGTTCGCAGCCCAATTTTTTCCGCAATGTCTTGGGGAGTGGGTTGGCTCACCCGCACGCCATCGGCAAACATCACTAGCGGGAGGCACGGCGACTCATCTGCCGAGGCATAGGTGAGAAGCTGTTGGGCTTCGGGTTCAGCTTCGACATCCAGCCACTGATAGGGAATCTGATTTCGAGCGAGGAAGTCTTTAATTTGGTGCGTTTGGGGCGACCAGCGATCGCCAATCACTCGAATCCCCTCGAAAGCTGGACGATAGGAGGCGTACCAGTCTTCGAGCAGGTCATCCAAAACCGGATACAGCTTTTCTTCAGGCGGGTCCCACGGTTTGAGCAGATAGTAATCGAGTTTGGCAGAGTTAATCGCGCGAATTGCCGCATCTGTATCAGCATACGCAGTGAGCAGCACTCGTTTCGCCAACGGAAAAATCTCACTCGCATGTTCCAAAAACTCGACCCCTTCCATATGGGGCATGCGCTGATCGGCGAGAAATAACGCGACCGACTCGTTGCGTAATTTGAGCTGCTGGAGGGCATCTAGCGCTGATGTGCCCGAATCGGCTCGGATAATGCGAAAGCGATCGCCATAGTGCTGCCGCAAATCACGGGCAACCGCTTGCAGCACCTCTGGATCATCATCAACCGAAAGAATTGCAGGTTTAGCCATACGGGTTCCCTCACTCGCTCAATGATTTTTGAAACGTTTCGACGGCACGAGATAATGCTGCCAGGTTATTGCGGATTTCAAGCTGGCGCACGACTTGCCGACTTAATAATCGCATCGATTCCATCTGAGACGGATCAAGTTCTCTCGGCATATAGTCCATCACGCAGAGAGAACCGAGCGCTAAACCATTCGCATTCATGAGCGGCGCCCCCGCATAAAATCGAATTTTGGGATCAGCCTTCACCATTGGATTATCGGCAAAGCGCGGGTCAGCCAATGTGTCTCTGACAGTCATGATCCCCTCTTGCAGAATGCAGTGAGAACAAAAGGCAAATTCGCGGGGGGTTTCAGGAGGCATCGGCCCTACTTGGGCTTTCAGCCATTGGCGATCGGCATCGATGAGGCTGATGTAAGCGATGGGGGTCGTGCAGGTATAGGCAGCCAGTCGAGTGAGTTCATCAAATGCCTCTTCGGGGGGCGTATCGAGAATTTCGTAACGGTGGAGGGCTTCGAGCCGCTCCGTTTCGTTTTGGGGTAGCGGTATCAAGGTCATAAATGTGGGGTCATGATGAGTGAGCAGATGGATGCCCTATCCTCAAGCAGCTAAATCGATTTGAAGCGCAAATTATCCTAATCAGATTAATCAGAAATTTTTGAGGGGCAAACACATCGGACAATTTACGACGGGATATATCAAGGGGGTATGCCAAAAGACGAAACATGCCAAAGGATAGATATTGAAGTACCACAGATCGGAGTCGGGTGCTATAAGCAAATGAACGTCAGTGATAGACCAGATTAGACATGAATGGAATGATTAACGATGGAATTACTAACGATGAAACGACTGAATGCGTTGTAATGGCTAGTTGTAATGGCTAACTCAAGTAACAGCTAATCCAAATCATGTCGGAATAGGATGGCGCATAATCCGCTCAGCCCTAGAATACCGTTAAGTCTAGTTTACTCATTAGAATATCTTCGGCTTAACAAAGCTGGATTAAAACAGGATTAAACCTGAGGAGAGCGTTTAAATTCCCGTGTCAGTGCGAGCGTCTCGGCAACCCTACAGGTGGAACACGCGACCGAGGACGGCCGCACTGACCCAAAAAACTAAACGCCTTCCTTAACGTGGGCGTCGCGTATTCCTTAATCGTGGAGATGTGAGTTTAGCGTAGTGTTGTGACACGCCTAAAATAGTAGTAGCACGACATGCTTAAAGTGTTGGGCTGAAGAAATCCTAAAAGCATTTCAGAAAATTCTCCCATCGATCGCTTTACCCAACAAATTAGCCTGGATGCGCTAGTGGGTTGGGTTAGCGATAGCGTAACCCAACGAAAGGCTTCTCTATCACTAGATTGACTTCCTCTCCCGATCTTTAGGTCTGTCTATCGTCTAGTGCGTAATCCTTTTGAACGTCATTGAAGTTATAAAAAACGTAACTTTAGGGGAATGTCTTAATGCCTTACGTTATATCTACGGCAAAGATTGAGGAGCTTGACCGTGTTGAACATCTAATTAATGATTATGTTCGCCAAAGCTTAAACATGACAGCTTGGCCTTGTTCAATTCAAACGCTGAAAAGGGATTATACGGCTGAATATTTTCAAATGAAGGTGGTGTATAGCGATGGTCAACTCGTCGGGTTTGCAGCCTGGACACCTAGCTATGATTTGCACCACTGCGTTCGGGGTGCAATGTTCATTGATTTATATATTGATCCAGCCTATCGCTGTCGGGGGTTGGCAGTGATGTTGATATGTGCGATCGCCGCTGAAATCACCCCAATGGGATGGTCGTACATGCGAGGCCAAGCGCTATCAGGCCAAGCTTCACGACTATATGACAAGGTCGCGGTGCGATTTGGGGCTAATGAATACAATATCAGCGGTCAAGCACTTCGAGAACTGGCAACTTTGGCGGGCAAGCCAATTCGAGATATCGTTCGAGGGCTACCAAAGAAAGAGATGAACTATCTCCCTTAGCCTGTATATAGCGATCTAAATCGCTCGTAAACTGCTACGTGAGAGGAGTGGCGGGCTGCGCACGATACCTGTTTAGCGTATATCTAAGCAGCATTATCAAGGTACTAGTTCCCTGTAAGAACCGATACGCTGTGAGGACAAACGGCCGTTTGCCCCTACTGAAAGGCGATCCTCCAGGGATGGATATCAGGGTTAGGATCGTCAGATTTGGTATCCGATCGAACGAATCGATCTCCAGATCGAGACTCTAAACTTCTAAAAGTCGATATGATCAATGTAAAAAATCTTATAGAAGCAGACAAGCGGCAGAAGGATAGCCGTCCTCAGGGATAGACACGGTAACGATCGCCCCGTGACCAGCCTGTCTTGATCACCCTATCCCCTGCTGCCAATGAAACCAAATTGTGGACATACCGACTAGGTTTTGCATGGATCTTCCGCTGGTTTATCATCCCGACTACGTTGCGCTGCTACCCGCTGGGCATCGATTCCCGATGGCAAAATTTGGGATGCTCTATGACGTTCTGCTGGCAGACAACGTTGCCCATCCGTCTCAGTTTCATACGCCCGAACCGCCTCCCGACGAATGGATCGAGCTGGTTCATGTGCCAGATTATGTGCGCGACTATCGAGAAGGGACGCTTCATCCCAAAGCACAGCGACGAATTGGCTTGCCGTGGAGCCCTGAATTGGCACATCGAACCTGCATTGCTATAGGCGGCACGATTCTCACGGCTCGGCTTGCATTAGAGCATGGTTTAGCGTGCAACACGGTGGGCGGCACGCATCACGCATTCCCAGACTTTGGGGCTGGGTTTTGTATTTTCAATGATTTGGCGATCGCCACCCGCACGATTCAGCACTTGGGGCTTGCGGAGACGATTTTGATTGTGGATTTAGACGTGCATCAAGGCGACGGAACCGCCTTTATTTTCCGCGATGACCCTACAGTGTTTACCTTCTCAATGCATTGCGAGATCAACTTTCCGAGTCGTAAGCAGCATAGCGATCTAGACGTGCCGCTTCCAGAGGGCATGGAAGACAACGCCTACCTGCAAACTCTTGCCCACTATCTGCCAGATTTGTTATCAGAGATTCAACCCGATCTGGTGCTCTATGATGCAGGCGTGGATACGCATGTGGGCGATCGCCTCGGCAAACTTGCCCTCACCGACAGCGGCATCTTTCGCCGCGATATGCAGGTGTTGAGCACATGCCTAACGGCTCGATATCCGGTGGCATGTGTGATTGGCGGAGGCTATTCAGAAGACTTTCATAGTCTTGCCTATCGGCATTCACTGCTTCACCGAGCAGCCTCTGAGCTATATCATCATCTTTGAGGCAAAATGATGTCTGAATCGAGTAACTGATCATCTCCACGACGTGCCATAGCGCGAAACTGCTCATCCCAATCCTGTCGAGGTTTTGAGGGCGATCGCACGATTAGCTGATTGTGCTGCACTTCTAGCTCAACTTTATCTTTAAAGTTGAGTTGCTCCAATAACGTCTTTGGAATGCGAATACCCTTGGAGTTACCAATCTTGACGATGTGGGTTTTAAAAACAGCAGCCATTCTGCTCATCTCTGTGATTACTCTGTAATTACAGTAACATAGCCTCGCTGACAGGTTGGCCGTCCGCAGAATTAACTCTGTAAGGGCGAACGGCCGTTCGCCCCTATCCTCCAGGCATCTAAAATAAGATGTCGATTCTATCAATCCTTCGACGTGTCTGATATTAGATGCCTGGAGGAAATACGCTCATCAAAGGCGTATCATTCATAACGCTCAGCCCATCATGGGATTGAAACGGCATCAACCCCAACCCATCAGAATAAGAAACAGGCGCGATATCCAAACTATGACGACCCTCCTCCGAGAGCGGCAGAATGGAGGATGATTGGGAATGGCGATCGCACCGATGATGACGCTTTGAGGTCTGAAGGGGCTGATTTTCGCTGGCCTTGCCTACCAATATATCGCCTTGAGACAACCCTGTGAGGCGATCGCGCGTTGACTGGATCTGTTTCTTTTCAAGTCGTTTTGCCCGACGCCCAATCCTGCGAATCGCTCGATTCACCGACCTTGCATTGAGCCCGACTCGACCCAGATCAAGCGCCCCGGATTGATTCAACTCTGCCCACGACACGTTGCCCAAGTAGTTTTCGGTATTGCGAACACTGGTGGCGAGTTCACCATAGCTATAGCGTCCCCCTGATAAGACAAATGTGCCGATTTGTTGGCTAGGGGCTTGCCAGTCAAGCAAAATCACGGATTGCCCAGATACCGTATCGCTTGCAACAAGATGTCGCCCGTCAATCTCGGCAACGAAGGAGGTTTCGCGGTTAAAGCCAATGCCTTTAGCAACTAATATATCGGCAGTTGATCCGCCATTCTCTAGCACAATGGTGGTTGCTTTTTTAGCGGCTTTATAGCGATCGCCCCCGCTGCCACCCACCAAAATCGTCGCGACATCACGAGTTGCCGATCCTCTCCTTGATGACAACCGATCGTTCCCCTGTAAGCCGTAGAGAATTTCTAAATCGCGTCCTTTGATTCGATTGTTCCGAATTGTTCCCAATTTTTCCTTAAAACGTCCGACCGTCACAGTGATTAAGCTCCTGCAAAGAGTGAATCGTAGAGAATATGTGAATCTAAGACTGTTCAACCGATGCGAGGCGGATGACGACTAACCAGTCTTATGAATGATGTGGAGATGTCCCGCACCTATTTTGGCAGTCCGCAATTTCACTGGATTTTTTGTCTCAAAGATTTTCTGGAGTCTTTACTAATCTGAGAAGCAGTAATAAAGTAAAGCGAAAAATTCCTATGTGAATGATTTGGCAGCGTAGCAGGTTTTTATAAGAAGGGGGCAAATCTACTGATGCTTAAGGTGTATGGTGATCTCAAGTCGGGCAACTGTTATAAGATCAAGCTATTGCTCTATCAGCGTGCGATCGCCCATGAGTGGATTCCCATCGATATTCTCAAGGGCGAAACGCGCACGGAAACGTTTTTGGCAAAAAATCCAAACGGCAAGATCCCCACGCTAGAACTAGAAGACGGCAGATATTTGTCTGAGTCGAACGCCATTTTGTTTTATCTGGCAGAACAGACCCAGTTTTTGCCAGACGAGCCTTATGACAAAGCCAAAGTCATGCAATGGCTATTTTTTGAGCAATACAGCCACGAGCCATATATTGCGGTTTCGCGGTTTATCATCAAATATTTAAATCAGGCAGAGGCGCAGAAAGACACCCTGCTCGCTAAGCAAACAAAGGGCTACAGTGCTCTCAATGTAATGGATCAGCAGCTTCAGCAAACACCGTTTTTAGTGGGGCAGCACTATACGATTGCTGACATTGCGCTGTATGCTTATACCCACGTTGCGCACGAAGGCGGATTTGATCTAGTTCGGTTTCCGGCTTTGCAGAGTTGGTTAGATCGAGTTGCGCATCAGCCAAACCATATCTCGATGCAAGACGCAGAAAAGTGCTCGTAATTTAATCTCGTCAGAATATAATCTATTCCCTTCATAATATAGCAATCCCAGATGGATTGTGAGTGGTGGGGCGGGCAACACCCGCCCCACCACTCACATACAATTCACAGGCGATTTAGAATCGCTATAGAAGATAAAGATGAAACTTCAGATTCGTGTGACGAGGGGACGTGGGGTTTAAGATCGCCTTAGTTCGCTGTTGAAATTATGGAGGTCGGGTGAAAGATTCAAATACCAACTCCAAAGCTACCCGCTCCACAGCCATGTCTGCTGCCGCGTTTGATATTGTTGCGGTTGTCAGTTCGGCAGGCGGGCTGGCAGCGCTCAAGCAGTTATTTTCTGGTTTGTCGGCTGACTTCCCGGTGCCGATTGTGGTAGTTCAGCATCTTTCCCCTGAGCATCGGTCGATGGCGGCAGATATTTTGGCTCGACAGACTCCTCTATCGGTCAAACAAGCTGAAGAAAACGACGTTCTCAATCCTGGCACGATTTACATTGCTCCGCCCAATCATCATCTGCTTGCAAACTCAGATAAAACGTTGGCTCTAACCCAAACGAAATTAGTGCATTTTGTCCGCCCATCGGCAGATGTGCTGTTTGAGTCAGTCGCAGAAAGTTATGGTGAAAGGGCGATCGCCATTGTCTTGACGGGCACTGGCAGCGACGGAGCCTCGGGAATTCGGGCAGTCAAAGCAGCGGGTGGAATCGTTATTGTTCAAGATCTGGAAACAGCAGAGTTTTCAGGCATGCCGAGTGCAGCGATTCAAACAGGAGCAGTCGATTACACATTGCCGCTCTCTGACATCGCTTCAGCCCTGACCCGATTGGTAAATACCGGGACGGCTGAATGAGCAGGAACGATAACGACATCAATGATCCCAATAGCAATAACAACAGCAATAGTGAAGACGGTCGGATATTTGAAGCTCTATTAGATTTTTTGAGGCGATCGCGCGGGTTTGATTTCACAGGGTATAAGCGTTCGTCGTTGCGACGACGGGTCACCAAACGCATGCAGACCCGTGGTATTGATGACTTTGGCGATTACCTCGACTATCTCGAAGTCCATCCCGAAGAATTTGTTCCGCTATTCAACACCATTCTGATTAACGTCACAGGTTTTTTTCGAGATAGAGTCGCTTGGAACTATCTGTGGCACCAGACACTGCCTGACCTGCTTGGAGAAAAGCAGCCAGAGGAGCCAATTCGAGTTTGGAGCGCAGGCTGCTCGTCGGGAGAGGAGGCTTATACGCTGGCAATAATTTTGTCAGAACTGCTCGGGACAGAGCAATTTCGCCAGCGCGTCAAAATTTATGCCACCGATGTGGATGAGGAAGATTTGATGATAGCTCGTCATGCAACGTATAGCGAACGAATTGTTGAGAATGTCCCCGAAGAGTTGCGAAACAAATACTTTGAGCAGAACGGGGAGAATTGCACGTTTCGAGCAGAACTGCGCCGCGCAGTCATTTTTGGTCGTCATGACTTAATTCAAGATGCGCCCATTTCTCGGCTCGATTTGCTCGTGTGTCGCAATACCATGATGTATTTCAACGCCGAAACTCAAAGGCGGATCTTGGCTCGATTTCACTTTGCCCTCGACAACAATGGCATTTTGTTCTTAGGCAAGGCGGAAATGCTGATGAGTCATTCTAATCTGTTTACGCCACTCAATCTGCAACATCGGATTTTTGGCAAAGTCCCTAACTTCAATCTGCGCGAACGCCTCGTCGCGTTGTCACAAACCGGAGATGACGAGGCTGGCAGTCGTTTAGCTGTCCATGTTCGCCTGCGAGATGCAGCGTTCAGTGCTGCCCCTGTTGCCCATCTGGTCATCGACCAAAACGGCAGCCTCGTCCTTGCCAATGCGCAAGCTCGGGCAACGTTTAATATTGGTGCTCAAGATTTGGGGCGACCGTTTCAAGATTTAGAGGTTTCGTATCGCCCGCTCGAACTACGCTCCCAAATTGAGGAGGTTTCCAATACCCGTCAATCGATTGCGATTCAAGATGTCAGTCGCTCGTTGCCAAATAGGGAAACGCAATATTTTGATGTGCATATTTCACCCTTGCAAGAAAACGGCAGCGATTTAATCGGTGTGAGCATCACATTTACGGACGTGACGCTCTATCACCACCTCCAGGAAGATTTGTACCGCTCGAATCAAGATCTCGAAACGGCGAATGAAGAACTACAGTCTAGTAATGAAGAACTAGAGACGACCAACGAAGAACTGCAATCCACCAATGAAGAACTAGAGACGACCAACGAAGAACTGCAATCCACCAATGAAGAACTAGAGACAATGAATGAAGAATTGCAGTCAACCAACGAAGAACTCCAGACCATCAATGACGAGCTTCGAATGCGGACGGAAGAAGTCAATCAGGTCAATGCGTTCCTCGGATCAATTCTAGAAAGCATTGAGGCAGGCGTCGTCGTGGTCGATCGCCATTACGATATTTTGACCTGGAACAACAAAGCCACTGACCTGTGGGGGCTCCGTGCCGACGAAGTCGAAGGGCAATCCTTCTTTAGCCTTGATATTGGCTTGCCCATCGATCGCCTGCGAGACCCCATTCGAGACTGCTTATCTGGAGCGTGCGATCGCCAAGCCATCACCTTAGATGCAACCAATCGCCGAGGTCAGTCTATTCGATGCCAAGTCAGCCTGACTCCGTTGAGCGGTCTTGAAATTCAACTGAGAGGCGCTATTTTACTCATGGAAGAATTGGCACCATAAGCACCTTGTCACGATATAGCCGATGGCTTATACCAAAATCATTGGCTACAAAAGCACTCCCCTCCAAAATCACGATTGCCGGCTCATCGTTAGGGTATGCCCCAACGTCTTAAACTCTTGGTGATCTGGAAACGGATAAATCCGCGTCTTGTGACTCGCTTTCACATTTAGCTTGGTGTAAAACATTGGATGAATTACGCACTCATCTTCCGTGGCGATCGTCAAACGCCCTCTCGTTGCATATTCAAAGTCAGCCTCAATATATCCTTGACTCCTGCTTCGCACACGCCCCACAATCCCAAGCTCGGTGATAAATTCACGAAATCGATAGGGAGAGTAGCCATCCGTCCATTGAGATGATGTTCTCGGCGCACGCTTGTCTAGCTCCTTAGCCTCAAAAATCGGGGATATTCCTGATAGCGCTTCTGCAATTCTGGCCGCATTCGGATAGGCAGAACTGTATGCATTAAACACTTCATCCGCTAGCGAATCTTGTACATTTTGGATACCAGACATGATATCTCTCGAAAAAAATCGGGGGAAATTTCCATATTTCAATGCTCTTTCTGCGATCGCATTACACAGCACAATCATTTGCCGAGGACGTAGCTGCGTGTGGCGAAGCACATAAGGAAACGTTTCTTCATCCACAAGACTACCATTCTCAAGATAGTCGCCAAAATGCGGCTTCCAAACTTTCTCTCGCACGTCGCGATAGCTTTTCCAGTCGATGTCTGAGGTTCTCAAACTAGCATTATGATGAACTCTCAAATATTGAAAAAGCCGCCAGCAAATCATGCGCATTAAATCTTTAGGCCGCCAGTGTAAATAAACCTCATTCCTGACATATTTGAGTGGATTAGACACATATTCTTCAGTCAGGTATGGGAATATTTCACCCATCGCAAACACTTTAATATGAATGTTAGCAGGAGCATATTGCATCGAAAATTTAGACGCAAATTCCACGAGTGCAGCCGTCGTAGTCATCAGCGTATCGTCTCGTGCAGAATATTTCTCTAGCGTATCAACCGCAATAATAATTGGATTAGTTTTAGCAAGGTCTAAAACGGCTTCTTTTGCTGTTTCAAACACAGTGCTGTTAATCATCTTGTCAAGTTCATCGGATAAATCGCGTCCTGATCCCAAATATTTTTCAAGTAATGATTGCATCAAGAGACGAATGATCTTTGAAATACCGCCATTCCCATTGACGGTGCAAGCAGCCCCAATTCTGATATCTCGTGTTTTAAGTTGATGAAAGATCGCAGACCAAATGATATATTCCCAGGTTTGGGTGAGTTGAGGAATCTGCAAATCTCGATTAAATGTAGTCTGATTAACGACTTTCGAAATAGTTTCGTAAAACGATGACGGTTGATCAATATAAATTTCTATGGATCCTTTTAGAAGATTTTGAAATGAGAAGAATCTTGCTAATGCCGTCTTTCCTGCGCCCCGCCGCCCCACGATCAGATACACAGAGGGATCAAGAGATTGTCGATTAAAATATGTGGCTTGAAAATAATATCGACTGTAACCATCTTCCCCTAATATCGCTAAGTCCGCTTCGCAATCTGGAGCTCCGAATGGTCGCAAGTTATTCAGCATAGTAGCCTCATGGACTCTGAATACACGTTCTCTTCTTATTCAGGCGCTCTCTCGAACATTCCGGAACGCTCGATTAATATGAAGTCTATGCTTCATAGGCCGCATCTTGGCTGATTACTGTGACACCTATTCGTGCGGACACGGCACGGTTTTGCTCAAACATGCCCAGCAAAATCTCTCATCACAAGCGAGCTAGGATCGCCATAGGTCTCTCGGAAAAATTTCCTTACCAATCTGATTCGAGTAGTCGTTATGATAAGATAATTGACTGCGCGTATTATTGTGTTGGCTAAGCTTTTCTATATCTATGACGCTACTCCAAGAAGAAAAACAACAAATTATCAACGATTATCAAATCCACGAAACCGACACCGGATCGGCTGATGTCCAGGTTGCGATGCTAACCGAGCGTATTAATCGGTTAAGTTCACATCTGCAGTCTAATAAGAAGGATTTTGCGTCTCGGAGAGGATTGCTCAAGATGATTGGTCGTCGTAAGCGACTTCTCGCCTATATCATCAATCAAGATCCGAATCGCTATCGAGAGCTTATCAAGCGGCTAGGAATTCGTGGCTAGTCCGCAGGTGGCTGTAGCTAAATAGTGGCTAACATTAGCTGAATTAACGACATGGCTTCTAAATCCAAATCTGGTTCTCCAGAGTCAGATAACCAAAACCGCCTTCCATTTGAGCCCAATCAGAATCGGAAAAAGCCCGGTAAGCCCGACCAGAAAGCCGCTGTGCAATCGGCTGGGGGCAAGCAGGAGTCGAGCAAACCGTCGAATCGGTCTAATCGCAACGGACGGCGAGCTGATTCTGGAATTCCTGAGGCTGTCAGTCAGCGGATGGTTCGTAGAATGGTGTTGTTTTGTGGTATCCCGACTCTCCTGGGGATTTCAACCTTTTTGGTGAGTTATCAGATTGTCAGCCGGGAGTTGCTTGAGCTTCCTCATAGCGCAGTATTATTGGTCAGCCTTGGCTTTTTTGGCCTGGGCGTTTTGGGGCTTAGCTACGGCGCGATGTCAGCATCTTGGGATGAAGACAGACGAGGTGGGTTTTTGGGGTTGTCCGAATTTAGAACCAATTTTCAGCGCATGAGACAGGCGTGGCAGTCTGAGAAAAATGGGTCTTAAGACGCTAGTAGTTGCTAGAAGATGCCGAAAGGCGATCGCCCAATTTTCATAGAGGCCATTGGTCAAGCATTTAAGAGGTTATCCATGATTGTTGTCATGAAGGTCGGGACTCCAGAGGCAGAGATATCAAGTCTCTGCGATGAGCTGCAAACCTGGGGATTAACGCCGGAGAAAATCGTAGGCAAACACAAAACGGTGCTAGGGCTCGTTGGAGATACGGCTGACCTCGATCCGCTGCAAATTCGAGAAATCAACCCTTGGATTGAGCAGGTTTTGCGGGTAGAAAAACCGTTTAAGCGAGTCAGTCGAGAATATCGGCATGGGGAACCGAGCGAGGTCAAGGTGCAAACGCCAAATGGAGTCGTGTCGTTTGGCGAACAGTGCCCAGTGGTAATAGTCGCTGGACCTTGCTCTGTCGAGAATGAATCGATGATTGTCGAAACGGCTCGACGGGTCAGCGCGTCGGGGGCTAGGTTTCTTCGCGGAGGAGCCTATAAGCCCAGGACGTCTCCCTACTCGTTTCAGGGACACGGGGAGAGTGCCCTAGATCTGTTAGCGGCTGCGCGGGACGCCAGCGGCTTAGGAATTATCACAGAAGTGATGGATACGGCGGATGTAGAAAAGGTTGCTGAGGTTGCCGATGTGCTGCAAGTTGGCGCTCGGAACATGCAGAATTTTTCTTTGCTAAAAAAAGTCGGAGTGCAGGGAAAGCCTGTATTGCTGAAGCGAGGCATGTCTGCCACGATTACAGAATGGCTCATGGCGGCAGAATATATCTTGGCAGCCGATAATCCAAACGTGATTCTCTGTGAGCGTGGCATTCGCACCTTTGATAGCCAATACACTCGAAACACGCTGGATTTATCCGTGATTCCTGTGTTGCGATCGCTCACTCACTTGCCCATTATGATTGACCCTAGCCACGGGACGGGATGGGCTGAATATGTGCCATCGATGGCGATGGCAGCATTAGCAGCAGGCACCGATTCTCTGATGATTGAGGTTCATCCGAATCCCGTGAAGGCGATGTCAGATGGCCCGCAATCATTGACCCCGGAGCGATTCGATCAGCTGATTCACGAACTTTCTGTGATTGGTCGCGCGACAGGGCGGTGGAGTCAGCAACCTGCTGTAGCAGCAGTATAATACCATTCTTATGCGCCTTCATCAGCGTTATAAGATTCATGGTGGCTAAGATGGTGCAATTCTCCAAGCTGGTTTTCGATACTATGCAAAAGCTGACTCAGGGCTGGGAGCGATTCGACTTTTGCCTTCGATAAACTCGGATCAGATTGAGCGCGATCGCGCATTTCGTTGACCTTAGTGTGCAACTGCTTAGCAATACTAAGCGCATCTCGACCTAGCAATGAAAGCTGCTGCTGTTGATAAAACCTCAGCGCTGCTCCTCGTAAGACTTGAATCGTGGCGTCTTCTCCGTGGTCGGTTGGCATAAACCGAAAGCGCAACAAAATCCGATTGTTATCGTACATGCGCTCTAGCTCAATTTGTTTGGGTTTATCAACCGCAATCAGTGAGAGCTTGGTCATCCGTTTAAGTTCGCCGATCAGCCCCAGAAATATCGGCAGCCTGACCCGGTCTAAGACAGACTGTAACACCCCGTTTTGGCTCCAGAGGATTCGCCCTTGGTGAGGTTGGCGCTCAAAATAGAGCCGACCAATGCCGCCCAAAAGTGCTCGCCCGAGTAGTTCGTGTAAGAGTTCCGCAGGAGGCAATTCTGCTAAGGTTTCGATGGGGGCAGAAAGGTAACGGACTTGAACATCAACAGCTGGCAACGGGCTCAACAACGACGGAATTTGGGGATGAGCGGTGTCAGAGAGTGGGTGTGCATCGTCGTCAGGCTCATCTGGAGGCGGATCAAACGGAGAGTCGGCGTGTTCGTGTTCTTCGGGAGGAGTCACTGATGAGAGATTAGAAGAAGCGCTGTCAGACGATGATTCATCAGACGATAATTCATCAGGTGATGATCGATCAGAAATAATGGACGCATCCAGATGAAACGTTGTAGCAAGTTCGTCTAAACTCTGAGGAATTTGGGTTTCAAGGGATGGCACATCTGAAAGCGACACATCAAGATGTGATATGTCTGCCGACGCATCGTCAGAGCTATCTTGGAGGGGAGACGGGTTAAACGGAAACTGCGGCGGCGGTTCAGAGGGCTCAATCTCTAGCCCAAAGCCACTGCCCATCAAATCAATTGAATTTAGATTCTCAGGGCTATCCACAATCAAGGTGGGTTGCGTGTTGCGATCCGACGGAGACGGTACGCGGTTTCGGCGGGGTCGGGCAGGGATATCTGAGTCTGACGAGGGGCGGGAGTGAGATGGAGTCGAGGAGACACTAGATAGCGGGGCATTAGATACCGGGGCATTAGATGCGGGGGAATTAGATGTGGGGGATTCAGGTAGTGAGGAATTAGGTCGTGAGGATTGGGATGTCGAGGAATTGGGTCGCGAGGGCTTGGATGGGGAGGACGATTGATTGCACGAGCGCAAATAGGCTGAAAGCACTGCCTGCAGAGATTCAGATGAGATCTGATGGGGGACGAGGGAATAGTTTAGATATGAAACAATTCGGCGCACATAGTCTGCCGAACTGACATCATCGGGTGACACCATACCCAAGTGGAGTCGGCTCCCATCCAAAAACAGAGGTAAGATTTGATGATACAGGCAGGCTTCAACTGGTAGGACGCCATTAATTAAAATAAACATCTGCTCAATGTCAAGCCGCTTTGCAAGCCCATCCTCAAATGAATCTCTCTGAAAGTGAGACAATATGCTTTGGTAGACCGAATCATAATCACTCGGTTTGATTGGGTCACTTAGAGGAGAAATCATAAAAATTAATTAGCGTTATGGCGTTGTACATTCAACGAGGAGATTCATCCATTCAACGCACCCTATCACCCGAGTCAAGCATTGCTTCGCAATGCCTGAGCAGATAGATACAGCTTACTCCATTCGCCCATAATCTGGCTCGGTTTTGAGCCTAATTCATTCGCGATCGCCTCCATTGTTTTCCCAGCTTTTAGATTGTCTAGTAGCTGTTGCTGATCGGCAGTCAGGTTATCCCAAAATTCGCGCCATTGGTTAGGCGTTAATCCTAGGCTATGCTCTTGCAACGAGGTTCCGAGCCACGTCGTGACTAGTTCATGTTCGCCTTTCAAAGTAAAGACGCGAATGGCATGATAGCTCACTTTTTCTCGAAGCCGATACACCTGTTTGATGGGCATATCAAGGGTTTGGGCGATCGCATCTTGGGATCGCCCTTGCAAATATAGCTGCAACCACTGTGCCGCGTCAGTACCGACATTTTCTTCTAGATAGTGAGCAAAGTCGTCTTTGATGCGGCTGCGTAACGTCTGCTGTTCTTCCCAAAATTGCTCGTCTTGATGCTGCGATACTGCTTCACCATCAAGCAGGCTCACCGGGTTGTCCGCATCGTCTAACACCATTTCTTCTGAGACGAGGCGAATGAGCTCCCCACTGGGAATCTGCGTCATGCCTCCCCGCTGAGAGCGCCGCAGATAATTGACAAATCGGTAGACGAGCAGAGGTTGATTACGAATCGGGCGCAGGCAATATTCTTCGATGCTGGCGAGCACGAGAGCATTTCGCAGTCGAGGATTAGTTGTGCAGGTGCCAATCAAGGTGATCTGGCGTCGAATGTGGCGATCGCTCTGGATCAGTTCTTGGATCACTTCTTGAAGAACATCCATGACGGTGCGGCGGCGATCGCGAGACAGCGCTACCCAGGTGCGGATCTTACTGCGAATCAAAAATAGGCTGCCCAATCGCTGAAGAAGTTTCTGGTACGCCTTTTCAGGCCCAATGCCTAAATATCTCTGGCGCAAAATCCGATAGCGGTAGTCCATCGCTTGCTGGGCGATCGCCAACTGGTCGGGCGGCATGTCCTCAAACCGCTGGTGATCATCTCCAAGTAGCCAGCAAATAATGCTGGTTTGAGTTTGGGCTGATTGATCTGAACAATCAGTCTGGAGCCGCGATCGCCAATTTAGCGTTAATTCCTCAACCACTGCCATTGATTTGCTTTCCCCATACCCCAGATTTGCGATTTTGCCGTTACATCTCTCAAAATTCTATCGGCATTGACGACCAGTTTTGCCCCATATTATGCACCTGAAATTGCATCGGATGCCGCCTCGTCAGCGTTCTCAATCGCATGTGCGAGATTCTGTAGCGTATCGGTCAACTTATCTAGACGCGCCATTGCAGCTTCCTGATTTTCTGCTAGCGTCTGGATCGCATCGCTCAGCGCAAAAATTTGGTAGCCCTGCTGCTGAACTTGATGCGTCAACACATCAACCTGCTTTGAAACGCATTCGACAGTTTCGGTGGTTGCGATGACGGCTTCTCCAATCTGCCCTACTATACTTTCTAAACGGTCTAACCTAGCGTCCACTCCTAAACACCCTTTTCGCTGAATGGGTCTACTAAATCGGTTCAATACCTAGATTGAAATCTGATCCAGAGCAGATTTATAAAATTTGTAAGTGGTCTACATTGTAATCGCATCTACCCAATCAATCTAGCCATCCGAAACGAGGCTGTCCGATTTCCCCTCACACGACCCGCTGAACCGATTCCGACACGATTTGGCTACGGTTCGTTAACACTATCATTGATTGATGAATTTAAGCAGCTTGATCATGGCCCCGTCACGTCCTAGACAAATCGTGTGAAATCTTCTCCTAAAAAGAGCGCACGTTCTGCTTTTCGCCGTCGAGTCAGCCCAGCCAGAACGCGCCCGCCTGCCTTATTCCAGCGCAGGAATTGATCGGCTGCTCCGCGAATGTTCCCTTGGTTCAACAATTTTAGCAGGGTCGAACTTGCCAACGCCCCTTCTCCCACGTTGTATGTAAAACTCACCAGCGCCGAAAACTGATCGTCATTAATCGGGACTTTCACATTTCGAGCGACGGCGGCTTCAAATCGGCGCAAATCACGCTTCAGAAGATCCTCAGCTTCTGAAGCGGTGATTTCCATCCCAGGTCTGACGCCCGATGTCGTGCCATACCCGATTGTCCATATTCCAACGGGGTCAAGGTAAGCTTCTAAGCGCAATCCTTCGAAGGATTTAATCAATCTCAAGCCTTTGGTATTGATGGTGCGATTTGAGCCTGACGATCCCGGATCAAAGGGTTGCCCTCCCCGGAGGAGCTGAACGTCTGGTTTATAGACATACCAGGTGTTGCGTCCCTTAAAGTAAATCTGATTGCCCTCCTCGTCTTTGCCCAAGGCAATCTTGATGTGATTGTCTTCGAGCGAAAAACTAGACAGAGGAAATTGAGTGCCTGCTTCGATGAGTTGTTTTTGGTCGTCAGGTAAGCTTGAGCTCTGTTCAGTGGTTAGCTTTAACCAACTGTCTGATTTAAATTGGATGGCAAATTCTTTGGTGTCGTCGGGAGTGGGAGGGGGAAATAGATCAATGGCGTCACCATCTTTTAACACTTCCGCAGCAGGTTGATAGACATACCAGGTGTTATAGCCTTTAAAGCTAACTTGTTTGCCCCGTTCATCAAGCCCAAATGCGACCATGATGTGTTGTTGTCCTACAGGCTGAAAACTAGCAAGCGGTAGGCTCGTTCCCGCTTCAACAAACTGCTTTTCGTCATCAGATAGAGATGAACTTTGCTCTGTCGTCCGCTTGAGAAAGGTATCTAAAACAATTTTCAGTTTATAGACTGGGCCATTTGAGGGTGGGGGCGGAATTTCGACTACTTCACCATCTTTAAGTACCTCGATAGCAGGTCGGTAAGCAAACCAGGTGTTATAACCTTTGAAGCTGATTTGGTTGCCTTGCTTGTCGAGCCCAAATGCTACCTTGATGTGATAGTTTCCAATGGGAGCAAAGCTGGAGATAGGAAAAACCTTGCCTGCATTGACAAACAGCTTTTCTGCATCCGGCAGAGTCGAGCTTTGTGCCGTACTTTGCTTAAACCAGGTATCGAGATCAATTCGGAGCGAATACGCCGGTGCGATGGGAGTCCGGTTGTCTAGATCGATGACTCGTCCGTCTTGAAGGACTTCGACTGCAGGCTCATACACATACCACGTATTTTTTCCTTTAAAGCTGATCTGCTTGCCTTGGTCATCCTTAC
Source organism: Elainellaceae cyanobacterium (assembly GCA_051117335.1). GTDB lineage: Bacteria > Cyanobacteriota > Cyanobacteriia > CAZCXK01 > CAZCXK01 > DBGGTD01. The sequence goes on from JBNPEB010000012.1 coordinate 68,478, forward strand.
CCAGAGTTACTTTGAGATGGATGCCTTCTCTCTGAAAGCCAGATATTGGGAGAGAGGTGCGGGCGTCAATCAATTTGCGCTGATCGTCAGGTAGGCTCGCTCCTTGAATGGTGCTTTGCTTGAGCCAGGTATCAATTTTGAATCGTAGAGAGTAGACCATAGCGCACTGAATAATGAAAGGAAATAAATCACGTCCTGCGGCATTCGGGGATATCACTGCGATCGCGATAACATCTGCGATAACATCCCCCGATGATCTCATCAAAATTTATCGGTAATACAAGCCTACCTGTACTTGACGCAATTGCACATTGCTATATCTCTAAAAATTGCTGAGCAGTCGGCGAGGAGTCTTGATGACTTTAGATAAGGGCGATCGCCGCTTTGGGGGGTGGTGCGTCAAGGGGCTGATAAACCACGCGAAATTTCGGGATACTGGGTCAAAAGGCATAAATCAAACGCCTTAAAATACCCCTCTCATGAGGGAGTGAGAGATATGTAAAAGATTGTTAACTTATGACCAAGTCATTATTAAGCGCATCAGGCGCACACTAGGCGTGATATATCAGCGCGCTATAGCTACAGCCAAACATCAACGTTATTAGGAGGATTTAGACAACATGGCTAACCCTAACCCAAGTAACCCAACCACTTACGAAGATCAGTTTGATCGGAAGTATGGCGAATTTGGAACGAAGTTTGAATTCGGTTCTAACCCATCTGCAGAGTTGTGGAATGGTCGCCTCGCTATGATTGGTTTTCTCGGTGCACTAGTGATCGAGTTTGTCACTGGACAGGGATTGTTCCACTGGCTGGGTCTTTTATAGATCTTCCCAAAAAACTCCAAAGATTTTATAGCGATCCTAAATCGCTTGTAAGTTGTATGTGAGCAGCGGGGCGGGCATAGCCTGTCTCGCTGCTCATAATCTGTCTCATAATCCGTCTAAGATTGCTACGTAGCAATGTGCGCGTCAAGTGCAGAAACGATGGTATAGGGCGCGCCACACCACCGTACTTAACTCAAGCGAATACCGCTATATTAAACCGCCTCAAAAGCTATATTAAACCGCCTCAAAAAGAGATTAGACATTAAGAATTCGAATGCATAGGGCAGTGAGTGGAGCAATTTGAGAGAATATATCAGGACTTACGAAATTCACAATAATTTGCCCCCCCTGGGTGCAGCTTGTTCATAGGATATACATTGGGGAGCATCAGATTGCACTCCCATATTGGCACTCCCATATTGGGTGATTTAAGGGGGCAAGCACGTAAGTCCTGTAATCTTTAATCCTAACCTAACTCTCTAGGATATTTGAGGCTAATTGAGGCGGAGACATGAGCAAAGGTACGTTATTTGACAAGGTTTGGAATTCACACACGGTTGGTACGCTCCCATCTGGGCAAACGCAACTATTTATTGGGCTGCACCTGATTCATGAAGTCACCAGCCCCCAAGCCTTTGCTATGCTGCGAAACCGAGGACTGACGGTGATGTTTCCTGAACGGACGATCGCCACGGTTGATCATATCGTTCCTACAGAAAATCAGGCTCGCCCATTTCTCGACTCCCTCGCTGAAGAGATGATCGTCGAGTTAGAACGCAACTGCAAGGACAATGGCATTCAGTTTTATAACATTGGCTCAGGCAGTCAGGGGATTGTGCATGTTATCGCGCCCGAACAAGGGTTGACTCAACCCGGCATGACGATTGCCTGCGGAGACAGTCACACCTCAACGCACGGAGCCTTTGGGGCGATCGCCTTTGGTATTGGCACGAGTCAAGTCCGCGACGTTCTCGCCTCTCAAACGCTTGCCCTCTCAAAGCTCAAAGTTCGCCGCATTGAGGTAAACGGGACGCTGCATCCCGGCGTTTATGCAAAAGATGTGATCTTGCATATTATTCGCAAACTCGGCGTCAAAGGCGGTGTGGGCTATGCCTACGAATATGCAGGTACTACCTTTGAGCAAATGAGCATGGAAGAACGCATGACCGTTTGCAACATGTCGATCGAAGGCGGCGCCCGCTGCGGCTATGTGAACCCAGATGAAACCACGTTTGCCTACTTGAACGGGCGAGACTTCTCCCCCAAAGGAGCAGAGTGGGACAAGGCGATCGCATGGTGGAAAGATATCGCTAGCGATCCGGATGCAGAGTATGACGATGTGGTCGTGTTTGATGCTGCTGAGATTGAGCCGACTATCACCTGGGGCATTACCCCCGGACAGGGCATGGGCATCGGTGAACTCATTCCCACGGCAGAATCCCTGCCGGAAGACGAGCGCTTCATCGCGGAAGAAGCCTACACATATATGGACTTGGCTCCCGGAACACCGATTAAGGGCACTAAAGTAGATGTATGTTTTGTGGGCAGCTGCACGAATGGTCGTATCAGCGACTTGCGAGAGGCTGCTAGGATCGCGAAGGGTCGAAAAGTCGCAAACAGCATCAAAGCATTTGTAGTGCCGGGTTCTGAGCGGGTTAAGCAAGATGCCGAAGCCGAAGGGCTTGACCAAGTTTTTATGGAAGCCGGGTTTGAATGGCGAGGAGCAGGGTGTTCGATGTGTCTAGCGATGAACCCTGACAAGCTACAAGGACGGCAAATTAGCGCATCGTCCTCCAATCGCAACTTCAAAGGTCGTCAAGGTTCGTCGTCGGGGCGAACCCTGTTAATGAGTCCGGCGATGGTGGCCGCCGCGGCGATCGCCGGTGAAGTCATTGATGTGCGAGACATTTTATAGTCACCGCTCAGTCAACCAGGGTTTCTACATACGTTCTGACGTTCCAACGACAGAGCGTAAGACTATATCAGGTAATCTTAATCAGGTAATGTAATCTTGATCAGGTAATCTTGATGCCGTTTGGAATCACTCTTGAGAATCAAATGTTATTCTTATAGCAATGTGCAATTGCGTCAAGTATAGAAACGGTGATGTGGGGCGCGGCGCGGCGCACATCACCGTGCTTAACTCAAGCGCATACCGCTATAAGAAACCACGATGCGGGTGTAGTTCAGTGGTAGAACGTCAGCTTCCCAAGCTGAATGTCGTCGGTTCGAGTCCGATCACCCGCTTTGGATCTAAGACCTCTGAAATCACTATATTTCACAGGTTTTCTATTGCTTTTAAATGATTTTTGTATAAGGTTCGGGCATCGAGTATCGAAAACGTTATCAGCCCCGTCATGCCTTTATAGCCGTACGCTCTCACGTTAGGACGGTGAACGTGTGCGAGCCCCCCACCACACAAACCTAAGCCCGTAGGGCCATATCACTCACGCTCCCCCCTTTGTTTTCGTCTAGTTTATATCTGCCCCGGTAAGTCAACATATAAAGCACAATATGAAAGTAGAAGTTGTTCCCCATCGTTTAGAGTGGCGACGCGAATTTGAACAGGAATCAGATCAGATTGCGATCGCCCTAAACGACATATTAGTTGCGGTTCATCACATCGGTAGCACTGCTATCCCCAGCATCTATGCCAAACCCATCATTGACATCTTAGTTGAAGTTAAAACCATCACGCTCGTTGATAAACATCGTTCAACTATGGAAAAATTGGGGTATGAGGCAATGGGTGAGTTTGGCATCGCGGGTCGTCGCTACTTTCGTAAAGGGAACAGGATAGGAGTTAGAACCCATCATGTTCACGTCTTCACACAGGGTTCTCTAGAAGTAACGCGGCACCTAGCGTTTCGAGATTACATGATTGCCCATCCTGAAATCGCACAGCAGTATAGCGAATTAAAGCGATGCCTCGCTCAAAGCCATCCGACTGATATCGAGTTGTATATGGATGGCAAAGATGGGTTTATCAAAGAGATGGAGCACCGGGCCTTAGAGTTGTATCTTTGCTAAGACTTTCGATATCAGCCTTGTTCAAGACTATTAAAGCCAGATTCATCCAGTGGAGAGGCAAGGAGGCGATGACTGCTCGCCATCGAAATCACTTCTAGCCCCATCTCAGCAATTCGATAAAATACGACATGCCCCGACAGGCGAAACCCTCTCAAACCCAAGCGAATCTGGTCATAGCGATCGCCCTGTCCGGGTGAATATACGAGTTGACGACAGGTTTCATTGAAATCAAGAAAGAATCGCTCTCCACCATAGATATCGGTGAACGCAAAATTGTCAGCAATTTCTTCAAGAGTGCGGCCTACCCAGACATGAATTCGATATAGGTTTTCAGTTTGGCGAAGCGTCCCTGCCTGAAATTTTTCTTCCAAAATTTGATAAATGAGCGTCTCGCCATCCAACGAGGGCGTATCTTCTGTCACAGCAATGGCGGATTCGACCCTTCTACACATGGAGCCAAGCCATTGGTCTTCGGCGCGTTCGTAGTCATCGAGTAGCCGCAGTGCGATGTCGAGGGCGGCTTCGGCAGAATCATATTTTCCAGCTCGCAGCTTGGCTCGAATGAGGCGTTCTTGTTCAGGGGTCAAGTGAATACTCATAGGGGTCTTAAACTTCTCGCCACTGGCAGTGATGTAGAGTGATGTAGCTTGCTAGTATCTCACATTTGCCTTATCACATCACCCCAAGCCCGTGATGAAATACAAGATTTTATGTAACAGCAGCGGCTGATCGCCCAAGTCACCAATCAAAAATGCCACGCCAGAAATTCGCGTCACATGCTGACTTTATGAACGAATACTAAATCTTGAGCGATCGCCCTCGACACAGCATCTGACTTACATCTACGTCGCCAAAGTCGTATACCGCTAGTGCCGGGAAAAACAGGATCGCAAAATTAACCCCTTCCCGAATGCATGAGAGGTGCATATCCGCTATGAACGCACGCATCTCAACCGTTACGTATCACCTGACTCGCCGCAAACCTACTACATCTGGGACTTAGCGGCGCTTTTGATAACGATTCTGGCGCTGTTTGATCAGCTTCTTGCGCTTACGCTTTTCGAGTGGAGTTTCAAAAAAGCGATTTTTCTTAAGGTCTGGAAAGATTCCAGCCCGTGATACCTCACGCTTAAATCGTCGAAGCGCGGATTCAATTCCTTCGTTTTCTCCGAGAATAACTTGAGCCATACAGTTCCTTTTGATAAAAACATAAAAGGGGCGGCGTGCTTGCCTATCCCCCAAAATCAACAATTACAATGTTTGGACTACTCCTCTATCATACTAACTAACTTCAAACGATCGCCACGAAACAAATCGTGAGCGATCGCTCAACGGCTGTCAGAGATTACCTTGGTTCACGGGGACGAGCCTTGTTGACCTTCAGTTCGCGACCCATCCACTCAGCACCATTCAAATCTTCGATTGCAGCGGCTTCTTGATCATCCGACTCCATATCGACAAATGCAAAACCTCGTGGGCGACCCGTCTCTCGATCTGTGGGTAAGCTCACTCGACTGACCTTGCCATACTCCTGAAAAACTTGAATCAAGTCTTCCTGAGTTGCATCATAGGACAAATTTCCGACGTAAATAGACACTGGACACCACCTGGAAAAAAGATAACAGAGCGTTAGATTCAGAGACTTGTCCGGCAACATAACCAAACAAACGCGCTCTATAAGAAACTAACGCATACAACTTAGCACCTTTTGAAAGGTATATTTGAACGTTATATTGCAAAATTTAAGGAATTACGATAAACATGACTCCGAGATATTAGGAAGACTGATTGTTGAATCACTGCTAACACACCCATCGAAATGCCGGTAAAACATCTGTAGCGGGCACCCTGACGGGCATTTTAGAGGTTATGATCTTAACTCTAGCATAACTCCTTTAGCGATTTAGGTGAGACTTCAGGTCTGCTCAAATGCAATGCCTCAGCGCCTCCGGGGATCTGGATTCAAAGATGTAGCTAGGCCGATTCTGCTGAATTTACTGCATTTGCTTATTTATCAACTCTCGGCAAATATTGATAGAAAAATTTTCATCATTTATCAGGTTTGCAAATGATTGTGTCCGCGATAAAACCTTGGATGTACAATCACGACGCAATACCCAACTCCATTAAGCTCACAGCAGCAAATCCGACTCCTTTCTGTTGAATCATCCCAAAGGGCAAGAACCAAATGCTATTCATTGATCCCCTCTATGCTGGATTTGTGCTGTTTCATAGTGGGAATGCGCCTGACCCTGCGCTTACCCATCGTGTTAGGGCTCAATACGATGTCACGCGTTATGTAGCTGTGTCCTCTGACGAAGTCAGCCATTCGGTTAGCAGCGTGGTGGCGACGGGCATTGCTTGGGCGGATCGGACAACCACGGGACAGGCCGCTGTCAGGCTCCAACCTGCCAGTGACCCAGGGTTAGAAGAATTTTATCCAAACTCCACGATATTCAGCGTTGACGTGATGATGGGCGATCGCCCTGAACGGCTTGTCATTGACACAGGTGCGTCTAATTCGGTGTTGGCTCAGCACGTCGCTCAAGAGATGGAATTATCTAGCAGTCCTGTTTCTGGACATCCAATGAATTCATTTGTAGTTGGTGATCAGTGCCCCGCTCTGAGCTTAACTCTGTATGAATTCCCCGTGATTGGCGTTGGCAGTGCGAGTGTCAGCGGCATCTCAGGAATTGGGCTTCCCTTCAACACCAATCCGACTGGCACAGCAGGCGTATTAGGAATGGATTTCCTAAGCGAGTTTGACGTCGTGCTTGATCCAACTGCCAATCAACTCCAGCTATTACCTGCGACTTCCCCAACCTCAGACGCGATCCCGCTAATTGGGAAGATGGGGCTTATGACGGGCAATGTGGTTGTAAATGGGCAGACGGCCCAATTTATGTTGGATACGGGCGCATCGCTCACCATTGTGTCAAACCGCCTGGCTCAGCAGTTGAATCTGGATCTTGACTCCGCACAGCCCATTGACTTGGTTGGGTTTTGCGGAACTGAAACAGGCCACTATCTCGTGCTCGAACGGCTCTCGATGGGAACCCATGATGCCCACAACCTCGACATCATCATTCTCGATCATCCAGTACTTGAGGTATTGGAAGTAGACGGAATCTTAGGACAGAACTTTCTCAGTCGGTATCGTCAACATTGGCAATTTGGCAGCCCCAATGAGTTTGGATTTCCCCAAGAGGGACGCCTAGAACTCGTTCCATTAGATGATAGATCGCAACCGGAGTGATCCCCACAGCGCCTTATCGATCATCGGATTCATGAATATGTTCTTCGATGCGTCGATGGGCGTTGACCAGACTCGAGATCGGGACTGAAAGCCAGACGGCAACGATTAGAATCCATCCAAGCAGACCTAGCATAGACCGTTCACCAAATCTATCCTACTCAAGATACCCAGATTTTCAGCGGGCGTTTAACTCTGTGACGGAAACTGCTGGGTTTGAACCGTCACCGTCATCGGGCGATCTTGACGTAGAATTTCCATCTCAAGTTTCCCGCCGATTCCGGCTTGTTTGACTTCAGTCTTAATGGCTTCGGCGTCATCAACCACGCGACGATTGATGGCTTGAACAACATCTCCTTCTTTGATGCCAGCTTTGGCGGCAGGCCCTCCGCGAGCAACCCCAATCACCAAGACGCCATTATCTGCTTCGACACGCAGATTGGCTCCGGGAGCATTATTGGCGCGCTGTTTGATTTGCGGCGTGAGGGCGACCATTTGCACGCCAATGTAGGGATGATCGACCTTGCCCCCTGCAATCAGCTGTTGCGCCACTTCTTTCGCGGTATTGATGGGCACGGCAAATCCCAGTCCTTGGGTGCCGCCGATGATGGCGGAGTTGACACCAATGACTTCACCCCGCTGATTGAGCAACGGCCCTCCCGAGTTTCCGGGATTGATGGCTGCATCGGTTTGAATAAATCCCACATCTTTGTCTGGCACTCCGATCTGTTGGCTGAGCCGATGAGTTGCGCTAATCACGCCCACGGTGACTGTTTCTTGTAATCCCAATGGATTACCGATGGCGATCGCCCACTGCCCTTGCCTGACCTGATCCGAATCTCCCAAAACGACCGTTGGCAGATCATCTGCCTCCACCTGAATCACGGCAATATCAGTGATAGGGTCGGTTCCTAAGACGGTTCCATCCAGGACTCGTCCATCTGAAAACGTCACGCTCACACTATCCGCTTTGCTAACTACGTGGGCATTTGTGACTACTTTGCCGTCAGCACTAATCACAAACCCTGATCCAACGCCTTGCAGCATCCGTCTATAGGGTGATTGCGCGGGCGGCCCTCCAAAAAAGGGTTGAAGAAAATCGGGCACATTGCCTCCCAATGAGCGAGATACATTAATTTGCACGACTGCCGAGCCAGATTTGTCAATCGTGTCGGTGACAAAGTTGGAGTCTGGCAATGATGGAGTGGAGTCATCCAGATTCAATTGGGCAATTGAGATAGGCGGGATGGATGGCGCATCGGGCAACGCTGCGATCGCGGGTTTCGCAAACCCAAACCAGGACGCCCCCATTACTAGTCCGATCAAGACTCCGATCAATACATGGTGAGTCGAATATTGAGCAAACGTGACGCAGCAGCGATGCCACCGTGTATGGACTGCAAGACGGGCGATCGCCTTGAAAGAGATCACCCATGAATTCAAATGATGCCAAATAGTCATGCCGCTTGAAAAAATCCACTAACAACCCAAAAACGGGGCACATGCCTGGTGTTCTCATCTAGACCTGCAACGTCGAGAAAGGAAAAAGCTCCAGGTTTCGAATCGAACGCAGACTAACCCCATTCTTCTACACTATTGAATCGATCCTGACTAATGCATCTGGCGGGTGGAAGATTTGAGTTATACCAATTCTTCGAAGTAAGGCTACCAATGAACAGGCTAGAACCCTTGCAAGGCGGGTGGCCGTCAATCCAAAATCGCAAATCTAAAATCGAGAATTGGTATTAGCGTAATAGGTTCGTGCGGGCTTACCATGCCTTTCGGGTGTCGCTTGCCATAGAACAGTGAGGTAGCGGCGATTACCACTCTTGGATAATTGTGCTTTACTATGCTCAGGCTTGAGTGCAGCAGTATTATTTCTGCACCGTAACCGTATAATCCTGCTCTTGCCAGTCGTGAGTGTCTGTCCAGAAAAAGGTAAAGCATATCGACGCGCATTCACGCAGGATGATCGGGATATCAACGTATTCAATGCCAAGTTGAGTTCTGGTTGCGAGGGTGTCTGTCAATGATGCCCAGCCATCTGCCGACCACCGCAGCCGAAAGGGTCGGGGAGCCTGAATTCGTAAGGTGTAGTCGGGTTTGATGGTAAACACTTGGCGATTGAGCTTCCAAATCTCTAAACGTTGACACTGGGTGCGATCGCGATATCGTTCGCCTACATTAGGAACGTAATCAAACATCTGACCCTCCCAGGTTGAGCGCAACAGTTTGACATATTCACCATGTGCCCATATCAGCGGCATAGATGACCCCGTGGGACGGCCTAGATACATGTGAACATCCGGGCGATCGGGGTCATCCCAAACTTGTTCAGGTAGCAAGCCTGTACAGGACGCGAGTTGCTCCATTGCTCGAATATAAGAGCTGACATCTCCTCCGGCTGCTAGTTCATAATGACCTCGTTCCGCGGTTAGCAGAGGCCACGATCGCCCTGTTCCCCAACCTTGCCATGCACTACCATCCTCTCGTTGTCCGTGTCCATCGTGGTTATAGCGACGCCACACCGGCCCAAACGGCGTGTCAGTCTTGAGAACGGCGTCAACTACGCGAACCGAGTCTTGAATCACCGGATCATGCGGACTGCGGACGCCATAGCGCACCAGTTCTAAAAAACTTGGGTCAACGATATCTTTGGCTGGAAACTCGTGTTGAGCATCAGGATGCCGATGAGGAATATACAGCGTGCCTTGGTTGGGGTCTTCGTCTGGGCGGGGGTCGTTAACCCGAGCCGGATGAATGCGAATATAATGCTGCGGAATATCAGGCACCAAAGTACCTTGGGTGGTCACCGTCCATGATTCGATGTGGCATTCCAGAAAATCGGCATAGTCTTCGATGAATTGAGCTGTTGATTGGTCCCCTCGTTCGCGTACCCAGCAGGCAGCACAAATTAAAGCCGCGATGTTAACGGCTAAGGTGGCTGGAGAATATCCGCTCGATTGTTCCCACCTTTCTTGCTCGGTTGCAGGGCCGTGATAGATCAGATATCGAGCTGCCGCCATCACCATCGGATAGGGGTCAAAGTTACGAAGGGCATCCGAGCGATGGAGTCGCCATGCTAACAAAATAGGAAACGCCACCTCGTCAAGCTGTGCGCCGCCTCGCTCCGGCGTTCCGTCAATCCAAAAGTTTTGAGGAAACCCGCCGCTTTCTTGCTGCGACATTGCCAGATAAATTAGCGCCCGAAGTGGAGTCTCAGTTTCTCCAGCGGCAATGAGAGCTGTTGCGCTATTGACCATGTCACGGGGCCAGACAAAATGGTAGCCGCCATACTGGCTCTCGTCTCCTTTGACCTGTCCCCAGGGAATTGAAAGCGAGGCAATCATTGCCCCCTGATAGGTTTTATCTTCGTGAGCGAGGATTAGGCTGATGCTCTGGTCATAGAGCGTCCCGTCATCCTGAGCAACCTTATGTAACGGAAGACGTTTGTCGCAGGTGCGCTCCCATTGTTCAATAAAGCGATCGCGATGGTGATGAAATGAAACATCTAGCGACTGAAATAATGTGGTTGTGGCTCGATGGAGCGTATCCCCAAAGGAAATGGCCAGCGTAAATTCATACCCGCTCGATAAATCTAATTCTCCTGTCAGAGCAATATTGCCATCTAGAGCCTGATCAAACTCCCAATCCATCTGATAGTTGTCGGCTAAATCTTGCCACCCATCGCTCGCGCCGACATAGCCACACGACGAGAGTTTGAATGGAACTGTTGCCGCTAGAGCTAGCCAAACCCCTTCGTTTTCGGCAACCAAGATGTCTCGTCCAGCAACCTGCATGACATAGCCACTGTTGCCCCATCCACCGAGATTTAGATGGGGCGCACACAGCGCATACAGACGGAGTTGCGAAAGCACGGCTTCATCCCCGCTCAAGCGAGTGCGCTGTAGTACGGTGGGCAAATGAGGATCACTGATAATGTCTTTGTGAATCGCATATCGACCATCTGGGTCATAATTTGTGATTCGATACCCCAGTGCATGTTGCCATGCCCGCTCAATATGGCTTTCTAAATGCCGCTTCTCGTCGTGAAAAAAACTCTTCCCATCGCTGACTAAGTACTGCAAGTCACGCATTTGGGGCTGATCAATCGTGGGATAGTAGATTTCGGTAACAACACCATTCCACAAGGTAAACCAGATACAGCTTGATGCTGAGTATGCAGTGCCAATGCCGTCTTTACTGCCGTGAGTCCAGCGAGGCTCAATTCCTGGATGCCCAAACGCCTGACGCTGGCCTCGTAGTTTCGCCATCGTGTTTATCCGTGCGATCGCCCATCTGCCACAAAACTGGAGCAGATATATCATCAAGCCTACTGGATCCAGTGGGGCGTTTCTATCCCTCTCCAGAGATATACGCCCTTACGGTTAGATTTGTGCGTAGCAGCGCGCCGCTACACACATTTGACGTCTTAATGCGAGAACGTAATGCCATACACGCCTAACCAGGTCGGTTATGATTTGGCTGAATGCTCTCCACAAACCATCCTAGAGATGGTATCGTGCAATACATCTGTTGATGTCTGCCTGGGTGATCCTACTCGATGGGGGCGATTTTCCACTAGGAAGGCTACGTCAATGCCATTTGGTGCGTGCTTAAAAACGTGCTTTAGGGTACGTCGCAGATGGTTCACCATCACAGTTGAATTTATCAACCCGTTAATTCATGCCAGATCTGTATGTGAGTTGGTCTGAGTACCATCAAAAAATTGAGCAATTGGCAGCGATTGTTTATCAATCAGGCTGGGAATTTAACCAGATTATTTGCCTTGCCAAAGGAGGGTTGCGAGTTGGCGATATTCTTGCCCGCATTTTTGATGTGCCTCTTGCTATCTTGTCTACTTCATCGTACGGGGGGGCAAATAATAAAGTCCGGGGGTCGATCACCTTTTCTCGTGACCTCTCGATGACGACCGCCAATCTGGGGAATCGAGTCTTGCTGGCAGATGATCTAGCAGATTCAGGTGTGACGCTCAAGAAAACCGTGCAGTGGCTTGATCACCACTACGGGTTTTATATCGATGATCTGCGAACTGCCGTGTTGTGGTACAAAGATTGTTCGGTGATTAAGCCCGACTACTACGCCGACTATCTGCCCGAAAACCCTTGGATTCATCAGCCGTTTGAGATATACGAGCACATGAATCCGGCTGATTTGCTGAAAACCCGCTATTCAACTCCGGTTCAATAATTCGCAGTACCAATCTAAAAAAGATCTCCCCCCGTTTCCTTAAGCCCCAAATCTAAGGAATGAGGGGAGATCCTCCAATCCCTAATTCCCTGAAGTGATGCGGGAATTAGATCCGGAGCCTTAGATTGTGTCGAACAATAGCGTGGGCGCAGCAAACTTAAAACGCTGGGTTGAGGAAATCCTGTATAGCCCTCTTGCCTCGATGATTTAACCCTAAAGAACCATCGAGAAGAAGCCGGGAAGATATGTTGCATTACTGAACATCAGGATGAACTGCCCAGCCGAGTTGGTTGATCTCAATCACTGCCTTCCCAGATGGCATCGGCTTCAACTTCGATCAGCATCGCGGGGTCAATTAACGCCTTGACTTCAACCATGCTGGTGACTGGCGGATGGTCCCGAAATACGTCGCCATGGGCTTGAGCAAATTCTTGCCATCGGCTGATGTCTGTGACAAACATGCGCGTGCGAATCACCGTCGAACAGTCAGCCCCAAAGCTTGCTAACGCAGACTGAATAATTTCAAAACAGCGTTTTGCCTGGGCATAAGCATCCCCGGATGCAACGACCTGTCCATGTTCATCCACTGGAGCAGATCCCGAAATTGCAATCCAGTGTCCTGCTCGAATGGCTCGGCAGTAACCCACTTTGGTTTCCCAAGGTGCTCCTGAAAATACTCGTTCAAATGGCATGATGATCTCTCAATGCGTTTCAATTCAATCTAAAAAGAATCAAGAATAATCCTGAATTTTGGGTCAGGTTGGTAGACTAAGAATCTATCTCTTCAGATAACGTGTATTGAGCTTATACCAATTCCTTGAATAAAGACTACAGATGATTGGCTGTAAGGGCGAACGGCCGTTCGCCCCTGCGAAGATCCGTAAATTGGATCTAGAGAATTGGTATTAGTCCCCTCCAAATCCCATTCAAACCCTAACCCTCAATCGGAAAGAATTAGAGAACCTGATTTTTACGAAATAGTTGCACTGTAAGGTGTAGTCATCGATCTAAACGCAGTATGCTGCGCGACCTTGCGAACCAGGAGCACCACTGCAATGCGGATTTTATTGATCGAAGATGACGAAATTTTGTCGGCTTTGCTGATTGAGAATCTGACTGCTCAGCGCTACGTCGTTGATGCGGTGGGTGACGGTCAGACAGGGTGGGACTATGCTCAAGATGCAACATACGACTTGATTGTGATGGATGTGGGTCTACCCCGCGTTGATGGCATTACCATTTGTCAGAAATTGCGATCGGGCGGGTGCGCGACTCCGATTCTGCTAATGACGGCAAAAGACGCCAATGATGAGCGGATTCGAGGGCTCGATGCCGGAGCCGATGACTATGTGATTAAACCGTTTGACATGGGAGAACTACAAGCCCGTGTGCGTGCTCTATTGCGCCGGGGAGAGGTCGCGCAAGCTCCTGTGCTAGAGGTTGGGCTGCTTCGCCTTGACCCCAGCAGTTGCGAAGTCACCTATGCAGACTGCTTGCTGAAGCTGACCCCCAAAGAATATGGGCTACTGGAATTATTCTTACGAAACCCCTTGCGAGTCTTTAGTCGCGGGCAAATTGTTGAACATTTGTGGACGTTTGACGATCCGCCGTTAGAAGATAGCGTCAAAGCTCATGTTAAAGGGCTTCGCAACAAGCTTAAGAAAGCAGGTGCGGTGGATTGGATTGAGAACGTTTACGGAATTGGGTACCGTCTCAACCCTAAGATCCAGGATTTGACGTCTTCTGGTAATACTGACGCTTCAGGTAATGCTGACCAGCATGCGATCGCCCCCTCAAATTCAGCCGCCTCATCTCGCTCGACTGATCAGCAGTTTAACCAAGCTATGGCAGCGCTATGGCAGCGCTATACAGGCTTGATGATTGAACGAATGCAGGCACTGCACCTAGCCTCTGATGCTGCCCAATCAGAAGCATTGACTGACGAATTGCGAGCAGCGGCAGAGCGGGCAGCCCACAAACTCGCCGGAGTGTTAGGCATGTTTGATCGGGACGAAGGCACGCAGCTTGCCCGCACCATTGAAGCCCTGCTGACTTATCCTGATGCTCTCAGCTCTGAGCGTCAGCATCAGCTTCCTCCGCTGGTTCGGGAGTTGGATGGGCTGCTCAATCTAGGCTCAGCAGATGCAGCATCGCCCCCAGATTTATTGGACAGTTTGTCAGAATCTCCAGAACACGATGCTAAGCATCAACTTGACCCGTCTCTGCTGCCACTGTCGATGAAAATGGCGTGGCTTCGCGTTGACGAGCATGAACAGGCTGAGTCTATCTCTAGCCTGATTCAGATTCTCCTGATTGGTGTCTCGCCCGATGTGGCAGACGCATTACAGGCATTCACGCCTGACGCGGTTCAATGGGTGAGAGTGTCAACGCTTCAGCAGGCACGGGACTGGCTGCAGTCTCATTCACCGGGTCTAACGATTGTCAACACGGAGACAGCAGGCTCGTGGACGCAAAGCGTGTCATTGATTAGCCACTGTGCAGCCCGTACGCCCCCGATTCCGACCTTGGTGCTCGCAGCGAGCGATCGCCTCATCGATCGCCTCCAGATTGTGCGCTCTGGCGGGCAGGGGATATTAGTCAATCCGGCGTTGCCCAGCCAAATTTGGGAGATGGCTCAACAGCTATTGCAGCAGGCGCAATCTCTCACAGCTAGCGTGCTGGTTGTGGATGATGACCCCCTGTTTCTTGCCGCTCTCCGCCCAATGCTCGAACCGTGGGGCATCCGCATGACGGGGTTAAGTGACCCGCAGCAGTTTTGGACTCAGCTCCAAGCAACTGCCCCTGATTTGCTTGTGCTTGATGTTGAAATGCCTGACATTAGCGGGATTGAGCTTTGCCAAGCGGTGCGAACTGATCCAACCTGGCAAGATTTGCCGATTCTGTTTCTCACCGCCCATCGAGACAGTGACACCATTCAACGGGGGTTTGCCGTCGGAGCTGATGATTATGTCATCAAGCCCATCGTCGGCCCTGACCTGTTAACCCGAATAACCAACCGCCTAGAGCGGATTCGGCTCCTCAAACGGCTTTCAACCATCGATTCAGTGACCAAGCTTGCTAATCAGCCCCAGTCAAGCCGCCAACTTGAAGAATTGCTTCAGAGAATGGCAGTGACTCAACAGCCGATGTGTCTGGCAGTGCTAGCGATCGCCCAATTACGCGCCATTAATCTGCAATATGGGCACGAGGCAGGACATCATGTACTGCAACGATGGGGATACCTGGTGAAAACAGCGTTTCGAGGGGCAGACGAGGTAGGCTATTGGGGCGATGGTGAGTTTGTGATTGGGATGCCGGGGCTCACCCGCAGCGACGCCCACGATCGCCTTTCTGACCTGCTTGCTACCCTACGGCAGCAGATTTTTATGAGCCCGGATGGCGATCGCTTTCAGGTAGAGGGTTCCTTGGCGATCGCCGAATACCCCACCGACGGACTGACGCTCCAGGCACTCTATCGAGCCAGTCATCAAACACCCAACATCCTAAAATAAAATCCAAATCCTCCCACTCCCTCACTCCCCCACTCCCCCACTCCCCCACTCCCCCACTCCCCCACTCCGCACTCCCTACCCCATGAACGGTCACTCCCAGGAATTAATCGACCAATTGCAAACTCGTCTCCGCGACGCAGAACTCGCCCGATACGCTGCGGAGGCTCAATATCGATCGCTCTATGAGTATGCGCCCCAAGGGATCTACCGCAGTTCGCCAGAGGGTCGATTTTTAAGCGTCAATCCGGCAATGGCAAATATGCTGGGTTACGATTCTCCCGACGACTTGATGTCTAGCATCGACAATATTCAACACCAGCTCTACGTTCACCCCCTTGAGCGAGACGATATTCTCAATGCCATTCATCAAGCTGGGACGACTGCTCATTTCGAGACGGAAGTGTATCGTAAAGATGGCAGCACCCTATGGGCGTCAATCAATTCGCGCATCGTCTATGACGCTCAGGGCAATGTCATCTGCTACGAAGGGTTTGCCCAAGATATTACTCAGCGCAAGCAAACTGAAGAAGCGCTACGGCTCAGCGAAGCCCAGTTTCGAAATATTTTTGAGAACTCTCTTGTCGGCATCGGGCGAGTCTCGACCCATGAGGGGCTGTTTCTAGCTGCCAACCAGCGCTGCGCAGAAATCTTAGGATATTCATCACCGACCGATCTGGTGTATATCCATCGAGTCACTGATTTCCATACGGATGCGGGCGATCGCCAGCGTATGCTCGACGAACTCTATCAGTATGGGCAGGTCCGCAACTATGAGCTTCAGCTTCGTCGTCAAGACGGTCAGCTTATTTGGGGATCGCTCTCGGTTCGGCTTAATCTGCAAGAAGGCTGCACCGATTTTGTATTAGCTGATATCACCGAGCGTAAGCGCAGCGAAGCAGAACGCGAACAGGCTGAGCATCAACTGCGTCAGCAGCAAGAGGTATTGCGTACGGTGATCGATACCGATCCCAGCATGATTTTTGTAAAAGATTGGGACGGTCGGTATCTGCTCGCCAACAAAGCCGCTGCTGAGTTTTATGGCACGACGGTCGAACACATTTTAGGGAAACGCGATGCAGATGTTCATCCTCACCCTGAAATCGCAGAGCAGTTTGTTCAAGAGAACCGCTGGGTGATTGAAACCGGAGAAGAACTCTTTATTCCAGAAGAAAAAGTCGCGCTTGATGGCAGTTCTGAGGAGTGGGTGCAGTGGCAGAAACGCCCCATTAAGCTATTTGGCAGCGAGTCTTACAGTGTTTTAGGCATCGGCGTTCGCGTGACTGAGCGCAAGCGCGCCGAACTTGCGCTCAGGGAAGGGCAAGAGCGATATGCGACCCTAGCGCGCGTGTCTCCGGTCGGCATTTTTCGCACGGATACGGAGGGCAATTGCCAATATTTCAACGAACGAGGCTGTGAAATTATCGGGCTCAAGCTCGAAGAAACCCTAGGCAAAGCTTGGATTCGTGCGCTGCATCCCGACGATCGCGAACTCGTCTTAAGCGAATGGACACGAACCCTCGAAACCGATACCCCCTTCATCGCAGAATATCGGTTTGTGCGCCCGGATGGTGGGCATATCTGGGTACTTGGGCAGGCTGTTTCTGAAAAAGACAGCAATGGCACGATTTTGGGCTACGTAGGCACCATTACCGACATCACCGATCGCAAGCATACCGAAGAAGCTCTCCAAGAGAGTGAAGCCGAATATCGAGTGCTGGTGGAAACCGCCAACTGCATTATTTTGCGCTGGGATGCAGACGGCCATATTCGGTTTATCAACGATTATGGTCAGCACTTTTTTGGCTATCGCCCAAGTGAGCTAATGGGGCGTCATGTGTTTGGTACGCTCGTCCCAGAGATTGAAACATCGGGGCGCAATCTGGGGGAGGTCATCGAAGGAATTCGTCGGCACCCCGAACGCTATCCGTTTATTGAACATGAGAACGTCCGCCACGACCATACGCGCGTTTGGGTTGCCTGGTCAAACCAACCCCTTTATGACGGTTCTGGCAACTTGATTGAAATTCTGTCGGTGGGCACCGATGCCACGGAGCGTAAAGCCGCAGAAGAAGCCCTGCGTCGCAGTGAGCTCAAGTTTCGCAATATCTTTGAAAATTCTCAGGTGGGCATCTATCGGACGCGCATCAATGATGGGCTGATTTTGGAAGCAAACCAGCGCTACGTCGAGCTTACGGGCTACGAGTCTGGAGAGGACTTGATTGGCAAACGCTATACCCATGAATTTTATGTGGATTTGGGCGATCGCCAACGGATGCTTGACTTGCTCACTGAACAGGGCTCAATCAACGAATTTGAAATGATGTTTCTCCAACGCAATGGCGCCGTGCGCTGGGGCATGTATTCCTTGCGTCTCAACCGCGACGAAAACTGCATCGAAGGCGTTGTCGCTGATATCACCGACCGCAAACGAGCCGAAAAAGCATTGCGGCTAAGCGAACTCAAATTCCGCAATATTTTTGAAAATTCTCAAGTCGGCATTTGTCGCACTCGCCCTAGTGATGGTCTGATTCTCGAAGCTAATCATCGACTCGCGGAAATCATGGGGTATGCATCACCGTCTGAACTGATCGGCAAACGGCAGGTGAGCGAGTTTTATGTGAATCCGCTTGAACGCCGGCAGGTAGTTGATGAGGTGCGAGAGCATGGAGAAATGCGCGATCGCGAGATTCAGTTCTTTCGACGAGACGGGTCATTGCTGTGGGGATTGCTGTCAGTGCGCCCCAACCTTGACGAAAACTGCTTTGACGGGGTGATTGCCGACATTAGCGATCGCAAACGACTCGAAGAAACCCTGCGCCAATCTCAGCATTTTCTCGACAGCATCATTGATAATTTGCCGCTTGCGCTATTTACCAAAGATATCGCCGACGATTTTCGCTACGTGCAGCTCAACAAAAATAGCGAACGCGTCTTGGGAGTGTCTCGGGAAGAGGCGATCGGCAAAAATGACTACGATTTTGTCTCCAAGGAAATAGCAGATTATTACCGCCTTCAAGATATGACCGCCGTTGAGCACGGAACCCTCACCGAGATTTCTGAAGAAATCATTCCTGCCAACGCCACTGAGAAGATTTTTGTTCGCGGCTTTAAGCTGCCGCTATATGACGGTCATGGCAATCCGTCTCACCTGTTGTGCATGGCAGAAGACATCACCGAACGGAAAAAGCGAGAAGACGCACTACGGCTGATTGTCGAAGGAACCGCCTCTAAAACAGGAGACGAATTTTTTCAGACCTGTGTGCGTTATTTAGCAGAGGTGCTAGAGGTTCGCTATGCGCTGATTATGGAATTTACCAACAAAGCCAAGACAAAAGTGCGCGTACTAGCTGATTACAACCGCGATACCAAGCACCGTGAAACGACTGAATATGAACTCCACGGCACACCCTGTGAAGATGCCCCGATTGGACAGGTCTGCTACTACCCGCAAAATGTTAGACACCTGTTCCCCAATTCCCCAGGGCTCATCAAGCGACAAGCCGAAAGCTATCTTGGGATTCCCCTAGCGAATTCAGCAGGCACGATTTTAGGGCATCTTGCCGTCCTTGATGTAAACCCGATGGAAGATAATCCTGGACGCGAGTTGATTTTGAGAATCTTTGCTGCACGCGCCGGAGCAGAACTAGAGCGCAAACAAGCCGAGACTGCTCTCCAGCAGGAGATCCGAGAAAGAGAACAAACCATGCAGGCGCTGCGTAAGGCAGAAGAAAAATTTGCAAAGGCATTTCGCGCTAGCCCCAGCCCAATCGCCATTACCACGCTGCCCGACCGCCGCTTTCTAGATGTGAATCGCAGCTTTCTACGCATGAGCGGATTTTCTGAACGCGAAGTGCTGGGGCACACTGCGACAGAGCTGAATTTGGGGGTCGCTCAAGATGCCTACAACGAGGCAATACAGACTCTCCTAGAAACCGGCTCACTCTACAACCAAGAATTTAAGTTCCGCACTAAGGCAGGAGAAGTCCGCACGATTCTGCTCTCGATTGAAATGATCGATCTCTCAGGAATCACGTGCGCTCTTAACATTCTCAATGACATCACAGAACGCAAACGGCTTGAGAATGAATTTATTTCATTAGTCAGCCATGAGCTGCGAACACCGATGACGTCGATGATCGGCGCTCTAGATTTACTCAACTCCGGTCAGCTTGGCACCCTCGCTCCCCAGGGGCAGCGACTGCTGGATATGGCAATTTCAAATACTGAACGCTTGATGCGGTTGGTTAACGACATCCTAGATTTGGAACGGATGAAAGCAGGCAAAATCTCGATGGAAAAAGCTCGCTGTAATCTGTTGACGTTACTGCATCAGGCGGCTGAATCGATGCAAAGCATGGCAGATAGTTCGCGCGTCTCGTTGATAGTCGAAGCGCCATCCATCGAACTTTGGGTCGACCCGGATCGCATCTTGCAAATGCTCACCAATTTACTCAGCAACGCCATCAAGTTTTCAGACTCTGGCAGCCGCATATGGCTGACGGGCGAATCAAGAACCGGATTCCTCGATTTCCCGTCTTTGACGGACATCAATGCCAGTTTTCAAACCTTGGTTTTGATCACGGTGCGAGACGAAGGGCGCGGCATTCCACCGGATAAGTTGCAAAGCATCTTTGAACCCTTTCAGCAGGTCGATGCGTCGGACTCTCGTAAAAAAGGAGGAACGGGCTTGGGGCTTGCGATTTGCCGGAACATCATCGAGCAGCATCACGGACGAATCTGGGTAGAGAGCACCTTGGGGCAAGGCAGTACGTTTTGTGTGCTAATACCCCACCTCGGAGAAGCAGAGACGGACATACTAGACGGAGGAGCAACCTGATGAGCAAGTGTATTTTAGTAGTTGATGATGAAGAAGATGTGCGGGCGATCGCCCAGTTGGGGTTAGAAATGGGAGCAAACTGGACAGTTTTATCAGCAAGTTCTGGGCAAGAAGCACTCGATATTGCGACGACAGAACAACCGGATGCCATCTTGCTCGATATGATGATGCCTGATATGGATGGTCGGGCGACTCTTGCTAAACTAAAAGCCAATCCTCAAACCCACCACATTCCTGTCATTTTAGTAACGGCTAAAGTACAATTATCCGACCAGTCGAGCTTTGCGGATTTGGATGTTGTCACGGTATTTGCGAAGCCGTTTCGCCCGCTTCAGCTTGCCGATCAGGTCAGTGATGCACTGGGATGGGGCAGGTGATGCAACTATTAGGCGATACTAGTATTCAGCATGTATTCAGCAGCATTCATTAAAGCTTCTGACAATAATGATGCAACAATGATGCAACAGATTCAGGTATCGAACTATGGCCTTATACCAATTCTCGATTTTGGATTTGCGATTTTGGATTGACGGCCAGCAGCCTTGCAAGGATTCCGGCCCGTTCATTTGTGCCTTACTTTGAAGAATTGATATCACGCTCTCGTGTTAGGACGCTGAACGTGTGCAGAGCACCCGTGCGACGTGCGGGTGCTCTACACGAATCTGAGGCCATAGGGCTATATTACTTCCGGCTCTACTTTCCACTCTCATAGTGGTAGAGGTTTGGTAGCCTATAGGAAAGTACAACACTGCTTGTTGGTGTGGATCTGCCTGTGCAATTTTCTTGATGAGATTGGGCAACGCCTGTGCTCCGCAAACGCCCCTTACTGATTTGGTTATTCTGACTCTACCGACTCCATGCGAATTTGATGAATCAGATGATCTCGCCCGGTCAGGTAGGCGACCGTCGCGAGTAGCGTATCAAAATTGCAAGGTTTCGCTAAGTGTTCGCAGAACCCAACCGAAATAGAATGAGCCCGATCAATTTCACTCGCGTACACGGTTAGGGCGATCGCTGGAATTTTAATCTGGTGGGTGGTTTCAAGGGCCTTGACCTTCTCCATCAGTGAATAGCCATCCTCGTCGGGCAGCCGAATTTCGGAGATCAAAACATTGGGCTGGTACTGCTTGATGAGCTTTAATGCCTCATTCCCCGATGCCGCAGTAATCACTTTGATGCCGTATGTTTCAAACAGCCCAGTCAGCATTTCTCTAGAATCATCATCACTATCCACGACCAACACGTTCAAATTATCAAACAACGAAAAATTAGGGTTAATCATGAGGAGTTAGCGGAATATAAAGAAAATTGCTAGGTTTCTCACATTCAATCGAGACTCTTCCATCTTCTAAGGTAATGAAATTCCCCCTTAAATATCAGTACGTAATCGTACGTATAGCCCCACGGGCTCAGATTTGTAATGTCTGGCGATTAGGTCTTATTTTGTAATACGAGAATTGCAAGTTTCCGATAAGAACACGATTCATACTGAATTTTGGCTAGTGAAGCGTTTAAACTTCTCTCGTTGATAAAAGCTAAACTCTATGGAGACACGTGTTTTACCCGGTCTGAGTTTTCCGGTTGGTGCAACGGTGACAGACGATGGCGTGAATTTCTGTGTTGCAGCTAGAGATGCAGCCGCAATCGATCTCCTCTTATTTGACACCTATGATGCTGCTACACCCTCTCGGGTCATTCTGCTTGATGCACACCATCACCAAACCGCGTGCTATTGGCATGTCTTTGTTCCAAGGGCTTCGGGCTGGGCAAGTCTATGGCTATCGAGCGCATGGTGACTATGATCCAGCACGGGGATTGCGCTGCGATCCCTCTAAGGTGCTGCTCGACCCCTACGCTTGCTCAATTGTCAACTGGCAAAACTATGACCGTCAAGCGGCATCTCGCTACGGAGAGGATAACAGTGCAACGTCGCTTCGCAGCGTAGTTGTGGCATCTAGCTTGCATGGTGATGGGAGAAAAGCTGGAATCTATGACTGGGAAGGCGATCGCCCGCTAAAAACCCCCCTTTCAAAGAGCGTGATCTATGAGATGCATGTAGGCGGATTTACCCGTAATCCGAATTCCGGCGTTGCCCCTGAAAAACGCGGCACCTACGCAGGAGTGATTGAGAAAATCCCCTATCTAAAAAGTCTCGGAATTACCGCTGTTGAACTACTGCCGATGGGCGATCGTGGCGACGCATTGTGGATACAGCGCTGCCCAGTCCCGATGATTTCTGTGACGTGATGGTTGCTCCAATCGTTGATGGAAATCAATATCAGGCAGAACCTCGCTCCAGCGTCATACTGTTGCGTCACTAGCCGCATCGACTCGGCACAGAGGGTCAACGTATACTAGTGGATGAGTCTAGTTGACTCACAAAACTTTAACGCTGGCGGTCAAAATCGCCAGACTCTGGTTAGACGTTCATGATGGTAGATTTGGATAGTTATGACATCTCAGTCGTCTCACATTGTAGGAACCTATTCCAACCCAAAAGATGCCAGTTATGCTGTAAAAGCCTTGGTAGTCATGGCAGGGTTGAAGCAAGATCAGGTTTCGATATGCCCAACTGACGATGAAACAACGCAGTACCATGTCAAAATCGCTGGATCGCCGTCAACTATTGACCAAGCCAAAGCATTTCTAGGCGAACCCCATAAACCCCAAGCAAGCGCAGATGACAATAAAAGTCCTTACGGGTTGAAGCATGCTCGCAATCTCATGGCGTTTGATGATTTGGGCTGATCATATAGCGGTGTGCGCTTGGGTTAAGTACCTCGGCACAATTAAAAACCAAATTCAAAACCCTGCGCTGCCCGCTGAGCGGGCGTATGTGTTTAGCGTGTCAAAGCCTTGAATATCAAGGGTCTCAAAATTAGAGATGGGCGATTTTGGCTGATTTTACCCCTCTGAACCCCAAAAATTAACGAATTCATGGGGTTTCAGACGCTAAACAGATACTGAGCGGGCAGCGCAGGGTTTTATGGTTTCTATAGTGAATTGTGACCACCGACTTATATTTAGCCAATCGCAGAATGATCTTGCGCTTGCTTGAGAATGATCATCACCTGCTCATAGCGTTTTATTTTATCTTGAGTATAAAAGTAGTAAGCTGCTTGCTGAAAACTGGCGATCGCCTCCTCAGACTGCCCCATTTGATAACGAAGCATCCCCAAGTTAAAGTAGGTTTCAGCATGGGTTGGGTTAATCGCTAAAACCAGATTAAAGTCGCGCAGCGCAGCGGCCTCGTCTCCACTCCGATGAAAGGCACATCCTCGATTGAAGTATGCTCTAGTATCTGAATCTTGGTAGGCAATCGCCTGCGAGAAGTCTGCAATGGCTTCATCATGTTTGTCGAGGAGTAAATAGGCTACACCCCGATCATCGTAAACTTCAGCCACACGCGCAGGCGGTAACTCAGGGCTGATTTGAATTGATTGATTGTAGCTAGCGATCGCCTCTTCGTAATGCTTTAGCCCAAACTGTGCCAAACCTCGGTTATAAAACGCGCGATAATCCCCTGGCACCATGACAAGCAGTTGATTGTAATCTGCGATCGCAGCAGCATAGTCTTCAATGCGATAGTAGGCTAAGCCTCGATTGAGATAAGATTCATGATTCGCAGGGTTGAGTTGAATGCCTTGAGTGCAATCGGCGATCGCTTGCTGATAGTGAGCAAGTTCTAGATGGATCAAACACCGATTACTGTAGGCCGCCGCCAGCTTCGAATTTTGTTGTGTTTTATTGTTTGCAATAACTTGAGTAAATACATTCATTGCCTGTTGATACTCGTGGCGTTGATAAGCACGAACGCCTTGCTGAAACATCTCTGAGAAGGGCGTTGTCTCTGCCCATACTGGAGACATTAAGAATATCAAGGTGAGCGCGATCGTCATCCCTAGTGTCGCGATTAGTCTGCGTAAATAGTTCATAGAAGCAGTTAGGCTACCATCCCGTTTCTGCTTGGTCTAAGACGTAGGCAGCGACGTTTTCGATTTGAGAGTCACTGAGGCGACCTATAAATGCTGGCATCGCCATCTTGCCGTTTGTCACCTGATATTTGATAGCGTCTAACGATGCCATGTCATATTTCTCTAGATCACTTTTCTTGAGCGTCTTCGCACCATTGATGACATTACCACCACCCATGTGACACGCCGCGCAGTTATTGGCAAACACTTTAGCCCCATCGTTCACATCTGCGGCGGTTGCAGACGGAATAAAAACCAATAGGGCAATGGCGATCGCCACGATGACTGATATTAAATGTTTTATTAAATGTTTCAACGCACACTCCTTAAAAAATCAATGGGTATCCCTTATCATGAGTAAGCATTTGGCGATCGTCAAAAGACAGCATGTCAAACATGATGAGGTGTGAAATTCCTCAACCTATTCGGCAGCCACCAATTTCCCAACTCCAGAGATAATGGAGTAGAGCAGACACCGATTGGTACTCAAATGGCTTACTACATCTCCCCGCGCTTCCTCGATAAACTCGCCGTTCACATCACCAAAAACTTTCTAGAGTTGCCGGGGGTACGGGTTCCCTTAATTTTGGGTATCCACGGACGCAAAGGTGAAGGAAAGACCTTTCAGTGTGAACTGGTGTTTGAGCGCATGGGCATCGAAACCGTTCACATTTCTGGAGGAGAACTGGAAAGCCCAGATGCCGGTGATCCTGCGCGACTGCTGCGCTTGCGATATCGAGAAGCCGCCGAGCTTGTTCGCGTGCGGGGACGCATGGTGGCATTAATGATTAACGACCTCGATGTGGGGGCAGGTCGATTTGATGAGGGCACCCAATATACGGTTAATACTCAACTGGTGAACGGCACCTTGATGAATATTGCCGATAACCCCACCAATGTTCAGTTGCCGGGAAGCTATGACGATAATCCGATTCGTCGAGTCCCGATCATCGTCACCGGAAATGATTTTACGACGCTTTACGCGCCGCTTGTTCGTGATGGACGCATGGAGAAGTTTTATTGGGAACCCGATCGGAGCGATCGCATCGGCATCGTCGGCGGCATTTTTGAACCCGACGGGCTCCCACCTCATGAAATTGAGAATTTGGTCGATTCATTCCCGAATCAATCGGTCGACTTTTTTAGTGCGCTTCGGGCACAGGTCTACGACGAACAGGTGCGAAATTTTATCCATCAAATTGGGATCGAGCGAATTTCGATGCGAGTCGTTAATAGCGAAGACGGCCCTCCCAATTTTCCTAAGCCCGATTTTAGCGTCAGTCATCTACACGAGTTGGCTAACCAAATGGTGGCTGAGCAACGCCGTATTCAAGACATGCGACTGGGGCGAGAATATAATCAAGCCTTGAACTGGCGCGGGAATCAACAACAAAACGATGGAGACATGCCCAAGCCAGAGCCCGTTGCCCAGCGATCCCCGTATTTCAGCAATCCTAATCCCAATCCGTCCAGCGGCAACGGATCGCGCGCCAAACAATCATCGTCTCAGCCGACCAGTGTGAGTGCATCGTCGGTTAGCCAAACCCTCAGTCCCGATACAGTTCAGCAGATTCATAATCTTCTTGCTCAGGGCTATCGTGTCAGCATGGAACATGTAGACGAACGGCGATTCCGCATGAATTCCTGGAAGAGTTGCGCCTCGGTGGGCAGCAATAACGAGTCTGATGTGGTGCGCCAACTAGAAGACTGCTTAAACCAACATCAGGGCGAATATGTTCGTCTCATTGGCATTGATCCCCACATGAAGAAGCGGATATTAGAAACGATTATTCATCGCCCTAACGCGACAGCGTAAGGCTACATTAGCTTGGTTGACCGACAAAACATGAGCCCCTCATCCCCCCTTCTCCTACAAGGGGCTACTCAATATGCACAGGTCACGGTGTTGGCTGCCGTTAGGCAACGTCGTAACGCCGTAACGCCGTACTATCTTGCTTAAGAAAGATTTGGCCTAAATCTATATTTTGGTGTACTTTATTAAGATATATGAAGTTTTATCTTTGCTAATAGAGCCCAAATGACGTTTTTTAATGTGAATGAGCCTCTCCTCCAGCGCAAACAGAAAGAGCTCGACTTTCAAGATCTGCAAGGATTGTGGCGGATTGACTGGCGGGTAGGCGATGTCGTCGTGTTGTCGAGGTTTTATACGCGAATCGATCAAATTTTTGTAATTTGGGGATTCATCACCGCCATTATTTTTTCAACGGCTCAGTTTTTTCCGATTAGCTGGGCAACTCAAGCCATCATTTGGACAGGATTTACCCTCGTTGGCACAATCCTCATGATCGCCTTTGCCTGGTTTTGGGTGTCAGTCGAGCAACTCCGCTGGGTGATTTACGTCTGGGCAGGGTTGATGCTCTTAGGCGTTGGTCTGACTGACTTAGGAATTTTTGGAGGATGGTGGCATATTCTCGCTCATCTCTGCCCATTGTGGTTAGGGATTAGCGCACTTGGCTATTTGTTTACTGGCATTGGCATGCGATCGCGCACGTTTGTAGTCACAGCGATGATTCATCTAGTCGGCATTGCAATTTTGCCATACGCTCCGAGTTGGCAATTTCTCACCACGGGGCTGGTCATGGCAGGAAGCCTGCTTTTTTTGTCAGAAGTGCAGTGGGACATGCGCCCGCCCATCGAATTTGCGGTGCTAACTGAAACCCAGCGGCAATTTAACCACCAGCAGTATCGCCTCCGACACTCAGCCTCTCGACTGCTTTGCTAAATCGGCTAGGCATGAGCAACCGAGTAGATTGCATCCGATCGCATTAACGAATGCTGCATCCAGTCAGATAGATCAGCAAACGAGCGATCGCGGTATTTGCCGTAGCGATCGCGCTTATTGCGAATCCGTTGAGGCAGAGCAGGCAAGATGCCAAAGTTGGGAGGCATGGGCTGAAAGTGTTTGGGTGAGGCGGAGCTAATAAACGCAAACAAAGCTCCTATCATCGTCGTGTCAGGCAATGCGATTGGTTCACGACCTAAGGCAAGTCGAGCAGCATTGGTGCCCGCAAGCCAGCCTCCGGCTGCTGCCGCCGTATACCCCTCGGTGCCAACGAGTTGACCTGCTGCCAGTAAGGTGGGGCGTTTCTGAAATTGCAGCGTTGGATGCAGTAATTCTGGTGCATTAATAAAGGTGTTGCGATGCATCACCCCCATCCGCACAAATTCTGCGTTTTCTAAGCCTGGAATCAGCCGGAAGATGCGCGCTTGCTCTCCCCAGCGCAGATTAGTCTGAAAGCCAACCATGTTCCAAAGCTGACCTGCTTTATCTTCTTGACGAAGCTGCACGACTGCGTAGGGGCGCTGATCTCGATTGGCTGGATCGCGAAAGTCACCATTGCGAGCATCAAACAACCCGACTGGTTTGAGGGGGCCGTATCGCATCGTGTCTTCGCCTCGACGCGCCATCTCTTCGATAGGGAGGCAGCCTTCAAAGAATTTGGCAGTCTCGTGTTCAAAGTCTTTGAGTTGGGCTTGCTCTGCCTGACATAGTTCTTGCCAAAAATGAAGATACTGCTCTCGATCCATCGGGCAATTGAGATAGGCCGCTTCGCCTCGATCATAGCGGGAGGCAAGAAAGGCAATGTCTTGGTTAATAGACTCACCAACCACAATCGGGCTGGCAGCATCAAAGAAGCTCATGTAATCTAAGCCCGTGAATTGATGCAGATTGCCTGCTAGGTCTGCGCTCGTGAGGGGGCCAGTTGCCATCACCACAATTTTGTCGGTCGGAATTTGATGCACTTCTCCACGCCGCAGTTCGACGAGCGGATGATGAGCGAGCGTTTCGGTCAGATCGTGGCTAAATACCGCCCGATCGACGGCGAGCGCCCCTCCCGCTGGAACCTGATGCTCATCGGCTTTGGCAATGATCACCGACCCCAGTCGACGCAATTCTTCGTGGAGCAACCCAGACGCGCGATCGCTCGCCTGTGCCCCAAATGAGTTGCTGCATACCAGTTCGGCGAGATGCTCGGTATGATGAGCCGGACTCAATTGCTGAGGGCGCATCTCGTGCAGCACGACCGGCACGCCTGCCTGAGCAATTTGCCACGCTGCCTCTGTGCCTGCAAGACCGCCACCTATCACCTGAATCGGGTGCTGCATACTATCTACCGTGATACTGTGCTGGACTGCGAAATTCTTCGCTTTTCCAGCCTAGCGGATTAGGGGCGACTTGGAGTTTGCTGTGGGAGCTGCGTTAGGCTAGCACAAGTCAAGACACGGGATAGCCTGCATTGGCGATCGCCTCCTTTACAGCGCTATCGGATGCGCTGGTTTCAACACTGACTGCTTTGGTCTTCGGGTCTGCCTGCACAACCGCATCAGGATCGATGGCGTGGACGGCGTTAGAAATCGTGTCGGCACAGGCAGAACACGCCATGCTTGGAACGCTGAGTTGAAGAGTTGACATCACCAAAATCTCCTGAGATCACCAACAAAAATTCCTTAGGAATGTGGATTTATAGCCCTACGGGATCAGGTTTGTGTGTAGAACCCGCGCGGGCGCGCGGGTTCTACACACGTTTGGCGTCCTAACGCGAGAGCGTAAGGCTATAATCCATACTTCTTAGACATCATTAATTTAAAGAATCCAGCCTACTGGAGAGTCAAGCCAAACCGTACAGATTGAACTTTGCAAACTCACCCCATTGCTAGACAATAATCGCTACGGTCTACACTCTCGTTTTTATCCTTAATTACCCGGATTTCGCCCAATGGATTCACAACTGATTCAGCTTTTGGTTAATGGGATCGCTCTAGGCAGCATCATCGCCCTGGCATCTGTTGGTTTGACGCTCACCTATGGCATTCTACGCCTTGCCAATTTTGCCCACGGAGATTTTTTAACCTTGGGCGCCTATATGACATTTGTCATCAATATCAGCGGTGTCAATATTTGGTTATCTATGGTGATTGGCGCAGCGATTACCATTAGCCTAGCGTTGGTGAGCGAAAAGCTCATTTGGGCCGTGATGCGCGATCGCCGCGCCAGTTCAACCACGTTGATTATTATCTCGATTGGGCTAGCGCTATTTATTCGCAACGGCATTGTTTTGATTTGGGGAGGGGGCAATCAGACCTATGCCCTTCCGGTTGCTAGCGCGATCGATATTGTAGGCATCAAAATTGCTTATTACCGAATTATCGTCGTGATTTTGGCAGTGCTTGCCATTGTCGGTTTGCATCTCTTGTTGCAATACACCAAGATCGGCAAAGCCATGCGGGCAGTCGCTGACAATATTGATCTCGCACGAGTAGCAGGCATTAACGTTGAACAGGTTGTGATTTGGACGTGGATTATTGCCGCCGGGTTGACTGCCCTCGGAGGCGGAATGTATGGGCTAATTACCGCCGTGCGCCCCAATATGGGATGGTTTTTGATCTTGCCTATGTTTGCATCGGTGATTCTGGGTGGAATTGGCAACCCCTATGGGGCGATCGCCGGAGCCTTCATCATTGGCATCGTGCAAGAAACCAGCACCTACTTTTTGCCCACCGAATATAAGATTGCAGTGGCTCTATTAATGATGGTCTTAGTGCTGCTAGTGCGTCCCCAAGGTATATTTCGAGGAACGATTTAGTAGGCATAAAAATCGAACGGACACCTTGCCAGATTGCACGACTCTGCTGCATTAATCTGCGGCTTCACCCCCAACCACGACATTGCGGATTCTCAAGCTCGGCCCGCCACAGCCAACAGCAAGCCCGCTCTGCCCCCCTTTGCCACATCCGCCTGATTCGTCCCAAAAGAAATCATCGCCAACCGCTTCAATATCAGCCAGGGTCGTAAAGACATTGCCCGACAGGGTGACATCTCGCACAGGTTCAGCAATCTCCCCATTGCGAATCATCCAGGCCTCGCCCGCTGCAAAGGTAAACATTTCTCCGTTGGTCATGCCGCCGAGCCAGTTGCGAGCATATACGCCTTCTTTAATGCCCTTAAACAATTCAGCGACGGGGGTTTCGCCGCGTTCAATCCAAGTATTCGTCATGCGCACAATCGGAGGATAGTGATAGCTCAAACAGCGTGCATTACCCGTAGGAGCTTCTCCCAGCTTGCCTGCCGTCTCGCGAGAATGCAGCCGCCCGACGAGCACGCCGTCTTTGATGAGCTGAGTTGTGGTCGCAGGCACTCCCTCGTCGTCGTAATAGTAGCTGCCCCGATGCCCTTCTGGAGCGGCTCCATCAAAGATTTGTAAGTTTTTGGGACCAAAGCGCCGTCCAATGGTCATCACCTCAAGCAAATCGGGATTTTCATAGGCCATATCTGCTTCAGAGAGATGCCCAAATGCCTCATGAACAAATAAACCTGAGAGAATGGGGTCAATCACGACAGTATAGGTGTTGCCCTTAACGGTCGGCAGTACCAGCGCTTCGACTGCGCGCTGAGCCGCCTGTTGAACTTGAGTATCTAAGTTATTCAAGTCTTCATAGGCTTTTCGAGATCCGGTCGTTTCGCGTCCTGTTTGGACGGTTTCGCCATTGCGAGCAGTTGCGGCAAAGCGCATTTCCATATCGACCCACGCTTGCTCTAAAACGGTGCCGTCCGAGGTTGCTAGAATGATGCGCTGGGCACTGTCGCCATAGCGAACCGACGTTGTTGCGATGCGAGAATCGACGCTTCGCAAGATTTCGGCATAGTGACTACACAAGTCTTTCTTTTGAGCGAGAGGAATCCGCCGAGGATCGGTTCCGGTTAAGGGCAGATGGCGAACATCTTGAACTGGTTCAACGGGAGCCAGAATCGTTTCTTCTTGACCCACCAATCGAGCAGCGGCGATCGCCTCTTCAATGCGATCTGACAAACTCGATAACTGGTTGAAACTAGCAAAGCCCCATCCACCTCGATAACAGGCGCGGACTTGCCCCCCAACCGAAATACCTTCGCTGAGCGTTTCGATGCGCTCACCCCTCAGCAGAATATCAGTGCCTTCTGATTCTTCAAGGCGAATAGCAAGAAAATCAACGCGCGAACGATATTTGGCAATGAAATCAGCTAAGAGATCTTTATAGTCAGCAATGACGATCGACATAATACACCAGTTTGGACAACGCCCAAGTACGGCCCTACGGGCTCAGATTTGTGCGTAGAACTTCCGTACCGCGGATGTTCTACACACGTTTGACGTCCTAGCGCGAGAGCGTCAGGCTATATCAAAGTTTATGGGTTCTAGCTACATTGTGCAGCAGAGCGACGAGTCATGGTAAATCGCATTGATTATAACGGTATGTGCTTGAGTTAAGTACGGTGGTGTGGGGCGCGTCGCGCCCCACACCACCGTTTCTGTACTTGACGCGCACAAGGCTATAAACGCATTGATCAATTGGCATGGGCGATACAATAGCTCTGCTGAGTCTTAAACCGTCTGATGACTCTAGATGACATCACCCAAACTTTAAGAGACATGTTTGCAGAAAATGTGCAAGTCATGGAACCTGATTCGTGGCAGGTTGAGCAGGGCAATTCTCGCATCCTCGTGTTGCTGTCCGAAGATTTATCGTGGATGCGAGTTCTGATCACGATCGCCCCTCAAATTGAGGCAGCCCCTTTCTTGTCTCAACTGCTAGAAGCCAATTTTGATACGACGCAGGAAACCCGGTACGCGCTTTCTCAAGGCATCTTATGGGGGGTCTTTCAGCACGACCGCGAAAGTCTGACCAGTAGCGATTTTAAGCGGGCGATCGCCCGTCTCATTTCCCTTCAGCAGAAAGGATTATCAGACGCATTTAATCAGCTTGCTGAAACTCAGATCTTGCAAATTATTCAAGCCGCTAAGCAGCGAGGTCAATCGCTGGAAGACACCGTGCAGACCCTCGATCGATTTTATCGAGAAGGCGTGATGGGCAATGTAGACCAGCCTACCGAGCAACGCGATGCCGTATTAAACGCTTGGCGCAATCAGCTTCAGCGGCTTTGGAATGAAGAGTAATGTGTCACGCTATATATTAAGCTTTGTCTAATTTTGCTTACCATCTCCCATGCCTGATATCCTCGACATTCTAAAAGACGATTACAACAGGTTCCCAAAAGACCAGCATTACGACATCTATGCTGATGATGTTTACTTTAAGGATCCACTCAACGAATTTCGAGGGTGCGATCGCTACCGAGAAATGCTGCAATTCATTGATCAATGGTTCTCCAATCCTCAACTTGATCTGCACAATATTCAGCGTTCTGGAAACGACATCCGCACCGACTGGACGCTAAGCTGGACGACGCCCCTACCCTGGAAACCTCGAATTGCGATCGCCGGCTGGAGTGAGCTTAAACTCAACGACGATGAGTTAATTATTTCCCATATCGACTATTGGCATTGTTCTCGCCTCGACGTCATCAAACAACACGTGTTTCCCCAGAAGTCGTCATAATGATGAATAAGCATGAACACATTCTCAGGAAGGTTTGACAATCCATGCGCGTAATTCTGATGACTGGAAAAGGTGGCGTTGGCAAAACCTCAGTTGCGGCTGCGACAGGGTTACGCTGTGCAGAATTAGGACATAAAACCTTAGTACTCAGCACTGATCCCGCCCATTCCTTGGCAGACAGCTTTGACATGGAGCTAGAGCATACGCCCAAGCAAGTCCGCCCAAATTTATGGGGAGCAGAGCTGGATGCGCTTATGGAGCTTGAAGGCAACTGGGGAGCCGTTAAGCGCTATATCACTCAAGTGCTTCAAGCGAGAGGGTTAGAAGGCGTTGAAGCCGAAGAGCTTGCCATCTTGCCGGGCATGGACGAAATCTTCAGCCTCGTTCGCATGAAGCGTCACTACGATGAAGGCGAGTTTGACGTGCTGATTATCGACTCGGCTCCCACCGGCACAGCCTTGCGGTTGCTCAGCCTCCCCGAAGTAGCAGGCTGGTATATGCGCCGCTTCTACAAACCGTTGCAAGCTGTTTCGGTGGCCCTGCGCCCCCTCGTTGAGCCGATCTTTCGCCCCATTGCTGGCTTCTCGCTTCCTAACCAAGAAGTCATGGATGCACCCTACGAGTTCTATCAGCAGATCGAAGAACTCGAAAAAGTGCTCACGGATAACGCAAAAACATCTGTTCGCCTGGTGACAAATCCTGAAAAGATGGTCATCAAAGAGTCATTGCGGGCTCATGCATACCTCAGCCTCTACAACGTTGGCACCGATTTGGTGGTGGCTAACCGCATCATTCCTGATTCGGTGACTGATCCTTTCTTTCAACGCTGGAAAGAGAATCAGCAGCAATATCGCCACGAAATTCACGAAAATTTCCGTCCGCTGCCGGTGAAAGAAGTGCCGCTTTATTCGGAGGAAATGTGCGGATTAGCTGCGTTAGAACGACTGAAAGAAACCCTCTATGCAGACGAAGATCCGACTCAGGTCTATTACAAAGAAACAACCATGCGAGTGACTCAAGAGCAAGATGAATATAGCTTAGAAGTCTATCTGCCTGGAATTCCTAAAGACAAAATTGATCTCAGCAAGTCTGGTGATGAGCTGAATATCCGCATCGGCAACCATCGCCGTAACCTCGTGCTGCCGCAGGCATTGGCCGCCCTGAAACCCGCTGGAGCCAAGATCGAAGACGACTATCTCAAGATTCGCTTTAAGGAAGCTATTAAAGTATAGCTACCAACGCATGTTTAATATGCTAGAAGATTTTCTCGCAGAGTCTGTCCAGTATATTCGGTGCGGAAGCGTCCTCGGCGTTGGAGTTCAGGAACCACCATATCCACAAATTCCTCAAAGCATCCAGGCGTATAGGTCGCGACGAGCATAAACCCGTCTGCGCCCCCTTCATCCATGTAGTATTCCATCTTGTCAGCAATATCGGCAGGTGTGCCTACTGTAATTGGCATCCCCATCCCCATGGCATAGTAGAGTGCAGCCTCTTTAACGGTGAGAGGCTCTCCACCTTTTGCATAAATGATGCTTTCAAACAGTCCTTGAATGCCAGGAATTTCGATATTTTGCACATATTCATTCAAATCATACTTGGAAAAGTCTGGTCCAAAGTGCCCGGATATCCACGCTAACGCGCCCTCTAGAGGAATACAGTCGCGAATTTGCTCGTATTTTTCCTGGGCGTGTTCTCTGGATTCACCGACAATGCACTGTAATCCATAGATGAGCTTCACGCTGCCGCGAGGCCGGTTAAACGTCTTCTCTAATCGGTTATTCAAATCCTCCGAATACTGGCGCATGCGTTCGACTGTCGGATGGACAGCAAAGATGGCTTCAGCATGTTTAGAGGCAAAGTCGCGACCTCGATTGGATGATCCGGCTTGCCAGAGGACGGGTTTGCCCTGAGGAGACCGGAAGCAAAACGATCGCCCTTTGCAGGTAAAAAACTCACCCTTAAAATCTACTTCATGGACTTTCGCCGGATCAGCAAAGATTCCGCTTTCCTTATCCGCAATGATGGCATCCGGTTCCCACGAATCCCAGAGCTGATAGCAAATTTCCATATACTCTTCCATCCGATCATATCGCTTTGAGCGATCGGTCATCTCAGCTCCATATGCATCCCATTCGCTTTTAGAGTAGGAGCTAACAATATTCCAAGCGATGCGACCGCCGGAAAGATGGTCAAGACTGGAAAGCCGCCGCACCATTGAATAGGGGTGTTCAAACGCCGTCGATAGGGTCACGCCTACACCGAGATGTTTGGTGGCAGTCGTAATGATAGGAACGATGGTGGATGGTTCATGCGTAGGACATTGAACAGCCCATTTTACGCAAGCATCCGAACTTTGCTCGAAGTTGTTGTATGGAGCAAGCTCATCAGCGATAAACATGGCATCAAAGAGTCCGCGCTCCATCGTGCGTGCCATGTGCTGCCAGTAGGCTGGACTGCTCCAGTCCCAGTTGACCTTATCCTTGGGGTGTCGCCACATTCCCGTAGCGTGACTGTTCACTCCGTGCTGAAGGAATCCCAGAAGATGCGCTTTCTTTTTGGCTGACATATCGCTATTTCCTCGTATTTCAAAAACTAAATGGATGGGGGTGATACCAATTCTCGATTTTGGATTTGCGATTTTGGATTGACGGTCACTAGCCTTACAAGGGTTCTAGCCTGTTCATTTGTAGCCTTACTTCAAAGAATTGGTATGAGACTGCTCTTTGGGAGCTAACCAACGGCTAGGCGGGTTTGCTGCAAAATGCTAGATAGCTCAATGAGTGACTCTTTTAGTCGGAGGTCAACATCGTCGTCGAGCACGATGCCGCCATCCTCAGTACGCTGCATCTGGGAATCGACGATAAAAACACCCCGGAGGATATTCGTTGCTCCTAACGTAGAAAACAGAGGCTTCATGGCATAGTCAATCGATAGTAGATGGGTAATGGTTCCTCCTGTTGCAATCGGCAAAATCGTTTTGCCTGCGAATGCATATTGGGACAGCAAATCTAGCATTGCTTTCAACACTCCCGTATACGATGCTTTATAGACTGGAGTTGCAATCACGATGCCCTTGGCATCTTCGATGAGCTGACTCACCTCTTTCAGCGCAGGG
Source organism: Elainellaceae cyanobacterium (assembly GCA_051117335.1). GTDB lineage: Bacteria > Cyanobacteriota > Cyanobacteriia > CAZCXK01 > CAZCXK01 > DBGGTD01. Next base: position 104,637 of record JBNPEB010000012.1, read on the forward strand.
CTTTCAAAATTGCCAAAGACTAAATCTTCAGGCGGGATACTGCGGACAGTAATCGACTCAACTTTGAATCCTTGCTTGACTAGGATATGCTTTGAATACTCTAATACTGCTGATGATCGAGAGGAGCTAGAGGGGCTGCCAGCGATCGCCACGATATCGTGCATAATGTATTCTCCCTGTTTGATAAAAATGATGAAGTACGGCGATTCGGAGCAAACTAGAACGCTTAAGAAACCAGTTGCATATTCAAAACTTCCATATATTTGCTGAACTGCTCATCAACGAAATAGCTGTTTGATAACTCGCTCGAAAAGGACACCTGCTGAAAGTGATAATCGAGACCGAGCAGGTTGTAGGTCAGCCGAAGAAAATAGTCATCAATCCAAAAATCAACATCGAATTTTGAGATGCCATAGTTTCCTTCCAATCGTCGATTTAATGTTTTGAGGAGCCATGACCATTGAGGTTTTAGAGTAGGGTCAATCCGAGTGCCGAAGTTTGATGAGAAAAATTTCAAGACTTGTGCAGAATTGACATTAATTAACCGACTTAAGGTATGTGCGGCATCGACTGGATTTGTTAAGAACCAATGATTGGCGATCGCCAAATTGTGGAGATAGGCAATTACATACTTGGGATTATCTCGAATAAATTGCGATCGACACACGATTCCTCTCAGAGACGGAAGACGAATGTTGAAATCTTGAGCTTGATACAGCCGTCTGGAATAGTTGTATTCTTCTAGGAGAGTTGCAAATGTTTCACAACAGATGTGAGCATCAATACTGCCAGTAGCTAAGCTATTGCTTGCAGTCCGAGGATCTTCATCAATCAGGGTGCAGTCTGCATTAATATTAATCCCGCATAGATTAAGTAAGTTGATAATAAATCGATGAGAATTAGATCCAAACGGTGTCGAAATTCGCGTTCCTTTCAATTCTTGAACCGATGTGATATGAGAGGTTTTGGGTAAAACAATACTAATGTCTTGACCCAAAATATTGTAGGATGCAATGCCGATTAATTTTGACCCAAAGCTGAGATCATCAAAAAATAATGAGCCATTATTCAGGAGAGAAATATCATCCATAACGCAGATATCCAGCTCTCCTTTTTTCATCTGTCGATTCATCAGTTCTCCAGAAGTAAACAGGCTGATCTGCAATTCAAATTCCCGACTAATTTCAAGGTTCTTAAGGCTTGTATAGTCTAGGGATGATGATCGAAGAATTTCAGAGATGTATTTAACGCCGTGGCCAGCGATGAGTTGACCAATCGAATCTCGCTGTATCCCTAGTCTTAATGTTCCAATTTCATTGGTTGAAGAATCGCTTATTTGAAAGCTAGTTGTGTAGCTCTCTTCCAAAATATCTTGCTCTAATCGAAAACTTCTCACGAGTCCTTCTGCAAGCACCAGCAACTCGCTGTGAAGTGGCACATGAATATAAATTCCATACTCGTTAGTATCTCGAACCGTCGAGTAGCAAACGGGCTTGTATTTTTTTAGATCAATCAAACAGCATTCAGGAAGAATTGTTGATTTTTGATGGGCGATCGCAGATTCAATTACGTCTGTGTAGCCAATAAACGTTGAAGCACGACTCAAATTGACCTTGTCAATAAATCGGTTTCGCAGTAAATCTCGGTAGACTTCTTCCAAAAGAAAAACGTTGCTAAAATCAATATCTTTTACGCTAACCGTGCTTGTCTTGTGATCGTCAGTGTCTACATTGAAATCAATCAAAAGCATTCGATAGGTTTGCAACCGATTGCAAGGATGGCTCTCTCGATAGGCAGATGAATTGTTGATCAGAAGATTAGGAGACGACGACCCTGACGGTGAGAATTCATTGGATAATGTAACCTCCTTTTTGATGTCCTTTCCGGGGAAGCACATATTAAATCGGCGAGTATATTTCTCAAACCATGCTTCTGAAAGGAGTGGAGTAATGCCAACAACAATTTCTTCACCAACTCCGTTAAATGATGCCTGAAATTCTTGTTGTAAGCTCTCCATCCCGTCAAAAAAACCGTGGGTCTTTGCAACTAGTTTTTTTCCCTTATTCGTGAGACAAACTAATCCGGGAGATCGGGTGAGTAAGCGAGTTCCAAAATAGTCTTCTAGCTGTTTAACCTTCTTGCTGATTAAAGCTTGGCTATATCCTAGTTTTTTAGCCGCTTTTGAAAAACTCTGGCAATCATTGACCGTCTTTAGGATCTTGATATGGTTAAGCGTGATGTCTTCGAGTTTCATCGAGTCGAACAGTAGTCGAACAGTAGTTGATTTGGGCTGGGAGAAGATAACGTGACAATAGTTCAATAGATTTGTCAGTCAGGTTCCATCCAACACGGGTTTTTAGGTTTAGTTAGTGTTCAATCAGCTCAGAAACCGCTTGCTTCTCTTTACTTTTCGTGTCCATGTGTGCCAGCTTAAAGTTTTTGATATCTTGCATCATGCAATATAGAATTGCAACCGGGCTGAGCATCGACAGTACAGGCCCTAAATAGAAAAATGAAGGATTTACGCCATACGACCAGATTACGATCGCAGCGATAATTCCCGCCAGCGCCGCACCCCATGCAGGGGAAGCATAATAGGAACCATCCGTATCATCTTCGACTTCGGTGTACGAATCGGCTGCTTCGTTTAGAACAGTTAGCATTGCTTTGATATAAAACACACACACTGTAATCCCGACGATGAGAAAAATAATTGTGATGGGTGAAATGAATCCTCCCAGAGCTGCGGGGGAAGCCGCATTGGCTTTGGAGTGGATTGCAAGCGGTGTTAACGTTGCTAGAGCACCGATGATGAAGTATTTGCTTTGCTTGAGGAACCCGTTCAAGGAAGAGTTACGTGTTGGAGTCTTCATAATTGACCTCTCTGTGTGGTGAAGCTGGTTCATAATGCGTTTCACGATGTGTCGTATGACGCGCCTCAAAGTAAAAACCGAGAATTGGCATGAGATATTCAAACTACTGCCGCGATCGCCCAAAACCAGTAGCTCATACGACTAGATATCTTCAACTCGCTTAAGCGAACTGTAATCAAACGGACGCGTATTAGAAACGCTGAGAACGATCGGCACGACAGCGCTAATCCCTAAGATGGCAAGCGTTCCGATTAGCTCACCAAAGACCATCCGTAGCGGCATGCCAATGGCGATCGCCGCAATCGTGCCCCAAACAAACCCATTTGCTGTCATCTTGCGCCAGAAGATTGAGAGCATCAGCGGCACTAAGATTGCGGTGCGAATGGCATAGGTCGTTAATACAATCGTGACGAAGTCTATCCCTGATAGCACGACGATCAGTGCAATTGCGGCTGCAACCAGCATTGAAATCCTGGTTAAACCAAATAGAGTGCGGTCTTGAACCTGGGGTGAAACAGGTTTAATCACATCCACAGCGGCAATAGAACTAAGAGATGCCAGTGCTCCATCCATCGTGGAATAACAGGCAGAAAGAATCACAAAGACATAGGAATAGATCAGCCAGTTGGGTAAGCCGATATGAGAAATTACAAACGGCCCAACTGCGGCAGCATCATTGCCCAGATCGGTCGCCAAATCGACATTGAGCGCGATTCCAATGAGCCCTAAAAGCCCCAAGCAAATCGGGATGGGGTAGAACCATGATCCTGCCCAAAGAAATGTCCGTCCTACTTCTTTGGGCTTGAGTCCCCAAACGACTTGCCAGAAGGACTGACCTGCTAATGTTGCTGTCAATAATCCCAATGCCAAGGTAATTCCAAAGGCGGCTGGAACATCTGCGCGTGTGACCGATAATAGTTCGCTACCTCGTGCAGATACTTCTTCCCAAATAGGGGCAGCACCCCCAAGATGCTGTAACACTGAAATGATCACAATCGAGGCAGGAACGGTAATAAACAATGTCGTCAATGTTGATGTAGACATCGATGCCCACAGCCCACCCAGCATGCTGTAAATCAGCACAATGGCGATCGCAATCACAGCAACGGTTGTTGGGTTCATCCCAAACACTGTAGAAATCACCAACGAGGTGCCCTTCAAATTGATGATGATTTCAATGAGAGAACCAAAAATTAAACCCACCGTCACCACGATGCGCGCTAACTTTGCGCCATCGAAGCGTGAACTTACAAATTCACCCATGGTATAGCCATGGGGCATCTTCTCCCGAAGTTGCTTGGCAAATGGAATCACGGCAATCACAGCAAGCCCATTCGGGACTGTAAACCACCATAATCCTGACAATCCAAAGTTGTATGCCATCGCAGCGGACATCATCACTGCCATTGCCCATGTCCAGACTGAAATTAATCCGGCGACACCAAATCCAAACCCTAACTTACGTCCTGCAATGATGAAATCATGCGTGTTTTTAACAAGCTTGGATTTTACATAAAAGGCAACCCCCAATGATATTAATCCAAGCAAAAATAACATTGCTATCCCTTGGCTTGGAGCCAAAGAAGGATTTGCAACTAACTCAATACCTGCCATTCTTTACTCCCAAATTTCATAAAAGAAGGTGACAAACTATTTTATTGGGTGATTTGAAAGTAAACATTAACAGCTATTTTTTTAGACATTGTATGCAGATATACGTAACATTTATTCGGCTATCACGTTATGGAATATCCCAGTCGAATCGATTAAATTCCGTAGCTAAATTTACTAAACCCCATATTCTCTTTTGAAATAAAGCGTTTAAGAAAGTCATTCCAATCGCGAATCGATACCGTAAAAAATCGGCGATTTTTTTAAGAAAAAACGATATTTAGCTCGTCCTTAAATAGCCCGATGAAGCTATTACGTTCTAAGACATGCGTTTTTCCGATTTGGAAATCTGAACTTGATAGCAACTCAACTCATTTATTCCAAAATGGAATAGCACAGCCTTAAATATGTATTGAGAATTACGATTTGTCATATTGGTCATCGCTAAGCTGTCGATTAATAGTTGTAATTAGTAGTTGTAATTAGGTCGTTAATTCATCTTATTTTTGAAACCACGAATGCAGACCAACACACCTGAGCAACTCTCAATCGATCGTCATTTCTTTAGCTCAATTCCAGATGCGTTAGCAGAATTAAAATCTGGACGAATGGTTGTCGTTGTAGATGATGAACACCGAGAAAATGAAGGGGATTTAGTTTGTGCAGCTCAGTTTGTTACGCCTCAAGTGATTAACTTCATGGCGACTCATGCCCGGGGGTTATTGTGTCTCGCAATGGAGGGTTCTCGCCTCGATGAACTCAATTTGAAAGACATGGTTCAGCATAATACTGATGACCATGAAACTGCATTTACCGTCAGTGTTGATGCTTCTCAAGAACTTGGTGGAAAGACCGGGATTTCGGCAAAAGACCGAGCACTAACCGTTCAAGCCTGTATTAACCCTGCAACTCAGCCCAATGATTTACGCCGTCCGGGGCATGTCTTTCCATTACGAGCAAAGAAGGGTGGAGTTTTGGTCAGAGCCGGACATACCGAAGCTGCTGTTGATCTCGTGCGATGTGCAGGGCTATATCCAGCGGGGCTGATTTGCGAAATCCAGAATCGCAACGGGTCGATGGCGCGCTTGCCCAATCTCGTTGAATATGCACGACTCCACCAGTTGAAGATGATTAGCATCGCGGATTTGATCAACTATCGCTTACACCACGAGCGATTGGTTTACCGTGAAGCTGCAACCGTTCTGCCAACGAAGTTTGGTCAATTTGATGTCTATGCGTATCGCAATGTACTCGATCAGTCAGACCATATTGCGATTGTCAAAGGTAATCCTGCTATGTTTCATGACCAGACGTTGATGGTGCGCGTGCATTCTGAATGTTTGACCGGGGATATCCTTGGTTCTCTGCGATGCGATTGTCGAGCGCAACTTCATGCATCATTACAAATGATCGAGCAGGAAGGACAGGGCGTTGTGGTGTATCTTCGACAGGAGGGCAGAGGCATTGGGTTGGTGAATAAACTCAAAGCCTATTCATTGCAGGATAAGGGGTTCGATACGGTTGAAGCGAATGAGAAACTTGGATTTAAGCCTGATTTGCGAAACTATGGCATCGGCGCGCAAATTTTGAGTGATATTGGTGTTCGCAACATTCGGCTGATTACCAACAATCCTCGTAAGATTGCAGGCTTGAGAGGGTTTGGGCTAAATGTCGTCGATCGCATTCCGTTGGTGACAGATATTAATTCGTTTAATGCTCGCTATTTATCCACGAAGGCTGAAAAGTTGGGGCATCTTTCACTTTCTCTCCCAACTGTAGAAAGCATTGCCAATGTTCGCTAGGTCTTGTTGTGCGATCGCCCCTCCTGTTCAGATTTACAGGTATGGGGCGATCGCCCTACTGACATTTGGCATCACCGCCTTGGATTAATCGCTCAAGCCCATGATGCGTTTTGTGAGAATTTGCATCACTTCGTTCGGATTCACGGTGGGAATGGGTTTTGACCATTCGTAGGGCTGAGCGTAGCCGAGTTGATACATCTGCATGATGTGATGGTTTACTGCTTTGAGTGAACCGACGGCAATCACGCGCAGTACTTCCCGATCGTCGTTGTTGCATGAGGATGGGTCAAACCGCTCGGGCGGTTCGTTGGGATTTACCATGATGAAACACTCCTTTTGAGTAGTTGTAAGGAGCGCTCAAACGAGAAGCCATTCTCCGGTCTGCATTGCAAAAGCGGGATGGCTAACAGGAGTGTCATAATGCCTGTAGCCTTCCGTCTGGGCTGTCAGATTGGAGGGTAAGTCTCCCGGCACGTGTCGTTACCACTGCTGGGGGACGCTGCTCATGTTTGAGCGCTTGATAGCCGAGGATACCGCACGTTGCTAGTAAAAACAACCGTATTACTCAATTTCTTTGTGGAAGCTTGTGTGGGAGTCAGATCCCCCGGCTTCTCAATCGGGGCGTTTGGGAATAGTCGCAAGACTTAAATCAGAAGCCAGGGATCTAAAATCTGCTAATTTACCACTCAGAACACCAAAATTACCACTCAGAACAGTAATTAAGCATCTCTGAGTACCAAATTAACCACTCAGAGCACCAAATTAACCACTCAGAACACCAAATTAACCACTCAGAACAGTAATTAAGCATCTCTGAGCACTAATTAAGCCGTTTTGGAATCTTGGCGATCGCCCCGAGCCGATCAGGTGCTGCCACATCAGAGGGATGACTATACTGAAGCATTCCACCTATTTATCCGTATGGGGATCTTAGACGGACGTTGTTCCACCTATCTACCCAAAACAGGATCTTAGGCGGAAATATTTCCACCTATTTACCCGTATAGGGATCTTATGTGGAAACTTTCCCTCTAATTACGAGTTAGCCCTCCGAATATTTATGCCCGTTGTTTCGTAATGGTTCTAGTCCCTTATAGAAGTGTTCAAGGAAAGCCTGAACTCGTCCGTTTCGTTTCAGGTCACGGTGGGTCAGTAACCAGATATCAGTGTCAAATCCATCAAGAACCTCACTCAAACGCACTAGTTGACCGCTTAAGTCGGCATAGACAACAGGCAATATGCAAGCACCACCTCCAGCTTCAGCTAGGGTGAATTGCGCGATCGCACTGTCTACTCGGAAGCGAATTTGCTCAATCGGTACGTTTTTTCCCATCCAAGCATCAATCATCCGAGCATTTGAGGCCGCATCCCAGCCAATCCAGGGAAGAGCAGCCCAGTTATCAGGTGGTCTATCCGCAACAGAACGATGGGCATAAATTGCATATTCAGTGTGGAGCGCCCGCATCCCAACCAAGGTGTCATCCGGTTGCTTAGAAACCCGAATAGCAACATCTGCTTCCCGCCGAGTCAGACTATGCACTCGTGATGTACCGGAGACCAATTCTAAGGTGATATGTGGGTATCGAGCTGAGAATGATAGCAAAAGATCTTGATGAAAAAATACCAGGGCATCTAAGATAGCCACTCGCAATACCCCAGACAGCACGTTCTCTGCACCTTTAATGACACGTTGCAAATTGTCAGATTCTTCTACCATGACTTCTGCTGCGTGCACGGCGTGTTCACCATTGGCAGTCAGCACTAGGCGACCGCTCACATTTTCAACCAGCTTGGAACTTAAATCAGTTTCAAGCGCACGAATTCTGCGGGAGACAGTACTGATGTCTACACCTAGTTTTGCCGCGGCTTTTTGCAGAGTGCCCTCACGCTGAAATGCTAGCAGGACTTGGAGGTCAGCCCAATTCATCAAGAACTCCTTCATGTGTTTGCACTGATGCAAGCATAGATTGCATTTTATTCTAATGACACTGCATTTTCGCAAGCCTAGAATGCATAGTCAAAAGCAATGACAACATTCATGAAGAAACGACCATGACTAGACCCTCTTTGGTTAAACAGGACTGGACGTTTGGAGGTACCTGGCCTTACCAACCACGATGGTTTGATAGTGCTGATGGACGGATGCACTACATTGACGAGGGGCCACGCAATGGCCGACCCATTGTGATGGTGCATGGTAATCCCACCTGGGGATATTTGTATCGGCATTTTATTGAGGCAATCACCAAGGCAGGGTATCGGGCGATTGCCCTTGATCATCTTGGTTTCGGTCGTTCCGATAAGCCTGATGACCCAAAGCTGTATCAAATTCCCCGTCATGGCGATCGCTGTGAAGCGTTGCTCGAATCCCTGAATTTGCGAGATGCGACAATCATTGTGCAGGATTGGGGTGGCCCTATTGGGCTCACTTGGGCTGCCCGGCATCCTGACAGAGTCAGTAGTCTCGTTGTGCTCAATACCTTTGTCCATCGGCCTTCAGGGAAGGTGCCACTACCGCTACCACTTCGATTGTTTCGGACACCGATTATTGGTGAAGTGATGGTCAAGGGACTTCATGCATTTGTAAGATTCTTTTTGTTCAAAGATGGTTTGGTTTATCCCCAACGATTGGGGAATCGCGAAAAAGCAGCTTATTTGGCCCCTCATCCGACTTGGTCTTCGCGTACTGCTATTCTGACATTCCCGCGAGAAATCCCGGCAGGTCCCAATGGTAGGATAAGTGATTTTGTCGCTGTAATTCATGACCAGTTATTATCCGCTTTTTCTCATAAGCCAGTATTTATTGCTTGGCCCATGAAAGATGTAGCTTTTGGGCCAGATATTCTACAAAATCTCTGGCTCCAAGATTTTCCAAATGCTGAAGTTATGACCATTGAAGATGCTGGTCACTATATCCAGGAAGATGCGTACGAGAAGGTGATACCCCAACTTCTGAGTTTTTTGGCAAAAGCCTCCTGAAATATAATTGATTCTCAAGGGCAAGCTAACATGGGAGCATGTCAGGTTTGCAATGAGTGGGCGTTTGACCGAAGATAGAGGCACTCAACCCGAGGTACTCTACTATGACTCCAGACAAAGCGGCTCAACTGCAAAGCCATCTTGACGCGATTGCAGAACTTCTCTACGAGGAGAGTGACCCGGCTGCCATGCAGACACTCGAAGGCATTGAATTGACGGTGAGAGAGAAGATCCAAGCCCATGTGGCCCCAGAACTCGGGCGTTTTTTATCCGCACAGTTAGCGGCACGACGACAGGACGAGAGCGAGCGTTAAAGAGCACCCTTGGCGTGCTGAGTATGACCGACCAGCAGGCTAAGCAGCTTGGGGTCACGGCCTATCGACAAATCAGTCCCTACCTGGAGAACTGCTGCCTGCGGGTGAGCGCCAATGTGTCCTACGCGCAAGCGGCGGATGATGTGAAGTACCTGACGGGTGTGTACGTGGCCGCCAAGACCCAACAGCGCCTGGTTCAAAGGCACTCGTTTGCCATCGCTAGGGTGGAAGAGTCTCTCAAGGAAGTCAGTGTGGATGGCGGGAAAGTCCGGTTGAGAACAGCGGTGGGAGAGCCCTGTGTCTGGAAAGACTACAAGGCGGTGGCGACTGACGAGGGTATTGTGATGGCCAGCTACCAGGACGTGGATGCGACGATCGCTCTGTTTGACGATCTCAACCGTCGGGAAGCGAGAAACTTTTGCAACTATCTGCGCAAGCATCGCCACCGCATCGTCAACTATGACTACTACCAACAGGAGCAGATCTGCTCGATTGGCTCTGGAGCCGTTGAATCAGCTATTAAGCAGGTGGGTCGTAGGGTCAAGATTTCTGGGGCGCAGTGGAATGAGAAGAATGTTCCTCAAGTGCTTGCCCATCGGTGTGCTTACCTTAATGGCCTCATCGGATTACAAAGGTGACATGCTCCCTTTGAGATTTCTGAAATCCGACAAATATTCATCGAGACTTTCAAGCAAAAACTCAGTAGATTCACGAAGCGAATCTCTAAGATGCTTTGTACGAACACATAGATGAGTAATAAATTCTGCAACTCTCGGATCAGTTATCTCTTCTTTGCTTGAACATTCTCTAAGCTCAGTTAGCAGATCTGCAAATTCTATTTCCAACTCTGTAATTTCAGGATCAACATTTGCTTCTCCATCCTTACCATAAAAATATTTTTCGACACTGACATCTTTAGTACTAGCTTCAAAAGTCCTACTATTTTTTCTATATACCCAAGTAAATACCTTTGTGCCATTGATTTGACTAGCAAATCCCTTAAGCAAAAATCTCGGTAGTATGTGATGCCTAATTCCTGTCATATATTACTGATGTTTAGTACACTTAACGGTGAAGTTGTGCGGCGGCAGACAGTTTTTAACTTTCATCGACAACCTTTTATTCTGCCGCACCAACGCAGTGTTAGCTGGCTTTTTACGCCGACTCTTTAGCCTTTTCTCGACTCAGATTCCTGAGCGAGGGCTAAGATACGCTGGTACAGTTGGGTACTGACACGAAAACCAGCGCTGTCGATCAAAGCATCCATCACAGGTTGAACTTGAGGGATTAGCCTTCTTTGTTTAGCTACGAGCAAAATGCCCAAAATACCAATGATAGAAAGACCAAGTCGAAGGGCTTCTTGCCGTCCCAATCGTTCATCAATAAGCAGGTCATCGGCTTGCAACTCCAATGCCAGAGCAATAGCATTGGCTTCGCCAGCATCGAGTCCCCGTTCTCGTTGTAGTTGGTTGGCGAGTTGGGCATTGGCAAGGATCTGGGTTTGAATCCAACTCAATTTGGGAATGGCTGAAATGGTGGAATTGCTGGCTGCTATTAGTTCGCTGGCAACAACCTCTGGAATAATCACGGTTTGGTAAATCGCTTCTAGCAACCAGAGGTGTTCGACAAGGGCCAGATTAGAGAGTGCGGATGTATCGCTGACAACAATCACAGCCAACCCCGATCGCGCAGGTGTTGAACATCCTGCTCAAAGTCTTCTACATCATAGTGAACACAAATGCCGCGATCGGCCAGCAGCTTCTGAAAGTCCATGAGCTCGATCCCGGCAATTTTGCTGGCACGACTGAGGGAAATTCGCTCTTGCTGAAACAGGGCAATGGCAATCTCCCGAAGCCAGTCGCTCTGGTTAAAGGTATCGGTCTGCCTGAGGCTATCGGGTAGGTTCAGGGTGATTTGCATTGAGTTGCCCTCACGCGCTTACCCTTCATTTTAGAGTTCTTTCGGCTGGGTTCTTACACCGTTTGAACATCCTAAAACTCGCCTTTATCCTGCCGCACAACTTTGCTGGAGGAGTGCAACGACTTTGAATAAAGCCAGCTAACGTTCCGCTTCACCCGCCGCTAGTAAACTCTCGAACTTAACCAACCACCTTGATACGGTCGGGTGCATTTGAATTGTGTACGCCCAGAATGGGCGTGAGCTAATGGGGTGAAAGTCCCCTGTGGGAGAACCAGCCATCCAAATGCTCGTATTAATTGGAGCCGAGAGATGGACAACCACTAGCCTAAGGCAAGGGCGTTCCCGTGAGGGAGGGTCTGTTGGCGAAGCCTGCCGAAGGCTTAGGAAGCCAGCGGCAAAAGTGCGAGCCGACGTTCGCGTCAGCGTTGCGAAGCAATACAGAAACGTCATAGAAGGCCGAGTTCCTGGGGCGAGTTGGCACAACACAACGAAGCCCTATGGTTCAGGGGATACGGTAAATGACGCGGTTGCGCATCGACAGTTCACGGTCTTATCTGGGGAGGTCTGTCCTTATGGCATTCATCAAGGCTAAGGGAGTCTGACTGAGGTCTGGTGGGAAACGACCAGGACGCCACAGAACCCTAAGGTCTTGAGGTAGGCCCAGCGTTTGGCAACAAGCGTTGAATAGGGCAGAAGTCAGCCGAGGTCATAGTAGCCAAACGCCAGTCTGTAATGGGCCGGACAGGGTGAAGGGCCGAACTTAACCGAATCAAAGGAGGAGCCATGACAAACTCAGACGTTTTGCTGAACCCGTCCGGGGGAGAAGCGGACTGGCGTGGAAGCAGGTGAAGTCAAACGAAGGAGCGCCCGGAATTGACGGGATGACTTTGGCCGACTTTCCCGCCTATGCTCAGCTTCACTGGGACGAGATTCGCCAAGCCTTGCGAGACGGCAGTTACCAACCGACCCCTGTGCGGCGGGTGTCAATCCCCAAGCCTGGAGGGAAGCGAGAGCGCCTGCTGGGAGTCCCCACGGTCTTAGACCGGGTGATTCAGCAAGCCATCTCGCAGGTGCTAACGCCACTGTTTGACCCGGAGTTTTCCGAGTCCAGCTTTGGCTGCCGTCCGAAACGCAGCGCCCACGGTGCGATTAAGCAGGTAAAGGAGTACGTCAAGCAGGGGTATCGGGGAGTTGTTGATTTGGACTTGGAAAAGTTCTTCGACACGGTGAACCATGATGTCCTGATGGCGAGGGTGTCGCGCAAAGTGCGGGATAAAACCTTGCTGAGCTTGATAGGTCGATATCTGCGTGCCGGGGTGATGGTCAAGGGAGTGGTTCATGCAACGGACTGGGGAACCCCGCAAGGGTCGCCCCTATCACCGCTGCTGGCCAACATCCTGTTGGATGAGCTTGACCAAGAGCTGGAGCGCCGGGGTCATCGCTTTGCCCGCTACGTGGATGATGTGGTCATTTTGGTCAAATCAGCCCGAGCGGGTAGGCGGGTGTTCGCGTCAGCGTTGCGAAGCAATAGGCGAGTGTGACTCGCTATCTAAGCCAGGTGTTGCGACTGAAGGTGAATGCGCCGAAAAGTCGGGTCTGCCGGATTGAGCGTTTGGAGTACTTGGGATTTACGTTCCAGGGAATCCGGATTGTTTGGTCTGAGCAAGCGTTCCAAGACTTCAAGCATCGGCTGCGGGGTCTAACTTCGCGGCGATGGCGAGTATCGATGGAATACCGGCTCAAACGGATAAGCCTTTATCTACGGGGATGGATGGGCTACTTTGGCATTTCTCAATTGTATGGGCCAATTCCTGAGTTAGATGGGTGGTTGAGGCGACGAATAATGCTTCGCAACGCTGACGCGAACGGATGCGCTATTGGAAACAGTGGCGCAGGCCCAGGACTCGCATCAGCAACCTGTTAAAGCTCGGAACCCCGAGGCAACATGCCTTCTCCACTGGCCTGAGCCGGAAGGGATATTGGCGGTTGTCGCGGACGTTGGCGACGCAGACGGGGATGACCAATGAGTGGTTAGCACAACAGGGACTGCTATCAATTCGCGACCTCTGGATGAAAGTCCAGGGTTACGAGGAGAAGTCTGCTAATTTGTCTAGCAGTTAGGTTGAGAACCGCCCATTGCGGAGCCGCACGATGGGTGGTGTGGGAGGGGGGATTCGTGAGGATTCTCCCTATCCCGATTATGCGGCGGCTTCGTACTATGTCAACACTAAAATACTTTCCGATTCTCTATCTCCAAACTGCCTGATCGTGCCAAAGTTATCTCTCAAAATCTGAACAATCTTTGATGTTGGACTGTTACCAATCCGAAGATAAACAAACTTGGGTGGATGACCATAAAGTAAACTGCGCTGATGGAAGTCAGAATCTTTGGAAACAATGACAAAATCATTCGCCTTGGCGTATTCCCAAATAATGCCATCATCAGTATTCGTAAGCGCCAAGGTTTTGACATGCTCAGAGTCAGGATACAGATCGATAATCCTAGAAACAATCCGATCTGAAAGGTTTTCATCCAAGAGCAGTTTCACAGCGATACCACAAATAGCTTTTTCTCACGGTCGGCTGCAAAAGCAAGACAAGCTTTGATGTCTTCTGAAGTAAGTTCAGAAAAATCCTCCAGTATTTCTGCTTCAGTCATCCCACCTGCTAGATATTCCAGGATGTCATAAACAGTGATTCGCATTCCTCGAATACATGGCTTACCACTGCGTTTTCCAGGCTCAATTGTGATGATGTCTTGGTAATTCATAATGTGGTAGTTAGTAGAACGCTTCACTCGCACCTGATCATATCGTCAGTAATCAAAAGGGCGTTGAAATCCATCGACAATCTGATCAATCTCCTGAGAGATCGCTAATAACTCCATGTCTTGCCAACGCTTACCCACGATCTGCATCCCAATTGGCAATCCGTCTTGAGTACGTCCAATTGGAATAACAACCACTGGATGTCCTGTGAGGTTGAATGGCACAACGTAAGCACCCGATGCCATAGAGTATGGCACGCTATGACCGTCCACTTGAATGGCTGCACCGCGTTCCCGATGGGTAAAGGCGGGGGTCATTGCGACAGGATATAGCCAAGCATCCCATTTGGTGAATGCTGTATCCATCTCAGTGATTAAGCGATCTCGCTCTGTTAGTGTTTCAAAATAGCCCTTTAAGGTCGGATTTAAAGAGATGGGCAAGCCAATGCCGGGGACACTGCCCAGCTTGCGAAAGTTGCGATCGCCTTGCGTACCCTCTCGAAATAAAAACGCCAGATTTTTCCGAATATCAGCAGCCGTTAGGGATTGGGTATAGATCAAATTATAAGCTGCAAGCTCGTAGTAGGTTTGCCATAACGTAGGAAAATCAAAATTGGGAGCATACTGCTTAAGAGAGATTCCTGCCTGCGTCAGTTTTGTGGTTGCCGATCGCAGCGCTAATTTAATCTCTGCGGCAACAGGATACGGCGACCATTCCTCTGCCCAGGCAATCCGGCGGTTCTGAAGAGGTTGCCTTGTGGGGCGATCAAGCGAAACGGGAGGAATTTCGGGTTGAGTCGGATCAGCCCCTGCAATCAAGTTTAAGCAGAGGCTCAAATCTTCTACCGAGCGCGCTAATCCACCGACCGTCAGCATTTGACGTAAACCGCGAGGTGCACCGGGAACTTCAGGGATATGTCCTGTGGTAGGGACTCGGCGATCCGTTGGCTTGAAGCCATAGATGCCGCAGAAATGAGCCGGTTGACGAATTGACCCGCCAAAATCGGAGCAGAGGTCGAGTGCAGATAGACCTGCTGCGATCGCTGCTGCCCCCCCACTAGAAGTACCACCCGGCGTGTGGCCAAGGTTCCAAGGATTATTCGCGCGAGGAAACACATCATTGAGTCCTTGATACCCACCTGCCAAATCGCCCACATTTGTTTTCCCAAGCAAAATCGCACCCGCTGAACGAAGACGACTCACGGCAGTCGCATCCTGTTGTGGAATGTAGTCTTTGAGCGACGCTGCACCTGCTGTTGTTCGTAGCCCAGAGGTTTCAAATAAATCTTTAACGGTAATCGGAACGCCATGTAAAGCACCCCAATTTTCCCCTTGAAGTAAGGCTACATCTGCTTGCTCGGCTTGACTTCGGGCATTATCTATGTTCAATGTGCAAATCGCATTCAATTTTGAGTTGTGCTTGGCAATTTGAGCAAAATAAGCATCAAGAACTTCAACCGCAGAAACTTGGTGCTCGCGGATCATCTGAGCAAGTTGACAAGCTGAGGCAAAAACTAGACCACTCATCTTTGTGTTGTATTCAAGATGTAGCTGATATTCGAGTACCTTCAAACAGCATCAACCTAACATCAAAAGTCCCTCCGATCACCTTAACGCACAGCCCTTACCGATAACGGGAAGCCGCATAACTATTAATAGACTGAAATTTTCCGCCTAAGATCCCAACTTAGGTAGATAGGCAGAATGATTCGGCATAACACCCCAAATTTACTACTTATGAAGATTATTTCCGCATAATAAGCGGCTTAAGCTGAATAGCCAGAATCTTTCTGCATATTTTCAAATTCGTTACGGAGGTGAGCGAGTGTTCTCTTAGTGCGATCGCCCCTTCAAACTTCCCTCAATCTAACCAGCGATCGCTCCACAATTCTATTAAATCTCTCTAATGAGCCAAAGTACGTTTGTATTTCTTTCACGAATACACTATTCTTTGCCCTTAAGCGCTCAAACAGCGCAGCGCTCCCTAGAAGTGCCGGAAACACAACTAGAGAGCTAACCCCGCGACTCTGTCTACTCAGAATCGGAGGCTTTAGGCATTTTAGCTCCTATCGCCATCCCGCTTTGCCATGCAGAAAATCGAGGTGGCGTGTTTGTTTGAGCGCTCCTTATCCAACAAAAAAGGAGCGTACTTCATGGTTTATCCACCCAACCCGCCCGGTGGGGCGGACAGCTCATCGCGTCCTGATGGCGATCGCCATACCCTACGTATCATTGCAGTAGGGTCACTTACCGTTGTGAACCATCACATCATGCAGATGTTTCAACTCGACTATGCCGAACCGGGTGAATGGTCAAAGCCGTTGCCCACGGTGAATCCCAATGAAGTGATGCGGATTCTCACCAAACGCGTCAGGGGGTTGAATACGTAACGGCCAAAGAAAAGCCCTTGCTAACTTAGCGAGGGCTACAACTACACCTCGACCAAATGCAACCCTCACTCGAACCACATCTTGCCCGCATCTCCCGATTACTCCAGCAATAACGATATCCTGAAGAAAACTAAGGAGGCTCGCAGTGGTTGCAATCCGATCGAGCATGACACTGGAGGACTATCTAAACTACGATGATGGCACCGATACCCGCTATGAATTGGTAGATGGGGTACTCATCGCAATGCCCCCCGAAAGCACGTTGAACACTCAGATAGTCGCGTTTCTGATTGCTACCTTTCTCCAGATTGGCATTCCCTACAATCGGTTGGGTCTTCGTCACCAAATTGCAGTTGCAGGCGCAAAGGCAACCGCCAGAGAACCAGACTTGATGATTCACTCTGAGGAATCCGCCACTGCAATTGCAGGACAAACGCAAGCATTGCTGACTCATGACATGCCGCCTCCAGCACTTGTTGTCGAAGTCGTCAGCCCCAAACAAGAGAATCGCGATTATCGCCACAAGCGTAGTGAATACGCTGCCCGTCATATCCCTGAATATTGGATCGTAGATCCGATCGCCGCCAAAGTAACCGTCTTAGAATGGATCGATGGATTATATGAGGAGCAGATGTATCAAAATGCCGAACGGATTATTTCCCCGCTCTTCCCTGAATTCAAGTTGACGGCAGCACAAGTCTTGAATGCAAGAGTTTAAAACTGGAAGACTTGGAGGGCGATCGCTCTCTGCCTTCCATTCAAGATTAACTGAAAACAGCATTGCATGGGCACGCTGCGCTTTGCCAATCCTACACGTATCGCTTGAAGAATTGGTATTAGATACGCCAAAACAGGTGAATGCCTGCAAGGTGACTTGCGGGCTTTTTTATAGCTGTTGTCATGCAAAGACAGTTCTAGGATGAATTCGCGTAGCTTGCCCCAATTCTTCAAAGTAAGGCTACCAATGAACAGGCTAGAACTCCTGCAAGGCTGGTGGCCGTCAATCCAAAATCACAAATCCAAAATCGAGAATTGGTATAAGGCTACCAATGAACAGGCTAGAACTCCTGCAAGGCTGGTGGCCGTCAATCCAAAATCACAAATCCAAAATCGAGAATTGGTATAAGGCTACCAATGAACAGGCTAGAACTCCTGCAAGGCTGGT